>NZ_JBHVWM010000001.1:1077108-1115656 GCF_042882245.1 Leifsonia sp. NPDC058230 | reverse complement strand
GGGTCCTGGTGGAGCACGCGCCGAGTCTGACCGTCACCGACCTGCGTGCGTTGGCCGGGCAGGTCCGCGACCGGCTGGATCAAGACGGGATCCTGCCCCGGGAGCACCGGCAAAAGCAACGGCGGTCGTTGACGATCAGCACCACCACGGATGGGATGACCCACCTCGACTGGTATCTCGACCCGGAATCCGCCGGGTATGTGATCACCGCCATCGACACCGTCGTCGGACACGAACTCCGGAAAGTCCGATTCCACGATGCAGGCGCCGCGCCTGTCACCGCCACCACCACGGCCACCGCCGACAGCGCTGGTGACGACATGCCGGAGTCCCGGAGTATCGCGCAGATCCGCTCCGACGCGGCCGTCGACGTGTTCCGGCACCTCGCCACCTGCACCGCAACGGGAGTGAACAGCAAGCCACCGGTGACCGTCATCGTCCGGATCGGATTGGACGCCCTGCAGTCCGGGGTCGGTGCCGGTGAGATCGACGGGATCCCCACCCCGGTCAGCGCCGGTACCGTGCGGCGGATGGCCGCCGACGCCCACCTCATCCCCACCATCCTCGGCACCCACAGTGAAGTCCTCGACCTCGGCCGCAGCCACCGCCTCTTCACCCGTGCACAGAAACTCGCCCTCGCCGAACGCGACGGCGGCTGTGCGTGGACCGGCTGCCCCCACCCACCCGCCTACACCGAAGCGCACCACATCAGATGGTGGGACGCAGATGCAGGGCCGACAGACCTAGCCAACGGGATCCTGCTCTGCAGCTCACACCACCATCGCGTGCACGATGACAGGTGGGGCATCGAGGTGCGCAACAACATCCCCTACTTCACCCCACCCGCCCACATCGACCCCCACCAACAACCACGACCCGGCGGACGAATACGCCTGGCGAAAGCCGCATGAACCCGCGCCACACGTCCCTCGCCCTTGCCGCGTTGATGTGCCCGCTACGCACACCACCCTGCAAGAAATTCACTACACGGCTGGGCAACCGAACGTTCCGATGCCTCCGGTATGCGCCTGAGCAGGCAGTCAAGCCGGCAGTCAAGCAGGCGGGCAGTCAAGCAGGCGGGCAGTCAGGCAGCCACACAGCCACACAGCCCGTCGGCGTGCGCCCGGGCTCAGACTCCGGTGTCGGCGAGTTCGGCGCCCGCGTGCACCAACTCGGCAAGGGCAGCCTCGGACGACCCCGGAGCGACTCCCGCTACCAGGTCGGTCAGCACGCGCACGCGTTGTCCGTGAGCGAGCGCATCCAGTGCCGACGCGCGAACGCAGTAGTCGGTGGCGAGTCCGGCGACGTCGATGGAATCGATACCGTGCTCGTCCAGCAGGTTGTGCACGGTCGACCCGGCTTCGGTGCGGCCCTCGAAGATCGAGTAGGCGGGCACGCCCTGACCCTTGCGGATGTGGTAGCTCACTTTGTCCGTCTTGAAGGCCGGGTGGTACTCGGCCCCGTTCGAACCGGCCACGCAGTGAACGGGCCAGGTCTCGACGAAGTCCGGTTCGGCATCCGTCGCGAAATGACCACCGTTGTCGTTGTCGCGGTCATGCCAGTCGCGACTGGCCAGAACGATCTTGTAGTCCTGCGCGTGGTCGGCGAGGTAGCGCGTGATCCGCTCGGCGACGGCGGCTCCCCCTGCTACGGCGAGTGCACCACCCTCGGTGAAATCGTTCTGCACGTCGATGATGAACAGAGCCCTGCTCATGGCCGCCTCCGTTCAGTTGTTGGAGAGGTTGTCGCCGCACTTGTAGAAGCCGGTGACGAGCGTGTCGATCGCCTGCTTAGCATTATCGCTGACGGGGCCGAGGGCGAACACAGCGAAGGTGAGCGGGGTGCCGTCGGCGGTGTTGACGATTCCGGACAGGGTGTACCCGTGGGTGATCCAGCCGGTCTTGGCGTGCACGGCACCACGCGCGATGGCGTTGGCGCCGGTGAACCGGCCGTAGCTCGAAGCGAGCGTTCCCGACTTGCCGGAGATGGGCAGACCGTCGTAGACCACGCCGAGTCCGTCCTCGCGGTTCATGACCTTGATGAAGAGCCTGGTCAGGTACGACGGCGGAACGGCGTTGTTGGGGCTCAGCCCCGAACCGTCGGCGATGTGGATGCCGGTGGTGTCGATGCCGTACGGCTTCAATCCGGCGATGACTCCGGCATTCTCGGCGGCGAAGGTGTTGCCTGCGCCGGTCTTGATCGAGACGAGCCGAGCGAGCTCCTCCATGATCGTGTTGTCGGAGACCTTCATCGCCTGGTCGACCAGGGCGGTGACGGGCTGCGACTGCACGACGGCGATCTGCTGCGCACCGGCCGGAGCGGTGCCCTGGGTGACGGGAACGTTGGTGCCGAGGTACTGCTGGAAGTACTGCACGGCGCGTCCGATGGGGTCGGCACTGCGCGGTGACTCGATCGCGGCAGGGTTGTTGCGATCGCCGTCGACCTGGAGGGCGGTGATGTAGGAGGTGGAACCCTCCTGGATGCGCTCGGACTGCTCGTTCCAGCTGGGCTCCCAGACGGGTCCGCCGAACAGGGAGGTGTCGACGACGATCGAGGTGATCGGCTCACCGTTCATGGCGGCGTTGACCTGGTTGGCGAGGTCCTGGATCTTGGGGGCACCGGTGTAGAACGAGTTCTGGCCGGCGGGCAGCCGCGACAGGGTCACGTCCCCACCACCGACGAGGACGACCTGACCGGGCACACTGCCACGGACGACGGTCGTCGAGACGCGGTAGTCCGGCCCGAGGATCTTGAGCGCGGCCGCAGAGGTGAGCGTCTTCAACACACTCGCGGTCGGGCCGGGCTGCGACCCGTTGCGGTCGAACAGCACTTCGCCGGTCTTGGCGTTGACGACCTGGGCTTCGAGGTTGCCGAGGCGTCGATCCTGCGACAGTCCGGCGACGGAGCAGGTGCGCATCCGGCTCGCAGCGGGCGCGTTGGCGGGCACCGGCCGAACCGGCGCGGCAGACTTGGTGGGCACGGGGGTCTTCGATGCCGACGGTGTGGCCGACGAGGTCGACAGCCCGGCGGCCTCGGCTGAGCCGACCGTGGCACCCAGCGCGACCGTGCCGCCGCCGAGGATGACGAAGGCGGCGGAGGCGGCTGCGATGATCCACGCGCGCGGATGACGCCGGATGGTGGTCAGGATGCCCGTCAGCGGTGACGTCCTCGCCTCGGCCGACTTGCGCGCAGCACGGGTCACCGGCTCGGCGGGCTCACCCGGGACGGACGAACCGGGCGTGGGCGAGCCCGGTGTCGGGACGATGGGGGTGGGGATGCTCGCCGTGTCACCCGAGGGGTCGCCGGGCAGGCCAGGGTCAGGCTGGTCCGATTCGCGCATTCGGGCATATTACAGGCGTTCTCTGGGAGCGTCACTCGGGAAGCACCAGAAATCGCAGCCGCGTGGGGATAGCGTGCAACGCGCGCCGCGCCTACTGTCGCAGTCAGGCGGACATCGAACTGGAGACCGCCTTCCTCGACGCACTCGACTCTCCGATGCCCCAGGGGGCCACCAACCCGGCCCTCCCCCCGAATCACTGGGGCCGGGCGAAGCGAAGGAGAGGAAGATGGCGCGAAACAACGACCCACCGACCGCGCCGAAAGAGCGACGATTCTGGCGTGCGAGCGACTGGCTCGACGGGAAACTGCTTCCCATGCTCGGTCCGCCACCGCTCGGGCCGTACAGCGACCCGTCCACGCAGGACCCGCTCGACGCGACCTGTCCGCTGTGCAGCGCACCGATGCGGGACCACGAGATCGAACGGGACGGGCACCACTCGTACCTGCACTGCCCCGGGAACAGCCGACAGGTGCAGGAAACGGGGCGCGAGTGACTATTCGCTGATCGAGCGCGCGGACGTCAGCCCGCGGACATCAGCCCGCGGCCTTCTTCACGAGCGCGCCGATCTTCGCCTCGTCGTCGGCGGTCAGCGTCGTGAGACCGTAGGCGGTAGGCCACATGGTGCCGTCGTCGAGCTTCGCCGTGTCGTTGAAGCCGAGAGTCGCGTACCTCGTCTTGAACTTGCGCGCGGGCTGGAAGAAGCACAGGACCTTGCCGTCCTTGGCGTAGGCGGGCATCCCGTACCAGAGCTTCGGCGTCAGGGCCGGCGCGCTGGCTGTGATGATCGCGTGGAGCCGCTCGGCGACCTCGCGATCCGGTTGCTCCATCTCGGCGATCTTCGCCAGCACGTCGCTTTCGCCAGCCGCCGCCGCGGCGCGCGGCCCACGGCGTGCGGCCGCCTTGAGCTCCCCCGAGCGCTCCTTCATCGCCGCTCGTTCTTCGTCTGTGAACCCCACGGACGGCTCACTGTCGGCGGCGGTGCCCTCGTCGGTCTTGCGGGTGTCGTTCATGGCAACTTCCCCTTCTCTGATCGCCTGTGATCTTCTTCGATCTTCTGTGATCCGATGACCCCATGGTAGGGACCCATCCCCTTCACGGCTTCTCCAGAACTGCTCGACCGGGGCCGGGGCCGCGTCAGCGAAGCGGCCGCCCGACCAGCCGCGAGGTCAGCGAATGGAGCCGTTCCTGGAATCCGGGGTCGTCGGCGATCGGGTTTGGCGCGGCCGGCGATGACTCGTCGAGGTAGGTGCCGCTGGGCACATCCGCACTCATCGCCGCCTCCAGGTTCGCTGCTCCGTGCTCGACGGAGTCGCCACCCGAACCGAACATCGCGTGGAGCAGCCCGGTCGAGATGACACCGGGATGCACACTGACGACCGTCTGCGGAATCCGCGCGGCCAGCGAGCGGCTGGCGGTCACGATGGCGAGCTTCGAGCGCGAGTACGCGGCGACCGCGCTGTACGGCTGCCGCTCGAAGTCGAGGTCGTCGAGGTCGAGCACCGCCGAATAGTGGGTGGCCGACGCCGTGTTCACGATCCTGGCTCCGTCGGGCATCGCCGCGAGAAGCAGGTCGGTCAGCAGTGCCCCGGCCAGATAGTTGACCTGGAAGGTGACCTCGACGCCGTCCGTGGTGCGCGCGAATCTCCCCGGACCGGGGATCGCGGCGTTGTTGATCAGGACATCCGGCGGGCCGAGGTCGAGAATGCGGGATGCGAGTCGCTCGACCTCGCCCAGTTCCCGGAAGTCAGCGCTCAGGTAGCGAGCTCCGGGTAGGGCGTTCACGGCGGACGGCGGGTCCGCATCCGGCCCCTGGAGCACGAGAACGTCGACGTCGCTGAGCCGTCGGGCGAGCGCGAGCCCGATTCCCGAAGTCGCTCCTGTCAAAACCACGTACGACATAGCACCTCACTCCGTGATCGGAATGGCGACTGTCTCGAGGATACTTCTGGAGCCGCCCAAGGGAATCGAACCCTTGACCTTCTCATTACGAGTGAGATGCTCTGCCGACTGAGCTAGGGCGGCGTGGGTCTGCTCTGACGAGCGCGACGCACAGCTAGATAGCTTACCCGATCCGCCGGGGCGGTTCGGACCATCCTCAGCGCACGTGGGCGCTGAGCGTCTGCAGCTGGGCGAAGGAGCTGCGGAGGCGATCGGCGAGGGGTTCGACTCCGCCATGGTCGGCCCAGCACGACCACGCGTGCCGCATCCCGGCGAACGAGACGTAGGTGACGAGTCGCGCACGCTGGTGCAGCGTTTCGGGATCGTCGAGGAGCGCGGGGTCGTCGTGGGCGAGACGGCGTTGGACAATGCTGCTGAGCGCGTCCTCGAACTGGTGCATGCTCGCCATGCGCTGGGCGAAGAGTTCCGGGTTGTCTTTGAGCAGGGCCCGCCGCAGCGTGTGGAGCTCCTTCACGGTGCGTGCTGTGTCGCTTCCGGCATCCGCATCGCCGGCCAGCTCCCCGGTGTCGATCGCCGCGATGAGGAGGTCGCTGATGCCGTCGAGAATGGGCTCCGGACCGGCGGTGACGAAGCGTTCGATGCGGGCCTCGTCGGGCAGTTCGGGCAGTTCGCCGATGATCGCCGACTCTTTGGACGGGAAGTAGTTGAAGAACGTGCGCGGCGAGACGTTGGCCACGTGGCTGATCTCGTCGATGGTGACCCGGTCGAAACCCCGCTCACTCGCCAGTTCGACCGCGGCCAATTGGATGGCGCGTCGCGTCGCCAGGCGCTTGCGTTCGCGCAGACCCAGCTCTTCCTCAGCCACACTCATAATGCAATTATTGCATTCGATGCAAACTTGCACCACTTAGTCTTCGAGGATGCTCAGCAGGTCTTTCCGTCGGGCGGAATCGTGCCCTTCACCAGAAAGTCGTCGACCGCGTCGTTCACGCACGAATTCGACTTGTTGTACGCCGTGTGACCCTCGCCCTTGTAGGTGAGGAGGTGGCCGTTCTCCAGCTCGCTCGCGAGGTTCTTGGCCCATACGTACGGGGTCGCCGGGTCGTTGGTGGTGCCGACGACGAGGATGGGCGCCGAGCCCTTCGCCGCGATCGGGCCGCGCTCGTAGGTGCTCTTGTACGGCCAGTTGCTGCAGCCGATGTCTCCGTACGCCATGTACGGGCCGATCACCGGGGCATCCTTCGCGAGTTCGGCCGCCTGCTGGCGCATCACCGCCGGGTCGTCGTCATATGTGTAGTCGAGGCAGTTGATCGCCATGAACGCTTCGGTGGAGTTGTCTCCGTACGTTCCGTCCTGCTGCCGGTTGTTGTACGCGTCGGCGAGGGTGAACGCGAACTTCGCATCCCCCTTCATCACCGAGGTGAACATGTCGGTCAGGTACGACCACGCCGTCGCGTCGTAGAGCGGGTAGATGATCGCCGTCACGAGTGTGTTCGCGCCCAGTTCTCGGCCGTCGCTGTTGCGGATGGGGCTCCGCTCAACGGCGGCGAGCAGGCTGGCGATGGTCGCCATGCCGTCGTCGACACTGCCCGAGAACGGGCAGTTCTTCGGCTTCTTGAGGCAATCCGCGAGGTAGGAGCGCAGGGCGCTCTCAAAGCCTTGGGCCTGCACCTTGGTGACGTCGAAGTTGCTCGCGGCGGGATCGAGTGCGCCGTCGAGCACGAGACGCCCGGTCTTGCCCGGGTACAGGTCGGCGTAGATCGCGCCGAGGTACGTGCCGTACGAGTAGCCGAGGTAGTTCAGCTTCTTGTCGCCGAGGATCGAGCGCAGCAGGTCGAGGTCTCGGGCGGCGCTGATCGTGTCGACGCGAGCGAGCAGTGGGCCCGTGTTCTGACTGCAGGCGTCACCGAAGGCCTTCGAGCTGGCCACGTTGTTCGCGATCCACGCATCCGAGCCGCGTACCCCGGGAGTTATCGCGTACAGATACTCGTCCATCTGTTTCGCGTCGTAGCACTTGACCGCGGTCGATCGCCCGACTCCGCGCGGATCGAAGCCCACGACGTCGAAATTGTTCTGCAGGTTGGAGTCCGTCGCGTAGTCGACCGAGTTCGCGACGAAGTCGTAGCCGGAGCCGCCCGGTCCCCCGGGGTTGACGAGCAGGGAGCCCTGCTTGGTGCCCCGGGCGGTTTGACGGATGAGCGCGAGATCGACCTCGCCGGCCGACGGGTTCTTCCAGTCGAGCGGTGCCTTCGCGGTGGCGCACTGCTTGCCGCTGGAGCAGCTCTTCCAATCGAGCACCTGGTCGTAGAACGGCTTGAGGTCGGCGGCGACACTCTCCTTCACCGGGGTCGACGTCTGCGACGTCGTGGCCGGGAGGAACCAGGTCACGCATCCGGTCAGCGTGAGCGCGGTGATCGCCGCGATCGCGATGAGGACGGTGCGAGCGCCTCGGCGGCTCAGCCCCCGGCGGTCGGGTCGGGTCGTCACGGAGTTGTCCCCTTTCCAGTGGCTCCGCGCAGGATGCTCGTGAGCATCGCCTCGAGCGCGAGAGCCGGCGCGACATTGGACTCGATCCGCTGGCGCGCCGTCGCGATGGCGTCCATTGCGGCGAGCGTAGCGGCGGGAGTCGTGTGAGCGCTGAGAAGGTCGAGCCTGTCGCGCAATTCGACGTTCACGAGCTCACTGGCGCTGCCGAGCTGCAGCATCATCACGTCGCGGTAGAGCGAGAGCAGGTCGACGAGGATGCGGTCGATCCCGTCGCGCAGACTGCGCGTCGCACGGCGCTTCTGGTCTTCCTCCAGCTGACGCAGCTGCGAGCGCAGGGCCGGCGGGATGGTGGCCCCGGGTTCGATCCCGAGTGAGCGGAGCGCGTGCTCGCGTTCCTCCGCGTCCCGTTCCTCGGTGATCGCCTTGGCGTCTGCCCCGGCGATCTCGAGCATGGTGGCGGCCGCTTGGACCGCATCCGACACCGAGCGGATGCCGAGGGCGAGTCGCAGCGTATCGTCGCGGCGACGACGGGCCTCCTCGTTGGTGGCGAGGCGGTGCGCCATGCCGATGTGGCTCTGCGCGTGCCGGGCCGCCCGCTCTGCGGCGACGGGATCCACTCCGTCGCGGCGCTCTATCAGCTGGGCGACGTCGGCGACGCTCGGAACGCGCAGGCGCACGGTGCGCACGCGGGAACGGATGGTCGGGATCAGGTCGGCGTCGCTGGGAGCGCAGAGAATCCACACGGTGCGCTCGGGCGGCTCCTCAAGGGCCTTCAGCAGCACGTTCGAGGTTCGCTCGCTCATCCGGTCGGCATCTTCGATGATCATGACCCGGTAGCGACCGACGGACGGCGAGAACTGGGAGCTCGCGACGAGCGAACGCACCTCCTCGATGGAGATGATGACGCGTTCGGTGCTCAGCACCGCGAGGTCGGGATGTGTTCGCGCCTCCACCTGCCGCTGCGCGGCGAGATCGCCGTCGGGCGTGCCCGGGCTGAGCAGCGCGGTCGCAAAGGCGAAGGCGAGATTGGAGCGGCCGGACCCGGGAGGCCCGGTGATCAGCCAGGAGTGGGTCATGGCGCCGCCGGACACCGCCGTCGAGCCGGCCGCACCGCTGCGGCTTCCGCCCGCCGCTGCCGATCGGAAGATGGCAATGGCGTCATCCTGACCCGTCAGGTCGTCCCACACTGCCATGCCTTCAAGGCTAGCGTTCGCCGCGGACACTGAGCGGCTCAGAGTCGCGGTGCGAGGCGCTGCCGGATGTCGGCGGCGATCTCCTCGACCGGACGGGATGCGTCGACGACGAGGAAGCGCGCGGGTTCTGCCGCGGCCAGCTCGAGGTAGGCGGCGCGTACGCGGGCGTGGAACTCGCCCTTCTCCGCCTCCAGGCGGTCGTACCGGGTTCGCGACGTGTCGAGCCGGGCGCGTGCGGTCGTCTCGTCGAGGTCGAGCAGGATCGTCAGATCGGGCAGGAGGCCTCCCGTGGCCCAGAGCGACAGCCTGCGGATCTCATCGGGGTCGAGCACTCGCCCGGCGCCCTGGTAGGCGACGGACGAGTCGATGTACCTGTCCTGCAGCACGACGTCGCCACGAGCCAGGGCGGGACGCACGAGCGTCTCCACGTGGTGCGCGCGGTCGGCCGCGTAGAGGAGGGCTTCCGCACGCGGCGCGATGTCACCGCGGTGATGCAGCACGATCTCCCGGATCTCGACCCCGGCATCCGTGCCCCCGGGCTCGCGCGTGCGCACGACGGTGCGCCCGAGCTCGGTCAGCCACTGCTCGAGGAGGGCAGCCTGCGTGGACTTCCCGGATCCGTCGCCGCCCTCGAGTGTGATGAACAGCCCGGACCGTTGCTGCTCTTCGGTCACTCGCCTGCCGACTTCTGCGCGGCAGCCGTCTTGGCGGCGGTCGTCTTGGCGGCAGGGGTCTTCTTAGCAGCCGTGGCCTTGGCCGTCGTCGCCTTGGCGGCGGGAGCCTTCTTCGCCGGGGCCTTCTTCGCCGGGGCTTTCTTCGCCGGAGCCTTCTTCGCCGGAGCCTTCTTCGCCGGGCCTTTGGCGCGCTTGTCGGCGAGGATCTGCACTGCGCGGTCGAAGTCGACTTCCTCGACCATTTCGCCGCGCGGGATCGTCGCGTTCGTCTCGCCGTCGGTCACGTAGGGCCCGAACCGACCGTCTTTGATCTTGATCGGCTTACCGCTCACCGGGTCGGCTTCGAACTCTTTCAGGGCACTCGAAGCACGGCGGTTGCCGTATTTCGGCTGCGAGAAGAGTTCCAGAGCACCGGCCAGGTCGATGTCGAAGATGTCGTCTTCGCTCGTCAGCGATCGGGTGTCCGCGCCCTTCTTCAAGTAGGGACCGTAGCGCCCGTTCTGCGCCTGGATCTCTTCGCCACTGTCGGGGTCGGCGCCGACCGTGCGCGGCAAGTCGAGGAGCTTCAGTGCCGTGCCGAGGTCCAGGGACGCCAGATCCATCGACTTGAAGAGGGATGCCGTGCGCGGTTTCACCGCGGCCGCCTTCTTGGTCGTCTTCTTCTTCGGCGCCTCGGTGACCTCGCCGGTCGCGGTGTCGACCTGAGTGGCTTCGCTCGCCTCGGGTTCCGGATCGAGCTCGGTGACGTACGGGCCGAAGCGTCCGTCCTTGGCGACGACGTTCTTTCCGTTGTCGGGGTTCAGCCCGAGCACACGGTCGGTCTGCACCGGCGCGTCGATCAGTTCGCGGGCCTTGGCGGGGGTGAGCTCATCGGGGGCCAGCTCCGGCGGGATGTTCACGCGACGCGGGGTCGCATCCTCCGCGGCGCCGTCCTCGATCACTTCGAGGTAGGGGCCGTACTTGCCGATGCGCAGCGTCAGGCCGTCATCGATCGCGATCGAGTTGATGCCTCGTGCGTCGATGTCGCCGAGGTTGTCGATGACGCGGCGGAGCCCCTTGTGCTTCGCGCTGCCGAAGTAGAAGCTGCTCAGCCAGTCGACCCGTTCGGCTTCGCCGTCGGCGATGCGGTCGAGATCGTTCTCCATCTCGGCGGTGAAGTCGTACTCCACCAGGTCGCCGAAGTAGTCCTCCAGCAATCGGACTACGGAGAAGGCCACCCAGCTCGGCACGAGAGCCTGCCCTCGGGGAGTGACGTATCCGCGGTCGACGATCGTCGAGATGATGCTCGCGAACGTCGAGGGACGCCCGATCCCGAGCTCTTCCAGGGTCTTGACCAGGCTCGCCTCGGTGTAGCGCGGCGGAGGCGTGGTCTCGTGCCCGTCGGCTTCGACGTCGTCGACTGCGAGCACCTGCCCGACGACCAGCGGCGGAAGCTTCGCCTCGCTCGGTTCGGCGTTGGCGTTGCGCTCCTCGTCTTTGCCCTCTTCATAGGCGTTGAGGAAGCCACGGAAGGTGATGACCGTTCCGCTGGCCGTGAACTCGGCGACCGTTCCGTCGTCGACACCTTCTGTGATCGCGGCCTCGACGGTGACGGATGCGGTCTGACCCTTCGCGTCCGCCATCTGGGATGCGACGGTGCGCTTCCAGATCAGGTCGTACAGCTTGAAGTCGTTGCCACGCAGCACCGAGGAGAGCTCGGAGGGCGTGCGGAAGGTCTCGCCGGAGGGACGGATCGCCTCGTGCGCCTCTTGAGCGTTCTTGCTCTTCGAGGCGTAGGTGCGCGGCTTTTCTGGCACCGTCTCGGGGCCGTACAGCTTGGCCGCTTGCGTGCGCGCCGCGTTCGTCGCCTGCTGCGAGAGCGAGGCGGAGTCGGTGCGCATATAGGTGATGTAGCCGTTCTCGTACAGCGACTGTGCGACGCTCATCGTCTGACGCGCGGAGAAGCGCAGCTTGCGGGCCGCCTCCTGCTGCATCGTGGACGTCGTGAACGGGGCCGCCGGCCGACGCGAGTACGGCTTCGACTCGACCTTGCCCACGGTGACCCTGGTGCTGTCGAGGGCGATCGACTCTGCGAGCGTGCGTGCGGCGGCCTCGTCGAGCGTGCGCGCCGAGGACGTCAGCTGACCGCGGTCGTCGAAGTCGCGACCTGTGGCGACCCGCTCTCCCGACAGGCGAGCGAGTCGTGCTTCGAACCCGGTTGAGGATTCAGCTGCGCCGGCTTCGGGTGTGAAGTGCGCGGTGAGTCCCCAGTATGACGCGGCGACGAACGCGAGGCGCTCGCGCTCCCGGTCGACGACGAGCCTGGTTGCGGCGGACTGCACGCGTCCGGCGGACAGTCCTGGTCCCACCTTGCGCCAGAGCACGGGCGACACTTCGTAGCCGTACAGCCGGTCGAGGATGCGTCTGGTCTCTTGCGCATCCACCAGGGCCATGTCGATGTCACGCGTGTTCTCGCGCGCCTTCTCGATCGCTTCGCGGGTGATCTCGTGGAACACCATCCGCTTGACCGGTACTTTCGGCTTGAGCTCTTGGATGAGATGCCAGGCGATGGCCTCCCCTTCGCGGTCTTCATCAGTCGCGAGGACGAGTTCGTCGGCTGTCTTGAGCGCGCGCTTGAGGTCGGCGACGGTCTTCTTCTTCTGGTCCGAGACGACGTAGTACGGCTCGAAGTCGTTCTCGACGTCGACGGAGAACTTGCCGAGCGAGCCCTTCTTGAGTTCGGGCGGGAGGTTCTTGGGTTCGATGAGGTCGCGGATGTGTCCGACCGAGGCCATGACCTCGTATCCCTCGCCCAAGTACTGGGCGATGGATTTCACCTTGTTCGGAGACTCGACGATGACGAGTTTCTTCGTGTCAGACACCTGATTCCTCTTATATACGCGCTGTCTTAAACAGCTGAACGTCCGTAAACGCGCTCCCCCTGACGCCGCACCCCTGCGGCGAGCTGGGCCACACGGCCCGTCAGGCACACCATACACACCCGAGCCGCTTGTGTGCCTAATCCTCATCCACCCGTTCGCCCTGGGCGCAGCCCTTGCGGTTGCTCGTGACGGGGGGAAAATGACGTGTATGGCTACAACTTCAACGACGACGTACACCGCCAAGCTCACCGACGGCCCTCTCGAGGGTTCGACCGTCACCACAGAATTCCTCGACGCCGGAGTCCCCCGCCCGCGCCTCGAGTTGCCCTCCAGCGCGGGCAGCAAGCGCTACGTCTACATCCGCTCCTCCGGTATCGAATTCGCTTCTGACAATGCCCTCGACGACCGCCCGAGCGCGGTCGAATACCGCTACCTCGAGGCGATCTTCGAGTGACCACCGGGACTCACCGCCACGCACTCCACCCACCTCGCATCGCCCAGTGTCACCGGGAGCCCGGCGGTCCGGCTCGCGCCCCGACCTCGACCCCGAATCCCAGATAGCTGAGCGAGGCGGTGACTGTAGCGACCGCACCGTCGACCTCGCAGGCGCCGAGGCGTGCCCCATTGGCTCGGACCACTCGTTCGGCCTCAGAGCACGGCGACCCGGGAAGGGCACCGCTCGCCACGTCGGCTGCCGCGAGCGCTGCCAGGTCCGCCGTTCCGGCGACACGCTGCTTCGCAACGGCCGCCCCGGCTGCCGCGATCGCTCCGCCGCTCAGGCAGACCAGTGCGGCGACGATTCCGAGAGCGAGCACCGTTGCCGATCCACGCTCGCCGTCTCTCGACGTGACGCCTGCCGCGCTCGCCCCCCTTACTCTCATTCCTCTACCTCTCATTCCTCTACCTCTCTTCCGTCGTCGATCGCGCACGCCCGTGCCGTCGTCTCGACACCCAACGCTCCGATACCGGCCACCGAGCTCGTGCCGGACAGACGCACACAGCGGAGGCCGTCTTCTTCGGTGGAGACATACGACGATGCACCGGAGCGCGCGACGACTGAGGCCGGATCATCTCCGCGGCCGAGCATCCGTGCGGCGACCGCTGCTGCGTCGCTGAGCCGGATCTGTTGCACCGCCACCTGCATCGCCCCGAGGCACACGGCAAGACACACGAGCACCGCGGGCAGCGCGACCGCGAACTCCGCGGTCACGCTGCCTCGCTCGTTCGCTCGATCATCCGGCCGTCGAGAGCGCACGTCTGACCAACTCGGTGAGGACGCCCCGCACCTCGTCTCCGCGCAAGAGGACGACGAGCAGCCCCGCGAATCCCACAGCCGCCATCGTGGCGACGGCGTACTCCGCGGTGGCGGACCCGCGTTCGTCACGTATCAGTGTGCTCAGGTTCATTTGATTCCCTTCCTTCTTACCGACCGCCGATACTCCATCGGCGTCCTTCTATCGTCACGGGACACATCCGTCGTTGCCCCGGCCCGCGAAAACCGGTGGAGAACGGTCAAAAGCTGCCGATTGTGGAGGAGACGATGCTCAGGATGACCGGAGCGACCCCCAGCAGCATGAAACTGGGCAGCACGCACACCCCCAGTGGCAGCATGAGCCGCACCGCGAGAGCTGCGGCCGCGCGTTTGCCGTCGGCACGCGCATCCCGTCGGGCCTGCACGGCTTCGCTCCGCAAGAGATCGACCGCCGGCGCACCTGCCCGCTCAGCCAGCCCGAGGATGCGCTCGAGCCCGGACGCCTGCGGCACGGTCATTCCGAAGGCGGCCGATGCCTCCCGCACCACCGCCTTGGCGCGTTCAACGGACACTCCCCCTGTGAGCGCCACCGCGATCAGGTCGAGGTCGATGCCGGCCACGGCCGAGGTCGGCGACGCGCGCCGGGTAAGTGCGCGAGTCCAGAGCCGACCGCCGAGGAGCAAGGCGACGCCGACGACGAGCATCCCCAAGCCCACCACGCCGCCCAGCAGCGTTCCGGCGATGTCGACGCCCATCAGCATCCCGAGCAGCACTCCCGCCACCGGCAGCCAGCCGACGAGCCGAGCTGTCGATCGCGGACCGGTCAGACCCACGTCGATGTCACGTTCCGTCTCGGCTCGATCCCGCAAGGCGGTCGCCAGCTGACGCAGACTCGGCGCGAGCGGCGCACCGGATGCGTCCGCCACAGCCCAGGCCGCGGCCAGTGCCCGCCACGCCTCACTGCCGACTCCTCGCAGCACGCCGGTCGAGCCGAACGCTTCGGCCGGCCGCGCACCGTGACCGACGGCGCTGGAGACGGCTGCGGCCACCGGATGCGGGGAGAACTCTGCGACGTAGGCCCACGCCGACTCCGGAGCGATCCCCGCGTCGAGGAGCATCGCCAACCGTTCGACGACCCCCGCCGCTTCGTCACTCTCCAGGCCGGGCCTCACCCGGGGCATGCTCGATCACCCCCAGGCGTCCGTCGTCCCGAACGTTGAGTCGCGCGAATCCTGCGACTCTGCGCATTCCGTGGACTCGTTCGACGTGGACGACGAGCCCGATCGCGCTGACGGCCTGTCGCGCGAGCGCATGCTCGCCGAGACCGGCCAGCGCGCCGAGCGCCTCCAACCGCGCGGGAACATCGGGAAGGGAGTTCGCGTGCAGAGTCCCCGCGCCGCCGTCGTGCCCCGTGTTCAGGGCGGAGAGGAGGTCTTGCACCTCAGCACCGCGGCACTCTCCGAGAACGAGCCGATCGGGGCGCATCCTCAACGCCTCGCGAACGAGGCGGCGCAAGTCGACTCCGCCGGCACCCTCCAGGTTGGGCTGCCGCGTTTGGAGCCCGACGACGTGCGGATGGTCGACCCGCAGTTCGGCGACGTCCTCGATGAGGACGAGTCGCTCATCCGGAGGGGCGTGCGAGAGCAGGGCAGCGAGCATGGTCGTCTTGCCTGCCCCTCCCGCGCCGGTGATGAGCAGGTTCGTGCGCAGGGCGATGGCGCTCAGGAGGACAGCGTTCTGGGACGGTGAGATCGAGCCGGCCGCGAGCAGATCCGGCAACCGCGGACGGTGCGGGCTCGGGATGCGGATCGACAGCAGCGTGCCGCGGGTCGAGACCGGCGGCAGCACGGCGTGCACCCGCACACTGCCCTCGAGCCGCACATCCATGAACGGGGTCGCTTCGTCGATGTGACGACCTCCGCGGGCGATGAGCCGCACGGCGAGCTCCCTCGTCGCGCGTTCGTCGGCGACCCATCCGTCGAGCCGTTGGAGACCGCGTGGGCCTCCGTCGACCCAGAGTTCACCCTCGCCGTTGATGAAGAGGTCAGTGATGCCGCCGCGCATGAGGTAGGGCGCGAGCGGCCCGAACGTATGCCAGGGCGTCGGCGGATCGGCCGCGGCTGTCGGGACGGTGGCGGGAGTGCGTCGATCCTGGCTGTGCATCCTCCGACGCTAGGAGGGGAAACAGCCCGTTGATGAGCAGCATCCAGACCGGTGGACAACTCCCGGCGCGCCTTGCCTGTGGAGGAAGGTGAGCTTCGTGATCGACGCGGAAAGCGTCGGAACCAACCGGACATGTAGCGGCGGTTAAAAAGAGGGGGGCCGCACCTATTGGGGGGAACAGGTGCGGCCACTACGGCGCATGATTGGGGGGAATCGTTTGCGCCGCACGCCAGAATTAATATTCGGCCGTGGATTAGTTTACGCGGAATCGATGCAAACGCAAGTCTCGCTGAGCCCCGTCACCGCCACGTCACCGCCACGTTGTAGAGTCAGGCATTGTCGCGCCACGACTCGAATCCCAGCATCGCAAAGGAGCGAACAGACTCCCCATGAGCAACACAATCGACAACCTGCTCCACGAAATCCGGCGGTTTCCGCCGAGCGACACGTTCGCTACGAACGCGGTCGCCACATCAGCTCTCTACGAGCGTGCCGCAGAGGACAGACTCGAGTTCTGGGCCGACCAGGCTCGCGAGCTGCTGCACTGGCACAAGCCGTTCACCCGCACTCTCGACTGGACGAATCCGCCGTTCGCCCGGTGGTTCGACGATGGCGAACTGAATGTCGCATACAACTGCCTCGACCGCCACGTACTCGCCGGCAACGGCGACCGCGTCGCCATCCACTGGGAGGGCGAGCCGGGCGACAGCCGCTCGATCACGTACGCCGAGCTCACGGCCGAGGTGAAGAAGGCCGCGAATCTGCTCACGAGCCTCGGCGTCCAGGCGGGTGACCGCGTCGCGATCTACCTGCCGATGATCCCCGAGGCCGTGATCGCCATGCTCGCCGTCGCTCGCATCGGCGCGGTGCACTCGGTCGTCTTCGGCGGGTTCAGCGCCGAGAGCCTGCGGTCGCGGATCGACGATGCCGAGGCGAAGCTCGTGATCACCGCCGACGGCGGCTGGCGCAAGGGCAAGGTGTTCCCGCTCAAGAACGCGGTCGACGCCGCGCTGGCGAATGGGGAGTCCACGGTCGAGCACGTGCTCGTCGTCAAGCGAGGCGAGAACGACGTCGAGTGGACCGAAGGCCGCGACCTGTGGTGGCACGACGAGATCGCCCAGGTGGATGCCGACCACGTCGCCAAAGCGTTCGAGGCGGAGCAGCCCCTGTTCATCCTCTACACCAGCGGCACCACCGGCAAGCCGAAGGGCATCCTCCACACGTCGGGCGGCTACCTCACGCAGGCAGCGTTCACGCACAAGAACGTGTTCGACCTGCACCCCGAGACGGACGTCTACTGGTGCAGCGCCGACGTCGGCTGGATCACGGGGCACAGCTATGTGGTCTACGGCCCGCTGGCCAACGGTGCGACCCAGGTGCTCTACGAGGGAACGCCTGACACCCCGCATCCGGGTCGCTGGTGGGAGATCATCGAGAAGTACAAGGTGTCGATCTTCTACACGGCGCCCACGGCGATCCGTTCGTTCATGAAGCTCGGCCGCCAGATCCCGCAGGGCTTCGACCTGTCGAGCCTGCGCGTGCTCGGCTCGGTGGGCGAGCCCATCAACCCCGAGGCGTGGATGTGGTACCGCGAGGTCATCGGCGGCGGTGACACCCCGATCGTGGACACCTGGTGGCAGACCGAGACCGGCGCGATCATGATCTCGGCCCTGCCGGGGATCACGACGCTCAAGCCCGGATCCGCGCAGGTTCCGCTGCCGGGGATCTCGATCGACATCCTCGACGAGACCGGGGTTCCGGTCGACAAGGACCAGGGTGGCCTCCTCGTCGCGACCGAGCCGTGGCCGTCGATGCTGCGAGGAATCTGGGGCGACCCGGAACGATTCAAGGAGACGTACTGGGAGAAGTTCGGCGACAAGTACTTCGCCGGCGACGGCGCACGATACGACAAGGACAGCGACATCTGGCTGATGGGCCGGGTCGACGATGTCATGAACGTGTCGGGTCACCGCCTGTCGACGGCCGAGATCGAGTCGGCGCTCGTCGCGCATCCGCTCACCGCCGAGGCAGCGGTCGTCGGCGCCGCCGATGAGACCACCGGCCAGGCCGTTGTGGCGTTCGTCATCATCAAGCAGAGTCAGCTCGAGGCCGCGGAGTCGATGGATGTGGCGGCCGAGCTCCGACGGCACGTCACCGAGCAGATCGGCGCCATCGCCCGACCGCGAGAGATCTTCATCGTCAGCGAGCTGCCGAAGACACGGTCCGGCAAGATCATGCGCCGCCTGCTGAAGGACGTGGCCGAGGGTCGCGAGGTCGGCGACACGACCACGCTGGCCGACACGGCCGTGATGAGCTCCATCCAGAACAAGCTGTCCTAACCGGGCGACGCATCGCAGCGCGGGACAGGCGCACTGAACGCGGAAGGGCGGCGGATCCACGCGGATCCGCCGCCCTTCCGCGTGTTCGCCCGCTAGACGAAGGCGAGGATGAGCTCCACCTCGACCGGCGCATCCAGCGGAAGCACGGAGACGCCCACTGCCGACCGCGCGTGCACGCCGGCATCGCCGAAGATCTCGCCGAGCACTTCGCTCGCGCCGTTGATCACACCGGGCTGCCCGGTGAACGACGGGTCGGAGGCGACGAATCCGACGACCTTGACGATTCGCGTGACGCGGTCGAGGGAGCCCAGAACGCTCTTCGCCGCGGCGAGGGCGTTGAGCGCGCTGATGCGTGCGTACTCCTTGGCGTCGGCGGGCGGCACCAGTCCGTGCCCGTCGCCCACTTTCCCGGTGGCCGGGAGGGCACCGGAGACCATCGGAAGCTGCCCGGCGGTGTAGACGTGATCGCCGTCGATCACGGCGGGAACGTATGCCGCCACGGGCGGAACGACCTCCGGGATCTGGATGCCCAGCTCGGCCAGGCGGGACTCGACGGCGCCCATCAGGCGTCGGGCTCGTCGGCGACCGGACGCTTCAGGTAGGCCACCAGACCGCCCTCGGGGCCGGCGACGACCTGGACGAGTTCCCACCCTTCCGAGCCCCAATTGTTGAGGATCGCGGCGGTGTTGTGGATGATGAGCGGGGTCGTGAGGTATTCCCAGCGCGGCATTGTGCTCCTTGCGTTCGGGGGGTTTATCAGGTTTGTCACCTACGCTTGATCATATGTCTGCCAAAAAACCCCAGGCTAGAGTTGTGCTCGGCGCACTCGGCGCATTCGTCGGAATGAGCGCCGTCGCGGGCCTCCTGGTCACAGCCGCTGTCACCCCCGCCATCGCGGTGACGGGCATGGCTGCCAACGACAGCATCGGCGTCTTCGAGGGTCTGCCGGAGTATCTCTCCGTCGACAACCTCGCCCAGCCGACCACCATCTACGCCAAGCAGGGCGATGCGGACGTCCCGCTCGCCACCTTCTACTCCCAGAACCGCCTCCCCGTCGGATTCGATGCGATCTCCCAGGCGGCGAAGGATGCGGCGATCGCCGGCGAGGACCCTCGCTTCTACAGCCACGGCGGCGTCGACATCCAGGGCACCATCCGCGGTGTGCTCTCGACCGTTGTCGGGCACGACGTCCAGGGTGGATCCTCGATCACTCAGCAGTACGTGAAGAACGTGCTGCTGCAGAAGTGCGAGGCGATGCCTGTAAAGACCGCCGACGACAAGAAGAAGAAGGCAACCTGCGTCGACGAGTCGACCGGTGTCTCCCCCGACCGCAAGGTCAAGGAGATGAAGTACGCCATCGGCCTGGAGAAGAAGTACTCGAAAGACAAGATCCTCGAGGGCTACCTGAACATCGCCGGGTTCGGCGGCACGGTCTACGGCATCGAAGCGGCAGCCCGCTACTACTACAACGTCACGGCAGCGGCACTCACCCCCGCCCAGGCGGCAAGCCTCCTGGCCATCGTGAACGAGCCGACGAGCCTCAAGCTCGACAGCCCGAACAGCAAGACGAACGGCGCGGCCAACGGCTACCAGGCCAACAAGGATCGCCGCGACTACATCCTCGGCAAGATGTACGCATACAAGAAGCTGACCAAGGCGCAGTACGACGAGGCGGTCAAGACGCCCGTCACGCCGGTGATCACGCCGTCGGTGCGCGGCTGCCAGACCGCGGGCAGCGCCGCATACTTCTGCGACTACGTGCAGAAGGTCTTCCTCAACGACCCGAACTTCGGCAAAGACGAAGACACGCGCATCGCCGCATTCAACCGCGGTGGCTACAAGATCTTCTCGACTCTCGACCTCGATCTGCAGGGCACGGCGCAGTCCACGCTCGACAGCTACGTGCCGATGGAGTACAGCGCGGCGAAGCTGGGCGGCGCCCTCGTCGGAGTGCAGCCCGGAACGGGCCGCGTGCTGTACATGGCGCAGAACAAGCTCTACACGCAGGATCCCGACGTGATCGCGACCGGCGGCGACAAGTACTCCTCGGTCAACTTCAGCACGGACAAGAACTACGGCGGATCCTCGGGCTTCCAGGTCGGATCGACGTACAAGGCCTTCACCCTCGCCGAATGGCTGAAAGAGGGTCACTCGCTCAACGAGTCGGTCAACGCCAACGTCCGCACCTACAACCAGTCCCAGTTCAAGGACTCGTGCGGCGGACCGTACACGGGAATCTACAAGCCGACGAACGACTCCCCCGGCGAGGAGGGGCAGCGCACGGCCATGAACGCGACGGCCGCGTCGATCAACACGGCGTTCGTCGCCATGGCGTTCCAGCTCGACCTCTGCGAGATCAAGAACAGCGCGATGGCGTTCGACGTGCATCCGGCCGCCGGCGGTGAGCTGAACTCCAACCCCGCCAGCGTGCTCGGAACCAACAACATCGCGCCGCTGACCATGGCGACGGCCTTCGCCGGCATCGCCAACAACGGCATGACCTGCACCCCGATCGCGATCGACAAGATCATCGACTCACAGGGCAAGGAGCTCACGCCCCCGGCGTCGAAGTGCACGCAGTCCGTCGAACCGGCCGTGGCCAATGCGATGGCGTACGCCCTGCAGGGTGTCACCCGTGGCGGCGGAACCGCCAGCGGCATCAACACGACCGGCAAGGACATGCTGGCCAAGACCGGAACGACCAACGGCAGCGATCAGCTCTGGCTCGTCGCTGCGACCACGAAGGTCGCCGGAGCCTACTGGGTCGGCAACTGGGAAGGTCACGCCGACATGCGCAAGGTCCGGCCGTCCCACGGCACGACGCCGGCGAGCGCGCGTGTGGCGGTGATGCGGGCCATGATGAGTGCCGCCGTCGGCAAGTACGGCGGAGACAAGTTCGCCAGCCCCACGCAGAAGCTCACCCAGGGCGTTCAGGTCGCCATCCCCGACCTGACCGGCAAGGCACCGGCCGACGCGCAGAACATCCTCGAGGGACTCGGCCTCACGTACGCTGACGGCGGCCCTCAGGACGGCGTCCAGGCGGCCGGAACGGTGTCCTCCTCGAACCCGGCGGCCGGAGCCAATGTCGGCAAGGGCACGGTGGTCACGGTCTACACCAGCAACGGCGCGCTCGTCGCGCTGCCCAACGTGGTCGGGCAGAAGGTGTCCGACGCCCAGAAGGCGCTCTCGCAGTTCTCAGTCTCCGTCGGGAACGGCGGAAACGGTGCGAACGGCGACAGCATCGTCGAGTCGACGAACCCTGCGGCCGGGACTGCGGTGAAACCGGGCTCCGAGGTCGTGCTGACGGTCAAGGCCTCACCGCCACCGGCTGGCGGTTAGCGTGTCACGCGGCCCTCGTTCCGGCGCGGCGAGTACCGCTCTGGCGGTGCTCGCCGTCGCAGGCGCGGCCGCGTTCGCCTGGGGCTCGCTCGTCGAGCGCAGGCTCTTCACGCTGCGCCGTGTCAGGGTTCCGGTACTCCCGGCCGGCTCCGAGCCGATCACCGTGCTGCACCTGTCCGACCTGCACATGGCACCCTGGCAGCGCGACAAGCAGGACTGGGTTCGATCTCTCGCCGACCTGAAACCCGACCTCATCGTCGACACCGGAGACAACCTCGGTCACGAGCGGGGCCTGGAGGGCATCGAGCGTGCGTTCGAGCGGTTCCGCGGCATCCCCGGCGTGTTCGCCCACGGCTCGAACGACTATTTCGGACCGCAGGCCAAGAACCCCTTCAAGTACTTCATCGGGCCGTCGAGGAAGGGCTCATCCACCGCTCCCCGCCTCGACAACGCGGCGCTCACCGCATACCTCGGAGAGCTCGGCTGGCTCGACCTGAACAACGCCGCCGGCGCTGTCGATGTCAAGGGCACGCACCTGGAGTTCTTCGGGGTGAACGACCCGCACATCGGGTTCGATCGCGTCGAGGCCATCCCCGGGGCTCTCGACGAGCTGCGGGAGAACGATCCGTACAGCGACGACGCGACCTGGCCCGAGGATGTGCCGCGGGCCGAACGCCGAACGGTCACGATCGGCGTCACCCACTCCCCGTACCGCCGCGTGCTCGACGCGTTCGTCACCTACGGTGCCGCGATGATCTTCGCCGGTCACACGCATGGCGGACAGGTCTGCGTGCCCGGCTTCGGCGCCCTCGTCACGAACTGCGACATCCCGCGCGCGCAGGTGAAGGGGCTCAGCATCTGGCGCCACGCCTTCCGCTCGGCCTTCCTCAACGTCTCCGCCGGCCTCGGCACCTCGATCTACGCGCCGGTGCGTTTCGCCTGTCGCCCCGAGGCCACTCTGGTCACTCTGACCGCCTCCGCGTGAGGATGTTCGGCGGCCGTTGGTCACCGAGCCCCTCCCGCCTCGTGTATTCTTAGTGAGGCCTTCGGGCCACTCGGGGTGTGGCGCAGCTTGGTAGCGCGCTTCGTTCGGGACGAAGAGGTCGCAGGTTCAAATCCTGTCACCCCGACCATGCAGAGGGCCGGAGCGTTTCAACGCTCCGGCCCTTGTCTGTCGCCAGGCACGGAGGGTGTGGCCGAAGCCGACCGTCTCGTGCCCGACCACCTCGACCACGGCCCCGAGGGCGACGAGCCCGATCACGGCACTGAGTGCGGTCAGGGCGCCCGGCGCTTCCAGATCGAGAGCCTGGTGCGGTTGGGTGCCAGCGCCGACCGCGAGGGCCGCTGCAAGCGGTGCGAGCGTGGCGAGGAGGAGCGGGAGGTGCGTCAGGTCGAAGGAGCGCATCAGGACGCTCCAGATGAGGAAGATGAGCGCAACGGTCGTCGCGAGCGGCACAGCGAGCGCGAGGGCGATGCCGAGCAACGAGACGCCGCCGTGCTCCAGCGCGATGGTCGCCAGGTGCAGTCCCGCACCGATGGCAGCGATCGAGCCGAACAACGGCAGATGGGCGTAGCGCCAGCCGAATGTGCGCTCCGGCCGCTTCTCGAGCACCAGTCTCGACGGGACGAGGAAGTACGACCACCAGACCGATGCCGCTATCACGAGGCCTGACGCGGCGATGAGCACCGCCTCCACCGACCATCCCTGCACCTGGGTCAGGACGCCGACCGCGGCTGTGGTTCCCGCGATGACCTCCCCGATCGTGATCAGCGTCAGCAAAGCGAACCTCTCGGCGATGTGGCCGGCGTTCCACGGCGCGTAGCCGTACCGTTCCGCAGCGACGACCGGCCCGATCATCTCAGCCATCGCCAGCACGACGAGGGAGACGACGGTCACGACCACGGGAAGTCCTGCTATCGCTGTGACGAACCATCCCACCTGCACCACCGAGATGATCACCACGTACGAGATCGCGTTGCGGCGATGAGGTGGGTCCTCCACGGCCGCCCTCAGCCAGAGAGCGATGAGGGGAACCCGCATGACGATGTAGCCGATCACCAGCAGGAGGTTGTTCGGGCTCTCGCCGTGAGCTGCAGACTCGAAACTCACGGGCAGCCCGTAGATCAGCACGATGACGCCGATCATCTGGACGATCGTCGCCAGGCGGAAGAGCACGTCGTCGTTCCCGTACGCCGAGGCGAACCAGGTGAAGTTCAGCCACGCCCAGCTGACGGCCCACACCGCGAACGCGAACGCGCCGAGCGCCGGCCAGATGTCCCCGCGACCCAGCTGCTCGGCCAGCTGGTCGGATGCGGCGGCGAAGGCGACGACGTAGGTCAGGTCGTAGAGCAGCTCGAGGGGCGTCGTCGTTCTGCCCCGCTCCTGCGGGTCCCGACCGGGCATGGGACGCAGGCGGTGTCGCAACTCCAGTCTCAGTTGGGACGCGAAAGCCGTCATGGCGCTCATCCTGTCATCCCGGCTGCCGTCTGCCTATAGGCCTCCGGCTAGTAGGCCTCCGGCTAGACTGCGAGCGCTTCGCGCACCACCTCGAGCGAGCGGATGCGCCCCTCGACCGTCGCCGCACCGGACGACACCATCAGCTCGTCCACGCGGGTGGAGGCGAGCAACGACTCCAGACGGGTCTTGACCTCGTCCGGCGTCCCCACCGCCTGGCGGGCGTTGCGGGATGCGATGAACTCCTCCTCGAGCGGGGAGAAGTCGTACGCCAGAGCCTCCTCGATGCTGACGGGCTGCGGCTTCGCGCCCTGACGCATCCGGAGGAACGACAGCTGGCCCGGCAGGGAGAGCGCCCGCACCCGCTCGGGGTCGTCGTCGGAGATCACGTTCACCGCGATCATCGAGTGCGGCTCGGTCAGGATGTCGCTCGGCTCGAATCGAGAGCGGTACAGGTCGAGCGCGGCCTCCGTGTTCTCGCCGGCGAAGTGGTGGGCGAAGGCGAACGGCAGCCCGAGGGCTGCGGCGACCTGTGCACTGTATCCACTCGATCCGAGCAGCCAGATCTGCGGCGCATCCCCGAGACCGGGGACGGCGGTGATGGTGTGCAGGGGGTTGGCATCGCTCATCCCCCCGTAGAAGAAGCCGAACAGGTCGAGCAGTTGCTGCGGGAAGTCTTCGACGCCGAGTCCTTCGGCGCTGCGGCGGAGGGCCATCGCGGTCGCGCCGTCGGTGCCGGGGGCACGGCCGATTCCGAGGTCGATACGGTCGCCGTAGAGGGCGCGAAGGGTTCCGAACTGCTCTGCGACGACCAGTGGCGCGTGGTTGGGAAGCATCACACCGCCGCTGCCGACCCGGATGCGCGACGTCGCGGCCGCGATGCCACCGATGAGGACGGCGGGTGCGCTGGAGGCGATGGCGGGCATCCCGTGGTGTTCGGCGACCCAGAAACGCTGGTAGCCGAGCTCCTCCGCAGCCTGCGCGAGTCTGATGGTGCCGGCGACGGCATCGGCGTTTGTGCCGTCGTGCGGGCGGTTAGCCAGGTCGAGGACGTTGAGGGGGATGCGGGGCTCGGTACTCACCTTGACCTCAACCACGGGGAAAGTCGGATGATTCCGCCGATCGGGCAGGCTTTTCGCGCGGTGCGCGACGCGACGAGGCGACCCTCCAGGGGTTCGGGAGGGTCGCCTCGACGTTGGCGAGCCCAGCGCAGGGCGCTGAGCTCAGTTCAGGGGGTCGCGCGGCGACGGCGCGCGGCGGCTACGAGGAGGAGGACGATGAGACCGGCGAAAACGAGAGCGCCACCGATCCACACGACGTAGCCCGCGACGACGGATCCGGTTTTGGCGATGGTGCTTCCCGTCGCGGTCGTCGAGGTCGTGGCGCCGGCGGGTGCGTCCGCCGGGAGGACCGTGACCGTCGCTGCGGCGGCCGCACGGCTCGTCGCCCCCGTGCCGGTGACCGTGTACGCGCCGCTCGCGTCCTTCGGCACGGTCACGAGAAGCTCAGCGCCACCGTCGGCGGCGGAGATCTTCGAGGCATGCGCGCTGCTGGTGGCGGTGCGGTAGGAGGCCAGGCTTGCGTTGGCGCCGTTCTCACCGGAGACCGTGTAGTCCACCAGCTCGGAGGGGAGGAAGGTGCCGGATGTGCACGTGAGCGTCGTCGTGCCCCCGGCGCGGACGGTCGTCGGGCTGATACTGCACGAGCCGCCCTCGGTGTACGGCACGGCGTTCGCCGCGGCTGGCGTTGCGAGCGCGACGGCTGCGCCGACGATCAGCGCTGCGAGGATCTTCTTGGCCACTCGGAAGCCTTCCGTCGGCCCGTGCGCGGATCGCCCGGGAGCTGAATATGATTAAACCTCAGTTTACGCCGGTGTTGCAGCCGGGGGCAATCAGGGACGATCCCCCCACTACGGGGGACGAACGCGAGAGCGTCGGGGTGACGGCGACGGTCATGCCGGGCGCCTTCTGCTTCATGTTGAGCAGGTCGACGGTGACGGTCTTCGCCTCCCCGGGAGCGAGGTCGACGGTGAAGACACTCACCGGGCGTCCCGCATCCGTGCCGGCGATGGTGGGGTATTCGGCGCCGCCGCTCGTCGTCGCGGCGAGCAGCCCGCCCTCCGCCCCATAGACGGCGACCCTGGTGCGGATCGACCCCGGCGCCACGCCGAACCAGCCGGCGCCGGTCACATAGTCGGGCAGCGTCGTCGCCGCATTCGCGGGCGCCGCGTTCGTCAGCGTGATCGCAACCCGGCTGCTCGGCGTGCCGTCGGCACGACAGACCGCTGTCACCGCCTCGACCTCGGTCTTGAGGTAGTAGTCCATCTTCGCGCCGGTCGCATCGTTGAAGTAGACCCCGAGACCGGCCACCGACGGCGTCGACGTCGGCAGCGTACCCGCGAGGGTCGTGGTGGCGAGAACTCTCTGCTCGTCAGGATGCGCGCTCCACACGAGCGTCCGTCGCTCCTCCCCCGCCTGCACGAGCGAGCGGATGAGCGCCGTGCCATCCGCCTTGCCGACGGCCACCTGCGAGAAGACGGCTTCGGCGGCGGCGGCGAAGAACGCATCCTGCCGCTCCGAGTCGGGCCACCGGGAGTACGACTCGCTGAGGAGGAGTGGCACCGCATTGTCGGCCGTGAGAGTGTCGCCGGTGGGCAGCGCGACGGGCCCGATCGCCGTCAGGAGATACGACAGCGCGACCGGATCGACCGTGAACACGCCGTCGATTGTGCCGCCGTACTTCGCCTTCCACATCGTCGAAGCCGTCGATGCGGCGAGCGGGAAGTCCGGGGTGAGGTTGACGTCTTGGATGAACCGGGCCAGCAGCGGACCGTAGAGCCCCTGGGTCGCGGCCGGAATCGCCGAGACGGGGTCGGTGAAGGGATAGATGCTCGTGCCGGACACCTGTCCTGCGAACGAGATGTCGCCGTGGTCCGCCGTCACCAGGGCGAGCACGCCCGGCAGTCCTCCGGTGGCCCGCAGCTCCGCAGGGTTCTGCACGAGCAGCAGGTAGGTGCGGGGGCCGTCCGCGCCGAGCATCCGGGGCAGGAGTTTCGCGGTGTTCGCGAGAGCGTCGACGGTGGGTCCGGCCTCCGAGAGCAGATCCCTGAGCCGTTCGACCTCGGAACGCACGCGCTCAATCGTCGCTCCGTCGTCGATGCCCGCCACGGATGAGGAGGCATCGCGAAAGGCGGCCTGCGCCCGGGCGACGACGGGTTGCGCCCGGATGAGCGGGGCCAGGTCGACCGATCCGTTGACGGGCTTGAGGCGCGCCGGGTCGACCTGCTCCGCCACCGCGACGAGGGGCGAGATGACCTTCGCTGCGACCGTGTCCGCCGCCGACGCGGAAACGCGGACCGCGGTCAGATTGGGCCCAACCCACGGGATGAACTCGGCCGCGCGCCAGACCGGATCACCCGAGAGGGATGCGGCTTCGGAAGTGTGGGCGCGGAGCTCGGCCGCGGCCGCGGACGCCGCCGCGATGTCGCCGGACGCGAGGGACGACTGCACGGCCTGCGCCTGCGGCACGGCGTCCTTGAGCGCATCCTTCGCCATCACCGCCCGTAGGCCCACCCAGCCGGTCATGACGACGATTGCGAGCACGACGACGGCGATGCCGATCTCGACGAAACGGCGCGTCCGCGTGCGACGGCGCGTCTCCTCGGGAGGTCGCGCCGGCACTGCATCGGAGGGTTCGGGAGCCGTCACCCGACTAATCTAACAATTCCTCACTTTTTCGGCAGCGCCTGGCGTACCCCCGAACCGGGGGGAGGGCGCGCCGGGTCAGCGACCCAGTCCGGTGTAGCGCCAGCCGGCCGATCGCCAGCGAGCCTGGTCGAGACTGTTGCGACCGTCGATGATCCGCTTCTCGGCGACGAGCTCGCCGACCTGCTCGGGGTCGAGTCCGACGAACTCCGGCCACTCGGTGAGGAGCACCACCACATCGGCGCCACGCAGGGTCTGCTCGACCGAGCGCTTGTAGGTCAGCATGGGCGCACGCAACCGGGCGCTCTCGATGGCCTGCGGATCGGTCGCGACCACATCCGCTCCGGCCTCGACCAGGCGCAATGCGACCTCGAGCGCCGGCGAATCGCGCACGTCGTCGGAGTGCGGTTTGAATGCCAGGCCCAGCATCGCCACCCGCTTGCCCGCCAGCTCGCCGCCCAGCTCCTGCGTGACCAGCTCGACGACGCGCGAGCGGCGGCGGAGGTTGATCTTGTCGATCTCGTCGAGGAAGGCGATGGATTCGCCCTTGCCCAGCTCCCGCGCACGTGCGGTGAACGCGCGGATGTCCTTGGGCAGGCATCCGCCGCCGAAGCCGACGCCCGCGTTGAGGAATCGCCGGCCGATGCGCTTGTCGTGCCCGATCGCATCCGCCAGCTTGGTCACGTCGGCGCCGGTCACCTCGGCGATCTCTGCCATCGCGTTGATGAACGAGATCTTCGTGGCCAGGAAGGCGTTGGCCGCCACCTTCACCAGTTCTGACGTCGCATAGTCGGAGACGATGACCGGGGTGCCCGCTGCCAACGCGCTCGCATAGATGTGATCGAGGATGCGCGCCGCACGTTCGCCCGCCTCGCCCTCCGGGACTCCGTACACGAGCCGGTCGGGCGCGACGGTGTCTTGCACAGCGAAGCCTTCGCGGAGGAACTCGGGGTTCCAGACAAGAGTCACCCCGGGAGCGGCGACCGCGAGCTCCTCGGCCAGACGCGCGGCCGTGCCGACCGGAACGGTGCTCTTACCGACGACGAGATCGCCCGGCTTGATGTGCTCGGCCAGCGAGCGGAACGCGGCATCGACGAAGCGGAGATCGGCCGCGTAGCTGTCTGCGCTCTGGGGCGTTCCCACCGCGACGAAGTGCACGTCGGCCTGAGCGGCCGCGGAGATGTCCGTCGTGAACCGCAGACGGCCGCTCGCCACGGACGATGCAAGGATCTCGGGGAGCCCGGGCTCGAAGAACGGCGGCTTGCCGGCGGCGAGCAGGGCGATCTTCGCCTCGTCCACGTCGACTCCGACCACATCGTGGCCGAGCTCGGCCATCGCCGCTGCGTGAACGGCACCGAGATAGCCGCATCCGATCACAGAAATTCTCATGGTTTCACTCCGGACTCGCGCCGCACGGGCAGCGGATGGATCAGATCAGGTGAAGTCGGCGTCGGGCTCGGCCACGTACGCGGCTTCCAACGGCCAGCGACGCCGCCCGTTGTTCAGCACACCCTGGCTCTCCTGGAGGTAGCAGGCGCCGCACAGCGACTCGTAGCTCACCGAGGCGCCGTCGATCGCCACCTGATCGCCATCGAAGACGAAGATGCCGTCGATCTTGCGCGCGTTGAAGATCGCCTTGCGACCGCAACGGCAGATCGTCTTCAGCTCTTCGAGACTGTGGGCGACCTCGAGCAACCGGCGGCTGCCGGGAAAGGCGACGGTCTGGAAATCGGTGCGGATGCCGTATGCCAGCACCGGGATGTTCTCCAGGATGGCGATGCGCAGCAGATCGTCGACCTGCGCTTCGGTGAGGAACTGCGCCTCATCGACCAGCAGACAGCTCACATCGACGTCGAAACGCTTGATCGTGCGCTCCCGATGCTGCTGGAACTTGCCGAACGCATCCGTCTCCGGACCGATGAGGAAGTCGACCTCGCGCGTGACACCGAGCCGCGACAGGATGCCCATGTCGCCCTTGGTGTCGATCGCGGGCTTGGCCAGCAGCACGCGGTGACCGCGCTCCTCGTAGTTGTAGGCAGCCTGGAGCATCGCGGTGCTCTTGCCGCTGTTCATCGCGCCGTAGCGGAAATACAGTTTTGCCACGCATCGATCCTACGGGGTGCACCCTGAACGTCAGGTCAGGTAGCCGTCTTCGGCGGCCCGCCGGATCAGGTCGGACCTCGAACTCGTCGGCCGGCCGACCTTGCCGTACTTCTCGCGGACGCGACGAAGGTAGGTCTTCGCCGTCTCGTACTGCACATTCATCTCGCGAGCCACCTCGGACGTCGTGCGCCCGTCGGCGTAGAGGGTCAGAGCCTGGCGTTCGCCGTCGCTGAGGTGCGGCTTGGCGGACTCGGGGATGCTCGGGCGCGGCCGCCATGCCTCGGCCACCGGCGCGCCTGCGGTCCGACCGGCGGCTGCCTCGGAGTCGCCGCCACGGCCCACCGCGGCGAGCGCTGCATCCAGGACCTCGACCATCGGCTGCGTCTTGGTGAGGTAGGCGACGGCGCCGGCGGCGAGCGCCGCATCCCTGTCCTCCTGGGTGTCGACGGCGCTCAGCACGATCACTTTCGCGCCCGCCGCGCGGCAGGTGCGCACGCGGGCACCGATCGACACGGACTCGCGAAGTTGAAGGTCCATGATGACCAGGTCGGTGGGAAAGGCCTCGCTGTGAACGAGTTCGAGCCACGTGCTTGCACGGACGACAAGATCGAACTCGGGGGCGTGCTTCTCGATCCAGCTCGCCAAGCTGTCGAGGAGGAGTTCGTGGTCGTCGAGCAACGCCAAGCGGATCGGCGCGGGCGGCGGGGCGGTCGGGGATGCGGGGGATGTGGTGCTGGTACTCATCGGTTCTCCCCTCCAGGGTACGAGAAACGGACGGTCAGCTTGTCATCGGAGACGCGCATCGAGGCGTTCATCCCCACCGAGCGCAGCGCGCTGAGGAACGGGAGCAGCTCCCGGCGAAGCTGTCGGCGACCGCCGGAGGCGCGGCAGGTCAGTTCGAACGACGGATGCTCGGGGTCGCGGGCCTCGATCCTCACCGAGCTGGGATCGAGCCCCGGAAGCTTCGCGAGCGTGCTGAGGATGGCGCCCACGACGGCGCGCTGCTCGTCTCGGAGGATGCGCTCGAGCCGGCCCGGATCGGTGACGCGTGCCGTCGTCTGCAACGCCGACGCCTCCTCCCCACGGGCGGCGAGGACCTGCGCGAGCGTCTCGCCGAGCCAGGTGCGGTCGACCGCGGCGACGGATGCGCCCCGCAGACCGGCGGCGAGCTCGCGGGCGCGCCGCGCATCCTGTTCGGTCACCTCGCCGCGGCGGAGGAGATCGGCCAGAAACGGGACGGTCGCTTGATTGAGGGTGGTGATCCGCTCCTGGTTCACCATGCGCCGAGCTGTCTCGCGCAACTCGGGTTCGAGCCTGGCCTGCGCGGCGCGGGCGACCTCGCGCCAGGCGAGGGTCTCCCCCGTCATCGTCCAGGCGTAGCCGCACCCCGCGAGGGCGAGCGCCATGATCGGGGTGGCTGCCACCGTGAAGTACACGAGCGGGTTGGTGGAGATCGCCAGGAAGGGGGCCTGCAATGCCGCTGTCGCTCCGAGGATCAGTGCGGCGAGCCCGGCCACAGCGATGACCTCGGGGATCGGGCGGTAGAGGGCCATCGCGGTGACGAGCATGGCGACGACGACCTGCCCCCAATCGTCCTGGATGCGCTGGTTGCTCCCCCACATCGCCGTCGAGAATAGGGATGCCGCGACAACGCAGGCGCCGATGATGGACACGTGCGACCAGAACCCGAACGGCGCCCGAGCGGGGTGGGTGCGGACCGCGAACACCGCTCCCGCCAGCGCGAGCACTCCGACGGCGATCCACGCGAGCACCGGGTCGTGCAGCTGGCCCCCATGGGTGACCGTCGAGTAGACCGCATACGCGACGGCGACGACGCCGAGGATCGGCACGAGCGCCCACGCGGATTGCACACCGAGCGGGTCCAGCCGCTGCGGAGTGCGTTCCAACGGCACCGATCGCCGGCGGACGATCGCCGCCTCACCCAGAACGGTCACGATGGAGCCACCTCATCGTCGTCGCCGGTGGGGACGACCATCATCACCGTGGTTCCCACATCCGGGCTGGAGTAGACCGTGACGGTGCCGCCCACCCGCTCGATGCGATCGTGGACGGACTGACGCAACCCGAGCCGGTCGGGCGAGGTCGATGAGGGCACGAAGCCACGTCCGCTGTCGACGACCATGACCGAGACGGCATCCCGCGACGAGGAGACCGCGACTTCAGCCGTCGGGCTTCCGGAATGGCGCAGTACGTTGACCAGACACTGCCGGGCGGCCAGCCCGATCGCCCGGCGCCGCTCGGGGCTCAGCAGGGAGAGCGCATCGCGGTCACCCGAGATGTCGACGGACAGCCCCTCGTCGCGGGCGAGTTCGATCGCGTTGTGGAGCTCGCTGTCGAACCAGTCATCGCTGGACAGGCTCGCCAGCGGTGCGGACGAGAGAGCGAACTCGGCCGGAACGGGGAGATGCAGGATCATGGGGACGGCGGGCGGGCGAGTGGGCGCGGCGGAGGAGGTGCTGACCGGGTCGCGGGGATCGCCGGGGTCACCGGGATCGCGGCCCAAGGTGCGAAGATCGGCTTCGAGCCGGTCTCGGAGTTTGGACGGCAGCGGGCCGGGGTCGGCGTTGGCCACAGCCAGGAGTTCGCTCAGCACAGTGTCGTGGAGTTCAGCCGTCGCGTCGGCGATCAGGTCGCGACGCAGCTCGATGAGGCGTGAATCCCGCACGGCCCGGTGGATCGCCGACTGCGGCCGACTCCGCCCGGTGCGGGTGAGACTGTCGAAGGTGAGCACGCCGACGAGCAGCAGGTAGGCGCCGAGCGAGATGGCGTCGGTTCGGAACCCGCGACCCGCGGTGGTCGCGGCGACGAAGACGGCCGCCTCCGCGAGTGCGAACCCGAGGGTCGCCCAGAGGATGCCGACGAGCGCTCCCGTTCCAGTGCCGCCCACCAGGGTCATCGCCACGATCGGCAACGCCACGACGAACAGATTCGTATCACGGTACGAGCTGTTCTCGTTGAGGATGGTCAGCGCGTAGAAGTAGGTGCAGACGGTTCCCACCGCGAGGTAGGCGACGGTGAGCGTCACGGTGCGACGGCGGGTCAGCAGCACGAGGAGCCCGATCATCGGCGCGAGCACCAGCACCATCAGCCACGCGTACGGGTTGCTGGTTCCCACAGCGGACACCGCAACGTTGACGAGAGCCGAGCCGAGACAGACCAGCGCCGCCCAGCAGGCCGCCGTCGCCAGTGCACGCGAGTTCGCGGCGCGAGACAGGTGGCTCGGCAGACCGAGTGACATGCGCACTCCCGTCGGCGGTTGTGGTCGGCGTGGTCACGCCTGCCCGATTCCGCCGGGCGCTCGCCCGCCTTTCGCCGGATGCGGCGTCCCTCGCGATTATGGCACTGAACCGCCGACGCGTGTACCCCGAATTGTGGGCACGTGTACCCCGCTCAGAAGAGTGTCGGCTGCACGCCCAGCATCGTCACGCCGATCGCATCGCCCTGCACCTCCTCCGCCGCGAAGGCCGGCCCCGCCTGTCGCGGTGCTGCCGTGGTGCCGCCCGCCCCGACGATGCGACGCTCCCCCTCGCCGTCGCGCAGCATCCCGAGAGCCGTCGATCGCACTCCCCCGGTCAGCGGATCTTCCCGGCCGTGCTCGAGGCCGTGTGCTCGGATGAGCGGCTTGATCTTCGCCGCAAGCCACTGACGGTATTCTTTCGGCGCGTGCGCGCCTCGCCCGTACATTCGGCGGTACACCGGCAACAGCTGTGGATGCTCGCGCTCGAGCCAGAGGTAGTACCACTCCTTCACACCGGGCTTGAGATGCAGCGCGGTGTACAGCACCGACGTCGCTCCCGCCTCTCGCGCCTGACGCAGGGCTTCGTCGAGGTGCGCCCTGGTGTCGGTGAGATAGGGCAGGATCGGCATGAGGAACACCGAGCAGTCGAGCCCGTGGTCGCGCACGGCTGTGACGGTCGCCAGCCGCGCCTTGGTCGACGGGGTTCCCGGTTCCACGGACTGCTGCAACTCGTCGTCGTAGACCGCGATCGACATGGCGATGTCGACGGGAACGTGCCGGGCGGCATCCGAGAGCTTGCCGAGATCACGCCGCAGCAGGGTCCCCTTGGTCAGGATGCTGAACGGCGTGCCCGTCTCGGCGAGCGCGTCGATGATCCCCGGCATCAGCGCGTATCGCCCCTCCGCCCGCTGGTACGGGTCGGTGTTGGTGCCGAGCGCGACCGGATGGTGCCCCCAGCTCGGCTTCATCAACTCCTTGCGCAGGACTTCGGCCACGTTGACCTTCACGATGATCTCGTTGTCGAAGTCCTTGCCGCCGTCGAGCTCGAGATAGGCGTGCGTCGGACGGGCGAAACAGTAGACGCACGCGTGCGAGCATCCCCGGTAGGGATTGATCGTCCAGCCGAACGGCATCGCTCCCCCGCCGCCCGGAATCTTGTTCAGCGCCGACTTGGCGAGCACTTCGTGGAAGGTGATCCCCGCGAACTCCGGGGTGCGGACCGACCGCACGAGATTGTTGAGGCGCGCGAGCCCGGGCAGGGTGGACGGTTCCTCGGTCGTGAGTTCTTGCCCGCTCCATCTCATGTCTCTATTCGAACATACGTTCGAATGTCCGTCAACCCGCCGCCCGCCCGTCCGCCCGTCCGCCCAGCCCACATCCAGCCCGCGAGTCCGCGAATACTCTGCGTACTCGAGCGTTTTCGCCCGAATTTCTGAGGACTCGAGGGCTACTTTGTGCGGGCTCGGGGGCGGGAGCGGGGCGGGAGCGGGGGCGGGCGGGGCGGGGCGCCCGCTCCGCCCCGCGGGTCACGCGACGAGGCGGCCGGCGGCCATCGCTACGCGCTCGCCGGCCCAGTTGGCCCGCAGCCAGCGGTCATGGCTCGCCACCACGACCGCGCCCGGATACCCGCCGAGGGCGTCCTCCAGCTCCGTCGCCAGCGACAGCGAGAGGTGGTTGGTCGGCTCGTCGAGCAGGAACACGTGCGGCGGCTTCGCCAGGATGAGCGCCAGCGCCAACCGCCGCTGCTGACCGATCGAGAGGCGGCCGACCGGACGGTCGACGTCTCTCGGGGCGATCAAGCCGAGCCCGGTGAGGGGCACGCTCTCGGCCCGCCGCCCGCCCAGCGCCTGCTCGTAGATGCGGCGAGGGCTCATCGTCGGATCGGCGAAGCGCACATCCTGCTCCAGGAGTCCGACACGCAGGCCCTTGCGGCGCGTGATCGCACCGCTGTCGAGCGCCAGGCCACCGGCGAGCGCCGTCAACAGGGTCGACTTGCCCGCACCGTTGTGACCGGTGATCAGGATGCGCGACTGGGGCTCCACCCGGAACGCCGAGACGTCCAGGCGGTCCGCGATGCGCGCATCCGTCGCCTGCAGCAGCAGCCCGGTCTCCTCGCCGAGCGCTTGTGAGCCGCTGGGGATGCCGGCGAAGCTGAGGATCGCCGGGGGCTTGCGCACCTGATTCTCCTTCAGCTCGTCCAGGCGCCCGGAGGCGTTCTTGATGCGACGGCTGATCTGCCGGTCGAGCGCGTTGCCTTTCACCGACTTGACGAATTTGTCGTTGTCACGCACCTTGCCCGACCAGGCGATACCGCGCGCGGTCACGTCGACCGCGAACTTCAGCGCCTTCAACTCGTCCTGCTCGTCGGCGAACTGCTTCTCCCAGCGGGCGCGCTCCTCCTCCTTTGCTGCGAGGTAGGCGCTGTAGTTACCGCCGAACACGGTCGTTCCCGAGCGCGCAGGGTCGAGGTCGAGCAGCCCGGTCGCGACCGCGTCGAGGAAGGCACGATCGTGACTGGCGAATACGACCGGCCCCCGCCAGGCGACGAGCTGCTTCTCGAGGAAGGCGGCTGCGGCGTCGTCGAGGTGGTTGGTCGGCTCGTCGAGGAGCAGCGCATCCGGCCTCTCGAGGAGCAGCGCTGCCAGGGCGAACCGGCTGCGCTGACCGCCGGAGATCTCGGCGAGCGTGCGATCGAGCGCGAGGTGCCCGACCCCGAGACCGTCGAGAAGCTCGTCGCGACGAGCGTCGACGCTCCAGACGTCGGCACGCTCGGCAGCGTCGAGGGCAGCAGCGTATGCGGCGGCCGCATTCGGGTCGTCCCCGGAGAGTTCGGCGGCCGAGCGTTCGAGGGCGCGCTCGATCGACCGGACCTCGGCGAGGGCGGACTCGATCACCGAACCGACGGTGTCCGACGGGTCGGCGCGCACCTCCTGCCAGAGGATGCCCGTGCGCAGCGGCCGCGTGAGAACCCCGGAGTCGGGCGACTCCGCACCGGCGAGGATGCGCAGCAGCGTCGACTTCCCGACCCCGTTCTCGCCGATCAGGCCGAGGCGTGCGCCCGGCGCGATGGTGAGGGAGACGTCGGTCAGCACACGGCGGTCGCCGTAGCTCTGCGAGATCCCGTCGGCCTTGAGGTACGCGGCGACGGATGCGGTGAGTGGGGTTGTGGATGCGTGGGTCAAGAGAACCGCCTTTCGAGCGCTCCGAAGAGCCGGTTCCCGCGCGGGCATGCCCATCGACAGTCAGCGCCGGAGCACCCGAACCGCTATGTCGACGGCGTCAACGAGTGCACTGAGCCTCGGACGCGGGACGAAAGGAGATTCCTACTTCATAGCGCTGATGACGATAGCAGCCGTCGCGCACAGAAGTCCAGGGGCCTGGCGAACTGTCAGGGTCAGACAGCGATCTTCAGCGCTTCCGCCGTCGACGTGATCACACGCTCGGCCTCCTCAGGCCGGTCGTTGAGGGTGGTGCCGATCGTCGGGATGAGCGATGCGAGCGTCGGCTCCCAGCTCTTGTAGCGATCCGGGAAGCAGCGTGCGAGGACGTCGAGCATGATCGGGACGGCTGTCGAGGCCCCCGGGGATGCGCCGAGCAGGCCGGCGATGCTGCCGTCTTCCGAGGCGATGACCTCGGTGCCGAACTGGAGCACGCCGCCCTTCTTCGCATCCTTCTTCATCACCTGCACGCGCTGGCCGGCGGTGATCAGCTCCCAGTCCTCGCTCTTCGCAGTGGGCATGAACTCCTGCAGTGCCTTGACCTTCTTCGCCCGGTTGGCGAGCAGCTCGCCGACGAGGTACTTGATCAGGTCGAAGTTGTCCTTCGCGACCGCCAGCATGGGGATGAGGTTCTTGGGCCGGATCGATCCGGGCAGGTCCCACCACGTTCCGGTCTTCAGGAACTTGGGGCTGAATCCCGCATACGGGCCGAACAGCAGGGAGGCTTCGCCGTCGACCACGCGCGTGTCGAGGTGCGGCACCGACATGGGCGGAGCACCGACGGCCGCCTTGCCGTAGACCTTGGCGTGGTGCTGAGCGACGATCTTCGGGTCGCTGGTGCGCAGGAACTGACCCGAGATCGGGAAGCCGCCGAATCCGTCGATCTCGGGGATGCCCGACTTCTGCAGCAGGTGCAGCGCGCCACCGCCGGCGCCGACGAAGACGAAGCGCGCCGTGACCTCGTGCGGAGTGTGGCCGACCTGGTGGAGGACCTTGATGCGCCAGAGCCCGTCCTTGGTGCGCTTGATCCCGCGCACCTTGTGATTGAGCGCGATGCTGGCGCCGCGCGACTGCAGGTTGTCGACGAGCGCACGGGTAAGCGCCCCGAAGTCCACGTCCGTTCCCGCTGGAACGCGCGTGGCCGCGATGCGCTGCTTTGGATTGCGCTTCTTGGTGAGCAGGGGAGTCCACTCGGCGAGCACAGCCGGGTCTTCGGTGTATTCCATGCCCTCGAAGAGCGGCTGGTCTTTGAGCGCCTCATAGCGCTTGCGGAGGTAGCGCACGTTGTCGCGGCCGTGCACGAAGGTCATGTGGGGCGCGGTGTTGATGAAGGTCGACGGCTCGGGGAGGTCGCCCGCTTCGACCAGGCTGGCCCAGAACTGACGGCTGAGCTGGAACTGCTCGTTGATGCTGATCGCCTTGGCCGGGTCGACGGATCCGTCGGGCGCCTCGGGCATGTAGTTGAGCTCGCAGAGGGCGGCGTGACCGGTTCCGGCGTTGTTCCACGGGTTCGAGCTCTCCTGGGCCACGTCGCCGAGGCTCTCGTAGAGGCGGATGCTCCAGTCGGGCTGAACGCGCTGGATGAGGGCTCCGAGCGTGGCGCTCATGATGCCGCCGCCGATCAAGACGACGTCGATGGGAGAATTACTCACCCGACAATCCTACGGTGCGCCGGCTGGGCGTCCGGCCGAAGCGGCGCGCGCATCCGGGTGACTGCGGCCGATGTCTCAGCGGACTCGCTCGTAGATCGCCACGAATCGTTCGACCGGGAACGCCGCGACCGTCGACGCGATCAGCGGGAGGTCGACGTCGTCGAGGGTCTTGAACCGCAGACAGCTCTTGCCCATGTCGAGCCTGCGTCCGCCTCGCGCCCAGGACTCGCGGAACGCCTTGTCGTCGGCGGAATCGCTGTAGAGCGCCATCAGGTACAGCGAGTTGTAGTTCTTGTTCGCCGCCAGACTCACGTAGGCCAGCGGCTGCTTGTTGTATGTGTTCGGGTAGCGGTCGAGCGGGATGACCCATCCGGGCATCCCCCACTGCACTCCGAGCCGGTAGCCATCTGGCATGGCGGCCGCGACGGTGTCGAACACCGGCTCGAGCACGGCGCGTCTCTCCGGAGCGAGGCCGTCGAAGTACTCCGCGACCTCAGGGGGCATCGCTGGGGCTGTCATGCCAGCAGGCTACCTCTCCGCAACGCGCGAGTCGCGGGGGGGGGGGGGGGGGGGGGGGGGGGGGGGGGGCGGGGGGCGGGGGGGGGGGGGG
>NZ_JBHVWM010000001.1:981138-1077099 GCF_042882245.1 Leifsonia sp. NPDC058230 | reverse complement strand
TTTTCTTTTTCTCCCCTCTCCTTGCGGGGGTTTCGGGGCTGCGGCCCCCCCGCTCGCCCCGCCGTCCCCCGCCCCCCCCCGCCGCCCCCCCCCCGCCCCCCGCCCCCCCCCCCCCCCCCCCCCCGCGACTCGAGGGCGCTGAAGACGGAGTCAGCCGGGTCAGGCGGTGACGGATGCGGGCGCGGCCAGGCGGGCGGCCACCAGCTCGGCGATCTGCACCGCGTTCAGGGCAGCACCCTTGCGGAGGTTGTCGTTACTGATGAAGAGCGCGATCCCGCGGCCGTTCGGAACACCTTCGTCTTGGCGGATACGGCCGACGAAGCTCGGGTCTTTGCCCGCGGCCTCGAGCGGGGTCGGCACGTCGGTGAGCACCACTCCGGGCGCGCTGGCGAGCAGTTGCTCGGCGCGGGCCGGCGAGAGCGGCTTCGAGAACTCCGCGTTGATCGCGAGCGAGTGACCCGTGAACACCGGGACGCGCACGCAGATGGCGCTCACGAGCAGTTCCGGCAGGCCGAGGATCTTGCGGCTCTCATTGCGGAGCTTCTTCTCCTCGTCGGTCTCGTTCGCGCCGTCGTCGACGATCGAGCCGGCGAGCGGGACGACGTCGAACGCGATCGGGCGCACGTACTTCACGGGAGCGGGCATCTCGACCGCCGACCCGTCGTGCACGAGCTGCAGCAGGTTCTCGTCGGCGATGGCCGCGCGCACCTGACCCGCGAGCTCCTCGGCGCCGGCCAGACCGGATCCGGAGACCGCCTGGTAGGTGCTCACGATGAGGCGCTCGAGGCCGGCCTCCTCGTGGAGGACCTTCAGCACGGGCATGGCGGCCATGGTGGTGCAGTTCGGGTTCGCGATGATGCCCTTGCGTGCATCCGCGATCGCCTCGGGATTGACCTCGCTGACGACGAGCGGGACATCCGGGTCCATGCGCCAGCCGCTCGAGTTGTCGATGACGATGGCGCCGGCCGCGGCGAACCGCGGTGCCTGTGCCTTCGAGCCGGTGGCACCGGCCGAGAACAGGGCGATGTCGATGCCGTCGACGTCGGCCGTGGCGGCGTCCTCGACGACGACCTGCTCGCCCCGGAACGGCAGGGTCGTGCCGGCCGAGCGGGCCGATGCGAAGAACCGGATGTGCGCGATCGGGAACTCCCGCTCTTCGAGCAGGCGGCGCATCACGCTGCCGACCTGGCCGGTGGCGCCCACGACGGCGACGGTCAGTCCTGTGGTCTCGGTCACGATGATGTCCTCCGGATCGGTGGTGTTGAGAAGTCGAACGATGGAGGCGCCCCGGGGATTCCCGCCGTGGCGCGATTCGCGGCTAGCGGCCGGTTCCGGCGTAGACGATGGCCTGGGTGTCGCCGTCGAGCCCGAAAGCGGTGTGGACGACGCGCGCGGCCTCATTCACACTGTCGGCGCGGGTGACGACGGAGATGCGGATCTCGCTCGTGGAGATCATCTCGATGTTGATGCCCGACTCGTACAGCGCGGCGAACAGCTTGGCGGAGACCCCGGTGTTGGTGCGCATCCCGGCGCCGACAAGAGCCAGCTTGCCGATCTGGTCGTCGTACTGCAGGGCCTGGAAGCCGACGTCCTGCTGCTCGGCGTTGAGGGCGGTCAGCACGCGCTGGCCCTCCGATTTGGGCAGTGTGAACGAGATGTCGGTGAGACCGGTCGAAGCGGCCGAGACGTTCTGAACGATCATGTCGACGTTGGCTTCGGTCTTCGCGACGATCTTGAAGATCTGCGCGGCCTTGCCCGGCACATCCGGAACGCCGACGACGGTGATCTTGGCCTCGCTCAGGTCGGTCGCGATCCCGGCGATGATGGGCTCTTCCACGTGTTCTCCATCTTTCTGTCTCGCGGCGGCGGCCGCTGCTTCGTTGAGAACGAGCGTGCCCTCAGTGTTGTTGAACGACGAGCGCACGTGCAGGGTGACGTTGTGGCGGCGGGCGTATTCCACGGCACGGATATACAGCACCTTGGCTCCGGCCGCGGCCAGTTCGAGCATCTCTTCGCTGGTGATGCGGTCGATCTTGCGGGCGTTCGGCACGACGCGCGGGTCGGAGGTGAACACGCCGTCGACGTCGGTGTAGATCTCGCAGACCTCGGCGCCGAGTGCGGCCGCCAGGGCGACGGCGGTCGTGTCCGATCCACCGCGGCCGAGCGTCGTGATGTCTTTCGTGTCGCGGTTGAATCCCTGGAAGCCTGCGACGATGGCGATCGCACCCTCGTCGAGTGCGTCCCGGATGCGGCCTGGCGTGACGTCGACGATGCGCGCCGCGCCGTGCTGCGCATCCGTGATCATGCCGGCCTGGCTGCCGGTGAACGAGCGGGCGTCATAGCCCATGCTGCGGATCGCCATGGCCAGCAGCGCCATCGAGATGCGCTCGCCCGCTGTGAGCAGCATGTCGAGCTCACGCGGCGCGGGGATGGGCGTGACGTCGTGTGCGAGGTCGACCAGCTCGTCGGTGGTGTCGCCCATCGCCGAGACGGCCACGACGACCTCGTTTCCGCCCTTACGGGTTTCGACGATCCGCTTCGCCACGCGCTTGATGCTCTCGGCGTTGGCGACGGACGATCCGCCGTACTTCTGCACGATAAGGGCCACGGGCACTCCTGGGATAGGTGGCTGTCAAAGCCGGAAATCTCATTCTAGCCAAGGCCGGGTGCCTCGCCTGGCATGTGACAGAGGTTCGTAGTGCAGGAGAATTCGACCGCCACGCCGGTGATTCGTCCGTCATGACGGAGGAGTCGGGCTGCCCGGGTCGGGTTCTCCGACTTTGGGGTGGAGAGGGCGGTCGGGTGGCGGGCGCGCGGCCGGGCGGGACGGTCAGGAGACGACGCGGCGGCCCTCGAAGGCGCGCCCGAGGGTGACCTCGTCGGCGTATTCGAGGTCGCCGCCGACGGGGAGTCCGGAGGCGAGGCGGGTCACCCGGATCTCCAGGGTCGTCAGCAGGCGGCTCAGGTAGGTGGCCGTGGCCTCCCCCTCGAGGTTGGGGTCAGTGGCGATGATGACCTCTTGGACGGTGCCGTCGGCAAGCCGCTGCATGAGCTGGCGGATGCTCAGGTCGTCCGGTCCGACGCCGTCGATCGGGCTGATCGCACCACCGAGCACGTGGTACAGACCGCGGAACTCACGGGTGCGCTCGATGGCGACCACGTCCTTCGCCTCTTCGACCACGCAGATCAGGGCCGGGTTGCGGCGTGGATCGCGGCAGATCGAGCATGTCACCTGCTCGGAGACGTTGCCGCAGATCTCGCAGAAGCGCACCTTGTCACGCACCTCGAGCAGCACCTCGGCCAGCCGGGTGACGTCGAAGGTCTTGGTCTGCAGGATGTGGAACGCGATCCGCTGCGCCGACTTCGGCCCGATGCCGGGGAGCCGGCCCAGTTCGTCAATGAGTTCCTGGACGATGCCCTCGTACACGCGCTACCTCGATCCGGCAGGCGGAGCGGCCTGCTCTTCGATGAACGTGGCGCCGAGGATCTCGCGCACGACCGACTCGCCGTAGCGTTGCGGCTCCTGGAAGGTGGGGGTGCGGGCGCCGGAGGCGGGGGCTGCGGATGCGGCCTGCCGCGCCGGTGCAGCCTGTCGCGCGGGCGCGCGGGTCGCCGCCGAGGTGTCGGGAGCGGCGTCCCAGTCACCTGCAGGCTCCTCGGGGAGGGGAGGCTCGTACGGTGGCTCGGTCTCCTCCGGAGGGGGGACGTCGTCGTACGGCGGCTCGTCGTTGCGCTCGAGCGTTCCGACCGCCGAACGGTTCGGGCTCGAAGGAGCCGTCGCCGGACGTGCCGGGGAGGACACCTGCGCAACGGCCGGCGCGAGCACGGCGGTGTCGACGGTGGCGGAGGATGCGCCCGACCCCGGGATCGCGACGGTCGCCCATTCGGTCGTCGCTCCGGATGCGCCCGCGCCCGCAGCCGAGGCGGGAGCAGCCGGGGCCGCAGCAGCCGGGGCCGCCGAGGTGCTCGGAGCGGCCGTCGCGGCGCTGGCCGTCGGCGCGGCGGCCGGCGCAGTGCCCGCGGGAGCGGTCGGCGCTGGGGACGCCGCAGCACCGCCCGGCGCACTCGGCGCGTCCGGCGCCGGTGATGGAGCGCCACCGCCACCGCCACTGGCAGGGCCGGACGGCGCGCCGTCGGCCCTCGCGATGTACTTGACCCGGATGCCGAGGATGTCGACGATCGCCTGCCGGAGGTATTCGCTCACGCCGAGCGCTCCCCCGGACTGCTGCTGCTTGAAGCTCGCCACGTCGTTGTCGCTGGGGAAGGAGAGGGTGAGCACATCCCCGTTGAGCGAGCGGACCTGCGCGGTGAAGACGACCATCCAGGCGCTCCGTTTCGCCTTCTGCACGGCGTCGAGGATCTGCGGCCAGGCGTCTTTGACCTGCTGCGTGGTGACCGGCCCGACGGGGGCGGCGACAGGCGCTTCGGCCGGAGGCGATGGGGGCGCAGGCTCGGGAGCGGCTCGTCCGGGTGATGTCGCTGCAACGGGCGGCGCGGCAGCGGGGGCCGCGGCGGCAGGCACGCCGGCAGCAGCGCCGGCAGCAGCCCCTGCCACAGCCGGTGCGGATGCCCCGGCCGCGACGCCGTCGCTCACACCGACCCGGCGCTCAAGCCGCTCGACGCGGGCGAGAGCACCGCGCTCGGTCTCGTCACTCGACGGCACGAGTACGCGCGCGATCATCAGTTCCAGGTGCAGACGCGGAGAGGTGGCGCCGGTCATCTCGGTGAGCGCGGCGTTGACGATGTCTGCCGAGCGTGAGAGCTCGGCCGCGCCGAACTTCGCGGCCTGCACGCTCATGCGGTCGAGTTCGTCTTGCGGGATGCCGCGCAGCACGGCCGCGGCGCCCTCGGCGCTGGTGGCGGCGACGACGATGAGGTCGCGGAGACGCTCGAGGAGGTCTTCGACGAAGCGCCGCGGATCTTGACCCGTCTGCACGACGCGGTCGACGGCGTTGAACGCGCCCGCAGCATCCCGGGCCGCGATGGCATCGATGACCTCGTCGAGGAGAGCCGCGTGGGTGTAGCCGAGGAGGGCGACGGCGCGCTCATAGCCGACGGTGGCGTTTTCGGAGCCCGCCATCAGCTGGTCGAGCAGCGACAGCGTGTCGCGGGGCGAGCCCCCGCCTGCCCGCACGACGAGCGGCAGGACGCCGGGAGCGACCGTGACGCCCTCGGTGTCGCAGAGCGATTGGACGTATTCGAGCATCTGCGCGGGCGGCACCAGGCGGAACGGGTAGTGGTGGGTGCGCGAGCGGATGGTGCCGATGACCTTCTCGGGTTCGGTGGTCGCGAAGATGAACTTCACGTGCTCCGGCGGCTCTTCGACGATCTTCAGCAGAGCGTTGAAGCCCTGCGGGGTGACCATGTGGGCCTCGTCGAGGATGAAGATCTTGTAGCGGTCGCGGGCCGGAGCGAAGATCGCGCGCTCGCGGATGTCGCGGGCGTCGTCGACGCCGTTGTGGCTGGCGGCGTCGATCTCGACGACGTCGAGGGATCCGCTGCCGTCGCGGCTCAGCTCGATGCAGCTCGAGCACTTTCCGCACGGAGTGTCGGTCGGGCCCTCGGCGCAGTTGAGGCAGCGGGCGAGGATGCGCGCCGACGTCGTCTTTCCGCAGCCGCGGGGACCGCTGAACAGATAGGCATGGTTCACCCGGTTGGTGCGGAGCGCCGTCATGAGCGGCTCGGTCACCTGCGACTGCCCGATCATCTCGGCGAAGGTGTCTGGCCGATAGCGGCGATACAGTGCGGTAACCACCCCCTCATGCTACTTCCCGCGGCCGACATCACCCTGGGTGTCGTCCCCGGCGCTTCCACACCCCGACGAGGCCGGTCAGCGGCCCGGCAGGCTCGAGGGCGCGGAGAGCGCGGCAGCGATCGCCTTCCAGAGAGCGACCCGTGCATCCTCGGTCGCCTGGGCGTGTGCGGAGGCGAGGTAGAGCGGGGTGTACGGGGGCACGTAGAAGACGTGCGTGGCGTCCGGCGCCACGACGAAGGCGTCGCCGACGTGCTCGCCACGGGCCTTCCGCCCGGCGGCCAGCCAGGTGCATCCGTTGGCGAGCTGCTCGTCGTTGCCGGCGCAGCCGAGCACCACGGGCCCCTCGATGTCGCCGAGCGGGAGGACCGCGGCCGGGCTCACGTCGGCCGTGCCCGTCGTACACGGAACCCAGCTGCCGCCGAGGGTCACCACGGGGCTTGGAACCGGGGAGTTGCAGATCAGCCCGGTCGTTCCGGCCGGGGCGATCGCGCCGTAGACGAGGTTCGGAAACGCAACGGCCGCCCAGAGGGCGAGCTGGGCTCCGCGCGAGCTGCCGAAGGTGAAGATGCGATCGCGGTCGACGCCCGGCTGAGTTCGCAGCCAGGATATGGCCGAGAGAAAGGTCTCCGCAGCGAAGGTGTGGCCGGGATCCGGCCGGCCGGCCGATCCGTAGGTCGACAGAGCCAGGGTCGGGTAGCCGAGCGCCGCGAGCTGCGACGCGATGAGGCCGCCCGTCGACAGGCCGCTGTCGGTGTTGTCGAAGAGGATCACCGCCGGTTTGAGTCCGGTCGCCCGAACCGGCGGTTCGAACAGGGAGCCGGTCACCCCGTCGTCGAACACCGCCCGGGATCTCACCGTCGTGCTCAACCCGATCCGGTGCAGGCCCGTTCTGGCGACGGTGCGGGCCCCGATGGACGCCTCCAGGTCGACGGTGATACTCGATTCGCCCCATGTGTCGGCCGACGTCGCAGGAGCGCCCGAATCGTTGGCGAGCGACCAGAACAGGCCCATCCCGTCCGCTCCCGTGAACGGGGCCTCGACGGGCGCCTGTGTCGCGAGGTCGACCATCCCGTCGGCCGGCACCGCGTAGACGGCCTGCGACGACCACACGGATCCCTGGGACACCGTGGCGGTCACCGTGACGAGCTGCCCCGGCGGGAGGGAGCGGATCCGGATGTGCACGGGCTCCCACGCCGCGCTCGGATTGTCGTCGACGAGAAAGCGCGGGCCGACACGACCGGAGGCGGCCGCGCATCCCGAGATCGCGGTGACACTCAACAGCACGGCCGCGAGGGCCGCGAGCAAGCGGGTGAGAGGGCGCAGAGAGCGCTGCGTGGTCATCGCGAAGCCGCCTGCAGCATCTCGATGGCGCGCGCCCAGAAGGCGACGCGCGCATCCTCGGTCGCCTGCGCCGTCGCGGAGGACAGACCCTGCAGCCCGACGGGCACGATCGGCGGTGTGCTGATCGAGTGCCCGGCACCCGGCGCAACGTGGAAGACGTCGCCGGGCCGCTCACCGCGAACTGCGCGGCCCGCCGCAAGCCAGTCGCAGGCGTTCGCGAGGATCTCATCCTTCTCGCCGCACGCGAGCAGGACCGTTCCCCGGATGCGGTCGAGCCGCAACTGCGCGGTGTCGGCGATCGTGCGCGACGGGTCCTCACAGGGCACCGGGAGCCCGTCCGCCGTGAGCACCGGCGTCAGCGCGGCCGAGGTGCACAGGAGCGCTGTGGTGCCGCTCGCCGCGATGGCGCCGTAGATCTGCTGGGGCCGGTTGGAGGCGAACCAGAGGGCCAACTGCGACGCGCGCCAGGTGCCGTAGGTGAAGATGCGGTCGCTGTCGACGCTCGGCTGCAGCCGCAGCCAGCTGATGGCGAGATCGAACGATTCCACCGAGAGCGCGGCGGATCCCGGGATCTGGCCCTCGGGCCCGAACGCGGGGAGCACGAAGGTGGAGAATCCGTTGGCGGCGAGCTGCGCGGCCACGAACGCCGCCGACCCTCCGGCCTCGTCGCCGTCGATGAGCACGACGGCGGGACGAGGCACCTCCCGGTCCGGGTCGGGTTCGTAGTATGTTCCGATCCGCACGTCGTAGGTGGTGCCTCCGGGCGACCCTCCCGCCGTCGTGCGGATGAGGTCGCCGGCGAAGATCGCGCGCGTCGAGACCTGATGGGCGAACCCTGTGCGCCGGACGGTGGTCGCGGCGACCTGGCGCCCGCTCTGCACGGCGGTGAGCCGGATGTCCAGGTCGTCGCTCGCCCAGGCCGTCTCGAGCTCGCCCTGGCTCTGGGAGGGTCCGTCGAGATTCCAGATGAGGCCGGCCGGGTCGGGCTTCGAATACGGAGCGAGGAGCGGACGGGCGTTCCACAGGTCGACCTCGCCGTCCGGCGGAACGGCGTAGACGGCGCGGGAGTGGTACCGGCCGGACTCGGTCTCGGCCGTCGCGGTCAGCACGAGCGGCTGGCCGGCCTGCAATCCGAGGACGGAGATGGCGAGCGGGTCGGTGATGCCGGAACGCAGCTGGGTCACCACGAACCGGGTCGATCCGAGGCCGCCTGCCGACCCGCATCCGGTGAGCCCGACCACCAGCGCCGCGGCCACGGCGGCCGCTGCGACGCGCGCCCAGGTTCGGGGTCTCGTCATGACCGCCCCGCCCTGAGCAGGATCCGGGCGACAGCGTTCCAGAACGCGATCCGCGCCTGCTCGGTCGCCTCGGCCGTCACCGGGTCGGCCAGGTCGATCGGGAGCCCCGGAGGCACGGTGATCGGATGCGCTGCATCCCGGGCACGCACGATCCCGTCCCCGGCGTGGACGCCTCGCACTTCCACCGCCGCGTCGAGCCAGCGGCAGGCGTTCAGCAGCACCTCGTCCCGGCCCCCGCAGCCGAGAACCACCGGACCGCGAATGTCGTCCAGGGCGAAGATCGACCCTCGGTCGACCCTCCCCGCATCGGCCTGGCAGGGAACACCGATTCCGTTCTCGAACGCAGCGGACACGGGGCTGCCGGCCATACAGAGGAGTGCTGTCGAGCCGCCCGACCCGAACGCGCCGACGATCCGGTCGCTGAAGCGAACCGCCGACCAGAGCGCGAACTGCTCGGCCGGCCCGGAGCCGTAGACGAAGATGTTGCGGCCGTCGATGTCGTCGCGCGCGTCGAGCCAGTCGAGCGCGGCCTCGACCGTCGAGGCGTTGATCGCGTTCACGGTCTGCGCCCCGTTGGCCGCTCCACCCGACGGCAGCACGAGCACCGCCGCGCCGAAAGCGGCGAGGAGAGGTGCGACGAAATCGGAGGACGCCCCCGGCGAGGTGTCGTCGAAGACGATGACCGCGGGAGTGCGAGGGCGCTCGATGGATCGGGCGCTGTAGAAGTCGGCGACCGGTTCTGTCTCGCGCCCGCCCGACCAGGGCGGATCGGTTTCCGGCTGCGGTAGCTCCAGGTCGCCCGCAGCCACAGCGGCCTCGACGAACTCCCGGTCGTAAACGCGCGAGGGCCGCAGGTTCGCGCCGAGCCCGTCGAGTCGGAACAGCCGGCTCGCCACGATCCGCCCGCCCTGCACCGCATCGATCGTCACCTCGGCCGTCGATCCCATCCACTTCTCGATCTGGGCGGAAGGACTGAGCTCGGGACCGCGCAACGACCAGAACAGGCCGGCGGAATCGGGGCTCGCGAACGGCGCGAGCTGCGGACGGGCGCGCGCGAGGTCGAGAGTGCCGGAGAGCGGGATCGTGTACGTCGCCTCCGACGACCATCGCCCCTGGGGCGTCGGCATCGAGGCCACCAACCGCACGCGGCTGCCCGGCTCGGCACCGATCAGCTGGAGCGGCACGGGCCAGAGCACGGAGGTGTAGTGGATGAGCGGCGGCGTCACGAAGCGCGGCCCGACCTGCCCGCGCGAGCCGGGCGGTGCCGAGCATCCGCTGAGCACCAGGCCGGCGATGACCGTGAACGCGACGACGATCGCCGCCCGCCGCGCATCCCGTCGCCACCGCATGACCGCACCGTCATCCTCTGGCCGGCTGCTAGCCGGCTCCGACCGCCGTGAGCGTCTGCCGCGCGATCTCGAGCTCCTCGTTCGTGGGCACGACCAGCACCGTGACGGGCGAGTCGTCGGTGGAGATGACGCGCACGCCACTCCCCCGCTGCGCGTTCAGTGACTGGTCGATGCGGATGCCGAGCCCCTCGAGCCCCGCCAGAGCCCCGGCACGCACGGCCGGCGCGTTCTCGCCGACGCCGGCGGTGAAGCTCAGCACATCGAGTCCGCCGAGCACCGCGATGTACGCACCGATGTAGTGCTTCAGCCGGTGCAGGTACGTGTCGAGGGCGAGCCGGGCATCCGGATCGCCGTCGTCGGCCGCCCTCTGCACATCGCGCATGTCCCGGTGGCCCGACAAGCCGAGCAGCCCGCTCCTGCGGTTGAGCAACTCGTCGAGGGCGTTCGTGTCGAGGTGCGCCTTGCGCGCGAGGTGGATGAGCACGGCCGGGTCGAGGTCGCCCGACCTGGTGCCCATCACGAGCCCTTCGAGCGGCGTCATCCCCATCGACGTGTCGACCGAGCGGCCTCCGTCGATCGCGCAGGCCGAGGCGCCGTTGCCGAGATGCAGCACGATCTGCTTCAGCTCGCCGAGAGGCAGCCCGAGGAACTCCGCGGCTTTCTGCGACACGTACTTGTGCGAGGTGCCATGGAATCCGTAGCGCCGCACCCGGTGCTTGTTCGCGAGTTCGGCGTCGATCGCGTAGGTGTAGGCCGCGGGCTCCAGCGTCTGGTGGAACGCGGTGTCGAAGACGGCGACGTGCGGCACGTCGGGGAACGCCTTCTCCGCCGCGCGGATGCCCTCGAGGTTCGCAGGGTTGTGCAGGGGCGCGAGGTCGCTGAGGTCTTCGATGTTGATCTCGACCAGCGGGGTGATGACGGTCGGCTCGAAGAACCGCTTTCCTCCATGCACGACGCGATGACCGACCGCGACCGGCGGGAACTCGTCGAGGCTCGGGCCGTCGGACTCGAACGCGTCGAGCATCGCCCGGAAGCCGGCGGTGTGGTGGGGGATCTCCAGCGAGCGCTCGGAGGTGCCGTTCGGCCCGTCGTGGGTCGTGTGCCCGGCGCCCTCTCCGATGCGCTCGATGAGCCCGCTCGCGAGAGGACGCTCGGTCTGCATGTCGATCAGCTGGTACTTGATCGAGGAGGAGCCGCTGTTCACGACGAGGACGGCGCTCACGACAGCTCCGCCTGGATCGCCGTGATCGCGACGGTGTTGACGATGTCGTCCACGAGAGCGCCGCGGGAGAGATCGTTGATCGGCTTGCGGAGACCCTGCAGCACGGGGCCGATCGCGACCGCTCCTGCACTCCGCTGCACCGCCTTGTACGTGTTGTTGCCGGTATTGAGGTCGGGGAAGATGAACACCGTCGCCCGGCCCGCCACCGCGGAGCCGGGCAGCTTCGCCGCGCCGACCGCGGCATCCGCCGCAGCGTCGTACTGGATCGGGCCGTCGACCGGGAGCTCGGGCGCGCGCTGCCGCACCAGGGCCGTGCCCTCCCGCACCTTGTCGACATCGGCGCCCGTTCCCGACTCACCGGTCGAGTACGAGAGCATCGCGACGCGCGGCTCGATTCCGAACATCCGGGCCGTCTCCGACGACGAGATCGCGATGTCAGCGAGCTGCTCAGCGGTCGGGTCGGGGATGACCGCGCAGTCTCCGTAGACCAGCACCCGGTCGGCGAGCGCCATCAGGAACACGCTCGACACCACCGAGACGTCCGGCTTGGTCTTGATGATCTCGAACGCTGGCCGGATGGTGTGCGCCGTCGTGTGGGCCGCCCCCGACACCATCCCGTCGGCCAGTCCGAGATGCACCATCATCGTGCCGAAGTACGACGAATCGGTGACCGTGTCGGACGCCTGATCGAGGGTGATGCCCTTGTGGGCGCGCAGCTTCACGTACTCCTGGGCGAACCGCGCCCGGAGCACGTCGTCGAACGGGCTGAGCACCTCGGCCTTGGAGAGATCGAGGCCCAGCTCGACCGCACGCGAGCGCACCTCGAACGGCTCGCCGAGGATCGTCAGCCGCGCCACGTTCCTGGCGAGCAGGGTCGCGGCGGCGCGCAGGATGCGGTCGTCCTCGCCTTCGGGGAGCACGATGTGCTTGTGCGCCGCGCGGGCCCGTTCGAGGAGGTCGTACTCGAACATGAGCGGGGTCACCACGGAGCGCGGGCTCACATCGAGACGCGCGAGGAGCACATCCGCGTCGACGTTGCGCTCGAACAGGGCGAGCGCCGTGTCGTACTTGCGCTGCGAGTCGGCAGCCAGCCGGCCGCGGGCGTGGATGATGCGCACGACGGTGTCGTACGTGCCGAGGTCGGTCCTGATGATCGGCAGGGTCGAGCGAAGGCCCGAGATGAGGCGCTCGATCGGCTCGGGCAGGTCGAAGCCGCCGTTGAGCAGGATGCCCGCGATCGACGGAAAGGTGCCCGAGGCGTTGGCCATCAGCACGGCGAGCAGGACCTCGGTGCGATCGCCCGGTACGACGACGACGGCGCCCTCGATGAGTCGGGGCAGCACGTTGTCCATCGACATCGCCGCCACCACGACGCCCAGGGCCTCCCGGGCGAGCAACGCCTCGTCTCCGGCGAGCAGTGTGCCCCCGGTCGCCTCCATGACCGACCGGATGCTCGGAGCGACCAGGAACGGATCCTCCGGGATCGCCCACACCGGCACATCCCGACCGCCGTCGACGGATGCCGACGGCGCGGACGCGGAGACTGCGGCCGACACCGCGGCGACGATGCGATCGAGGTTCTCGGGGTCGGCCCGGTTCGCGATGACGGCGAGCAGCGAGGCGTGCTCGTCGCGCAGCTCGGCCATCGCGATGTCGGTGAGCTGACGCAGATCTTCCGGTGTGCGAGGAGCCGCCTGCCCCAGGCGCTCGCCCAGACCCTGTCCGATGCGACCGCCGAGCACGAGCAGAACAGGTGCGCCCAGGTTGGCCGCGATGCGGGCGTTGTAGCCGAGCTCGGTCGGGCTGCCCACATCCGTGTAGTCGGAGCCGATGATCACGACCGTGTCGCACTTGGCCTCGACCGCGCGGAACCGGCTGACGATCTCGGAGAGCGCGGCGTCCGCATCCGCGTGCACGTCGTCGTAGGTGACGCCGATCGCTTCCTCGTAGTCGAGCGGAACGGTGATGCGGCTCAGCAACAGCTCGAGGACATAGTCGCGCTCCTCCGTGGAGCGGGCGATCGGGCGGAACACCCCCACTCGGCCGACCGCGGTCAGCAGGGCTTCGACGACTCCGAGCGCCACCGTGGACTTGCCGGTGTGGCCCTCGGCCGATGTGATGAAGATCGAACGTGCCACGGGTCAGTCGACCCGTTCGATCGACGCCGACACGGTGGACTCGGTCAACTCGGTAGCCATCCAGCTCCCCTACATCTCAAAGGTGCAACTCACAGCAAACCTACCGTCGGCAGCCGGGAGCGCGCCGGGAAAAGAGGAGCCCCTGTCGGGCGCAGTGGCTTAAATGCAAAGACTCCTCACGCACCCGCCAGAGCCCGGTTACCCTTGCTGCGTTTCCGCCCTGGGGGAGTTGGCCTGGATGGCGCCACGTGAGGAGCCTCGACAAGTGTACCGGATGCCCGTGTCACGACCCGCCCCCGGGAACCGGTAGGATGCTATCTGGCGTTGTTCCGGTCAGGAACGACAATCGCCTGGAGAATTCGCCTAGTGGCCTATGGCGCACGCTTGGAAAGCGTGTTGGGTGCAAGCCCTCGGGGGTTCGAATCCCCCATTCTCCGCCATTTTTTCTCTTCGCTCGAAGCGCCGAGACCCACTGATGGTTACTTCACCGTGTTGTCGTCGAGGTCGACGGTGGGGGCGTCAGGTGCATCCTTGCCAGGTCCGATTCCGATGGGGATGCCGGCCTCCGGGTGGTTCAGATCGAACGCGGGAGACTCGCTGCGGATGCGCGGAATAGATGTGAAGTTGTGTCGCGGGGGCGGGCAGCTGGTGGCCCACTCGAGCGAGCGGCCGTAGCCCCACGGATCGTTCACCGTGACCTTCGGTGCATTGCGCGAGGTGAGGTACACGTTCACGAGGAACGGGAGCATCGAGATGGCGAGGATGCCCGCACCGATCGACGAGAGCTGGTTCATCCAGGTGAACCCATCGGTCGGCAGGTAGGTCGCGTACCGTCGCGGCATGCCGATGACACCCAGCCAGTGCTGGATGAGGAACGTCGTGTGGAATCCGATGAACAGCAGCCAGAAGTGCCACTTGCCCAGACGGTCGTTGAGCATCTTGCCCGTCCACTTGGGCCACCAGAAGTAGAAGCCGGCGAACATCGCGAAGACGACGGTACCGAAGACGACGTAGTGGAAGTGGGCGACGACGAAGTATGTGTCGGTGACGTGGAAGTCCAGCGGGGGTGAGGCCAGGATCACGCCGGTTAGGCCACCGAAGGTGAACGTGATCAGGAAGCCGATCGCCCAGAGCATCGGTGATTCGAAGGTGAGCGATCCGCCCCACATGGTGCCGATCCAGTTGAAGATCTTGATGCCCGTCGGTATGGCGATGAACATCGAGGTGAGCGAGAAGAACGGCAGCAGCACCGAACCGGTCGCATACATGTGGTGCGCCCACACCGTCGCCGAGAGTGCCCCGATCGCGATCGTGGCGTAGACGAAGCCTTTGTAGCCGAAGATCGGCTTGCGGCTGAACACCGGGAAGATCTCGGACACGATGCCGAAGAACGGCAGCGCGATGATGTACACCTCGGGATGCCCGAAGAACCAGAACAGGTGTTGCCAGAGCAGCGCCCCGCCGTTGGCCGGGTCGTAGATGTGGGCGTTGAAGACGCGGTCGGCCACGAGGGCGAACAGGGCGGCGGCGAGCACCGGGAACGCCAACAGCACGAGGACCGACGTCACCAGCGTGTTCCAGGTGAAGATCGGCATCCGGAACATCGTCATCCCGGGGGCGCGCATGGTGATGATCGTGGTGATGAAGTTCACAGAGCCGAGGATTGTTCCGAATCCCGAGAGCGCAAGTCCCGCTGCCCACATGTTCCCGCCGACACCAGGCGAAAACGTCGTCGCCGACAGAGGCGCGTAGCCCGTCCAGCCAAAGTCTGCGGCACCTTGAGGTGTGAGGAAGCCGGCGACGGCGATGAGGCTACCGAACGAGTAGAACCAGTACGCGATCGCATTCAGCCGCGGAAATGCCACATCCGGAGCCCCGATCTGCAAAGGCATGATCACGTTCGCGAATCCCGCGAACAGCGGCGTCGCGAACATCAGCAGCATGATCGTGCCGTGCATGGTGAACAGCTGGTTGTACTGCTCCCTGGTCTGCACAATCTGCAGGCCAGGCTCGAAAAGCTGCGCGCGGATGATGAGAGCCAGAAGTCCGCCCACCAGGAAGTAGATGAACGACGTGATCAGGTAGAGGTACCCGATCGTCTTGTGGTCGGTCGAGGTGAGCCACCCGACGAGTACATTCCCTTTTCGCTCGACCCTGTTCGTTGGAGGCACGCCGGTCGGGAGCGCGGGTGCCGGTCGGGGGGTGGTCGTGGTCGACATGAGCTCCTCCTCGCCGTCGTGCGTGCTGGCATCGGCCGTAGTCGAGGCAGTTTGGCGAGTCGGGGAGTGCTTCTTGTGCGAGATCGCGCGGGCCGATTCGCTGATACAGACTCTACCCGGACACTTGTGCTATGGCCAGGGATCAGCCACTCACTCCTCGTCGCTGAGCACGGTCATTTTCCCTGCGGGACGGGACGCTCGATCACCGGCAGCGCGCACGAATTGATCCTGGGCGCCGGGGTCATCGGCATAGCGCCGGGGCGGACATTGGATACGAACACGGCCGCGACGATCGCCGAAGCCACGGTGATCCCACCCATCACAATCATCGCTGCCGAGTATCCGCCGCGAATGGCAGTTGTCAGGCCCCCTCCGCCGGAGCCCCCGATCAGCACCGGGACCAGCGCCGTGATGAGCAAGGCCCCGACCCTGGATGCGCCGTCGTTGATGGCGGATGCCTCACCGAGATCGGCGTCGTCGACGGCCGAAAGCACAGCAGCCGTCAGAGGCGTCACCAGCAGGCCGGCTCCGAGCCCCCAGACAAGGGCACCGGGAAGGATCGCCTGCGCGTAGCTTTCGCCTGGACTCGCGCCCGAGAGCAGGAAGAAGGCCACGGCGACCGCGAGGATTCCGGCCGCCATCAGCCAGCGCGGTCCGAACCGCGCAACGAGCGCTCCGGCGAACGGTGAGAGCGCTAAGAAGACCACTGATTCCGGGATGAGCACGGCGCCCGCCTGCGCGGCTGTGTACCCCAACTGCAACTCGCACTGGAGCACGAGCAAATAGTTGGCGGCCGCCCATGCCCCGTACAACAGCACCGTCGTCACATTGATCGCGCTGAACTGCCGAGACGCGAACAGTGACAGCTTGAGCATCGGAGCCGGCCTACGTCGCTCGACCGGTACAAGCGCGACGAGCGATCCGAGACCCAGCACAGCCGCGATAAGCACAGGTGCAGTCAGCCAGCCCGAGGCCGGACCGTCCGTGAGGGCGTAAGTGACACCCCCCAATCCGACCACCGCCAGTACCCCGCCGAGAAGATCGGCCGATGCCGGTCGAACCGCCCGGCCGACCTCGGGCACGAAACGCAATACGACCAGAGCGATCACGATCACCGGAACGTTGAGCAGGAAGACCCATCGCCACGATGCATGGTCGACGAGCCAGCCGCCGGCAAACGGGCCGAGCGTGGTGCCCAATGTGGCGAGGCCCGCCCAGATCCCGATTCCGCGCGCCCTGTCGGCGACGCGCAACGTGCCGTTGAGCATGGCCAGGCTGCTGGGAACGACCAGAGCACCGCCGACTCCCTGGGCGATCCGCGCGGCGATGAGCCAGCCCACAGATGGCGCCAGGGAGCACAACACTGAGGCGAGCAGCATAACGAGCAGCCCGGCTTCGAGCACGCGACGCCTACCGAATCGATCGGCCAAGGCGCCCGAGAGAAGCAGGAACGACGCAACCGTCAGCAGATAGCCGGTCACCACGAACTGAAGAGCTGTGGCGCTTCCACCGAGATCCCGCTTTATGGCCGGCACGGCGACGATCACCACGTAGGCGTCGAGGAAGCCGACCAGGGAAGCCAGCACGGTTGCAGTGATCAGGAGCGTACCCGTTGTGCTCCGCAACGCGACCAGGGAGTTCCCGTTGAACGTCATGGGGAGTCCGTCACGCTTCGACGGTGCAGCGTTCGCCGGGGAGGAGCTCGGTGAACTCCGCCCGGATGTCTCGCGTGAGGGACCTGACGAGTCCCATCGTCAACTTCAGACCGTCGTCCGACAAGACGCCGGTATGGACGGGAACCACCCATTTCGGACGCACCAAGTGTAGATACTTCTCGACGTCCGAGATCCGCAACCACGGCGCGGAGACGGGCAGCATTAGAAGGTTTACGTCTCCTCCCGGTGGCGAGAACGAGTCGCCCGGATAGAAGATCTGGTCGTTGACGCGGACCGCAAGGTTCTCGGGGCGGGGCCCGTTTTCCAGGATCTCAGCGTGCATGCCGCTGGTGAACTCGAATCGCAGCGAGCCGACCATGTCGCAGCGGTCCGCGTCGATCACTGTCACAGCCGGACCGAGCGTTTCCGCGACCGCCGCGGTCGAGAAGATCCGCCGCGACGAACTCTCTTCGACCAATCGGGCGAGCACCTCTCGATCGAAGTGGTCCGGATGCACATGGGTGACCACCACGGCTTGCGGCGATAACGTCGGCAGCCGCGGAGTGAATGTGCCCGGGTCGATCAGCACCCGGTCCTCGCCGGAGCTCACCATGAAACACGAGTGCCCCCAGAATGTGACTTCCACGGACCCTCCCTTCGGCTTTCGCCTGCCGCCGACCGAATCAGGTCCGCGACCGCATCCGAATGAGAACTGTCGACGCCGTTCGACGGGCCCGCTACTCGCGGATTCCGCATGAGGGCCATGGACGAACAGCGGCATGGGCAAAACACTGACGAGTCGTGCGCCACTCCCATGCCCTGTCATGAGCGAAGTAGGCGGTCGTTTCGGGGCCGCGATGAACGTATGGTAGCGCTGGAACCAAGCGCATGCCTAGCCCTACGCGCGGAGTCGGCCGGGCGCGGGTGACGTCGCCGTTCCCCGCCCTCGGGCGCAGTGCGACCTTGTCGCCGCCTCGGTCTGGTCTATCGTGGACGGCGGTTCCGCGCGTCGATCGGGAGGACGGGGATGAAGCTGCTGCTCACGTCGGGCGGTGTCACGAACGCCAGCATCCGCGAGGCGCTGATCGGGATGCTCGGCAAGCCGATCGCGGACAGCAACGCCCTCTTCATCCCCACCGCGCAATGGGGACAGCCCGCGTGCGGCCCACAGAGCGTCTGGAGGTCGACCGCAGGCCGCCGGGACGACCCGGGCCTGGTCGGTCTCGGTTGGAAGTCGGTCGGGGTGCTCGAGCTGACCGCGCTACCGAGTCTCGCCGAGGAGCGCTGGATGCCGTGGGTGCGCGAGACCGACGTGCTGCTGGTCGATGGCGGCGAGGCGAGATACCTCTACACCTGGATGCGGCAGTCGGGCCTGGCCGCGCTGCTGCCCGAGCTCCGCGACACCGTCTGGGTGGGCGTGAGTGCCGGAAGCATGGTGATGACCCCGCGCGTCGGCAAGGAGTTCCTCGACTGGCAACCGGACGGCCCCGACGACGCACTCGGCCTCACCGATTTCTCGATCTTCCCGCACCTGGACTACCCCGGATGGTCGAGCAACACGCTCGACGCCGCGCGGCGCTGGTCTGAGCGCATCCCGGGCCGGTCGTATGCGATCGACGACCAGACGGCGGTCGCCGTCATCGGCGCCAACGTCGAGGTGATCAGCGAAGGGCACTGGGAGCAGTTCGACCGCTGAATGCTCGTCTAGGACGTGACACGTCGATCCCGCGCACGTTTCCACAACAGATCGACGATCACCGACAGGGCGACGATCACGAGAAGCGCGATCGCGGTGGCCGGTTCGTCGACCAGCGTCGTAGCGCAGAAGACGACGAGGGTGCCCAGGGTCGCCACCAGGCCGATGGCGAGGATGACGATATTGGCGCCGGTCTCCTTGTACAGCCGGAAGTGCCCGATGCTCACCGTGGAGAAGATGAGCAGGGCGACCGCGCTTCCGATCGAGGCGATGCTCGTCAGGTCGAAGCCGGCGACCAGAACGATCGCGAGTCCGGCCATCACCAGCAGACCGACCGGGAAACGGCGGACCGATCTGCCGAAGAACGGCGGGAACTGGCCGATCGACGCGAGCTGCCGCGTCATGCCGATCGACGGGTAGAGCCCAGCGTTCACCGCACCCGTCGTGGAGAGGAGCGCGGTGATCACGATCAGCACGTACCCGGCCTGGCCGAGCGTGGGCTTGGCTGCCTCTGCGATCGCGGTCGGACCGTACTGGACGACCTGGTCGGCGGTCAGCGTACCGAAGACGCCGAGCGACACGGCAACGTAGACCGTGGTCGCGATCGCGAGGGCGAGATAGATGGCGATCGGGAGCTGCCGCTTCGGATTCGGCAGGTCTTTGGCGGTGAACGTGATGACGCCGAATCCGAGAAAGGCGAAGAAGGTGAGGGCAACGCTCGAGATGATCTCCTGCGCGCCGGGGTATCCGCTCGGCGCGAGGAGGGCCGGGTTCCAGTTCGCGATCGTCACCACGGCGAACAGGACGAGGATGACGAGCACGACCGTCACGAGAATCGATTGCACCCTGGCCACTGCACTCGAGCCGATCGCATTCAGGGCGCTCATCACCAGGATGAGCAGGATGCCGAGTACCCTCGCCCAGAACGGGTCGTTGTTCGCGACGACCGAGCTGGCGTACCCGCCGAACGATGAGGCGATCATGGCGACGACGATCGAGCCCGCCGTGAAGAACAGCCACGATCCGATCCCGGCGATGTGACCCTCGCCGAACCCCTTCGACAGGTAGGTCAGCAAGCCTCCGCCCGACGGATACTTGGCACCGAGCTTCGCGAAGGAGTACCCCTGCAGGCCGGCGATCACTCCGGCAATCAGGAACGAGAGCCAGACCGCAGACCCTGCGACCGCGCCGGCTGCGCCCAGGAGAGCGAAGATTCCAGCGCCCACCATCGACCCGACGCCGATGAAAGTGGCCTGGATGACGGTCATTCGTTTGGTCGCCGCCTCGGTGGCCATGCGTGCCTCCTCGTCTGGGCCCGGACACGGAAGTCCACCGGCGCGTCGACGCCATCCTGCCGTGACCGGCCGCCATCGAAATCACCCGGATAGGACTATTTCCAAACGCTTCGCGCGGGTGCATTCTTGTCCCGACCAGGGGTTCGGCGTGAATGATGTCGGGCCCCGGTGCGCGGCATCCTTCAGGCGAGTTCGTGATCAGGGGGTACAGGTGAAGATCGGCTCCGCACGGGGATGGAGGCTTCGCACAGCCGCTGTGGCAGTGGCTGTTCTTGCCGTTGTCGGGCTCGCTGGATGCTCCGACGTCAGCGACGTCGACCGGGCGCAGGCCCAGGTGTCCGCCAAGGAGAAGGCGGCGGCGGACGCAAAAGCAGCCCAGACGGCCGCGTCGGAGAAGTTCTGCGAGTCGAGCAAGACCTACATCGAGGCACTCGATCGGTACGGCGACGTACTGAACCAGACGGCCCCGACGGTCGGCGATGTCACGGATGCCGGCACGGACCTCGCCCGGCCGCGCGAGGATGCGTTCGACAGCGCCGAGGCTGCGGTCGCCGCTCAGCAGGAGCTCGAGAATGCCGAAAAAGAGCTCGCCGAGGCGCATGCGGCGCTCGACCGGGCGATGGCGGGACCCTCGAGCTTGGCCGTGCCTGCCGCCGCGCCCGAGCCGACGACCACCCCTCTGGTTCCGGCCGCCACGGTGGACCGCGTCAAGCAGGCCGAATCGGAGTTCACCGCCGCGGAGGAGGCGATCACCGACAAGACCACGCTGGTGGATGCGTCCCAGCAGTTCAACAGCGCTGCCGTCGCACTCGAGTTCGCCTGGCTGCGCCTGTTCGCCGAGGCGGGGTGCCTGTCCGATCCGCAAGCCGTAGCGAGCGCGAGTGCTTATGTGACCGCTCTGCAACAGGATCTGGCAGCTGCCGGGTACTACACCGGTGAGGTGGACGGCGTCTACGGACCGCAGACCGTCGCAGCGATCGAAGAGCTTCAGAAGGCGAGCGGTCTGCCCGTGACGGGCGCGCTCGACAAGGCGACGACGGCAGCTCTGGATGCGAAACTTTTGGCGCTCGGAGGCGCCGCAGCCCAGCAAAGCACAGCGACGACGGCCGCGCTCCAGCAGACTCTGAACCTCGTCGGGTTCTGGAACGGCCCCGTGGACGGTGTGTGGACGCCCGCCTTGACAGAGGCCCTGATGGCGTTCCAGTCGGAGCTCGGCGTCGAACCGACCGGCAAAGTGGACGCTGCGACCATCAGCGCATTCGAAAGGGAGCTCGCTGAGCTGACGCAGCCGAAACCCACGTCGGAACCGTCGCCGAAGCCGTCCAGTTGAGCGCCGGACGGGCCACCTCGGCTACGCGGCGCCGGCCAGTGCTTTGGCCTTGAGCGAATCGAACTCGGCGGGAGTGATCGTGCCGCTGTCGAGGAGCTTCTTGCCCGACTCGATCTCGGATGCGGCTGAGTGCGTGCCGGCGACCGAACGGACATAGTCCGCGGACGCAGCCTCAGCCTGCCGCGATCCCGCGACGCTTCGCTGGGCCATGTTCTTTCCGCGTGCGATCAGGTAGATGAATGCTGCGAGGAACGGGAAGAACACGAGGAAGAGGACCCACAGGGCCTTCATCCAGCCGTTGAGCTCCGGGTCGCGGAACACGTCGATGATGACCCGGACGAAGATCCAGATGCAGGCGACCGCGATGTAGAACCAGAAGAACCAGGCGAAAAACTCCCAGATGTTCATTGCAGCTCCGTTCTCTCGCAGGGTGCCGATCACGTCTGCGTCGCTTGAAAGCTAGAGCTCGCGTGAATTCGGACGCATCACCCGAACGGAATGATTCGAAGGCGGCGCCGCTGGTGCTGGGCGAGGTGATATCACCCCGATGTAGTGACGAAATGCGTCAGGTTTCGCACTGCAATGGTCAAGTGACAACTCTGCAACGTGATCGAACCATCCGACCGAAGGGAAATTCATCATGACCGACTCCGCCGCTGACACCCCGGTGCTCGACCTCCTCGCCCGCATGACGGCGGACTCGGTCGAAGCGTCGTCCCTCGATCCCGCGACCTTGGTTCTGGTCCGCGTCGCCGCGCTGGTTGCGGTGGGCGCACCACCGGTGTCCTACGCCCTCAACCTCCAGCTCGGCGGCGAGGTCGGTCTCGACGCCGAGGATCTTCGAGGTGTCCTCACCGCAATCGCACCCATCGTCGGTACCGCTCATGTCGCCGCCGCGACCGGCAATATCGTCACGGCGCTCGCGGCAGAGATCGAGATCGCCGTGCTCGAGGACGAGGTCGGATCATGAGCACGATGGAGCGAACCGGATGGGTCGGCTGGGGCAGATTCGCCGCCGTCATCATCCTCGTCAGCGGGATCTTCGGAGTCCTTCAGGGAATCGTGGCGATCTTCTCACCCGACGGGTATTTCATCATCTCGCGAGGAGGTCTGTTCCTCTTCGATCTGACCGGCTGGGGCTGGTGGACGCTCATCCTCAGCATTCTGCTTCTGATCACGGGAGGCGCCCTGCTGACGGGGGCGACGTGGGCTCGCGTCGTCGCCGTCATCCTCGCCATTCTCAGCGCTGTGGGCCAGCTCCTGCTGCTCCCGGCGCAGCCGTGGTGGTCGGCGATCATCATCGCGGTCGACGTGCTCGTGATCTTCGCGCTGACCGTGCACGGGCGCGAAATGCGTCCGGACGGATCCGCATCCTGAGCTCGTCTACCGATGCCGGCACCTCACCGACGACGGTTGCCGCTCCCGACGAGTCGGCTGATCCAGTTCTGCCACGCGACGAGGATACGCGGCGGCGTCTGGTGACGCCGACCGTGGTCGTGCGGGTGCGCGCTCTGGCCATGCGGACGGGGATTGCCGCGGGTCCGATGCGGTCTCGGAGTGGCGGGCAGGTCGCTGTGGGCGGGCACACCCGGCACGTGGTGGGTGGCGTCGTGCACAGCGGATGCGAGCTTGTTCATGGGATCTCCTGGGGGTTCGTTAATCCGACAAGGGTTCCGTCGGGCAGGCGGCCGATCCCGTCGAAACACGGGATCGCCGGGAGTGCTCCCTGAAACGGCGCAGCCGTGTAGTGGCTGCCGGCGACGATCGCACGGTCCACGTTCTCGACCGCGACCGCCTCCACGGTCAGCAGCACCTCGCCCTCTCCGACCTCGGGATCCGGAAAGTCCTCATAGTGCGGGACGGCTCCCGCGTGGTGCACAACCGCCGCTTTCACGTCAGTCCCCTTCTCTCTTACAGTGTTAGAGCATTAGGATATGTCTAACACCGTAAGAGAGATCGCGCAAGGAGGGTGGCGTTTGGCGCTGGATCGGCAGCAGGTCATCGACGCAGCTCTCGAACTGCTCGACGACGAGGGTCTCGAGGCTCTCAGCCTCCGCACGCTCGCCGGCCGCCTCGGGGTGCAGGCTCCCACCCTCTACTGGCACATCGGCAGCAAGGCCGAACTCCTCGACGCTCTCGCCGACGCCATCATGGACGACGCGATCCGGGCGATTCCTAAGACCCGTACGGACGACGACTGGGCGGAATGGCTGTTGGCCGCGCTCATCGAATTGCGCCGGGCAATGCTCCATCACCGCGACGGCGCACGCATCGTCTCGGGCGCACGGCTGGCGCTGCGCCGCGGCGACTTCTCCGAGTCCGCCATGTCCACGCTCGTCGGCCACGGAGTCGACCTGCACCAGGCGCGACTCGTCGTCCTCGCCGGAGAGCGCTTCACTGTCGGGTACGTCCTCGAGGAACAGGCGCCGACGGATGCGACGCAGCAACCGCCCGCGATCGATGAGCTCCAACGCCGATTCCCCACCACTGTTCAGGCGATCGGTGACTATTTCTCGGCCGGTCGCACCTCGGACGACCTGTTCAGTGACATCGTCCGGGTCATCCTGAGCGTGCCGCAGAAAGGCTGACGTCCGGAGCCTCGCGCCGTTGTCGGCCGACGACGGGCGGGCTACTCTTCACCTATGCTGACGCAGGTTGCGGAAGGTGTGCTGGTCCACGAGAGCGAGTTCTGTCAGAGCAACGCTGTGGTCGTGCAGGGGGCGAGAGGCGTTCTGCTCATCGACGCCGGAGTGCTCGACGCCGAGCTGGTCTGCCTCGCGAACGATCTGATCGACTCGGGTCAGACCGTTGTGCTGGGATTCTCGACGCATCCGCATTGGGATCACCTGCTCTGGCACCCCGGTCTTGGAGCTCCGCCACGGTGGGGCACCGCGCTCTGCGCGGACACGGCCCGCGAGCGGCTGTCGCACGGCATCGATTCGCGCCGATTCGGCATCCCCGACGAGGTGCCGCTCGACCTGCTCGGCGGCATCGCCGGCCTACCCGTCGACACGGTGCAGCTCCCGTGGGACGGCCCTGCTGTGCGGATCGTCGAGCATCGGGCGCACGCCCCCGGCCATGCAGCGCTGCTGATCGAAGACCGAGGGGTTCTCGTCGCCGGGGACATGCTCTCGGACGTGCTGATCCCCCTGCTCGACCTGGGCGGCACCACCGACCCGATCGGCGACTACCTCGACGCGCTCCAGCTGCTCGAGAGTGTGGCCGGCGACGTCGATGTCGTCATCCCCGGGCACGGTTCAGTCGGTGGGGCCGACCAGGTGCGCATACGGATCGATCGGGATCGGGCGTATCTGGACGCCCTGCGCGACGCCCGGGATCCGAGCGACCCGCGGATCGGCCCCTCGGCGGCAGAAGGCTGGGAATGGGTGAGCGACGTCCACGCGGGGCAGCGCGAGCGGCTCGCCGAACGAAGCGCGCCCGGGGGTACGGCGGGCTAGCTCCCCCGATCACTTCCCCTGTGTGTACTGCTCGGAAGCGCGGTCCGGTGTGCCCTGGTTACGTGCCAGGCAAATGGCGTCGTGTCCCCCAAAATGCCGCTACCGTTGCACGCCGGAATAGGTGAGGCTCGGTGGAGTGAAGGGGCAATCGCTTGAGCAGGAGAAGGTCGTGACGCAGTCGCGCACGCTGTTGCGACCGCACGCGCACCTGTTCAGACGGGGACTGATCGCCATCTTCGCGCTGACCACGCCCGTGTTCGCCGTGCTGTACTGGCTCACGATTCCCGACGGGGTCTGGCCTCTCCTGCTGGGCATCCACATCCTCGTCGTCGCTGTGACCACACTCGCCGTGCTCTCCTACTTCTCGACCACGATCCAGTTCATTCCCGACGGTGTCCGCGAGCGCGGCTTCTTCGGGCGCACGGTCGAGGTGCGGCACGGGATGGTCGGCTCGGTACTCCTGATCGACCTGTACGAGGGCAGCACCCTCGACACGCAACCGCAGCTGTTCGTGACCGGCAAGGACGGCCGGGTGCTCATCCGGATGCGCGGTCAATTCTGGGCTCTCGCCGACATGGAGCGGGTGGCCGAGGAGCTCGACGTCCCGATCACGAAGCGCGCCGAATCCGTCACCCTCACAGAGCTGCGCCGTACCTCGCCCGAGCTGCTGTACTGGTTCGAGCGGTTCCCGCGCTTCAGCCGCTGACCGCCCTCTTCGCGTCGGATCGCTAGATGAGCGCGTCGGTGGCGATTCCGAGTGACGGGCCCTCGGGGGTACTCGACGGAAGCTCGTGGAAGCCGAGCCGGTTGTAGAAGGCGCGCGCCGACGTGTTCGTCGCAGACACGCCCAGGTGCACGGCGGAGACACCGCGCTCCTCGAGTTCGGCAAGGAGCCGGCGGATGAGCCTGCGCCCGAAACCCTGACCCTGCAGTTCCGGGAGTAGGTCGATGTGCAGATGCGCCGGGTAGTCCCCCAGCTCGGGCACCAGGCGGTCCCCGTAGCTCAGGCCGTAGCGGATCAGCTCGCGCTCGGCGTCGGTCGCTGCGGTATCGAGCGGGTGCCGCTCCGCGAACCCGGCACGCCATTCCCGCTTGTACCAGTCCGCGAACGCGGCGGTGTCCGAGACCCCGATCACGTAGCCGGCGACGTGATCGCCCGTATCGACGACGAAGGCGAGCTCTGGCTGATAGGCGAGATACGGCTCCGCGAAGATGTCGGGCAGGAGGCTGTCGTCGCTGTACAGTCCGGTGGCGTCGGTTCCGCTCGCCCCGGTCCGTACGCAGATCTCGTCGACGGCTTCACGGTCGCTCGGGCGGTAGGGACGGATCGCACTCACCGTGAAAGTATTGCAGCGTGCACGCCCCCACCGCCGCCACCAGCGCCGAGCCGCGCAGCAAAGGTCTGCTGACGCCCGGCGACGGCGCGGCGCCGGTGACGATCGCGCGGCACTGGCCGAGCGACGAGGTCGCACCCTTCGTGCGGCACTACTGGCTGCCACGCTGGGCGCTCCCCGACGGTACGACCCTGCGGCAGGACGTGCTCGAGTACCCGACGAGCAACCTCGTGATCGAGCCTGGCGAGGCGGCACTGCATCGTCCCCTCCGCGGGCGTGGCGGCCGCATCCTCACGGGCGAGAGCTGGGCGTTCGGCGCGATGCTGCGACCGGGTACGGCACGCTCGCTCGTCGGCGGGAGCGTGCGCACGGTCGCAGCCTCTGTTCCGTTGAGCGCGCTCGGAATCCCCGGCGTTCCGGATGCGGTCGAGCGCGTGCGCGAGCGGATGGCGGCCGGGGACGACCTCGGCGCGATCGCGGCGTTCGAAGAGTGGCTGCCGGCGAGCATCCCACCGCCCGGAGAGGACGCCGCGCTGGTCGACGCGATCGTGGAGGCCGTCGAGAACGACCGTGGCATCACGCGGGTCGAGCAGCTCGCCGACCGGTTCGGGCTCGGAGTCCGCCGCCTGCAGCGGCTCGTCGCGGGACACATCGGATTCGGACCCAAGTGGCTCATCCAGCGGTACCGCCTGCAGGAGGCGGCCGCGGCGCTGCGCTCGGGCGAGGCGCCTCCCCTCGCCGAGCTGGCGGTCGAACTCGGCTACGCCGACCAGGCTCACTTCGGCCGCGAGTTCAAGACCGTGATCGGCGAGACACCGGGCGTGTACGCAGCCGAGGCGTCGAGGGCTCGGTGACCGACGCGGACACGGCTGCGACGTCGAGCCTGCTCGCGCCGAGGATCGCGCAGTGGAGCCTCGCACCCGACGGCGACGCGTTCCGCACACCGAGCAGCGTGCTGCAGCCGGTGCTCTTCGGTGGGCGGCCGGCGTTCCTCAAAGTAGCGACCGTGACCGAGGAGGCTGCGGGCGGTCGCGTCATGGTCTGGTGGGCCGGACGCGGTGCGGCGCCGGTCCTCGCCACCGAGGGGGATGCGCTGGTGATCGCTCGTGCGACCGGCTCACGCGACCTTGCGCGCATGGCCGCGGCGAGCGCCGCCGACGACGATGCGGCGACGCGCATCCTGTGCCGGGCGGGACTGCGGCTGCACGCAGTCGACGACCGGCCGCTTCCGGTCGGGGTGGTCGGGCTGGACCACTGGTTCCGCGAGCTGTTCGTGCACGCGGCCGAGCATCCGGATGCCCACGACGGCTTCTACCGGCGAGCTGCGGAGGTCGCCCGGGAGCTGCTGGCGGATCCCGCCGGGCACGCAGTGCTGCACGGCGACCTCCACCACGGGAACGTGCTCGACTTCGGGGAGGACGGCTGGCTCGCCATCGATCCGAAGCACGTCGTCGGGGACCCGGGGTTCGACTTCGCGAACATCCTGTGCAACCCGTCCGCACCGGTGGCGCTCGCGCCGGGGCGGTTCGAGCGGCAGCTCGCGATCATCGGCGACGAGGTGGGGATGGAGCCCGACAGGATGCTGCGCTGGGCCTTCGCCTGGACCGGCCTGTCGTCGTGCTGGTCGGAGCGGTCGGGCCTCGACCCCGAGCACGCGCTCCAGCTCGGGCTGCGCGCCCAGCGCCTCCTGCCCTGACGGATCAGCCCTCGCGCAGCCCCCAGGGCTGGCCGTAGCCACCCTCGGCCGTCGGGCGCGCCATCAGCGTGAGGTACGGTTCGGCGTCGAACGCCTCGGGGCCGAGCACGCCCGTGCCCGTCCACACCCCGGTCGCGAGCAGCTCGAGCGCGATCACCGGGTTCAGCGCCGTCTGCCAGACGACGCACTGGGCTTCGTACTCCCGCATCGTCCACTCGTTGTCGCTGACGTGGTACAGGTACACCTCTCGCGGGCTGCCGTCGAGACCGCGACCGGTGACCCAGACTCCGGCGCAGGTCTTGCCCGTCATCCGGGGACCGATGGTGGCGGGATCCGGCAGAGCGGCGGCCACCACATCCCGCGGCGCCACCTCGACCGGACCATGCGCACTGCGCACCCGCAGCGGCGTGGTCGAATCGAGCCCGAGCTGATGCAGCGTGCGGAGGATGCCGATGAACTCCTCGCCGAGCCCGTACTTGAAGGTGACCCGTTCGGCGTCGAGCCATCGAGGCATGAGGAGTACCTCCTCGTGCTCGACGTTCACGCACTCGACCGGGCCGATCCCCTCGGGGAAGTCGAACACCTCCGGTTCGCTGAACGGCGCGGTCGTGTACCAGCCGAGATCCTTCCCGAAGATCACCGGCGGGTTGAGGCACTCCTCGATGGTGGTCCAGATGCTGAACGACGGAGCGAAGATCTCGTTGCCGTCGGCGTCTCGCACGACCAGGTTCGCGCCGTCGCGCGTGCCGAGCTCGTCGATATGCGAGAACAGCTTGTCCGACGCGTACCGTGCGAACACGTCGCTGAGCCCGGGTTCGACGCCCATCCCGACGAGCGCGAGACGCCCCGCCGCCTCCCAGTCGCCGCGCTGAGCGAACTGGTCGTCGCCGAGCTTCACGCCGGTCTTCGAATACGGGTCGGAGGGATGCGGCTCCGACAGGCTCATGGCCATGTCCAGGTAGTCGGCGTCTGCCGCGAGCGCCCCGGCGAAGATCGTCGGTACGAATTTGGGCTCGACGGCGTTCATCACGTGGGTGGCGCGGTGCTCGCGGGCGACGGCGGCGACCGCATCCGGGTCGGACGCGTCGATGGCAGCGGCGACGAACCGGGAAGCGACCTCGTCACCGTGCTTCGCAGCGATCCACGCGATGGTGCGTTCGGCACGGCTGACGTCGTAGTCGCTCACGACGATGAGTTCGTAGAACGTGCGTCGCGCGGCGATCTTGGCGATGGCGTCACCGACGCCGCCGGCGCCGACGAGGAGGATTCTCATGCGCGCAACGCTATCGGTCGCGGCCGATGCCAGCTAGGGTTCAGCATCGATCGGTCGCTCGCTGGGCGTCACGGTGCGGGTTTCGCGAGGAAGAACGGATGCGGTGCCTGCTGCTCGCGGGCGATCCGGTAGGCCAGCGGCGCCCAGACGATGACCGCGACGCCGGCGCCGATCAGCAGACCCCCGACGGTGTCGCTCAGCCAGTGCGCGCCGAGATAGGTGCGGCTGACGGCCATCAGGATCGCCCAGGCCGCCCCCGCTATCCACACCCAGACGCGAGGGAAGAGGATGCCGAGCACGACCACCATGGTGGCGGCGTTCGCTGTATGCCCCGACGGGAATGAACCCGTGTCCGTGTGCACCAGGATGTCCGTCGGTCTCGCGCGCCCGACCGTGTACTTCAGGATCTGCACGATCACGACCGACAGGATGCTCGCCGCAGCGAAGAACATCGCGCCCCACGGCCGTCGGAAGGCCAGCAGCGTCAGGAAGATCAGCACCGGGATGACGACCGATCCGATGATCCCCCCGCCCGCGTAGTTGAAGAAGAGCGCCGGTGCGAGCCAGAGCGGCGAGCGGTGCTCGATGATCTCGTCCATCCACTCGAGATCGAAGGAGAACGGTTCGGTGCGCCGGAAGGCGATCAGCACGCCGAGCACGACGACGAGCCCGACGGCGACCGAGGCGGAGACGACCGGCCAGCGCCGGGAGATCCTCGCCGCCTGCGCGACATCGGTGTGCTGTTCCATGCCGTTCACGCTACCCGGCACGGGCGGCGGACTCGACGCGTGGACTCAGTGAGCCAATTCGGGTACGGTGCGCGGGCGCACGATGAGCCAGAGCGCCGCGATGCTGATCGCCGAACAGATCGCCATCACGAATCCCATCGGCGCTGCACTCGCCACGCCGAGCAGCCCGACGACCGGCGAGATGATCCCGGCGAGGCCGAAGTTCACCGCGCCGAGAAGGGATGCCGCGGTGCCGGCCTCGTGCCCGTGACCGTTGAGCGCGATCACCTGCACGCAGGGGAAGCCGAATCCGCAGGCGGCGATGAAGAACCAGAGCGGGACGACCACCCCCCAGAGTCCGGCGTGCGCCTGGTCGAGCACGACGATCGCGACCGCGGAGACGAACATGACGATGGTCGAGACGACGAGGATCCACTGCGGACCGAAGTACTTCGTGAGCCGCGCCGCCGACTGCACGCCGATGATGATGCCTATCGAGTTGACCGCGAACAGCAGGCCGTACTGCTGGGCGTCGAAGTCGTAGAGGTCCTGGAACACGAACGAGCTCGACGAGAGGTAGGAGAAGAGCCCGGTGAAGTTCATCGCGCCGACGATGGCGATTCCCACGAAGACGCGGTCGCTGAGCACCGACTTGTAGCGCTGGCCGACCGTCGCATGGCCCGCATCCACTCGCCGCGCCTTGGGCAGCGTCTCGACGATCCAGAGCGAGACGCAGATCACGACGAAGAGGCCGTAGCAGGCGAGCACGATGAAGATACCGCGCCAGGGCATGATCAGCAGCAGCTGGGAGCCGAGCACCGGGGCGAGCACGGGCGCGAGCCCGTTGACGAGGGCGAGCCGGCTGAGCATCCGCACCAGAGGTCGCCCGCCGAACAGGTCGCGCACCATGGCCATCGCCACGACACCGCCCGCCGCGGCACCGATGCCCTGGAAGGCGCGTGCGACGCCGAGCAGTTCGACGTTCGGGGCGACAGCGGCGGCGAGGCAGGAGAGGATGTGGACGATCGTCGCGAGGATGAGCGGCAGCCTGCGCCCGACCTTGTCGCTCCACGGTCCGACGAGCAGCTGACCGACGCCGAACCCGATCGTCGTGGCCGTGAGGGTGAGCTGGATCGCCGCCGTCGAGACGTCGAACTCCTTCTCGAGCGTCGGCAGAGCGGGGAGGTAGGTGTCGATGGTGAACGGGCCGAGTGCGGTCAGGGCGCCGAGGATGAGGATGTAGGCCAAGCGCTGCCGGCCGGACAGCGAGTCACCGGGGTGGACGACGGTAGTCACGAAGTTCCTTGCAGGGGAGAAAACGAACACCGCGGGGTGCGGCCGCGGTGGGAGGACTGGTGGTGCCGGAAAGTCGGCGGAACACATTTCTCGATCGAATCGATTCGAGTGTGGAACGTCCCCAATCCTATCGGAAACACGGCCACGAATGTTACCGTGCACATCCCCTTTTCTGGTGCCGGATGGCGACCACGTTCAGGCGCGACCCGTGACCGGGATGGACCCGCGGGTCAGGCTGCGGACGGCCCGGACGGTGCGGCGATGAGCGGCGCGAAAGCGAGTTCGGCAGCGCCGATCATCAGGATGCGCGACCCGAGCTCCGCCCGCACGATCGCCAGGTGCTCGCCGGACGCGCTGAGCGCCTGCTCGGCCACGAGCGACGCGAGCCGCTCGGGCGCGACGGCGTGCAGCGAGCCGAGGAATCCGCCGAGCACGATCAGCTCGGGGTTGAACACGTTGGTCGCGGTGCGGAGGGCGGTGGCGAGGAAGCCGAGCTGGCGTTCGATCTCGGCCACCACCTCCGGTTCGCCCGCTTCGACGGCGGCGGCGAGGGCACGGTCGAGTTCGTCGGGGTCGGCCGCCGGCAGCCCGAGAACCCGCAACAGGGCGCGCTGGCTCACCTCGGTCTCGAGGCAGCCGACCGCGCCGCAGTGGCACCGGATGCCCGCGGAGTTCACCAGGGTGTGCCCCAGCTCCCCCGCGTATCCGGAGACACCGGTGAGCGGTTCGCCGCCGACGATCACCCCCGCACCGATTCCGGATGCGCCACCGTTCAGGTAGACGAGGTGGGACGCCCCGCGGCCGGCGCCGAAGAGCCGTTCGGCGTTCGCTCCGAGACGAGCGTCGTTCGCGGCGTGCACCGGCAGCCCCGTCGCCTCGGCGAGCTGGGCGGCGAACGGCTCGTCCGCCCACTCGAGATGCGGGGCGAGGCGCACGACGCCGTCGCCCTCGCGGACGAGCCCGGGCACGGCGACGCCGATGCCGACGACCCGCGCGGCCGCCGCCAGGTCGGGACGAAGACCGTCGATGACGGCGGCTGCGATCGCGGCCGCCTCCGGAGCTGTCGGCACGTGACCGGTCGCGTAGCGCACGCGGCGGTGAACAGTGCCGTCGAGGCCGACCACGCCGACCGTGACGGCGTCGACCTCGGGATTCACCGCGAGTGCGACGACCTGGGCATCCGCAGCCACGACGGGGCTGGGCCGGCCGACGCGATTGCTCGTCTCCGGCTCCCGCTCGGCGACCAGACCGAGCTCGACCAGCTCGCCGACGAGAGCGCCCACGGTGGACCGGTTGAGTCCGGTCGCCTGGGTGAGCGCGGAGCGGGCGACGGGACCGCTGCGGTGCACCATCCCGAGCACCGTCGCGAGATTGTGGCGGCGGATCGCGTCGAGATTGGTGCCCGTCTGGCCCCGCTCGTTCGAAGTCTTCATGATCTCCTGAACCCTATCCGCTCCCCGGTCGACTCGTGCCTGTGTCCCCTCCGCCCGCTTCGCAACGCAATCGAGTACACCCGAATTCCCCATTCCCACCGGGGTGAGAGGGGACTTCGAGCGGACTCGATCAGGCGGGGAGGCGGAGGAGGGCGTCGTGGCGGACGGTGACCAGGCGCGGGTCGGATGCAGTGACCCGGTAGAGCGCGCCGGTGACCGCGACGGTGGCGCGCGGAGTGGATGCGCCGGGGAACCGTCTCGCCGGGGTCTGCTTTTCGTTGACGATGGCGCCGCCTGTCGTGCCCTCGTCGCTGTACGTCGCCGCCGACGCCGCGACGTGGGAGGCGATCCAGACCTCCACATCCCCGGGTTCCACCACCTTGACCATGTGCCGGTCACTGAAGGCGAAGCGGGCCGTCGGAACGGAGAACGCGACGCGCACGGAGTCGCCCGCGTCGAGCTCGACGCGCGAGTAGCCCAGCAGCTGCGCCACCGGCCGGGTGACCGTGCCCTGTATGTCGTGACCGTAGAGCTGCACGACATCGGCTCCGCGCCGTGCGCCTGTGTTGGTCACCGTCACCGAGACGGCGAACGAGTCCCCGGCCGTCGCATCCGGGTCGACGACGAGGTCGGAGTACTCGAACGACGTGTACGACAGGCCGAAGCCGAACGGGAGCAGCGGCGTCGAGTCGGTGGCCGTGACATCGGAGGGTCCGCCGAGGATCGGGTGGAGGTACGAGTACGGCTGCGCGCCTGCGGAACGGGGCATCGAGACGGGAAGGCGCCCGGACGGGTTGACCGAGCCCGTGATGATGTCGGCGATCGCGAGACCACCGGCCTCGCCGGGGAAGAAGCCCTGCAGCACGGCGGCCGGAGCGACGCCCTCCGCGCCGAGCGCCCAGCCGATCGCGTACGGCCGGCCGGTCAGCAGCACCATGACGACGGGCGTCCCGGTGGCGATGACGGCCTCGACGAGCGCGCGCTGGAGGCCCGGCAGTTCGAGGGACTCCGAGTCGTTGCCCTCGCCGACCGTGCCCCGGCCGAAGAGGCCCGCCTGGTCGCCCACGACGACGATCGCGAGTTCGGCCGAGGATGCGGCGTCGACGGCGGCGGCGAATCCGGAGTCGTCATCGCCGTCGACCGTGCAGCCCTCCGCGAAGACGAACTCCGGCGCAGCGAGGCCCGCGGCCGCGAAGGCACCGGGCAGCGCCTCGAGCACGGTCGGGATCTCAAAACCGAGGGGAAGCTCCGGATGGCCGGCCAGCACGTGGTTCGCAAATGAATAGCAGCCCTGGAGCGCCTCGGCGCGGTGCGCATTCGGCCCGATGACGGCGACGGTCGACGGTGCCCGCGAACCGGCGTCGAGAGGCAGCGTTCCGTCGTTCGCCAGGAGCACCACGGACTCCTCGGCGAGACGCCGTGCGACCTCCCGGTGACGCGGCGAGTCGAGATCGATCTCGCTCGGGGCATCGTTCTCGAAGGCACCCGGATCGAGGAGGCCCAGTTCTTCCTTCTGCGTAAGGGCGCGCAGTACCGACCGGTCGACGTAGGCCTCGTCGAACTGTCCGGCGCGGATGCGGTCGGCGAGCGGCTGCAGGTAGGCGTCACCTGTCGGCAGTTCGATGTCGATGCCCGCTTCGAGCGCCAGTGCCGCAGCCTCGCCGCGATCGGCCGCGACGGCGTGCATGACCTCGAGGAACGCGACGGCGAAGTAGTCCGCGACGACGGTGCCGTCGAAGCCCAGCACCTCGCGGAGCAGCCCGGTGAGGTACTCGGCGTTGGCCGCCATCGGCACTCCGTCGATGTCGGTGTACGAGTTCATCACCGACTTCGCCCCTCCGTCGAGGATCGCCATCTCGAACGGGGGCAGGAAGACATCGGCGATCTCGCGGGGTCCGGCGTGCACCGGTGCGTGGTTGCGTCCGGCCTTCGAGCCCGAATATCCGAGGAAGTGCTTGAGCGTGGCGTGCACGCCCGCATTCTGGAGCCCTCGCACGTAGGCGGTGCCGACGGTGCCGACCAGGTAGGGGTCCTCTCCGATGCACTCGTCCACCCGCCCCCACCGGGGGTCCCGGACGACATCGAGCACAGGGGCGAGGCCCTGGTGGATCCCGAGCTGCCTCATCGAGCCTCCGATGGCCCCCGCCATCTCCTCGACCAGTTCGGGGTCGAAGGATGCTCCCCAGGCGAGCGGAGTCGGGAAGGTCGCCGCCTTCCACGCGGCCAGCCCGGTCAGGCACTCTTCGTGCACCAGCGCAGGGATCCCCAGCCGGGTCTCGCGCTTCAGTCGCCGCTGCTCCTCCCAGAGCCACGCCGCCCGCTCGGCGGGATCGACCGGACGGGTTCCGTACACCCGGGTGTAGTGCCCGATGCCGTGACGAGTGACGTCTTCGAGGCCGCCCAGCGACTTCTGGCCGGCCGCCATCTCGCCCTGCATGGGTGCGACGACGCCGTTCTGATCGAGCCAGTACCCGACGATCTGCGCGAGCTTCTCTTCGAGGGTCATCCGCGCGTGGAGTGCGCGAACCCGGTCGGAGACGACGGGCATGGGGATCTCTTTGGTCACGGAGATATCACTTTCGTTCACGAGTGGAGCGGCGTTGCAGTGAGCGACGCGATCTGCCGGCGAGCGACCGGCGAGACCGGGGTCACCCCTTGACGGCCCCGGTCAGTCCGCCCACGATGCGCCGCTGGAAGAGCGCGAAGAAGATGAGGGCGGGAATCATGGAGAGGGAGGTGAACGCCAGCACCTTGGCCGTGTCCACCGAGTATTGGGACGAGAAGGCCTGCACACCGAGCGGCAGGGTGAAGGTCGATTGGTCGTTCAGGATGAACAACGGGAGCAGGTAGCTGTTCCAGCTGGCGATGAAGGCGAGGATGCCCGTCGTCACCACCCCGGGGATCGACAGCGGCATGACCATGCGGAAGAAGAACCCGAGCCGGCTGGTGCCGTCGAGCGCCGCAGCCTCTTCGAGCTCGACCGGGATCGCCTTGATGAACGGGACCAGGATGATCACCGTCGTCGGCAGCGCGAACCCGATCTGGGGAAGGATGACTCCGGCCAGGTTGTTCGTCAGGCCCAGATCCTTGACCAGGATGTAGAGCGGCGTGATCGCGACGGTCAGCGGGAACATGAGTCCGGCGGCGAACAGCGAGTACATCGCCGCACGCCCGCGGAACTCGTAGCGGGCGAGTACATAGCTCACCATGAGGCCGAGCACGACGACGCCGATGGTCGTTGCGAAACCGACGATCGCCGAGTTGCCGATCTCCAGCCAGAAGGTCGAACCGGTGAGCACATCGAGGTAGTTCTGGATGAGCCACGGGTTCGGGAGCCCTGCCGGGGAGGACGTGATCTGGGAGTTGCTGCGGAAGCCGCCGAGCACGATGTACAGGATCGGGGCGAGGCAGACGGCGATGAAGACGAGCGCGATGAAGTAGGTGGCGGGGCTTCCCCACTTGTCGCCGCCTCGCGACCTCCGCGGCGCTCGTCGCACCGTGCCGAGCGTCGTTGCTGACATCACTTCTTCCTCTCCGTTACGGCACCGGCCATGTCGCGCCGGAGCACGAAACGCTGGTAGATCAGGGCGATCGCGAGCGAGATCACGAACATGACGACGGCGACGGCGTTGCCGTATCCGTAGTTGCCCGACGTGCGCCCGTTCGCGACCATGTAGGTCGCCATGGTCGACGTGCCCGCCGTCGAGGCGACGTACTGGCCCCAGATGATGTAGACGAGGTCGAACAACTGGAGCGAGCCGATGATCGACAGGAACGCCCAGATGCGGATGGTCGGCCCGAGCAGCGGCAGTGTGATGCGGCGCTGGATCTGCCAGTAGCTCGCGCCGTCGATCGCCGCGGCCTCGAAGAGCTCTTCCGGGATGCTCTGCATGCCGGCGAGGAAGAGGATCACGGCGAAGCCGATGTACTTCCACGAGATGATGACCATCAGCGACCAGATGGCGATGTTGGGGTCGGAGAGCCAGTCGGCCTTGAACGCGCCGAGACCGATCGTCTGCAGCAGGTCGTTGACCGCACCGGACGTCTGGAGCATCAGGCTCCAGCCGGTTCCGACGATGACCTCGGAGACCACGTACGGAACGAAGATCAGCACCCGGATGAGCCCGCGCCCGCGGATCTTCTGGTTGAGCAGGAGCGCCAGGACGAGGGCGACCGGTCCCTGAAGGATCAGGGACAGGACGACGATGATGCCGTTGTGGAGCACAGCCTCGTGGAACGCGCTGTCTGCGAAGATCAGCGCGTAGTTGCCGAATCCGACGAAATCGGTCGGCGCCCCGTAGCCCTTCCATTTGAAGAAGCCGTAGTAGGCGGCCAGTGCGACGGGGAAGATCACGAACGCGACGAACATGATGATCGCCGGTCCGGAGAGGACCGTGATCTCGAACCGCTGGCGCCAATCGGCTGCTTTCCGCCTCGGCCGCTGTCCGGCCGGGGACGACGCACGAGTTGCGTCGTCCCCAGCCGTCTGCGTGCCCTGAGGCGGCTGCTGATCGGTCACCGACTTCACGCCTAGGGAACTACTCATTGTGGCGAATTATCCCTTGGCCGCGGCTTCGTTGACGCTCTTGATGATGTCATCAGAGGTGCCCTTGCCTGCGAGCAGGTCGACGACGCCGGTGTTCATGGCGTTTCCGACGTTCTGCCCGAGGAGCGTGTCGAGGTACTGCGACACGAACGGAGCCTTGTTGTACGCCTCGAGAACCGACTTGAGGTACGGCTCGGTGATGATGCTCTGAGCGTCCTTGTTCACCGGGATCGCGTTGAAGGCCTTGTAGTACGCCTCCTGCACGCTCTTGGTGGTCATGTAGTTGAGGAAGGCGGTGCATTCCTTCTTCGGCGCCTTGGCCGAGCACGAGAATCCGTCGATTCCACCCATCATCGAGTCCGGGTCGCCATCGCCGTTCGAAACGGTCGGGAAGGGGAACCAGCCGAGGTCGGGCAGCGGCTTCTGGTCGGGGGTCAGGGATGCGATCACTCCCGGGTCCCAAGCGCCCATGAGCTCCATGGCGGCCTTGTGGTTCGCCACGAGACCGGCGGAGCTTCCCGCGCCCTGCTGTGCGGCGGTCGTCAGGAAGCCGTCGTTGAACGGCTTGGTGTCGTTGAACGCGGCGAGGTCGTCTCCGGCCTTCGTCCAGCACTCGTCGTCGAACTTCAGCGACGACGCCGACTTGGCGAGCGTCTCTTCGCTGCACTCGCGGAGGGCGAAGTTGTAGTACCAGTGGGCGGCGGGCCAGGCATCCTTCGCGCCGACCGCGACCGGGGCGACGCCGGTGGCCTTGAGCTTGACGATGTCCTCGTTCAGCTCGTCCATGGTCGTGGGCGGTGCGTCGATTCCGGCGGCCTTGAAGAGATCCTGGCTGTAGTAGATGCCTTCAGGTAGCACGTCGACCGGCATCGCGTAGATCTTGCCGTTGTACGACTCGCCCTTGAGCGCGCCCTCGCTGACGGCGGCCTTCGTCGCGTCATCGATGGAGTCGGTCAGGTCGAGCAGCTGGCCGGCGTCGGCCATCGCGGCCATCTTGCCGCCGCCGCGCTGGAGGAAGACGTCGGGAGCATCGCCGGAGTTCAGCGCCGTCTGGAGTTTGCCGTCGAGGTCTTCGTTCTGAATGCTCTGGATCTTGATGGTGACGTTCGGGTTCGCCTTCTCGAAGTCGGCGACGGTCGTCTTCCAGAACTCAGCGCCTGGGCCCGTCGTCGAGTTGTGCCAAAAGGTCATCGAGACCTTGCCGTCACTCGATCCGCCGTTGTCGCCGCCGCTGCAGCCCGTGGCGAGTAGTGCGGTACCCGCGACGAGCGCGAGCATACCCGCGACTCGAATTTTCCTCTTCATTGTGGAAACTCCTTGGTAGTGATTGGGAGACTCGCGGCATCCACTGCCGCGAGCTACACCCTCGCATCCGGATACGGAGGTTGTCAAACGATATCGACAACGATATCGATAACGATTTCGATAACGGTCTCGATATCGGTGTCGAGACCGCCCCCGGCGGCTGCTGACGGTATGGTGACAACATGTCCGCCCCTGTCAATTCTTCGCCCCCGCTCGGCCGAGTGACGATCAGCGACGTCGCACGGGAGGCGGGCGTCTCCATCCCGACCGTGTCCAAGGTCGTCAACGGACGGTACGGCGTCGCCCCGGCGACCTCGAAGCGCGTGATGGAGGTCGTGGAGGCGCTCGGCTACGAGACCTCCCTCGTCGCGAGCAGCCTCCGCCGGCAGCGCACCAATGTCATCGGGATCCTCGTCGCCGAATTCGAGTCGTTCTCCGTCGAGCTCCTCAAGGGCGCCTCGGCCGCCGCGGCAGAGGCTGGCTACGAACTGCTCGCCTACTCGGGCCTCGGCGCCCCCGGGCGTCCCGTCGGCTGGGAACGCCGCTCGTTGTCGCGGCTGGCAGGCACGCTCATCGACGGCGCGATCATCGTCACGCCGACGGTGCTCATCCCCACGACCTCCATCCCGGTGGTGGCCATCGACCCGCACACCGGGCAGGGCGGCCCGTCGACGATCGACTCGGACAACTTCGGCGGCGCGCGGGTCGCGACGCAGCACCTCATCGATCTCGGGCACCGGCACATCGCGCACATCCGAGGGCGCAGCGACCTGGCCTCCGCCCAGTTGCGCGAGGCCGGCTATCGCGACTCGCTGGCCGAGGCCGGCATCCCGTTCGACCCCGCCCTCGTGCTCGACGGCGGCTATCAGGCTGCACAGACGGCGGAGAGCGCCCGGGAGCTGCTGACGCGCACCGATCGGCCGACCGCGGTCTTCGCTGCGAACGACATGTCCGCCCTCGGAGTACTGCAGGTGGCGGGCGAGCTCGGACTCCGCGTACCCGAAGACCTCTCGGTCATCGGCTTCGACGACATCCCCGAGGCCGCGAGCTCGACACCACCGCTGACGACCCTCGCCCAGCCCCTCCACGACATCGGAGCGCAAGCCCTCCAGATGCTCATCGAGCTGCTCGACGGCCGCGAGGTCCCCGACGGAGTGCACCTGCCCGCCGTGCTCGTCGTGCGCGGGAGCACCGGCCCCGTGCCTCGTCGCTGACCGGTACCCGCGCCCGATGCACTCCGTGGCCGTGTCTTCTGCCGCAGCGCCCGCCCATCGGCTCGTCGAGACGAGAGTCACCGTGACGGATGCCGCCGGCGCTCCCCTGCCGGGCGCCGAGGTGATCGTCGCCCAGACCTCCCACGCCTTCGCCTTCGGGAACATCGGCTTCGACTTCATCCCACTCGCGAACGGCGAGGCCGACGAGATCGGCTCCGAGCACCTGGCCGAGTTGTACCTGGACGTCTTCAACACGGCAACGCTGCCGTTCTACTGGGGCCGGTTCGAGCCGCGACGCGGAGAGCCGGACACCGCGCGGCTGCAACAGACGGCGCGCTGGTTCCGCGACCGCGGAGTGGCGCTCAAGGGCCACCCGCTGGTCTGGCACACGGTGCAGCCGGATTGGCTGCTCGGGCTGCCGGTCGACGAGGTCGAGCGGCTGCTGCGGTCGCGCATCCGCCGCGAGGTGACCGACTTCGACGGGCTCGTCGACACCTGGGATGCGATCAACGAGGTCGTCATCATGCCGGTGTTCGACAACGGCGACAACGGCATCACCCCGCTCGCCCGCGCCAAAGGACGCATCCCGATGGTCCGGCTGGCGTTCGAGGAGGCCCGCGCCGCGAATCCGGATGCCCGGCTGCTGCTCAACGACTTCGACCTGTCGAGCGACTACGAACGTCTGATCGAAGAGGTTCTCGACGCCGGCATCGAGGTCGACGCACTCGGACTGCAGACGCACATGCACCAGGGTTACTGGGGCGAGGACGTCATGCTCGCCATGATCGAACGCTTCGCGCGCTTCGGCCTGCCGCTGCACCTCACCGAGACCTCGCTCGTCTCGGGCAGCCCGATGCCGCCGCACATCGTCGATCTGAACGACTACCGAGTCCCGTCGTGGCCGTCCACCCCAGAGGGCGAAGCACGTCAGGCCGACGAGCTCGAGCGGCACTACCGCTCGCTCGTCTCCCATCCGGCCGTCGAGGCGATCACGTACTGGGGCATCACCGACTCCGGCGCGTGGCTCGGCGCGCCGATCGGGCTCGTGCGGGCCGACGGCACGCCGAAGCCGTCGTATGACGCGCTGCGCAGGCTGGTGAAGGACGAGTGGTGGATCGCGCCGACGACCGTCGTCACCGACGCGGAGGGACGGTTCTCCGTCACCGGATTCGCGGGCGACTACGGCCTGCGGGCAGGCGTGGCGACCTCCGCCTTCACTCTCTCCTCGGCGCAGCCGGAGGTATCGGTCGGCATCGACCGACCGTGACGCCGGTCACCAGCTCTCCGGCCGTGCCCCCAATCCGACGGGCGCGGGACGCTCGACGGTCGAATGCAGGGTCACGACCTCGTGGCTGCGGCCGGCCGCGATGACCGACTCCATGATCTCGAGAACGTGGAATGCGAGCTCACCGGATGCGCGGTGCGGCCGCCCGGTCTCGATGGCGCGCGCGAGGTCGGCCAGACCGACGCCGCGGCCCGCATCCGCGTAGCCTGCCGCGACCGGCACATCCTGCCACGCACGGTCCGCGGAGGTCGCGATCGCCGCCGTGTCCGAGAACCGGTTGGGGTCGGGCACCGAGATCGTGCCCTCGGTGCCGTAGACCTCGAACAGCGGCACGCGCGTCTCCCACACCTCGAACGAGACCGTGACGGTCGAGATGACGCCGTTGGCGTGCTCGAGGATGGCGGTCACGTGCGTGTCCACATCCACCGGGATCGCGCTGCCGGCCAGAGGCCCGGTCGCGACGGAGCGCTCGCGCGCCGAGCGGCCGACAGCGCCCGAGACGCGCACGACCGGTCCGAAGAACGTGACCAGGCTGGTCAGGTAGTACGGCCCCATGTCGAAGAGCGGGCCACCGCCCGGCTGGTAGTAGAAGGCGGGCGCCGGATGCCACAGCTCGTGGCCGGGCGCGCTCCAGGCGACCGCGGCGGCGACGGGCGCGCCGATGCGCCCCGCGTCGAGCAGCGCCCTGGCGGTCTGGATCCCCGTGCCGAGCACCGTGTCCGGGGCGCTGCCGACGCGCAGGCCGGTCTCGGCGGCGCGCGCGAGCACGGGAGCCGCATCCGCCGTGGTCAGCGCGAGCGGCTTCTCGCCGTAGACGTGTTTGCCGGCCTCGAACGAGCGCAGTGCGATCTCGGTGTGCGCGGCGGGGATGGTGAGGTTGAGCACCGCGTCGATCCGCGGGTCGGCGAGCAGCGCATCCACGGTCATCGCGTCGACACCCTGACTGCGCCCGACGGCGGACGCGCGGTCGAGGTCGAGGTCGGCGACGGCGGTCAGCGAGAGGTTCGGGAGCTTGGGGAACTCCGCGAAGTACTGCTGGCTGATGTTGCCGACGCCGACGATGCCGATGTTCAGCGTGCTGCCCACAGGAGGCCCCTCTCGATGATGGTGCGGACGTTCGGATCCTCCACGATCTCCAGGCGGTGGCCGGGAGCCGAGACGAAGATGCGCCCCTCGCCCCACTGGCGCGTCCAGATCGCGGGCGCCGTGACCGGGCGGTTCCACGCATCCCACGGCCGCACGGACTGCGTCGTGGTGGCCAGCACGTCGTTGTACTCGTCGCTCAGCACCCAGTACTGCTCGGTGACCAGGTCGAAGTCGTCGATGCCCTGCGTGATCGGGTGCCTCTTGCCGTAGTCGGTGATGTTGACCGTGTACGGGATGTAGTTGTCCGACTGCTCGCCGGTGCGCTCGGCCGGGTCCTTGCCGGCGTGGTGGGCGAACTGGCCGCCGATCATGTGCAGGTAATCGGCGTTGTCGCGGTACGAGTCGGCGATCCCGCCATGCCAGCCGGCCATGCCGGTTCCGTTCAGCACGGCGCGCTGCAACCCGGCGAACTCCTCGGGTTCGATCGTGTTCATCGTGTTGATCTGCAGCACGAGGTCGACCGTGTCCATGTACTCGGCGTCGGTGTAGACGGCCGGCGACTCCTCGACCCGCACCGCGAAGCCGTTGGCCTCCAGGAACGGGATGAAGAGCTCTGTCGTCTCGACGGGCATGTGCCCGTCCCAGCCGCCTCGTACGACGAGGGCGTTCTTGGCCATGGGATCCTTTCGGTTGTCTGGAGCGTTCGATCCGGGCGCGTTCGATCCGGGCGCGTTCACGATGCGGTGGCGGTCCAGGCGCTGCCGGCGGCAGCGCTCCGCTCGACGGCGGCGAGCACCCGCTGCACGTGCAAGCCATCGGTGAACGACGGCTCCGGGTCGGTGCCGCCGGTGATGGCCTCGACGAAGTCCTTGACCTCGTGCGAGAACGCGTGCTCGTAGCCGATCGCGTGCCCGGTCGGCCACCAGTTCGCCATGTAGGGATGCTCCGGCTCGGTCACGAGGATGCGCGTGAAGCCCTGCTCCCCCGCCGGCGCGGTCGCGTCGTAGAACTGGAGCTCGTTCATGGCCTCCAGGTCGAAGGCGATCGCACCACGGGATCCGCTCAACTCGATGCGGAGCGCGTTCTTGCGGCCGGTCGCATACCGGGTGGCCTCGAAGGCACCGATCGCCCGGTCGGCATGACCTCCGGCAAGGCGTGCGGTGAACCAGGCGGCATCGTCGACGGTGACCGTGCCGCGCTCGGCCGATGCGGTACCGGAGAGCCCGACACCCTCGCCCAGCAGAGGGCGCTCGGTGACGAAGGTCTCGACGGTTCCGCTCACGCCCGCGAGCCGTGAGCCGGTGAGGTGCTCGACGAGGTCGATCGCGTGGGCGCCGATGTCGCCGAGCGAACCCGATCCTGCCGCGGCCTTGTCGAGACGCCAGGTCATCGGGCCGTTTTCGTCGGTGAGCCAGTCCTGCAGGTACTGCGCGCGCACCTGCCGGATCGTGCCGAGCCTGCCCTGCTGGACGAGCTGGCGTGCGAACGCGATCGCCGGCACGCGGCGGTAGCTGAATCCCACCATCGAGCGCACCCCGGCGGCGGAAGCACGCTCGGCGGCCGCGGCCATCCGCTCGGCCTCCTCGACCGTGTTGGCCAACGGCTTCTCGCAGAGCACGTGCTTTCCGGCGGCGAGGGCCGCGATGGCGATCTCGGCGTGCGAGTCGCCCGGCGTGCAGATGTCGACGATGTCGATGTCCGGATCTTCGACCACGCGCCGCCAGTCGGTCTGCGCGTACCGCCACCCGAACTTCACCCGCGCATCCTCGACCCGGGATGCGTCCCGCCCGACGATCGTGTGCAGCACCGGCTCGGCGTCGAGGTCGAAGAACCGCGGAGCGACCCGCCACCCCTGCGAATGAGCGGCGCCCATGAATCCGTAGCCGATCATGGCCACGCCGAGAGTCTGCTTCGTCTGATTCATCCGGTGCTCCTTTGCGCAGTGTGCCGTCAGACCGTAGCGCCGCCGCCAAGCGGGCGCAAGTCATCGAGGCTCTGGAAGACTACGGGGTTTCGGTGACCCCGATCGCCTGATAAGTTTATCCACACAACAAATCACCACTCGATTCATCGATGACGCTGAAGGACGCATATCCATGAGCACCACACCCACCCGCGCCGACAAGTTCTCATTCGGCCTCTGGACCATCGGCTACAACGGCACCGACCCGTTCGGCGGCCCCACCCGCCCGCAGCTCGACGTGGTCGAGGCGGTCACCAAGCTCAGCGAGCTCGGTGCCTACGGCCTCACCTTCCACGACGACGACCTCTTCGCGTTCGGCTCGACCGACGCCGAACGTCAGAAGCAGATCGACCGCCTCAAGCAGGCGCTCAGTGACACCGGGCTGATCATCCCGATGGTCACCACCAACCTCTTCAGCGCACCTGTCTTCAAAGACGGCGGCTTCACGTCGAACGACCGCGCCGTGCGCCGGTTCGCCCTGCGCAAGGTGCTGCGCCAGCTCGACCTCGGCGCCGAGCTCGGCGCGAAGACGTTCGTCATGTGGGGCGGCCGCGAAGGCGCCGAGTACGACTCGGCCAAAGACATCCGCGCCGCCTTGGAGCGCTACCGCGAAGCCGTCAACCTGCTCGGCGACTACGTGACCGACAAGGGCTACGACATCCGCTTCGCCATCGAGCCGAAGCCGAACGAGCCGCGCGGCGACATCCTGCTGCCGACGGTCGGCCACGCGATGGCCTTCATCGAGACGCTCGAACGCCCCGAACTCGTCGGCGTCAACCCCGAGGTCGGGCACGAGCAGATGGCGGGCCTCAACTTCGCGGCCGGTATCGCCCAGGCCCTCTACCAGGGCAAGCTGTTCCACATCGACCTGAACGGTCAGCGCGGCATCAAGTACGACCAGGACCTCGTGTTCGGCCACGGCGACCTGCAGAACGCGTTCGCGCTCGTCGACCTGCTCGAGAACGGCGGCCCGAACGGCGGCCCGTCGTACGACGGCCCGCGCCACTTCGACTACAAGCCGTCGCGCACCGAAGACATCACGGGCGTCTGGGACTCGGCCGCGGCCAACATGCGCACCTACCTCCTGCTCAAGGAGCGGGCTGCGGCGTTCCGCGCCGACCCCGAGGTGCAGGAGGCGCTCGAGGCCTCGCGCGTCACCCAGCTGTCGGTCAGCACGCTGAACGAGGGCGAGTCGTACGACGACCTGCTCGCCGACCGCTCGTCGTACGAGGACTTCGACGCCGACGCCTACTTCGGTGGCAAGGGCTTCGGCTTCGTGCGCCTGCAGCAGCTCGCGCTCGAGCACCTCCTCGGCGCCCGCTAGACCGTTCCACCCGGGTTCCTCCGGGGCTTCTCCCGGGGCGAGGGGTGCGTGACATGCGCGCCCCTCGCTCTCCCGTTCCGGCGGGAGTGTCTGTTTCGCAAGAAGTTCGCCAGTAAGAGAGTGAGAGCGATGACGCTCGTGGTTGGGGTCGACTCGTCGACGCAGAGTTGCAAGGTGGTCGTGCGCGACCTCACGACCGGCGAGGTCGTGCGCACCGGTCGGGCGGTGCATCCGGAGGGCACAGAGGTCGACCCGGCCGCCTGGTGGACGGCACTGGGCGCCGCTCTGGCCGATGCCGGCGGGCTCGACGACGTCGACGCCATCTCGATCGCCGGGCAGCAGCACGGCATGGTGGTGCTGGATGCGGCGGGCCGCGTCATCCGCGACGCCCTGCTCTGGAACGACACCCGCAGCGCGCAGGCCGCGACCGACCTGATCGACGTGGTCGGCGCGGAGGCCTACGCGACGCGCGTCGGGGTGGTGCCGGTCGCCTCGTTCACCGCGACGAAGCTGCGCTGGCTCCGGGATGCGGAACCCGCGAACGCTGCGCGCGTCGCGGCCGTCGCCCTCCCCCACGACTGGCTGACCTGGCGCCTGCGCGGGTACGGCCCGGCCGGCGAGAGCGAGCTCGGACCGGTGCTCGAAGAACTGACGACCGACCGGTCGGATGCGAGCGGCACCGCGTACTGGAGCGCGGTGAGCGGGATGTACGACCTCGAACTGTTCGAGCTGGCGCTCGGGCGGGCCGGGCGCGAGGCGCTCGGTTCGGGTGCCGCGGCTTCGGGGCCAGGAGCGGCGGGGCCGGCCGATGCGGTCATCCTGCCGCGGGTTCTCGGACCGGGCGACGCCGCCGGGCGCACGCCGACGGGAGTGCTCGTCGGTCCCGGCGCCGGCGACAACGCAGGCGCCGCGCTCGGACTCGGCGCCGCCGACGGCGACGTCGTCGTCTCGATCGGGACGAGCGGAACCGTGTTCGCCGTCACCGACCACCCCATCGCCGACGCGAGTGGCGCGGTGGCCGGGTTCGCCGACGCCAGCGGCCTCAGCCTGCCGCTCGTCGCGACCTTGAACGCTGCCCGCGTGCTGTCGTCGATCGCATCCCTGCTCTCCGCCGACAACGACAGCCTCGCCGCCCTCGCGCTCGAGGCCCAGCCCGGCTCAGGCGGTGTCGTGCTCGTCCCGTACTTCGAGGGCGAGCGCACGCCGAACCTGCCCGACGCGACGGCGAGCGTCCACGGCCTCACCATCGCCTCGACCCTCCGCGAGAACCTCGCCCGCGCCGCCGTCGAAGGGATGCTGTGCGGACTGGCAGACGGACTCGACGCCGTGCGCGCGGTCGGCGTGCGCGAGCAGCGCATCCTGCTCATCGGCGGCGCTGCCCAGAACCCGGCGGTCGCCACGGTCGCGTCGCAGGTGTTCGACGTGCCGATCGTCGTCCCGTCACCCGGAGAGTACGTCGCCGGCGGCGCGGCCGTGCAGGCCGCGTGGGCGCTCACGGGCACACGTCCGGCCTGGCCGCTCCCGCTCGCCGCGGAGCTCGCCCCGGACGTGCAGCCGCACATCCGCGCTCAATACGCCGCAGCCACCTCGTCGTCCTGAACTGCGCTCGCGCGCTGCCAGCGTCCAGTCGCGGCAGATCGACCTTCCCGCCGTCTCGGAAGGTCGATCTGGCGCGACTCGGGCGATGAGGACGGTGGGCGACCTCCGTCTACCGTGGCGGGTTCTCGGCGGGCGCGTCCGACAGGGGAACGTTGTCGGCGAAGGCCCGCACCGTGCGAGCGACGACGGAGGCGGGCTCAGCATCCCAGATCGCCTGGTTGAAGATCTCCACCTCGACGTCGCCGCGATAGCCGGCCGCATCGACGGCGTGCGTCAGAGCCGCGAAGTCGATGTGGCCGTCACCCATCATGCCGCGGGCGAGCAGCACATCCTGAGGCAGCGGGGTGACCCAGTCGCAGACCTGGAAGCTGACGATGCGACCGGAGGCGCCGGCCCGGGCGATCTGGTCGAGCACCTGCGGGTCCCACCAGAGGTGGAACGTATCGACGACGACTCCGACCGACGCGACAGGGAACTGATCGGCGAGGTCGAGGGCCTGCCCGAGCGTCGAGAGCACGGCGCGGTCGGCGGCGTACATCGGGTGCAGCGCCTCCAGCGCGAGGGTGACACCGGATGCGCGGGCCTCGGGCTCGAGCTCGGCGATCGCGTCGCGCATCCGCTCACGGGCACCGCGGAGGTCGGTCGATCCGGCGGGGAGGCCGCCGGCGACGAGGACGAGCACGGCTGCGGATCCGTCGGCACCGGCCGCGGCCAGCGTCGCCGTCTCCTCGATGGCGGCACGGTTGTCGTCGAGCGAGCGACGGCGCTCCGGGCCCTCGACCGCGGTGAAGAATCCGCCACGGCACAGGCTCGAGACGCGGAGCCCCGAGTCGGCGACGAGCTTCGCGGCGTCTCGCAGCCCGACCTCGGCGACCGGCTCGCGCCAGAGGCCGATGCTCTGCACGCCGGCGTCCGCCGTCACGCGCAGCGCCGTCGCCAGGTCCGCGTACTTGATCGTCGCCTGGTTGATCGACAACCGCGGATGCGCAACGCGATCGAGTCCAGCCGAAGTCCCCGAATGCGCAGCCTGTGAGGGGATTTCGGCTTGACTCGATTGCGTTTCGGGGGTCATGAGGCGAGTCCGTTCAGGGTGAGGAGGGTGCTCCATCGAGCGGCGGCGAGCTCGGGGCGCTCGAGGGCGCCGGACGCGTTCGCGAGGCGCACGATCTCGGACAGATGCGGCAGGCTGCGTGCGGCGTGGAGGCCGCCGATCATGGAGAACGACTCCTGGTGGCCGTTCAGCCACGAGAGGAACGCGACACCCGTCTTGTAGTAGAAGGTCGGCGCGGCGAACACCTGGCGCGACAGTGCCTCCGTCGGCGCCAGCACCCCTCGGTAGCGCGCGGTGTCGTCGGCGTCCAGGGCCTGGATGGCGGCGGATGCGCTCGGCGCGAGGGCCGCGAAGGCCCCGAGCAGCGCATCCGAGTGCGTCGCTCCGTCACCTTCGATGAGGCCGACGTAGTTGAAGTCGTCGCCGGTGAACATGGCGGCGCTCTTCGGGAGCCGCGCACGAAGCGCGATCTCGGCCTGCGCATCCAGGAGGCTCATCTTGATGCCGCTCACACGGTCGGCGTTGTCGCCGATGATGCGCAGCACGGTCTCGCTCGCAACGGCGGAGTCGGTCGAGCCGAAGTAGCCGGCGAGCACCGGGTCGAAGGCGGCGCCGAGCCAGTGCAGGATGACCGGCCGGGACGCCGACTCGAGCACAGCGCGGTAGACGCGTTCGTAGTCCGCGGCCGAGGTGGCTGCCCGCGCGAGATGGCGGCTGGCCATGAGCACGACACCCGCTCCCGCGTCCTCGGTGAAGTGCAGCTGCTCCGTGTACGCGTCGATCACCGCATCGAGGGAGATGACCTCGTCCTCGACGTGGTCGGTGTTGACGCCGACCACGATCGCGCCCCCGACCGAGCGCGCCTCTGCTGCACTGCGCGCGATGAGGTCGCGGGTGGCCCGCGCGTCGAGTCCCATGTTGCGCTGCGCGGTGTCCATCGCGTCGGCGACACCGAGACCCCACGACCAGACGTGGTGGCGGAACGCGAGGGTTGCATCCCAATCGATGTCGGCGGGTGCGCCCGGCACGTTCTCGGCCCACGCCTTCGGAACGACATGCGCCGCCGCGTACGCCGTGCGCGAGGTGAGCGGCCCGGCCGGTTTCGAAAAGTGCGGAGCCTCCTGCAGGGCGACGGATGCGGTGGTGCCGTCTGCGCGCAGCAGTACGAGGTCGGTCATCAGATGCCGACCTCGGGGAGCTCGACGCGCCGGCCCTCGCGGGACGAGAGCAGTCCGCGCTCGGCGAGCAGGACGCCGCGGGCACCGGCCAGGAAGTCGTACGGGTTGGGCGCATCCTCGACGACGTGGCGGATGAACTCCTCCCACTGGGTCTTGAAGCCGTTCTCGAAGACCTCGTTGGCAGGCGACTCGATCCAGTCGGTGTCGTAGTCGTGCTCGTCGGCGATGTCGGGGTTCCAGACCGGCTTCGGGGTGGCGTTGCGGGGTTGGATCTTGCACCCGAACAGGCCGACGACGGCGCTGCCGAGGGTGCCGTCCACCTGGAACTCGACGAGTTCGTCCCGGTTCACGCGGGTGGTCCAGGACGAGTTGAGCTGAGCCGTGATACCGCCTTCGAGCTCGAAGATGGCGTAGGCCGCGTCGTCGGCGGTCGCGGTGTACTGGTCGCCGTTCTCGTCGACGCGCGACGGGATCTCGGTGACCGCGCGCGCGTACACCGACTCGATGCGGCCGAAGAGGTTCTCGAGCACGTAGCTCCAGTGCGGGAACATGTCGACGACGATGCCGCCGCCGTCTTCCGCGCGGTAGTTCCAGCTGGGGCGCTGGGCCGCCTGCCAGTCGCCCTCGAACACCCAGTAGCCGAATTCGCCGCGCACCGAGAGGATGCGGCCGAAGAATCCCGAGTCGATGAGCCGTTGGAGCTTGCGCAGCCCCGGCAGGTACAGCTTGTCGTGCACGACGCCGTTCTTGACGCCGGCCGCCTGCGCGAGGCGTGCGAGCTCGAGCGCGTCTTCGAAGGATTCCGCGGTCGGCTTCTCGGTGTAGATCGCCTTGCCGGCAGCGATCGCCTTCGTGATGGCGGGTACGCGGGCCTTCGTCACGAGGAAGTCGGAGTAGATCTGCCAGCGATCGTCGGCGAGTGCCGCATCCAGGTCGGTCGTGTAGTTCTCGATGCCGTGCCGGGCCGCGAGCTCGGCCAGTTTGGCCTCGCTGCGACCGACCAGGATCGGCTCGACCTGAACACGGCTGCCGTCGGCGAGGAGCACGCCACCCTGCTCACGGATCGCGAGGATCGAGCGCAGCAGGTGCTGGCGGTATCCCATGCGCCCCGAGACGCCGTTCATGATGATGCCGATGGTCGACTCTGACACTGGAACTCCTTCGTTGACGGGAAAGCGCTTACCACGATAGCCCGCCGAGTCGATTCGCGTCAAACACCGACGAGCTGAACGGCGCGGGCCTCAGGACGCGAGGGGCTCCTCGACGCGTCCGGCCAGCCAGCGCACCGCCCGACCGATGATCGCCTGATGGGTCGGGGAGTCGTACGACGCCGTGTCGTGACCGAGGGCGTCGTAGACGACGCGGGCATCCCCGTAGGTGCGCGCCCAGAGCAGCGGATACTCGTCGCCCTCGTGCTCGTGGGTCGCGAGCGGCACGAGGTCGGGTGCGGTGCGCAGGTACGTGTACCGCTCATCCTCGACGTCGAAGTCGGTCAGCCCCGACACGATCGGATGACGGTCGGGATGCACGTGGATGCGCGCCCACGAGTAATCGGGATGCATCGTGGTCCCGCGCACCCAGACAGCGCCGAGGATCCCCTCCCACTCGGGAACCCCGCGCAGCGACGTCGAGGTGACATGCATCGCGAGCAGAGGCCGCCCGTTCGCCAAGTAGGCGAGCAGCCCGTCGCGGGCGCGACGCTCGGCACCGGGTTCCGGATGCTCGGGGTCGGTCTGCGCCGGGTCCCCGATGTTGAGAACGAGCAGGTCGGGGGCTGAGGGGCCGTCGAGCGTCGCGAGTCGCGCATCCACGTCCTCCGAGAGCTCGACCTCGAACCCCTCCTCGCGCAGGATGCCGGCCAACCGCTCGGACGTGTCGGCGAACGGATGCCACGGGTCGCCGTACCGTCCGGCGCCGCTGAGGATGAGAGCACGACTGGACACAGGACCTCCCGAGTGGCGGAGTCAGAGGATGCCGTCGTCGCGGAACAAAGACGGCACGCCCATGGTAAGCGCTTTCTGGCGCCGCGCGATCAGGCGACGGCGGGCGCTCCGCCCGGGTAGGTGTCGCGACGGCCGCCCGGTCCGACGTACTGGGAGCGGCCGTACCCGACAATGAAGTAGCCGATGATGGCGAACAGCCACAGCAGGAGGATGCTGAACACCGCACTCCTGCCGAAGGCCCGGCCGACACCCAGTGCGACGATGATCGCCACGACGATGTTCACCAGCGGGATGAAGTACAGGATGACGAGGGCGCCGTGATACCCGGCGATCTTCACCAGCAGATAGGTGTTGTAGATCGGGATGAGCGCGCCCCAGCCGGGCTTGCCGGCCTTGGTGAACACGGGCCAGAGTGCCAGCACGACGAGCACGTAGCCGATGATGCCGCCGAAGAGCGAAGGGACGGGGTCGTAGGCCGTGGCCTGCGTGGTGATGAGATCGTCGAGCGGGAAGGACGTCAGCATGGGTTCTCCTCAGAATGGACCCCCCGACACTATCGGCGGCCCGCTCCCGGGGTGGAGGCGCGCAGGATGACCGTGCCCTCGAAGGGCATGGCGAGCGCGGGGTCGGCCTCCGGCGAGTCGGCCAGGGCCAGTTCGAGCGCCCGAGCGCCGATTTCGGCGAGCGGGAGCGCGACCGTGGTCAGGGACGGCGTCACGTCCTGCACCAGCGGGATGTCGTCGAATCCGGCCACCGCGATGTCGATGCCGGGGGTCAGCCCGGCGTCGCGCATGGCGGCCATCGCGCCCAGCGCCATCACATCGGTGACCGCGAAGACGCAGCCGGGACGTCCGCCCGCGGCCAGGAGCGCGGCCATGGTCTCGTAGCCTCCGTCACGGGAGAAGGCGCCCGGCACGACCAGCGCATCCGGAACGACGTCGAGAAAACCCGCGGCCCGGTCGCGAGCGGTGAGCAGGTTCTCGGGGCCGGCGAGCACGACGACGTCGTCGTAGCCGCGATCCACCAATGCCTGGGCGAGGGATGCAGCGCCCTCGCGGTTCTGCACCGGCACCGACCTGAGACCCTCTGCGGCCGCACCGATGAGGGCCACCCGCGCCCCGCCGCGCTCGATGGCGATCAGCTCGGCGGTGCTTCCGGAGGGTGCGCCGACGGCATCCAGCTGCCGGCTGCCGGCGAGGATGACGGCCCGGGGCCGCTGACCCTTCAGGGCCGTGAGCGTCGCCGCTTCGCGCGCCGCATCGGCTCCCGTCGCAGTGAGCGTGACGATCAGGCCGCGCTCGTCCGCGACCCGGATGACGCCGGAGGCGATGCTCGAGAAGTACGGGTCTGCGATGTCGCCGACGACGATGGCGACGGTGTTGGTCGTGCCGCGTGCGACCGCCTGCGCCTGCACGTTGGCGCTGTACCCGAGGGCGGCCGCCGACGCGAGCACCCGGTCGTGCAACTCGGCGTTGACCTTGCGCGTGCTGCCGTTGAGTGCGCGGGATGCGGTCGCCAGCGACACCCCTGCATGCGCGGCCACCTGGGCCAGCGTCGCCGCACTCTCACTCACGGCTCCACCCTAGGGGCTGGGCGAGCCACAGGCGGACACGCGCGGTCACGGCGGTCAGGCGGCGAGCATCCAGACGAGGCCGGCTCCGCAGACGACGGCCGAGACGAGCGAGTGGATGCGCCACCCGCGACACGCGAGGAACGCGCGCGCCAGTGCCCACGCGACCACGACCGCGACGACGACCGCCGTCGCGGAGCCGGCCCCGCCCATCCCACCCGTGCCGCCCATCCCGAACCCTGCGCTCAACACGTGCGCATGCGCGCCGACTCGCGGCACATCGACGTTCCCGGCTCCCGGGAAGGTCGAATCACCGCGACTCAGCGCCATCGCGGCCATGAGGAGGAGCATCGCCCACAGGTCGGCGAGGTGCTCGCGCGCCCAGTGGTTCGCCCGGGCGAGCGGGGCGTAGGCGAACGAGAGCAGCGCCAGTGCGATCGCGGCGGCGGCCATGGCCGCGGACCCGTGCCCGGCGAGCACCGCCCACGCCATCACGGCCATCGGCAGCACCTCGTGCGCGAGCGCCCGTCCGGCCGCGATCGCTGCCGCCCCGCCTCGCGCCGACGGGCCCGCCTCGTGCGAAAAGTGCGGTTCGCGGCCTCGAAACCGCACTTTTCGCACGAGCCAACGCGCGGGCGCGGGCGTGAGGGTCACGCGCGCCAGAGGGTCTTCACGTTGGTGAACTCGCGGATGCCGAGGGCGGAGAGTTCGCGACCGTAGCCCGAGTCCTTCACGCCGCCGAACGGCAGCTGCGGGAACGATGCCGTGAGCCCGTTGACGAAGACGCCGCCCGCCTCGATCCCGTCCTGGAACTGTCGGGCCTCGGCGTCGTCCCGGGTCCACACGCTCGAGCTCAGCCCGAAGTCGCTGTCGTTGGAGAGCTCGATCGCCTCGACAGCGCTCGAGACCTTGTAGAGGCAGGCCACCGGGCCGAAGCACTCCTCGCGGTAGATGCGCATCGCGGGAGTGACACCGGTGAGCACTGTCGCCGGATAGAACCACCCCGGCCCGTCCGGAACGTTTCCGCCGGCCAGCACGTTCGCACCGAGTGCGCGCGCATCCTCGACCAGTTCGTGCGCGTCGCGACGGCCCTGTTCGGTGGCGAGCGGTCCGAACGAGGTGTCGGGATCGAACGGGTCGCCGGCGACCTGTGCGCGCATCCCGGCCACGAACGCCGCTTCGAACTCGTCGTAGACGTCTTCGTGCACGTAGTAGCGCTTGGCCGCGATGCAGCTCTGGCCCGAGTTCTGCACGCGCGCGTTGACGCCCGCAGTCGCAGCGGCCGGGATGTCGGCCGACGGCATGACGACGAACACGTCCGTGCCGCCGAGTTCGAGCACCGACTTCTTGATGTTGCGCCCTGCCGCCTCGGCCACCGACGAGCCCGCGCCCACCGAACCGGTCAGCGTGACGGCCCGGATGCGTGGGTCGTCGAGCAGCGGAGCGACCGCTCCCCCCTCCACGAGCAGCGTCTGGAAGGCGCCGACCGGGAAACCGCCGCGCGCGAACAGCGAGCCGAGGTAGAGCGCGCTCTGCGGAACGCTCGATGCGTGCTTCAGGATGCCCGTGTTCCCGGCCATGAGCGCGGGCGCCGCGAACCGGATCACCTGCCAGAACGGGTAGTTCCACGGCATGACCGCGAGTACGGCGCCGATCGGCTGGTACCGCACGCTCACGGCCGAGGCTCCGACATCTCCGGGCTGCACGGGATGCTCGTCGGCGAGGTACTCTTCCGCGTGATCGGCGTACCAGCGCATCCCGCGGGCCGACTTCGACACCTCGTATCGTGCGGTGCCGATGGTCTTGCCCATCTCGGTCGAGACGAGGGAGGCGACCTCGTCGAGTTCGGCGTCGAGGAGGTCGGCGGCGGCGTGCATCCACTCGGCCCGCTGGGCGAAGGTCGTCGCGGCGAGGTCGCGGTAGGTGCCGTGCGCCCGCGCGACGATCTCTTCGATCTGGTCCGCGGTGTGCGGCTCGAACGTCTTGAGCGTCTCGCCGGTGGTCGGGTTGACGGTGGCGATGGCCATGCTGACTCCTTTGTTCTGCGGTTGGCTGTGGTGCGGAGGTGCAAGCTCTAGTCGGCGGAGGTGCCGTGGGTGCCGGATGCGGCGAGCCGGCGGGCGAGCTCGACACCGCCCGCGACGGGCGCGTCTTCGAGCAGCACGACGCCGAGTGACGGATGAGCGGCCGCGACCCGCGCGGAGAACGCGGCGAGCAGGCGCGGCTGGTTGGCGATCACGCTGCCCGCGGCGACGACCGAGTCGCCGACGGCTCCGCGGCGGACGAGCTGCCCGACGAGTGCGGCCAGGTGCTCCGCCGCCCGGTCGATGACCGCAGTCGCGAGCGCCGAGCCGGCATCCGCGGCGGCGAACACAGCGATCGCCCGCGGTCCCCAGTTCTCCGGCGTCGGGGTGTCGTTGACGGCGCGCGCGAGCGACGGAGCCGAGTCGACGCCGAACGCCTGCTGCAGCCCCGACAGGAGGCCGTCATCCGGGAGCCCGTCGTCTCTGGCGGCGAGCGCGGCGATGGTCGCCTCGCGCACGATCGCGGGGGCTCCGCCCTCGTCGCCGATCACCCAGCCCCAGCCGCCGGTGAAGAGCGTCTCCCCGGATGCGTCCTGGCCGACCGCGATCGAGCCGGTGCCGGCGATGACACCGATCCCCGTCTCCAGCCCCGCCGCCGGAACGAGCAGGGCGGCGTCGTTCACGACGGCCGAGCGGTATCCCAGCGCGGTCAGTTCGTGCGCGAGTTCGTGGCAGTGCTCGACCGTGTCGCAGCCCTGCGCCCCGACACCGACGGCGACCACCTGATCGCCGGGCGCGACGACCCGACGGATGCGCTCGACCAGCCAGCGAGCGGCGTCCCCTGCCGGCGAGGCGCTCCAATCCTCGGCCGGCAGGGAGACGTCGGCGATACGCGAGCCGTCGAGAGAGACGACCCGCACGCCGAGCTTGGTGCCACCGGCATCCAAGCCCACGATCACATCGGTCACGCGGCACCGCCCGCGTCGACCGGAACCTTCGTGTCCGCGTTGTGGAACACGAACTCCTCGATCTCGACCCCGCGCACCGCGGCGACGGCCCCGACGAGCACCTGCATGACCATCGCCTCGAGCACGGCCCGCTGGGCGGCGGGCAGCTTCGGCAGCTGCACGACGTGCAGGGTCGGGGTGGAGTCGACGGCCTCGCCCGAGATGAGGATCACGTGGTGACCCGCCTCGGAGAGCGTGGTCGCGAGGTCGAGCTCGCGGCTGTCGCCGAACACGACGTGCACGCCGTCGCCCGCCGACTCCATCGAGCCGTGCAGGTACTGGCGGGTGCTCATGCTCGTGGCGGGGATGCGCGCGACCTCGCGGAACAGCAGGGCACCAGCCTCCGCCGATCCGACCGCGGGCCCGGCGCCGACGAAGTCACTCGACCCGACCGTGCGGAACAGCTCGGCGAGCGCGGTGACCCGCTCGGTGACCGCCGCCTCGATACGGGAGAAGGTCTCGTTGAGGGTGAACCAGCCCGGGTCGATGCGGCCGCCGTCCCAGGCATCGGCGAGCATCCCGAGTGCTGCGACGGTCGCGGTGTACCCGATCGTCGAGGCGTAGCTGTCGTCGAGGTTGCCGAGGGCGATGGTCGAGGCGATCTGCGAGATCGGCGACGGCTCGGTGTTCACGACCGCGAGGCGCAGCTCGGGCGCGACCGATTCGAGCACGGCCAGGGTTTCGGCGCTGCGGCCGCTCTGCGAGATGCCGACGATCGGATGCGCGCTCTCCGGGAACGGAACCGGCAGGTCACCGGCACCGAGCCGCCACGAGTGGATGCCGCGCGAACGCAACTCCCAGACGGCCGCGCACGCCGCCGCGAGGCTGGCGCCGATGCCGACGAACACCGGGCCGGGGCCCTCCAGCTCTCCGGCGGCCTGCCGGTCGGCGAGCTGCGCGGCGATCAGCGGAATGGCCCGGCCGAGCTCGTCGGCCTGGGTCGCCCGCGCTGCCGCGAAAGTGTTGTACCCGTTCATTCGTGTCCCCTTAAGGCTGTCGTCGTGCCCGCGGCGGCGATGGCGGCCGCGGAAGCGTTGGCGGAGTGCGGTGCGGACGGATCCCAGTCGGCGGCGAGCGGTTCGACCGCGGGTGCCGTGCTCCGGATGCGCACCGGCAGCCCGGTCTCGATCGACTCCTCGATCGCGAGCATCACTTCGAGTGCGTGGAGTGCGAGCTCGCCGCTGGCGCGGGGTGCTCTGCCGTCCCGGATGGCGCGCGCCATCTCGAGCACGCCGACCCCCCGGTCGCGGTGCGCGCCGGGCGGCGGGAGTTCGACCCATTCGGTCTCGCGGTCGTCGCCGGCGAGCAGCCGGGTCGCGCCATCGAAGCCGCTGACCGGCACCCCGAGCACCCCGGTCGATCCGGTGATCTCGAAGGTCTGCCGGCGCTGGGGCGAGTCGAAGCTGTAGATGGACGTGCCGACGACACCCGTCCGGAACCGGGTGAGCACGCTGACGTGCGTGCTGACCTCGACCGGGAACGACTCGCCCGCATCCGGACCCGACCCGATCACGCGCTCGGCGCGTGGACGCTGCCCGACCGCCTCGACCGATTCGATGGGCCCGAGGAGCTGCACCATCGTGCTCACGTAGTACGGTCCGATGTCGAAGAGCGGGCCGGCACCGCGGGCGAACAGGAACTGCGGGCGGGGATGCCACGCATCCGGACCCGGCCCCTGCATCAGGGTGAGCAGTGTCAGCGGGGTGCCGATCGCGCCGTCGGCCAGCAGCCGGTGCGCGTTCTGGATGCCCTCGCCCAGGATGGTGTCCGGCGCGTTCGCGACGACGACGCCGCGAGCCGCGGCGGCGGCGAGCAGTTCCTTGGCGCTGGCGAGGTCGAGCGTGATCGGCTTCTCGCCCCAGACGTGTTTGCCGGCCGCGACGGCTTTCATCCCGACCTCGGCGTGTGCCGCCGGGATCGTGAGGTTGACGACGATCTCGACCTCGTCGAGCGAGAGCAGTGCGTCCACAGGTCCCGCGAACGGGATGCCGTACTCGGCCGCCTGCGCCTCGGCGCGCGCGACGTCGAGGTCGGCGATCGCGACGACCTGCACATCCGGGTACGAGGTCAGGGAGCGCAGGTACTCGTCGGAGATGTTGCCCGCTCCGATGATGCCGATGCCGGTCATGCGTTCACCAGCCCGAGAAAGTAGGCCGCGTTCTCGTCGACGAGCGGGAAGACGTCGCCCTCGTGCACGACGACCTCGACGACGGCCAGCTCGAGGCCGGCCGCGAGCGGCAGCACCTGAGCGATGTCGAACGGGTTCTCGTCGTCGTGCTTCACGTGCAGGAAACGCACACGGTCGCCGAGGCGCGGGATGAGCTCGGTCACGTCGGCGCCGCCGACCGCCGCCCAGTAGGTGTCGAGTTCGAGCACCACGGCCGGGTCGAGCAGGTCGACCAGCAGCTCGTACGCCGGGACTCCGTCGATCGTCTGCGCGAACTCGAAATCGTGGTTGTGGTAGCCGACCCGGATGCCGTGGCCGGCAGCAGCGACGGCCGCCTCGTTGATCGCGGCGGCGAGCGCCTCGACGCCCTCCCGGGTGGCGATCGACGCCGGCCGCACCCAGGGCACGATGACCGTCCCGATGCCGAGGCGCGTGGCCGCGGCGAGCACGGCATCCCGGTCGAGCTCGGTGATCTTCGCGTGCGCGGTGACGGCGCGCAGCCCGGACGATCCGAGCGCGGCGGCGAGGCCTTCGGTGTCGCTCAGGATGTCGTACGGTTCGACGTGCGTGAAGCCCGCGGCGGCGAGGCGGGCGAGGGTGGCGGGGAGCGCATCCGGGCCGATGTCGTCGCGCACGCTGTAGAGCTGCACGCCCAGGGGGCTGGTCATCAGTGGTGTCCTTCGTGGTGTCGGTGCGCTCCACCCGGCGCGCAGTGGTCGCTCGTCGACGCGGGGATGTCGAGCGTCGGGTTGCGTCCGAAGAACCCGTGCGGCTTCAGTACGAAGCCGGTCGAGTCGACGGGCATGATCGGCCAGTCCTCGATACGCGGGAAGTGGGTGAGCCCGAAGGTGTGCCAGAGCACGATGTCGGTGTCGTCGACGCTGCGGTCGGCGGCCGTCCAGGCGGGCAGGCCCGCTCCTCCGGGGTGCATGTTGACGAAGTCGCCGGCCGGGTACAGCTCGGTCGGCTCGTAGGGCGTCACCCAGAGGTGCTTCGCCGAGTAGGTGGCACGCGCGTAGATGTCGGACTGCTCGTCCGCCAGCAGCGCCGGCTTGCCCTCGGGGTAGAGCACGTACCCGACACTGCCGCCGAGACGGTTCTTCACGCCGGGGTTCGACACAAGCCAGACCCGCCCGCGGGCGTTGTCGGCCATGCGCTGGGCCTCCGACTCGGTGTGCAGCCGCGCGACCGTCTGCGTGATGCCGGTGCCGGTCGGATTCGCGTCGCCGCGTGGAACGAGCACCGCCTCGAGTTCGTCGACCGCGTTCGAGACGCCGTCGACCATCATGTCGAGGCGTGCGCTGAACAGGTGCTGGTGGTACGGGGCGCCGAGTCCTGGCGCGAGCTCCGACGCGTACGGGTAGCCGGCTCCCGGATACGCCGACGTGAAGACGACGCCGGTCGCCTTGACCTCCAGCTCGATGCTGCCGTCGAGCGAGAAGTACCAGTAGAAGCCGTAGTCGTAGTTGCCGACGGTGACGAAGAACGAGACGACCAGGCGGCGGTTCCGGCGGGATTCGCTCGATCCGTTCCAGTTGTCGAAGTGCTTCCAGAGGATGCCGGTGTCCTCCTCGTGGATGCAGATGGCCTGCGGGATCACACGCGCGTTCCCGGCGTTGTCGGCGAGCACCGCATCCAGGTACGTGATGTCGCCGACGCAGTCGCAGCCGAGTTCGAGCGAGTTCGCGAAGCCGCCGAGCAGGTACTCGCCGCAGTCGAAGAAGTTCTGGAACCAGCGCTGCGGGCTGGGGTCGCCGTACGGCACCATCATCTCGGCGATGGATGCGCGGTACACGACCGGCCGCTGCACCCCGCCGTCATCGATCGAGATGTTGTGGAAGACGAGTCCCTCGCGCTGATCGAACGACACCTGCAGGTTCCAGCCCGCCCAGGAGAGCACGCCGTCGTCGTCGATCGTGAAGCTGGGGCCCTCCGGCTGGGTGATCTCGATCGGTTTGAGCCCCTGACGCGCCGGTCTTCCGACCCACTCGGGCAGGTGGAAGTTGCCGTCCTCGTGGGGAACCGGAAGGTCGACGTAGTCGATCACGTCGAGCACCTCGCGGGTGACCACATCCACCATCACCGTCACACCGTCGACCGGATGCGCCCAGCCGAGATCGTCGGGCGTCTTCTGCACGAAGGTGAAGCAGCGCTGGATGCGGCGGCCCTGCTCATCCGGAGCGAGCACGCCTGCAGAGAGCGGGTTCACCCGCAGCGTGCTGAGGTCGGTGAGACCGCGCTTCGCCATGGCGGCGAGCCAGCGCTCGTCCTGGTGCACGATCTCTTCGACCAGGCCGAACTCGGCGAGCACCACGGGAACCTGGCCCTCGGCCGGATCGAGTTGACGGGACGAGAGGATGCTGTCCTCGGCCGGGCAGACCACCACGTCGTGCGAAGCGCCGGAGCCGAAGTCGACGAGCAGTGCGCGGAAGCGGCGCGCTCGGGGCGTCGCTCCCGGCACGAGCAGCGTGCGCTTGTCCTCTTCGAGCAGCCCGAAGTAGGAGACGTGGGTGTTCTCGCCGAGCAGGCCCTCGCGCACCAGGATGGCGCGCGAGGCGTCGATCTCGCCGGCCGTGAGCGAGGCGAGGGCGCCGGCGGTGGTGGTCGTCACGGCGGTGTCGGTCACTGGAGCTCCGTTCGGTTGTGGCGGGCGAAGTACGTGCGCAGGCGGTAGCGGTCGCCCGCGTACTGGATGGTGGAGGCGAGCACCGGACGGTCGGTCCGGCCACTCACCAGCTGGTGCATGACGAGCGTCGGGGTTCCGACCACGACATCGAGCTGCGCCGCGATCTCGGGGGTCGCCTCCCGCGCCTCGATGGTCGTCTCCGCGTTCGCGAGGTCGTGGCCCGCCTCGGCGAGGGCCTCGTAGAGCGAGTGCACGCGGAAGTCGTGACGTTGCGGATCCGGGATCAGCGTCGCCGGAACCAGCGACAGGTCCACCGCGATGGCGACCTCGTTGAGCATGCGCACCCGGCCGAGCCGGAAGAGGGGCGTTCCCGGCGCGATGCCCAGCTTCTCCGCCTCGTCGATGGTGGAGGCGGACACCTCGGCGCGCAGCACGCGGGACGACGCGACCAGGCCCATCCGGTCGGCCGTCTCGCTGAACGACTCCAGACTGTTCGGCCACTCGTTGCGCTCGTCGGTCGCCCCGGCGATGTACCAGCCGCGGCCGTGGGACGGAGTCAGCACGCCGTCCTCGACGAGGGTCTGCAGGGCTTTGCGCAGGGTGACGCGGCTGATCCCGAGCCTCAGGCAGAGCTCGCGCTCGGGTGGGAGCCGGGTGCCGGGACGCATCGACCCGGATGCGATCTGCGCGCGGATCGCATCCGCCGCCTGCACCCAGAGCGGGTCGGGATAGTCGGTGCGGATGGAGACGTCGCCGACGGTCGGCTGCGTGCTGGTGCCCAGGGTGCCTGTGCCGAGCTGTGGAGTGGTGCTCATCGGTCGAGGCTCACCTTCTCCCACGTTCCGCTCTTCATCGAGGCGTAGCAGGCGTCGAGGATGCAGTTGACGACGAACCCGTCGTCGAACGTCTCGATGGGCGCCTCCCCCGCGGCGAACCGGTCGACGAAGTGCCGCATCTCCTGGCTGAAACCGTAGGCGCGCGCCTCTTCCGGCACCGGGTAGACCCAGCCGGTGTCCGCATCCGCCTTCTCGACCAGATAGCCGGCCGGGTTCTCGATGAAGCCCCAGACCGGGGTCTGCGACGTGTCTGTCACGATGCGGCCGGCGCTGCCGACGAGCTCGTGCCGCAGCTGCATGCCACCCTTCTCGATCCAGGACGACTCGATCTGGGCGAGCTGCCCGCCCGCGAACTTGAGCAGGGCGATCGCGGTGTCCTCACCGGTGGTCTTGTCGGCGTGGACCATCGTGGCGCCCCAGGCGAAGACCTCGGTGACCGGGTTGTCCTTGCCGAAGAAATGCCGGGCCGATTCGACGGTGTGGCAGCCCATGTCGAGCAGGGCTCCCCCGCCGGCGGTCTCCGCATCCCAGAAGTGCGGGGCGTGCGGGCCGGAGTGCGCTTCACGCGCCCGCATGGTGAGCACGTCGCCGATCGCGCCGGCCGCGACCATCTGGTGCGCTTTGGCGATGTTTGGCGAGAAGACCGAGCTCTCGGCGTAGCCGTGCCAGACCCCGGCCTCGGTGACGATCTTCAGGATCTCGGCCGCTTCGGCTCCGGTGCGGGCGAGGGGCTTGGTGCAGACCACGCCCTTTCCGGCCGCTGCCGCGATGCGCACCGCTTCGACGTGCACCTCGTTGGGAAGGGCGATCACCACCAGGTCGACGTCGGGATTCGCGCAGAGCGCCTCCATCGAGTCGTACTGGTTCGGGATGGGCCCCCACTTCGCTGCGAAGTCCTGAGCGCGCTGGAGGTCACGCGAGTAGTTCGCGACGATTTCGGCGTTTCGAACATCCTGCAGCGCGTCCGCGTAGGTGTCGCTGATGAACCCTGAGCCGAGCAGACCGACGCGAATCACATTTCCTCCAACTGAAGCATGACTCTTATCGTACCCAGGTGGTACGGCATTGGTCTACATTTTGAAGAGGTTCGTGCGTCAAATAAATACCTCCTGCTACCTCTTGGTCCACCACACGCACATCGAGTCCGGGAGAAATCCCGTTTTCCCGCGGTGGGAAAGGGGATTCCTCCCGGACTCGATGTGCGTTGGTCAGCGGGAGCGCGCGAAGAAGGTGCGGAGGCGGTAGCGGTCGCCCGCGTAGGTGATGGTGGAGACGAAGAGGGGATGCTCGGCACGATCGACCGCGAGCTGCCGCATGACGAGCACAGGCTTGCCGACAGCGAGGTCGAGGTTCTCCGCAGCCGCGGGGTCGGCCTCCCGAGCCTCGATCGTGGCGTCGGCGCGCAGCGGTTCGATACCCGCCTCGGCGAGCTTCTCGTAGAGCGAGTCGATGGAGAAGTCGGCCTCCGCCAGCGTGGGAGCCAGGTGGGCGGGGATGCGCGTCACATCCAGCGCGATCGGCACATCGTTGAGCAGCCGCACGCGCTCCAGGTGGAACAGCGGCGTTCCTGGGGCGATCGACAGCTCCTCCGCCTGATCGAGCGACGCCGGCCTGGTCTCGGCCCGCAGCACGCGGGAGCTCGCGACCAGGCCCATCCGTGCAGCGGTCTCGGTGAACGACTCGAGGCTGTTGGGGAACTCCTTGCCCGCGGCCCCTGCCGTCTCGGCCACATACCAGCCGCGGCCGTGGGATGCGCTCAGCACGCCGTCTTCGACGAGCTTGTTGAGCGCCTTGCGCAGGGTCACCCGCGAGATGCTGAGCTGCTGGCAGAGTTCGCGCTCTGGTGGGAGGCGCATCCCCGGCTTGAGAACCCCGCTCGCGATCTCGCGGTTGATCAGGTTGACCGCCTGGATCCACAGCGGCTCCGGGTAGTCCGGACGGATCGCGGCTCCCGCGTCCGCCTCACTGGTTTCATCGATCACAGGCGACACCCTCCGCTAGCCCAACGCACGCCTCATTCATACCACTTGTTACCTTTGGTGACCGCTGCCGTCGCCGCCCGACACAGGAATCGTCCAGTGCGAGGGCGACACGGTGAGTCGACGGAGCGGGCTCAGGGATGCTCGATCAGCCGATCGAATGCCGCCGACAACGTCTCGTCGACTCCCCGCGCATCCGGATGCGTCTCGTAGTGCTCGATGATGTCGCGGGCGCCCTGCGAGAAGCTCACCCGCGGAGCGAAGTCGGGCACGAGCCGGCGGAGCTTGGACGTGTCGAACAGCATCGTGTGCCGGAAATCGTGCTCGAGCACTTCGCCCCAGCCCGGCACCTCGACGGCGATCGACTCGCTCGACCGGTGCACGAGCCGCGGCGAGCGCACTCCGGCGGCAGCGGCCAGCGTCAGGTGGATCTGATCCCAGGTCAGGATGTCGCCGCTGACCACGTTCACGCTCTCACCGATCGCGTGCTGGTTTCCGAGCAGCGGCACGAACGCCCGCGCGAAGTCGCTGGAGTGCATCAGCGACCACAGCGAGGTCCCGTCGCCGTGCACGACGACGCCCTGGCCGGCGCGCATCCGCTCGATCGCCGTCCATCCGGAGAGGATCGGGATGGTCGTGCTGTCGTAGGTGTGGAACGGCCGCACGATCGTGAGGGGGAAGTCGTCCGACCGGTAGGCCTCTTCGAGGAACACCTCGGTCGCGACCTTGTCGCGCGCGTATCCGAACACCGGCTGCTTGCGGGGGCTCGATTCGGTGATCGGCAGGCTCGGCACCGGCCGGGCGAACACCGAGCAGGTGCTGATGAAGACGTACTGCGCCGTCGCATCCCTGAAGGCGTCGACGTGTCCTTCGACGTCGGAGGGCGTGAAGCCCACCCAGTTGACCACGGCATCCCACCGCCGGCCCTCGACGAGCGAGGCGACGAAAGCGGCGTCGCGCACGTCTCCGCGCAACTGGGTGATTCCGTCGGTCACCGGCCGCCGTGGCTCCGACCGCGTCACGATCGTGACCTCGGCCCCCTGAGCGACGGCCTCGCGCGCGGCGGCCGAGCCGATCATCCCGGCACCGCCCAGGAACAGGATGCGTGTGCTCATACCGTGGCCTCCCCGACCTCGACGCTCCCCCGCGACAGGCCGTGCCCGACGAGGTAGCGGTAGCTGGATTCGAGCGCGTCGAAGGTGTCGACGTGCAGTCTTTCGAGTTCGACGATGTGCCATTCCAGGCCCGAGGGCGCGGTGAGCGCGCTCGTCCAGTCGATGGCCCCCTCGCCGATCGGCACCATGACGTCGTCGTCGTAGCTGACGGCGGGGCCGTCTTTGATGTGCACGAGGCGGGCGCGATCGCCGAGCCGGGTGAGCACCTCTGCGGGATCGGCTCCGCCCATCCGGGCCCAGTACGCGTCGAGCTCGACGACGACGCGCGGGTCGAGCAGCTCGAGCAGGATGTCGTAGGCCTGGCGTCCGTCGAACGAGTTGCGGAACTCCGCGAAGTGGTTGTGGTACCCGATCGTCAGGCCGCGTTCGGCGGCCAGTGAGGCCGCCTCGTTCACGCGCACGACTCCCGCCTCGATCGCCGACGGCGAGTCGAACTCCTCGCGTTCGAGGCTCCACACCAGGGTGGTCGCGCCGAGCTCGGCGCTCTCGTCGAGCAGCCGTTGAGCGTCGGCGCCCGCCGGGAACGGCGTGTGCGCGCTCGTGATGGTCAGGCCCGCCGCGGCTGCCGCATCCCGCACCCGGCCGGGACCGAACGCCTCGACGAGTCCGTAGGTCTCGAGTCCGACGTAGCCGATCGCGGCGACCCGGGCGAGCGTGCCCTCGAGGTCGGCTTTCGCCTGTTCCAGCACGGTGTAGGCCATCACCGCGAGGCCTGGACGCGTCCCGGTCACAGGATGCCCGCCGCCCAGGCCAGCGCGCGGCGGACCAGGGTGCGCACGGGCGGCTCGCCCCACGACCGCATGTCGTGGCCGAGTGCCAGGTACACGACCCTGCCCTCGCCGACGTTCCGCACGTACATGACCGGGATCACGACGCCGTCGGCGCGGTGCCGCTGAGCGATCACCTGCACATCGTCATCCGCGAACTCGAATTCGTAGTACTCGTCGAACAGCTCGAAATCGTCGAGGCCCTCGGTGATGGGATGCTCGCCCACGATCTCGATCGTGTGGCGGCCCTCGTGGTGGCCGGGCCCGTGCGAGAGGTACCGGTTGCCCAGCAGGTCGAAGTACGGCCGGTCGGCGGGGTCGATCCCGTCGCCTTCCCAGCCCATGATGTTGGCGCCGTGCACACCGACGAAGCCGGTGCCCGCGGCGACCGCGGCGGCGAGCGCCTCCTGCTGTGCAGTCGGGAACTGGCCTCCCGCCGTGTAGAAGAGGTAGACGTCGGCGTCGGCGGTCTCCGGCCGTGCGTCGACGAACCGGTTCAGGCCCATCGCGCGGCGGGTGACCAGGCCGGCCTCGATGCCGAGCTGCTGGAAGACCTGGGAGGCGCTGAGAAGGTCGTGATGGATGTCGTCGCCGTTCACGACGACGAGGGCGTTGCGGGTGTCGGTCATCTCTCGATTTCTGCGATCGGATTGTTGGAGAAAGGGGGACGCACCGTGGGCGGGCCGGTCTTCGCGGCGGGCCCGCCCACGGTCTCACCGGATCAGGAGACCGGCTTGAGCTTCAGCGCCACCACCGGGTTGGGGTACGGCGCGAAGTACGGGTCCTGCTCACTCGGGAAACCGGTGACCTTGGCGGTGCTCCAGTCTCCGTAGTTGCCCCAGTAGAACATGACGATCATCGGCAGCTGGTCGATCCAGATGCCCTGGAGCTGGGCGAGGATGTCGTTGCGCTCCTCGTCCGTCGTGGCCAGCGGGTACTTCGCGAACAGTTCCTTCGCCACCGGGTCGTTGAAACGCTCGATGTTCTCGAACGTCGGCGTAGCCTCCCCGACCGGGTAGTACTTGTTCGGGTTCATCATCGAGTCGTAGATGTTGAACGCGCGCGGTGCCGGGCCGACCGGGTAGCCGATGGTCGACTGGAAGGTGCCGTCTGCCGTGATCTTGTTGATGTCGTTCACCGAGGTGGTGTCGATGTCGAGCTTGATCCCGATGTCCTTCAGCTGCGACACCAGAACCTGGGCGCGAGCGGCGATGTCGGTGTACGAAGCCGGGAAGCTGACCGAGAACTCGACCTTCTTGCCGTCCTTCTCGTAGTAGCCGTCCCCGCCCTTCGTGTAGCCGGCGTCGGTCAGCTGCTTCTCGGCGGCCGGCTTGTCCTGCTTGAACACGAGGTCCTTGTATTTCGGGGCGACCTCGCTCGCGAACGAGGGCATCGGCAGTCCGGTCTGGCTGGTCGCGGCCGGGGAGTCCGTCGCGGCGCCGACCTGTTCGCGGTCGACACCGAGGCTGATGGCGCGACGCACGGCGATGTCGCTGAGCGGCCACTTCTCGAGGTTCGGGATGAGGCCGTCCGAGCCCACGACGGGAGCCCAGTAGTGGTTGTCCTTGCTCTTCGACAGGTAGGACTTCTCAGCGTCGGCGATGTAGGTGCCGCTCCAGTCGGCCTGCCCCTGCACGAGCGCGTTGGTCTGGCCCTGGTTGTCCTTGTACGGGATGAACCGGATGCCCGCGATCTTGGCCGGGTCCTGCCAGTAGTCCTTGTTCGTCTTCAGCACGAAGCTCTGCGGCGAGAACGTGTCGAGCACGAACGGACCGGTGCCCACCGGGTCCTTGTCCGCGTACTTGGTGGGGTCGCCGACCTTCGACCAGATGTGCTGCGACACGATGGCCGCCGACACGAGCGAGGTGAACTTCGTCTCCGACGGGGTCTTGAACGTCATCACGACGGTGTTGGGGTCGGGTGCGGTGATGGTGTCGAAGTCGATGCCGCCCACATTGAGGGCGGGGAACTTCTTCAGCATCTCGTAGGTGAACACGACGTCGTCGGCCGAGAACGGCTTGCCGTCGCTCCACTTGACGCCCTGCTGCAGGTCGAGGGTGAACGTCTTGTTCTCGTTCGACCAGGCCCACTTCTTGGCGAGCCAGGGGATGTCCTTGCCGATGTCGACGTTGTTGATCTGCACGAGCGGCTCGTAGATGAATCCGCCGCCACCCTGGTTGGTGTACGTCGCACCCTGTGCCGTGTTCGGCAGATAGGGGTTGAACGTCTGGGTGAGCGAATCCGACTGGCTGGCGACGTTCAGGATGAGTCCGTCGCTCGATCCGCTCCCGCTGCTCGAGCAGGCTGCGAGCGGGACGACGAGACTGGCGGCCATCGCTGCGGCGACGAGTGTACGTCGCAGCGTTACCTTTCTGCGCTTCATTGCTGTTCTCCTTCAGTGCTTGCTTGGCTTGATGCTTTGCTATTCGGTTGGAGCGTTCGTGGGGTCCGCGGCGACGAGTCTGCCCGCGTTCCGGATCTGGCCGCGTGTGTACACGTCGGCGTTCTGGGCGCGCTTGCCTTCGGCTTCGGCGTCGTCGGCGTAGAGCCAGCATTTGGCCCACTGGCCGTCTTCGAGTTCGAAGCGCGGGGGCGCATCCGTCTTGCACCGTTCCATGGCGAACGGGCAGCGGGGGTGGAACCGGCAGCCGGCGGGCGGGTCGATCAGGCTCGGCGGTTGCCCGATGTCGCGGGGCGTCTCGCCGTCGGTCCGGGACGGGTCGGGCGCCGATGCGATGAGCAGCTGGGTGTACGGATGCGCGGCCTTCTGCGTGACCTGCTCCGACGGCCCGGCCTCCACCAGCTGCCCCGCGTACATGACGGTCGTGTCTTCGGCGAAGTAGCGGGCGGATGCGATGTCGTGCGTCACGTAGAGCAGCGCGACCCCGCGGTCCTCCACGAGGCGGCGCAGCAGGTTCAGCACGCCCAGCCGGATGGACACGTCGAGGCTCGACACCGGCTCGTCGGCGAGGAACACATCCGGATTGGCGGCGAGCGCCCGCGCGATCGAGATGCGCTGCAGCTGCCCACCGGAGAGCTCGTGCGGGTACTTCTCCGTGAACTGGCGGGCGGGCGTGAGGTTCACCTGCGCGAGCAGGTCGTCGATCACCGCACGCTGCTCCCGCGGGGTCTTCTCCTTGTGATGGATGCGCACCGCGCGCGTCAGCGTACGGGCGATCGTCGCCACCGGGTTGAACGAGCCGAACGGATCCTGCAGGATCAGCTGCACCTTGCTCACGTGGGCGCGCAGTGCCTTGCCTCCCCGCGCGTTCACCGGCTTGCCGCGGTAGCGCACCTCACCGCCGGTCAGCGGGTAGAGCTGTGCGAGCAGGCGGGCGAAGGTCGACTTGCCCGAGCCGGATTCACCGACGAGAGCCATGATCCGGCCGGCGTAAAGCGCCAGCGAGACGTCGTCGGCCGCGTGGACCACCTTGCGCGGGCCGCGCTTGAAGAGCGTTCCGCGCACCGGGAAGTGCTTGGTGACGTGCACGGCCTCGAGCACCGGAGCGTCGCCCTGCGGCGCGCTGTATGACGGTGCGGCGGTGTCGATGCTGGTCATCGGGCGTCCTCCATTTCGTGCTGGGCGCCGGTCGACTCGGTCATGAGGGTGCCGTCGATGCCTCCGTCGCCTTCGTAGAGCAGGCAGGCCGCCTCCGACTGGCGCCACTCGGCCTCGCCGGAGAGGGCGAACAGCGGGGGTACGACGGTGTCGCACTTGTCGAACGCGAGCGGGCAGCGGGCCGCGAACGCGCATCCGTTCGGCAGCTTGCGCAGGTCGGGCGGCGAGCCCGGGATGCCCGTGAGCTCGTGCTTCGGACCGGAGAGCGTCGGGAACGACGCGAGCAGCCCCTGGCTGTACGGATGCCGCGGGTTGCGGTAGAACTCCTTGGCGTCGGCGAGCTCGACGACCCGGCCGGCGTACATCACGGCGATCGTGTCGGACAGCTCGATCAGCAGCGACAGGTCGTGGGTGATGAAGATGACCGAGAAGCCGAGCCGGTCCTTGAGTTCGATGATCTTCTCGATGATCTGCCGCTGGATGACCACGTCGAGCGCCGTCGTCGGCTCGTCCATCACGATGATCTCGGGGTCGAGCGCGAGCCCCACCGCGATCATGGCCCGCTGCCGCATCCCGCCCGAGAGCTCGTGCGGGTAGGCGTTGACCCGGTCGGTCTGGATGCCGACGAGTCCGAGCAGCTCGACGACCCGGGCGGCGCGCGCCTGCTGCGTCATCTCCGGACGGTGCGCCCGCAGCGCATCCTCCATCTGTGCGCCGATCGTCAGGATGGGGTTCAGCGCGTGCATCGCGGACTGGAAGACGATCGACAGCTCCTCCCAGCGGAAGTCGCGCAGTTCGTCCTCGCTCATCGAGAGGATGTCGGTCTTCGACCCGTCGGCGTTCGTGTAGATCATCTCGCCGCCGGTGATGTGTGCCGGCGGCTTGTGCAGCCGGGTGATCGCGTATGCGAGCGTCGACTTGCCGCTTCCGGACTCCCCCGCGATGCCGAGCACCTCGCCGCGTCGAAGGGTGAGCGACACATCGTTGACGGCCGGGGTCACGGAGTTCTCGCCGAGGTAGTCGACCTTGAGGTTGCGGATGTCGAGGATCACGTCGCTGGTGACCGGGTCGAACGGCCCGGCCGAGTCCCGCACCGTGCGGACCCGCTGCGGGCGCTTCACGATCTTCGCCCGCTTGGCCTTGGCCTGCGCCCGCTGCGCCTTCTTGGTGCCGATACCGGCCTGGCGCAGACGCGGGTTGATGAACTCGTCGATGCCGAAGTTGACCAGCGAGAGCGCGGTTCCGAGCACTGCGATCGCGAGTCCGGCGGGCACGAACCACCACCACGCGCCGCTGAGCATCGCGCTCGACACCTGCGCCCAGTAGAGGATGGTGCCCCACGACCACTCCGTCACGTTGGTGAGCCCGAGGAACGCGAGGCTGGCCTGCGTGAGGATGGCGCCGGTCACCGTCCCGAGGAAGGAGGCCGCGATGATGGCGATCTGGTTCGGGAAGATGTCGCGGAAGATGACGCTCGAGGTGCGCTCGCCGGTCGCCCGAGCCGCCTCGACGAAGTCGCGCTTGCGCAACGAAAGGGTCTGCGCGCGCAGCACGCGGGCGCCCCACGCCCATCCGGTGACCGAGATCACCAGGATGATGCCGAGCGAGCCGGTCTTCGGCAGGTAGGAGGCCAGGATGACCGTCAGCGGCAGCGCCGGGATCACCAGGAACACGTTGGCGAGCAGCGAGAGCAGCTCGTCCGCGAGGCCGCCGAGGTAGCCGGCGGCGAGGCCCACGATGACCGACAGGATGGTCGCGACGAGCGCCGCGCACACCCCGACGATCATCGACACCTGGGTGCCGTAGAGCATCTGGGACAGGATGTCCTGGCCCGTCTGGGTCGTGCCGAGCCAGTGCTCCGGGCTCGGCGGCTGCAGCGCCGCCTTGCTCACGGCCGACGGGTCGTACGGCGCGATCCACGGACCGACGATCGCGAGCACGCAGAAGATCAGCACGATCACGATGCCGGCGAGCGTCCACGGCCGGCGGAAGGCGCGCATCCAGGCGAAGCGCGAGGTGCCCTCCAGGTCAGACGTTTCGGCCTCGGCGATCGTCGCAGTGGTGATGGCCATGGGTCAGCCCTCTCTTGTCCGGGGGTCGAGGAAGACGTACGCGAAGTCGGCCAGCAGGTTGGCGACCAGCACGGTGATCGTGATGACGAGGAAGATGCCCTGCATCAGCGGGTAGTCCTGAGCCTGTGCGCCCTTGAACAGCACGGTGCCGATGCCCGGGTAGTTGAAGACCACCTCGGTCACGATCGATCCGCCGACCACGAAGCCGAGCGACATCGCGAAGCTGGAGAACGACGGCAGGATGGCGTTGCGCGCCGCGTAGGTGAACATGATCCGCCGCTTGGGCAGGCCCTTCGCCTCGGCCAGCTTCACGTAATCCTCGCTGAGCGTCGTGACCATCATGTTGCGCATCCCGATCAGCCACCCGCCGATGGAGGCCACCACGATCGTGAGAGCGGGCAGCGTGGCGTAGTAGATGGCGCTGCCGATGAAGCCCCAGTTGAGCCCGATCGTCTCGATGACCGAGTAGCCGCCCGAGAGCGGGAACCACCGCAGGATGATCGAGAACACGAGCACGACGCAGATGGCGAACCAGAAGTAGGGGATCGACGACAGCAGGGTAGTGACCGGGATGAGCGAGTCGAGCCAGCTGCCGCGCTTCCAGCCCACGAGCATCCCGAGGCCGGTGCCGATCACGAAGCCGAAAACGGTGCAGACGGTGATCAGCACGAGCGTCCAGCCGATGCTGCTGCCCAGCACGTCGGCCACCGGGGCCGGGTAGTAGGCGTACGAGATGCCGAGGTTGCCGGTGAAGAGGTTGTGCCAGTAGTCGAGGTACTGCTGCCAGAGGCTCGCCTTGCTTTGACCGAACAGCACTCGCAATGCCTCGACGGCCTGGGGTGAGAGTTTGCCGTGGAACTTGGCGATCAGCGCGTCCGCCGGGCTGCCCGGCATGATGCGGGGAAGCAGGAAGTTCAGGCTGATCGCCGCCCACGCCGTGATGACGTAGAAGACGGCGCGACGCAGAAGAACACGCATGTGCGGATCAGTCCTCGTTCTCGTTGGGTTTCGATGCGGCCGTGAGCCAGGCGGCCGCGTTCATGACGGTGGCTCGCACCCCGGGCTCGTCCCACACGCGCAGGTCGTGGCCGAACTGCACGAAGCAGACCCGGCCGGCGCCGTACTCGTGTGCGACGACGAGGGGCTCCGCGCCGTACGGCGCTTCGCGCCAGGCGACGACCTCCACGCCGTCGGCAGGCTCGGTGCGGTAATGCTCGTGGGTGAGCTCGAACGGGTCGAGCCCAGCGGTCACGGGATGAGCCGCGAGGTCCACCCTAAATCGGCTCTCGTGCGGCTGCGGACCGTGGTCGACGTATCGCGCGCCGACGAGGGCCAGCAGGTCGGCGTCGGCGTCGAAGACCGCGGTCGAGTGGATCGCGAGCAGTCCTGCTCCGGCCGCGACCGCATCCGCCAGACCGCGCTGCTCGGCCGGGGTGAAGGTGCCGGCCGCGCGGTAGAGCACGATGAGATCGTCGGAGAGGGGATGCGCGAAGAGGCCCGTGCCCATCCGCACCCTCGTGACGAAGCCAGCAGAGGCCAGCAGGTCCTGCAGCTCGACACTCGCGGTGAAGAGGTCCTCGTAGACGTCGTCGCCCGCGATCACCACCTGGGCGGTGAGCACGTCGCGCGCGATTGCAGAAGGCGTCATTGTCTTCGTCGGTTCCTAGTAGGTGGACCGCAGTTCGCCGACCGGCGACCACATTCCCTGTTCGAGGCCGGAGAGCAGGGCGTTGTCGTGGCGGTCGAGCGGCAGCGTCACCCGGCGGCGCGACCGGCTGCTCTCGTAGGTGGCGAAGATCAGTTCGGCGCCGGCCAGCCCGTGACGCCCCGACAGCTCGGGCTCGCGCCCGGTCTCGAGCCCGTCGACGACGTCGGCGACCGCCGCGGCCGTGCAGGCGAAGATCGCGGGGTCGATCCCGTGGTCCCAGGTGGCCGGGTCGGTGTCGTACGGCGACGCGAACCGGATGTCGTTGGCTCCGAACCGGTGGACCAGCGCTTCCGAACCGCGCACGACGATGCGGCCGCGGGTGCCCTGGAGGATCAGTCCGAGATTGTTCTCGAGGTTCAGGATGGGCGTGGCCGGCTCGCGGCCGGTCGAGACCGTCGCTCGCACGCCATCCGGCCACGCCAGCTGGGTGATCGAGGAGGTCTCGACGAATGCGCCGTACACGTAGCGATTGGTGGTCACGTCGATCTGGCCGATGACCCACTCGACGGCGGCGTCCCCACGGTAGAAGAGGATCAGGTCGAGGATGTGGCTGCCCCAGTCGAGCAGGTTCGGGCAGTATCCCTCGATGCTGACCAGGTCGCCGATCGTTCCGGCCGCGAGCTGCTCGCGGGCGAAGCGGTGCACCGGCTCGAACCGGCGCTGGAGGTTCACGGTGAGCTGAACGCCCGCCGCGTCGGCGACCGCCTGCAGCTGCAATGCGTCGGCGTAGGTGAGCGCGATCGGCTTCTCGCAGTGGATGGCACGCACGCCGGCCTCGACGGCGGCGGTCACCGCGTCGAGGTGGAACGCGGGCGGAGTGCAGATGCTGACGATGTCGGGGCGCACGGTCTGCAGCAGCTCGCGGTAGTCGGTGAAGACGCCCTCGATACCGAACTCCCCCGCAAGGGCGGCGGCGACGTCGCGGTTCACGTCGGCGACGGCCACCAGGCTGACGCGATCGTCGGCGAGGTAGCCGGCCGCGTGGACGCGTCCTTGCCCTCCTGCCGCGATCACCGCTGCTCGATAGCCGTGCATCACCTTCTCCTTTGAACCGCTGAACTTCCGTCGGGATGTATCCCAAAGCTATACCACTTGAGGCCAGCCTAAGACGAAAAAGGGAACGGTAACAAGACATTCGGCACAATTTCATCTCAACGAAACATCCCGGACGCCCTGAAATGGCCAGGAAATGCCTCCGAATGCCCGAATTGACCTGAAAATGTCTTCTTCAGCTCGCAATCCACGTAGTACCACATCCGACCACAGCGTTACACTGGCGGTCGATGCCGAACCGGAAGGACACCATGCTCATCAGCCGCGTCGTCGCCCCTCGCACCTCTCGTGTCGACGAAGTCGCCACCCCCGAACCGACCAGCGGGCAGATCCTGATCGAGGTGCTCGCCAGCGGTGTGTGCACATCGGACCTGAGTCCGTGGCTGCGCGGCCCCGAGGGCGGCGAGCCGATCGAGCTCGGCCACGAGACCGCCGGCCGTGTCGTCGCGATCGGTTCGAGCGACTCGCGCTGGGCCGTCGGCGACCTGGTCACCGGGCTCGGAGGCTCCGGGTTCGCCACCCACGCGCTCCTCGATGCGGACGCTTCCCTGCCCATCCCCACCGGTCTCGCACCGACGCACGCCATCGGCGAGCCGATCGCCACCCTCGAGGAGGCGATCTCCCGTACCCCTGTCACCCCCGGAAGCCGGGTCGCCGTCGTCGGGCTCGGATTCATGGGGCTCGGCCTGCTGCAGCTCGCCCGCACGCGCGCTCCGCGCACGATCATCGGCGTCGACCCCAATCCGGCCGCGCGCGAACGGGCTCTTGCCCTCGGCGCCGACGTGGTCCTGCATCCCGATGAGGTCGAAGCCTTCGTCGCCGCCGCAGAGGCGGGGGCACCGGACCCGCGTGCCGACGTCGTTCTCGAGGCCACCGGCGTCACCCCCGGTCTCGACACCGCCTCGCCGCTCGTGAAGCCGTTCGGCACCCTCTGCATCGTCGGCTACCACCACGCCGGAACGGCCAAGCTTGACATGGAGCTCTGGTACAAGGGCGCCACCGTGGTCAACGGCTTCTGCCCCGACCGCCCGCGGGTGATGCGTGCCATGGATGCGGCACTCGACCTGGTGGCGACCCGCCGCTTCAGCTACAACCCGCTCGTCACCCACACCCTGGGGCTCGACGGCATCGACGAGGCCTACACCCTCATGGAGACCCGCGACCCGGCCTTCGTCAAGGCCGTCATCGTGCCGTAGGCGCTGCGCTCCGGCGCTGCGCTGCCCGCAGCGTCGGAGAATTCGCGGCAAACAGCCCGAATCCTCCGTCGTTACGGACGTTCGACCGGCGCGTCGCCCGATCCTTCCGACGCTACGACGCCGCGCAGACGGCCAACAGGAACCATGCCGAGTGCGGGATCCACTGCTCGGCCCAGCGCCATTCGTTGCCGTCCGGAGCGTCCGCGGGAAGGAAGGCGATGCCGCCCTCGTCCCCCCACCCGCTGGTGATGCCGTTGACGATCCCGCCCGGGCTGTTCTGGTAGACGCCCGAATACTCGACGTTGTTGCGCCCGCGGCCCTGAACCATGCACGAGTCGAACGGGTTCAGACCACCGACCCACCCCACCAGGTCGGCCGAAAGCCGGCGCAGCCGTTCACGGGTCGCGCCATCGCAGCCCGGGGCGACGGATGCGCGACTCGCGGCATACGCGACCGACGAGATCCCGGCGTTCTCGCCCTGCCACCAGTAGCCGGTCTCGTTGTCGTGCGGGAAGAAGAACGCGTCGCGGGTCTCACCGCCGAGCGGCTGCACTCGCTGCCGCAGGTACCCGAACGGATTCGCGACGGCGTCGATCCGCGCAACCGTCCCGCGGATGAGCGTGAGCGCCGTCTCCCGCGCCGCCTGCGCCGCTGCACGGTCTCCCGCTGCCGCCACGCCCGCATCCAACACCTCCGCGAACCGCAGCAGCGCCACCACCGGCAGCCCGGACTCGGCTGCGTGGAAGTACGGTCGTCCCTCGACGTCTCCGACGAGGTACGCCGCGCCCGACGCGTCCTCGCGTACCCGGCCGGCCAGTGCATCCGCCCGCCGTTGTGCCGCGCTGAGGAAGACCGCGGGGTCTGCTCCGCGAGAGGCGGCCGCCTGGGCCAGCTCGGCTGCCGCCAACAGCGCGCAGTAGTCGTCGAGCGCCGACTCCTCCCCGTCGAACAGGTACTCGCGGTTGTGCGCCTCGAGATGGTCGAATCCGCGAACGGCAGCGGCGTAGTAGGTATCGGCGTCGAACTCTCCGGTCTCGCCGATCGTCGATGCCAGCGCCAGAGCAGCGATCGCCAGGCCGCCGCCGTGACGGTACGCGGCCTGCCAGCGCTGAGTTCGCACGCTGTCCTGCAACGGTGCATTGATGACACGCTCGTCGAGGTCTTTCGTGAGGGCGTCGAAGATCGCGGTGTAGAAGTAGCCCTCCGGCGCCTGGAAGCGCACCAGGAAGTCAGCGCCGAAGAGCCCCTCGTCGCGCAACCTCGGATACTGGCTCGTCTCGAACGAGGGATGCGCGCGCCGCAGCTCAGCCCCCGCGGTCAGCAGGGCCCAGGCGCACAGCGGGATCTGCTGCGGACTCATCATCCGCGTGTACGTCAGGTGGCTGAGGAACTTGCTGTAGTCGCCCGACGCGTCCAGCCATCCGCCACGGGCGTCGACCGTGCGGCCGGAGGCGTCGTCGTAGAAGTGCGCGGACGCATCCTTGCGTTCGATCTCCCCGGTCGAGCGCTGCGAGCGGAAGTACGCGGTGACGTCCGAGACCACGAGCGACGGGATGCGGTGCTCGCCGACCACGAACACCTCGCTGCGAAAGTCGACACCGTCCACCGACGCGACCACCCGGTACGCGCCCGGCTCGTCGAGGGCGGAGAGGTCGATGCGGTGGTACGCGGCGGTGCGCCAGGCGTCGACGACCTGCGCCTCGCGCCGTTCGACCGCGAGCGGAACAGCCGATCCGCTGGCCGTCTCGACGCGCACCGCGCCCACAGCCGCCCCGTCCGGAGCCGCGACGATCGCCGCCTTGGGCGCACCGACGTCATAACCGAGGTGGCTGACCAGCACCACTGGTCTCGTTCCGACCGCTTCCATTCGCACTCCCGCCGTAGACACGCGCAATACCACTCACTACCAATACCGTACCGCCCTGCGCCACCGCGCCCCGCACAAGCGCAATCGAGTACGCCCAAAGTCCCCTCAAAACAGCCCGAATAAGGTGATTTCGGGCGTGCTCGATTGCGTTCGGTGGTGCTGAGCGGGCTACGCGCCGGCCCGCGGCGACGCGGGTGGCGCAGGCGCAGCCGCCGGGTCGGTCGCCACCACGGCCGCGGTCGGGCGCAGGATGCGCGGCCCCGCCACGAAGGCCGCCACGCACAGCAGCGCGGTCAGCGCGAACACGCCGGCGAACGCCCACGCTCCTCCGAGCGGCGCGAGTGCGGCGAACACGATCGCGGTCGCGGCGAGCGCGATCGCCGACCCGGTCGAATCCGAGATCGACAGGGCCGAGCTGTTGAAGCCCTGATTCTGCGGGGTCGAGTACTCCAGGGTCAGCACGCCGAGCCGCGGGTAGACCACGCCCATCCCTGCTCCCGCGAAGGCCCAGCCCACGATCGCGACCACCGGCGGCAGCCCGAACAGCGCCATCGCGAGCAACGACCCGATGGCGATGCTCAGCCCGATCGCTCCGACCAGCGCGGCCGTGCGATGGGTGATCCCGGGAAAGCGCCCCTGCAGCCACGACGCCGTCGCCCAGCTGACCCCGGCGGCGGAGAGCGCCAGCCCGGCGACCGCGGCCGACAGCCCGTACTCCGTGACCAGCAGGTACGGCACATAGACCTCGGCCGCGAAGAAGGTCCCGGCGACGACGGCGCGCAACAGGATCACACTCGGAAGCCCTCGCGCCGCGCGAAGCGTGCGCGGCGGAAGCAGCGGTCGCAATGCGAACAGGGCAACCGCCACCGCGACGACGGGCGCGATCCACTGAACCGGCCCGCGTGCCTCGGCGGCGAGGTTCAGGGTCAGCACGGCGGCGGCCACGAGAACGGCCCAGCCGATTCGGCGGACGTTCCACGGCGGGCGATCCTGCGACGCATCCGGGGAGTGCACCCCGCGCATCGCCGGAACCACCATGATCATCGCCAGAGCGACCAGCACGACGACCCCGAGGAATACCCAGCGCCAGCCGACCGTCTCCGCGAGAAGACCGGCGATCAGCGGACCGATCAGCGAGGGGATGACCCAGGCGGCCGCGAATCCGGCGAAGATCCGGGCGTGCAGCACCGGCGGGTACACGCGCGCGACGATCACGTACAACGTGACGGTGAGGGCGCCGCCACCCAGCCCGTGCACCAGGCGGCCGGCCACGAAGAGCCCCATGTTCTGCGCTGTTCCGGCGATCAGCAGACCGGCCACGAAGAGGGCGACGGATGCGAAGAGGGCGTTGCGAGGACTCCCCCGGTCCGACCACGCACCCGCGAGCACCATCCCGACCACGCCGACCGCGAGCGGCCCGGCGAAGGCGAACGCGTACAGGGACTCGCCGTGCAGTTCGTGACTCACGGCGGGCATGATCGTGGTGACGGCGAGGGCTTCGAAGGCGGCGAGTGTGATCAGCGCGCACATCCCGACACTGACCCAGAAGTACTTGGCGCTGAGAACGCCACCGGGTGGCGGAAGATCGGCGGACATCCCGCCAGTCTTGTCGGACTTCGTCGTGGCGTCCAGTTCTTCGGCGGTCACGGCGCGAGCGTGAACCTGCCGTCAGACCGCGCGGGTCGACGACCGCACGATGAGCTCGGGCTGGATGTTGCCCGGCGTCGGCTCGTCGCGTCCCTCGATCTCGGCGACCAGCCGGGCGACGCTCCGGCGCCCGAGCTCGGTGAAGTCCTGCCGAACGGTGGTCAGCGGCGGCCAGAAGTGGGCCGCCTCGGGGATGTCGTCGAACCCGACCACGCTCAGCTCGTCCGGCACCCGTCGGCCGACCTCATGCGCGGCGTGATAGAGCCCGAGCGCGGTCTGATCGTTGGATGCGAACACACCCGTCACCGACGCATCCTGGAGCACCTCGAGCCCCGCGCGGTATCCGAATTCGGCGGTCCAGTCTCCGCGCGGTGCTGCGAGGACCTCCAATCCAGCCTCCCGGACCTCCGCTTCGAACCCGTGCAGCCTCGCCCGGCCCTCGATCCATTCGGTCGGTCCGGAGAGGTGCACGATGCGTCGGTGCCCCAGGTCGATGAGGTGCCGGGTCGCCGCCTTGGCCCCGGCCACCTGGTCGACCGAGAGCTCGATCTCGGCGTAGTCGTGGCCGGCCTGCAGGGTCACGTACGGCACCCCGACGCCGATGGCCGCGATCTCGTCGAGCACAGTGTCCTGCGGCGCGATCACCACGATCCCCTCGACGGCCTGCGCCAGCAGGTGGTCGATGCCCGCTGCGATCCCGCGCGGTTCGAGGTCGGCGAGGTGCGCGACCGTGACGTAGTAGCCGGCCTCGCGGCCCGCATCCTGAATCGCACCGATGCTCGAGACGGGGCCGTAGAGGGCCGCGGCCGACGCCGAGAGCACCCCGATCGTGTTCGACCGGGCGGTGACCAGGGCGCGCGCCGCACGGTTGGGGCGGTAGCGCAGCTCGTCCATCGCCCGAAGCACGCGCTCCCTGGTGGATTCCCGGATGCTCGGATGCCCGTTCAGCACGCGCGAGACCGTCTGGTGGGAGACCCCCGCGAGCTGTGCGACGTCGCGCATGCTCGCTGCCCGGCCCTGCGGCTGCTCTGCTGTCACGGATCCCCCCGGGTCGGTCGTCCGCTCGGGCGCCTCGCTGCGACCGACGTGTTCACGCCATTATGCGGGCGAATGCCGCCGCCGCACGACAAGACCCACCAGCACGGCCACGATCGCGATCCCCACCGGGAACACCAGGTGCCACCCCGCGAGCACGAGGAGGCCGGCCGCGAACAGGCAGGACGCGACGGACATCCACCATCCGACCGACCAGCGCGGAAGCAGAACGAGGGCGGATGCGACACCGACCGCGTAGACGGCCGCTGCGATGCTGGTGTGCACGAGGATGAACGGCTCCAGATCCCCGCTCGTCAGCACGACCACTGAGTACAGCGCCATGACGACCGCCGACAGCACCAATCCGCGTCGCGCGACGCCGCCGTTCTCGGCGCCGTGCCCGAACCAGCGGGGCAGGTCGCCATCCCGTCCCATCGCGGCGCCGAGCTTGCTGAACGCGGCGAGGTACGCGTTGAACACACCGGTCACGACGATCGCCGCGATGACGGCGACGACGATACCGCCCCCACGCCCGGTCGACACGAGCACGAGGTCGAGCAGCGGAACGGCGCTGGTGGCGGCCTTGTCACCGAGCACCAGCACGGTCACCGTCTGGATCGCGAGGTAGGCCACGGAGACGATGATGAGAGCCAGTGCAGTGGCCCTCGGGATGTCCCGCCGCGGGTTGCGGAACTCTCCGCCGATCCCCGCGACCGCCTCCCAACCGGCGAACGCCCAGATGTACAGGCTCACGGCCAGCCCGACGCCCTCCCACCCGTGCGGGAGGAGGGGCTGCAGGTTGGCCGGATCGCCGAGCGGCGCCGCCGCCGCGAGTACGAACACCAGCACTGCGACCAGGGCGGCCGACAGCACGAGCTGCAGCCAGCCCGCGAAGCGCACCCCGAACGCCGTGACGATGACCGGGACCACCATCAGCGCGATCGCGATGAGCACGGCCGTTCCCGCGTCGCCGCCGATCACGGCGACCACGTAGCGCGCCGTCATGAGAGCGGCGATGGGCGCTCCGATCGGCGTTCCGAAGAAGAACCAGTAGCTGATCACCCGGGCGGTCGTCGGGCCGAATGCGCGGCGGGCGAAGGTCGCGACTCCGCCCGCATCCGGATGCCGTCTGGCGAGCGCGGCGAAGGTGGCCGCAAGCGGGATGGAGACGACCGCGAGCGCTGCGACCGCGATGATCGCTCCGGGACCGGCGGCAGCCGCCGCGAGCGCCGGGAGCACGAGGATGCCCGTGCCGAGCACAGCGGCGACGTACAGCGCCGTGCCGCCGGCGAGACCGAGGTGGCCGTGGGATGCAGCGGGCAGTCCTGGTGCTTGCGCCGGCGATACCGTCACGGCACTGGCGTCGGGCAGCCCGTGGGCGTGGGGGATCGGCGGCCCGCTTCTGGTCATGTGCCCATGATGGTGCGCACCGCCGACATCCGTCACACGGTCAGCGTCTTCGAGGTTCCGATGACCGTTCCGTCGGAGTCGAGCGCCTGCACGGTGACGCGCGCGGCCGCGGGAACGAGCAGCGACGTCTCGAACCCGGAGCGCTTGACCTCGCCGACGCCGGTCGGCCCGGAGGCCGCCGTCGACGATGACAGCACCCGCCAGGAGCTGACCTCGGTGGCGCCGTTCCAGCTGGCGAACACGCGCATACCGCTGCCTTCTGCGAGCACAGCGATGTCGGGCGAGGTGGCGGGATGCGCCGTCCACTCCTGCCGGAACGACCGATACGAGATGCCGCCGAGCGCGGCCTCGAACACAGGCTTTCCCCCGGGGGTGAACTCGGTGACCGCAGGGTCGGTGCCCCATCCCACCAGCACGTTGCCGTTCGGCAGGACCTGCATGCTGCCCATGGCCGTGCCGAGGTGTTCGTCGTACTTGTACGTCTGCACCAGCGACGCACGGCTCTCGTCCGCGCTCAGCGCGAACGTCAAGCCGCGCGATTCGCCCTTCTCGGCGCCGTAGCGGTGATTGTCGAAGAGCGTGATCGTTCCGTCGGGGTGGTGACGCACATCGTGCTGCCACGCGAACACCGCATTCTCGGCGACCTCGATGTCGCTCTTCTTGCCCCCGAACCTCCACCGCAGATCGCCGCCGGCGCGGTCGATCGCGTAGATGGCGTGCGTGTGACGAGCCGAGACGAGCAACTGGTCGCCGTCGTCCTCGACCGCATTCAGGTGGTACGGATCGAATGCCCGCCCCGCGGTGGTCCCGTCGTGCCCCGGGTCCTGCGTCAGCCCGAGGTAGGTCTCCGTGATCGGGATGTGGTCGAGCGTGCTCCAGTCGAGCAGCAACCGCTCGGAGGCCACGTCGATCTCCTGAACGTGGCAGTCGTAGATGTAGCCCGCCTTGGCGCCGCCGATGGGGGTGAGGTCCGCCTTCACCGCGGTGTAGACGGTGATGAGCGCCGTTCCGCGGTCGGTGAGCTTGAACTCGTGCAGGTCGGCCTCGAGATCCGCGCCCGCCGACACCGTGGCGATCGGTGTGTAGGTGTCGTCGAGGATGGTGCCCCTCCCCGCCCCCATGCCGCCTGTGCTCTTGCCCGACCAATAGGTGAGCACGGGCTTGCCCTGGTAGGTCTGCACGCGGAGGTCGGTGATGTTCTTCTTCGTCGGCTCGATCCAGACCGGCTCACCGCTCTCGGTCATGATCAAGCCGTTGAAACCCTTCGCCTGCTGGGTGACGAGCAGCAGGCCGGCGGCGGTGGTCCCCATCTTCCTGCTCGTCACCGCGGGAACGGTGAGCTCGGTACTGACGAAGGCGCGCATGTCCGGCGGCGGTGGGGTGGGAGGCGGGGTGGCCGCTGACGTCTCCGGGCCCTCGCGGGTGGCGACGACCACTCCGGCCGCCACGCCGACGGTCAGCAGAGCGCCGCCGGTGATCAGCGCGCGGCGGCTCAGGCTCGGCTCTCTGTGAGAACGTTCAGGTTCCATCGACTCCCACTATCCGCTCACAATCGCCACCCGGCTAGTACTCGACCCGGGCAGCTGCAGCAGCCGTCCGGGGGCGGCGCCAGACCGACCGGGCGATCGTCGGCGGCGGTAGGCTCTGCTGATCCGAGCAGGTCGGTGCACGTGTTCGGATGCGCGACGCGTCAGGAGGGAGGAATGGTGGCAACGCAGCCGGATCGGTGGACTCGATACGCCGATCGCCTGAGGCATTCGATCATCTCGCCGCAGCTGATCTCAGGGACGGTGCTGGTGAGCGTGGTCATCTCCGTCGCGGACGAATCCGGCGGGATCTTCGATGTCTTCTCGATCACCATCCTCACGGTGCTGGTGTTCTGGGTGACCGAGGTCTACGTGCATACGGTCGCCGAGCAGCGACGTCGGGCCGATCAAGACATGGTGAGCCTCCGGCTCTCGTTCCGCGCCGCGCTGCACAAGGCCCGAGGTCTCCTGTTCGCAGCGACGCCGCCGCTGATCTTCCTCCTGGCCGGGCTCTTCGGCGCGCGTCAGGGCGCTGTCGCCTACTGGGTCGCCCTCTGGATCGAAGTGCTCATTCTGGGCGTCATCGGGTGGATCGCCTTCGGCGGGCGGCGCATCCGCTGGTACTGGCGGCTGTGCGGCGCCGTCGCGACGGCCACGCTCGGGCTGCTCGCCGTGCTACTCAAGATCCTCGTCCACTGACGTACCGAGAAGGAGAGAACATGAACGACAAGCCTGTGACCGTCCTGGTGGTCGGGGCCACCGGGAGCATCGGCCGCCTCGCCGTCGCCGAGGCCGTCGGCCGCGGCTATGCCACGCGCGCGCTGGTGCGCGACGCATCCACGGCCGGCCCGCTCCTCCCCGGAGCCGAACTCTTCGTCGGTGAGCTGACCCGTGCCGAGACGCTGAGCGAGGCCGTCGACGGGGTCGACGCCGTGATCTTCACCCACGGCGCACACGACGGCGGGAAGGAGGCGATGGAAGCCGTCGACTACGGCGCGGTGCGGAATGTTCTGGCGGCGCTGGCCGACCGCCCGGCGCGCATCGCGTTGATGACGTCGATCGGCATCACCAACCGCACGGGCGGGTTCAACAGCGCGACGCAGGCGCTCGACTGGAAGCGCCGGTCGGAGCGGCTCGTCCGCGCGAGCGGGAGGCCGTACACGATCGTGCGGCCGGGATGGTTCGACGAGAACAAGCCCGACGAGCATCAGCTCCGGCTGCCGCAAGGCGACAAGCCGCGGGCAGAGAACCCGAGCGACGGGGTCATCGCCCGTGAGCAGATCGCGCACGTGCTGGTCGAGAGCCTCACCTCGGAGGCCGCCGACCACAAGACGTTCGATCTCGTCGCCGAGCGCGGGCCGGCGCCCGCAGATCTCACGCCCCTGTTCGCCGCCCTTCAGGCCGACCCGGCCGATGCGATCGACGGTGTGCTGGACCCGGCGAACATGCCCGTGGATGCGGAGCCGCAGCATGTGCTCGACGACCTGGACGCGGCGCGCGGAGCCTGACGCGCCTCTGGCGTCACAACCCGGCCTGGCCCGCCAGCATCTCCACCGCGAGCCGCCAGTCGCGCACGTCCTCGCCGTTGCCGGTCTCCTCCTCGCCGGGCAGAGTGATGCGGAACAGCAGGTCGGTCGAGCCGGCAGCGTGCACTTCCTCCACGAGACCGAGATACTCGCCGCCGTAGTAGACCTCCCAGGCGGCGGTGGCCGTCGGGCTGTACATCAGGGTGAGCGGGATGGTGCCGTAGCTGTAGACCGCGTGCTGGTGCGCGAGTTCCTTGGCCGACATGTTCGTCAGACTAGGCGTGTTCAGCTGCCTGAGGAAGGGTGTTGCACAAGCCCGTCTGCCGGGTCGCGGTCGGCGTGCGTAGCCGCTATCGCATCCGCGATGACGTCGCTCAGTCGCTCGTTGCGTGCGAATGACGCGCGCTGCACCCCGGCTCCTCCCCCGGTGTCGAGGATGCGCGCGATACCCCTCCGCACGCGCTCACCGTCACCGTTGGCCGCGAGAGCCCGGTCGACGTGCGCGAGCAGGGCTTCGACGGCCTGCTGCGCATCCCCCGCGCGCCCGTGCACCGGATGCGGCAATCGCCCCCCGGCGCCCGTCAGCGCCGCCTGCCAGCTGGCGAGCCGGAGCGCGGCCGATGGCACCGCGACGGGCGCCACCCCGGCCCTCCACTCCTCGGCCGCCGTGTCGACGAGCGCACGCACGACCGCGGCGAGTACGACGGTGTCGCGGGCGTCGAGGCAGACGTCGGCGATCCGGACCTCCACCGTCGGCTGCTTGCGCGACAGTCGCGCATCGAGGTACAGCATCCCGTGGTCGAGGATCACTCCGGTGTCGACCAGCATGTTCTCGAACGCGTCGTACGCCTCCACCGAACCGAACACATCCGTCGGCCCCGCGCTCTGCCACTGGTGCCAGGCGACGTAGCGGAAGCTCGCATACCCGGTGTCCACCCCGTGCGCGAACGGCGAGTTCGCGCTCAACCCGAGCAGCACGGGGAGCCAGATCCGGATGCGGTCCAGCACCGCGACACCCTCCTCGCGCGACTCGATGCCGACGTGCACGTGACAGCCGCAGACCATCGTGCCGGCGGTCGTGCCGAAGCGCTCCAGCATCGCCGTGTAGCGCGGCTTGTCTGTGGTGTGCGGGCTCACGGCGAGCGGTGACATGGCAAGCGCAACGGCTCGCGCGCCCTGCGGCTTCGCGAGCGAGTCGGCGAGCTCGCGACCCGCGAGCACGTCGTCGAGGAGGCCGGCGGCCGTCTCGTGCGGCCGTGTCTGGGTCTCCATCATCTCCTGCTGGATCTCCGAGTCCACAGCGGGCCCGTCTCCTGGATCGGGCGCGGCGGCCAAGGCCTGAGGTGCCACCGGCACCGGTGCCCCCGTCACCGGGTCGACCAAGAGCAGTTCTTCCTCCACCCCGAAAGTCCTCATAAGCGAGTATCTCTCGTCATGCTGGTTCGGCAACAGCCTGTTTGCGTCGTGTGAAGCATCCGACGGATCCTCGGTCGAAAGGGTCCGGGGTACACTCCGCGGCATGGATGCGCCCAAGCTGATCCTCGTCCGTCACGGTGAGAGCACGGCGAACGTCGCCGCGACAGCGGCAGAGGCCGCCGGTCTGGAGACGATCAACGTGGAGTCCAGGGATGCGGACGTTCCGCTCTCGCCGCTGGGCGAGCAGCAGGCGCTCGCGCTGGGCGCCCGCCTCAGCAGGGAGCTCGACGGCCGCCCGGAGGACGCGCGCATCTTCAGCTCCCCGTATCGCCGCGCGATTCAGACGGCGCAACTCGCTCTTGGCGACGCCCGTTCCTTCACGATCGACGAGCGTCTCCGCGACCGTGAGCTCGGCGTCCTCGACGCTCTCACCGCCCGAGGCGTGGATGCGCGTCTCCCCGCCGAAGCCGCCCGGCGGCGCTGGCTGGGCCGGTTCTACTACCGGCCGCCCGGCGGTGAGGCCTGGACCGATGTCGCGCTGCGCATCCGCTCGTTCTCCCGCGACCTCGACTGGTCGGACGGACACCCCGCGCTCGTGTTCGGCCACGACGCCGTCGTGAGCCTCTTCCTCTACGTCTACCTCCATTACACGGAGGCCGAGTTACTCGAGTTCCTCCTGACCCGCGTCGTGACCAACGCCTCCGTCACGATCCTGGAACGCGACACGACCGGCGCCTGGGCGGTCGGCGCCTTCTCCGACGACCGCCATCTGGAGGCTGTCGGCGTACCGCCCACCGCGCACCCCGGGGCCGCCCGTGACCAGTGAGTTCGGCGCCGCCAGCACTGTCGATGCCGCCTTGTTGCGCGGTTGGCCGCTCCCCGAGCCGGGGTCTTCGAAGCGTGAGCGCGGGGACGTGCTCGTCGTCGGCGGGGCGGCCCGCTCCCCTGGCGCGGCACAACTCGCCGGGCTCGCCGCGCTGCGGGTGGGAGCGGGACGCCTCACTCTGGCGGTGGGGTCGTCCGTCGCTTCGAGCGTGGCGGTGGCCGTGCCCGAGTGCGGCGTCGTCCCCTTGGAGGAAACGACCGATGGGGGCATCCTGGGCCGCTCCCTCCTGCGCGTCGCCCGCGAGTTGAAGACTGCGGGCAGCGTGCTCGTCGGCCCCGGGCTCGACGACGTGCGTGAGGCGCGACGGCTGCTGCGCCGCCTCCCCGCGCTCGTTCCGCCCGACATCACGGTCGTCCTCGACGCCTTCGCGCTGGGTGCCCTCGCGGGCAGGCCGGGTCTCGGAAGGGTGCGGCGACGCATCCTCACCCCGAACACCGACGAGGCCGCCCTGCTTCTCGGCCGGGACATCCGCGATCTCGACCGCGACGTGTTGTCGATCGCCCGCCGCTATTCGGCCGTCGTCAGCTGTCACGGCCGGGTGGCTGCACCGAACGGGCGGCTGCTGTTGGTGCGCGACGGCGGCCCGGGTCTCGGCACGTCGGGGAGCGGGGATGCGCTGGCCGGCGCGATCGCCGGGCTCGCGGCTCGTGGGTGCGAGCCCCTGCAGGCCGCTGCGTGGGGCACGTTCCTGCATGCCGCCGCGGGAGAGTCGCTCGCTCGCGAGGTCGCGCCGCTCGGTTTTCTGGCCGGCGAGATCGTGCAGCGGCTGCCGTTCGAGTTGGCTGCGGTGGAAGGCGCGGGCTGACCGGCCTGCGTTATCGTCCGACGCGCCGCTCGAGGATCTGGCCCGGCCATTCGCCGACCGTGAACACGCCCGCGCGCGTGTATCCGCACGACTCGTAGAACCGGACCAGGTCACCGCTGCCGCCGGCGTAGCAGTCGACGCGCAGCTTCTCGACGCCCGCAGCTTCGGCTTGCCCGTCGGCGAACGCCAGCAGTCGCCGCCCTCCGCCTTTCGCCCGCGCATCGCGGGAGCCGATCAGCAGCCGCACATAGAGTTCCGGTTCGGTCGCGGCCGGCACGTAGTCGTTCGCCTCCCCGAGCACGAGCGCCCCGCATACGCCGATCGCCGGATGCTCGGCCACCCACGCGCCCGGCTCAGCGCACCATCCGGTCACCCGGTCGATCTGCCGCTGCTGCGTGGAGAACGGCTCGGTGCCCCACTGTTTCACGTTGCCGATGCTGACGAACCAGGCGATCGCATCGTCGAACAGGCGGAGGATCGCGTCCGCGTCGGCCGGTGTGGCGTGCCGAATGGCGATGGCGTCGGTCTCGCTGGTCACCCGCCGATCGTCTCAGATCGGCGCGCCGCGCGGGCTCCTCCGACCAGCGCGTCGGCGACCTGCTCCGGATGCGACAGCGCGGCCAGGTGCCCGCCGTCGACTTCCACGAGCTCCACTCCCAACCGCTCGCGCGCCACCTTTCGCTGGAATTCGAGCGGGAGGAAACGGTCGTCACGCCCGGCGATCGCCTGGAGGGGCACATCGGGCCAGCCGTCGAACTCGGCCGCGGTGTCGAACACCTCCGCTGCATCTTCGCCTTCGAGCGCAAGGAGCTCATCGGTCTGCTCGGCGGTGAGTTCGAACGTGAAGTAGGTCTCGAGGTCGAATGCGGGGTCGGTGTCGCGCCCGTCGGCCAGATCGTTTGCACGTACCGCCTCGGCGTGACCCATCGACTCGCCCCACTCGCCCGGTGTCTCCCCCGGCCCCGGGATCATCCCGTTGAGGAACACGATCCTCGACACCGGGAGCCGCCCTGCCGCGAGCGCGGCCGTGAATCCGCCCATCGACTGGGCGACCAGGGTCACGTCGCTCCGGTCGCCTGCAGCGGCGACCACCGCATCCGCGTACTCGGCCAGCCCGTAGCCCGGCCCGACTTCGAAGTCGATCGCGACCGCATCCTCACCGCGCTGCCGCAGCTCGTCGACCACCAGGTGCCAGAGCCAGCCGGCCCCACCGGCGCCGGGCAGCAGAAGATATGTCGTCGGTCCCATGCCGCGACACTATGCCCGTCGACCGACACTCGCGGCGCAGGAAGCGCGACCCGCGATCGACCGGGCAGCAGCTGTGCCGCGGCTCATTCGATCCCACTCAGCTTGCCGAGGTCACCAGCCACACAGCGACTGGTAGCGGAGAAGTCGGCATAGCCGTCTGCGACCGTGAACTGCACGAGCAGACCCTCAGGACCACTCCCGGCTAGCCAGGGTGGATCCGAGAGGACCCACCGGGGTTTCGGCAGATCCGCAATGTATTCGACAGTGACCGAATGTCCCTGATCAGCCAAGATCGCCCGTACCGCCTTGGCCACCGACTCGGGATCGGAAGGAAGCAGCTGCTCTCGCCGTTGCGAAAAGATGTTGAACGCTCCCCCCTCGCTTCCGGCTGACGTCGCGCATCCGGTCCAGGTCCAGCCACCAATGTCCCAGTCACCCAGCACAGCATCCCGAGTAGCCTCATACAGCTCTTCGACTTCTTGCTTGACTTCCTCTGGCGTCCGCACCGGGCTTGTCTCCTTCGTTCTGGGTGTTTGAGTTCCACCTGGCAGACCTGCCGACCCGCATCCGAGGAGACTCGTAACGATGGTTAGCGCCACCCCCGGGGCGACATAAGATCTCACCCTTGATGTTGCGGCGCGGCTCACTCGACAAAACTCAGCTCGGCGAGGTCTCCGGCCACGCACCTACTGGTGGCGGAGAAATCCGCATAGTCGTCGCCCACCGTGAATTGCACCAGTAGACCCTCGGGGCCGCTCCCTGCAAGCCAAGCCGGATCAGAAAGGATCCACCGCGGCTGTGGGAAATCGGCGCTGTATTCCGCCTTCACCGGATGCCCCTGATCAGCCCAGATCGACTCGACCATATTCGCCACAGACTCTGGACTGTTGGGAAGCGGCTGTTCTCGCCGCTGCGAAAAGATGTTGAAGTGCGCGCCATCGCGTCCGTCCGACGTTGCACAGTACGTCCACGTATGGTCGGCATAGTCCCAGTCGCCCGGCACCGCATCGCGCGTGAGTTCGTACAACAGTTCGACTTCTTGCTTGACGTCCTCGGGCGTGCGCACCGGACTTGCCTCCTTGGTTCTGAGTGGGTGAGTACTACTTGGCGTTCCTGCTGATCCGCATCCGAGAAGACCCGAAGCTGCGCCGAGCATGAAAGCGAGAGCGAATCCGAGTCTCAGCCTTGAGGCACCCACACTGTTCCCTTCGTCATCATGTCGATGGCGCGATCCTTCAATTGCAGCGCAAGGCGATCGGTCGGTGTGCCCCCCACCGGGAGATCGCGTCCCTGCCCGATCGTGGCCTTGGCGGTGTTGTACATGGCGCTCGTGTTCCTGTCCAAGTAGCTGTACTTGCCCTCTTCGCCGCGGGGAGCGAACGGGCCGTGCTGCGTGATCTTGTTGAGCGGTCGACCTTGATCGTCCAGACTCTCTTCGGAGGTGAAGGCATGGGCGCCGAACGAAGGGCCCGTCGGGTCCTGCCTTTTGCTGCTCGCCTGCCCTGTCACTGCCCATCCGTCGTGATGCCCCTGCGAGGCGAAGACTTCTCCTGACGGAACGTTGAGCGCCTCAGCGTTGGGAATCGTGTTCGGGATGCCGGCCGATCCGAGCATGACCAGATGGTCCGCGTTTGCCTGGGTCAGCGCCAGGGCTGCCACAGCGGTTCCGTATGAATGACCGACCACCGATACGTCTATCGTCGAGCCGGTCGCAGAGTGAACAGCATTGAGCCCGCTCAGTGTCCCAGCGAGACGCCTTGCTCCAGCCTCTGCCAGGTAATCCTGGGCGACACCCAACGAATCACGCGGACCAGGTGGAGAGTAGTCGAGCCAAGCCACCACGGCGTACGCCGACGCATCCGAGCTCAAGAATCCCTTTTGATATCGCCGTAAAGCAAAGGCCGCGTCCACATAACTCCCCACGTTGCCCGCGACATTCGTTCCCATCCCCGGCACGAGGTAGGTGGCGTTCGCCGCCTTGTCGAGGTCACCGACGGAGATCGCCGCCTTGGGATCGGGCTCGAACGAAAGCGAGACGAGCTGCCGGGGCGGAGATTCCAGCACACCCTTGCCGAGTGCCGCCTTCACCGCGTCCAGCGCCCTGATCCTCTCGACATTCTCGGTCGGGTGCACCAACTCATCCGCGAGGGCTCTTTCGAGGAACACATTGTTCGCCCGGTCCCGCGCCCAGTAGGCCACACCGTCGAGGTTCCCGATGACGCCGGGGATACCCGCGATCAGCGCTGCTTGCGCAGCCGACGGAGCGCCCTCGAGTGCGTCGTTCATCCCGTTCCACCAGGCCGCGGCGACGCCGGGGTCGAGCTGGGCGACCTTCTCTCCCAGCGCCGGGTAGACCGCGACAAGAAGTCGAAGATCATTCGCAGACAGCCCCACGAGCATCCCGGCCAGGTCGGCGGGCGCCGTCGTCCGGATCGTCCTGTCGTTGAACTGCCACGTAGCGCCCAGAGCGGCCTTGCCCGACAGCGCATCCGCGCAGACTCGGTCGGCCTGTCGGCGCCAGGAGATCAACTCTTCCCACTGGGCGTCGATCATTTTGAGCCTGGACTGCTCCGCACCGAGGCTCTCGGTCAGCTGCGTCCGCTGCCGCAGGATCGCCGTGGTGCGGTCATCCCTGCGGCCTACCGCCTCCTCGAGCAGCGCCCGGTCATCGCGGTGATGCGACGCATCCAAGGACCGCTGGAACGTCTCCAACGCGCTCAGGGCACGCGAGCGCTGCAACTCCAGCGCCGCTTGCCTGTCTTTGATCTGCTGCACCTGGGCGGCGTACGACCCCAGGGCCTGCGCCTGCGCATCCAGGCCGTTCGCCAGCACCAGCAGCTCCGGTGACACCGATTCCACTGCGGATATGAACGCTACCCGCGACTTGCCGCGCCATTCGGACTCCGACACCGCATTCACGGACGCGGTCACGTCTGAATGCACCGCACGCAACGACTCGGCTTTCGTCGATCGCACGGCCGCTAGCCCACGAATTGCAGCAGGCTCGCCCGCCCCCGGGTCCCTCGTATCCAAAAACAGCGACTCCCCCAGTCGAATGTGACATATAGCACGTCAGTGCACATGTCACACTACTGAGGGAGGGCTGAGCCCGGCAACGAAATCGCCAGTGATATCCGCGTGTTCTACCGCGCGAGCGCCTGCTGAACGTCCGCGATCAGGTCGGCCTCGTCCTCGATGCCGACCGAGAGGCGCACGATGTTGTCCGGAACCTCGAGTTCCGTGCCGCGCACCGACGCGTGCGTCATCTCCGCGGGGTAGCCGATCAGCGACTCGACACCGCCGAGAGACTCGGCGAGCTGGAACACCTCGGTCGATTCGGCGAACCTGCGCGCAGCGGCGGCTCCGCCCGCCAGCGCGACCGACAGCATCCCGCCGAAGCCGCTCATCTGGCGCGCGGCCAGTTCGTGGCCGGGGTGGGTGGGCAGGCCGGGGTAGTAGACGGCGTCGATCGCGGGATGCCCGACCAGGTGCTCGGCGATCGCCTGCGCGTTCGACGTGTGCCGCGCCATCCGCACCGACAGCGTCTTGATGCCACGGGTGGTCAGCCAGGCGTCCATCGGGGAGGACACGGCGCCTGCCGCGAACTGGATGAACTGCACCTTTGCCGCGAGTTCCTCGTCGTCGATCACGAGGGCGCCGCCGATCACGTCCGAGTGCCCGCCCAGGTACTTGGTGGTCGAATGCACGATCACATCGGCCCCGAGCGACAGCGGCTGCTGCAGCGCGGGCGAGGCGAAGGTGTTGTCGACGACCACGAGCGCGCCGACCGCGTGGCCGAGCTCGGCAAGCGCCGCGACATCGCTGATCTTCATGAGCGGGTTGCTCGGCGTCTCGATCCAGAGCACGCGGGTGCGCTCGGTCGACAGGGCCGAACGCACGGCATCCAGGTCGGCCAGGTCGACGGTGGTGTTGCGCACGCCCCAGGCGCCGTGGATGCGGTTGATCAGCCGGTGGGTTCCGCCGTAGACGTCGTTGCCCAGCACCACGTGGTCGCCCGGCTCAAGCACGGCCCTCAGCAGTGCATCCTCTGCCGCGAGTCCCGAGGCGAACGAGAGCGCACGCTTTCCGCCTTCGAGGGAGGCGAGCAGGGTCTCGAGCGAGGTGCGCGTGGGGTTGCCACCGCGACCGTACTCGTAGCCGCCGCGCAGGCCGCCGATCCCGTCTTGCACGAAGGTCGACGTCTGGTAGATCGGCGGGATGATCGCGCCCGTGGTCGGGTCGAATTCCTGGCCGACGTGGATGGCGCGCGTGGCGAAGCCGTGGTCTGTCATGAGGGTGCTTTCTGGTTGCCGGTCAGCTATTCGCTGAGGAAGTTGAGGAGGTCCTGCCGGGTGAGCACCGCGACGGGCTTGCCGTCTTCGGTCACCAGCAGCGCATTCGTGGTGGCGAGAGCCGTTCGGGCCGCGCTCACCGGCTCGTTCACACCGATCAGGGTGAGCGGTTCGCCCAGGAAGGCACCGACGTTGTCGGTCATCTGCGCGCGACCGCCGAACACGGCATCCACCAGCGACGCCTCATCGAGCGCTCCGACGACCTCGCCCATCACGACGGGCGGCTCGGCGGTGAGCACGGGCAGCTGGGAGACCCCGTACGTGTTCATGATCTGGATCGCATCGCGAACCGTGTCCGACGGATGCGCGTGCACGAGGTCGGGCAGGTCGCCGCTCTTCGTGCGCACGATGTCGTGCACCGTGGCCTCGTCGGGCACGTCGCTGAACCCGTAGGAGCGCATCCACTTGTCGTTGAAGATCTTCGCCAGGTAGCCGCGGCCGCTGTCGGGGAGGATGACCACGACGATGTCGTCGGCCGTCAGGCTCTCGGCGGCACGCAGCGCGGCGACGACGGCCATGCCGCTGGACCCACCGACGAGGATGCCCTCCTCGCGCGCCAGGCGCCGGGTCATCGCGAACGAATCGGCGTCGGAGACGGGGATCACCTCATCCACGACACTCGGGTCGTATGCACTCGGCCAGAAGTCCTCGCCGACGCCCTCGACCAGATACGGCCTGCCCGTTCCGCCCGAGTACACGGAACCCTCGGGGTCTGCTCCGACCACGCGCACGCGCCCCTCCGAGGCCTCTTTGAGGAAGCGCCCGGTGCCGCTGATCGTGCCGCCGGTGCCGACGCCGGCGACCAGGTGGGTGATCCGCTGATCCGTGTCTCGCCAGATCTCCGGACCGGTGGTCTCGTAGTGGCTGAGCGGACCGTTCGGATTCGCGTACTGGTTGGGCTTGAATGCGCCCGGTATCTCCTGGGCGAGCCGGTCGGACACGCTGTAATAGGAGTCTGGGTGATCCGGCGGCACGGAGGTCGGGGTCACCACGATCTCGGCGCCGTATGCGGTGAGGACGTTGCGCTTGTCTTCGCCGACCTTGTCCGGCAGCACGAACACGCACTTGTAGCCGCGCTGCTGGGCGACGAGGGCCAGGCCCACTCCGGTGTTTCCGCTGGTCGGCTCCACGATCGTGCCACCCGGCTTCAGCAGCCCGTCCCGTTCAGCCGCGTCGATGATGCGGGTGGCGATCCGGTCTTTCGAAGATCCTCCGGGGTTCAGGTACTCGAGTTTGACGAGAACCGTCGCCGCGATCCCGTCGACAACCTTGTTGAGCTTGACGAGCGGGGTGTTGCCGACCAAGTCGATGATGGTCTCTGCATATTCCACGCGACCAACCGTAACAGCCCCCGGGGAGGGCTCCCATAGAATTACGCCATGCCTGTGTCAGAGCTCTCGACTGTCGCGCAGGACTACCTGAAAGCCATCTGGTCGGCAACGGAATGGTCGGAGAATCCGATCACGGTCAAGCAGCTGGCCGATCGGATGGGCGTGCGGGCTGCCACCGTGTCCGACGGCATCCGGCGCCTCGCCGACCAGGGGATGCTCGTCCACGAACCATACGGCGGCATCGAGTTGACCGACACCGGCCGCCGCCACGCAGTGACGATGGTGCGCCGACACCGGCTGATCGAGACCTTTCTGGTCGAGCAGCTCGGATACGGCTGGGACGAGGTGCACGACGAGGCCGAGGTGCTCGAGCACGCAGTCTCCGACCGGCTCATCGAGCGCATCGACCGACGGCTCGGACATCCCTCGCGCGACCCGCACGGCGACCCCATCCCGAGTGCGGACGGCACCCCTCACCTTCCGGATGCCGTTCCCCTCGTGACCGCGCAGCCCGGCACCGCTTTGGTCGTCTCGCGGATCTCGGATGCCGACCCGGCCGTGCTCCGCTATCTGGCCGATCGCGGCATCCGGCCCGACACCCCGCTCACGATGGATGAGCACCGCGAGTTCGCGGGTGATGTCACCGTGCGCGTCGGCGACGCCGACATCGTGCTCGGCGCCACCGCGGCCGCGGCCGTCTGGGTCACCGCCGCCTGACACGTCCCGGCTATGGCGCGAACCAGCCGGAGACCGTGAGGACGACGAGGGCGGCGTTGAGGGCGACCACCAGAGTGGCGATGACGGCGCCGAGGACGCGGACGCGCATCCGGTCGACCCGCTCACCCATCACCTCGCGCGATCCGGTGAGGCGGAGCAGCGGGATCATCGCGAAGGGGATGCCGAGGCTCAGGAACACCTGGCTCACGACCAGCGCCCAGGTCGGCTCGACCCCGACGGCGAGGATGACGATGGCCGGGATGAGCGTGATGATGCGGCGCGTCAGCAACGGGATGCGTATCTTCAGCAGCCCGGCCATGATCGTCGCGCCGGCGTAGCTGCCGACCGACGTCGAGGCGAGCCCGGACGCCAGCAGCCCGACGGCGAAGATCACGCCGATGACCGGGCCGAGCGCCGACGAGATCGCGGCGTGCGCGCCCGCGATGGTGTCGGTGCCCTCCACACCGTCGAGTGATGCCGCGGCGAGGAGGAGCATCGCGATGTTGACGGCACCGGCGAGCACGAGCGCTGCAATGACGTCCAGCCGCGTCGCGCGCAGCAGCCGGGTCACAACGGTCGGATTCTCGTTGCGGCCATGGCGGTCGCGTGCCAACGCCGAGTGCAGGTAGATCGCGTGCGGCATCACGGTCGCCCCGAGCATGCTCGCAGCGAGCAGAACGGTGGGTGCTCCGTCGAACCGGGGAACCAGGCCGCCGGCCGCCTCGCCCCAGTCGACCGGGCTCACGAAGAGTCCCGCGAGAAAGCCGATCGCGATCACTCCGAGCAGCCCGAGGATGACCATCTCGAACGGCCGCTGGCCCCGGCGCGACTGGATGCTCAGGATGCCGATCGAGACAGCCCCGACGATCAGCCCGCCGAGCGGCAACGGCAGCCCGAACAGCAGGTTGAGCGCGATCGCTCCTCCGATGACCTCGGCGAGGTCGGTCGCCGCCGCCACGAGTTCGGCCTGCACCCAGAACGCACGCCGAGTGCCCGCGCCGAGACGGGTTCCGAGCAGTTCGGGCAGGCTCGATCCGGTGACGATTCCGAGTTTCGCCGACTGGTACTGGATGAATACGGCGATGGCGTTCGCCGCGACGAGAACCCAGACGAGCAGGTATCCGTACTGTGCGCCGGCGGTGAGATTGGCCGCGACGTTCCCCGGATCGACGTAGGCGATCGCCGCGACGAATGCCGGTCCGAGCAGAAAGAACAGGCGCGCAGGCACCTGGGTCTTCGTCTGCTGCACCCCGGCGACCATCGCCCCACCTGCCCTAACGAAATTGTTAGCCGAGCCTAACATGGTGGGCCGCAGGCGAGTCGCGGGGGGGGGGGGGGGGGGGGGGGGGGGGGGGTGTGTAGTGAGCGAAGGGGTGGCAAGAGGGCGGGGGGCAAAACCCCCGGCGCGGAAAAAAAAAAAAAACAAAAAACAAAAAACACAAAAAA
>NZ_JBHVWM010000001.1:886097-981128 GCF_042882245.1 Leifsonia sp. NPDC058230 | reverse complement strand
CCCCCCGCCCCCCGCCCCGCCCCCCGCCCCCCCCCCCCCCCCCCCCCCCGCGACTGTGCGCAGTGGGCGCGGGCGAAGCAGCACGGGCATGCACTAGATTCATCGACAACGTCAGCACACGGCAGATCCACGAGGAGACACCATGGCCCAGAAAGTGATCTACCAGTTGGTCGACGACCTCGACCAGAGCCCCCTCGGCGATGGCGACGGCGAGACCGTCAGCTTCGGGCTCGACGGCGTGGAATACGAGATCGACCTCTCCGCCGCGCACGCGAAGGACCTCCGGGATGCGCTCGAGCCGTTCGTCTCCGCGGGCCGGCCCCGATCCCGCCGCTCGACCACCACCACGCCACGCCGCGCGACGCCGGTCAAGCGAGACCTCGAATCCGTGCGTGCCTGGGCGAACGAGAACGGCTTCACGGTGTCCAGCCGTGGACGCATCCCCGCCGCCGTGTCCGAGGCGTACCACGCCGCGAACAAGTAACCGCGGCGCCGCTCAGTCGTCGAGCAGCGCGGTCTCGGTCTGCTCCCGGTAGAGCCGGGAGTAGACGCCGCCGAGCTCGAGCAGCTCGCGGTGGCTCCCCCGCTCGACCACCTCGCCGTGGTCGATCACGAAGATCACGTCGGCGCCGACGATCGTCGACAGGCGGTGCGCGATCGCGATCGTCGTGCGTCCTCGAGACGCCGTGTCGAGCGCAGCCTGCACGACCCGCTCCGAGATCGAGTCGAGGGCGCTCGTCGCCTCGTCGAGGATCAGCACTTCCGGGTCTTTGAGCAGCACGCGCGCGATCGCGATGCGTTGCTTCTCCCCGCCCGAGAGCCGGTACCCGCGCTCGCCGACGATGGTGTCGTAGCCATCCGGGAAGCCGGCGATCGTGTCATGGATGTTCGCGGCGCGCGTCGCCGCCTCGACGTCAGCCTGCGACGCATCCGGCTTCGCGTAGCGGAGGTTCTCGCCGATGGTCGCGTGAAAGAGGTAGGTCTCCTGGCTCACCACTCCGATGTGCGACACCAGGGACTCCTGCTGCAGGTCGCGCAGGTCGGTGTCGCCGAACACGATCCGCCCGCTCGTCGCGTCGTAGAAGCGAGGGATGAGGTACGACACCGTCGTCTTGCCTGCCCCAGACGGCCCGACGAAGGCCGCGAACTCGCCGGGCTCGATCACGAACGAGACATCGTCGAGCGTGTTGCGCTCGCCGGCCCGCGCATCCGGATACCGGAAGACCACGTGATCGAACTCGATGCGGCCGAGGTCACGGCTCGGGTCGACGGGCACCGCTTCGGGCGCGTCTGCGATGGCGGGCTTGAGGTCGAGGTACTCGAAGATGCGAGCGAACAGGGCACCCGAGGTCTGCAGGTCGAGCGCCACGCGCATGAGGCCGAGCAGCGGGAACAGCAACCGCGCCTGAACGGTGGTGAAGGCGACGATCGTGCCGGCCGTGATGTCCGTCGCTCCGCCGAGCACGAGCCATCCGGAGACCAGGTACACGATCGCCGGGATCGACGACAGGAAGATGTTGACCATCGCGAAGAACCACTGGCCGCTCATCGACTGCGACACCTGCAGCCGGATCTGGTTCTGGTTCTCATCGGCGTAGCGCCCGACCTCGGTCGCCTGACGGTTGAAACTCTTCGACAGCAGGATGCCGGACACACTCAGCGTCTCCTGCGTGATCGCCGTCATATCGGACAGCGACTCCTGCGTCTTGGTCGCGATGCGCGCGCGCACCTGACCCACCCGCCGCTGAGCGATCACCAGGATCGGCATCAGCACGACGGCCACGACCGTCAGCTGCCAGTTGAGCAGCAGCATCGCCACGAACGCGGCGATCACCGTGACGGTGTTGCCCAGGATGCTCGACATCGTGTTCGTGAGCACGTTCGCCACGCCACCGACATCGTTCTGCAGCCGTGACTGGATGATGCCCGTCTTGGTCTTGGTGAAGAAGCTCAGCTCCATCGACTGCAAGTGCGAGAACAGCCGCACGCGCAGTGCGCCCATCACCTTGTTGCCGACGGATGCGGTCAGGTAGGTCTGCCACACGCCGAGCAGGGCGGACCCCACGTACACGACGATCATCAGCACGACGATCTCGATCAGCACCGGCATGTTCGGTGTTCCCGACGGGGGGAACAGTCCGTCGTCGAAAGCCCGCTGCGTGAGCAGCGGCGGAACAACCGACAGCGCCGCGCCGATCAGCACCAGCACCATCGTCATGACGATCGCCGTCTTGTGCGGAGCGAACAGCTCCCCGATGCGACGCAGAAGATGCGGGATCTTCGGCGCTGTGGCGTTCAGCGCCTTCTGCGCCGCCGCGTCGCCACCGCTCACGCGGCCGCGCCCGCCGCCTCCGCCGCCAGCTCCGCGCATCCCGCTCATGAGTTCAGGGTAACCCCGCCTTCCGACGCCGCAGACCAGCCCATCCTGAGACCCAACCGTGATGCAAGCGCTTGACGTAAACGCTTGCACAAGTCGCAATGCCCAGGTACGTTGGCGGCGGGCGCAACAGCGCGCCTGCACCAAGAAGCTCAACGAGGAGTGAAATGAAAGCAGCACGTCTCTCCGTGATAGCCGGAGTCGCTGTCGTCGGCCTCGCTTTGGCGGGATGTACCGGCGGAGGATCGGGTGGTGGTGCGAGCGGAGACGCCGGCGCCAACATGACCAGCCGAGGCCCGATCACCTACGTTCAGGGCAAGGACAACTCCAATGTCGTCCGTCCGCTGATCGACAAGTGGAACTCGGCCCACCCCGACGAGAAGGTCACCTTCAAGGAGCAGTCCGACCAGGCCGACCAGCAGCACGACGACCTCGTGCAGCACTTCCAGGCCAAAGACGCCAACTACGACGTGGTCGACGTCGACGTCGTCTGGACCGGCGAGTTCGCCGCCAAGGGCTGGTTGCAGCCGCTGACCGGCGACTTCAAGATGGACAACTCGAAACTGCTCGCACCGACGGTCAAGTCGGGCACGTACAACGGCACGCAGTACGCGGCGCCGCAGACATCCGACGGCGGCATCCTGTACTACCGCAAGGACCTGGTCCCGACACCTCCGGCAACCTGGGATGAGATGCTCAAGGACTGCGACATCGCCAAGGCCAACAGCATCAACTGCTACGCCGGACAGTTCGCCAAGTATGAGGGCCTGACGGTGAACGTGGCCGAGGCCATCAACACCGACGGCGGCACCATCGTCGGCGACGACGGCAAGACGGTCACGGTCGACAGCCCCGAGGCCGCAAAGGGCCTGACCCGACTGGCTGACGGCTTCAAGGACGGGACCATCCCCGCCGAGGCCATCACCTACCAGGAGGAGCAGGGCCGCCAGTCGTTCGAGGCAGGCAAGCTCTTGTTCCTGCGCAACTGGCCGTACGTGTACAACCTCGCCAAGACAGACGGAGACTCGAAGGTCAAGGACACCTTCGGCGTCGCCCCGCTGCCCGGCGTCTCCGGACCCGGCGTCTCCAGCCTGGGTGGTCACAACGCCGCGATCAGCGTCTACTCGAAGAACAAGGCGACCGCCTTCGACTTCGTGAAGTTCCTGCAGACCGAAGAGACCCAGCGCTTCTTCGTGACGCAGGGATCGCTGGCTCCGGTCGTCGCCTCGCTCTACGATGACGCCGACCTGAACACGCAGCTGCCCTACCTGTCGACCCTGAAGACGTCGATCGAGAACGCGGTTCCGCGTCCCGTGTCGCCGTTCTACCCGGCCATCACGAAGGCCGTCCAGGACAACTCGTACGCCGCACTCAAGGGCGACAAGTCGGTTGAGGACGCGCTGAAGGACATGGCTGCAGCCATCAAGACGGCGAGCGCCGGCTAACCATAGATACGGCAACCGGGCGGCGGGATCCATCCCGCCGCCCGGTCCCCCTCTACCCGAGACAGAACTTCCCGGAGGCCTCACATGTCAGCGTCGAACGTCGTCGCCCCACCCGGAACCCGCAACCCCAAGTCGCCCGAGAAACGCGCCGGGGTCAAGAAGAACCGCCAGCAAGAGGGCCGCTGGGCCTTCTACCTCATCATCCCGACCATCATCCTTCTGGCCATCGTCATCGGCTACCCAGTGGTCAGCGCGATCATCATGTCCTTCCAGAAGGATGCCGGACTCGATCCCGCGACCGGCCTGTTCGTACAGGGCGGATTCGCGGGCTTCCAGAACTACGCGCACTGGTTGTTCCAGCAGTGCTCCGGGCCGAACGGCGAGACGATCTCATGTCCGCCCGGCAACCTGGGGTCCCAGTTCTGGAACGCCGTCTTCGTCACGTTCTTCTTCACCGTGACGACGGTCGTGTTCGAGACCCTGCTCGGCCTGTGGTTCGCGCTCATCATGAACCGCGCGTTCCGCGGACGCGGCCTCGTCCGGGCCGCCATCCTGGTGCCGTGGGCCATCCCCACCGCCGTCACCGCGAAGCTCTGGTTCTTCATCTTCTCGGTCGCAGGGGTCGCCAACGCCGTGCTGGGTGCGCACATCCTGTGGACCAGCGACGAATGGGCATCCCGGTTCGCCGTGATCATCGCCGACACCTGGAAGACGACGCCGTTCATGGCGCTGCTCATTCTGGCCGGCCTGCAGATCATCCCCGAGGAGGTGTACGAGGCCGCCAAGGTCGACGGCGCCACCACCTGGCAGCGTTTCTGGCGGGTCACCCTGCCCCTCCTGAAACCGGCCCTTCTCGTAGCAGTGCTGTTCCGCGTGCTCGACGCGCTGCGCATCTACGACCTCCCGCAGATCCTCACCGGCGGAGGTGGTGGCACCGGTAATGCCACGACCACGCTCTCGATCCTGGTGGTCGATCAGATCAGGCAAGGCTTCAACAGCGCCTCCGCCCTGTCGACGATCACTTTCATCATCATCTTCCTCGTCGCTCTGATCTTCGTCCGGTTCCTCGGAACGAATGTGGCGCAAACGCAGGAAGCACAGCAGAAGGGAGCGAAGAAATGACCGCCGTAGCCGGCCCGGCGTCCGCGACAGCGGAGGCCGAAACCCTCCCCCGCCCGAAGACGAAGACCAAGGCCAAGAGCCGCAACCGCAACCAGGGCATCCGCACCGGGGTCAGCGCTATTGTGATCGTTCTCTGGTGTCTCCTCCCGTTCTACTGGATGGTTGTCACATCGTTCCGTGACGTCGGGTACACCTTCGAGACGACGCCGGCGCCCACGCACTTCACCTGGGACAACTACATCACCGCGTTTTCGACCCAGCTGGGCAACCATCTCGGTCAGGCCCTGCTGAACTCGCTGTTCATCGGTGCCTGCGTCACGATCATCGCCCTGGCCGTCGGCACGTTCGCCTCATACGCGCTCGCCCGGCTCGACTTCAAGTTCAAGGCCATCGTGCTCGGCATCATCCTCGGAGCCTCGATGTTCCCGGGCGTCGCCCTCATCACCCCGCTGTTCCAGCTGTTCACGAACATCGGGTGGATGGGCACGTACCAGGCGCTGATCATCCCGGAGATCTCGTTCGTGCTGCCGCTCGCGGTGTACACGCTCACGTCGTTCTTCCGGGAGATGCCGTGGGACCTCGAAGAGGCGGCCCGCATCGACGGCTGCACCCGTGCGCAGGCCTTCCGAAGGATCATCCTTCCCCTGGCGGCGCCCGCCGTGTTCACGACAGCCATCCTGGCGTTCATCTCGTCGTGGAACGAGTATCTGATCTCGAGCCAGCTGTCGAGCGACGCGACGCAGCCGGTCACCGTGGCCATCGCCTCCTTCGCCGGCAGCCAGCCGCACCAGGAGCCGTACACCGCGGTCATGGCAGCGGGCACGATCGTCACGGTTCCGCTGGTGATCCTGGTGCTGATCTTCCAACGCCGGATCGTCGCCGGGCTGACCGCCGGCGGCGTGAAGGGCTGACGCGATGCGCTGGAACGATTCGCTGGAACTGGTCGACGTCGGGATCGGCATCGTCGGGTTCTTCGCGTTCGCCTTCCTGATCGTGACGATCGTGGTGGAGTTCACGGGCGCCGACGCCCTGGGCTGGGCGTTGACGTTGCTGGCGCTGGTACTCATCCTCGTCGTCCTCTGGCAGGCGCGGCGCCGCATCGTGGCGTCGCGTCGGCCGGTGGAGGAGACGGAGCACACCGCGCACCTGCCGAACAAGAGTTCCTGAGCAGGGAGCGACCAGATGGCAGGGATCGACGAGGTCGCGCGCGCGACGGGCGTCTCCACAGCTACGGTCTCCCGGGCCCTCCGGGGGCTGCCGAACGTCTCCGACACGACCCGTGCCGCGGTGCGGAGGGCGGCCGACGAGCTGGGTTACGTGGCTTCGTCGAGCGCATCGGGCCTGGCGAGCGGACGCACTCTCGCAATGGGCGTCGTCGTGCCGTCGGTGAGTCGCTGGTTCTACACCAGCGTGCTGGAGGGCGTCGACGCCGCGCTCCGAGCGGCCAGCTACGACATGATCCTGTTCAACCTGGGCGGGCATCGCGGTGACCGCGAACGGGTCTTCCACCGCAGCATCCTTCGGAAGAGAACGGATGCGCTGCTCGCGCTCTGCCTGGACTTCACCGCTGACGAACGCCATCAGCTCGCATCCCTCGGCCACCCGACCATCGTCGTCGGCGGGCCGGTGAAGGGTCTCCGCAGCGTGGGGATCGACGAGAAGCACACGGCCAGCGCGGCGACGGAGCACCTGATCCAGCTGGGCCACCGGGACATCGCCCACATCGGCGGTGAGGACGAGGAGGGCCTCAACCGGCAGGTGCCGATCGGCCGCCTCCACGGTTTTCAGCAGGCGATGCGCTCTGCGGGCCTGACGGTGCGTCCCGAGTGGGTTCTGCCGGGCCGGTTCTCCCTTCCCGACAGCCGCGCCTCGATGAACGCACTGCTCGATCGGCCCGGGCCGCGCCCCACCGCGGTGTTCGCCGGCTCGGACGAGATGGCGATCGGCGCCATTCTCGCCGCCCACGACCACGGACTCTCCGTTCCGCACGATCTCTCGGTGATCGGCATCGACAACCACGACTTCGCGGAGTCGTTCGGACTGACCACGATGGCGCAGAACCCGTTCGAGCAGGGGGCCGCCGCCACCCAGATCCTGCTCGACGAGCTCGCGGGCGCCGAGCCACGCACCCGCTCCGTGCGCTCCCCCGTCACCCTCATCACGCGCACCTCCACCGCCCCACCCGCCTGACCCCAACAGCCGAGTACGCGGATTCTCTGCGTACTCGACAGTTTTCGGGCGACTTCTCGCGTACTCGCGAGGTAGTTCGTGCGGACTCGGGGGCGGCGCCGCGGTCAGGAAGCGTCGGCGAGGGTGAGGGCCTGGGCCTCCTCGACGGGCGACTCCTCGACGCCGTCGACGCGCTTCAGGTGCTTGTGGCCGATGAGCAGGAGCGCGACGGCGATGAGAACCGCGATCGCTCCCCCGAAGAACGGCGTGGCCGGCGAGATGGTGGAGGCGAGCAGGGTCGCGGCAGGCGGGGCGATCGCTCCGCCGAGGAACCGCACGCCCGAGTATGCGCTCGACGCCACCGTGCGGGGCAGGTCCGTCGACTCCATCACGCACTCCGTGAGCACCGTGTTCAGGATGCCGAGCAGCAGTCCGCCCACGATGACGCAGACGATCAGGCCGACGACGGATGCGATGAAGAGTGCGGCCGCCGCGAGGTCGATGGCGAGCAACGGCATGACGATCCAGAGCACACGGGTGCGCGGCATCCGGTTGGTCAGCAGTGGAGCACCCCACACCGAGGTGATCGCGAGCGCGACGCCCCAGCCGAAGAAGATGAACCCGAGGCTGATGGCCGAGTCGATGCCCAGCGGCACCAGTGCGAACGGCGTGTAGGCCAGCAGCACGAAGAAGCCGATGTTGTAGAAGAGCGCGGCGGCGGCGAGGAAGCCGAGGGCCGGCCTCGCGAGCGCCTTGAACGGCGCGCTCAGGGAGGTGGGGGTCGGCTTCTCGGGGTTCTTCTTGAGCAGGAGGACGATCGCGATGAACCCGATGGCCATCAGCACCGCCGTACCGAAGAACGGCCCGCGCCAGCTCCAGCTTCCAAGCAGACCACCGAGCAGCGGCCCGATCGCGATGCCGAGGCCGAGCGCCGCCTCGTAGAGGATGATCGCCGACGACGTTCCGCCGGATGCCGCTCCGACGATGGTCGCCAGCGCGGTCGAGATGAAGAGCGCGTTTCCGAGCCCCCAGCCGGCGCGGAACCCGATGATGGCTTCGACGTTGGGCGACAGCCCCGCAGCGAGCGCGAACACGACGATCAGAGCGAGCCCGATCAGCAGCGTCTTCTTCGCGCCGATCCGGCTCGAGATCCAGCTCGTGAAGAACATCGCTGCGCCCGTGATGAGCAGGTAACTCGTGAAGAGCATCTCCGTCTCGGTCGGTGTCGCCTTCAGGCTGGCCGCGATGGCCGGCAGGATCGGGTCGACCAGGCCGATGCCCATGAAGGCGATGACGGACGCGAATGCGACCGCCCAGACGGCGGTCGGCTGTTTCAGGATGCTCGTGGGCTTGTCGTGGGACATGAAGGGTTCAGGGCTCCGATCGTCGGTGTGACGGCGTAGTGGTCGAGGTGGTGGCACGGGAAGGTGCCGTGCGGGATGGGTTGTGCAGCGGGTCAGTGCGAGCCGGTGACGGCCTGGGACGTCGCCGTCGAGAGGTCGACGCGCGACCCGATGATCTCCACGGTGCGGCGCAGTGCAGCGACCTCTTCTTCGCTGAGGTCGGCGAACATCGGCACGAGAGCGCTGGTCAGCTCGTCGCGCCAGTCTTGCAGGGCCGTGGCCCCCTTGGGCGTGATCGCGATCTGCCAGGCGCGGGCGTCGTCGGTGTCGGCGATCCGTTTCACCCATTCGGAGTCGACCAGGTTGCGCACGATCTTCGTCATCGTCGGCTGGGACACCCGGCTGTTCGCGGCGAGCTCCCCCAGGCGCATCGCGCCGCCGGTCTGCAACACACTGAGCGTGCGCCAGGTCGCCGGGGATTCGGTGTTGCCGGTCACCCGGGCGGCGAGCCGGGCTAGTCGGTGGCTGGCGACGACGAGGTCGCCGAGTGTCTGGTGGAGTTCGCTGAGGTCGGGTCGAGACATGTCACCAGTATATATAGCTTGTCTATATAAATCAAGCGTGCAATGAAACTGCCAGCACGTACGCCTGAGCCGACTTCTCCGGCGCAACGGGCTCACGCACGGTCCGCGCGAACTCCGCGAGCCCGGCGCCCTCGAGCAACTCCCGGATGCGCTCCGGCGACTGCCGCCGCGTGTGGAGGTCGATCTCGTGGCCGTACGCGCGCTGCAGATGCACGACCTCGTCGCCGACCTGGAAGGCGAGCAACAACCAGCCGCCCGGCCGCAGCACGCGGGCGAACTCCGCGAAGATCCCCGCCTGCCGCTCGGGTGGCGTGTGGATGATCGAGTACCAGGCCACCACTCCGGCGAGTGACGCATCCGGGATGTCCAAAGACGCCATCGTTCCCACGTCGAACCTGAGCTCCGGATGCGCGGCCCGGGCCACACCGACCATCCCGGGCGACAGGTCCACGCCGAACACGTCGAGCCCGAGGTCCGCGAGGTACGCGGTCACCCGGCCGGGACCACAGCCGAGATCGGCGACCTCGCCGCCGCCGGACGCGACCACATACTCGGCGAACGCACCGAGCACCGCACGGTCGATCGGCTTCTGCGCCAGTTCGTCCCGCAGCAGCTCCTCGTAGTCGGCCGCGACCGTGTCGTAGGCGTTGCGAGTGGCGGCGACATCGAGCGGTTCGGACATGACTCCGAGTGTAAAGAGAGAGCCCCCGGCCGTTCCAGGGCCGGGGGCTTTCGAAGGGATGGAGGCTACCGCAGGATCGGCCCGTGCTGGGCCGAACTGCGGTACAGATCCGGCGGGTGCGCTGTGCGCGCCCGCACCTCCCCCGTGAGGACGGCGACAGCGAGCTGCCGCCAGTACACGGCATAGCCGCGCAACTTGTCGGTGTTCATCGTGGTTCTTTCTCGGATGTGCGTCCTTGCACACCTTCCGCCCGCAGGCGGGCGCGATCGGACGCTGGGTGAGCCGCCACCGGTTGGTGGCGGCCGGCCCGGGCATCCGCGCTGCCTGACCCTGTGGTTCGGCCCAGACGGGCTTAAAACACAGAGGGCGTCGTTCCCGTTGCGGGGAACGACGCCCTCGCAACGCGGATACTCGGTATGAAGGAGTCCGCGTCGCGACGTGCGTCAGGCGTGTCAGCCTGCGGTAGAAAGAGCCCCGATGGGGCGCAGACTACTTAAGGGTGACGGTGGCGCCAGCTTCTTCGAGCTGAGCCTTCGCCTTGTCAGCGGCTTCCTTGGTGGCGCCTTCGAGCACGGTGCTCGGGGCGCCGTCAACGAGTGCCTTCGCCTCACCGAGGCCGAGGCTGGTGAGGGCGCGCACCTCCTTGATGACCTGGATCTTCTTCTCGCCGGCCGCCTCGAGGACGACGTCGAACGCCGTCTTCTCTTCGACCTCTTCGGCGGGGGCAGCAGCGCCGGCGCCGGCCGCAGCAACGGCGACGGGGGCGGCGGCGGTGACCTCGAAGGTCTCCTCGAACTTCTTCACGAACTCGCTCAGTTCGATGAGCGTGAGCTCCTTGAACGCGTCGAGCAGCTCGTCAGTCGACAGCTTTGCCATGATTTTCTCCTTAGATTTTTTCGTGTACTCAACCGCTTGGTAGGCATCCCGGGGGATGGACTACGCAGCGGACTCCTGCTTCTCACGCAGCGCGTCGACCGTGCGAACGGCCTGCGACAGCGGTGCGTTGAACAGATATGCGGCTCCGAACAGCGAGGCCTTGAAGGCGCCGGCGAGCTTCGCCAGCAGAACTTCACGAGACTCGAGGTCGGCGAGCTTGCCTACCTCTGCTGCGGTCAGCGGGTTACCGTCGAAGTAACCGCCCTTGACCACCAGGAGAGGGTTTGCCTTGGTGAAGTCACGCAGCGACTTCGCGACGGCGACAGGGTCTCCGTGCACGAAGGCGATCGCGGACGGCCCAACGAGCTCCTCGTCGAACGACGAGATGCCGGCGTTGTTGGCCGCGATCTTGGTCAGCGTGTTCTTCACCACGGCGTACGTCGCGTGCTCACTGATCGATGTGCGCAGCTGCTTGAGCTGAGCGACAGTGAGACCGCGGTACTCGGTCAGCAGAACGGCGGTCGAGCTCTTGAAGAGATCCTCAAGCTCGGCAACCGCGGCTTCCTTGTTCGCCATGGCCTACTCCTCTGATTTTGCGTCGCACACCGCGGGAGCGATGTGCGCCTCGACCGCGGGCAAAGAAAAAAGCTCCGGCGCAAGGGCACGGAGCTGGCGGCGCAAACGGGAGCTTGCGAAACTTGCTTCACACACCTGCGCGGGCCCTCACCTGAGTGAATCTTCGTTCGCATGCTTGCGCACGCGACGACCAGCGGTCTTTGGCTTCGTACAGGCTACGGGATGCGCGGGCACAGAAGCAAATCGAGTCGGCGCCTCACGCGGTGGCGTCGGCCGAATTTTCGTGAGCGGAGGCCTCGTGAGCGGGCGCCTCGTCGCCGGTCGCCGTGCGCGCGGGCAGCGACACCGTGAACACGGTCTCCCCCGGATCGCTCTGTACGGTCACGTCGCCTCCGTGCGCTTCGACGACAGCGTGCACGATCGCCAGGCCGAGCCCGGTCGACCCCGTCGCACGGTTGCGCGAGCTGTCGCCGCGGGCGAACCTCTCGAACAGCGTCGCCTTGAGCTCCTCCGGGATGCCGGGGCCGTTGTCGGTGACCGTCACGATCGCCCGGCCACTCTCTTCGTCCAGGCTGAGCGCCGCGGTCACCTGGGTTCCTTCAGGCGTGTGCACGCGGGCGTTCGCGAGCAGGTTCACGACCACCTGGTGCAGTCGGGCGCGGTCGCCCAGAACCTCGACCGGCTCCTCGGGCAGCACGATGGACCACGTGTGATCCGGACCAGCGGCGTGCGCGTCGCTCACGGCGTTCACCAGCAGCATCGACAGGTCCACCGGGTCGCGATCGAGCTCGCGGCCCTCGTCGAGCCGGGCGAGCAGCAGCAGGTCCTCGACGAGCGAGGTCATCCGCGTAGCCTCCGACTCGATGCGGCCGAGCGAGCGCGTCACGTCGCCCGGGAGCTCGTGCGGTGAGCGCCGCGTCAGCTCGGCGTAACCGCGGATGGACGCCAGCGGTGTTCGCAGCTCGTGGCTGGCGTCGGCGACGAACTGCCGCACCTTCTGCTCGCTCGCCTGCCGGGCGGTCAGCGCGGAGGCGACGTGGCCGAGCATCCGGTTCAGCGCCGCCCCGACCTTGCCGACCTCGGTGTGCGGATCGGTGTCGGCGTCGGGAACGCGCACCGAGAGCGCGACGTCGCCGCGGTCGAGCGGCATCTCGGCCACTTCTTGCGCCGTCTCCGCGACGCGTTCCAGTGGCCGGACGGCCAGCCGCACGATGAAGCTCGCAATGAGGAACGCGAAGATCAGCCCGGAGAGCGACACCAGAACGATGACGAACGTCAGCTGGCGAACGGTGGCGTTCACATCGTTCAGCGGCAGGCCGATGATGACGCTGTCGCCGTTCGTGAGACTCGCCGCGGCCACTCGGTATTCGCCGAGCGTGGGACCGAGGTTCACCGTTCGCGGCTTGCCGTCCGAGGGGAGCGTGTAGAGGGCCGTCGCGGTGATCGGGACGTTCTGCGGACCGAGGTCGTTCGGGGCGCCACCGGCCGTCTGCTTGGCCAGGATCACCGGATACAGCAGCAGGCTTCCGCTACGCACGAGTCCGAAAGTGCCGACCGGCTGTCCGGGAGCGGCGACGATACCGGTCACGTCCGGACCGGTGGGGGCATTCCCGTAGATCCTGTTCGCCGCACGCTGACCGCGTTCGACGGCGCTCGTGAGCTGCCCGTCCAGGCGGCTCATGAGATATCCCTGCAGCGCGAACACACTGACCGTGCCGATCACTGCGCCCAGCACCGCCAGCATTGCGACGACGACGAGCACCACCCGGCTCCGGATGGTCCACGAACGGAACGGGCGGATGCGCAGTCTTGCGCCGCGCTTCCGCGTCTCCGATGTGTGCTCACCCGTCGCAGGGGCAGCGGTCACGTCGCAGCCTTCACCATGTAGCCGGCACCGCGCACCGTGTGGATCATCGGCGCACGGCCGGAGTCGATCTTCTTGCGGAGGTAGGAGATGTAGAGCTCGACGACACTCGACGATCCGCCGAAGTCGTAGCTCCACACGCGGTCGAGGATCTGCGTCTTGCTCAGCACCCGGCGGGGGTTGCGCATGAGAAACCGCAGCAGCTCGAACTCGGTGGCTGTCAGCTGGATGGCCTCGCCGTCGCGGTGCACCTCGTAGCTGTCCTCGTCGAGCACGAGATCCCCGACGATGAGCACAGGATCGCTGTGGTCGGCCACTGCCGCACGCGAGCGACGGAGGAGGCCGCGCAACCGGGCGACGAGCTCCTCGAGGCTGAACGGCTTCGTCACATAGTCGTCGCCGCCCGCGGTCAGGCCGGCGATGCGGTCGTCGAGCGAGTCCTTCGCCGTCAGGAAGAGCACGGGTGCCTCGTTGCCGTCGGCGCGCATCCGGGACAGTACCTGCAGACCGTCGATGTCGGGGAGCATGATGTCGAGCACCACGACGTCGGGCTTGAACTCGCGGGAGATGCTGAGGGCCTGCTGGCCGTTGGAGGCCGTCTTCACGTCCCAGTCCTCGTAGTGGAGGGCCATCGAGAGCAGGTCGGTGAGCGTCGACTCGTCGTCGACGACCAGCACGCGGATGGAGCTGCCGTCGGCACGGCGCAGCAGGGTGCGGGTTTGGCTGGGGGTGCCGGGCACGGCGCGGGAGTTCATGGTCACCTTTCCTATTATCGCGAGCCGCCTCCGCGCGGACTATGCGAAACCTATGTGAAGTCTGTGAAGTATGCGCGCCGATCCGGGTCGCCCGGATGCGTGACGTCAGCCAACCCATAGGTACGGCAAAGCGCCGACAAATAGCGCGACTCTACCGTCGCACCGTTCACCTCGAACATGTCAGTCCTCGAAGAGAAACCGGAAGCCTATGTTCGGCACCTATCTGCGCCGCGAGCTCGTCAACCGCCGCAAGCAGACGATCATCATCGCCGTGGGCATGGCCCTCGCGATCGCCCTCGTCATCATCGTCAACGCCGTCTCGGCCGGGGTCAAACAGGCCCAGGCCAGCGTGCTCGAATCGGTCTACGGGGTGGGGACGGACATCACCGTCACCGAGCCGGCGACGGCTCAGGCCGCGACGGCCCAGCAGGGCGCGGGCGGCGGACCGCGGTTCGACTTCGGAGCGGACGCCGGAACGGATACGGGCGCGGGCCGGGCGGTCGACACGTCCCGGCTGGAGCCGACGCGCGGCGCCACCGTCATGGACGCGAAAGCCCTCGACACAGCGCAGAGCGTCTCCAACGTGTCGGCTGCCGCCTCGGTGCTCTCCCTGACCAACACGAGCTTCAGCGGAACGCTGCCCGACTTCCAGCAGCTCCGTGACCAGCGCCAGGGTGGCGGCACCGACGGATCCACCGCCGTCCCGGCGCCCGCGCCCACCGGCGGCGCAGACGGCGCCGGCGGCAGCTCGTTCACCGTCGACACGTTCTCGGTGATGGGGCTGGACCCATCGGGCGCGTCCGTCGGCCCGCTCGCATCCGTCACCCTGTCGAGCGGTCGCACGTTCACCAAGGCCGATGTGGGGGCGGATGTGGTGGTGCTCGATGCGGGATACGCCAAGACCGCGAGCAAGGCGGTCGGCGACACCATCACGATCGGCGGAACGGACTTCACGGTCATCGGGATCGTGTCGGCAACCGGCAACGACGCCACGACGGCCGCCAACACGTACATCCCGCTGGACGTCGCCCAGACCCTCTCCGGTCAGGCGGGCAAGATCAGCGCCGTGTACGTGACCGCCGCCTCATCCAGCGACATCGGCCAGATCAAGACCGATCTCGCCAAGGCCCTGCCGACGGCGACCGTGAGCACCCAGGCCGACCTGGCCTCGAGCGTCTCGGGCTCGCTCGGCACCGCGGGCGACCTGATCGCCGACCTCGGCACCTGGCTGTCCATCATCGTGCTGGCGGCGGCGTTCCTCATCGCCATCCTCTTCACCATCTCGGGCGTCACCCGGCGCACCCGCGAGTTCGGCACCCTCAAGGCGATCGGCTGGAGCAACCGCCGCATCGTCGGGCAGGTCGCCGGCGAATCGGTCGTTCAGGGTCTCATCGGCGGCGTCATCGGCATCGCCGTCGGGTTGATCGGCGTGCTCGTCGTCAACATGATCGCGCCGACTCTCTCCGGCGGCGTCGGCAACGGCTTCGCCGACGCCGCCGGAGGGGCTGACCGCATCGCTACCGGCGGGAGCACGGCGGCGCCGGGCGGAGGCGGCGGGTTCGGTGGCGGGGCGTTCCAGGCTGCCGCCAACGCCGCATCCACGAGCACCAGCATCGCGCTGCACGCCCCCGTCACCCTGTGGGTCGTCCTCATCGCCGTCGGCCTCGCCGTTCTCGGCGGCCTCCTGGCCGGAGCGATCGGCGGATGGCGCGCCTCGCGTCTTCGCCCCGCCGCCGCCCTCCGCTCGGTCGCCTGACCCCTCACCCCATCCCGGAGAAGATCATGTACATGCTCACCGACGTCACCAAGACGTACACCCAGTCGAAGCGCCGAGTGACCGCGCTCGACAACGTCAGCCTCGAGATCCCGGACGGCCAGCTCGTGGCGATCCAGGGCCCGACGGGCGGCGGCAAGTCCACGCTGCTGCAGATGCTCGGCGCCCTCGACCGGCCCACCTCGGGCACGGTCGAGCTGGAGTCGTCGAGCCTGTCCGGCCTGCGCGACAGCCGGCTCACGCGCATCCGCGCCACCGAGATCGGGTTCGTCTTCCAGGGTTTCAACCTGATCCCGACGCTGACGGCGCAGGAGAACGTGGAGACGGCCCTCGCCCCGCTGAAGGTGGGCGCCGCGGAACGCAGGCGGCGCGCAACAGAAGCCCTCGCATCCGTGGGCCTGGGAGATCGCGGCACCCACCTGCCATCGGAGCTCTCCGGCGGTCAGCAGCAACGGGTGGCCATCGCCCGCGCTCTCGTGAAGGACCCGGATGTGCTGCTCGCGGACGAGCCCACCGGCAACCTCGACGAGGAGACCCGCGACGAGATCATGGACCTCCTCGAGGGGCTCTGGCGTGACCGCGGGCTCACCCTGATCGTCGTCACGCACGACAGCGCGGTGGCCAAGCGCGCGCAACGGCGGCTGCACATCAAGCACGGTCAGGTGAAGGAAGTCGCTTGAGCGCGTCGCCACGCGACTCGCTCGAGCGGTGTCATCCCGCAGCCGGACGACACTCTGGCAGCATGAGGGGATGACCGCCGAGCCCCTCCGTTACGTCGAACCAGCCGATCCGGACCCCGAGGTCCCCCTGCTCGGCGGTGACGTGACGGAGGGGCTCGTTCGCGTCGGAGACACGGTCCGCCGCCCGGTGAGCGACGCCTCGCGCCGGGTGCGCGGTGTTCTCGACTTCCTCGCAGCGGCCGGGTTCACGGCTGCGCCACGCTTTCTGGGCGTGGATGCGGCGGACCGGGATGTGCTGACCTACGTCCCCGGCGAGGTCGCCGGCCGGCCCTGGCCGTCGTGGGTGGGCGACGAGACGCGCGCGCTCAGTGTCGCCCGCCTCGTTCGTGCGTACGACGACGCGGTGCAACCTCTCGGCGTTCCCGAGTGGGCGCTCGGCCCGCGACGGGTCGACCCGCCCGGATGCCCGGCGTCCATCTCCGGCACCCCCGGCTTTCTCGCCCACCTCGACATCACCCCGGAGAATGTGGTCTTCCGCTCGGGTCGCGCCGTCGCCCTCATCGATTTCGACCTGGTGCGGCCGGCTACGCGGCTGGACGAGGTCGCCAATCTGCTGCTGTGGTGGGGCGCCTGGATGTCGCCGGAGGACCGCGACCCGGCCGTGCGCGACGTCGACCCGGTGTCGCGGGGCGCTGCCCTTCTCGACGCCTACGATCTCTCTGCGGCCGACCGTGAACGCGTGGTGGACGTGGCTCGTAACGGCGCCGAGCGATCCTGGCACACGATGCGGCGGAACGCCATCGAACGCGGCGGGGGCTGGAAACGGATGTGGGACGACGGCGTCGGGGACCGCATCCTGCGCCGCCAGGGCTGGCTCGCCGACAACGCGCCCGCGCTGCACGCCGCCATCACCTGACTCCGCGCGGATGACCGGATGCGGTCAGCGGATGCGGGTCAGCCGATGACGATGAGACCGAGGGACTCGACGATGGTCACGGCCTGGCGTTCGTCGATGGTGGCGTTGGTGAGCGTGACGGTCTGTGGGTCGAGGCCCGTGAGGTCGCTGCCGCGGAGGTCGGCTTTCGTGAAGTCCGCGCCCTCGAACGTCGAGGCGGAGAGATCGCATCCGGTGAACGTCGCTCCGGTGCAGCGCGCGCGGGCGAGGTCGGCTTCGCGCAGGCGCACTCCGGTGAAATCGGCGCCGGCGAGTTCTGCGCGGGGTAGGCCGACGAACGACCAGTTGCCTCCGTCGACCGTGAGGAGCCCGAACTCGCATCCGTCGAAGGTGCTGCCGGTGAGTTTGCAACGGCGAAAGGTGGCGTCGAAGAAGTTGCACCGGAAGAACGTGCAGTTCACGAACGCGCTGTCGGTGTGCTCGCTGACGTTGAACTTCACGTTGCGGAAGGTGCACCGAGTGAAGACGGCCGCCCTGCTGACGAGTTCTGTCAGGTCGACATCGATGAACTCGACGTCTTCGAACTCGTCGCCGTCGAGCTCGCGCCCGTACCAGTCTTCGCCCCGAACCGTGCTCTCCATGCGCTCATCCAAGCAGGAGCCGCCGACCCTCGTCGCCGCAGTCGCCGGTCAGTCCTGGTTGCTGAAGGCGGCGTCGAAGGATGCGGTCGGCAGCTTCCAGAGCAGCGACCGGATGTAGCCCACGGCCTCCTTCGCCCCGTGCAGCCTGTCCATCCCCGCGTCCTCCCACTCGATCGAGATCGGGCCGGTGTAGCCGATCGATTCGAGCGCGCGGAACGAGTCCTCCCAGGGAACGTCGCCGTGGCCGGTCGACACGAAGTCCCAGCCACGACGCGGGTCGCCCCACGGCAGGTGGGACCCGAGCACGCCGGCCCGCCCGTTCTTGGGGCGCAGACGAGTGTCTTTGCAGTCCACGTGGTAGATGCGGTCCTTGAAGTCCACGATGAAGCCGACCGGGTCGATGTCCTGCCACATCATGTGGCTCGGGTCCCAGTTGAACCCGAACGCTTCGCGGTGATCGATCGCCTCGAGCGAGCGGACACTCGACCAGTAGTCGTAGGCGATCTCCGACGGGTGCACCTCGTGCGCGAACCGGACGCCCTCACTGTCGAAGACGTCGAGGATGGGGTTCCAGCGGTCGGCGAAGTCCTGGTAGCCGGCGTCGATGACCGACGCGGGAACGGGCGGGAACTGAGCGACGTACGGCCAGATCTTCGAGCCGGTGAAGCCCACCACGGTGTCCACTCCGAGCTTGCGCGCGACCGTGGCGGTGAGCTTGAGCTCTTCTGCGGCCCGCTGACGCACACCCTCCGGGTCGCCGTCGCCCCACACCTTCGACCCGACGATCGCCTGATGGCGGAAGTCGATGGGATCGTCGCAGACCGCCTGGCCCTTCAGGTGGTTGGAGATCGCCCAGACCTTGAGGCCGTACTTGTCGAGGATGTCGAGCCGACCCTGCAGGTAGGCGTCGTCCTCCGCCGCGCGCCACACGTCGAGGTGCTCACCGGAGCATGCGATCTCGAGGCCGTCGTATCCCCAGTCGCTCGCGTACTTGGCGACCTCCTCCAGGGTCAGGTCGGCCCACTGCCCGGTGAAGAGCGTGACCGGATGCGTGCTCGCCAGCTCCTTCGCGGCGCCGGAATCGGTCGTGCTCGTCGTGTCAGTCATTTCTCTGTTCCCATCTCGATCCAGGTGCCCGCCTCGGCCGAGTCGAGCACCGCATCCGTCACCCGAACCGCGCGGAGGCCGTCGGCGAAGCGCGGCAGTCCCTCGGGTTCGGCGCCATCGACCGCCGCGTAGGTGTCGGCGACGAAGGCGTTGAACGCATCCTGATAGCCCTGCGCGTGCCCGGCCGGCACGACGCAGAGACGCGCGGCATCCGCATGCAACTGATCGGCGTCACGCGGAAGCAGGATGCTGCCCTTCCGTTTGCCGACCCAGAGGGTCTCGGGCTGCTCCTGGTCGAAGCCGACGCTTTCTGCGCTGCCGGCGATCTCGAGGTACAGCCGGTTCTTGCGCCCGGGGGCCACTTGCGAGACCAGGAGGGTGCCGAGCGCGCCGGAGCGGGTCTCGATGACGACCGCGACCGCGTCTTCCGTGGTGATCCCCGAGTGCGACGCCCGCTCGCTGAAGACCGTCTTCTTGGTGGCGGCCACGCGAGACACCCGGTCGCCGCTGACGAACTCGACCAGGTCGACGAGGTGCGATCCGATGTCGGCGAAGGCACGCGAACGACCGCCCTGAGCCGAATCGACCCGCCAGTTGTCGTCGTCCACTCCGAGCAGCCAGTCCTGCAGGTAGGAGGCGTTGATGCTGAGCACCTCGCCCGCTTCGCCGGAGCGGAACCGTGCCCTGGCCTCGCGGACCATCGGGTGGAACCGGTACACGAATGGCACGGTGGCGGTCAGCGGGCCGACCGCCGCGACGAGCGCCTCGGCGTCCGAGACCGTCGTCGTGAGCGGCTTCTCGCACACCACGTTCTTGCCGGCTGCGAGCACCGCGGCCGCCTGTTCGGCGTGCAATGTGTTCGGCGTGCAGATGTGGACGACATCGATCGTGTCGTCGGCGAGGAGTTCGTCGAGCGATCCGTAGGAGCGATCGAACCCGAGCGCCTCCGCTGCTCGCGCGGACTTCTCGGGCGTCGACGACACGATTCCGACGAGCTGCGCCCGGGCTGCCCGCGCAGCACGTGAATGCACCTCTGCCATGAAGCCGCCACCGACGACCGCGATCCGGGGCGGGCGCGAACCCGATCCGCTCACGCCGCCGCCGTGTGGACCGCTCAGACTCGAACCACCTGAACTCGGGCCACCCGGGCTCTCACTCTTCGCCATACATCCATCCTCTCGGCGACGACGCGCGCCGCCCTCCATCCCGCCGGTCTTCCACTGCGACGCCGACTGCTAGAGAGTCGCCGCCCGCGGGTCCCAGTCCTCCGGAAGAGCCGGTGCGACCGTGACCGTGCTTTCGACGGTGACCGGCAGGCCGCTCAGGCCGGCTTCGATGGTCGAGACCATGACGTCGAGCACGTGGTACGCCTGCTCACCGGAAGCGCGTTCCGGTACGCCGGCGCGGATGGCGCGGGCAAGCTCGACGACGCCGGTACCGCGGCTGCTGGTCGAGCCTGTCGAGGGGATCGTCTCGATGCCGTCGGCGCCGTGCACGATGAGGTCTCCCACGAAGGTGTTCGGATCGGGGACCACGAGCGTTCCGTCGACTCCGGCGACCTCGAACTGCGTGCGGCCCAGCTTCGAGTCGAAGCTGAAGATGCTCTGCGCCGTCTGACCGGCCTCGAACTCGTACAGCGCGCTCACATGGGTGGGCACGGTGACGGCGAATTCTTCGCCCGCCCGTGGGCCCGAGCCGATGATGCGCGTCTCGCGCGACCTCGAAGCGACCGCGGTCACTCGCGCGATCGGCCCGAAAAGCTGTACGAGGGTCGTGAGGTAGTACGGCCCGATGTCGAAGAGCGGTCCGGCGCCCTCCTGGAAGAGGAAGTCGGGGTTCGGGTGCCAGGACTCGGGACCGGGGCTCTGCATCAGGGTGAGCGCAGTGAGCGGTGCACCGATCGCGCCGCTCTCGACCAGACGACGCGACGACTGGATGCCCGCACCGAGGAACGTGTCGGGCGCTGTCGCCACCCGCAGCCCCTTAGCGTGCGCCGCCTCGAGCAGCTGCTTTCCGCTCTCGCGGTCGAGCGCGAACGGCTTCTCGCTCCAGACGTGCTTGCCCGCCTCGAGCGCCCGGAGCGCCACCTCGACGTGCACCTTCGGCAGAGTGAGGTTGACGACGATCTCGATCTCGTCATCGGCGAGGAGCTCGTCCACCGAGCCGGAGCCGGCGATGCCGAAAGCCGCAGCCTGGGTGCGGGCGCGCTCCTCGTCGATGTCGGCGACGAAGCGGACCTCGACGTCGGGGAACGTGGTGAGATTCTTCAGGTATTCCGAGCTGATGACGCCGGCGCCGATGACACCGACGCCGACGCGGCCGCCGCTCATGCCAGTCCCTTAGAGGTGAGGAAGGTGTAGCTGTCGGCGATGGCCTGGAATCGGTCACCGCGGGAGTCGTCGAGCTCGATGACGCGCAAGGCGTCGGGCGCCGCAGCGACGATGGCTTCGATCGGCAGCGAGCCGTGACCGACGGCGACCTGGTCTTTCGTCTCCGTCGTGCCGGGACCGTCTTTGACGTGCAGCGCGACGACGCGGTCGCCCAGCTTGTGCAGCAGCTCGACGGGGTCGTGCCCGCCGACGACCACCCAGTAGGTGTCGAGTTCGAGCACGACCTTGTCGGACAGCTTGCCTGCGAAGTACTCGAGCGCGGTGACGCTGTCGATGGTGCTCTCGAGCTCGTGAGCGTGGTTGTGATAGCCGACGCGCACACCGTAGCGGGCAGCGACCTCGGCGGCCTCGTTGAGCTGGGCGGCGATCTGGTCGACGCTCTCGGCGGTCTGCCAGCGGGTGGGATCGACGAACGGGTCGATGACCGTCTCGATGCCGAGCGCCTTGGCTGCTTCGAAGACGGGCTCGAGCTCGGCGCCGATGAAGCTCTGGTGGGTGGTCGGGGCGGACAGGCCGGCCTCGCTGAGACCGCGACGGAGGTCGTCGCCGAAAGACAGGAATGCGAACGGCTCGACCTGGGTGAACCCCAGGTCGGCGATGCGCTTGAGCGTGCCTACCGTGTCTTCGGTGAGAAGTTCACGCACGGTATAGAGCTGCACGGAGAGTTTGGACGTCGACACTGTTCTCCTCGTCGAGTGATTCATTGGGAGCGCAAGAGCGCGGATCGCGCAGTAGCGCGCTTGACCATTCAAGCAGACTTCTGCCGATTGTCAATCAAAAGGTGACGCAAGCAAAACAGACTTTGGATCGCTGAGGAACGGTGTGCTTCAATGACCTCATGACCGATAGCGTGCGCGAGTCGACGCTGGTCGCGCCGGACGCCGCCCAGCTGCTCTCGATCCTGCGCGACGGTGTCCCACGCACGCGCGCCCAGCTCGCCGAACTCACCGGACTCGCGCGCTCGACCATCGCGGTGCGCATCGACAGCCTGACCGCGAGCGGCCTGGTCGCGCCCGCGGGCGACGACGTGTCGACCGGGGGTCGGCCGCCCGCCCGGATCGCCTTCAATCCGAGCTCGCGCATCGTGATCGCCATCGACCTCGGAGCGACGCACGGGGTTGTGGCGATCGCAGATCTCGCGGGCACCATCCTGCACAGCGATTCCCGCCGCATCCTCATCTCCGACGGGCCCGAGGTCGTGCTCGACTGGGCGCTGACGACGGCCGGCATCCTGTTCGCAGAGTCGAATCGGCCCGACGGCGATCTGATCGGGATCGGGATCGGTGTGCCGGGGCCGGTCGAGCACTCGAGCGGCAAGCCCGTGAACCCGCCGATCATGCCCGGATGGGATCGCTTCGACATCCCCGCGTATGTGCGCAGGAGTTTCGACGTTCCCGTGCTCGTCGACAATGACGTGAACCTGCTCGCCCTGGGCGAGCACGCCACCAGCTGGCCCGACCAGTCGGACCTGCTCTTCGTCAAGGTCGCCACCGGTATCGGGGCCGGCATCATCAACGGCGGCCGGCTGCAGCGCGGCGCTCAGGGATCGGCCGGTGACCTCGGACACGTGCGCGTTCCCTTCGGCGCCGAGACGCCGAGTCACGGCGCCCAGGACGCCGACCTCGAGGCGCTCGCGAGCGGCCCGGCCATCGCGCGCGCCCTGACCGGCGCGGGCATCCCTGCCGAAACGAGCGAAGACGTGGTCACCCTCGCCCGCACCGGCAATCCGATCGTGCTGCAGGCCATCCGGCAGGCGGGGCGCGACCTCGGCGAGGTCGTCGCGACCTGCGTGAACCTCCTCAACCCCTCCGTCGTCGTGGTGGGCGGCAGCCTGTCGCGCGTCGGCGAGCAACTCCTGGCCGGCGTTCGCGAAGTCGTGTACCAGCGCTCCACCCCGCTCGCCACGCAGTACCTCACGATCACGCAGTCGCGCGCTGGCGCCACCGGCGGCGTTCTCGGCGCGGCGATCATGGTCATTCAGAACGCCCTCGATCCGGATGCGGACCGCCGCGCATCGGCGCCCCCCAGATCCTTGGGCCGCTGAGCCCACCTCCGCCGAACGAGACCCCTCGCCGCTCCATCTCGCCGATCGAATCGTTTCGAGTCCCCTCGGATCACTAGCAACCCACGACCAGTAGCGGTACAACGAGAATCACCATCGAGAGAACCGGAAGGACCGTCGTGACCACCACCGCGGAAGAACCAACCACAACGAGCACACCCCTGCGAGCCGGCGTGATCGGCCTCGGCTGGGCCGGCCAGCAGCACATGGAGGCGTATTCGAACCTGCCCGGCGTCGAGCTGGTGGCCATCGCCGGCATGGAGGACGGTCCGCGCGCCACCCTCGGCACGAAGTACGGAGTCACGCGCCTCTACCGCGATTGGAAAGACCTCGTGGCCGACGGCGACCTCGATGTCGTCAGTGTCGCCGTGCCCACCTTCCTGCACGCGCCGATCGCGGTCGGTGCACTCGAGGCGGGCATCCACGTGCTCAGTGAGAAGCCCATCGCACGCACCGCCGTCGAGGCGCAGGCGATGGTGGATGCCGCCCACTCCAGCGGTCGCGTGCTCGAGGTCGCGTTCAACCACCGCCGGCGCGGCGACATCGAGGCGCTCAAAGCTGCGATCGATGCGGGACAGATCGGCCGGCCGTACCACGGGCGCGCCACCTGGCTTCGCCGCGAAGGCATCCCGGCCCTGGGCAGCTGGTTCACGAACCGGGAGATGGCCGGCGGCGGCCCGCTCATCGACATCGGCGTGCATGTGCTCGACTACGCCATGTTCCTCTTCGGCGAGCCGCGCGTGACGGCCGTCTCAGCCGTAACGCACTCCGAGCTGGGGTCGCGCGGCCGGGGTGGCGCATCCGCCGACAAGCAGGACGTCGGCTCCGCGTACGAGGTCGAAGATCTTGCCAGCCTGCTGCTGCGGCTCGAGGGCGGCGGGTCCCTCGTGCTCGAGACGAGCTGGGCCGCCTATCGCCCCGCCGGCGACGAGTTCGGGATCACCCTCTACGGCACCGAGGGCGGCGCCGACCTGCGCGTGGTCGACTACGCTCCAGCCGGCGAGTTGACCATCTTCACCGGTGACGGCGAATCGACGGCCGATGTCCACGTCGCCGCCGACCCGGGTCGCGGCCACACCGCCGTGGTCGAGACGTTCCTCGAGCATGTCTCGGACGAGCCGAACTGGTCGCGCTACGACGGTTCGGTCGCGCTCGAACGCGCCCGCATCATCGACGCGGCGTACGAGTCCGCCGCCCGCGGTGCCGAGGTGCGATTGGATGCGGAGCCCGGCGACGCCGGCACGGCGACCACGAACTCACTCACCGCTTCGAAGGGAGCCTGACCATGTCCGCTCTGCGCGTCACCGTCTGGAACGAGGGTGTCCACGAGACCACCCAGCCCGAGATCGCCGCGATCTACCCCCACGGAATCCACGGTGCGATCGCCGAGGGCCTCGGCGAACTGCTGGGACCGGACGCGAGCATCCGCACCGCCACGCTCGCGGACCCTGAGCACGGCCTCTCCGAGGAGGCGCTCGCCGACACCGACGTGCTGCTCTGGTGGGGTCACATCGCCCATGACCAGGTCTCCGACGAGGTCGTCGAGCGCGTGCGGCAGCACGTGCTCGGGGGCATGGGTCTGATCGTGCTCCATTCCGGGCACTTCTCGAAGATCTTCATCCGGATGCTCGGCACCACGTGCTCCCTCGCCTGGCGCAATCCGGAGGGCGGCGAGCGCGAGCTGGTCTGGACGGTCGCCCCGACGCATCCGATCGCCGAGGGCATCGAGCAGCCCATTCTGATCGAGGCGCAGGAGATGTACGGCGAGTTCTTCGACATCCCCACTCCAGACGACCTCGTCTTCATCAGCTCGTTCACCGGCGGCGAGGTCTTCCGCTCGGGTGTGACCTTCACCCGCGGCCGCGGCAAGATCTTCTACTTCAGCCCGGGCGATCAGGAGTACCCCGTGTACTTCCACCCGCAGGTGCGTCGCGTACTCGCCAACGGCGTCCGCTGGGCGGCGCCGCTCCCCGGCCCGCGCCGGTCGCCCGAGGTGTCGAATCCGGATGCGGGGGTCTGGCCGCGCTGAACCCCGGAGGGGCGCGCGGTGGGGTTTTGGGGGGAATCGAACCGCGCGCCCCGTCTCATAGCCGACGAGCGCGCCGACGATGTCGCGCCCGGTCAGCAAGTCTGAAGCACTGTGTGAGTATGGCTTTTATGCCTTAGGTACGTCTACCTTAATGCACTTCGAACGATCGTCAAGCGAAAGTCGCGCGATCGGCGCCGGAATACGTGCATCTAGTGCAGACTGGAGACATGACCCGTGTCTTCCAGACCCTGCCCAGTCCCCGGTTTCCCGACCCCGCGGATGCTCCTGCGCTGCGCTGGGGTGTTCTGGCCCCGGGCGCCATCGCCGCAGACTTCACGGATGCGCTGCACACGCACTCAACCCAGCGCGTCGTGGCCGCCGGTTCCCGCTCCGCCGACCGTGCAGCCGCCTTCGCCGCCGCGCACGGCGTCGAACGGTCGTACGGCTCGTACGAGCAGCTCGTCGCCGATCCGGAGGTCGACGTCGTGTACGTCGCCTCACCGCATCCGCAGCACGCAGAGCTCGCCCTTCTGGCGATCGCGGCGGGCAAGAACGTCCTCATCGAGAAGCCGATCGCCGTGCGGCCGCACGAGGCCCGGGAGATCGCAGCCGCCGCACGGGAGGCAGGCGTCTTCGCGATGGAGGCCATGTGGACGCGCTACCTCCCGCAGACCGACATCCTGCGCCAGCTCCTCGCCGACGGCGTGTTCGGTGAGGTGCGCGTCGTGACCGCCGACTTCGGATTCGCCGCCACCTTCGACCCCGCCAGCAGGCTCTTCGACCCGGCCCTGGGCGGCGGCGCACTGCTGGACCTGGGCGTCTACGCGGTCTCCTGGGCGTCGTTCGCCCTCGGCGCCCCCGCCGGCGTGATCGCCAGCGGCACACTCGCCCCGACCGGCGTCGACGAGCAGGTCGCCCTCATCCTGAACTCCGCCGACGGCGCCCAGGCACTGCTGAGCACGGGGCTGCGATCCGGCACGCCATCGCTTGCGACGATCTGCGGATCGGCGGGCCGGGTCGAGACCGACAGCCCGTTCTGGGCGCCGAGCGGGCTGCGGTTCCACGAAGCGGACGGCACGCTCTCCATCCACTGGGAGGACCCGTACGGCCGGCCCGGTCGCGAAGGGATGGTGTACGAGGCCGCGGCGCTGGCCCGCTACGTCGCCGAGGGCCTCACCGACTCCCCGCTGCATCCGCTCGACGAGGCGATCAGCACCCTCGAGACCATCGACGAAGCGCGGCGGCAGATCGGTGCGCTGGGCGTGGGCGCTGCCGCAGCCGGGTGACACGGGGCAGAATGGGAGCATGTTCGACCTCGCTCTGACCCGCCCGCTCGCTCTCTCCGAGCCGGCGGCGCCGGAGCTCGACCTCGGACTTCCCGAGCGCACCCCGCCGGGCGCGCGTGCGGGCGCGGGAACCGCATCCGGGGCTCCCGTCGTGACCGGGCACCTCGGCCGCGTGGTCGCCCGCTCGAGCGACCGCGTCGCCTGGCTGCGGGCACGTAGCCGCGGGATCACCGCGACCGATGTCGCGAAGCTCTCCACTCCCCGTTCCGTGCAGAGCGCCGCATACGACAAGCTGCACGGCACGGGCTTCGGCGGGAATGTCTACACCCAGCACGGGCGGGACCGCGAACCGCAGATCGCCTCGTGGGTCGCCGCGACTCATGGCATCCACCCCAGCGACGCGCTCTTCCATGCTGAACGGGATCGCCGCCACCTGGCGACGCCCGACGGTCTCGCGCTGCGGTCGACGGGATCGCTCGAGCTGGCGGAGATCAAGACGACGAACAAGGAGTTCCGCAGCATCCCGCGCAACTACCTGCGTCAGATCTGGTGGCAGCAGTACGTGCTCGGCGCCGAGCGAACCCTGTTCGTCTGGGAGCAGCACGTGAACTTCGTCCCGGTGCACGAGGAGCCCCAGTGCCAGTGGGTCGACCGCGACGACGCCGAGATCGCCACGCTCGTCGCGCTGGCAGGCGACCTCATCGCGGTGCTCCGGCAGCGCACGCAACCCGCCGGCTGAACGGCCGGCCGCACGGTCGGGCGGCGCAGCTAGCGCGTATCCCCGACCAGCACGCGAACGCGCGCCAGAGACACTCCGTAGACCGCCAGCCACGCGATCGCGACCGTTGTGCCCGCGAGCTCGAGCCAGGCGCCCACCTCCACCGCGACGTGCACCAGCGCGAACAGACCACCGACGATCGTGATCGACGCGACCAAGACGCAGCAGAGCAGCGAGAAGCGCGCGATGCGTGGCAGTGCGGCGGCGAAGGCGACCTGCAGCATGGCATAGCAAGCCGCCGCGAATCCGAGAACGGCTGTCAGGGTGTGCACCAGGTCTTGCACGGTCGAGCGCGGGTCGATGAGGGGAACCGGGCAGGCCGCTGTGCATGTGATCTGCGATGCGACCACGAAGCACAACCCCGCGAATCCAAGAGTGAGCGCGGGTGCCCAGCGTCCGAGCACCGGCGCGGCCGACCGGATGTGCCCGCTCGCCAACGCGATCGAGAACCCGCCCGCCGCGATGCTGAGCAGAGCCACCGCGAAGGGTTCGGCCGTCGGCGCTCCGTTCGCACCGAGCTCGCTCACGTACACCGGATACGGCACCGTGAGCCGCGCAGCCCAGATAACGGTGAGGCCGCCGAGAACCGCGATGGTCCCGATCGCGAGCAGCACCGGAACGGCGCGCTGCCAGCCGCGGGCGAGCAGTGGAACGGCGAACGGCTGACGAACGATCCGCAACAGCCGCACTCGGCCATCGGATCGGAGCAGTCGGGTCACGTGCAGCATCATAACCAGCGAAATCGGGAAGACGGCCTGGGGGTATCCGAAACGGATTGTTCACAAGCGGTGACGCCCTCGTAACACCGGCGAATCATTGGCGGGCTTGACTGAGGAACGAACCGACGATGGGACGACGAATGTTGACGACGATGCGGGCAGCTCTCCTCCGCCGGCCCGGCACTCCCGACGAGCTCGAGATCGCCGAGACGGCCGTGCCCGACCGGGTGAACGCCGAATTCCTCGTGAAGGTCGTCGCCTCGAGCGTCAACCCGATCGACGCCAAGACACGTGCCGGGCGCGGAGTGTTCGGCGCCATCCACACCCTTCCCGCGGTGCTCGGCCACGACTTCAGCGGCGTGGTCGTGCAGTCGCCGTACAGTGCGCATCCGATCAAACCGGGCGACGAGGTGTTCGGGATGGTCATGGTGCCCCGGTTCAGCGGAAGCTACGCCGAGTACGTCTCGGTGCCGAGCCTGAGCGTCGTGCGCAAGCCGAGCACCCTCTCCCACATCGAGGCGGCCGGAGTCCCGCTCGCCGCCCTGACGGCGTGGGGCATGGTCGTCGAGGTGGCGAAGGCCCACGAGGGGCAACGGATGCTCATCCACGCCGGCAGCGGAGGCGTCGGCCACTTCGCGGTGCAGTTCGCCTCGTACTTCGGTGCGCACGTGATCGCCACGACGTCGACGCCGAACCTCACCTGGCTGCGCTCGCTGGGCGCGACCGAGCTGATCGACTACACGACGACGCGTTTCGAAAACGTGGTGCGCGATGTCGACGTCGTCATCGACCTGGTCGGCAACGTGCACGACGACACGGGAACCCGGTCACTGAAGGTGGTGCGGCCCGGCGGACTCATCGTGAACGCGCCGACCGGCAGCTGGCCGACCTTCCAGGAGGATGTGGCGGCGGCCGGGATGCGCGGCACCGACTTCAAGGTCGCCCCCGACGGCAACGCTCTCGCCGTGATCGCGCGTCTGCTCGAATCGGGCAATGTGAAGGTTCACGTGCAGCAGATCTTCGCGCTCGACGAGATCGCCGACGCCCACCGCGCCATCGAAAGCGGACACACCCGGGGGAAGATCGTCGTCAAGGTCGCCGAGGGCTAGGCGGGGCGCGCTCGGTTCACGGCAGCGATCGCTCCATCACCCAGTCGTCCTCCCAGCGCTCCCCCACCAGGAACCGCTTCGAGCCGACCCGCTCGAACCCGTGCTTGCCGTAGAAGCGCTGCGCCCGCCCGTTCTCCTCGTTCACGCCGAGCCAGATTCCCTCGGCTCCGCGGGCCGCGGCGGCTTCGAGGCTCGCCGTCATCAGCGAGGCAGCGACACCGCCGCCGTGGTGACCCGCGAGCACGTAGCACTTGCTGAGCTCGCTGGTGGGCCGGATGCGGATCGCCGACTGAACGTCCGCATCCGCCGGCTCGCCGACGTTCACCATGGTGTAGCCGAGCGCGACCGCACCGCCGTCCTCCTCGTCGACGTCCTCGGCGATCAGGAGCACGCGCCGGTCATCGGCGAGGTACTCCTCGAACCGGGTCTCGGAGAGCACCGTCGCGATGAACTGGGCCTTCGCCTCTTCGGTGGTGTGCGGCGGGCAGGCGAGCGAGAAGGTCTCGGCGGCGACGGCGGCGAGCGCCCCCGCATCCTGAACCCCTGCGGGGCGGATCGTGACGGTCATCTCTTCACTGTATCGCCGTGCGCGGGCACGGAGAGGGCCGGCCACCTGGTGAGGCGGCCGGCCCGGTGATCCGTGGCGCTAGTGGCGCCCAGAGGCCACCAGAGACAGCAGCGAGAACGAGACGCCGCCGAGGCCGGTGACGTTGTCGTATCCCTTCGCCGTCTTCAGCGAGGTGTCCTGATCGAACGAGACGAGGTAGCTGTTCCCACTGCTCGCACTCGTGTAGGCGACCGCCTGCGTCGGGTTCTGCGGTACGACGTCGCGGAAGCTCTTCGGCAGCACCCGGTCGACCGCATACAGCGTCGGGTTGGCGAACCCGATCGACGTGTGGGTCGACTGCTGCACGATCGCGATCTGCGCGGCGACGATCGGCGAGGCGAGCGAGGTTCCGCCGTACGTCTCGTTGATGAAGTCGCCCGTCTCGAGGGTGTCGTCGTCGATGATCGGACGGATCCCGATCTGGAACCCGGTGTACGGGTCGGCGAGCGCTGCGACATCAGGCGAGACCCGGTGCCCACCGGCGAGCGCGGCCGGAACCGCGTACTTCTGGTAGTCCGGCTGAGCGAATACTGCGCTGGTCCCGCCGCCGGCGCCGCCGACGAACCGCGTACCGGGCAGCGTCTCCGCGTAGGCGAGGTTGCCCGACGCGTCCTTCACGATCTGGTCGACCTTGTCGCCCCAGCCCGTCTCGTAGAGGATCTTGCCGTTCTTGTCGATGGCCATGCTGGTTCCGCCCACCGAGGTGACCCACGGCGACGAAGCCGGGAAGTCCGGCGACGGGTAGCCGAGGTTCGCAACCTCGTCACCGTTGTCGCCGCTCGAGAAGTAGAGTCCGATGCCCTCGCCGGCGGCCTGGATCTGCAGGTTCGCCTCGCCCTGGAGCACGTCGGCCGGAACCGCCTCGCCAACATTGCCGTAGCTGTTGCTCACGATGGTGGCGAGCTTGTTGTCGAGGATCTTGGACATCGCCACGTCGAGCCCGCCGCCGCAGTTCGTGCCGCCGACATACAGGATGCGCGCACCGGGTGCGACGCCGTGGACGGATTCGACGTCGAGCGTCTGCTCACCCTGCCATCCGCTCGGGAACTGGCACGCCGCCTGGTCGGTGAACTCGCTCGGCTTCGGCACCAGCTGCTGGTAGCTGGAGTTGGTGAGGCCGGGCTCGCCGTTCGCGGCCGAGTAGGTGTTCACATCGTTCAGGATGGTCGGGCTGGCGTAGGCATCGATGATCGCCACGGTCTGCCCGGAGCCGTTGATGCCCTGCTTGCTCAGTCCGTCGAGGCCGTAGGCCGAACGCAGCTGAGCCGGGGTGTAGCCGCAGTTGAAGGTGCTGTACTGCGTCTGCCCGTTGTAGCTCGGCGGCACGGTGACGACGTGCTCGCCGATGTAGTGCGAACACGGGGTGTCGACGACGGGAGCTGCGGCTGCCTTGCGGCTGAGCTGCGGTTCACCGGATGCGCCCAGGTCGCCCTGCTTGATCGAGTCCGGCTTGGTCAGCATCCGGGACTGCTCGATGCTGATGCCCGACACCTTCGAGCCCACCGCTGCCGGAAGCGACGGGGCCGAGGTCGGGGCGACGAGCTGACGGCCCGCGTAGTTGAACGCGTGCAGCGAGGTTCCGAAGATCGAACCGAGCTGCTCGGCCGTTCCGCGGAACACCACGTACTGACGGCTCGCCGGAACTGCGGAGATGGTCAAGCCGGCCGTCTTGAGAAAGCTCACGATCGCATCGGAGTCCGCCTGGGTCGGCGAGAACCGGTTGATCCACTGGCTGGGGCTGAGCGATTTGCGGAACGCCAGGTTGATGGGAGACGACACCGCCTTCGCCAGCGCCTCCGCGCCCCGCTGGTCGCGCAGCGGGAGGTAGATCTCCCCTTCGAACGTCTCGTCGGTCGGGGCAGCTCCGGCGTCGTTGGCGGAGGTCGCCCAGGCGGGAACCGAATCGGCGAAGGCGACCCGGTCGGCGGCGTTGGCCGCCCCCACGCCGGATAGCGACAATGCCACCACGGCGGTCACGGTGGCAACGATTCCGACGGCCCTCTTGTGGAGTGGCCGCCGGTTGATGCGAGTTGTCATCTCAAGCAATCCTTACTGGGGCAGTGAGCCCCTACTCGACTGTGAGCTGGCACGCGGTGCGTACCAAGCGCGAGAGTAGACCCGAGTGTTCTACCACCACAAGAGGGGGTAGACAGGTCTGTCATTATGATTGCCCCAAATGAACTATCCTCATGTCGCTCGAGGGGTTCCGGATGCGTACACGCCCCCACAACGACGAAGGCCCGCTCCTTCACGGAGCGGGCCTTCGAACGAGCACGAGGACTAGATGGCGTTGACGTCCAGCGGGATGCCCGGGCCGAACGTGGTCGACACGGCGCCCTTCTGGATGTAGCGGCCCTTCGACGAGGACGGCTTCAGGCGCATGACCTCTTCGAGGGCGGCGCTGATGTTGTCCTGGAGCTGCTCGGTGGAGAAGCCCGCCTTGCCGACGACGAAGTGCACGTTGGCGTGCTTGTCGACACGGAACTCGATCTTTCCGCCCTTGATGTCGGAGACGGCCTTGGCCACATCCGGGGTCACGGTTCCGGTCTTCGGGTTCGGCATGAGGCCGCGCGGGCCCAGAACCTTTCCGAGACGACCGACCTGGCCCATGAGCTCCGGGGTGGAGACGGCCGAGTCGAAGGCGGTGTAGCCGCCGGCGACCTTCTCGATGAGCTCGGCGCCGCCGACCTCGTCCGCACCGGCTGCGATGGCGGCCTCGGCGGCCGGGCCCGTCGCGAACACGATGACGCGCGCGGTCTTACCGGTACCGTGAGGAAGAATCACGGTGCCGCGGACCATCTGGTCCGCCTTGCGCGGGTCGACGCCCAGCTTCAGCGCGACCTCGACGGTCGAGTTGAACTTGCTCGAGCCGGTCTCGCGGGCAAGCGAGACGGCCTCTGCGGGGGTGTAGTACTTTCCGGCCTCGATCTTCTCGGCCGCGGCCCGGTAGGCCTTTGACTTCTGTGCCATTTGTTTCTCCTATCGAGAATGTGGTGCGAGCCTGGCGAAGCTCTGCCACGAATGTGTCTGTGCTGGCGTCCTGGGATGGACGGAGGGCTGTTTAGGCCTCGACCGTGATTCCCATGGAGCGGGCCGTGCCGGCGATGATCTTCGACGCAGCGTCGATGTCGTTCGCGTTGAGGTCGACCATCTTCTGCTCGGCGATCGAGCGCACCTGCTCCTGGGTCAGCTTGCCGACCTTGGTGGTGTGCGGAACTCCGGAGCCCTTGGCGACGCCTGCGGCCTTCTTGATGAGCTCTGCGGCCGGCGGGGTCTTGAGGATGAACGTGAACGAACGGTCCTCGTAGACGGTGATCTCGACCGGGATGACGTTGCCGCGCTGCGACTCGGTCGCCGCGTTGTACGCCTTGCAGAACTCCATGATGTTGACGCCGTGCTGACCCAGCGCCGGACCGATCGGCGGAGCGGGGTTGGCGGCGCCGGCGTTGATCTGAAGCTTGATCAGACCAGTGACCTTTTTCTTCGGTGCCATGTTTCTTCCTTCTTTGTGTATTCGAGCGTTCAGGATGCATCCCGAACGGCTCTCCCGGTTTCTCGGCCGTTCCGAGACCCGGTGTTCTGAAAATCTGGGGGCGGTTAGAGCTTCGTGACCTGGTCGAAGCTGAGCTCGACCGGCGTCTCGCGCTCGAAGAGGGAGACGAGCACGGTGAGCTTGCCGCTCTCGGGCTTGATCTCGCTGATCGAACCGGGAAGGCCCGCGAACGAACCCTCCTTGATGGTGATGGTCTCGCCGATCTCGAAGTCGACCTCGGCCGGGATGACGCGCTGAGCGGTCTTGGCGCCCTTGGCGGCGCCGCCCTTGGCCGGAGCCTCCTGCACCTGCACGAGGCTCTTGAGCATCGAGAAGGCTTCTTCGAAACGAAGGGGGGTGGGGTTGTGCGCGTTGCCGACGAATCCGGTGACGCCCGGCGTGTGACGGACGACGGACCAGCTGTCTTCGTTCAGGTCCATGCGCACGAGCACGTAGCCCGGGATGCGCACGCGGTTGACCATCTTGCGCTGGCCGTTCTTGATCTCGACCACGTCTTCCATGGGAACCTGCACCTCGAAGATGAAGTCCTCCATCGACATCGAGACCATGCGGTTCTCGATGTTCGACTTCACGCGACGCTCGAAGCCGGCGTACGAGTGGATGACGTACCACTTGCCGAACTTGGCGCGCAGCTCGGCGCGGAACTCTTCGTACGGGTCGGTGGCGTTCTCGTCTTCGTCTTCGACGGCTTCGAGAGCAGCCTCGGCCTCGTGGTCGTCGTCCACTTCGAGAGCCTCGTCGACGGCGCGGTCGGCCTCGGGGTCGACGGCCTCGGCCATCGCGTCGAGCACGGCATCGAGATCGATCTCGGTTCCGTCTTCGGCGACGACGTGGAGAGCCTCGTGCTCGGCGGCGTCGACGGAGTCTTCATCGGCGGCCAGAACGTTGCCGGTCTGCGCCTCATCGTCTTCGGAGGACTGCTCGGCTGCGGTCGCCCAGTCCACGTCGTCGCGATTTGTCTCAGACACTGAATTCATTCCATTTCTGTCGTTGGCCGCATGCGGCGCAGACTGCCGTCGTTAGGACGGATTGCCGAACACCCAGACGACTGCGAGCCCGAAGACCCAGTCGAACAGGGAGACGATCCCCATCATGATCACCACGAAGACCAGCACGACGCCGGTGTAGCTCAGCAGTTCTTTGCGGGTAGGTGTGACCACCTTCTTGAGCTCACCGATGACCTGCCGGATGAACAGGGCGATCCGTGCGAAGGGTCCACGCTTCGCAGCGCGCTCTTTCTTCGCGTTTGCGACGACTTCCTCGCTCGGCTCGTCGATAACTTTTCGGGCCACCTCGTTACACCTTTCGTGGGCCGGCATCGGAATGCCGGCTTGCAGGGCGGACAGGACTCGAACCTGCAACCTGCGGTTTTGGAGACCGCTGCTCTACCAATTGAGCCACCGCCCTAGGAAAGTGGAAACCGCGACACTCGATCGCGCACATCCTCGGACAAGGCTAACCGATCACACTCCGAGATTACTCCGGGAGGATTTCGCAGTCGCTCTGCCGCTGTGTTTTCACGTGACGTGCTTACACATGAAAATGGGCGCAAAAAAGCATGGCAGATTTCAACTACCGCGACCAAGTGTATGTGACGGATGCGGGACTGTAAAGTTGGGCACCGTGACCGACCAGCACCGTGATCTCCCCCGCATCTCCCGCCGGATCGGCGCCATCGCCGAGTCTGCCACCCTCAAGGTCGACGCCAAGGCGAAGGCCCTCCGGGCGCAGGGCCGTCCGGTCATCAGCTTCGCCGCGGGCGAGCCCGACTTCGTCACTCCGTCGAACATCGTGGACGCGGCGCTGGACGCCGTCGGCGACCCGCGCAACTACCGGTACACCCCCGCGGCCGGGCTGCCCGAACTGCGTGAGGCGATCGCCGCCAAGACGCTGCGCGATTCCGGCCTGGCGGTGTCCCCGTCGCAGGTCGTCGTCACCAACGGCGGCAAACAGGCCGTCTACCAGGCATTCGCCACTCTGCTCGACCCGGGCGACGAGGTGCTGGTCCCCGCGCCGTACTGGACGACGTATCCCGAAGTCATCAAGCTCGCCGGCGGAACGCAGGTCGACGTGTTCGCGGGCGCCGACCAGGACTACCTCGTCACCGTCGATCAGCTCGAGGCGGCCCGCACCGACCGCACGAAGGTGCTGCTCTTCGTGTCGCCCTCGAACCCGACCGGTGCCGTGTACTCGCCGTCGCAGGTCGAGGAGATCGGGCGATGGGCGGATGCGCACGGCCTGTGGGTCATCGCCGACGAGATCTACCAGAACCTCACCTACGACGGCGTGAGGGCGGTCTCGATCGTGGAGGCGGTGCCCGAGCTCGCAGACCGCACCATCCTCGTCAACGGCGTCGCGAAGACCTACGCGATGACCGGTTGGCGAGTGGGCTGGATGACCGGGCCCGCCGATGCCATCGCGGCGGCAGCGAACCTCCAATCGCACCTCTCGTCGAATGTGTCGAACATCTCCCAGCGCGCAGCGCTCGAAGCGCTCACGGGGCCGCAAGAGCCGGAAGAGCAGATGCGCCTCGCCTTCGACCGGCGCCGCCGAACGATCGTGGCCGAACTCAACGCGATCCCGGGCATCCGCACCCCCACCCCGCTCGGCGCGTTCTACGTCTACCCCGACGTGTCGGGACTGCTGGGACGACCGTGGGGTGGAATCACCCCGACGACATCGCTCGAGCTCGCCGACCTGATCCTCGACCAGGCCGAGGTCGCCGTCGTGCCCGGCGAGGCGTTCGGGCCCTCGGGCTACCTCCGCCTCTCCTACGCGCTCGGCGACGACGAGCTGCTCGAGGGCGTGCGTCGGCTGCAGCGGCTCTTCGTGTAGCGCGCCTTTTCCTGGCTCGCTTTTCGTCGAGTCGCGGCAAATCGACCTTCCGGTGTCGCGGGAAGGTCGATGTGCCGCGACTCGGGCTGTGGATGGGTGAGAGGCCCTGGGGATAACCCGGGCGGAGCGTGCTTCGGCGGGCAGTGTGGAGGCATGAGACCACGCATCGAACTCCCCCCGCCGTTCCGGGAGGCGCCGTTCTCGGTGCGTGCTGCGCGCCAGGCGGATCTCGGCGAGCGACGCCTCTACGGCAGCGACCTCACGCGCCCGTTCCATGGGGTGAGGATGCCCGCGGAGGTCGAAGACGATGTCCTGGCCCGATGCGTCGCGTTCGCCCTGAAAGCGCCGCCCGAGGCATTCTTCAGTCATGTCACGGCCGCCGAGATCTGGGGCGTTCCGCTGCCGATCGGTGCGACATCCCCCACGATCGACGTCTCGGTCGAGTGGCCACGCCGGGCACCCGAGGGGCGCGCGGTGAGGGGGCACGCGGTACGGTTCCACGCGACGGACGTTGTCAGCCGGAGTGGGTTGCGCGTCAGCTCGCCGCCGCGCCTGTGGTGCGAACTCGGGTCACGTTTGAATCTCGAAGACCTGGTCGCTGCGGGCGACTTCATCATTCGACGCGCGAACCCGCTGGCTTCGCCGGAAGAGCTCGCGGCTGCGGTGGAAGAGTACCCGGGGCGACGCGGTCGGCGAACGCTCCAAGCGGCCCTTCCCCTGGTGCACGAACGCTCCGAGTCGCCGCAGGAATCGCGAATCCGGATCGCACTCGTTCGAGCCGGCGTTCCCGGACTCAGCATCAACGCCCCGGTGCATGGCGCGAGCGGGCGCGAATATCGCGCAGACTTCGCCTTCCTCGACCGTGGGCTGATCCTCGAATACCAAGGCGACCACCACCGCGAACGCGGACAATTCCGCCGCGATCTGACACGCACGCTCGACCTGCAGGCCGCAGGATCGACCGTGGTCCTGCTCGGGCCCGACGACATCCGTTCCGAGGCCGCCGTCGTCACCCTCGTACGGGACCTTCTCCATATGCGCGTCGAGTCGCGGCAGATCGATCTTCCCGCGCTCCGGGAAGGTCGGATTGCCGCGACTCAGCGGAGTCGCGGCGCTAGAGGAGCTTTCGCTCCAAGGCCCAGGCGGTGAGCTCGTGACGGGAGGAGAGCTGCAGTTTGCGGAGAACCGCGGAGACGTGGGTCTCGACGGTCTTGATCGAGATGAAGAGGTCGGCGGCGACCTCTTTGTAGGAGTGGCCTCGTGCGATCAGCCGCATGACCTCGCGCTCGCGTGCGGAGAGGCGATCGAGCTCGTCCGTGGTCTCGGCCTGCTCGCCCGCGGCGACACCGAACGCGTCGAGCACGAACCCGGCGAGGCGTGGCGAGAACACGGCGTCCCCGCTCGCGACGGCCACGACGGCGTCGCTCACCTGGCTGCCGGAACTTCCCTTCGTGAGATAGCCGCGGGCGCCCGCGCGGATCACGCCCACGACATCCTCGGCGGCATCGGACACGCTCAACGCCAGGAAACGGGTGTCGGGGCAGTGGGCGATGGTGCGGCGGACGACCTCGGCGCCCCCGCCACCGGCGCCTCCGGGGAGGTGCACGTCGAGCAGCACCACCTCTGGGCGGGAGCCGAGGATGGCGGCGACCGCAGCATCCACGTCAGCCGCTTCAGCGACGACGGAGAGACGCGCGTCGAGGTCGGCACGCAGCCCCGAGCGGAAGATCGAGTGGTCGTCGATGATGGCGACCGAGATCGGGGTGGTGGCCGGGGTCGCCGGGGTGGCCGGATCGGTCGGGGTGGTGTGGTCGTCGCTCATGGTGCCTCGTTCGCAAACTCGATGCTCAGGTGTACTTCGGTGCCGGAATCACGGGAGGAGACGGTCGCGCCCCCGCCGGCGCGTTTCATGCGGCCGATGATCGACTCCCGAACGCCGAGGCGCCCCTCAGGCAGGGAGTCCACGTCGAACCCGGCACCGCGGTCTCGCACGAAGACATCGACCGCGCCAGGGCGGCTTTCGACGTACACCGAGATCTCGCCGCCGGCGTGGCGTGCGGCGTTCAGCATCGCCTCGCGCGCGGCGGCGGCGAGTTCAGCCGTTCCCCGCTCGACCGGTTCCCCCACTGCGACGACATCGATGTGCACCGGATGGTCGATCTCCAGTGCCGCCGCGAAGTCGCGCAGGTCGGTGGCCAGGTCGCTCGACGGAGCCTCGGCGCCGGCGAACAGCCACTCGCGCAATTCGCGCTCCTGGGCGCGGGCGATGCGTGCCACCTCGCTCGACGCGCCGGCCCGGTTCTGGATGAGGGCGAGGGTCTGGAGCACCGAATCGTGCAGGTGGGCGGCGATCTCGGCGCGCTGCTCCTCCTTGATGCGGGCGGTGCGTTCCGAGATGAGTTCGCGCCAGAGGCGGAAAGCCCACGGGGCGAGTAGAACGGCCGCGCCGGCGAACGTGACGGCGATGATCGACGCCCAGACCCATCCGGAACCGACGCGGCTCGGAGTGGCGGCCAGCGCGACCGCGATGAAGAGGAGGAATGCACCCGAGACGACTCGGAGGAGGGCCGAGGATGCGCGACCGCGCGCCGCATCCCCGACGTCCACGAGCTGGTCCCAGCTCACGGCGGCGACGGCGAAGGCGATCATCAGACCGACCAGCGCGAGCAGGCCGAACGGGTTCCCGCCGAAGACCGCGGTCACGATCGTGCCGATTCCGGCTACGGCCGCAAGCGCGAGAAGGACCCAGGCCACCGGGACCGTGCGCTGCACACCGTCGACCGGCCCGCCCGGTGTTGGCGCGCCCGCTGGGTCGGCGACTACCGGAGCACGCAGGGGCGTGAGTGCCCACAGCCAGAGGTAGAGGAGCACCCCGGCGCCTCCGAACAGCGAGAGTCCGACGAAGATCCACCGCACGGCCGTGACGGGCCACCCCAGGTGGTCGGCAAGCGCCTGACTCACCCCGCCGAGCACACAGACCCGCGGTCGCGCGAGCGGCATCCGCGAGGCGGATTGCCCGCGCGGCGCCCGCGGAGCCCGCGGCGAGCGCGGAGCATGCGAGGAAGCGGTCTGGGTCATGGTGAAATCCAAGCAGACTCGGGAGAGCCCCGACACCCCAGTCGGAGGGAATCAGGGGCGGCTCAGGGTGATACCCCATAGCAGGCCGTCCGGCGGAAGGCCACGATCGAAGCATGTCACAGCACGAATCGACGCCTCCGCCTCCCCCACCGCCGCCCAATGCAGGCGCCGGCACACCCTCATCGCCGTACGGCGGCCCTCAGACCGGTCTCTCGGGGCGCGGCACCCGCTTCTTCGACTGGATGCGCGGGCTCGGGCTCGTGCGCACAGACGGCTGGATCGGCGGTGTCTGTGCCGCGATCGCCAACCGGCTCGGGATCGACCCGATCATCGTGCGCGGCATCGTCGTCGTGGCGGCCATCCTCGGCGCCCCTGTGCTGCTGCTCTACGCGGCGGCGTGGGCGTTACTCCCCGACCGGGAGAACCGCATCCACCTGCAGCGGCTGATCGAAGGCGACTTCCAGCCCGCGATCGTCGGGATCGGCGCGATGGCTCTGCTGTCACTGCTCCCGATGGCACAGGGACTGTGGTGGGTCGGAGGCGGGTTCTGGAACACGCCATCCTGGGCCGACGCTGTCGGACGGATCATCTGGACGCTGATCGTCCTCGGCGCGCTCGTCGCCCTGGTGATCGTCGCCACGCGCCGAGGCGGAACCTGGAGCGGGTTCCCTGCGTCGGCGTCTGCCCCCGCGGGGGCGCCGTACGCCTCGACGGCGGCGCCGGCCACTGCGGCCGCGGGTGCGGGTGCTGCGGCCGCCGGTGCGAGCGCATTCGCAGCTGCTGCGGCACCGACCGAGTCACCGGCCCCGGCGTCGGCAGCATCGGACGCTCCGGCCTCCACGGGAGCCGCCGCTGGTGCAACGGGCACGGACGCGACCGTGCCCGCCGCCCCATCCCTCGACACCTCTTCCGAGCCCTCGGAGCCGCCGGCCCCCACGGTCGGGGCATCCAACCAGGACGTCGCCGACTGGCAGGCCCGGCACACTGCCTGGCAGGCCGAGCACGCCCAATGGAAACAGCGGCTCAACGAGGACATGCGCGCCGTGAAAGCCCAGCGTTCGGCTGAGATCCGGGCACAGTCCGCGGCGTTGTCCGCACGGGCCGCCGCCGAACGGAGGGCGCGGCGCGCCGCGAACCCTCGCGTCGGCGCAGCCGTCGGCTGGGTCGTCATCGGAGTCGCTCTCGTCGGAGCCGCGCTCACGCAGGCTCTGTGGCAGATGACCGATCTGCCGGACTACGGCCTCACCGCCGCCTTCGCTGTGGCGACCGGCGTGTTCGGGGTGGCCGTGCTGATCGCGGGCCTCGCCAAGCGCCGGAGCGGCTTCCTGATCTTCCTGGGCATCCTTCTGGCGGCAGTGACGGTGGTGAGCGCCCTCATCCCCCGGGATCGGCAGCTCGTCTTCGACGGCGCCTACCTGAACGTATCGGGGAGCAAGAGCATCGCGCAGCCGTACGGCTACACCGACCTGGTCCTCGACCCGGGGCTCGCTGCCTATCCCACAGCGCCCGTGGTGGACCTCGTCAAGGGCGCAGGCACGACCACGGCGACGGTTCCGTCCGACCTGACCGTGGAGATCAAAGCGGAACTGCACGGCGGGAGCCTTTACGTCGTCGACGAGTCGAACGGGCAGTCCGTTCAGCACAGCTGCACTCCGGATCGGAGCGGCACCTGCACTCTCGACGTGTTCGTCGGGCCGGGTGGCACGCCCGACTCGATCCTCCGCATCCAGCAGACCGGAGAACTGACCGTCCAGATTCTCGACCCCGACCAGAACGAGGGAGCCGAACAATGAGCACCAACGGAGACAACCCGACCACGGAAACCGGCGCCGGCGCCCGCAAGGCCGCTGGCAAGCCCGCCGGAAAGGCCACGGGCACGCCCGAAAGCACGACCGAAATTGTCCCCGAACCCACGACCGAAACCACTCCCGGGGCGAGCGGGCCCACCGAGCAGCTCGAGTCGATCGCGACTCCCGCGGCGGATGAGGCGACGGGCGAGACCTCGCCGACGTCGCCCGACCCCTCTGCGCCGGCCGCGCCGGTTCCGCCGACGCCTTCGCCTGCGTGGACGTACGCTTCCACACCCATCGCGACGGAAGCCGTCGCGGTCGGTCGGCCGCACGTCCGCTGGGGCGGGGTCGTGTGGGGCGCGATTCTCGTGGCGATCGCCGGCTTCGTGCTCTACACGGTGTCGTCCCCCGATCGTAAGCTCGCGTTCGAGTCGTGGGTGGAGGCTCTGACGCCGGGAGCGGCGTGGACGCTGGCCGTCGTCGCGGTCGGGGTGTTCATCCTGATCCTCGCCTTGTTGGCAGTGGTGAGGAGCGCTCAACGCAACCGCCGGGCATGATGGTCACATGACCTCCTCCCCCGCCGTCGCGGTCCGCGAGCTCCGCAAGGAATACGGCGCGTTCGAGGCGCTCCGGGGGGTGAGTTTCGAGATCGCCGCCGGGGAAACGTTCGCCCTGCTGGGGCCGAACGGCGCGGGCAAGAGCACGACGATCGAGATCCTCGAGGGCTACCGGGATCGCAGCGGCGGCGAGGCCAGCGTTCTCGGCGTCGATCCGCACCGGGGCCGACTCGACTGGAAGGCGCGGATCGGAATCGTGCTCCAATCGAGCGGCGAGGCCGGCAACGTGAGCGTTCGGGAGCAGTTGACCCATTTCGCGCGCTTCTATCCCAACCCTCGCGATGTCGAGGAGGTCATCGCGGCCGTCGGACTCGCCGACAAGGCGAAGACCCGCATCAAGAATCTGTCCGGCGGGCAGCGGCGGCGCGTGGATGTGGCCCTCGGGGTGATCGGACGACCGGAGCTGCTGTTTCTCGACGAACCGACCACTGGTTTCGACCCGGAAGCGCGCCGCGACTTCTGGGAACTGATCCGCGGGCTGAAGCGGGAGGGCACGACGATCCTCCTCACGACGCACTACCTCGATGAGGCCGCCCAGCTGAGCGACCGGGTCGCGGTGATCGCCAGCGGCCGGCTCATCGACATCGGCGATGTCGATTCGATCGGGGGTGCGGATGCGCGGGTTCCGATCGTGCGCTGGCGCGATCAGAACGGTCAGGCACGATCCGAGCGCACGGATGCGCCTGCCGCGGTCATCGCGCGGCTCACGGCCGAGCTCGGCGGCGAACCACGGGACCTCGAGGTGATCCGGCCCAGCCTGGAGGACATCTACCTCGACCTGGTGCGGGAGGCGACCGAGGCGGAAGCGCTCGGGCAGCCGGGAGCGGGGTCGGCCCGATGAGGACTGTCGCGCTGGGGATCAACCGAGTGAGCTACGAGGTCGCCGTCTACTTTCGTCAGGGTGACACGATCTTCTTCACCTTTCTCTTTCCCGTTGTCATGCTCGGGATCTTCTCCGTCGCGTTCCAGGGTCTGGGCAACGTCGGCGCGGCGCCTGACGGCACAGGCGGGATCACTCAGGCCGCCTACTATCTGCCCGGGATGATCGCCGCCGGCATCCTGCTCAGCGGCGTGCAGAACCTGGCGGTCGATATCGCCATGGAGAAGGGCGACGGAACTCTGAAGCGCCTCGGTGGCACCCCGCTTCCGGTCGTCTCCTACTTCTTCGGCAAGATGGGCCAGGTCATCGCCACGAGCGCTCTGCAGGTCCTGCTTCTGCTGCTCGTAGCCCGCTTCGCATTCGATGTCGCCCTGCCGACCGACCCCGCCCTCTGGCTGCGGTTCCTGTGGGTCTACCTGCTCGGAATCTTCACCTCCGCTGTGCTCGGTATCGCTCTTTCGTCCGTGCCCCGCACCGGCAAGAGCGCGACCGCTGTGGTCATCCCGATTGTGCTGATCCTTCAGTTCATCTCTGGGGTGTACCTCGCCTTCAATCTGCTTCCGGAGTGGCTGCAGAACATCGCCAGCATCTTTCCGCTCAAGTGGATCGCGCAGGGGATGCGCAGCGTCTTCCTCCCGGCGAGCTTCGAGTCGCAGGAGCCCAGCGGGAGCTGGCAGCTCGGCCTGATCGCTCTGGTGCTCTCCGTCTGGCTGGTGGTCGGACTCATCGTCTGCCGCCTGACCTTCCGGTGGATCCGCAAGGACCGCTGACGCCCGTCAGCTCCGCAGCGCAGCGGCGAACGGCAGCACAGCGGATGCGCCTGCGCGTCTGAGTTCGCGTCCCGCGACCGTGATGCTCCACTTGCTGTCCACCACGTCGTCGACGAGGAGCACCGGCTGCCCCACCGGCAGCTGAAGGCCGCCCACGCCGAACCGTTCCCACACCGACGCCAGCCGGAACGCACTGTTGCCGCCCGGACCGCCGGTCGGCCCTCCCGCCAGCATGTCGAGCGACCCGAGGTATGGCAGCCGCCCCGCCTCAGCGAACCCGCGCGCCAGCGAGGAGACGAACTCCGGCCGGCGCCGTGACGGCATGCTCACCACCGCTGCCGGACGCTCGGCCCAGTTCCAATCCGCGAGCACCCGGATGCACGCCGCGAGCACCTGCGCCGGGATCGGCTGGTCTGCCGCATCCGCACCCAGCAGCTCGCGCAGCGGTCCGCCCCAGCCGAGGTCCGTCAGCCGGGCCAACGCGCGTCCCGGCGCGAGGGTCTCCTCGGGAGCGATCTTGCCCCGCACCGGCACACCGAGTCGGTCGGCTCCCGTCGGCCAGAGCTTGCGCGGCTCGATCTCCACGCCCACCCGGTCGAGCGCGGTGGCAACGGATGCCGCCGCCCCCGACGCGACCTCGCTCGGGTACCAGGGGCCGGCGCAACGATCGCACCGGCCGCACGGCTCGCCACTGACATCGTCGAGCGCCCGCTGGAGGAAAGTCATGCGGCATTCGGCGGTCGTCTCGTACTCGAGCATCGACTGCTGCTCGGCCTGGCGCGCGGCGGCTATCCGGCTGTAGCGCTCCTCGTCGTAGACCCACGGCTCGCCCGTCGACACCCAGCCCTTGGGCACGCGCCGAACGGCACCGTCTACGTCGAGAACCTTGAGGAGGAGTTCCAGCGTGGAAGCCTTGAGGTCCACTTGGCTCTCGAGCGCTCGGGTCGACTGAGGATCGGTGCCGAGCGCGCCGAGCACCGCATCCGCTTTCGGTTTCGAAGGCATGGATGCGGTGGCGAAGTAGTCCCAGATGGCGCGGTCCTCCGGCCCCGGCAACAGCAGCACATCCGCGTTGTCGGTCGCCCGGCCGGCGCGACCGACCTGCTGGTAGTAGGCCACCGGCGACGAGGGCGCTCCCAGGTGCACGACGAACCCGAGGTCGGGCTTGTCGAATCCCATGCCGAGCGCACTGGTGGCGACGAGGGCTTTGACCTCGTTGCGTTTGAGTTTCGACTCCAGCTCTTCGCGTTCGGCCGTGTCGGTCTGACCCGTGTAAGCGAAGGTCTCGTGTCCGGCGTCGCGGAGGAGGCGCGCAGTGTCTTCGGCGGCCGAGACGGTCAGCGTGTAGATGATGCCACTGCCGGGGAGGGCGCCGAGGTTGCTCACCAGCCACGCGAGCCGGGCCCCCGCATCCGGAAGCGTCAGCACGCCGAGCCGCAGTGACTTCCGCGCCAGCGGCCCGCGCAGGGTGAGCACGTCGCTGTGTGCGCCGGCGCCCATCTGCTCTGCGACATCGGCCACCACGCGCTCGTTCGCCGTGGCGGTCGTGGCGAGCACCGGAACACCGTCGGGCATGGTTGCGATGAGATCGCGCAGCCTGCGGTAGTCGGGACGGAAGTCGTGACCCCAGTCGGAGATGCAGTGGGCCTCGTCGATCACCAGAAGACCGCTGCGCGCGATGAGGGCCGGGAGGTACTGGTCGCGGAACTCCGGGTTGTTGAGCCGCTCGGGTGAGACGAGCAGCGCATCCACCGTGTCGTCGCGCAGTGCCTGCATGACGTCTTCCCACTCGTGCCGATTGGCCGAGTTGAGCGTGACCGCGCGCACGCCGGCGCGTTCAGCGGCCGCGACCTGGTCGCGCATGAGCGCCAGCAACGGCGACACCAAAATAGTCGGCCCGGCACCGCGGGCCCGCAGCAGCATGGTGGCCACGAAGTACACGGCGGACTTGCCCCAGCCCGTGCGCTGCACCACGAGAGCCCGACGCCGTTCGTCGACGAGTGCGGCGATCGCCTCGAACTGCCCGTCGTGGAATGCGGCATCTTCTCGGCCGACGAGGGCACGCAGGGTGGCGAGGGCGTCTTCTCTGGTGGTGCTCATGGCTCCATCGTTTCAGAGCCCACCGGCACTCCCCCCGGAGGAGCCGGAATCTGTGGAGAACCGGAGGATGTGGATGCCGCAGCAACTCCGGAGATTTCAGCCGACGCGCCGACAAAACGTCCGTCAGGACGGAGTATGCAGGCCGAAAAGCGCCGAATCTCCGGAGTTGCGAACGCGCGGCTAGGCGTTGTCTTTGCGGAAGGTGCGCGTGCCGACCCACAGGCCGAGGGTGAACAGGATCAGGGTCCAGACCACGCCCCAGAGCACGGTCGTGGTCCAGAAATCGCCCGTGAAGGTGGACCGGATCCCGCTCACGATGTACTTGATCGGCATGAAGTCGCTCAGGGTGACGAGCCACTGCGGCGCTCCCGTCTCCACACTGATCGGCAGCAGGATGCCCGACAGCAGCAGCACGGGAAGCGAGATGCTGTTCAGGATCGGGGCGAGCGCATCCTCGCTCTTCGTCGTCAGCGCCAGGGCGTTCGACGCCGCCGAGCACGCACCGCCGAGCAGCACGGTCAGCACGAGTCCGAAGATCATGCCCGGGATCGAGCCGGTGAGGCCGAAGGCGAACCCGAGGGCGACGAGCACGATGCCCTGCACGGTCAGCAGAGCGAGATCGCGGAGCACCCGGCCGAGGAGCAGTGCGGTGCGGCTGGCCGGGGTGACGCGTTCCGCCTCGATGACGCCCTCGCGCCACTCCGAGATGAGGCCGAAGCCCGCGAACAAGGCGCCGAAGAGGGCGAGCTGAACGAGGAGTCCGGGCACGAAGAAGGTGTAGGCGTTGTCCGTTCCGATCTGGGAGGCCAGCGGTTCCAACAGCGGGCCGAACAGGCAGAGATACAGCACCGGCTGGGCGAGTCCGATGATGACCCAGGCGGGGTTGCGGAGGGCGAGGCGCATCTGGCGCCTGAAGATGATCCAGGTCTGGGCTGCGAAGCTCATGGTCGTTCCTTCGAGGTCGAGAAGTTCAGTAGCGGGGATGCGCGACTCAGGCGTCTTCGCGGAGCGAGCGACCGGTCATGGTGAGGAAGACGTCGTCGAGGGTCGGCCGGCGCACCTCGATGGCGGCCAGTTCCACCCCCGCGGCGTCGAGCGAACGCAGCAGCGGTGGAAGCTCGGTGCCGGCGTTGGGCACGCGGACGCTGACGACGCGATCGCTCACGTCCGCATCCACGCCCGCCAGACGGCTGAGCTGTGCGGCGGCGACGCCGACCTGGGCCTCGTCGTGCAGGACGAGTTCGATGAGGTCGCCCGCGACCTGGCGCTTCAGGGCGTCCGGGGTGTCGGAGGCGACGATCGAACCGTGATCGATGACCAGGATGCGGTCGCAGAGCGCATCCGCTTCGTCCAGGTAGTGGGTGGTGAGGAACACGGTGCTGCCCCGTTTGGTGCGGAGGTCGGAGATGTGTGTCCACAGGTTGGCACGCGCCTGCGGGTCGAGCCCCGTGGTCGGCTCGTCGAGGAACACGAGCTTCGGGTCGTGCACGAGGCCCATGGCGATGTCGAGGCGGCGGCGCTGACCGCCGGACATCGTCTTGGGCTGCCGTGCCCACATCCCGTCGAGGTCGAGCTGCTCGAACAGCTCCTTTCCCCGGCGTGTGGCCTGAGCGGCGCTGATGCCGTAGAGCAGCCCGTGGTCGACGATCTCTTCGCCGGCCCGGGCCTCGGATGCGGTCGAGCCGCTCTGCGAGACGTAGCCGATGCTCTTGCGCACGTTGATCGGGTCTTTCGCGAGGTCGTAACCGGCGACCGTCGCGGTTCCCGTCGTGGGTTTGAGCAGGGTGGTCAGCATGCGCAGGGTCGTGGTCTTGCCTGCCCCGTTCGGGCCGAGGAAGCCGACGATCTCGCCCTCTTCGACGTCGATGTCGACGCCTGCGACCGCCTTGACGGCGACCTTCTCCCTGCCTCGCTTGGTGTCGAATGTTCGGGCGAGCCCTCTGGCGTGAATCACCGCGGATCCCTTCGGTTGGGTTGGATTCTGACTGTTGACGCGTGAACCACGGATCGAGATATAACGTGATCGACGGCACTCACGTTATATCGCGAAAGCGAACCCGCGCAAGCAAATAGTGGAACTTAGTCAAAATTGATTATTCAAGTTTGAATAGACGTTGTCAAAGGCGGTGCGGCGACGCCCTACCGGTGCGTTTCGGTGACTGTTTTGTGCAGCTGTTCGAGCTGTTCCCGGTAGCGGTCGCCCTCGTGGGCCATCTCCCACCCGGCATCGTCGGGTGGGGCGACCCAGCCTCCCGGCTCGCCGGAGAATTCGAGCCCTCCCCCGCGCACCGTGGCGAGGAGGTCGTCGATCCAAGACGCCTCGGCATCGAGGAGCCGCCCCTCCAGGCTCAGCGAGTACGAGACGTGCGGCGGCGCGTACTTCACCGCGAGGATGCGTTCGGCCTCCGCCTTCAGAGTGACGGCGTCGACCCGCACGGTGGCGAGCCGCTCCTCGAGCAACGCGACGAAGTCGTCGCGCTCGAGCAGGGGCGCGAAGCTGAGGGCGACGCGGAATCCGGTGGGGTCCATGGCCGCGACCGTGCGCATCCCCTCACGGATGAGGCGGTCGAGCTCCTCGATGCCCGCCTCGGTGATCGTGTAGACCGTGACCGTGCGGGCGCCGTCGGGGAGCACGTGCGCGTCGAGCATCCCCTGCTTCGTCAGGGTCGCCAGCATGGAGTAGATCGAACCCGGGTTGACCTTGGCCCAGTGCTCGACGTTCCAGGAAACGAGTTCGCGACGCAGCTGATACCCGTTGGCGGGCGAGAAGAGGCGGAGCACTCCCAGCACGAGCGTGCGTGTGGAGGTGGCGGCCATGTGGCCATTCTAGGGAGCTAGAGAACGACGCCCACGAGGATGGGCTCCGGCTGGAGCAGCACCCCGAACTCCGACTGCACGCGTGCTTGCACGTAGGAGGCGAGCTGCACGATCTCCGATGCGGTCGCGCCTCCGCGGTTGGTGAGGGCGAGGGTGTGTTTGCTCGAGATCGCGGCTCGCGATCCGGGCAGCGAGAACCCGCGGCGGATGCCCGACTGCTCGATCAGCCACGCGGCGCTGAGCTTGACGTCGTACGGCCCGCCGGCCAGCTTCGGGATGTCGAGGGGATGCACGCCGCCGGCGCCCAGCCCGAGCACCGTGTCGGGCTCGGCCGCGGTGACCGGCCAGCGCGGCGCGTTCGAGGGAAGGGAGCGCGCGAAGTTCTCGGACACGATCGGGTTGGTGAAGAAGGATCCGGCGCTGACGGTGTCCTGGTCGTGCGGGTCGAGCACCATGCCTTTCGAACTGCGGAGCGCGAGCACGGAGCGGCGCAGTTCGGCGACAGGCACCCGCGATCCGAGTGCGACGCCGAGCGAGTCCGCGAGCTGCCCGTAGGCGACGGGCGCGCTCAGCGGCGCCCCGATGCCGCCCGGTGCGTTGCCGTCTGCGAGCTCGAGATCGACGGAGAGCACGACTCCGCGCATCCCCCGCTTGAGCGCGGACGTGCGGTAACCCAGCCCGAGGTCGGCGCGGGTGAGCCGGCGGACGTCGTGGGTCGCTTCGTCGAGGAATTCGATCGCGAGCAGGCTCGACTCGAGTTCCTGCCCGTAGGCGCCGATGTTCTGCACGGGTGCGGCGCCGGTGGAGCCTGGGATGCCGGAGAGCGCCTCGATCCCCGACCAGCCGTTGCGGACCGCGTGGGCCACGAGCTCATCCCACGGCTCCCCCGCCTCCACGCGGAGTCGCACAGCGCCGGCCGGTGCGTCGAGGCGTTGGATGCCGCGCGTGACGATCCGGATGACCGTTCCCGCGAATCCGTCGTCGCTGGCGATCGTGTTGGAGCCGCCGCCGAGCAGCAGCCAGTCGCCGCCGTCGGACCAGACCTCGCGTGCGGTGGCGACGAGCTGGTCGCGGGTTGCGGGGGCGAGCATGCGCTCGGGGGCGCCGCCGACCTGCATGGTGGTCAGCGACGCGAGTGCCGGAGCCCGCTCCGCGCCCCGGGCAGCGGAGTGGTCGTCGGCGCTGTCGGTCATCGCGGAAGCGTGACGCGCACCTGCGCCTTGCCGAGCACGGTGTCGCCGTTGAACGTGACGGTGAGGTCGATGCGGGCGACGTGCGCTTCCGCATCCAGCTGCCCCACCTTGGCGGTGATCGAGACGGATGCGCCCTCCGCCGGGTCGACGACGACCGGCCGGGTGAACCGCACCTGGTAGTCGGTGACCGCGGACGGGTCGCCGGCCCAGTCGACGACGGGCTGGACGGCCAGTCCCATGGTGAGCATCCCGTGGGCGATCACGCCCGGGAGTCCGACGGACTTGGCGATGTCGTCGCGGTAGTGGATGGGGTTGAAGTCTCCGGATGCGCCCGCGTACCTCACGAGGGAGTCGCGGCTGATTGCGGTGACGCGTTCGGCGACGACATCGCCGACCGTGAGGCTGTCGAAGTCGGGCATCACTCGTCTCCTCGGACGACCAGGGTGGACGTGGCGGTGACGACGTGCCCGCCGTCGGCGCCGACGATGGTGGATTCGGCGGTCACCATCGAGTGCGCTCCGAGCGTCTTGACGCTGGTCACCGTGAGTGTCGCGGTGAGCTCGTCTCCGGCCACGATGGGGCGGGAGTAGGTGAAGCGCTGGTCGCCGTGGACGACGCGGCTGAAGTCGATCCCGGAGTCCTCTTCGGCCAAGAGCTGAGCGAGCGTGCGCTCTTGCACAACGATCGGGAAGGTGGGCGGCGCGACCAGGTCGGCGTGACCGGCGGCGCGTGCTGCCTCGACGTCGAAGCTGAGCGGGTTGGTGGCGTAGACGGCGGCCGCGAACTCGCGGATCTTCTCCCGTCCGACTAGGTAGGGGCTGACCGGCGCGAACGCCCGCCCCTGCAACTCTGGGTTCACTGGCACCCGACCATTCTACGGACGCGCCTGCGGCGGCCTGGAAACGGGAGAACCCCGGCGGCCTTTCGGCTGCCGGGGTTCTCGAGCTCGGTGCTAGCGCCTTACTGGCAGCTATCGCACTGCAGCAGGTCCATGGGGTCGACGGGAACCGAGTAGCCGCCAACGCTGTCACTGTTTTCGTAGTCCATGATGGCCTCCCCTTGAAGTCTTTTTGTCACCGCGTCTTGCGGTGTTCACCCACTATATAACCCGAATGACACTCTTGTCATTCCACTACATGTAGTGTTTCGGAACTTTTTTTGATCTTCTTCCAGAGTAGCCGGGACCACCGACATTGGAGCGTCTGCCGCGTGCACTCAACATCTCCGGGTTCTGTGAGTCGTGCCCGATTAACGGCGGATGCATCTGGGCAAGGCGGTTCACAGCGCCAACGTGCCGACCCCCAATCACGCGCAGGCGACAGAAGCGTGACCGACACCGCCGGTGCCTCCAAACTGCGCCATTAGGACAACGGGCTACCCGATAGGCGACTTCGTTCAAGCACACGAGGAATGGGCGCTGTGGCTGCCTAGCAGTCTTGCGCGAGCTTGGTTACATCTAATATGTTTGTAGATGTCTCGCGGCGGGGGTCCGCGATACAGAAGGGAAATCCAATTGAAAAAGTCGAAGTTCATCCTGGGTACGGCTACCGTGCTACTGATCAGCGCGGGGGTCATTGCGATTCCCTCGGCTGCGAACGCGGCTGAGCGGGCGACCGGCGCGATCAACTGCCAAGGGAACTCCTTCGCGATCAAGGAGATTCACACAGTGTCGAATTCCAAGGGGAACGTCACCCACCAGATCTATGGCTCGATCGGGCACAGCACCCCCTTTGATCACACCAATTCAGTGACGGCAGGCTATTCGGCCACGTATGCGTCGTGGAACACCCACCACGTGTGGGAGTTCAAAGCCAAGGGCGGAAAGGTGTTCGCGACTGGCGTCACATCCGCACGGGTGCAATGCGAGTAGCGATTCGTTCGCTTGCCAGGGGAGGCGGCGCCAGCGCGCTTGCGCTGGTCGCCGCCTCCCTTCTCGCCGGCTGCACGATTGGATCCGACATTCGGGCGAGCGCAAGCTCACTCAGCCCCTTGCGTAGTCAATATCCTGAGCCGGTCGACCTCGCCCGCGCCCGCGCAAAATGCTTGGAAGAGCAAGGCTGGGTCGTGAAAGTCGGCGGCGACGCGACGATCACCGCGCAGCTGAAACCAGGCACCGAAGTCGAGTACAGAAAGGACGACACAGAGTGTCTCAGGAAATTGGGTGTTGATCCCGACGCTCCGCCGACTGAAGCCCAATATAAGCAGGCATACAGCGACTCGAAGAGTGGGGCGGTTTGTCTTCGAGAGGGCGGCTGGCACATCAGCGAACCGCCAACATACCTAACCTTCAAGGACACGTACGACACTGATCCGTGGTACCCGTGGGCGCAGGTTCCGGAAATCGACTTTGAGGAAGCAGTAAAGAAGTGTCCGACTCCAGAACCGACATATTGAGGAGTAGCCGTTCAAGCACTAAACGGCTTTGGGTGATCATCGCGCTCCTGACTGCGATCAGTGTCGGATCCGTGACCTGGGCGAGCGCTATCGTGATATCAGCAACGTCTGCACTTCCATCACAAAAGCCCTTCGCTACGGTCACTGCGGCCAACGGCACGATTGAACTGACGCTGCCTTTGCGGGCCGAAGCGCGTTGGGAACGCATGCTTGTTGCCCGCAACATGATGCAAGGGACCGTAACGTCGCTCGACCTGGATTCAACGGCGCGGACGAGTACTGGCGACAAACTGTACTCAATCGACTTGAAGCCGGTCTTCGCAGCAGAAGGGACCGTGCCTACATTTCGTGCTTTGGAGGAGGGCGCCAGCGGGCCCGACGTCCGACAGCTTCAGGCAATGCTAAAAGTCAGGGGTTGGTTGCATTCGGCGATCGACGGTGCGTTCGGCGCGTCGACAACGGCGGCAGTTAAGCGATGGCAAGCCCACGAGGCAATGGAAGCGACAGGCGTTGTCGAGCCGGGTGTCGTGTTGTTCATCGCTGAGCTGCCCGCTCGCCTTGTCGTCGACTCGGAGACGCTTGCACCGGGTAAGTCAGTCGCAAGCGGAGAACCCGCGATCCTGAAGCTCAGTGAGCAGCCGGCTATCGATGCTCCGATTGCGAACGACGTTCTAAGCGAGATCGAGCAAGGCACAGCGGTACATCTGCTGGCAGGCGAGACCACGTGGACAGGACTAGTCAGAGCCATAGAGGCTCACGAGGACGGAACTACGGTTGCGACCCTTTCTGCACCAGATGGAAGCAGCTGCGGCGAGACATGCCCGTTCGCCCATACCGGGGAGGACAGATTGCAGCTCCGGGGTTTCGTCGTCCTAGTGCCACGCACATCGGGCGTAATCGTCCCTACTGCTGCCATTCGGACCGCCTCTGACAGCCAATTCGTGATTAACGCCACCGGCCGAAAGCACCAGGTCAAAGTCACCGCAACAGCGTTGGGCGAGTCCGTAGTCAAAGGTATCGACGCAGGTACACGAGTAAGGATCAGCCCATCAATGAGCGAGTGATCAGCGCGCACGGTGTCGGCCACTCGTATGACAGCGACGCGCAGGTCCTCGATGCGATTGACTTCACCGCGTCCGCAGGCGAAGTGATCGCCTTGACCGGCCCCTCTGGTCGCGGTAAGTCGACCCTGCTTTTCATTCTCGGGATGTTGCTCAGGCCGACGCGAGGTGAACTACGGGTTCTCGGGCAGGACGTCCAAGAAATTCCAGATCGGGCGCGCTCGCGAATGCGCTCGACGATGTTCGGCTATCTCTTCCAAGACGCCGCACTCGATGCGACTCGATCGGTCATCGACAATGTCACGGAGCCCGGCCTCTATGCAAACGGGCTCGGGCGCAGTGCTTTGCGACCTACGGCCGAAGCGCTGCTAAAGGAGTTTGATGTTTCAACGCGGTCGCGCGCGCGTCCCGGCCGGTTGTCGGGAGGTCAAGCGCAAAGAATCGCTCTCTGTAGGGCGCTAGTGCTCGACCCCAAGATTGTGATCGCAGACGAGCCGACGGGCAATCTGGACCAGGAGACGTCGAACCTGGTCATCAATGGACTGAGAAGCCGCGCCAGAGCGGGGAGCACAGTGATCATCGCGACTCATGATGAGCGAATAGTCTCCGCGTCCGATCGGGAAGTGCGACTGTGAACCACTTGAGGTCATTCGCTTTCGAAATCGTCGTCGGGCTCCGCGCACGATGGATACTGTCGACAATCGTGGCGTTGACCGCCGGCGCCGCAATTGCGATGAGCTTGATTTCAGCCGGCCGCAGCGCCTCGCTGGCCGAAGACGTTCGGGCCCGAATCGAGTCCGCCGAGGCACGCACCATCGTCGTTCAAGCATCACCTGCCGACCGCCTGACCGCCAAAACGATGAGGCCGATCGAACGAGTTGATGGATTGGAAAGCGCCGTGGCATTCGGCCAGTCGACCGACGTGTCGAATGAAGCCCTCTCTGGAGGCGCCGCCGTTCCTGCCCGTCGAGTGTGGACCTCGGATTGGGCTGCCCTCGGAGTACCAGCACCCACATCCGAGAGTACGAGCACAGCCTGGGCCGACAGCTCATCGGTGTTAAGACTCGGCATCGCCGCATTCCCCGCCGCGGTTCGCTCGCCTAGTGGATCGAGTATCGCCATCGCAGGCCCAACCCAGGTATCTCTGTCGCTGACCGAATACGCCAACGGCGTCCTCATCCCAACGAACCGGTCGCGCGACTCCGAGCCTGTAACTGCGATCGTCATCGTCGCAAAAAGCGCGGATGACGTACAGTCCCTTCTGCGAATAGTTCGCACGACACTTCACAACACCAGCTCGTCGACGATCAAGATCAGAACAAGCTCGGCTCTCGTCGAAGTGTCAGGCGTTGTCCGATCCGTATTGGACTCATATGGCCGCAACACACTCGTAGGTTCATTCATTGGCGCCGCTGCGCTGGTCGCAACCCTTCAAATTGGCGTAGTGCTCGCTCAACGACGCGATTTCGGAAGACGGCGGGCAATCGGCGCCACACGGTTCATGATCGCCGGACTCGTCATTGGACATACAGTGACGAGCACAGGGATAGGCATCCTGTTCGGTTTCCTCGGCTCATGGATCTATCTCACGGCTACCAGTGCTGCGGCTCCCCCACCTGACCTCTGCGTAGCGTTCGCCGTCCTACTGCTGGCGGCGACGGGATTCCTCGCTGTGATCCCCGCTTCCCTTGCAGCGCGCCTCAACCCGGCGACCGAAATGCGAGTCCCTTGACACCCCCGGACTACTCTCACCAATTCTGAGCCAGCGAATACCAACAGCAAAGGCGCACGATCAGTCAGAGTGGATCCCCACGGACATCGGAGCCCTACGGCACCCGCGGCGATTCGTCGCTGGGCCGTCGGCGGAAGAATCCGTACCATTGCGCGGCGCCGAGGTCGCGGGCCAGGGCGGCATCCTCATCCGCGTCGCGGCGGATGACATGGGTCGCGATGACGTACTCGCCTCCGCTGATGAGGATGTCCGCCGCGGCCTCGGCGTCGAAGGTGTCGTCCGTGAGGCCGCGCTCCTGCTCCGTCCTGAGGATGTCGGCGACCCACGCGATGTACCGGTTCTGAGCGGTGACCCACTGCTCCCCGACCCGATCGTCGAACTGGATCGCATGGTTCACCGCCGCGAGCAGCGCAGCGTGCTCCCGGTACCGTCCGATGATCCGTTCCAGAGCGGTGACATAGGAGGCGAGATCGTCGAGGGAACGATCCTCTTGCGGGGCGACGCGCACCTCGAACAGCTGATCTTTGAGCCAGTGTGTCGCCAAGGCCAGCAGCTCGCCCTTGTCTGCGAAGTAGAGATAGAAGGTGGACCTGGAGATGCCCGCGCGCGTCGCGATCGCATCGACGGGGACCTCCGCCAGCGGTGTCCCGTCCCCGAGCACGTCCTCGAGAGCGGCGATGGCCCGCGATTCCACTTCTGCTCGCCGAACCGGAGAAGAGGACGCACGTTTCACCGGCTTCGACACGACTCCCCCTCTCGATCCGCCCGAGACTTCGGCTGCCAGCCTATCGGACACTGTGTCCGAATTTGGGAGTATTCTTGTTTCGGACACAGTGTCCGAAAGAGCGAGGTGTGGAATGGGCCGGTACGCGGTCTTCGGTGCAACGGGCGGCACTGGCCGAGATGTCGTCGCTGTTCTTCTGGCCGGCGGAGACCAGGTGGTCGCCATCGGCAGGAGCACCAAGCGGCTGCAGGCTCTGGCCAAGCGGAGCGTGGAAACGGTCGCCCTCGATCTCACCCGTGCCACGGTTGAAGAACTGACCACGATTCTGACGGGATGCGACGGAGTCGTCTTCCTGGCGGGCAGCACCGACCCAGGGAAGGTGATGGCCGTCGATCGTGACGGCTCCTTCCGCGCCATCGCGGCTGCTCAGCTCGCGGGTGCCGAACGGTTCGTGCAGATCTCGTCGATCGGCGCCGGCGATCGGATTCCCGCTGAAATCGACACTCCGATGTTCGCCCCGTTCTACGAGGCAAAGCGAGCGGCCGACGAGCGCCTGCGCGCATCCGGTCTGAAGTGGACCATCATCGAGCCCGGCTATCTCGTCGATCGGCCGCCCACTGCGTGCATCGAGCTTGGCGAGCGCGGGATCCCGCTGGGCGAGATCCCCCGGGCAGACGTGGCCGCCACCCTCGTGGCCGTGCTCCACGACAACCGGACCATCGGCCGTCAGTGGCAGCTCGTCGGGGGCGATACGCCCATCCGTGCGGCGATCGACGCTCTCGTCTAGTCCAGCTATCCAGAACAGAAAGAAGAAGGTATGAACCCGACCGCCCCCGAAATCCAGCAGCTGACCGACCAGGAGCAGATCCGCCACCTGATCGACGCGTATGCCCACAACGCCGATCGCAGAAACCCCGCAGCTCAAGCAGCCCTCTTCACCGAGGATGGGCGGGTCACCGTCTACGGTGGCGACCCGGCGGTCAATGAACCCGCCCAGATCGTCACCGGCCGCGCCGAGCTCGAGGCCGCGTTCTCCGGGCTGAACGCCTACGCAGCGACGACGCACTTCAACGGGCAGAGCACCATCACCGTCAGCGGTGACACCGCGACCGGAGAGACCTACTGTCTCGCGCATCACCTGCACGACGTCGACGGTGTTCGAACCCTGATGGTCATGTCGATCCGCTACGACGAGAGCATCGTGCGCGTCGAGGGACAGTGGCTGTTCGCCGAGCGCAAGCTGATCATCGACTGGACCGACAGCCGGCCCTCCGCCGGCTGAGCCAGGTGCTCAGCTGACCCAGCTTTTCAGTCGATCCAGAGCACAATGCCGGTGAAGTCGTGCAGTACCGCCGCGACCCCGGCTCGCACGGCCGCGCCGCAGCGCTCGGCCGTGAACGACTCCGGATCGTAGGTCGACGATGTGCCGAGCCCCTCGCCTCGGAACGACGCCCCGGTCCAGTCGACCGCCGTCACGTTCTCGGTCGGTTCGGCGACCTCGGCTCCGACGACGAGGAACTGCTGGTCGAGGTGATTCGCGGTCACGGTCGCGAGCGGGTCGATCAGGTCGTTGCCCGCACTCACGATGAGGTCAGGCTTCAGTTTCATGGCCTGGACGATCGCATCCAGGGGGTTCGCCTCGACCGTCACGGTGCGCAGGTCGACGTCTTCGTCGGCCGCCCAGCGCTCGACTGCCCCGACCACGGTACGCGTCGGCTTGTCGTCGCCCGCGGTGATCAGGACGACCCGGTAGCCGGCTGACGGGCGCACGTCGTTCCACGACCCGGGTCTCGGAACGACCGTCGCCTCGGGGCTGGGCGAGGCCGAGGGTTCGAAGCCCGCACCGAGGGCGCCCACCGGGGTGGGCGCGGCGTGCGGTTCGGACCAGCTGTCGGCGGCGCATCCTGTGAACAGAAGGGCGGTGACGACCGCTGTCGCGAGAAGGGTGGCGGTCCGCGTTGGGGGGCGCAAGGGGATCGTCCTCCGGGGGTGCGATATCTGCAGAAACGTGCTTTGCGAGTCTGCGTCACATCCCGCCCGGAACACCAGCCGCCCCGGTGACTGTTCCTCAGTTGTTTATCGACGATCTTCCTTTCGTTCACGGATGCTCGACAGCCTTCTCCCAAACCGGTTCACTGAAGGAGATCCATGTCGCACGGCATCCGCCGCACCGTTCTGGCCGTATTCGGGGGCGTGCTGGCTGTCGTGGTCGCTGTGCTCGTCGCGGAGCCCGCCTCAGCTCACGGATTCTCCTCGGTCGTGTACGTCGACGTCAGCTCCGACAAGACGGGGCACGTCCGCACGGAGCTGCAGCTGGAATACGACCTCCTGGTGGTCTCGGCGGCGGACGCCGGGCACGACGATCCGTTGTTCCGCGACGGCACCGCCGCCTTCGACGACGGGGACGCCACTGCCCAGGCGGCCGCACTCGAACAGCACGCCGACACGGTGTCCCGCTACATCGGCGACCGCTTCACCATCACCTCGGACGACGTGCCCTGCACGCCGAAACGTGTCGGCGACATCACCATGACGGAGCAGCAGGGTGTGCCGTACGCCGTGCTCGTCTTCGACAGCACCTGTTCCCGGCTGAACGACGCGCACGTGGTGACGAGCAAGCTGTTCGCCGATTCAGAGGGGTACGTGACCGGGACGAAGACGATCCTCACCTATGAGATCGACAGCCGGTCGGGAAGCGCCGCGCTCGATTCGGAGCAGCCTTCGTTCTCGACGGAGCAGAGCACCGCCGAACGCTTCTGGGAGTTCTTCCGCCTCGGTGCCGAGCATCTGCTGACGGGGATCGACCACATCCTGTTCCTGCTCGCGCTCATCGCGGGATCGAGGCGGCTTCGCGAAGTCGTGCTCGCGGCGACCGCGTTCACCATTGCGCATTCGGTGACGTTCATCCTCGCCGCGACCGGCCTGATCTCCGCGTCGGCCCGGATCGTCGAGCCGACCATCGCGCTGTCGATCGCCATCGTGGCCGCCTGGCACCTGTGGAGGCTCTGGCGTCGCGGCGGCGCGGCCAACGAGCTCGACGCATCCAGTGGTCCGCTCGGCCTCGACCGTGCCGGGTGGCTGCGGCTCGCCGTGGTGTTCCTGTTCGGCCTCGTCCACGGTCTCGGGTTCGCGAGCGCGCTGGGCATCGACGAGCCCTGGTCGTGGACACTGCTCTGGTCGTTGCTGGTCTTCAATCTGGGGATCGAGGTCGTGCAGCTCACGATCATCGCCCTGGTCTTCCCGCTGCTGATCCTGTTGCGCCGGCGTGCGCCGCGGCTCGGCCTGTGGGCGACGGGGGCGCTTGCCGTGTCCGTCTCCGCGGCCGGTCTGATCTGGTTCGTGCAGCGCGTGTTCAGCCTGTGAGACCTCTCAAGTTGAGTGTTCCCCATGATGCAACTGTGAGGGAGCCTCATGTTCAACAAAAGTTCATTTGGGAGGCAAATCGTACTGAGTGCCCACCGTTCCCACCCCGGGAACCTCAAAAGAGAACGGACGACAATGTCTTCCCTCAGTGCAACAGCACAACCGCGGCGGCGCCATCACCGCCGCGTTTCTGTGTGGCTCACCGCCGTCGCGATCGGCACATCCTTCGCCGTCGGCGGCTTCCTCGCCGCCCCGGCGACGGCCGTGGAGACCGCGAACCTGACCGGCGTCATCCTCGGCGTCGGTGCGAACGAGTCACAGCGCATCGTCACCTGGTACTCGTCGGCTGACGCCGCGCAGTCGGTGCAGGTCGCGCCGACCTCGTCGCTCGTCGCCGGTCAGTTCCCGGCGGACGCCGCGACCTTCTCGGCCACCGGCGGCGCCAACCTCGCAACAAGCGGCGGCTTCAACCGCCACGCCACCATCTCGGGCCTCACCGAGAACACGGCGTACTCGTACCGGGTCGGCTCCGACGGCAACTGGTCGACGGCCTACGAGTTCAAGACGCAGTCGTTCGACGGCGCGTTCGACTTCCTGTTCTTCGGTGACCCGCAGATCGGTTCGTCGGGCGACGTCGCCAATGACGGAGCAGGCTGGAAGGACACGCTGGACGTGTCCCTCGCGGCCAACCCGAACGCCGAGCTCCTCGTGTCTGGCGGTGACCAGGTCGAGACCGCGAACAACGAGACTCAGTGGGATGCGTTCCTCGCTCCCGACAAGCTGCGTCAGTACCCGTGGGCCGCGACCATCGGAAACCACGACGTCGGCGGCAAGGCGTACGAGCAGCACCTGTCCACGCCGAACACCGACCGCAGCGCCGCGTACTACTCCAACGGCACCCCTACGTCGAACACGTCGGGCGGCGACTACTGGTACATCTACAAGGACGTGCTGTTCATCGACCTCAACAGCAACAGCTACGCGACCGCGCAGGGCGGCGGCGGCGACGCCGCTCACGTCAGCTACGTCACCGACGTGATCAACCAGCACGGTGCTGAGGCCAAGTACAAGGTCCTCGTCTACCACCACTCGATCTACTCCCCGGCCGACCACGCCAAGGACGGCGACAACAAGGTGCGACGTGTCGACTTCCCGACGACGTTCTCCAACCTCGGTGTCGACCTTGTTCTGCAGGGTCACGACCACAGCTACTCGCGGAGCTACGAGATCAAGAACGGCGCGAAGGCGAACCCCGACGAGCAGCCGGGTGCGGCCGAGGTCTACCCCGGCCCCGGCGGCGTCATCTACGTGACCGCCAACTCGGCCTCGGGATCGAAGTACTACGACATCACGGCTCCGGACTCGAGCGGCACCAGCGGTGCCGGTAACGGCGCGGACCCGCTGAACCCGGGCAACTACTGGTACAACTCGGTTGAGAACCAGGAGCACGTGCGCAGCTACGTCAAGGTGCAGGTGCAGAACGACCAGCTCGTCGTCGAGGATGTGCGCAGCGGCACGTGTGCCGCTCCGAACGCCGCCGTCGAACGTGGCAACGTCGACTGGTGCGGTCCGGACAGCGGCGCTTCGGCGGCCCAGCCGGTCGGCTCGATCGTCGACTCGGTCACGATCCACGCCAGCCACGGCAACGGCGAGGACATCCAGGTCGCGGTTCCGGATGCGGCTCCCGGTGAGTTCGGCTGGACTGTCGACGGCCACAACGGCCTCGTCGACCTCGGTACGGCCGTCGAGCACGGCGACTACTTCGAGGCGTCGGGACAGCTGAACCCGATCACCGTCTCGGACACGCGTCACTCGCAGGCTCCGTGGTCGATCTCGTCGTCGGTCGGCGACTTCCAGGACGGCACGAACACGTTCTCCGGCAAGTACCTCGGATGGACGCCGAAGCTGGTTCAGACCGGTGCCGGCGCCACCCCCGGTGACGCAGTGCAGTCCGGATACGACTCGGGCGACGGTCTGTCCGTCGCACGCGAGCTCGGCTCGGCATACCAGGGTCACCCGCGCGGCACCGCCAAGCTCGGCGCCGACCTCGACCTGAAGATCCCGAACACGGTCGACAAGGGTAGCTACCGCGGCACCCTGACCATCACGGCTCTGAGCAACTGAGCACCGAGCAGTTGATCAGTACCGACTGACCCCGGTGGGGTGGACGCCGCACGGCGCCCACCCCACCGGGCATTCGCCATTCACCCTCCCCCGGACCGTTGAGGAACACCATGAACGCGCTCGCAACGCATCCCATCCGCGCACTCGTCCACATCGTCGTCATCGCCGTGCTCGTCGCGCTCGGCCTCTCGCTGGTTCCCGCCGGCTCGGCGCAGGCCGCCGGCGACGACGTCACGTGGACGGTGCGCACAGCATCGAACGGCTTCGGCGCCGAGCGCACCGGCTACAACTACACGATCAACCCCGGCTCCAAGGTCGACGATGCCCTGGTCGTCTCCAATCACGGCGACACCGCGCTCGAACTCGGCATCTACGCGGCCGACGGGTACACGACCGAAAGCGGTCAGTTCGACCTGGTCGTCGGCGGCGCGAAATCCGTGAGCATCGGTGACTGGGTTCACGGCGGAACCGACCACATCACCGTCGCCCCCGGCCAGTCGGTCGACTATCCGTTCACGGTGACCGTCCCCAAGAACGCGACCCCGGGCGACTACGCCGGCGGCATCGTCACGTCGCTCGCGCAGGAGGGTGAGACTCAGGGCATCACGGTCGACCGCCGCCTCGGCATCAAGATCACGCTGCGCGTGAGCGGCGACCTCAAGCCCTCCCTCGCGGTCGAGAACCCGCACGTCGACTGGAACGGTGGGCTCAACCCGTTCGCCGGCGGCGACTCGACCATGACCTACACGATCCACAACACGGGCAACGCGCTGGTGACCGCCAAGCAGGTCGCGGGTCTCACGGGACCGTTCGGCATGCTGCCCACCTCGGCCGGAACGATCAAAGCCCCGCCGCAGCTGCTTCCCGGGGAGAAGTGGGACGTGTCCGTCCCCATCCACGATGTGCCCGCTTCCGTGTGGCTCGCTGCGACGGCGACCGTGACGCCGGTGGTGACCGACGCATCCGGATCGACGAACACGCTCGACCCGATCACGGCGACGGCGACCGGATGGGCGGTCCCCTGGATGGTGCTGCTGATCGTTGTCGTTCTGGCCGCCCTGGTCTTCGTGGCTCTGCGCCTGCGCACACGCCTGCGCGCGCAGCAGAAGGCGCGCGAGGACGCCCGCGTGAATGACGCGGTCGAACGTGCGCTCGGCACGAAGGGAGCCTCGGCGTCGAGCGCCGGGTGACCGAACGGCTCACGTACACACGACGTCGATTGTCAACTGCGGCCCGACGCGATGTGAATTAACCTGGCGTTTGCAGTCGACTGACGGCACAGCTCCTCGCCATGGTCGCCAAGGAATGCCTTACGAGAATGCGGCTTCCGCCTCATCGGCTGGACGATTCGCTGACAGTTTCGGGGCGGACCGGAACAGCAGCAGTTCAGGCAACGAGGTCGCGAAATAGTCGGGTGCCGGCGAGCGGTCCGGGGTCACCGGATCCTGCCTGTCTGCGATCTCCCTCGCCTCGCGAGCTGTCGTCTCAGCGCCCACCATCGTGGCGAGCTCCGCGATGCGCAGATGGATCTCCCTCGTGTTCGCCAGCGGGTGCCGGGCCTCGCCGAGCGTCTGCGGAGGAGTCAATGCCGCCGACGCCACGGCGAGCGCGGCTTCGATGTCGCCAGCGGCCTCCGCATCGGAGCTCAGGGCGAGATGAACCTGTTCCCACGCTGCGAGCGCGAGCCCTTCTCCGCCCTCCCACGGTGCGAATTCGCGCGTGCTCAGAATGGCGAGGGCGCGTTCGGACCGTCCCGCTGCGGTCAACAGCCCGCAGTACGCGATGGTGAGGTCGTCCCGCTCGAACACTGCATCCGGATGCCGCTCGAGGGACGAGATCCGCCGCGAGACGTCGGCTCCGGTGCGCTCGAGGAGCTGGTCGTATTCGTAGAGGAGCCGCGCCGACGCTTTCACACCGATTGCCGCCTCGTACCAGCGAACCGCGTCATCGGTCTCGCCGGTCAGGTTGACGGACGCTATTGCAGCGTTGCGCAGGGTGACCGGGTCGGCGTCACCGTTGCCGATCACCCTCTCCCACAGGTTCAGTGCCTCGGACTCCCGTCCTGCGTCGTAGAGCAGCATGCCCAGGAGGCTCGCTGCCAGACCGTCCTCGGCATCCCGGGCGACGATCGACTGCAGGAGGTCGTGATCGGCGAGGCCCGACGGGAAACAGCGCGTGGTGTCGCTGCGATGGGCGCGACGGAGCGCGTCGAGGGAATCTCGGTGCCGGCCGCTGTTCTCCAGGATCAGCGACTGGTGGAGGTACGCCAGCGGGACGACGTTGCCTGCGGTCGTGGAGGGCGCGTCCGCGGCTTTCTGCAGCATCCGGATGCCGTGGTCGGTCTCGCCGTACGCGGCCAGCTCCAGGGCGACGTCCATCATGGTTCGCGGGTCGGCGCTGGCCGGGCGGCCGGCGAGCACGAGCGACACCTGGTCGAGCGGGTCGATCGCCAATCGGCGCTGCAGCTGGAGCTCGGCGTCGTCCGCACGCCCGACGCGGCGCAGCAGCACGGCACGGAGGGCATTCGCGCGCGAGTCTTCCGGATTCTTCGCCAGTGATCGCTCGACGGCGACCAGTGCGGCATCGCTCCTGCCGCCGCGCGCGAGGAGTTGCGCGATCTCGAACTGCGCCGGCGCCTCCCATCGTGCGTCCCACGCCGCTTTCGCGAACGCGTCGATCGCCTCTCGTTCGCGCCCGGTTCTCGCGAGGATGAGGCCGAGGAGATACCGGGCCTCACCATCGCGCGGGTTGCCGTTGCGTCGCGTCTGCCGTTCCAGCGCCCTCCGGATGTGGATCTCGGCGACGCCGTACTGCCCGCGGCGGTAGAAATGGTCGGCGACGGCGGTGTTGCACCGGCTGTCCAGCGGGTCACGCGCCAGTGCCTCCATCCAGTACGGTAGCGGCGAGCGCGTCGGGTGCCGGTTCTGGGCGAGGTGGATCCCGGTGTAGTACAGCTCGTCCGCGCTGTCGATCTGCTGCGGCGCCGGCGGCTCGGTCGCTGTCCACGGCTCCTCCCCGACGCTGTCCGGCCGAGGCCGCCACCGGATCAGCTCCTGACCTGCCGAGGACACGATCAGTTCGTAGTCCGGGCCGTATGACGTGGGCACCTCGACGTCGAAGGCGAACGGCGCGCCCGGTGCGATGCGGACGGAGTTCTCGTAGAGCACGCTGGAGCCGGTGACAAGCCGGATGTCGGCGACATGCTCGCCGGTGACCGCGACGCCCGCGGTCAGCACGCCCCCGTCGATGTCCATGCGGACCGCGGCGTCGGCAGTGGCCTGGTGCGCGGGCCCGATCCGGTGGATCGGATACCAGAGCTGCGTGAAGTCCTTCGTCTCGCCGGGTTCGAGCCAGGCGAAGTCCGGCTGGTTGTCGGTGTAGACGCCGGCCATCAGCTCGACATACGGACCGTTCTCGTCGGTGAGGAGGCGGTCCCACGCCTGCCCGAATTCGGCGTTGCCCCAGGTCCACTGCTTCTTGCCGGGCGCGATGTGCCGGTCGGCGACGTGGACGAATCCCGCGCCGGCCTTGTGGTCGTATCCGCCGAAGAAGTCGTCCTCCGTGTCGGTGACCATGTACGACGTCGGCACGGGGATGTTGCGGTAGAAGTCGATCCGGTCGCCGCCGGTCGCCGCGCGCGCCGGGTAGTCGATGCCGTAGTACGGCCGGTCGGCGGCGGGGAACGCGGTGATGGCGCGACGGGCGTGATCGGCGACGTAGTGCACATCCGTCGGGAAGAACGATTGATAGTCGTCGTGCACCCGCGCAGCGACGTTGGCCCACCAGAGGAACGTCTGAACCTCGCTGGTGCGGTTGTGCAGCCGTGCGACGAGCTCGACCACGGCCTTGTCCGGGTGGAGCCGGATGCCGTGCATTCCCTTCATCCGGGTGAACGGGTCGTGGTCGGAACACCACACCGTCACAGCGCCGTCCTCGTGCTGCTCGATGGTGACGTCGACGGGGAGGAAGGTTGCCGGCCGGTGGTGCTGCGGCCAGTTGAACTCGACTCCCCCGGAGATCCACGGTCCGGCAAGACCGACGAGTGCGGGCTTGATGACGTCGTTGCGGTAGAAGAAGTCGTAGCCGGCGGTCTTGTCGTAGCCGATGTGGATGCGGCCGCCCAGCTCGGGGAGGATCACCAGGCGCAGCCAACGGTTCTCCAGGTGAATGGCCTGCCACTGACGTGGATGCGCCTCGGAGGCGACGCGATCGATGAACGGAATCGGGTAGACGCGGCCGCTCGAGCCCTGATAGACCCGCCGATCGAGGAACATCGGGAACTCGTCGGGTTCGGCCGGTTCGTAGGTGTCGATCACGACCGGCGCACTCCAGGCGATGCTCCCTCCCTCGGCGAGGCGGGAACGGAGGTCTTCGGGTGCGTCCGGGCATAGGTCATCGCTGAGCATGTCCTCATCCAATCGGGGGAGAACGCCTCGCTGAATGCATGATGATCGTTGCCCCCTGGACAATTCGACTGTTCTGCCGACAGAATGTCGCCATGCCCATCCAAGAAGGCTTCCGCGGTCAGCGGCTGGTCGTCGTTCCGCGCCCGGTCGTCGCGGAGGCGTTGAAGCGCCCGGTAACCCGCCGCCTTCTCGTCACCGATGTCGGCTACTACCCGGTCGCCCTGGACCACCAGATGAACCGGCCGCGCGGCACGGAGGAGACCATCGTGATGGTCTGCGCCTCCGGCACCGGATGGGCGCGCATCGGTGACTCGGAACATCGGGTGGGCGCCCAGCAGGCCCTCGTCATCCCGCGGGGTGTTCCTCACGCATACGGCGCGGACGCTACCCACCCCTGGACGATCTGGTGGGCGCACGTCGCCGGAACCGACGTGTCGGACCTCCTGGAGGGGATGGACGTATCGCCGGGTCGCCCGATCGTGCCGATCCGGGGGATCGAGCGCGCTGTCGCCCTTCTCGATGAGATCGTGTCGAACCTCGAACGCGACCAGTCGCCGCCGCGCCTGCTGTCCGCCTCGGGGTCCGCGTGGAAGCTGCTCACTCAGCTCGCGGTCGACAGGCTCCTCCCCGAACCGGACGATCCGCTGCAGCGCGCGATGAACTACCTCGGCGAGCGTCTGGACGGATCGGTGCGGGTCCCCGATCTCGCTCGCTTGGTCGGTGTCTCCTCCTCACATCTGACCGCCCTGTTCCGCCGGGCCACCGGCGGCGGTGTGCTCGCCCACCACACGGCCCTGCGGATGGCGCGGGCCAGACAGCTGCTGGACACGACCGACGCGACGATCGCGGAGATCGGTCGCGAGGTCGGCTACGACGACGCGTTCTACTTCTCCCGGCACTTCCGCAGGCACCATGGGATGAGCCCGTCCAGCTTCCGCGACCGCGACGCGTGAGTCAGCGGCTCGTGAGTCAGCGGCTTCTGAGCCTGATCCCCCACGACACCTGCCATCGTTCGCCGGGTTCCAGCCAGGTGAGGCCCTCGCCGCTTCGAAGCGCGTTGGGCGGGGCGGTCATGGGTTCGATCGCGACGGCTTTGCGCGGCCCGTCGTCCGAGGGGAAATCGCTGTCGATGTACAGCTGGGTCCACCGGTAGGCGGGGTCCGCCCACAGTTCGACGCCTTGCCCGTCCTCCGTCTGCAGGGAGTGGACGATCGTGCCGGTCGCCGGGGCGAGCTCGAACGTTCCGTGAGCGGGGGCCGCGGCGATGTTCGTGGGCTCGCGAAGATCCCACTGCGTTCCGTTCACGGCGAATCTGTCGCGAGGGATGTGCCGCTCGTCGAGCTGATAGGCATGCGTCGCCTCGACCGTCACGAGCAGACGGTCGGCGGGTGTCGCCCCGACGCGGAGGTACGGGTGGGCTCCCAGCGCGACCGGTGCGCGTTCGCTGCCCCGGTTCTCGACCGTCGTCGTGACGGTGACCCCCGATTCGGCCATGGTGTACGTGACAGACAGGTCGAGCGAGAAGGGATAGCCCTGCGGGTGACGAATCCTGGTTCGGAGGGTGGCCGCGTGGTCCGCGGAATCGGTCACCTCGAAGTCGTCGTGCGTGACGAGCCCGTGGTTCGCGTTCCCCAGTTCGGGTTCCGTCAGGTTCAGCCTGAGCTCGTTCCCGTTGTGCCACCAGGTCGCATCTTCGACACGGTTCGGCCACGGCGCCAGGGTCGCTCCGGCCATTCCGGGGTGGCCGCCGGCGGCCACGGCCGGCTCGACCAGGTCGAGACCGTAGACGGTGAGCATCCGCAACGATGCGGCCCGGGGCGAGATGACCGCGAACGCCCGCCCGGTGCGATCGACGATCCTGACCAGGGACCGCGGTGATGCGATCGTTTCGACGGTCATACCGCGACGAGGTGGAACAGGGCCGTCCGATCGGTGTCCAGCGACGGGGCTTCCAGTCCCAGTGCGGCGAGTACCTCTCCGGAGATCGTCACGTCGGCAGACATCCACGGCGGCTGCTGGCCGGTGGGGACTGCTCTGCCGGGGCTCATGAGCCGAACCGTGTAGCGGCGGGTGGGATCGAGGCCGGGCAGGCGGAGCCGCGGGGGCGGCCAGGCCGCCGGCCGGCTGAGGACGGTGTAGGAGAAGATCGCTTCCGCGTGGTCCTGTGCGACGACGCCGTCGACGCGGATCTCCGGGATCGTGTCGGCGTGCACGACTCGACCGGTGTGGAGGAGCCCGCGGTGCTTCTTGTGGGCGTCGACCCATCCCTTGAGCGCCTCGAATGTCTTCGGGTTCAGCTCTGTGAGGTCGAGCTCGACCCCGAGGTTGCCCCAGAATGCCGTCGACGCCCGGAAATCGAGCGTGGAGACGCGATGCGTGGTGTGCGATTCGCCCGCACCGATATGGGTGCCCTGCAACTCCGGTGGGAGCAGGAGCGAGGTCCACCTCTGTATGTCGACGCGCTCGTGCGGGTCGTTGCAGTCCGAGGTCCACACCCGGTCGGTGCGTTGGAGCACCCCGAGATCGATCCGTCCTCCGCCGCTGGCGCACGATTCGATCTCGAGGTTCGTGTGCCGTCGTCGGAGCTCGTCCATCATCGCGTAGGCGGCGAGTGTCTGATCGTGGACTCCCGCCCGACCGGAGCCGCTGTGGCCGGCGTCGGTGAGGTAGCGGTTGTGATCCCACTTGATGAAGTCGATACCCAGACGTTCCACGAGCGTCGACATGTGTGCGAGCACGTGCTCGTATGCTTCCGGATGCGCCAGGTCGAGAACGTGCTGGTGCCGCGACGGCAGACCCGGACCGTGCCCGGCGTCGAACACCCACTCCGGATGCGCGCGGGCGAGTTCCGAGTCGAGGTTGACCATTTCCGGTTCGAACCAGAGGCCGAACTGAAGGCCGAGGTCGTGAACGTGCGCTGCGAGCCCGTCGAGCCCGTCCGGCCAGACCACCGGGTCGACCTCCCAATCGCCGAGCGAGGTGTGATCGTTGCGTCGGCCGAGGAACCAGCCGTCGTCGAGCACGAACCGCTCGATGCCGAGTTCAGCGCTCTTGTCGGCGAAGGCCTTCAGCTTCGCGAAGTCGTGGTCGAAGTAGACGGCCTCCCAGGTGTTGGACAGGACGGGCCGTGGCTGCGAGGGATGCGACGGCCGAGCGCGCAGCATGGCGTGGAACCGGTCGGCGACCTGATTGAGACCGTCACCCCACGATCCGTACAGCGTCGGCGACTGGTAGCTCCCGCCGGCTGGGAGGACGATTTCCCCGGACAGCAGCAGCTCGCCTGCTCGGAGGATCCTGGTGCCCGCAGGAGTGCGTTCGGCGGCGAGGAGCTGGTTTCCGCTCCACCCGAGATGGATGCCCCACACCTGCCCGCGTTCGAACCCGAAGCCCTTGACTCCGGCGGAGAACAGGGTGGAGTGGTCGAGTCCCGGCTTGCCCCCGCGGCTTTCGCGGACCCACGATCCGATCGGGAACTCGTGACGCTGCGGGACGCGTTCCCGAGCCCAGCGCCCGGTGAGGTCGAGGAGTTCGTCGGCGACATCCGGAACCGGGAGTGTCAGTTCGAACGCGTCCAGAGCGTACGGTTCCGCCCCGTCGTTCCGGATGCTCCCGGCCGCGGTGACGAGTCCCTCGGACCCCAGGCGGAGCAGGATCGTGACGGAGAGCTCCGATTCCGGGTCGGTGGCGGTCGTCTCGATCGACGCATCCGTGACCGTACTCACTGCGTTGCGGAACAGCGGTGCGAAGTCGCGGCCGGCTCGATTGCCCGCCACACCGGGACGGCCGAGCCAGCCCTCCGCGAGCTGCGGAATCACGGGCACGGGTTGCGGATACGTGACGATGCTGTCGCCGACGGTCGGTCGCGTGATCGTACGGAGCTGCTCGAGCTCGGCGGCTTCGAGTTCGCCGAGGTCGGAGCCCCAGTGCAAGATCCGGGGAAGCCTGCCGTCGCTCAGGTCGACGACGAGGCTGGTGCCGCCCCCGCGGAGGTGTACGAGTTCGTGGTGTGTGGACGTGTCGCCCATCCCTAACCTTTCAGTCCGCTGCTGGCGATGCCCGCGAAGAACTGGCGCTGCAGCACGATGAACACGATAACGAGTGGGAGCGTGCAGATCAGTGCGCCCGCCATCAGAGCCGGATAGTTGGTGCCGAACTGCCCCTGCATGCTCGCCAGGCCGACCGTCAGCGGCCGGTTGTCTCCCGCGGGTGTGACGATCAGCGGCCACAGCAGGTCGTTCCACGAGTACAGAGACGTGAGCACGGCGAGCGCCGCGAGCATGGGTCGCGCCATCGGGAGCATGACGCTCCAGAACACCCGGAGGGTGCCCGCGCCGTCGAGGCGAGCCGCCTCCTCGTACTCCTTCGGCATCGTGACGAAGGCCTGGCGCATCAGGAAGGTCCCGAACGCACTGAAGATCCCGGGGATGGCGAGGGCGGGAATGGTGTTGAGGAGCCCGAGACCCTTCATGATGTCGAACTGTCCGAGGAGGAAGAGCTGACTCGGCACCATCAGCATGAGCAGGAACAGCGCGAAGATGACATTCCTGCCGGGGAATCGGAGCCGGGCGAACGCATACCCGGCGAGCGCCGCGACGAGCACCTGCCCGATGACGCGCATGATCAACGACATCGCGGAGACGCCGAACTGCATCCAGAACGGAACACTGGCGAAGAACGTCTCGAAACCGGCGAACGTCGGGTTGGACGGGAAGATCGTCGGAGGCAGCGACGAGACCTCGTTCGAGGTCTTGAACGAGGTCAGGATCTGCCAGACGAACGGGATGACCATGAGCACGACGGCGATGATCAGGAACAGATGGATGCGCCACTGGCCCCGGCTCGATGCCGAGCGACCGGTCGCGCGCCGAGGACGGCTGACGACTTCAGTCATAGTTGACCCACCTCTTCTGCAGACGGAACTGGATCGCTGTCGCGATCATGATGATGATCAGCAGAACGATCGCGATCGCTGCGCCGTAACCCTGCTTGAACTGCACGAACGCCGCCTCGTAGAAGAGGTACACGATGGTCTTCGATCCGTCGATGGCCGTGTTGTTGACGCCGCCCAGCATCACGAACACCAGGTCGAACATCTGGAGCGCCGAGATCGTGGTCAGCACGGTGACGAAGAACACGCTCGGGCTGAGCAGCGGCAAGGTGATCGAGAAGAACTGGCGGATGCGTCCGGCGCCGTCGAGCGCGGACGCCTCGTAGAGGTCGACGGGGATCGACTGCAGACCCGCGCCGAGGATGATCAGGTTGATTCCGAGGCCCATCCAGATGCCGACCGCGGCGAACGCGTAGATCGTGAAACGTGCATCCGCCACCCAGTACTCGCCGGGGATGCCGACCAGCGACAGGAGGTAGTTGAGGATCCCGAAGTCGCCGTTGAGGATGAACCGCCACACCATGCCGACGGCGACGGGAAGCGTGACCACCGGGAGAAAGAGGAGGACCCGGTAGAAGGTGCGGCCCTTGGCCACCTGTTCGATCAGCGCCGCGAGCACGATCGCGACGGGGACCCCCAGAAGCACGAGGACCGTGTACAGCGCGGAATTGCCGAGAGCGCGCCAGAAGTCTTCGTCGCTCAGCAGTTTGCTGTAGTTGTCGAGTCCGTTGAACGTGCCCTGGCCGAACACGGGCACATTCATGAAGCTCTTGAAGAACGTGGAGAGGAACGGCCAGAGGTACAGTGCGCCGAGGCCGAGCAGCGCCGGCGCGATCATGGCGTACGCCCACCAGTCGATCCTGTTCCGGCGACGCCGCTGCGGCGATGGGGCGGGGGTCAAGCCGGGGCGGTCGGCGTTCAGCCGCCCCGGCTTGGTGAGAGTGGAGGTCATTACTTCTCGGCCAACACCTTGTCGATCGCGTCCGCGTACTGCTTGGTCGCGTCGGCGACACTGGTGGTGCCGTCCCAGGCGCCCGTGAGGTACTTGGTCTGGTCGCCCTGCCATTCGGCAGCGTTGCCCTGCACGGGCAGCGGCACCGAGTACTTCTTCGCGTCGATGAAGACCTGCAGGTTCTTGAAGTCGGGCATCGCTGCCATCCACTTCTTCTCTCCGCCTTCGTACGCGGGGAGAACAGCGCCGGTCTTGGCCTGGATGTCGGCCGCCTCCTTGCCGCTCGCGAAGAGCAGGAACTTCTTCACTGCATCCGGGTGCTTGGTGTTGGCGTAGCCGACGTTCTCGATGCCGCTGGTCACGGTCGCCTGCTTCACTCCGGTCGGCATCGGAGCGATGTCGACGTTCGGTGCGATGTCCTTGTTGTTGTACAGCTGAAGGGCCCAGTATGCGCCGGACATGTACATTCCGATCTTGCCCTGCTCGAACAGCGTCTCGGCCTCCGTGTCGGACAACTGCTTCAACGTCGGCGATGACTTGTCGGCCTGCAGGTCGGTCCAGAACTTGATGCCGGCCTGCGCCTCCGGGGAGTCGATCTCGGCCTTCGTGCCGTCCTTGGAGATCACCTGTCCACCGGCCTGGAGGATCGTGTTGTAGTAGCCGCCCTGGTAGTCGATCGGCGCGGCGACTCCCCAGACGCCCGCGGCGGGGTCGGTGAGCTTCTTGGCGGTCTCACGGAAGTCGTCCCACGTCCAGTCGGATTTCGGATAGGCGACGCCCGCTTTGTCGAAGATCGCCTTGTTGAACCAGACGGCGTTCGTGTCGACGTCTTTCGGGAGTCCGTAGATCTTGCCATCGCCCTGATCGTAAAGGTCGAGGACGGCCTTCGGGTACTTGTTCAGGTCGACATTCTCGGCCTTGATCTCGCCGGAGATGTCGAGGAGCTGGCCGCCGGACGCGTACGGGCGGATGTTCTGCGCGAGCATCCAGAACGCATCCGGTGCCGTGCCGCCCGCCGCCCCGGTCTGCAGGGTCGACCAGTACTCGGGCCAGGGACGCTCCTCCACCTTGACGGTGATGTTCGGGTTCTCCTTGGTGAACGCGGCGGCGATCTCCTTCATCGCCGGGGTCTGGGTTCCCGCCCAGACGCCGTACGTGATGGTGACCTTCTCATTGCTGCTGGGTGTGGACCCGCTCGAGCACGCCGTCAGCAGCGCAGCGGCTGCGACGATCGCGGGAGCGATGAGCCATCTCTTGTGCATGGGTTTTCCTTTCGTGTACGCGATCGTCAGTGATCTGCGCGTGATGTGATTGCGTCGGGTTGGTTGGTGGTCAGGTGGATGGACGCCCAGTCCACGTGCGCGGCGAGCGGAGAGCCTTGCTCGGTCTGGAGTGTCAGAATCGTCACTCCGCGCACGTCGAGGTCGAACGGGAGGGGCTCCGCTCCGGCGGTGAGCTCGCCGGCGAACAGTTCGCGGCCGTCCCCGAGGATGGCGATGCGGGCCGAGGTCTCCGGGGTCTCCTCATCGATGCCGACGCGGCCGACGACCCTGTCGGCGTCGGGGCCGATGTACAGGTCGAACGTGGACGGCGAGGAGACGCCGAATCCGCTGTCGTACTCGGTGCCGGCGATCCTCATGCGCTGACCGTCGTTCGGGTTGCCGCCGCCGTTGCTCTGGTCTCGTTCGACCGGGCCGCTCTCGTTGGTGAACGACAGCATCGGCAAGGTGGAGAGGGCGACGACGCTCGCGTCGACGGGGCGGATGAGTCGAGCGTGGCTGACGAGCGCGACACCGCGTCGGCCCGTGCGTTCGACGGTCACGACCCCCAACGCACCGCTGGCGAGGGTCGCCGGGGCGGTCACGGTCCAGGTCAGGTCGGTGGTGCGCGTCGCACGCCATCCCGGCGGCACCCGGATGACGGCATCCGGTGAGACGGTCAGTTCGGCGGTTCCGCTCTCGTCGAGGACGCCCAGGGCGGGTTCGACCGACGGCACCGCTTCCGGCTGGATCGGCACGGCGCGGAACAGGTCCGCCCCGCGAGGAGCGAGGATGCCCGCGAATCCCCCGTCTTGATCGAGGTGCACCGTCAGCACATCGTCGACGAGCGACAGTGCGTCCGCCAGTCCGTCCGCACCCTCGGCGTCGTTCACGATCCAGCTCTGCCAGCCGCTGCCGCCGAGGCGGCTCAGAGGGACCTGCAGATCGCGGGCGGGGCCGGCGGCGATGCCCCCGATGAACCAGCGGTCGCCCGAGCGCCGCGCCAGCACGGCCTCGGTGTCGGGGGTCCCGGTGAGCAGCCTGGTCTCGTCCCAGGTCGCGGGGAGCTCTGCGAGGAGTTTCGCGGCGAGTGGTCGTTCGAGGTACGCGTCGACGCCGTCTGCGTAATGCGTGATCCCGCATTCGAATGCGACGCTCATCCCGAGTTCGTGTCCATCGCTCGTCGTGCGGCCGGGCGCGGTGAACGCGGTCGGCGTGTAGTCCATCGCTCCGACGATGTTCCGGGTGAACGGCTGGATGACATTGTGCTCGGCGGTGAGCGGCAGGTCGTTGTAGAACACGTAGTACTCGGATCCGCGGATGGCTTCGTAGCCGACGACCTGGGGCCACGTGCGCGCCCACCCTCGCGGGATGACCGATCCGTGGAAATTCACCATCAGGCCGAGACGCGCGGTCTCCTGCAGCACTGAGTCGTACCAGCGGTAGCGGTCCTTCGACTCCGACTCCATGAAGTCGACCTTGATGCCGACGACGCCCCACGACCGCCAGAGTGCCAGCTTCTGCAGCTTCTCCGGCCCGTCGATGTCGTGCCAGATCGTCCACAGATGCACCTGGATGCCGAATCGGCTGGCGTGCGCGACGATCTCCGGAACCCAGGTCTCTTCCCAGCCGCAGTCGATGAGGAGGTGCTCCCAGCCGAGTCGGGCGGCGACGTCGACGAAGTGCTTCTGCTGCTCGAACTGCGCGCTGGAGTAGAAGTCCGACCACCACGACCAGGCTGCGCGCCCGGGTCGAACCCATGACGCATCGCCCATCGTCGGATGCGTCGGCGGTGCGAGCTCGTCGACGAGCTGACTCTCCACGACGGTGGCGAGGTCGCCGACGATGAAGACGCGCCAGGGGGTGATCACCCCTCGGGCGACCTCGACGGATGCGTCGGCCTGGATGAATCGGAGTTCGCCGGCGGCCGAGTCGATGCGTGCATGGGCTCCGCTGAACCGGCCGTCGATGTCGGACTCGGTGACGAGCACGTAGCGATCGTTCGCAGCTCGGAGCAGGATCGGCAGTCCGTAGTCGCCGTCGGGGAGCTCAGACACGTCCTGACCGAATCGCGGTGTCTCGTACCAGGTCTGGTACGAGAGAACCCAAGCGCGCTCGAAGGTGGACAGTTCGAGCGCGGTCGATTCCGAATCGAGAGAGGTGACGCCCTGGAGATCGGGGATGGCGTATCGCACGGCGACACCGTCGTCGGCGACTCTGACCACCAGTTGCCACTCGAGCCCGGATGCGTGGACCAAGGTCGAGGTGAGCTGGTCCATCTCATGCGTCGACGGTTTCGTCCTCTTTCCGGATACCGGCCGGAGCGTCTCCGTGACCGTTTCGACGGTCGACCGGAGCAGCGAACTCGCTACCGACAGATCGACACCTCCGATCGTGGCGCCGAGCCGAACGCTCAGGAGCTCGCCATCGCCGTTCTCGACGATCAGGCGCAGTCCGGTGTCTTCCACATGAACTGTCGCGCGTAGCCCTCCGCGGACGAGGGTTGCGGGAGGGAAAACGTCTGTGACCACTCTGTCTCCGTGCTTGCTTCCGGGTGGCGGCATTGGCCCGCCACTGACGAGATTAGGGTGCCGTACGTGGCGTGTTCTAGGACTGTTCGATTCGAACGCCTGGACATTTCACTTATGCTCTGCTCTCCGAGATCGATTTACTGACACCGGCATTGCGGGTACTGGGCGGTCCAACGTTTCAGACCGTCATCGTGAAGATGGATGAAGTACCGGTCCACAGTACTGGCGCGAATCGACCGGGAGGTTGCAGGATTGAGGGTGAGGAGGCACAACTGATGCGAGCTGTGACCATTGCCGATCAGGCAGCCGGAGTAGAGGGTCTGGAACTGAGCGAGATCGGCTTTCCGCACGCTGCCGAGAACGATGTCGTCGTCGAGGTCCACGCCGCCGGGTTCACCCCGGGCGAGCTCACCTGGCCCGCAACATGGACCGACCGAGCGGGCCGAGACCGCACGCCGAGCGTCCCCGGACATGAGGTGGCCGGGATCGTGACCGAGCTGGGCTACGGAACGACCGGGCTCACGGTGGGCCAGCGCGTGTTCGGTCTCACGGACTGGGCGCGGAACGGCTCACTCGCCGAGTACGTCTCGGTGGAAGCACGCAACCTCGCCCCTCTTCCCGCGACCGTCGACTTCACGATCGCGGCCGCTCTGCCGATCTCGGGACTCACCGCGTGGCAGGGGCTCTTCGAGCACGGTCGGCTGCAGGTGGGTCAGACGGTGCTCATCCACGGGGCTGCGGGAGGTGTCGGCTCCATCGCGATCCAGCTCGCTCGCAGCTCGGGCGCTCGAGTGATCGGCACCGGACGCGCAGCCGACCGGCAAACGGCTCTCGACCTGGGCGCCGACGAATTCTTCGACCTGGAGAACGACCGCCTGGAGGACGCCGGCAGCGTCGACCTGGTCCTGGACGTCATCGGCGGCGACATCTACGCGCGCTCGCTCGCCCTTGTCCGCCCTGGCGGCCGCATCGTGACGATCGCCGCCCCACCGCCCGCTCAACCGGAGAACGGTGAGGCTCTCTTCTTCGTCGTCGAACCGGACCGCGTGATCCTGGCCGAACTGGTGAAGCGGGTCAGCGCGGGCGACCTGGTCCCGATCGTGGGCGCGGTGCGCCCGCTCGAAGAGGTCGTCTCGGCCTTCGCGCCCGCCATGCGGGTTCACGGGAAGACGATCATCTCGGTTCGAGGGGACTGACCGAGCAAGCGCCCTGCCTGGCCGTTACGGTTACCGCGTCGGCGCGGGAACCCGGACCCCGCCCATCCCGCCGTCGACCGTGAGCAGGGTGCCTGTCGTCGACGCAGCGAGCGGGCTCGCCAGGTAGGCGATCGCGTTCGCGACCTCGTCCGCGGTCACCAGCCGGCCCATCGGCTGGCGCCGCGTGAGCTGTTCGCGCGCCGATGCGGCGTCGTCCGCGGCATCGAGCAGCCGGGCGACCCACGGTGTATCGGCCGTACCGGGCAGCACCGCGTTGACCCGGATGCGCCCGACGAAGTCCGCCGCCGTCGCTATCGTCAGCGCCTCGATCGCGCCCTTGGATGCGGAATACAGCGCGCGCTGAGGAAGGCCCACCCTCGACGCGATCGAGCAAGTGTTCACGATCGCGGCGACCGGAGACCGGACCAGCTGCGGGATCGCCGCGCGGGTCACGCGCACCGTGCCGACCACGTTGAGATCGAGAACGCGCCGCCACTCCTCGTCGTCGTTCGCGGTCACGTCTCCGACGGCTCCGACCCCCGCGTTGTTGACGACGACATCGAGTCGTCCGAACGTCGCGATCACGCGCTCGATCGCGGCGACCACGCTCGCGTCGTCGGTGATGTCGGCTTCGCAGAAGAGCACGGCGGGATCGCTGCTCGGGTTGCGGTCGAGCACGGCGACCCGCGCTCCGCGCTCGGTGAGCACCCGAGCGGTGGCGGCTCCGATCCCGCTCGATCCGCCGGTCACCACCGCGACGAGGTCGTCGAAGTCGCTCATCGCGGCGCCACCACATTCTGGCGCTGCTCGCCGAGACCGTCGATGCCGAGCTCCATCCGGTCGCCTGCTACGAGATACTGGGGCGGGTTCGCGCCCATGCCGACTCCGGGCGGGGTTCCGGTGTCGATCAGGTCGCCCGGCTCGAGCACCAGGAACTGGCTGAGGTAGTAGACGATGAAGTACGGATCGAAGATCATCGTGGCGGTCGAGCCCGTCTGCTTGCGCTGACCGTTGACGTCGAGCCACATGCTCAGCGCGCTGACGTCGGGGATCTCATCCGGGGTCACGAGCCATGGGCCCGTCGGGTTGAAGGTCTCCGCCGATTTGCCCTTCACCCATTGACCGCCGCGCTCCATCTGGAATGCGCGCTCACTGACGTCGTTGACGAGGACGAAGCCCGCGATCGCCGCACGCGCCTCCTCCGGCGACGAAAGATAGCTGGTGCGGCGGCCGATCACGATCCCGAGCTCGACCTCCCAATCCATCTTCGTCGACCCGCGCGGGATCCGCACGTCATCGTTCGGCCCGACGAGTGTGTTGGGGGCCTTGTTGAAGACGATCGGTTCGGAGGGAACGGCCTGCCCGGTCTCTGCCGCATGATCCCGGTAGTTCAGACCGATGCACAGGAGCTGATGCGGACGCGCGATCGGCGCACCGATGCGCTCCCCGTCGAACGTCTCGACCTGCCCGCGCTCCGACCGTTTGGCGACCTCGGCCCGCACCCGCTCGAGACCGCGCGTCCGGAAGAACGCTTCATCGAAGTCGGTCACGACATCGGAGACGTCGACGTACTCCTGGTCGTTCAGGCGGACGACGGGTCGTTCGGCGCCGAACGGGCCGATACGCATCAGTTTCATTGCACCGCTTTCTCTTCGGACCGCGAGGTCCGAGAGACAGCCGGGCCGGTGCCCGGGATGCCGGACACATCGCAGCTTCAGCGTGCGTCGAGCCGACCGACCGCGTCAACGTCGTCTTTCGTATGCACGGTATCCGCCATGCGAATACGCGCCCGCCGCCGAGCTGCGTCAGCGAGCTGCAGGGACCTCCCAAGTGCCCTCCGGTCGGGGCGCGGCGATCACCGTCGCGATGAAGGCCTGCGCTGCCGCGGTGAGCGGGCGGCCCGAATGCCACCAGATGCCGACGTCACGATAGTGATCGACTCCGAGTTCACGGATCTCCAGGCCGTCCTGCTTGATCATCGCGAAACCGAGGTAGTTCATCACGCCGATCCCATGACCCGCCCGCACCATCGCGCCCAGGGTCGACGGCTGATCGGACACGGTTCCGGCGGGCAGCTGCCGGTCGACCGAGCTGAACGCCGACTCCGCTTCGGAGCCGAGCCCCTCATCCGCGAGCGGGTTACCGATCGTGATCACGCGTTCGCCGCCGAGCTGCCGGGGGTCGATGACCTCGTCGGCGAGCAGAGGATGACCGGTCGGCAGCACGACGACGAACGGCTCACGCCACAGCGGCCGTACCGAGAACGAGCGGTCCCGCGGTTCCGGTCGCACGGGCCGCAGGGCGACGGCGACTCGACGCTCGGAGAGCGCAGCCTCGATGGTGCGCACATCGCCGTCGCGGATGGAGAGCTCGATCCGCGGGTGCTCGCGCTCCAGCCGGGTGATAACGGCCGGGAGGAACTCCGAACTGGCGCTCGCGAAACTGGCGACCTTGACCGACCCGGAGACGATCCCCCGCTCGGCCAGCACGCCGGCCGTCAGCTCATCGGCGGCGGCCAGGACCGCACGTGCGCGCGGAAGCAGCGCCTTGCCCTCTTCGGTCAGGGTCAGCGGGCGTACCCGACGTTCGATCAGCGTGCATCCGAGCTCCTTCTCCAGGTTGGAGATGTGTGCCGAGACACGAGGCTGGGAGAGGTGCCCGAGTTCGGCCGCACGCGCGAAGCCGCCCGCGTCGACGACGTCGACCCACGTTCTGAGCCAGGTGAGGTCGAGGGCCATCGTGAACACTCCATCGCTCGGGCAGCAACCGGTGTCGATCCTAGTCGCGGGCGCCGCGCGGCCCCGGTCTCAGCTCGTGGCGCGGAACGCGAGGAGGCGGCGCCGAGTTCGCCCGAGCGCGCTCCGAGTGCGGCTTGGCGGAGGTCGATCGGCGCGCGTTCGGGGATCGGCTGGAGCGCCGCTGATTCCAGTTCGTCCCAGAGCAGGGTGGCGGCCGATCCGAGACCGCCGCCGATGACGATGCGCGCGGGATCCAGCACCGCGTAGAGCCGTCGGGCCGCGTCGCCGAGAGCAGCTCCCGCCTCGCGCAGGATCGTGTCCGCGACGGTGTCCTCCCCCGCTCGCTCAGCGAGCTGCCGGGTCGAGAGCGACCGGCCCGTGGCGCGGAGGTACCGGCGCTCGATCCCCTGACCCGAGGCGAACTGCTCCAGATTCCGCCGCTCCGGATGCGCGTCGAGCACGCTCGGAGGCGCGGGCCATTCCCCGAGCGAGATCGCGGCCCCGCGCGCCCCTTCGAGGAGGTCCCCGCCCGGGAGCACGAACGCCGATGACACGCCGGTTCCGATGGAGAAATACAGAAGGCTGAGGTGCGGGTCGCCCATCGCATGCCATTCGGCGAGAGCGGCGCAGCGCACATCCGAATCGATCCGCAGCACAGCGCCGGTTCCCGAGCCGCTGAGCTCGCTCACGACAGCCGACCGCCCGGCCGGGCCGAACTCGACGACCATGGACGTCAGAACGTCGCCGTCGCGCACGTACTCGGGCAGGCCGATCCCGCACGCGTCCACTGCGAGGTCGTGCCCGGATGCCGACAGCTCGCGGATGCCCGCCAGGATCGCCGCGGCCGCATCCCGCGTATCGGTCGGCTTCTCCGTGCGCCCGACGGGCGTGAGACCCGAATCGGGATCAGCGCTGAAGAGGGCGACGCGAGTGGTCGTCCCGCCGACGTCGATGCCGAGGATCTTCACAGATCGTCCGGTGTCCACCCGTCGGGGACCGTACCGCGTCCCAGAAGGTAGCGAGCGGTCTCGGCTGCTCGCACGAGCATCCGTTCGTGGGTTCCGACCGGGAGGAACATGGCGTCCCCGGCGCGCAGCACGTTCGTCGCCGAGTATCCGCCCTCGACGCTCCAGACGTCGACCCACAACTCGCCCTCGGTGACGACGACGACCGACTCGTGCGTCACCGGCGCGAACTCCTCGACATGTCCCGGATGCACCTCGCCGGAGACGAGCTGGAGGTACTCGGTGCTGGTGAGCGTCGAACGCAGGTGGGTGGCCTTGTCGTCACGGAATTCGAGCAGGCCGTTCTCGAAGCAGACCAGGGTCAGCCGGCGGGCGGCGAATTCCTCATCGCGCGCATCCGGCCAGCGTCCCTCCCAGCGTGTGTCCCGATACGTCGTCTCGGCGAGCGGCTCCTGGCGTCTGGCGAAATCGGATGCGGCGCCGAGCGCGGGCGGCGGGCAGAAGTACTCGACGACACGAACGGTCTCCCGATACGGATTGAACGCGTTGTGCCAGGTGCCGGCCCTCATGAGCACGCCCTGCCCGGTGTCGAGCGTGTGCACCTCTCCACAGCTCGGGTCGGCGATGATCATCTTGCCGGCGACGACCATGTAGACCACGTCGGCGCCGAAGACCGTCCGGTTGCTGTCGCTGTGGCGGAACTCGCCACCCGGCGGAAGCTCGTATTCGAGGACGTGCAGGCGGCGCGTCGAGCTGAGAACGCGATCGGTGACGTATCCCGCCTCCTGGTCGCCCCACACGTGGTGGAGGGCGTCCTCACGACGGATCATCCGCGGCTCGACATGCTCCGGGCGCGGAGTGGGGCGCCGGCCTTCCGGCATTGCTGGGGCGACTGTCTCTGTTGACATGGCATCGACGGTACCATACCAATTCAACCAAAAGGGCCGAGTGGGATGATCGAGTGTCATCCGTTCGCGCGTGTCAGTCGCGCGCGGCAGCAAAAGAGCCGATCCGCGAGAGCTCCGCCGAGAACCGATACGCGTCGCCCCGGTAGTCGAGCACGGAGATGAGCACCGGGGTGCCGTCCTTCGCGTATCCGGTCGAATCCAACTCCAGAAGCGACTCCCCCGGGTCGAGGTTGAGGTACTCCGCGGTCTCCTGACTCGCTCCATGGGCGCGGAGGATGCAGGTCGTGCGCTCGATGTCGACACCGCAGACCGTTTGCAGCCGCTCGTACAGGGATGCGCGCTCGAACGTCTCATCCCGGAGCGCACCGCACAGTTTCACCGGCAGCACCGCGGTGTCGACGCACGTCGGCACATCGTCGAGCAGGCGAACCCTGCGCAACTCGAGAACAGGACTCGCGGGCGGGATGCGCAGCCGCTCCGACTCGTCGAGGGTCGCCGGCCGCTCGACGAAACGCAGCACGCGGGACGAGGGGGTGAACCCGCGCTTCCCGGCGATTTCTGTGAAGCTCTCAAGCTCGGTGGAATTGTCGGCGACGGTCCGGTCGTCCGTCACATACCAGCCGCTCTGCGGCCTTCCCGAGATCACACCCGCGTTCTCGAGCTCACGGAGAGCGGCGCGCAAGGTCGTCCTGCTGACCCGGAGATCCTGCGACAGCGCCCGCTCGCTCGGCAAACGCCCACCTGGTCCGGTTAGACCTTTGCGGGCATACGAGAGGATCCCCTCCACCGCGTAATTGACTGCAGGGCTGACCTCGATATCCATAGCGAAAACTATACCAACCAAATTGGTGCGAATTGGTACGGCTGTGGTACCGTGTGCGTCTGTGCACTCAGAGCACGGGACCATCACACAAGGGAGTGGAATGTCAGAGTACGTTTCGGTCGGCATCATCGGCTGCGGCCGTGTTGCACAGAACGCCTATATGCCTTTGGTTCTCAGCCTCGTCGCCAAGGGCTCCGTCAGCAGCGTCAGCGGTGCGGACGTGAACCCCCGTCGCCTGGAGGAGATGCAGGCGAAGTTCCCGATGCGTCGCGTCTACGACGACCCGGCCGACCTGATCGCCGACCCGGAGATCGACGTCGTGCTGGTCCTGACCTCGATGCCCCAGCACGGGGAGTTCGCGATCGCGGCCCTCGAAGCGGGAAAGCACGTGCTCGTCGAGAAGCCGATGGCGACCACGCGGGAGCAGGCCGCGCAGCTCATCGAGGTGTCGAAGACCTCGCCCGGCTACCTCGTGTGCGCGCCGCACGTGATGCTCAGCCCCGACTACCAGGAGATGTACCGCACGATCGCATCCGGCGGCGTCGGCCGTCCCCTGCTCGCTCGTTCCCGCTACGGGTGGGACGGTCCCGACTGGGGCCAGTGGTTCTATGCTCCGGGCGGCGGCCCCCTGTTCGACCTCGGCGTCTACAACGTCACGAGTCTCACCGGACTGCTCGGCCCGGTGGCGAGGGTCTCGGCCATGTCGAGCCTGACGCGTCCGGAACGTGTTGTCGATGACGAGCTCATCGACGTGCAGACCGACGACACCTTCCAGATCGTGCTCCAGCATGAGAGCGGTGCGCTCTCGACGGTCACGACGGCGTTCGGCATCCAGCGCTACAAGGGAGCGGCGCTCGAGGTCTACGGCCTCGACGGGACGATTCAGATGCTCGGCGACGACTGGGCGCCCGCCGGTCTCGAGTACTGGCAGAACGAGGTCGGGGCGTGGCAGCTGCTCGACTCGCGGAGCACGTACTGGCCGTGGACCGACGGTCTCAGCCACCTCGTCGAGTGCGCGATCTCGGGAACCGAGCCGTATACCCGGCCCGAGCACGCATTCCACGTTCTCGACATCATGCTCTCCGCGATGACCGCGGCCGAGACCGGTCAGACGCAAGACGTCCAGAGCCGCTTCGTTCCGCCCGCGCCGCGGGAGGGCTCGTTCCGTCAGGACTCCCACCGAGTGCACGACAAGACCCACGAGGACGCCCAGCACTAGGTGCGGGCAGAGGACATGAACATGAAGAAATCACGATTCATCGTCGCCGGCGCGATCGCGACCGGGCTGATGCTGTCTCTCGCCGCCTGCGCGCCGGGAAGCAGCGCCGCGAACGCCGGCAATGCCGACGCGAACACCGCGGTGGTGACCGACCCGAGCAAGATCGCCGCCACGACGATCACCGAGTTCGACTCCTTCACCGATTCGACCTCGGGGCTGAGCCAGTACATGGACAAGGTCAACGCCGCGTTCATGGCGAAGTATCCGAAGATCAAAGTCAAGCGGCAGACAGCGGGTGGCGACATCAACACCACGCTCAAGCTCAAGATCTCGGATCCGTCCGGACCGGACATCGTTCCCGCGAACCAGGGCTGGGCGGGCATCGGCGACCTGAGCGCATCCGGTCTGCTGCTCAACCTCGACCCCTATGCCAAGGCGTACGGATGGGACAAGACGTTCCCGACGAGCCTCCTGCAGCAGCACTCCGCCACGACCGACGGCAAGCAGTTCGGCTCCGGCAGCGTCTTCGGCGTCCCGGTCAACCAGGGATCGTTCGTGACGGTCTTCTACAACCGTGACAAGCTCTCCCAGCTCGGGTTGAAGGTTCCCACGACCATCGACCAGTTCCAGGCCAGCCTGTCCAAGGCCAAAGCGGCGGGGATCACACCGGTGCAGATCGGCATCCAGGACCAGGCGGCCACCGCCATCCTGCTGGCGCTCCAGGATGCGTACGGCGACCCGACCAAGATCCGCGACTTCGTCTACGGCGAAGGCAACGTGAAGGCTCAGGACACCGGCATGACCCAGGCCGCGGACACGTTCGCGAAGTGGGCGAAGAACGGATACTTCCCCAAGGACTACCAGGGCATCAAGCTCGGGGACTCGGCGACGTCGTTCGTCAACGGCGACGGGCTCTACTTCTTCTACTACACCGGCTATCTTCCGGCGAGCGGACCACAGCTCGACAAGTTCGGAACGTTCATCATGCCCCGCAACGACGGCGAGACCGCTCCGGTCACCGGTTCGTCGTCGCAGAACTTCTCGATCGCGAAGAACTCGAAGTCGCCGGATGCGTCCGCGCTCTACCTCAACTTCATCTCCTCGGTGAAGAACGGCCAGATCTCCATCGATGTGCTCAACACGCCCATCATCGGTCAGTGGAAGGAGAACACCTCGTCCGCGATGCTCAACGACACGCTCGGCGTGTTGAACCAGGCGGACAAGGCGAACGGCTACCTGCCCTACTTCGACTGGTCGACACCCACGATGCTCGACACCCTCTCGAAGAATCAGTCACTGCTCGCTGCCGGTCAGATCGACGGTGCGGGCATGAGTAAGGCGCTCCAGGATGACTACGCAGCTTTCCGCGCCAAGAAGAAGTAGCGACACGACCGGTCGGCCCCGTGAAGGCGGGACCGACCGGCCGAGGCCGCGACGCAGATCGCGGTTTCCCAGCTGGCGGAGCCTCAGCGGCTGGGTGTACGTGCTGCCCGCCCTCGCCATCTACGGCTACGTGGTCATCGTGCCGACCATCCAGAGCGTCTGGTATTCGTTCTGGGATTGGAACGGTGTCGGAGCGGCGACCTGGGTGTGGTTCGGCAACTACGTCGACTTCCTGAGCAACCCGCGCCTGGGCCTCGCCCTGCAGCACACGCTCGTCTTCATGTTCTTCTACGCGCTCCTCCCGATCTGCCTCGGGCTGGTGTCGGCCGCGTTGGTGTCCCGCTCGGGGACGCGCGGCAACGGCTTCTTCCGAACGGTCATCTTCCTTCCTCAGGTGCTCACGTCGGTCGTGATCGTCGTGATGTGGAACGAGCTGTTCTCCACCTCCGGGCTGGTGAACTCGACGCTCAAAGCGGTCGGCCTCGACTCGCTCGTCCAACCGTGGCTCGGGAGCTTCCAGTGGGCGCTTCCGGTGCTCGGCCTGGCCGGAACGTGGACGACGATGGGGCTCTGCATGCTGCTCTTCATCTCCGGCGTCGGAAACATCCCCGGCGAGCTGTACGACGCGGTGCGCGTGGATGGGGCCGGAGCGTTCCGGGAGTTCTTCTCGGTCACCCTGCCCGGTCTGGTTCCGCAGATCGCCGTTGCGCTGACGCTCACCATCATCGGCGCGCTCCGGGTCTTCGACCTGGTCTGGCTGACCACGCGCGGCGGCCCGGGCGACTCGACGGTCACCCCGTCTCTGTTGCTCTACCAGACGGCGTTCACCGAGGGCGAGGTCGGCGGCGGCGCAGCCGTCGGGGTGTGCCTCGCGGTCGTGTCGATCGCCATCGCCCTCGTCATCGTGTCATTCACTGATCGGAGAAACGCATGATCGGACGCGCAGAACGCGTCGCCTCGTATGTCGTCCTCATCGTCTTCGCGGCCGTCGTCTTCGTTCCCATCGTGCTGCTTCTGCTGACCGCCCTGAGCCCCCAGCCGAACGGTCAGATCGTCCTGACCGATCTGCGCTGGCAGAACTTCGCCGACGCCTGGCTGAGATCCGATTTCGGCTCGCACCTCCTCCTGAGCCTGATCCTCGCCGGCACGGTGACCGTGATCACGGTGCTGATCGCGCCGCTCGCGGCCTATGCCATTGCGGTGCTCAAGATCCCCGGTCACCGGGCGCTCTTCGCGCTGTTCCTGGTCGGCATCATGATCCCGCTGGAGGGCATCATCGTGCCGCTGTACTTCACGATGCGTGCCACCCCGTTCGCCAGCACCATCGGATCGCTGATCATCGCACAGGTGGGTCTCTCGGTCGGCTTCGGGGTGTTCTGGATGCGCGCGGCCTTCCTCGCGATCCCGCCGAGCCTGCTCGAATCCGCGAGCCTCGACGGCGCCAGCCGGTTCCGCCTGTACCGCAGCATCGTGCTGCCGCTGGCGACGCCGGCGACCATCACGCTCGCGCTGCTCACCTGCATGTGGGTCTGGAACGACTACTTCCTCGCGTTCGTGCTGGTGAACAACCCCGACCAGTTGCCGGTCACCGTCGCGCTCGGCGACTTCACGAACAAGTACGCGACGCAGGTCAACCTGATGTCGGCCTGTGCGGTGCTCGTGGCGTTGCCGATCGTGATCCTCTACCTCTTCTTCCAGCGTCGATTCATCGCGGGTGTCCTGTCCGGCGCCTTGAAAGGATGACCCCGTGGCATGGCTGATGCTCGCCTGCGCGATCGCATTCGAGGTACTGGCGACGACGTTCATCTCGTCCACCAACGGCTTCTCCCGGCTCTGGCCGACGGTCGGCGTCCTGTCGGCGTACGCCGTATCCTTCTTCGCCCTCTCCCAGGCGGTGAAGAAGCTCGAGATCGGTGTGGTCTACGCGATCTGGTCGGGCGTCGGCACGGCGATCATCGCCACGATCGGAGTCATCTTCTTCGGCGATTCCATCAACGCGATCAAGGTCCTCGCGCTGGTGCTCATCATCATCGGTGTCGGGATGCTCAATCTCTCGACTGTGCATCCCTGACCCCGAATCAGCTGGTCGCGAGGAGACCGAGCGTGTCGAGCACGCGGTTGGAGAAGCCCCACTCGTTGTCGTACCAGGCGACCACCTTGATGTGACGGCCGTCGACGCGGGTGAGGGCCGAGTCGAAGATCGAGGAGGCGGGGTTGCCCGTGATGTCGGATGACACGAGGGCATCGTCCGAGTACTCGAGGATGCCCGCGAGCGGCCCCTCCGCTGCCGCGCGGTACGCAGCCAGCACGTCGTCGCGCGTCACGTCGCGGGCGACGGTCGTGTTGAGCTCCACGATCGAGCCAACCGGCACGGGGACGCGGATCGCGTCGCCCGACAGCCTGCCGTCGAGGTTCGGGAGCACGAGCCCGATCGCCTTGGCCGCTCCGGTCGTGGTCGGCACGATGTTGGCGGCGGCCGCCCGGGCACGACGGGGATCGCGGTGCGGACCGTCCTGGAGGTTCTGCTCCTGCGTGTACGCGTGCACGGTCGTCATGAAGCCCTGCTCGATGCCCGCGAGCTGGTCGAGCACTGAGGCCAGCGGCGCGAGCGCGTTGGTCGTGCAGGAGGCGTTCGAGATGATCGTGTGCACAGCGGGGTCGTAGGCATCGTTGTTGACGCCGAACGCGAGCGTCACGTCCGCGCCGTCCGACGGCGCGCTGACGAGCACCTTCTTCGCGCCGGCGTCGAGATGCACGCGGGCGGCCGTGGCCGACGTGAAGCGGCCGGTCGACTCGAGCACGATTTCGACACCGAGCTCGGCCCACGGAAGCTTCGCCGGCTCGCGCTCGGCCAGAACAGCGATACGACGGCCGTCGACGACGAGCGTGTCGCCGTCGACGCTCACCGGGCGGCCCAGCCGACCGGCGGTCGTGTCGAAAGCGAGCAGCCGGGCGAGGGTTGCGGGTTCGGTGAGGTCGTTGATGGCGACGACCTCGAGGTCGCTGTCACGTTCGAGCAGCGCACGCAGCACATTGCGTCCGATGCGGCCGAATCCGTTGATGGCGATACGAGTCATGGATGTTTCCCTTCGGTTCACCACCAGGTTCGCTCGCGCCGCGCGCCCCTGACAGCGGCGGGAGCGCCATGGTTCGAAAGGATCGCGCCAGTCGCCGTCGGGCTACTCCCCTGGGGTGAAGGTGCGCCGGTATTCGCTCGGTGTGGTGCCCAGGATGCGCTGGAAGTGCATCCGGAGGTTCGCGCCGGTGCCGAGGCCGACGTCGGCCGCGATCTGCTCGACGCTCCGCTCCGACCGCTCGAGCAGCTCACGGGCGACATCGACACGGGCGCGCATGACCCACTGCATCGGCGTGTACCCGGTGTCTTCGACAAAGCGGCGCGAGAACGTGCGCGGTGATACGGCCGCATGCTTGGCGAGCACCTCGAGGGTGAGCGGGTCGCCGAGGCGGTGCAGCGCCCACTCGCGGGTGAGCGTGAAGCGCTCCCCGAGCGGCTCGGGCACACTGCGCGGCACGTACTGCGCTTGACCTCCACTCCGGTAGGGGGCGGCTACCAGGCGCCTCGCCGCGTGATTCGACGCGGCCACCCCGAGGTCACCGCGGAGGATGTGCAAGCAGAGGTCGATGCCGGAGGCGGCGCCTGCCGACGTCAGCACGCTTCCCTCGTCGACGAACAGGACGTTCTCATCGACCCGGATGTGCGGGTACTTCGCCGCCAGCGCCCTCGTGTAGTGCCAGTGCGTCGTCGCCCGCTTGCCGTCGAGCAGGCCCGTTGCGGCGAGCGCGAACGCGCCCGTCGAGATGGCGGCGAGTCGCGCTCCCCGGGTGTGCGCTGCGATCAGCGCGTCGACGACGGTCTGCGGCGCGTCGTCCCGGTCGGGGAACCGGTAGCCGGGGATGAAGACGATGTCGGCCCAATCCAGGGCTTCCAGGCCGTACGCCACGTGGTACGACAGGCCGTCTCCGCCGGTGACGAGACCCGGAGCCGCACCGCACACCCGCACCTCGTACGGCATGCTCGCACGGGTCGTGAACACCTGCGCGGGAATCCCGACATCGAGCGGTTTCGCACCCTCGAGCACGAGGACGGCGACGCGATGCAGGCGGGGAGCTGGCACAGGCACCAGGGTAGTTGCTGGACCCTAGTGCGAGGTGACGGTCGCCGGCCGACGGAGGTTCGCGATCCAGGCCACGACGGCGAGCGCGATGATGATCACGATGACCAGGCTCGCGGCGGGGTTGAGCCCGAGCGGCTCGTCGAGCGCTCCGATCGCCAGCACGGGCACCGCCAGTCCGCTCTGGGCGGCGATGAAGTACGCGGCGATGCTCTTGGCGCGGCTTTCCACCGGAACCGCGCGGCCCAGCTGACCCAACCCACCCATGAAGGCGAGACCGGCACCGAATCCGCCGACGACCGTGCCGGCGGCGAAGAGCCCGACGCTCGCCGCGAGCAGGCCGGCGAGGACGAACCCGAGCGCGACCACCAGCAGGATCAGGCCGAGCAGGATGGACCACCGCGGAGCACGGGAGCGGAACGCGAGCTGCGCGACGACCCCGATCTCGAACACGATGAAGGTCGCGAGCCCGCCGACCAGCAGATTGTGGATGTGCAGGGTCCCACCGATGAACTGCGGCGAAAGACTCGCGAACACGCCGAGCAGCGCGAAGGTCGGGAACACGGCGAGCGCGGAGCGCCAATACACCCCGAGCGCGCTGCGCGGCACGCCGACGCGGGGCGTCCAGTCGACCGTGGTCGCGCGCCGTGCAATCGTCTCGGGGACGAAGACCGCGAGCACGGTGGCGACGACGACCAGCACGAGGTAGAAGACGAAGACGAGCTGGGCGGGATCGGGAAGGTATTGCGCGAACAGCCCGGCGAGGAGCGGGCCCAGCCCGAGGCCGCCCATGTTCACGGCCGTCGACACCATCGCCGGGAACGCCTTGTTCGCTCCTCTGTACAGTTCGACGAGCGCGGCGGTCGCGGGCGACGTGATCAAGCCGACGCTGAACCCGCTGAGGAGTCGGCCGATGAGCAGCATGGGCGTGTTCGCCGCGAAGACGAAGAACACGGTCGACGCGATCGCGGTGAACAGGGCGGCGATCACGAGCGGTTTGCGCCCGATCTGGTCGGACAGGGCCCCGAAGAAGATCAGGGCGATCAGAGTCCCGAGCACATAGGTCGAAAAGATCCACGTAGTGATCTCGGGGTCGAACCCGAACTCCTTCTCCCACACCGTGTAGAGGGGTGTGGGCAGGGTTCCGCCGGTCGTGACGAGCGCGAAGGTGGCCGCGGTGATGCTGAAAGATGCCGCCGTGCCGAACACCGGTGTGCGAGCCACGTCACTGCTCCGTTTCGAAGCGTTCCTGGATCGTCAGAGTCTAGCAATCAGGGGTTCTGCGGCCCAGCCTCAGAGGCCTGCCGCCTTCGCCCGCAGCACCGCGCTCTCCCGTTCGTTGCCGGCCAGCCCGGCCGCCGTCAGCAGCTCGGATCGTGCCTCCTCCGTGCGGCCGAGCCGGGCGAGCAGTTCGCCGCGCACGCTCGGCAGCAGATGCGACCCGCGCAGCGCACCCTCGGCAGCGAGCTGGTCGACGATGCGAAGGGCGTTGGCGGGCCCCGTCACCATCGCCACGGCGACCGCACGATTGAGTTCGACGACCGGGCTCGGGGCCAGCCGGCCGAGCGCCTCGTAGAGGAGCACGATCCGTTCCCAGTCGGTCTCCTCGAAGGTCGGCGCGATCGCGTGGCATTCGGCGATGGCCGCCTGCAGCCCGTAGCTTCCACGGCCTCGGCCGACGGCATCCGCCAGCGTGAGGGCGGCCCGCCCGCGTGCGATCTGTGCGCGATCCCAGCGCGATCGGTCCTGCACGTCCAGCAGGATGGGCGCGCCGTCGCGGGTGACACGGGCCGAGAACCGGGACGCCTGGAACTCCATCAGGGCGACGAGCCCGTGGACCTCCGGCTCCCGCGGGAGCAGACCCGCGAGGATGCGCCCGAGACGGAGGGCCTCGTTCGCCAGCTCCGTTCGCACCCACCGATCTCCGGACGTCGCCGCGTACCCCTCGGTGAAGATCAGGTACACCACCCCCAGCACCGCCCCGAGCCGCGCGGGCCATTCGTTCGGGTCGGGCGCCTCGAACGGAACGTGCGCCGCCGACAGCGTCTTCTTCGCCCGCACGATCCGCTGCTGCACGGTCGCGACCGGCAGGAACAGCATCCGGGCGATCTCCTCGGTGCTCAGACCGCCCACGATCCGCAGCGTCAACGCCACCTGAGCCTCCCGCGAGAGCACGGGATGGCAGGCCGTGAACACCAGCCGCAGCATGTCGTCGTCGATCGGCTGCCAGTCGTGCTCGGTCGTCTCGGAGAGATCGCGCGCGATGGCCCGGTAGCGCTCGTCGAGCCGTTCCCGCCGCCGCCAGCCGTCGATGGCCTTCCGTTTCGCGACGGCCGTGAGCCACGCGCCCGCGTTGCGCGGAACCCCCGTCTCGGGCCACTGCGACAGTGCGTCCACGAACGCCTCCTGCGCGAGGTCCTCGGCGAGGCCGACGTCGCCGGTCATCTTCGCGAGGGTCGCGACGATCCGCGATCCCTCGATGCGCCAGACCGCGTCGGCCGCCCGCCGGGTGTCCGTCATCGTGGCCTCCGGATGCGCCGGGCGACCCGTCAGCGCTGCTCCGCCTCTGCGCGCCAGCCGGCTTCCTTCTGGATGTACTCGTTGTCCGCGTAGTCGGCGAAGTCGCTCTCGTCGGTCACGCGGCGCACCTCGAGTTTGCTTCCGGCGGTGAGCGGCGCCCGCTGGGCCCACTCGGCCGCTTCCTCCTTGGTGGAGACCTCGATGATCCAGAACCCGTTGAACAGTTCGTGCGTCTCACCGTACGGGCCGTCGGTGACGATCGGCTTCTCTGCGGCGAAGTCGACCACGAAGCCTTCCTTCGCATCCGACAGTCCCTCGCCGGCGAGGAGCACGCCGGCCTTGATCATCGACTCGTTGTACGCGCCCATCGCGTTGATGATCGCCTCGAAGTCGGTGGCCTCGTAGGCCTGAACGGCCTCGTCGTTGGAGCGCATGATCAGCATGTACTTCACGGTTCTTCTCCTTCGTCACGGGGTCGCGGTTCGCGTCCCTCTACTATGGCGTCGAATGAGCGCGGGGGAAATCGACAACGCCGCCCCGACTTCTCGCGAAGTCGTGGCGACGCCGTCGATCGAATCGGCTACCGGATGCGGTGCCTAGCGCTTCTTGACGTTCGTCACGACGTCGGCGGCGTGGTCCTGCCGGTCGCTCTTCGCCTTCTTGTCGGCGCGCTTCTCTTTGAGGGAGCGCGCGGCCGGTTTAGCGGTCGCCTTGCGTGCGGATTTCTCGGCCATTGTGATTCCTCCATCGGAGCCACGGTGGCTCGGTAGTCGAAGGCTATGCCCATCGCCGCTCCTGGCCCAGCATTCCCACGGATTGGCAGCGAACCCCCACCCGCGCCGTCAGCGCCGGAGAACGGATGGCCGCGGCAGGCCGAGCTCCTCGAGGAGGTCGCCGAGCATCCGGTCGAGCTCGTAGCCGGTCTGCGTGATCTTGTTGTTCCCGAAGCTCACCAGCTGCGCGCTCGGCTGGTCGACGCTGAGCACCGTCTTGCCGGCGCGATCCACGTGCAGCTCGACCCGCAGCGGTGCGTAGAGCATCACGCCGGGGTCGTGGCGAAACATCCGCGCCGCGGTGGCGTAGTCGCCGATGAGGTAGCTGGCGCTCGGCCGATCCGAGCCGCCCGCCCGCATGATCTCGCTCGGGTAGCTGCGCCAGAACACGACGAAGCTGTGGATGCCGTTGCCCGCAGCCGCCTGCACGAACCGCCGCCACTCCGCCCCGTCCGCGACGAGCCGCCGGAAGAGGTCCTCGTCGAGCGGAGGCACCTCCGCCTCGAAAGCCTGCCGGAGTCGCTCGAACGGAACGTCGGCCACGATCTCGATCCGGGTGCCCGAAACCGGCACGATCCTCTCGAACGCCTGAATAGTCATCGAGTCCTTTCTAGTCCGTCCCCTCCCCCGACGTAACGTGGAGGGCATGGATGCCTGTTCCGAGCTCGCGGATGCCGCCACCCGGCTCGCAGCGACCGCCACCAGCCCGCGCACCTTCCTGGTCGAATTCGGACGCGTCGCCGCGGGCGTGCGTCGCGGCCCGCTCTGGATGCTCGACGCCGGGAAGGGCGGCAGGAATCATTTCTCGGGGCGCGGCTTCCGCCGACCCGTGGATGACGACACCGACGGACAGGCACGCCACTTCGCCGGGATCGTGGCGGTCTCGGCACGCGTCGGCACCCGGCTGACCCGCATCCTCTCGATCGCTGTCGGCGGCGACAAGCCGACCAGCGCCGACGGGCGGCTCACCGACCAGGCGCTCGAGTTCACCCGCCTGGTCCGCAGCGGCCGGCTCGCGCCGGGCGACTCCGGAGACTGGATCCGCGCGCGGTTGTGCAAGGCGAGGTCGTGAGCTCGTCACCCGCGCGGCGGAGCGATCCGGCGTCCGGTTGGTACGAGGGTCCGACGACACGAGACGCCGCGTTTTCTAGCCTTGAAGCATGCGACTGATCTACGATGCAGAACTCGACGTCGCCTACCTGAGGGTGGATGACGACGCTCAGACCGCGCTGCCCGCGCACTCGGGAGAGGCCGCGACGCCGGCCGGTGGGGCGTATGTGAGTGCCGAATACGACGCCGACGGCTACTTCGTGGGCGTCGAGATACTCGGGGCGCACCGCGTTCTCAGTCCTGCCGTGCTCGCCGACGCCGAACGGCTCGCACGCCCATAGAGGGCAGCATCCGCTCGGCTTCGAACAATCCTGGCGCCTGTGTGCCGACGTTCCAATACGCACAGATATTGTTCTCAATCTCACAACGTTGATAGGATGCGAACCAAAGCAAAGCGTCAACGTCGAAAGGTTGCTGTGTCACATCCATCCGTCTCCCTGCAGTTGTACAGCGTTCGGGATGCCCTCGAGCTCGACATCCCCGCCACCATCGAGCGCGTCGCCGCGCTGGGCTTCACCCAGGTCGAAGCCTCCTACAAAGTGCTCTCCCGGGGGCCCGAGCTGCTCGACGCGATCAAGCGCAACGGCCTGATCTCGCCCACTATGACCTCGCCGCTACTCGACGCCGACTACGACGCCGTCTTCAGCACCGCTGTCGCGCTGGGCGCGCACACGGTCGTCGAGACCTTCGTTCCCGAAGAGCACTGGACGACCCTCGACGATGTCCAGAGCATCGCCGACCGGCTGAACGCCGCTGCCGCCAAGGCCGCGGACTTCGACCTCCGCGTCGGCTACCACAACCACTGGTGGGAGCTCGAGCACCGGTTCGACGGCCGCACCGCCCTCGACCAGCTGGTGGACCGCCTCGACCCGCGCGTCGTGCTGGAGGTCGACGCCTATTGGGTCGCCGTCGGCGGAGTCGACCCGGTCGAGTACGTCGCCAGCCAGGCCGACCGCGTGCGCTTCCTGCACCTGAAGGACGGCCCCGTCTCGCGCGACAACAAGCAGCAGGTTCCGGCCGGGCAGGGTTCGATGCCGCTCGCCGGGATCATCGCGGCCGCCACGAACCTCGAGGTCGTCGTCGTCGAGTTCGACGACTACGCCGGCGACGTCTTCGAAGCCATCTCGCCGGCGCGCGAGAAGCTGACCGAGCTGGTCTCCGCATGAGCTCGGGCAAGCCGTTCGGTGTCGGGGTCATCGGCGCCGGCACGATCAGCAACCAGTACCTGACCAACCTCACGAGCTTCCCCGACATCGAGGTGCACATCGTCGGCGACCTGTTCCAGGACAAGGCGGCCGAGCAGGCGGAGGCGTTCGGCGTTCCGGCGTCGGGTTCGCCGGAGGACGTGCTCGCGCATCCGGATGTCGAACTCGTCGTGAACCTGACCATCCCGGCCGCGCACGCACCGGTGTCGCTGGCCGCGCTCGAAGCGGGCAAGCACGTCTGGACCGAGAAGCCGTTCGCGATCGACCGTGAATCGGGCCTCGAGCTGCTCGAGAAGGCGCGCGAGACGGGACTGCGGATCGGCGGGGCGCCCGACACGATCCTCGGGGCGGGCATCCAGACGGCGCTCCGGATGATCCGCCGCGGCGACATCGGCGAGCCGATCAGCGGGCTCACGCTGTTCGAGGTGCCCGGGCCGGTCGACGACCACCGCAACCTCGAAGTGCTGCTCTCCCGCGGCGCGGGACCGCTCTGGGACATGGGCCCGTACTACCTGACCACGCTCGCGCAGGTCTTCGGATCGTTCCGGTCGGTCGTCGCGGCCGGCGGTATCGCCCGGCCGAAGCGCATCCTCCAGAACGGGCCGAAAGCCGGGCAGGAGATCGCCGTTCAGGTGCCGACCCACATCAGCATCCTCGCCGGGTTCGACTCGGGCGCCTCGACCACGAGCGTGCTCAGCTGGGACTCCCCCCACCGTCGCGTCGGGCATGTCGAGATCACCGGAACCGAGGGCACGCTCTCGATCCCCGACCCGAACATGTTCGACGGCGACCTGCGTCTGCGCCGCAAGGACGACGACGACTGGACGGTCATCCCGGCGTCGGGCGCGGCCGGCGGCCGCGGATCGGGCGTGCTCGACATCGCCCGGTCGATCAGGGCGGGAGTGCCGCACCGGGTCACCGGTGACCTGGCGTTCCACATCCTGGACACGATGGCGGCGGTGACGGATGCGGCCGACAGCGGCGAGCGCACCTCCGTCACCAGTACGGCTCCGCTCATGGAGATGCTGCCCGAAGACTGGGACCCGCACGCGGCGACCCTCTGACCCGCGAACCTGACAGACGCGCGAACCTGACAGACGCGCGAACCTGACAGACGCGCG
>NZ_JBHVWM010000001.1:879256-885997 GCF_042882245.1 Leifsonia sp. NPDC058230 | reverse complement strand
CGCGAACCTGACAGACGCGCGAACCTGACAGACGCGCGAACCTGACAGACGCGCGTACCTGACAGACGCGAAGCGGCGGCCGGATGCTCGACTCGAGCATCCGGCCGCCGTTTGCGTAGCTGCGCTCAGGCGCGGCTGTGGAGGTCCTCGATGATGCGGAGGCCCACGAGCGCGTCGCGCGGAGCGACCGGGACCGGAGCCCCGTCGCGCAGGGAGAGGGCCAATCGCGCGTAGTACTCCGCGTACTGGCCGCGCAGCGTCGGAACGGTCTCGAACGAGGCGTCGGTGCCGAGCCGGCCCGCGCGGTCGTCAGCGGCGAAGCCCGGGTCGGTCGGCGTCGTCCCGGCAGCCAGCTGGGCTTCCTGCGGGTCGAGCCCCTCCACGACGTATGCGCCCTCGGAGCCGAGCACGCGGAAGCGCGGCCCCCGTTGCGCGACGAGGCTGCTCATCCACAGGTGGGATCGCACGCCGCTCTCATGGTGCAGGGCGATGAAGCTGTCGTCGTCGTTGCTCGTGTCGGTGCGGTGACGCACGAATTCGCCGTAGTAGTCGGCGACCGGCCCGAAGAGTTGCATGGCCTGATCGATGATATGGCTGCCGAGGTCGTAGGCCACCCCGCCGCCCTCGGATCCGGCGGTCGCGCTCTTCCAGGCCGGGCGCGGGCGCGGGTTCAGCCACTCGAACCGCGACTCGAACCGCCACACGTCGCCGAGGCGTCCGGTGGTCACGAGATCGGCGACGGTCAGGAAGTCGCCGTCCCAGCGCCGATTGTGGAAGACCGTGAGCGGCACGCCGCGCGACTCGGCGAGGTCGATCAGTTCTTCGGCCTCCTGCGACCGCACGGCCAGCGGCTTGTCGACCACGACCGCGATCCCGGCCTCGATCGCCCGGCGCGCCAGACGGGCGTGCTCCGGGGTCGGCGCGGCCACGACGATGAGGTCGAGCCGCTCGGGGTCGTCGAACAGTTCGTCGACGGTCGACAGGATGCGCGCATCCGGAAACCGCGACGCCGCCTCGGCCGCCCGCCCAGGGTTGGCCGTGACGATCGCGTCGATCGTGAAGGCAGGGTCCGCGGCGAGCAGTGAGGTGTGGAAGACGCGGCCGGCCAGTCCGTAGCCGATGACCGCCGCGCGGAGAGCGGAGTCGCTCATCGGCCGATCAGCGCTCCGACTTCGCCGCCCACCGGGATCCCGAGGCGCTCGGCGTACGAGGCCACGATCTGCTGGCAGAGCAGGATGTCCGCACGTCCCTCGGCCAGCCCGGATGCGGGCGGCGTGCCCCCGCGGATCATCGCGTAGAACGCCTCGAGCTGGGTCTCGAACGCCTCGGTGATGCTGCGTCGCACGACGCGGCGCTCCGCATCGCCGTCGACGCCGGTCACGGTGAGCTCGGTGGGAGCGTGCATCAGGTACGGCGACGGGAAGACGAGTTCCACCGTTCCGCTGCCGTGCACGACACGCACCGTCTCGCGGTAGGCCGGGAAGTCGGGCAGGTACTGCCAGGTGAGCGAGAACCGGCCGCCCGCGGCGAGCCGTCCGACGGCGGAGATCGACGGCGGGTGCTCGCCGAACGACTTGCGGTCCCGTCCCACATCGCGCACGGCGTGCTCCGACGACTGCCGCCACATGTCGGCGAACTCGATGTTCTCGATCCCGAGGTCGAGCCGGCGCATCACCGAAAGGTCGTGGGCCAGGCTGCTCACGAGCGACCCGCGGTAGGCACGCCAGAGCGCGTCGTCCGCGTCGCCGACCGCGGCCTGCCAGAGACGGCGGTCCTCCGCGTCGATCGCGGCTGCGGCCGACTCGGGGAGCGGCGTCGTCGGTCCGACGATGTGCGCGAACGCCAGCTGCGACGCGCCCGTGGGGTGCAGCACGCTGGCCTCGACGCTGCGCACGTCGTCGACCTCTGCGAGGGCGTCGATCGCGGCGAGCACGGCCGGGTCGTACTGCTTCATGTAGCCGAGCAGGATCGCGGGATGCCCGAGGTCGGGCTCCGCCGCGATGAGCTCGTCGACCTCCGCGAGGGTGAACGCGAGCGGCTTCTCGCAGAAGACTGTGACCCCGCGGGCGAAGCAGGCGAGCACGGCCTCGGCGTGCGAACCGCGCGAGAGGATCATCACGGCGTCGAGGTCGCCGGCGTCGAGCATGTCGTCCAGGGATCCGAAGCGACGGGATTCGGGGATGCCGTACCGCGTGCCGACAGCATCCGTCACCTCGGTGGAGAGGTCGGCGATGGCGGCGATCGTGTAGAGCTCGGGGCGCCGGGCAAGGAGGGGCAGGTGCACGGCCTGCGCGACCGCGCCGAGGCCGAGGAGGCCGATCCGTACCGGTTCGGTCATCGCGCGTCCCCCTCGAGTCCGAACGGCATGCGGAGGGCTGACTTCACGTTGTCGCCGCGCTGCATCGCGCCGAACGCCTCCTCCCACTGCTCGATCGGGTAGACCCCTCCGAGCACGAGGTCGGGGCGCAGCTTCTTCTCCGAGAAGAGGCGCAGGACGCTCTCCCAGGTGTGCCAGGTGTGCGAGTAGCAGCCGTAGAGGGTGACGGCCTTCTTGACCAGGGGGTCGAGGGTGAATCCGAGAGGCTGCGGGCCCCAGCCGACCTTGGCGATCGCGCCGGCCGGACGCACCAGCTCCATGCTCGTCTGCAGTGCGATGCTCACACCGGTGGCGTCGACGACGAGGTCGGCGCCCAGGCCGTCGTGCAGGGTCGCGATCAGCGCCGCCGGGTCCTCCCGCGACACGTTCACGGTGTGGTCGGCGCCCAGCTCGCGCGCCTTCGCCAGCCGGTGCTCGTCGATGTCGGTGCCGAGCACCACGGTGGTTGCGGCTCCGGCGAGTTGAGCGATCTGCAGGGCGAGGATTCCGATCGCCCCGGCGCCCTGGATGACGACGAGGTCGCCGGGCTTCACGCCCGCCCGCTCGATGACCGCGTTGTAGGCGACCGAGAACGGCTCGGTCATCGCAGCCTCCTCGAAGCTGACGCCCTCGGGGATGCGGTGCAGCACGCGAGGCTCGGCGATGACGTACTCGGCCATGGCGCCGTCACGCTTGAGTCCGTATCCCTCGCGCCAGGGACAGAGGTTGTAGCGGCCGCTGCGGCAGAGCGCGCACACGCCGCAGATGGAGGCCGCGGTCTCGCAGACGACACGGTCGCCGACCGCCCAGCCCTCGACGCCCTCGCCGACCGCCTCGACGATGCCGGCGGACTCGTGGCCGAGCGTGACGGGGAGGACGCCCTTCGAGCTCTTGCTCTGCGAGTCGTGCCACATGTGGATGTCGGAACCGCAGACGCCGACCGTGTGGACCCGCACGCGGACGGTTCCGGGGACCGGTTCGGGAACGAGCACGTCCCTCACTTCGAGCGCACCATCCTCGTGGGCGAACTTGACCAGCGCCTTCATTGGCTCCTCCTGTCGGTGCTCGGCGGCCATGCCGGCACACGTGCAATTCTCTAGGGAACGGGAATGTGAAACTAGTTACGATTCTAATCAAAGTTTGTCCGAATTAGATCATTTAACTAGGATGGTGTTCGGAATCTATCAACATCACGCCGTTCAACGAGGAGTCGAGACGTGAGAATCGCAGCGTTTCCCAAAGGTGAACTGACCGCCATGGTCCTTCGCCGTACCAAGACCGTGCACGAATGGATCGACGAAGCCGGCAGCCTCGGCGTCGACGGTCTCGAGCTCCATACCGGCTTCTTCTGGTCGGAGGACGACGACTACATCGACGGCATCGGCGACCACCTGGCCTCCGCCGGCTTCGAGATGCCGATGATGTGCGCATCCCCCGACTTCACGAACCCGGATGCGGACGTGCGGGCCCGCGAGATCGATCAGCAGGCGCACTTCATGCGCGTCACCGCTCGACTCGGCGGCCAGGGCGCGACCTGCCGCGTGCTCAGCGGCCAGGCGCATCCGTCGATCGGCGTCGAACAGGGCGTCGACCTGGCGAGTGAGGCGATCCTCGGTCTGCTGCCGCTGGCGCGCGAGCTCGGCATCACGCTCGCGATCGAGAACCACTACAAGGCGAGCACGTGGGAGTACCCGGAGTTCGCGCAGCGCCCGGAGGTCTTCCGGGCGATCCTCGACCGCATCCCCGACCGGGTCGACTTCGGCGTGCAGTTCGACCCGTCGAACGCGATCACCGCGGGCGTCGACTCCAGCGAGTTCCTGGAGTCGGTCATCGACCGCGTGGTCACGATGCAGGCCTCCGACCGCTTTCTCGAAGCGGGGACGACCCTCGACGACCTCCGCCAGGCGGACGGCACGCTCGGGTACTCCCCCGCGCTGAAGCACGGCGTCGTCGGGCAGGGTCTCAACGACTACCCGCGCATCTTCGGCATCCTCCGCGACGCCGGCTACGACGGCTGGATCTCGATCGAAGACGGGGTCAACGGCATGGACGAGCTCCAGGCCTCCGTCGACTTCCTGCGCGACGCGCGCGACCGCTGGTTCGGCGGCTCGACCGCCGTCAGCGTGCGCAACCACGACCGGGCGCGGCAAGCCGCCGACGCTCTCGCAACCCCGAAAGGACAAGCCCTCTGATGGCACGCTCGATCCGCGGACTCAAACGATCCGACCTGACCCACGGCATCGTGCAGGTCTCCCTCGACCTCAAGAACCTCGACGACGCGCTGCGGATGGCCGCCATCGCCGTCGAAGCCGGCGCCGACTGGCTCGAGATCGGCACCCCGCTCGCCATGGCCGAGGGCACGCGCGCGGTGAAAGCGCTCCGCCGGGAGTACCCCGAGCATCCCCTCATCGCCGACCTGAAGATCATGGACGGCGGCTACGGCGAGGCCGCCCTCTACGCCGAGGCCGGCGCCGATGCCGTGGTCGTCATGGGTCGCGCGCACGACGCGACCATCCAGCGGGTGTGCGAAGCCGGCGAAGACTTCGGCATCCTCGTCATGGGCGACGACATCGCCGCCCCCGACCGCGTGGCCGAAGCCCGCCGTCTCGAACAGCTCGGCGTCGGCATGGTGCTGCACCACATCGGCCACGACCACCGGAACATGCACAGGGAGCTGGGGCTCTCGCCGCTCACCGACCTGCCCGCGATCGTCGCCGCGACGACCGTGCCGGTTCAGGCCGTCGGCGGGCTCAGCATCGAACAGGCCGTGAGCTGCCCCACCATCGGGGCGGGAGTCGTCGTGTTCGGTGCACCCCTCGCCGTCGACGACGAGACGTCCTTCACCATCCCCGAGGGCGACCTCCCCGCCGTTCTCGGCGACGCCATCGCCCGGGTGCACGCCACCCCGGTCACGAACTGAGCTCCCGGATGAGGGACGTCACCTTCCGAACGCTGCATCACTCCGCGTTCACCATGCCGCCCGGCGAAGAACAGCGCGCCCGCGACTTCTATGTCGGCGTGCTCGGGCTGACCGAGATCCCGAAGCCGGCGAGCATGCGGCCGATCGGCGGCTGGTTCCGCTCGCCCGCCGACGGCAGCGGCATCGAGATCCACGGCATCCCCGACCCCGACTTCACGCCCAACCGGCTCGGGCATCCCGCGATCGTCGTCGACGACCTGGATGCGCTGGCCGAACGACTCGCTGCCCACGGCGTCACGGTCGAACCGGACGACCGCTTCCCGGGATACCGGCGATTCCACACGTACGACTTCTTCGGCAACCAGCTCGAGTTCCTCCAGGAGAACTGATGACGCATCCGATCACCCTCTTCACCGCCCAGTGGGCCGACCTCCCGTTCGAGGAGGTCGCACGTCTCGCCGGCGAGTGGGGCTTCGACGGCCTCGAGATCGCCTGCAAGACCCAGCACTTCAACGTCGACCGGGCACTGGAGGACGAGGCGTACCTGCAATCGCGCAAGGACATCCTCGATCGCAACGGCCTGAAGGTCTGGGCGCTGTCGAACCATGCGCAAGGGCAGGTCGTCTGCGACGATCCGCTCGACTTCCGGCACGAATCCATCGTCGGACCGGCCACCTGGGGTGACGGCGACCCCGAGGGCGTCCGGGCGCGGGCGAGCGAGCAGCTGAAACGCACCGCCATCCTCGCGCGCAAGCTGGGCGTGGATGTGGTGACCGGGTTCACCGGGTCCAAGATCTGGCGCTACGTGGCGATGTACCCGCCCGTTCCGGGAACGGTGATCGACGACGGCTACCAGGACTTCGCCGACCGGTGGAACCCCATCCTCGACGTGTTCGACTCGGAGGGCGTCAAGTTCGCGCTCGAGGTGCATCCGTCGGAGATCGCCTACGACTACTGGACCACGGTGCGTGCCCTGGACGCGGTCGATCACCGCGAGGCGTTCGGCATCAACTGGGACCCGAGCCACATGGTCTGGCAGGACATCGACCCCGTCAACTTCATCCTCGACTTCGCCGACCGCATCTACCACGTCGACTGCAAGGACACCCGCACCCGCCCGAAGGACGGGCGGGTCGGGCGACTGGGCTCCCACCTGGCCTGGGGCAATCAGCGCCGCGGCTGGGACTTCGTCTCGACGGGTCGCGGCGACATCCCCTTCGAGGCCGCCTTCCGGGCACTCGACTCGATCGGCTACGCGGGCCCCATCTCGATCGAGTGGGAGGACTCCGGGATGCGCCGCGAGCAGGGCGCGCAGGAGGCCCTCGCCCACGTGCGCGGCCTGCTCAGCGAGCGGCCGACCGCAGCGTTCGACTCGGTCTTCGCGCAGAAGGAGTAGCCGAACCCTCAACGCAATCGAGTCCAGCCAAAACCCCCTCACAGCAGCGCTGTTGAGGGGGTTTTGGCT
>NZ_JBHVWM010000001.1:708316-879246 GCF_042882245.1 Leifsonia sp. NPDC058230 | reverse complement strand
CGCCAACATGTAGTCCCCAAACAAAAACCCAAACCCACCCACCAAAAACCCCCCACCCCCCCCCGGTTTTGTGGGGTTTTGGCTGGACTCGATTGCGTTGAGGGTTAGGCCTTGAGCGTGGGAGGGCTAGGGCTTCAGGACGACGAGCTTGTCGTGCAGCAGTTCCTCGATCGCGTACCGGACGCCCTCGGTGCCCTGCCCGGAGTCCTTCACGCCGCCGTACGGCATGTGGTCCGCGCGGTAGGAGGGCGGCATATTGACGAGCACGCTTCCGGCCTCGGCTCGGCGGGAGAACTCGAGAGCCTCGGAGAGGTCACCGGTGTAGATCGCGGTGTTGAGCGCGTAGTCGGACGCGTTGACGCGTGTGATCGCCTCGTCGAGGCCGTCGACGGCTATCACGCTGAGCACCGGCCCGAAGGCCTCTTCGCAGACGATGGGCGAGTCCGGGTCGACGTCGGTCAGCAGGGTCGGCTGCAGCATCCCCCTGTCGACACCGCCGCCGCGCACCAGGCGGGCGCCCGCATTGACCGCCGACCGGATGCTCTCCGCGAGCGCCGCCGCGGCGTGGTCGGTGATCATCGGTCCCACCAGCGTCGCCTCGTCGTGGGGGTCGCCCACCACGGCGGCCTCGAACTTCGCGGACAGGGCCGCGATGAGGTCGTCCGCCACAGCACGGTCCACGTAGAGCCGCTGGAGCGAGACGCATGCCTGGCCCGAGTTGGACAGGGACGCCACGAGGGCGTCGGAGGCGGCGCGCTCCAGGTCGGCGGTACGTGTCACGACCATCGCGGTGTTCGAGCCGAGTTCGAGGATGTGGAGCTTGCGCGGCGACCGCGCCTTCAGCCCCCAGCCCACCCCGGTCGAGCCGGTGAAGGTGACGACGGCGACGCGCGGGTCTTCGAGCCACGGCTCCACCACATCCGCCGGCGTGCCCGTCAGCAGGTTCAGCCAGCCGGCCGGCAGACCCGCCTCCTGGAACGCCGAGACGATGAGGCCGGCGACGAGCATCGACTTCTCCGACGGCTTGAGCACGACCGCGCAACCGGCGGCGATGGCCGGGGCGACCTTGTGCAGCAGCAGGTTGAGCGGAAAGTTGAACGGCGTGATGGCGGCCACGATCCCGCGCGGCTGGGGCAGGGTGAACGCCATCGTGCCTTCGCCCGACGCGATGCCGTCCAGCGGCACTCCCTCGCCGGCGATGCGCTTGGCTTCCTCACCCGCCCAGGTCAGGGTCTCCACGGCGCGGGCGACTTCGGCGCGGGACGCGGTGATCGGCTTGCCCGTCTCGACCGTGATCGCGTCGGCGAACGACTCCGCGCGCTCGCGCACGATGCCCGCGGTGTCGAGCAGGATGCGGGCACGCACAGCCTTGGTCAGCCCGCCCGTGCGCATGACGCGCTCGGCGACGTCGACCGCTTCGCGCGCATCCTCGGCGGATCCGAGGGCGACCTCGGCGACCGTCTCGCCGGTCCACCGATCGACGATCTGCTTGGTGCGGGCGCTCTCGCGCCAGGCTCCGTCGATGAACAGTCCCTGTGCCTTGGTGTCGATCTCCGCAATCGTCATGGACGCATCGCTCCTTCGTTCGTCTCGAGGTAGTCGGGGGCGAGCTGCACGACACGGTCGGTGACGGCATCCGCCAGCTCGGTGGTGGATGCGGTGCCGCCCAGATCGCGGGTGCGCACGCCGTCGGCGAGTGCGGACTCGAAGGCGGCGACCAGGTGGGCCGCCGCAGCGGGCCGGCCGAGTGCGTCCAGCATGAGAGCGCCGCTCCAGATCTGGCCGATCGGATTCGCGACGCCGGTTCCGGCGATGTCGGGCGCGGAGCCGTGCACCGGCTCGAACATCGACGGGTGCTGCCCCTCGGGGTTGAGGTTGGCGCTCGCGAGGGATCCGATGGACCCGGTCGCGGCTCCCGCCAGGTCGGAGAGGATGTCGCCGAACAGATTGGAGGCCACGATCACGTCGTAGCGCCAGGGGTGCAGCACGAGGCTCGCGGCCAGCGCGTCGATCAGCTCGCTGCGCAGTTCGACCTCCGGATAGCCGGCGAGCGTCTCGCGCACGACCTCGTCCCAGAACGGCATGCTGTGGATGATCCCGTTGCTCTTCGTCGCCGAGGTCACCTTGCCGCGGCGCGTCGACGCCAGCTCGGCGGCGAACCGGGCCGCGCGCGTGATGCCGACCCGGGTGAACACCGCCTCCTGCACCGCCATCTCGTTCGCGAGCCCGCGATACACGCGGCCGCCGACCTCGGAGTACTCGCCCTCGTTGTTCTCGCGCACGATCATGAGATCGATGGGCGTCGGGTCGGCGAGCACGGGGCGTACGCCCGGCAGGGTCTTGACGGGGCGCAGGTTGATGTACTGCGAGAAGGTGCGCCGGATCGGGATCAGCAGACCCCAGAGCGTCTCGACGTCGGACAGATCGGGGTGACCGACAGCGCCGAGGAAGACGGCGTCGGTGGTGGCGAGCTGCTCGAGTCCGTCGACCGGGAGCATCCGGCCCGTGCGGAAGAAGTAGTCGGAGCCCCAGTCGCGTTCGATCCAGTCGAAGGCGAACCCGTGGGCGTCGGCGACGGCGTCGAGACAGCCGATCGCGGCGGGCATGACCTCGAGGCCGATGCCGTCGCCCGCGATGACGGAGATGCGGTGCGTGTTCCCTGCCGCCGTGGTCATGACGCCGCCCCCGCATCCATGGCGTCGCCCGTGGAATGACGGGGGACCTTGATGACCTCGACGCCGTTGCCCTCCAGCATCCGCTGGTGCTCGGGGTGGATCGCGTCGTCGATGATGATGCTGTCGATGGCGTCCCATTCGCAGATCTTGACCATCGCCGGGGTCTCGAACTTCGACGAATCCGCGAGCAGGACCACCCGCTCGGCGACCTCGATCAGCGCGCGTTTGGTGATGGCGTCGAAGCCGTTGGCGCAGAAGGCGCCGCGATCGTTGATCCCGCTGGCGCCGAGGAGGAGGAGCTCGACCTGCAGGTTCTCGATCGCGGCGAGCGTTGAGGGCCCGTCGAACGAGAGCGACTCCTGGTGCAGCGTGCCTCCGAGGCAGATGACCTCGACACCCGGGGTGCTGGCCAGGCTGGAGACGACCGGGAAGGAGTGGGTGACCACCTTGAGGGCGCTGCCGGCGGGCAGCATGCTGGCGACCTGGTTCGTGGTGGTTCCGGCGTCGATCGCGACGACCGAGTGGTCGTGCACCATCCGGAGGGCGCGCGAGGCGATCTCCCGCTTGGCGTCGCCCATCTTCAGGTCGCGGAACCGGAAGTCGCTGCCGACGATGTCCTGCTTGGTCAGCGTGCCGACGCCGCCGCGGAACCCGCGGACGCGTCCCTGATTGACCAGCCGCGTCACGTCGCGGCGGATGGTCATCTCCGAGACCGCGAAGGCCGTCGAAAGCTCGGTGATCGTGGTGTAACCCTGGTCCGTGATGTAGTCGACGAGCCGGTCGCGTCGCTCCGGCGCGGATGTGTAGCGGAACGTCTCTTCTTCCACGGCAGTGCCCCTCTTATCCATGTTGCCCTCTTCGTTGTGGGATGCTGACGACTTTACGACCCGCAGGCTTCCGCGACGATGCGCGTCAACACTTGCAATCTCTCGCGCGGCTGCCCGGTGAGGGCGGTCGCAGGATCGTCGACGGCGACGACGTCGGACCAGATGGCCCGTCCGGCGAGGAATCCGCTCGCTCCCCCGGCGCACGCTTCGCGCACCGCGTCCGCGAAGTCGGCGAGCGCGACTCCGTTCGACAGCACGACCCACGGGCCTTCGACCACGTCGCTCAACCGGAGCGCCTGTTCGCGCACGCCGGAGACGTCGCCGGGAAGGTAGCCCGGCACTTCCGCCTTGTAGATCGTCCCTCCGTACGAGGACAGCTCGCGTGCCGCATCCAGGATGGCCTGGTGCCGCTCCTGCGGCGATGCCCACTCGTCTCCGGATGCGGGACGCACGATCCCCTCGACGAGGCTCGCGACCCCGGCCTCCTCGGCGACTGTGACGAAGGCGCGCACGAGGCGCTCACGAGCATCCTCGGAGCCGTCGGCCCGCCAGATCACGAGCAGCTTGATCGCAACGGCGCCGACGTGGTCGATGAACTCGGGCGTCACGAACGGGTCGAGCGAGGTGGAGAGAACCGGCTGTCCAGCGGGCTGGTCGAGCACGTCGGCGGCGAGGATGAGTCCGCTCGCCTCGTCGATGCCCGCCGGCCGATCGGTAGTGACGGCGAGTGGCCGGTCGAGCAGCACACCCGAAGCGAACGGGGTGAGCTCGCGGATCGCCGCCGACTTGAACCCCCGCAGCGTCTCGTCGCCGACCTCGTGGCCGCCGGTCAGGGGGAACATCCGCCGCAGCGACTCGCGCTGGTCGAGGGCGAGCATCGTGAACCCGCCGGTGGGCGAGAGCAGCGGTGCCAGCAGGGAGTCGATGGTGGTGGTGTCGTCGGTCATCGTCAGTTCTTCTCTTTTTTCTCGAGCTCGTATGTCTGGGTTTCGGCGAGCGTGGGGATGCCGGAGCGGCCGTCGAGGGAGCGGCACGACAGCGCCGCGACGACGTTGGCGAATCGCACAGCGTCGGTGAGCTCGTCCCCTCGCACGAGTGCAGCGAGCAGCGCACCGTGGAAGACGTCGCCCGCGCCGATGGTGGAGAGCGGTTCGACCGCCAGCGGAGGCACCTCGGTGTAGTTGGTGCCGTCGAACGCGACACTGCCGCGCGCGCCGTCGGTCGCTACGACGGTCCGTGCCCCTGCAGCCTGCGCGAGCCGCACGCGTTCTTCGAGCGACGGTGCGTCGAAGAGCGTGCGCAGCGCGCCGGCGGTCGGCGCGTAGAGGTCGATGCCCGTGAGCTCAAGGTCGTGGATGGCATTGCCGCCGTCGACGCTCAGCCGGCCGGCGAAGCCGCCTCGACGCGCGAGAGCCGCGCGCACGGCCGGGAAACCGGTCTGGTCGGTGTGCACCCATCCCGAGGCGTCCAGCGGAATCGAGGACGGGTCGGGTGCGCTCGACGGGGTCGTGATGATGGTGCGGGCGCCGGTCGCCTCGGTGACGAGCACGACGCTCTCGGTGGTGCGCGCATCCGGGCGCGTCTCGAGCCAGCGGATGTCGACCCCTTCGGCCTCGAGCTGGCTGCGCACCGTCGACCCGGCGTCGTCGTCGCCGACGATCCCGCAGAAGGCGACGGATGCACCGAGCCGGGCGAGGGCGACCGCTGCGGTCGCCGCCGGCCCACCGCCCGCCGTGGTGAAGGGCTGTGCGAGGACCCGCTGGTCCTCCCCGGGAAGCTCCGGCAGCACGGCGATCGTGTCGAGCGTCGCGACGCCGACGCAGACCACGTCGAACTCCGCCACTACTTCACCGCCCCGGCCGTCAGCCCGGCGACGAGGTAGCGCTGGAGGAAGAGGAAGCCGACGACGATCGGCACGCTGACCACGAGCGACGCCGCCATCACCTGGTTCCAGTAGACGTTCGTCTCGCTCGAGTACGCCTGGAGGCCGATCGAGAGCGTGCGCGTCGCCGCGTTCGTCATCTGCGACGCGAACAGGATCTCGCCCCAGGCCGACATGAACGAGTACACCGCCACGGCGATCACACCGGGGCGCGCCGCCGGAAGGAGCACGCGGAACAGTGCGCCCATCGCGGTGGCCCCGTCGACCTTGGCCGCTTCGTCGAGGTCGCGCGGGATGCCGTTCATGTAGCTGGTGAGCATCCAGATCGAGAAGGGAAGGGTGAACGTCAGGTACGTGATGATGAGCCCGAGCTGCGTCTGGTAGAACAGCGCGATCCCGATCGACCGGTCGATGTTGACGAAGATCACGAACAGCGGGAGCAGGAACAGCACGCCGGGGAACATCTGGGTCGACAGCACAGCACCGCTGAACAGGCCGCGGCCGGGGAAGGTGTAGCGCGACAGGGCGTAGGAGGCGAAGATCGCGATGATCACGCTGAACGCGGTGGCGCAGACGCTGACGATCAGGCTGTTCGTGAAGTAGTGCGCCAGCGGCACCGTCGTCCAGATGTCGATGAACGGCTGGAACGTCAGGTTCGACGGCCACCACTGGAACGGTCCCTGCACATCCTGAAGCGGCTTGAGCGCCGAAGTCAGCATGACGTAGAGCGGGACCACGGTGAAGATGATGAGCGGCACGAGCACCACCCAGCGGACGATCCGGAAGCCACGGGTCTCAAGCATTGCGGTTCGCCTTTCTCTGCCAGAGCGCCCAGGCGCCTGCGACGATCACCAGGAAGAGCATGAGCAGCACGGACATCGCCGAGCCCAGGCCGAAGTTCCAGTTGATGAACGAGTTGGAGTAGATGTTGACCGTCAGCAGGTTGGCCGACGGCGGGGGCACCGGGCCGAACAGGACGAACGGGGTGTTGAACTCCCGGAAGGTCCAGAGGAACAGAAGCAGGAGCAGCACCGCGTTGATCGGGCGCATCATTCCCATCGTGATGTGGCGGATCTGCTGCCAGACGCTCGCGCCGTCGATGGCTGCCGCCTCGTACATGTCGTCGGGGATGGCCTGCATGCCTGCCATGGTCATCAGGAACGCGAACGGCCACTGCTGCCAGATCGACACGATCACGACCGAGAAGAACGCATTGCCGCCGACGAGCCAGAACGGCGCGGTGTCGGTCGTGTGCAGGTTGTTCACGAGCAGCTCGTTCAGCAGGCCGTTGTCGCGCTGCAGGATGAACTTCCACGTGATGATGCCGGCGTAAGCGGGCAGTGCGTACGGAATGAGGAACATCGTGCGCAGCAGGCCGCGACCGCGGAACTTGCGCTGCAGCACGATCGAGGCCGCCATCCCCAGGAAGAAGGAGATGCCGACGACGAGGATCGTGAACGCCAGGGTCACACCGAACGAGCTGAGCAGCTGCTTGCCGAGGGCATTGTTGAAGTTGAGGATGACCGCGTAGTTGCCGAAGCCGGCAAAGGGGGCGGCCGCCCAGTTGGTCACATAGAACTGAGTGAGCTGGATGAAGCTCATCCAGAGACCGACGATCATCGGGATGACGTGCACCAGCAGTTCGAGCAGAACGGCCGGCAGGATCAGCAGAAGCGGGGTCCACCTGTTCCAGGTCAGCCACTTCTTGCGACGGGCGGGGCGAGCCGGGCCCGGGGCCCTCCCCGTGGAGCTCGGCTCCACGGTGGGGCGGCTCACAGTCGTGACTGCCATGCGTTCTCCTCTGTGTTCCCACCGGCGGCCTTGCGTCTCTGCCGGCCGCCGGCGGGGTCGTTCACTTACCTGTCGGGTGGGGTCGAGCGGGTCAGCCCGTGACGCCCATCTTCTGCTGTGCGTCGTCGAGCGCCTGCTTGATGTCGTCGCTCGACACGGTGCTGCCGGTCGCGGCCTTCGCCATCAGCGCGACGACCGCGCCGCCGACGTTCGCCTGGAAGGCCTGGATGCCGGGCACCAGGGGCAGCGGCTTGGACTTGTCGTTGAGGATCGTCGACCAGACCTTCAGCTGGTCCGGCGAGGCGTCGAACGCCGCCGGTACACCCTTGACGACCGGGATCGTCGTGTACGCCTTGTTCAGGGTGGCCTGCGTCTTGTCGCTGGTCATGAACTTGACGAACTCGATGGAGGCGTCGAGGTGCTTCGTGTTCTTGAAGATCGAGATGTTCGATCCGGCCACGAACGACCCGATGTTCTTGCCGCCCTTGGGCGACGGGATGGGGACCACACCGTACGCGTCCGGGTCCATACCGTTCTGGCGCAGCGTGTTGATGCCGCCGGTCTGGGCGAAGTACATCGCCGCGTTGCCCTTGGCGAACGCGCCGGCCGCCTGGGTTCCGTCGGTGTACTGCACATCGGACGGGTTGATCACGTGGTCCTTGGAGAGCAGGTCGACGTACTGCTGCACGCCCTCGACCATCCCCTTGCTGGTGAAGGTCGGCTTGCCCGACGAGTCGAATGCCGCCCCGCCGTTCTGCGCACCGAAGATGAAGGAGAAGTGCATGCTGACGTTCACCGTTCCGGCTGGAACCGCGAGACCCCATTTGCCCTCATCCGGGTTGGTCAGTGCCTTCGCGTCGGAGACGAGCTCCTCCCAGGTCGTCGGCGCCTTGAGCCCGGCGTCGGCGAAGATCTGCTTGTTGTAGAACAGGCCGTAGGTCTGGCTGTACAGCGGGATCGAGGTCGGGTCCTGCCCGGGAGCACCTGCGGTCGCGAACGAGGAGGCCACGAAGTGGTCCTTGCCGCCGATCTTCGCGAGCGCCTTCGAGTCCCAGCCGTAGAAGGCTCCGGTGGACTGGAAGGTGACTGCGTTGGTGTTGCCGATGTTGAGCACATCGGGCCCCTGACCGCTGACGGCCGCCGCGAGCGTGTTGTTCGTCAGGTCGGACCACGGAACGACTTCGAGGTTCACCTTGATGCCGGTCTGCTTGGTGAACTCATCGATGACCGGGGTGAGGATCTCTTTGTCGTTGTCGAGGCTCGCGCCCTGGTTGCTGGCCCAGTACGTGAGCGTGACGCCCTTGTTGCTGCTGGTGGTGCTCGTATCGCTCGAACCGCTGCCGCTCGAGCACCCGACCAGGGCTGCTGCGACGGCCACCGTCACTGCCCCGGCCAAGAGAATTCGGATCTTCATTGAACGACTCCCATGTGGATGAAACCCGGGGCGCAAGGTCACTCCCCGGCGAGTGTTGCAATTGAAACACTTCCCGACAAATGGTGTCAAGTTAACAAACTCTGTAACTTTTGTCGCACTATTTGGCACGACAGGGGAAGATCTGTGAGAACTGCACCACGCGGCACCATATTTGAGCGACCATCCGATTTTTAGTCATTCAAAACAATCGCTAGGGTCGAAGGATGGACAACGCGCAGCTCGAGGGCGGCCTGAGGGCCGCGGGGCTCCGCGTCACGGCCGGACGCGTCGCCGTACTGGGCGCGCTCACCGAGCGGCCGCACACGGATGCCGAGACGGTCTTCCGCGCGGTGCTCGCCGAACTGCCCGGCACATCGATCCAGAACGTGCACAACGTGCTGGGCGACCTGACGGGTGCCGGACTGGTGCGGCGTATCGAGCCGGCCGGCTCGGCGGCGCTCTACGAGCGGCGCATCGGCGACAACCACCATCACGTCGTCTGCACGTCCTGCGGCGCGGTGGCCGATGTCGACTGCGTCGTCGGGCACGCTCCGTGCCTGACGCCGTCGGACGCATCCGGATTCTCCGTGCGGGCCGCAGAGGTGACGTTCTGGGGTCTGTGCCCGTCCTGTCAACAGCGTGGCGAGGTCTCGTCGCACGCCGAGAAAAGCAGATAGCAAGGAGAACGATGTCAGACGCATACACGACCAGTCAGACCGGAAGCCCGGTGGCCAGCGACGCACACTCGCTGAGTGCGGGCCGGGACGGCGCGGTCGCGCTGCACGACCGGTACCTGGTCGAGAAGCTCGCGCAGTTCAACCGTGAGCGCATCCCCGAGCGGATCGTGCACGCGAAGGGCGGCGGCGCGTTCGGCGAGTTCGTCGTGACCGGGGATGTCACGGCCTACACCAAGGCGGCTCTCTTCCAGCCCGGCGCGCGGACCGAGACGGTGCAGCGCTTCTCCTCCGTCGCCGGCGAGCAGGGCTCCCCCGACACCTGGCGGGACGTGCGCGGCTTCTCGGTGAAGTTCTACACGACCGAGGGCAACTACGACATCGTCGGCAACAACACCCCGGTGTTCTTCATCCGCGACGGCATCAAGTTCCCCGACTTCATCCACTCGCAGAAGCGGCTCCCGGGCTCCGGGCTGCGGGATGCGGACATGCAGTGGGACTTCTGGACCCTCTCCCCTGAGTCGGCGCACCAGGTGACCTACCTGATGGGCGACCGCGGCATCCCGCGCTCATGGCGGCACATGCCCGGCTACGGCTCGCACACGTACCAGTGGATCAACGCCGCCGGCGAGCGCTTCTGGGTCAAGTACCACTTCCACGCTCTGCAGGGCAACGAGGAGATGGCGGGGGCGGAGGCCGAGGCGATCGCCGGTGCGGACGCGGACTACTACCGCCGCGACCTCTACGAGGCCATCGAGCACGGGGACTTCCCCGCGTGGAAGGTCTCCGTTCAGGTCATGCCGTATGAGGATGCGAAGACCTACCGGTTCAACCCGTTCGACCTCACCAAGGTCTGGTCGCACAGCGACTACCCGCTGATCGAGGTCGGCGTGCACACGCTCAACCTGAACCCGGAGAACTTCTTCGCGCAGATCGAGCAGGCCGCGTTCTCTCCTGCCAACACCGTGCCGGGGATCGACATCAGCCCCGACAAGATGCTCATGGCCCGCGTGTTCTCCTACCCCGACGCCCAGCGCTACCGGGTCGGCACGAACTACAACGAGATCCCGGTGAACGCCCCGATCGCTCCGGTGCACAACTACTCTCAGGACGGGTCGACCCGCCACGGCTTCAAGCCCGCGTCGTCGCCGGTGTACGCGCCGAACTCGACCGGCGGCCCGGTCGCCGACGAGGCGCGCGCCGGAGCGGGGAGCTGGGAGTCGGACGGCGCGCTCGTCCGCTCCGCGGCCACCCTGCACGCGGAGGACGACGACTTCGGCCAGGCCGGAACGCTCTATCGCGAGGTCTTCGATGCCGCTGCGAAGGAGCGTTTCCTGCAGACGATCACGGGCGCAGTGGGCGGCGTGAAGAGCCCGGAGATCCGGGAGCGCGCGATCCAGTACTGGTCGAACGTCGACGCATCCCTGGGCATGGCCCTGCGCGCCGAACTGGCGAATGGCGCGGAGACGCCGGACGAGGCCGCCGAGTACGTCGGCGTGGCCGGCTGATAGGAGTCCTGTCGGACGCTTCTAACGTCGGAGATTTCGTCTCTGCGCTGCGCGTTTCTTCCGTCCTGACGGAGTTCGCAGCGGCGCGTCGGGCGAAATCTCCGACGTTGCAGTCTCAGGACTCGAGGCTTTTGCGCTTGCGTTCCACTTCTGCCTCGAGGCGCTCGAGGTGGGCTTGCCGCTCGTAGTACTCGATTTCGCGGTCGATCTGCGCCAGCTGCTCCTCGGTGGAGAGCTCGCCATCGCGGGGCGTGGCCGTGAACTCCTGCACGGGCATCGTCGTCGCGACCCTCGGCATCGAGAGCACACTGCGACCCCCCGATGTGCCGTACTCGCGGCCGATCGCGAACCACAGGATGCTTCCGATCAGCGGCAGCAGGATGACGATCAGGATCCAGACGAGCTTGGGCAGGTGCTTCACCTGCCCCTCCTGCCGAAGGATGATGTCGATCAGCGCGGCGACGAACAGCACGAACGTGAGTAGCGGCAACAGCACCATGACCGGGAGTCTATTGGGCGCCGTGCGCGGGCGGTAGCGTCGTCACCCAACCCGCAGCAGCAAAGCGAAGCCGTCCCACCCTTTGCTCCCCACGGTCTGCAGAGCTGTCGCGCTCAGTCGCGGGTCCGCAGCGGCTGCTGCGAGCACGGCACGGGTTCCCTGAGCAGAGGGGTCCTCGCTCCCGGCGTCGACCACGGAGCCGTTGCGCACCACGTTGTCGATCACGATCACGCTGCCGGGATGGGTCAGCTCCATCGCCGCGGCGAGGTACACCGGATTGTTCGGTTTGTCGGCGTCGATGAACACCAGGTCATAGGGCTCCACACTGCGCTCGATGAGCTCGGCCGCCGTCTGCGCGGCCGGCGCGACGTGCACATCCACGCGGTCGAACACGCCGGCCCGCTTGAAGTTGGCGCGGGCGATCTCGGCGTTCTGCTCCTCGAGCTCGAGCGTGTCGACGTGACCGTCCACCCCGGTCGCGCGCGCCAGCCAGATGGTGCTGTAGCCCGCGAGGGTGCCGAACTCGAGAATGCGGCGGGCGCCGATCATCTGCGCCAGCAGGGCCAGGAAGGCGCCCTGGTTGGGGGCGACTTCGATGTGGCCGGCGGTGGTGTCGTCGGCGGATTCGCGGGCCAGAGCGAGAGTGGCATCCTCATCGACGAGGGTGTCGACCAGGTAGCGGTCGACGGCTGTCCAGGTGTCCGGAGTGCTCATGCGCCCAGGGTACGCCCGGTGGTGGCGGATCAGTCGGGGGCGGAACTCGGCACCAGTTCGGCGAGCGCACCCGACTCCAACGCCACCCACACGGTCCCGTTCGCGGCGACGGCGAGCCCGTGCGGCTCGCTCTCCGGATCGGGCAGCTCGTGGGAGGAGACCGCTCCGTCGTCCGCGACGAAGATCACCTGCCCGGTCCCCCAAAGAGATACCCACACTCCCCCGGCAGGGTCGGCCGCCACCGCGTGCGGCTTGGACCCGGGCAGGAGAGGGAACTCCGTCAGGGTGCCGTCGCGCGCGATCCGTGCGAGCGCATCCGCCAGAATCTGCGCCACCCACACGGCGCCGTTCTCGGCGACCGCGATGCCGACAGGTCCCGAGGGGATGCGCGGCAGCTCGGTGAACGCGATGGCCGCATCCCCGCCGCGCACATGGCCGACGGCGCCGGCTGCGTTGAGAGTGAACCAGAGGCTGTCGCCGGATGCGGCGATCATCGAGACGGTGGAGCCCTCGCGACCCACCGGGAATTCCTCGACCCGACCCAGGATGTCGATGCGGCCAAGGGCGTCCGCGCCGAGTTCGGTGAACCAGGCGGTGCCGTCGTCGAGCGCGACGACAGCGAACGGTTGGGCATCGGGCGTGGGAACGGAGATCGTGCCGAGCACCGAGAGACCGCCGGCGGCATCCGGTGTCAGATGCAGCAGCCGGTTGCCGGTGGTGTCGGTGACCCAGACGGTCGACTCGGTGGCCGCGGACAGCAGCGACGGCTGTGATCCTTCGCCGAGGGAGAGGTACGCGAGCTCGCCGCCGGGGCCACGGCGACCGACCCGGCCGCCGTGCACGAGCGTGAACCAGACGGCGCCGTCCCGGGTCACAGCGACGCCGTACGGGCCCTCACCCGGTTCGCCGACCGGATGCTCGACGATCGTCGCACTCACAGGGCCACCGTCAGTGTGCGGTCGAACACCGTACGACCGCCGACCCGGATGCGCCCCTCGCCGGCCAGAGCCGTCACCAGCTCGGAGCCCGAGCCCTGCACGATGTGCAGGTCGCGCCCCAGCAGCGCCGTCACGCGAACGGCGGCGGCGCCGGTCGCCTCGTCTTCGGCGATGCCCATCTCGGGGGCGAACATGCGCGAGCGGATGCGGCCGGCGCTTTCGTCGATCCACGCGAAGGCGTAGTGGTGGCCGTCGGTGAACGCGGCAGGGTCGCTCGCGTCGACCTCGGCGGGTGTCGCCAGCGGGATCCACTCGAACTCCGGGGCCCACTCCGCGCGGGCCGTGATCCAGGTGGTGTCGCCCTCGACGCTCACCACCACATCTCCCGCCTTCTCGCGGAGTGCCGCGACGGGCGTGCCTTCGCGGTCGAGCCACCACGCGGTCCCGACACTGGGGTGACCGGCGAACGGAAGCTCCCGGGCGGGGGTGAAGATGCGGATGCTCGCGAGGCGACCGTCGGCGTCGTTCGCGCCGACCGCATCCACGAACACCGTCTCACTGAAACCGAGGCCGGTCGCGATCGTCTGCTCGCGCCCCTCGGTCAGCGCCGAACTCCGGATGATCCCCAACTCGTTGCCGTGCCCACCGCTCTCGTCGGCGAACACGCGCACGACCACCACCTCGACCGTCTCTGCCATCCCTCCAGCCTATTGCCGCGCGATTCGCGCCGAATCGACCTTCCGACGGCCCCTGAGGGTCGATTCGCCGCGAATGGGCGAGTGCTCAGCCCGCCGGGATCAGCGTGTACTTCGTGCTGAGGTACTCGTGGATGCCCTCCGCACCGCCCTCGCGTCCGATCCCCGACTGCTTCACGCCGCCGAACGGCGCCGCCGCGTTGGAGACGAGGCCAGTGTTCAGACCCATCATTCCGGTGTCGAGGCGGTCGATCATCCGGTGGCCGCGGGCCAGGTCGCGCGTGAAGACGTAGCCGACGAGGCCGAACTCGGTGTCGTTGGCTCGGGCGACGGCCTCGTCCTCGGTGTCGAACGTCGAGATTGCAAGCACCGGTCCGAAGATCTCCTCGCGCAGAATGGCGCTTCCCGGTTGCACGTCCGTCAGCACCGTCGGCTCGAAGAAGAAGCCGTCGCCGGCCGGGGCGGTACCACCGGTGAGGATGCGCGCTCCGCGGGCCACCGCATCCCCGATCAGCTCCCCCATCGAGACGACCGCGCGGCCGTCGATGAGGGGACCGATCGTGACACCGGCGTCAGTGCCGCGGCCGAGCTTCAGGGCTCCCACCGCGGCGGTGACACGCGCCGCGAATTCCTCGGCGACGGACGTGTGCACGAGGAACCGGTTGGCAGCCGTGCAGGCCTGCCCGATGTTGCGGAACTTCGCCAGCATCGCCCCCTCGACGGCCTTGTCCAGATCGGCGTCCTCGAAGACCAGGAACGGGGCGTTGCCGCCGAGCTCCATCGAGGTGCGCAGCACTGTGCGGCCGGCCTGCGCGAGCAGTCTGCGGCCGACGGGGGTCGATCCTGTGAAGCTCAGCTTGCGCAGGCGCGGATCGGTGATGATCGGCTCCGAGAGCGCGCCGGCATCGCTGGTCGGCACGACGTTGACGACGCCTGCAGGAACTCCCGCATCCGTCAGCAGCTGGGCGAAGAACAGGGTCGTGAGCGGCGTGAGCTCGGCCGGCTTGACCACCACCGTGCATCCGGCGGCCAGTGCCGGTGCGATCTTGCGGGTCGCCATCGCCAGCGGGAAGTTCCAGGGCGTGATCAGGTAGCTCGGGCCGACCGGTCGTTGCGAGACGACCATCGTGCCGGTGCCCTCGGGATTCTGCCCGAACCGGCCGCCGATACGCACCGCCTCCTCGCTGAACCAGCGCAGGAATTCGCCGCCGTAGGTGACTTCGCCGTTCGCCTCCGCGAGCGGTTTGCCCATCTCCAGAGTCATCAGCAACGCGAAGTCGTCGCGGCGCTCCTGCAGCAGGTCGAACGCTCTGCGCAGGATCTCGGCACGTGCACGCGGCGGAGTCGCCGCCCAGTCCTCCGCGGCCTCGACCGCAGCATCCAGGGCCCGGATGCCGTCCTCCGGGCGCGCATCGGCGATGCGCTTGATCACGCGGCCGGTCGCCGGATCGCTGACCTCGATCCGAGACGCGGACCCCGCCTCCCACACGCCCGCGATGAAGAGCCCGTCGGGCACGCGGGCGAGAAGCTCGACCTCGCGAGGAGTCAACGCGGGCGCGGCCGCAGCTGCTGCCGCTGGTGCGGTCTCCACCGCGCTCATGCCGCCGCCACCGCCTCCGCGACGACCTCGAGGCCCTCGATCAGCAGGTGGTCGGGCATGCTCAGGGGCGGCAGGAACCGGATCACGTTGCCATAGGTGCCACAGGTCAGGAGGATGACGCCGGCCGCATGGGCGGCCGCGGCGACGGCGTTCGCGAGCACCGCATCCGGCTCACCGGTCGCCGGGTCGACGAGCTCGATCGCGACCATCGCACCCCGGCCGCGCACCTCGGCGATGCGCGGATCGGCGTCGCGCAGTTCACCGAGCTTGTCGAAGAGGATCGCGCCGATCTCGCGGGCACGCGCGGCCAGGTTCTCGGTCTTGTAGGTCTCGATCGTGGCGAGCGCGGCGACGCAGGCGAGCGGGTTGCCGCCGTAGGTTCCACCGAGGCCGCCGACCTGCGGCGCATCCATGATCTCCGCGCGACCCGTGACGGCGGAGAGGGGGAGGCCGCCCGCGATGCCCTTGGCCGTGACGACGAGGTCGGGCACGATGCCGAACTGCTCGGAGGCGAACATGGTTCCAGTGCGGGCGAATCCGGTCTGCACCTCGTCGGCGATGAAGACGACGCCGTTCGCGGCGGCCCACTCTGCGAGCGCCGGCAAGAAGCCGTCGGCCGGAACGATGAACCCGCCCTCGCCCTGGATCGGCTCGATGATGATCGCGGCCAGGTTGGCGGCGCCGATCTGCTTCTCGATCTGCGTGATGGCACGCGTGGCGGCCTCGGCTCCCGAGAGCCCGCCGTCGCGCAGCGGGTAGCTGAGCGGCGCCCGATAGAGCTCGGGAGCGAACGGGCCGAAGCCGTTCTTGTACGGCTGATTCTTGGCGGTGAGTCCCATCGTGAGGTTGGTGCGGCCGTGATACGCGTGGTCGAACGCGACGACGGCCTGCTTGCCCGTGTAGTGGCGGGCGATCTTCACGGCGTTCTCCACAGCCTCGGCGCCCGAGTTGAAGAGAGCGCTCCGCTTCGCGTGCTCACCGGGCGTGAGGCGGTTGAGCGCTTCCGCGACATCGACATAGGAGTCGTACGGGGCGATGGTGAAGCAGGTGTGGGTGAACTGCGCGACCTGAGCGATGACCGCCTCCACGACCCGCGGCGCCGAATTGCCGACGCCGGTGACGGCGATGCCGGAGCCGAAGTCGATGAGCGAGTTGCCGTCGACGTCGACGAGGACACCACCACCGGCGGCGACGGTGAACACGGGGATCGTCGAACCGACCCCGGCGGCGACGGCCTGCGACTTGCGCTCCATCCGCCTGCGCGACTCCGGGCCCGGGATGGGCGTGACGAGCCGGCGCTCCTGCGGGAGGGCGGGCCCACCGGTGACGGTGACAGTGGCGGGGGCATCGAGGATGGTCATGGGGGAATCGTAGGGACCCTGATCCGTCCACGTCTTCGACAACTCGTACAATTGCGTTGGTTCCGTTATACACACTGGCAAGGAGGGACGACCGTGCCCGCCACCCTGACCCAACTGCTGGCCCAGACCGACCTCGGGCTCCGGTTGCTCACCCCGGCCGGCTCGGCTGCGCTCGATCAGCCGATCCTCTGGGCCCACAGCTCGGAGCTCGCCGACCCCACTCCCTTCCTCAGCGAGGGCCAGGTGCTCCTCATCACCGGAACCCCCGACGACGTCGAGCCGTACGTCGCCCGCCTCGTGGCGCACGGCATCGCCGGCCTGGGGTTCGGAACGGAGGTCGTGCGTGACGGAACCCCCGACGCTCTGGCCGAGGCGTGCATCCGTCACGGGTTGCCGTTGTTCGAGGTTCCGTACCGCACCCCGTTCATCGCGATCGCGCGGTTCATCGCCGACCGCGTCGCCGTCGACTCGTATGCGCGCAGCACCTGGGCCCTGGGCGCCTTCCGAGCGATCTCCCTCGCAGCGCTGCGACCGGATGCGCTCGGCTCGGCCCTCGCAGAGCTCGCCCGCCAGCTCGGTCACCCCGTCGCCCTCGTCGGCGCGACCGGAGCCGTCGATCGCGTCTTCCCGGCCCACGCCCTCGACGCGGCTGCGCGCGCCTCCCTCGTCGCGGCCGCCGAGCCGCTGCTGCGTGCGCGCCGACGCGCCGGGAGCACCGTGCTGCTCGGGCAGGAGTCGTTCACCCTGCAGACGCTCGGCGCCGCGGGCCGGCTGCGCGGCGTCCTGGCCGTCGGCGGCGATGCCCTCGACCCGGCGGATCAGCAGGTCGTCACGGGCGTGGTCGCACTGGCCGGCCTCGCGCTCGAACAGACCAGGGCGACGGATGCGGCCCGAGCCCGCCTGAGGACGGCCGTCTGGCGCGCGCTCCTCGCCGGCGACCCCGCGACTGCTGCGGTGGTGGCGGAGCCGGTCATCGGCGCACTCCCGGCAGGTCCGGTGCGGCTGGCCCTGTTCGCCGGAGCATCCGTCGACGCCGCGGCGGAGTGGCTGGAACTGCATCCCGCCCCGTTCTTCGCCCGAGACGGGGACGACCTGGTCGTCCTGCTCGAGGCCGGCGCGGTCGCGGACGACCTCGCGACCAGGTTCGACCTGCGCGCCGGCGTCTCCGCCCCGGCCTCGCTCGAGAGCCTGCGCGCTGCTCTCGCCCAGGCCAGTGCATCCCGGGACCGCAGTTCCGCCGGGGCGCCCGTCAGCGCCTTCGACGACCTGGCCGGCGGCGGGATGCTCGGCCTCCTGCACACCGAGGACGCCCGCGCGGTCGCCGCCGCATCCCTCGCTCCTCTCGCCGACGAGCCGACTCTGCTCGCGATCCTCCGCACCTGGCTCGACCACGGCGGCGTCTACGACGCGGCCGCCCGCGACCTCGGCATCCACCGCCACACCCTTCGCACCCGTGTCGCCGAAGCGGAACGCCTCCTCGGTCGCGACCTCACGTCCTTCCCCGCTCGGGCCGACCTCTACCTCGCGCTCCAACTCGTGCCCTGAGCCGAGCCCCGGCCCTGGCCCTGGCTGTTGGCGACGTCGGCACACGTTATTCGGCAGAATGGCTGAATGACCACACCCATTTCCGGCATTCACTTCGGCCTGAGCTCGGGCGACTACCACGCCACGATCGCCTCCGTCGGGGCGAGCCTCCGCACGCTCGAGTTCCGCGGACGCCCGCTCGTCGTGCCCTTCGACGCCGACGAGGTGCGCCCCGCCTTCCGCGGAGCGACGCTCGCGCCCTGGCCGAACCGGGTCATCGACGGCCGGTACACCTTCAACGGTGTCGAGCAGCAGCTCGCCCTCACCGAGCCGGCACGCGGGCACGCCCTGCACGGCCTCGCCTCCTGGCTGGACTTCACCGTCGTCGACCGCGCCGGCGACGCCGTCACCCTGTCCGCCACGGTCGAAGCCCAGGCCGGCTACCCGCACCGAGTGGACATCGCCGTCACGTTCAGCCTCGACGAGGACGGACTGCACACCACCGTCACCGCCACCAACAGCGGAACGGATGCCGCCCCCTGGGGCACCGCACCGCATCCGTATCTCGTCGCCGGCGAAGGCCGGGTCGACGACTGGACCCTGAGCCTGCCCGCCACCACGGTCGTTACGATCACCGAGGAGCGCCTGCTGCCCGTCGCTTCGGTCGCGGTCGACTCCCCCAGCGCCGCCGGCCTCGGTTTCGTCGAGGCGCGCGTCATCGGCGACACCTTCATCGACCACGCATACACCGGCCTGATTCGGGATGCGGAAGGCAACGCGACGGTGTCCGTCCTGACCGCCGACGGCACGGGTGTCGAGATGACCTGGGACGGGTCATGCCCCTGGGTTCAGATCCACACCGCCGACACCGACGACCCCGCGACCAACCGGATCGGCCTGGCCGTCGAGCCGATGACCTGCCCGCCCGACGCCTTCAACTCGGGCGAGGATCTCATCGTGCTGGAGCCGGGAGCCTCCTCGTCGGCCGGCTGGACCATCCGCGCCGTCTGAGACCGAGCGCGCTGCTCTTCGGGCTATGCCTGCACAACGTGATCGTCGAGTGACAATCGCGCCCTCAGGGACGTGAGAAGAAGGTCGACCCCGAGATCGAACGCGCGGTCCGCCCGCACGCCACCGGGATCGCCGCGACCGACGAGCCTCCCCAGCGCAGTCGCGGGGTCGGCGCGCCAGACCTCCGGAGGGGCCGAAAGGTCGAGTCCCGAACCGAGAGCGAAGGCGTCGAGAACGGCCACGATCACGAGCACGTCGTCGTCGGCGAAGCCCGCCGAGAGCAGGGCGTGCGCCAACGCCTCGTAGTAGCCGAGCACCGTCACGTCCGTCACCGGCTTGCCCACCAGCAGGGGCAGCACCCGCGGATGCGCCGCGAACATCGCGCGCTGCGCCCGCACCACGTACTCCACCACCGCATCCCATTCGAGCCCGCTCGGCACCACGATCTCCGCCTGCGCTGCGAGTCGCCCGCGCATGAGCTCGACGATCGCATCCTTGCCCTCGACGTGGTTGTAGAGCGACGACGGCGTGACACCGAGCTGCCGGGCGAGCGCGTTCACTCCGAACGGCCTTCCTGCGTCGACCAGAGCGATCGCGGCGTCCGCGATCCGCTCGGGGCTCAGGATGGGCGACGACGGTCTCGGCATCGTCTCCCCTTTCGCTCGCGGCCTCCTCTGTGCATAATAAACGAATACTATTCGTTTTAGCATCCGGATGGACCCATGACCTTCGAACTCGTGCGCTCGACCGGCGCTCCCGCATCCCTTGCCCGCGTGCCCGGAAGCCGCGACGACGCCGAGGCGCTGCGCATCAGCGTGGTGCAGCACGCGTGGCAGCCCGACCGCGCAGCACTCGAAGCGTCGCTGAGCGAAGCCGTCGCCCTCGCGGCGGCCGAGGGCGCCCAGATCGTGTTCCTCCCCGAGCTGACCCTCTCGCGCTACCCGGCCGACACCATCCCGAGCGGCCGCGCCGACGCGCTGGCAGAAGACCTCGAGAGCGGGCCGACGCGTCGCTGGGCTGCAGCCGCGGCTGCGGCGAACGACGTCTTCGTGCACGCGTCGCTCTACCAGCGCACCGGAGACGACGACGGCCGCGGGCTCAACACCGCCATCGTCGTCGCGCCCTCGGGAGAGATCGTCGCGCTGACGCACAAGCTGCACATCCCGGTGACCGCCGGATACTACGAAGACAAGTACTTCCGCGCAGGTCCCGCCGACGACCCGTACCCCGTGCACGTGCTCGCCGAGCTGCGCGGATTGCGCCTCGGGATGCCGACCTGCTGGGACGAATGGTTCCCGGAGGTCGCCCGCGCCTACGGGCTGCAGAACGCGAACGTTGTGGTGTATCCGACCGCCATCGGCTCCGAGCCCGACCATCCGGAGTTCGACACGCAGCCCCTCTGGCGCCAGGTGATCGTCGGGAACGGCATCGCCAACGGCACGTTCATGGTCGTGCCCAACCGGACCGGCGCCGAGACGCGACCCGACGGCACTCCCGGCAACACCTTCTACGGCTCGTCGTTCGTCAGCGACCCGTACGGACGGGTCCTGGCCGAGGCGCCTCGCGATACGCAGGCGGTGCTCGTGGTCGATCTCGATCTGCCGCAGCGCGACGACTGGCTGACCCTGTTCCCGTTCCTCGCCACGCGCCGACCCGACACGTACGACCTGCTCGGGCCGATCCGATGAGCGACCCGACGGCCGGCGGGGCCGACACGGCTGACACGGCCGGAACCGCTCCCGCCTGGCGGATGCCGCACGAGGGCGACCCCCACGAGCGCACCTGGCTCGCGTGGCCCAGCAGCGGATACACGCTCGGCGACACCCCGGCCGACGCCGAGGAGGCCCGCACCACCTGGGCCGCCGTCGCCAACGCCGTGGCCGAGTTCGAGCCCGTCTCCGTCGTCGTCGACCCCCGCGACCGCGACCTCGCCCCGCGCTACCTCTCGGCGTCCATCGAGATCCACGAGGCGGTGCTGGACGATGCCTGGATGCGCGACATCGGGCCCACCTTCGTCCGGTCCACGCGAACGGGCGAGCTCGGCGCCGTCGACTGGATCTTCAACGGCTGGGGCGCACAGGACTGGGCCAACTGGGAGCACGACCGCACGATCGGCGCGCGCGTCGGCTCCTGGGCGGGCGCCTCGCTCATCCCGAGCCGGCTGGTGAACGAGGGAGGCGGCATCCACGTCGACGGCGAGGGCACCGTGCTCGCCACCGAGACCGTGCAGCTCGACCCGGGGCGCAACCCGGACCTGACCCACGCCGACGTCGAAGCCGAGTTCGCCCGCACGATCGGCGTGACCACGACGATCTGGCTGCCGCAGGGCCTCACCCGCGACTCCGAGCGCTACGGCACCCGCGGCCACGTCGACATCGTCGCCGCCTTCGCGCGCCCGGGTGTCGTGCTGCTGCACAGCCAGCGCAACCCCGAGCATCCGGATTTCGAGGTGTCGCGCCGGCTTCGGGCCGTGCTCGAAGGGGCGACGGATGCGGCCGGCCGCGCACTCGAGATCGTCGAGGTTCCGGCCCCCGCCACGCTGCGCGACGAAGACGGCTGGACCGACTACAGCTACATCAACCACCTGCTCGTCAACGGCGGAGTGATCGCCTGCTCCTTCGGCGACGCGAACGACGCCGAAGCCGCGGCCATCCTCGCGGAGGCCTACCCCGGCCGCCGCGTCGTCACCGTCGACGCCCGCCCGCTCTTCGCCCGTGGCGGCGGCATCCACTGCATCACCCAACAGCAGCCCGCAGCCTAGCCGCCAGGCTCCGCCCGCGAGCGATTCGCAATCGAGTACGCTCAAAGTCCCCTTCTCCAACGATGGAGAACGGGACTTTGGGTGTACTCGATTGCGTGCGAGGTCTGAGGACGCCGATCTACGAGATCGCGGCGACCGCAGCCAGAATCGCGTCGATCGAGGCGGACGGTTGCGAGACCATCGAGACGTGGGACGCCTTGACCTCGGTCACGATCGAGCCCGCGCGCTCGGCGAGGCGCCGTTGCACGTCGATCGGAATGGCTTTGTCTTCGGTTCCGAGAACCGCCCAGGAGGGGATCGACTTCCAGGCCGGGGGCCCGGACGGCGTGACGTTGGCGGCGAAGGCGGTCGGCCGCTGGCTCGCGACGATGACCCAACGGTCCGCCTCGGGCAGGTCCTGCGCGAAGCTGGCGTGAACCACCTCCGGCTTGAGATAGGCGTCCCCGTCGCCTTCCGCAGCGCCGGGGAATCCGACGATGTCGAAGATCGTCGCCGGATCGACAGCAACGGCCGAGGTCGAGCCTTCGACGATCGAGACGACCGTCTCGCCTTCGTCTGGGATGAACGCATCCACGTAGACGAGCGCTTTGACGTTGGCCACCGACGAGGCGGCATTGGTGGTCACAGCGCCGCCGTACGAATGACCGGCCAGCACGACCGGGCCGCTCGTGCGCTGCGCCAGGAAGGATGCGATGTATGCGGAGTCGTCCGGCAGGTTGCGGAGCGGATTCGGTGGAACGAGGACCGTGAATCCCTGTGCCTGGAGTGCGACGGTCACCGCGTTCCAACTGGACCCGTCGGCCCAGGCTCCGTGTACGAGGACGATTGTCGGCTTCGTGGAATCAGCCATTGTGATACCTCTTTTCTGGCGGTGGATGATGAGGGGGGATTCCCCCAAGGCGCACGCTACGCGCGCCATCTCGGGCCCACCAGGGGCGCGGGTCGCAGCCGACACGGTTGCCCTATCCGGCGCGGAGGCGGAGGCTAGCAACACCATGACAACCATTCACATGCACACGACGGCGAAGGTGACGCCGGAACAGTTCCTGGCCGCGCTGGTCGATTTCGGGCCCGGGCGCTCGAAGATCTTCAGCAACAGTTCCGACGACTTCGAGACGGTGCACGCGAGCGGCGCGGACTGGGCTGACGTGACCGAAGGCTCCCGGGTCGCCTGGGAGCGCCTGCGGTACGACTGGTCCGATCCGATGCGCGTCACGATGAAGACCACGGACTCCAACATCTGGGGCGGGGCGTCGGGCCACACCTACACGCTCACGCGTCAGAGCGACGGAACCACGGCGGTCGACGTCGTGGTGGTGCGCGACGGGAAGAACGTCAAGGGCCGTCTCGTCGCATCCCTCCTGAAGACCGTGGGCAACGGCGCTCTCTCCAAGGGGCTGACGAGAACGGTCAAAGCGATCGAGGACCGTAACGCCGATCCGAACACGAATACATAGGGAACGGCGCGGGCGGCTCGGGTCGGGTGCGGGAGCTACGCTGGCGGAGCGGGCGGAGCGGCCGCCGCCGCAGCGACGATCGCGGCCGCGGTCTCGCGTCCGACGCGGATCGCGCCGTCGACGTGCTGGTAACCCTTGCCGGCCATGTCGCTGCAGGAGAAGTGGATGGGGCCCACCGGCTCCCGAAGGTCGCTGCCGTATCGCGCGAGTCCGCCCATGTCGAAGCTGGCGGCGTAGGCTCCGCGCGTCCACTCCTCGCTCCCCCAGTCGCTCTCGTAGTAGACGACCGGGCTCAGTGCCGCGTCGCCGTAGTAGTGCGACAGCGATTCCAGGATGCGCGCCTTGCGGTCCTCGGCTGACAACGTGAACACCGCATCCGCCTCCTCATCGGAGACGAACCCGACGAGCGTGCCGCGAGGGTCGCCGTCGTAGCAGTTGTCGTACGCCTCATGCACGATCTCGTACGGGCTGAACGCGGTGCCCGAGTACCCGTCTTCTCGCCAGAACGGCGTCTCGTACACAGCGTGCACCTTGATCACGAAGCCCATCGAGAGGTGCTGGTGCATCTGCTGCTGGCGGCGCGGCAGCGGCGGCTCGTACGTGATCCGGCTGATCAGGATGGGCGGGAGGGCCAGGATCGCGTACCGGGCCCGCACGTCGATCCCGTCCGCAACCGCGGTGACGCCCTGGGCATCCCAGCGCAGAGTGCGCACGGGTGCGGAGAGGTGCACGTCGTCACCGAGCCGAGCGGCCAGTAGCTCGGGAACCTGCTGCAACCCGCCCTTCACACGCTTGTCGAGAATGAAGTCGGCGTCGACCAGGTTCGAGAAGCTCCCCGCCGACGCGGCCATCAGCAGTGCCTGCAGCGCGGAGAACGCGTGCGCCGGCTTGGTCAGCATGGCGCCCGCGATGAACATCCCGATGTTGAGCCTGGCTTCCTCGTCGTCGGTCTGCGTCTCGAGCCAGCGCCGAAACGAGATCTCGTCGAGCTCCTCGGCTTGCGGATGCTCCCACGGCCGGTCGGGGTCGATCTCGGCGACCAGCGCATCCAGCTTCTCGATCAGCGTGAGGATCTCGTGCTCGGTCTGTGCCGCCACGGGAAAGATCTCCCCGGCGAAGGTGCGCCGCTCGCCGGTCGGACTGATGTAGATGTTCAGCCCTTCCCGGTATCGCTCGTACGTTTCGAGTCCGAGTTCGTCGAGCGTCTCGATGAGCGCATCCTGATCGGGCGACACCCACTGGCCGCCGATCTCCAGGGTCGCGCCGTCGATGTCGTTCGTCCACAGCCGTCCGCCGACGCGGTCGCGAGCCTCGAGCACTGCGACACTGAGCCCGGCCTTCTTCAGTTCGGTCGCCGCGGTCAGCCCGGATGCCCCGGCCCCCACGATGACGACGTCACGCTCGATGCTGCCCATGGCCTGCCTGTCCTTCGCCGCAACGGATGCTCAGCCCGATCGTACGGCGCGGGCTCCCGGCGCGCGACTCTGGGTTGCCGAGCGGCAACGAGCTGAAGCACCTCTCGCGAGGCCACTGGCCCGATATGCTCGAACGCGCGATTGACCCCGTCGGTCGAACGCGCGCGATTCACGTGCAGACCGCACCAACGAAAGGCTCGTCATGTCGATCACCCACACGGTCGTCTTCTCGCTCGCGCACCAGCCCGGCTCAGGCGAAGAGGCGGAATTCCTGCAGACCGCTCGAGACACCCTGTCCGCGATCCCCGGCGTTCACGAATTCACGGTGCGGCGCCAGGTCAGCACGTTCAGTTCGCTCGGCTTCCAGTTCTCGATGGTTTTCGACGACCACCCGGCCTACACCGCCTACAACGACCACCCCGCGCACGTCCGGTTCGTCGAGAACCGCTGGAAGCCCGAGGTGACCGAGTTCCAGGAGTTCGACTTCATCGAGGCATAGCGGGATTCACGGTGGACAGCATGGCGAGGGAGGTTTCGGTCGTGGATGTCGGCGCGTATTCGAGGGCGACCGTTCCGGTATAGCCGGCCTCACTGAGACCGTCGAGAACGGCCTCGAAGTCGATGGTTCCGCTCCCGGGCTCGCCTCGGCCGGGCGCGTCGGCGAGTTGAACATGCCCGATGTCGACGACGTATCGTCGGATGACCTCGCTCAGATCCTCCCCGTTGTTGGCGAGGTGGAAGGTGTCGAACAGAAACGCGATCGCATCCCGTCCCGACGCCTCACGGACCCGGTGAACCACCGCTAAAGCATCGGCAGCGGATTCCAGCGGGTACGCACCGTTCAGTCCGCGGCTGAGCGGTTCGATCAGCACCACCCCGCCCAGGTCGCCGAGTACCCGGACCGCGCGCGTGAGATTGGCCGTCGCGGTCCGATCCTGCGCGTCCGGATCCATCCCCGCGATCCGCTGCCCGTAGAGCGCGTTGAACCCGGCGCACCCCGTGCGTCCGGCAACGTCTGCCGCCACTCGAAGCGCGGTGGCGAACTCATCGACCCGAGAGGGATCGGACAGCACTCCCCGCTCTCCCGAAGGCATGTCCCCCGCGTAGAGATTCATCCCGGTGAGTGCCACCCCCGCATCCTCAACCGCCGAGACGAACGCATCGACGTCCGAGGCCGCTGGAGCCGGACCGTTGAACGGCCACCAGCTCTCGACGGCCTCGAAACCCGCCGCGGCCGCCGCGGCAGGACGGTCGAGAAGGTCGACCTCTGTGAACAGCAGTGAGATGTTCGCGGCCAGGGCATACGAGCGCCCGCCGCTGCTCGATATCCTCACAGGACCCAATCCGATCGTCCGGAGAGCCGGTCGACCTGTGTGAGGAGCGCGGTGTGATCGGCATCAGCCCCGCCGGTGATCCGGAGCGCTCCCATCAGCTGTGCGACGACCGCGCCGAGAGGCGCGAAGACACCGCGGTCTCGGGCGGATTCGCTGAAGATTCCGAGGTCTTTGTGGTGCAGGGCCACCCGAAAACCCGGAGCAAAGTTTCCGGACATCATGCTCTCCGCCTTCCGATCGAGGACGGCGCTGCCTGCCAATCCCCCGCGCAGCACGCTGACCGCGGCCCCGACGTCGACGCCGTGCGCCGCCAGGAACACGATGGCCTCGGCGACGAGCTCGATCGTACCGCCGACCAGCAGTTGGTTGGCCGCCTTGACGGTCTGCCCCGCCCCCGACGCGCCGACGTGCACGACCGTCGAACCGACGGCCTCCAAGAGCGGGCGGGCGCGGTCGAATGCCTCGCCGGACCCGCCGACCATGACCGATAGCGATCCCGACACCGCTGCAGCCTCACCTCCGCTGACCGGCGCATCCACGCTCTCGATGCCTCGTTGGCCCGCCTCCGCGCTCAACGCGCGCGCGACATCGGGGCGGATCGTGCTCATGTCGATGAGCAGCGCTCCCTCTGCCACTGAGGCCAATATCCCCGAGTCACCGCGGTACACCGCCGCGACGTCAGGCGAGTCGGGCAGCATCGTGATCACCACCTCCGCCGACGTGACCGCCTCGGCGACGCTGGCGGCGCCGAACCCGCCGACTCCGACGAAGGCGTCCACCTTGTCCACGCTGCGATTGAACCCGACCACCTCATGTCCTGCCCTGAGCAGATTGCGGGCCATCGGCATGCCCATGATTCCCAGTCCGATGAACGCGATCCTCATGCAATCACTTCCTTTTCTGCGACATCCTGCGCCGCCAGCCAGTGACAGGCCGCCTGAACGGCGCCGTCCGTCTCCGCGATCGGTTTCATCGGCGGCATGACCTCCTTGCATATCTGCGTGGCGAACGCGCACCGCGCAACGAACGGGCAACCTGTGTCAGTCGCGCCACCGCTGGCCCGAGCGACGGTGCTCCCAGCCCCCAACCGCTCGCGCCGGTCCTCGCGACGTCGCGACTGATCCTCGGGATCCGGAACGGGCACCGCCTCGAGAAGCATCCGGGTATAGGGATGCTGGGGCCGTTCGCACACGATGTCAGCCGGGCCCTCTTCGACGACACGCCCGCGGTACATCACGATCACCCGGTGGCAGACGTGCTTCACCACCTCGAGGTCGTGGGAGATGAAGAGGTATCCGAGGGAGAGCTCTCGCTGCAGGTCGCGGAGGAGGTTCAGCACCTGAGCCTGAACCGAGAGGTCGAGCGCGCTGACCGCTTCGTCGCAGATGACGAGCTTGGGCGAGAGCATGAGCGCTCGCGCGATCGAGATCCGCTGGCGCTGGCCACCGGAGAACGCGCCGGGGTAGCGGTCGGCTGCCGACGGCGGCAGACCCACTCGCAGCAGCGCCGCCTCGACTGCGGCGGACTTCTCTCGCCTGCTGAGGTGCCGATGGACGAGCAGCGGCTCCTCCAGGGTCTGCCCGATCGTGCGCGACGGATTGAGCGAGGAGTACGGATCCTGGAACACGACCGACAGATCTTCGCTGAGGGAGCGCCGTCGGCCGGCTTTGGCGTGCGTCACGTCTTCGCCCTGGAAGCGGATCCGACCCTCGGCGACCTCCACCATTCCGAGAACGGCATTCGCGAGGGTGCTCTTGCCCGAACCGGACTCGCCGACCAGCCCGACCGTCTCGCCTGCCTCGATCCGCAACGACGCATCGCGGACAGCGGTGGAAGCTGCGCCGCGGCGACTCCGGTACTGGACCGTGAGGTTCTCGACCTCGAGCAATGGGGTTCGGTCGTTCATGCCTTCGCCTCCTCGTATTCACGGCTGCGCTGCACGAGCTCTTCCACTCGGATGCAGCGGCTCAGTCGCCCGTCGCCCGAATCGACCATCGGAATGGCCTCTTCCCGGCAGGCCGCCGTCGCCAGTGGGCAGCGCGGCGCAAAACGGCACCCCCGCGGCCAGTCGGCCGGTGCCGGGACTGTGCCGGCAATCGACGGGAGTTCATCTCCGACTTCCACGCGATGCGGGTCGGACCGGAGCAGCCCGTCGGTGTACGGGTTGAGCGGTCGAGCGATCATCTCGTCCACCCGGGCGTACTCGACGATCTGGCCCGCATACATGACCGCTGCCTGCTGGCAGAGGTCGGCGACGACTCCCCAGTCGTGCGTCACCATCAGGATCGCCAGGTGCTCTTCGCTCTGCAGACGACGCAAGAGGTCGAGGATCTCGGCCTGCACGGTGACATCCAAGGCTGTCGTCGGCTCGTCCGCGATGAGTAGCCGCGGTTCTCCTGCGAGGGCGGCGGCGATCGAGACGCGCTGCGCCATTCCTCCGGACAACTCCCACGGATACTTCCCGGCGACGCCTGCGGGATCAGGCAGGTCGACGAGGGAGAGCAGCTCGAGAACTCTCGCTTTGATCGCTGCGCGGCCCAGCTTCCGGTTCAGACGCACCACCTGCGCGATCTGGTTGCCGACGGTGTAGTTGGGGTCCAGGCTCGCGATGGCCTCTTGCGAGATGACCGCGATCTGGGAGCCGCGGATCCGGCGGTACTCGCCCGCATCCGAACCGATGAGCTCCTTCCCGTCGAGCCGGCACGAGCCTCCGATAATCCGGCCGCCGCCCGTGAGCAGCCCGAGGATCGCCCACGCGGTGACGCTCTTGCCGCACCCGGACTCGCCCACGAGGCCGAGGGACTCTCCCGCGCGCAGCGTGAAGCTGACTCCGTCGACGACCGTGATCTCGCCTGAGCCGTCCGGAAAGGCCACAGTGAGGTTCTCGACCTCGAGGAGGTCGGGAGCGACATCCGAATGGAGGGCCGTTGTCGCTGTCCCGGGCGTGGCCGCTGCAGCAGCCCGAGCCGGCGTCGTCCGGGAATTCCGGCTCTTACGGCGCAGACGTGAGCCGCGAACGCCGGACACGTCGCGGACGGCGTCTCCCAACAGGCCGAACGCCAGCACGCACAGTCCGATCAGCACGCCGGGAGGCACGAGCATCCAGGGGTCCTGCGAGAGCGTGGTCGCCGCGAGGCCCACCATATTGCCCCAGCTGGGCTGCGGATCCTGCACGCCGAGGCCGAGGAAGCCGAGGCCGGTCTCCGTCAGCAACGCCACACCGGCGAACAACGACGCTTGCACGATGATCGGGCCGGAGACTCTCGGCAGGATGTGCCGGGTGAGGATCCGGGGCGTCGAGAGGCCACCCACCCTGGCTGCTGTCACGTAGAGTTCCGGCCGCACCGCGATCGCCGCAGAACGGACGATGCGAATGACGCCAGGCGACCCGAGGATGCCGAGTGCGATCATCGCGACCACCTCGTCGTTGCTGAAGATGGCCAGAACGACGAGGAGCATGATGATGTGCGGGATCGCGAGCAGGATGTCGGTGATCGTCATCACGACGCGGTCGAAGGCGCCGCCCAGATAGCCGGCGGCGAGGCCGGTGGGAACGGAGATCACCAGCAATGTGCCCACTGCGTAGACCACGGCCATGAGGCTCACGCGCCCGCCATAGAGCAACCGGCTCAGGATGTCGCGTCCCAGTGTGTCGCCGCCGAGCAGGTGCTCGGGCGACGGCAGCGAGAGCACGTCCTTGAGATCCTGCTGCAGCGGTCCGTACGGCGCGATGAGCGGGGCGAAGATGACGGCGATCACGACCAGCAGCAGGAATGCGAGCGCCACGATTCCGAGCGGACGCCGTTTCAGGCGCCGCACCAGTCCACGGAACCCGACTGCACCCGAGGTGACCGACGCGCCGTCGGCCGGGATGACGCTCACGACTGCCTCACCCGGGGGTTGAGCCATCCGTAGGCGATGTCGATGATCAGGTTGATCACGATGACCATGAGGGTGAAGAACAGCACGACGCCCTGCAGAGTCGGGAAGTCGTGGCCGTTCGTGGCTGTGAGCGCCGCATTTCCCAATCCGGGCAGCGCGAAGATGTTCTCGACGAGAACAGTGCCGCTCAGCAGTCCGATGAAGAGAAGGCCGAGCGCCGTCACGACGGGAAGTGCCGCGCTGCGCAGTGCGTGCCGGAAGACGATGGTCACCTCCGCGACTCCCTTTGCGCGGAGAGCGCGAATGAACTCGCGGTCCATGACGTCGATCATCGAGTCGCGTGTCAGCTTGGCGATGCCCGCCACGGCGCCGGCGGCCAGCGTGGCCACCGGCAGTACCAGCCCGAGTGCCCACATCCCCGGATCCGTGCCTATGGGCGTGTAGCCGGTCACAGGGAGCAGCCTGAACGTCACACCGAACAGCGTCGCAAGCAGCAGCCCGAGCCAGAAGTTCGGGATCGCGAACCCGAAGAGCGAGATCGCGTCCACGACGCGGCCGAGAAGGCGCCCTCGGAGCGCGCTGGCCACCCCGAGGGCGACTCCGATGATCGCCGAGACGACGACCGTCCCGGCGACCAGCGAGATCGTGACCGGCAGGCGCGCGAGCAGCGTCTCCGCCACCGGAGCCCTGTTGATCGGCGACACCCCGAGGTTGCCGTGGACGACGCCGACGAGCCAGTCCCAGTACTGCTGGTACAGGGGGTGGTTGAGTCCGAGCTCCACGCGGAGCCGTGCGTAGGCCGCCGGGGAGTAGTCCTGACCCAGGATCAGCCTCGCGGCATCTCCCGGGGTCAGGGACTCCAGCACGAACGTCACGATCGAGACGATCAGGATCAGCGGTACCGACAGGGCAAGCCGCTTCAGAATCAGGCGGATCACGAGTTCCTTGCCTTCCTTGTTGAGCTGACGTCCGTCGGCCTACGCGGCAGGCTTCCACCAGGTCGGGTTGCTCGTGCCGTTGCCCGCCGAGAGCTCGACACCCGCGATCTGAGGCCGCGAGTACATCACGCTGTCGATGAAGCTGATCGGCGCGACCCACGCGATGTCCATGAGACGCTGCTCCATCTGCTGGTCGAGCTTCTTACGCTCCGCGTCGGGAGCGGCAGCAGCCTGCTGGTACAGCGACAGGAGCTCTTCGTCCGACGACTTGAAGGGGTTGAACTGGGCCGTCGGCAGGAAGAGGAACTGGCCTTCGAAGAACATCGAACCGGCCCCCAGATACATGGCCGCGGAGGCATACTTGCCGCCCCAGAGGTCGTGGTAGTAGGACGTGTCAGGGTTCTCCGTGACGACGTTCAGCTTGATGCCCACCTTCTCGAGCTCGCCTGCCATCGCTTGCGTGTAGATGTTCCGGCTGTGCGCATTGGTAGCGACCGCATCCAGCGTGAACCCGTTCGGGTAGCCGGCCTGAGCCAGCAGCTTCTTGGCTTTCGCGGGGTCATAGGGGTAAAGCGTCTTGTTGATCCAGCCGTCCTGGCCCTTGATGACCGTTTGGTCGGTCGGAGTTCCGTAATCGCCGAAGAGCGCCTTGGTGAGCGTCTTGCGGTCGAGTGCGTAGTTGATCGCTTGGCGCACCCGCACGTCCGAGAGTTCCTTGCTGATCGCACCGTCTCGGTCCAGCATGAGCAGGCCGACGAAGATGCCCGGCGAGACCGACACGTTGAGTCCGGCGCTCTTTGCCGCCGGCGCCGTCGAGTTGTCGGCGAAGGCAACGTCGATCTGTCCCGACTTGACAGCGTTGAGAAGACTGGTCGGATCGGCGATCACCTTGAGGACCACCTTCTTGTAGTGAACCGCTTTCGGGTTCCAGTAGTGCGGGTTCTGAACGTAGGTGTAGTGGTCGCCGGTCACCGTCTCGGATGCGTCGAGCTGGTATTGGCCCGCGCCGTCGGTGCTCGTTGCGAGCGCCTGCGGGTTCTCGAGGGCCTTCGGGCTGATCACGAACCCCGTCTGGTTCTGCGCGCTGAGGAGCGCAGGGATCGTCGGGTCGGGCGTCGCCGACGTCACCTCGACGCTCAACGGGCCGGTGACCGCCATGGTCTTGCCTGCGAAATAGCTCGGGTTCACGCTGTGCGCGGCCATGTAGTCGAAGCTCTGCTTGACTCCTTCGGCCGTCATCGTCGTGCCGTCGGCGAACTTGACGCCACTGCGCAGCGTCAGATCGAAGACCGTGCCGGGAACCTTGTAGCCGAACTTCGTTGCAAGGCCGGGTCCGTAGGATCCGTCCGCTTCGAAGGTGATGAGCGTGTCGTAGGCGATCTCGGTCTGAGAGACCCAGCTGGCCGCGGGGTCGAGACTGGTGCGGCCGCTCAGCGACGGCGCTCCGATGTTGAGCACGTCGCCGACCGTCGAGTCAGTCGACGCGGAGGATGCCGTCTTAGCGCCGGTGCAGCCGGTCACCGCCAGTGCGACCGCGGCGATGGCCGCGATAGCCGCGACGCCCTGTCGGCGTCGGGTGCGTACGAGGGTGTTACGTGATGCCATTGTCTTTACCTTTCGACTTTGAAGAGGTGACGCGGTTCTTACTGATCAGCGACCGATGACTCGATCCGAGACGGCGTGCGCCTCGATCCAGGCCCAGTCGTAACTCACTCCGAGTCCCGGGCCGTCGGGAACGGCCACGCAGCCGTCCGCCGGGTCGATGGCCGTGAGGTCTTCGACGTAGTCGCCGGTATAGACCGGCGGCATCAAAGGATTGCCCAGCTCCGGGTCGAGCAGTCCCAGTTCGTAGTAGTTCGTGTTGCGGATGGCGGCCATGCAGTGCCGCTGGGCCGGTCCGGCAGCGTGAACTTCGAGATCCATGCCCAGCGCTTCGGCGGCCCGCGCGGTCTTCATGACGCCTGTGATACCCATGTCGAGCTCCGGGTCCCCCCGGAGGAAGTCGGTAGCTCCCGCGATGGCCAGATCGATGCGCTGATCGAGGCCGCGCACGAATTCGGTGATCAACAGGGGCGTGCGCACCTTGTCGCGGAGGATCCGATGAGCGTGGGCGGAGTCCCCGCGAACCGGGTCCTCCCACCAATACGCGCCCGTCTCATCGCACGCCCAGCCGAGCTGCAGCGCATCGGCAAGGGTCGGGAGACCCTTTCCGGGGTCGGTCATGAAGGCCGCCCGGCCGCCGATCCGATCGGCGACCGCTCGCAGGACCTCGATCTCACCCGCCAGGTCGGCGTTGCGGTAGCCGTGGAACTTATAGGCACGGGCTCCGTACTCGACGCAGTGCTGCGCGAAGTCGGCATAGGCTTCGCCCGATCCGAGCGTCCCCTCGCCCTTCACGCCGCCGATCGTGCTGACGTAGGCGGGCAGCCGGTCACGGAAACCACCGAGAAGAGCCCAGATCGGTTGTCCGACGCCCTTTCCGGCGAGATCCCACAGGGCGATGTCGAGAGCGCCGTAGCCGATGCGGTCATTCTTGGCGAGAGTCCTGTTGACCTGGTCCCACAGGTGCTCCCTCCGTCGATAGTCCTGGCCGACCAGCAGCTGCGCGGCGGCGTGCACCTGGGGAACAGCGAGCGGTGGGGCGCTCCACAGGGCGACGTACCCGCCTTCGGTCCCGTCGTCCGCGGTGATGCGCACCCCGAACTTGGTCGAGGTGCGGCCTCCGCTGCCGGGAATCTCGAACGAGAACTCCGTGATTCGCACGGAAGCGATGGTGGTGCCGCTCATGCGTACTCACCCGGCGCGTGGATCCAGTCGGACTCGGCGCCCTCCCACTGCCGCATACCGTCGGTGACGGCACGGAGGCGCTCCATCGTCGCACCGTCGTAGTGGCCGAGCGACAACCCGTCGCAGCCTGCTTCGACGGCGGCCCTGACGCTGTTGCGCAGCGTCTCGGACGTCGCGTTGGGGCGGACTCCGAGTGCGGCGATCAACGGCTTCTCGTAGCCGAGAGCGCGCCGCGCCTTCATGAGCTTCGCACGCTTGACGGCGACACCCTCCGGCGTGCCGAGCTGATCGGAGTAGTCGGACTCGCGTACCGAGTCGACGTACGAGAACGCGGACGTGAAGTTCAAGCCGGCCAGCTCGGGCTGCGCCATGTACGTGTTGTAGCGGAAGTCGATACCGGGCCGTGCGTCGTGCGCGGCCTCCGTGACCAGCTTGAAGAGCTCGTCCACGCTGCGGCGCCGGAACTGGAGCCAGGTCGTCAGCGCGGTGTTCTCGAGCAGAAGCTCGCCTTCGCTGTAGTTGCTCTCGCGCAGCAGCTGCGCCTCGTGCGCCTCTTCGAGGTCACGCCCCGAGGAGACGAGGTTGAGGTGGCGCAGTTCGTGGACGATGTCGTCCCAGTCCAGGCCTTCCGCGATCGCCTTGCGCTTGCACGAGTCGCAGAAGCACCCGCCCGTCGTGGTCGCCAGGAGCGCGCTCCAGCCGGCCGACGCCACGGTGGAGTTCAGCGTGTTGCTCGCTGAATAGCCCGATCCGAACATCACCAGACAGGTCTGGATGTAGTCGATGTCGTGGTTCAGCACGAGGTCGCGGATGAGCGAGACCAAGTACTCCTGGACGTCCGGGTTGTTGAGGCACGGGAGCGCCCGCTGCGCCTCGCGGGCTTCGAAGGGTCCGACGGTGTTGCCGAAGACGTCGCGCTGGAGAACGTCGGGGAACTGCTCCCGCGCGATCTGTGCATCGATGATCGTGTGCGAGATCTCGCACCCCGTCTTCATTCCCCGGGAGCGGGCCTCCCCGATCAGGTGGTCGAGCCAGTCGGTACCGGAGAGGAAGTCGCGGTCACTCTGGAGTGGCTTGATCCGGCCCGTGTACACGTCGGCACGTGGCGTCCAGTAGACACGGCTGTCTTCGGGGGCATAGTACTTGCGCACCGGGTTGTGGGGATAGAAGCGCGCATGCAACGGGCGCTTCTCCTTGTGCATCAACCCCACGAGGTAGGCGGAGTTGACTCCGGCCAATCCCTGGAGGTTGTCGAGGCAACGTTCGACTGTCTCGTCCGCGAGGTCCCACGCATACAGGCTCGCCGCGATTTCACTCAGCGCCATTGATGAACTCCGTTCCGTGAGCGTTCGTGGCTCACGTGCTGTTTGATGTCGACCATAAACACGCGCACAACTACCTGTCAATAAGTTTTGCCATACAAAACCATCTTTACGTCATTTATCACTTGGGATAGTCTCTGATCGTATGAAGAACCCACGAAAAGGAGAGCCATGCCCGTCAAAGACGACGTGCGGATCGCACTGATCGGGCCCGGAGCCATCGGGGAGCGACATCTCGCTTCGCTCCGCGCCGCAGGCGCACGGGTGGAGGTGGTCGTGGGAGGATCCCTCGGCGAGGCCCGAGAATTCGCCGAACGATGCGCTGTGCCGACCGCCCTCGACGATCTGGACGAGGCTCTGTCCCGCCCGGATATCGACGCCGTCGTGATCGCGAGCCCGAGCCACCTCCACGCGCCGCAATCGTTGCGTGCGCTCGCGGCGGGCAAGCCTGTCCTCTCGGAGATTCCGTGCGCGCTCTCACTCGCCCAAGCAGAAGAACTCGCGAACGCATCCCGCTCGGCCGACGTGCCGTTGCAGATCGCCCACACCTTCCGGTTCGCGCGCCCGTACCTGGAGATCCGGCGCCGGATCGAGGACGGCGCGTTCGCGGCCCGGCACGTCGTCGGGCACCAGCTCAGCCGCCGGCACGACAACATCGGCTGGACGGGGCGTCGTCGCGACTGGGTGGACGATGTGCTCTGGCACCACGGCGGTCACCTGTTCGACACGGCGCTCTGGTACCTCGACTCCACTGAGGTCGACGTGCGCGGCACGGTCGGGCCCGATTGGCCGCGAACGGGGAGCTACATGGACGCGGCGGCAGTACTCGTCGCGCCGGACGGCGACCTGGCGTCGCTGGCCCTCTCGTATCACTCCCGCATGAGCTTCGGCGGACTGATGGTCGTCGGCGAGGAAGACACCTTCGAGATCCGCGGAGGCGCGCTGATCTGCAACGGCGAGATCATCCTCGACTGTGGCGACTGGGACGAGATGATGCGCGAGGCGCAGGCCGACCAGGACCGGGATTTCCTCGACGCGATCCGCGAGAACCGCAGACCGCAGTTCACGATCGACGACGCATTGCCCAGCATGCGCGTGCTCGATCGCGTCTCAGCGGGACGGCACGTGGATCCCGTGCCGCACGACGATGGAGCGCTCGATGCTGGTTGATGCCCAGGTGCACGCAGGACCCGACCGCTATGGTCCGATCGAGGACTACCTGCCGACGCTCAAGGCCGCCGGCGTCGACGCGGCGGTCCTCGTGCAGCAGTCCGGGTCGGTCGACAATCGCTACCTCGCCGAACTCGTCGCCCAGAGACCTGACCGCTTCGCCGGGGTCGGAGGCGTCGACGTGTCCGCGGGCCGCGCGGATGCGCAGGTGAGGAGAGTGCGCGAAGCGGGGCTCACCGGCGTCCGGTTGCCCGCGGCCGTCCGCGGGCTCGACGGCGAACCGGATGTCTGGCGCGAGATCGCGGAGGCCGGACTCGTCGCCACCGTCCAGGGCCCGTATGAGGACGTGGCCGACCCCGACTTCCGTCGGCTGGTTGCCGACCTCCCGGGGATGCGCGTCGTACTCGAGCACGTCGGCAATCACCGATACCGCCCTGACGGCCTGCCCGACGCACTGCTCCGCCTGGCGGAGCTGGAGAACGTTCACGTGATGCTCTCCTGCTACTATCGCTTCAGTTCAGAGCGGTACCCGTTCGCCGACTCGGCCGCGACCGTGGCCGCCGTCATCGACGCGTTCGGACCCGAACGCCTGCTGTGGAGCGGTGACCTCAATCGCGCCGACCAAGGCCTCGCCGAGGCCGACGACGACTATCCGCAGGCGATCGCCCTGATCCGCTGCCAGCTCGGAGGGCTCACGGCCGCCGAGCGCGCGCTCGTTCTCAGCGGCAACGCCGCCCGCCTCTACCGAATCGCACTGCCATGACAAACCGCCGAAACAAGCCAGATAGCACACGCACGCGCGTACAATTCGGCTTCAACAGCCGCCGCCGCAACGTTATGGGAAGGGAGCAGCAATGACCTACGTGCTGCCTTCGGCCTCGCTGGTCGACAGCTTGAGCAGCTCGCTCCGCCGAAAGATCATCGCCGGCGAGATCGAGCCGGAGTTCCGCCTCACCGAGGCCTGGGTGTCCGAGCGGTTCGAGGTGGCCCGCCCCACAGCCAAAGCCTCGCTCGACCGACTCATCAGCGAGGGGCTGCTTCGTCGCGGCCCACGTCGCAGCAGCATGGTGCCGCGACTCTCCGCCGACGATGTGTCAGACATCTACTTCAGCCGCGGGCCGGTCGAATCGATCGCCGTGTCGTCGCTGGCGGCCACCTCTACGGTGCCCCCGCAGGCGGAACGTGCACTCGACCTCATGAAGATGGCCGCGGAGCGCAGTGCGCACAATGATCACACAGAGGCCGACGTCGACTTCCACCGCTCGCTCGTGGCCGCCGCCGCGAGCCCTCGTCTTCAGCGGATGCACCAGACCGTCATGGGTGAGGCGCAGCTCTGCATCGCCCAGGTGCGCATGAACCGTTTCGTCGACTTGCAAGAGCTCACTGCGCGCCACTCGGCGATACTCGACGCCATCCGCGTCGGCGACTCCGACGCGGCAGTCCGTGCACTGATGGCCGACCTCGAAGGATGCCGCGACACCCTCCTCGCGGATGTCGACCGTCGGCGCTCGGCCAAGCCGCACGACGCGGACAACGTTCTCAGCACGCTCAGCTGAGGCGCTGCTCCCGCCTGGGGCTACTGGCGGTCGGCGAGCGCTGCTCCCGCCTCCCGGAGGTAGCGCACGGGATCCGCGATCGCTGCGGCCGACCCTCCGGCACGCTCGCTGAGCGACTCGAAGTCCGCGAAGGCAGGCGCGGTGGGCGCATCCACGAGTCCCGCGACGAGCAAGGCTCGCGCGTCGGCGCTCCGCGCAAGGCCCGCGATGTAGCTGGGCACCTTGCCCGCAGCGGACTGGCTGTCGAAGCGGCCCTCTCCGGTGATGACCACGTCGGCCTGCGCGACGGCATCCGGCACTCCGAGCAGCGCCCCGACGAATTCTGCGCCCGCTGCGAGTTCCGCACCCCAGGAGAGGAGGCCGAAGCCGACGCCGCCCGCGGCTCCTGCGCCCTCGCTGCGCGGATCCGCCCGCAGCAGACCCGCAAGCCGTGTGAGCCCCAGCTCGAGCTTTGCGACGTCGTCGGGCGTAGCCCCCTTCTGCGGCCCGAAGACTGCCGCGGCTCCGAAGGGTCCGAGCAGTGGATTCGTCACGTCGCTCAGCACGATCGCTCCGCCTTCGGGCACGGCGCGCAGCGCGGTGAGGTCGACACTACCGACCCGGCCGAGCGCGCCACCGCCCAACGGGAGAGGAGAGCCGTCCTCGTCGCGGAATTCGGCTCCGAGCGCGGTCAACGCCCCCGCGCCACCGTCGGTTGAGGCGCTGCCCCCGATCGCGAGCAACAGGCGCTCCGCACCGTCGTCCAGTGCTGCGGCGATCACCTGGCCGAAACCGAGGCTGTGTGCGGCCAGCGGAGCGAGCGGGTCGAGCAGCGTGATGCCGCTGGCGGACGCAAGCTCGACAACGGCGGTGCCGTCGGGCAGGAGCACCCACTCCGTGCGAACGTCCCGGTTGTCGGGACCGGTCACGACGACGGGTTTGCGTACACTTCCCGCGACTGCCAGCGCGAACGCGTCGACGGTGCCCTCGCCGCCGTCCGCCATCGGCATGAGGCGGATGTCGTCGCTCGGACGTCGCTCGTGCCAACCTTCTGCGATCCCCTGAGCGACCTGGGTCGCCGTCGCAGAGCCTTTGAACGAGTCGGGGGCGATCAGGATGCGCACTCTGCCATTCTGGCGTATCGCAGGGCAGGCACTCCGTTCGCCGCGGAGTGTCAGCCGGTCGGATGCGTCAGTTGTGTTGCTTTCGATGAGTGCTGATCGCGAGGCCGAGCGCGGTGATGAAGAGGACTCCACCGAGAATCCAGAGAGCGCCGGCTGCGGCAGGGACAGCGAGACTCGCGATGACCGCTGCCGCGCCGAGCAGGCACAATGCGGCCGTGATCCGTTGGGCAAGAGCGGGTTTCATGGCGTTCGTCCTTCCGTCACGAATTCAGAGTGGCGGTCGTGATGCGCACTCGCCCATTCTGGCGCATCAGCCCGCACCAAAACCCCCACGTTCCTCGTGCGCGACCCCGTGATGCTTGGACCACGAGCAGGGTTAGAACCAGTGCCTTCTCTTGAGGGCGATGTATGCCCAGAGCTCGAGGGCGACGATGACGGCGACGATGAGCACCCACCCGTATGCCCAGTTGGTGGCGGGGAGGTTCGTGAAATTCATGCCGTAGATCCCGGCGACGACTGCGGGGATGGCGAGGAGCGCGGCGAAGGCGGAGATGGTTCTGGAGTCGCTGTTCTGCTCCGAGGCGACAGCGTTCTCATGACTGGAGATCACTCCGTCGAGCGCCGATTGCTGGTCGTTGGCGAGCCGAGCCGCACCGGCGAGGTCCTCGATGAGATCGATCACGTAGGGGGTGAGCCCTGGGTGAAGGTCAGAGTATTCGACGAGACGGCCTCGGCTGTTCTCGAACGCGACGGCAAGTGTGGTCACGGCTCGATCGACCCGGCCGATTCTGCGGCGGAGTCGGTAGATGCGGAGGTTGTCGTCTTTTTGGGTCTCGTCGAAGACCTGGTCCTCGAGTCCCCCGAGCTCTTCTTCGATCTCACGAGCGACGGCGAGGTAGCCCCGCACGACTCTCGCTACGATCGCATGGACGGCGCCGAGGGTGCCGAAGCCGAGAACAGCGGGGTAGGCGGCATCGAGGGCGGCCCTCACGTCAAAGCTTCCCGCGCCTCGCCTCGGGGCGACTGTGACGAGGATGCCCGGCCGGGCGAAGACATAGAGCTCGGACATTGTCGTCTCCGAGCCGTCGGCGACCGGCTGGAGCGCCCGCAGGACGATGAACAGCTGCTCGTCGAACCACTGCACCTTGGGTTGCTGGCGTCCGCCGTCGATGTCGTCGCGGACCAGAGGATGCAGCCCGACGGCGGCTCCGAGCGCATCGAGCTGCGCCGGGTCGGGGTCCGTCAGCCCGATCCAGACAAAACCGCCGGCCCCGCTCGTCGAGCTGTCACCGATGTCCTCGGTCGAGATCCTGTCCGACTCGGTGAACGTTCCGTCCGGGCTGTAACGCCGGGCCGAAAGCGCCTGCCCTTCCGCGCTGAAGAGTTGCATGAGGCGATTCTGGTCGTGCGACATCTTCTGCGCCAGCGGCCTTTCAGCTTCTGTGGTCATCGAGGTTGCTGGAGACGTGTCGGTGCCGCCCCCGCGTGTGCCCTCAGATGCCCTCTTCCTCCGCCTCTTCCCGCGTCAGGACGGCTTCCTCCGGGTCGCGCTCGAGCACGTGTTCGTGTTCGTTCAGGATGGGCTCCGGCTCACGTGGCTCACCGCCGAACGGCCCGCCTGCGCCCGGCCAGATGGTCTCGCCGGCCACGGCGTCGTTGGTGACGAGGTCGTCAGCGAACTCCCGTATCGCGATCGAGTCCTCGAGGGCGTAGTCCACCTCCCCCTCAGCGGGGTCGACCCAGCCTGGGGTCTCGCCGGCGTCGGCCTCACCGATCTCGTCCTCATCGTCGATGCCGTCCTCCGGGATGCGGTCCTCGTTCATGACGACCGTCCCGCCTCCGCGGAAGGTGTCGCGGACGAGGACGACTCGGCCGAGTTGGAACCGATGGTGACCGTCTGGCGATCGTCAGGGCTGCTCGGCGCGGAGGAGATGTCCACCCGGCGCGGCTTGCTCGACTCGTCGACCGGAACGCGCAAAGTGAGCACGCCGTTCCCGAAATCCGCCGATAGCTTCGAGCTGTCGAGACTCTCGCCGAGGAAGAGCTGACGCACGAATTCACCGCGCGGACGCTCGTCGATCAGCACCACGTCATCCGGCCCGAATGTCGGCCGGCGTTGCACCGTGATGGTGACCACATTGCGCTCGACGCGCACTTCGACGTCAGCGAGATCTGTACCCGGAACATCTGCCACGACGACGTATTGATCGCCGCGCCGATACGCCTCGAGCGCTACCGCGCGCGTGCGCCGATTCGTGCCCAACGCTTGCTCGACAGCGCGGTCTACGTCGTGGAAGGGTTCGAATCCCATCAGCGTCATGATGTCCTCCTCGCTCGGCCCGTCACGGTCTCGCTGAAGGCGAGTGTGCGCCCGCGGAGTGGCCGTTTCTTCGACCCAGCAGAGTGAAACAAGTCCCAGGCGCTTGCACTGTCGGGTCCAAGCGAAAGCGGTTAGAGCTAACGGCGCGGAGTTCACCAACATGTGCGCTTTATCTTCGTCGGTCAGATCTCGACGTCGCTGCCCATGGTCACGGTCTGAAGCGGCGGTAGTCCGAACCGGGCGGCGGGGTCTGCGGCGTTGTGTGCGAGGGCGATGAAGAGTGACCGGCGCCACCGGATCATGCCCGATTTCTGAGTGGTGCGGATCGCCCCACGGGAGATGAAGTACGACGCATGCTTGAATTCGCCGGCCTTGAGGGCGAGGACCCCGGCAGTGCAGGCGGCGCGGAGTGCTCGGGGGATGTCGGGCTTGTCCGAGAAGCCGAAGCGGATGGTCAGATGATCGATTCCGTCGTCCGCGAAGCCGAGATCGTCGTAGGTGTACGCCTCCATTATCGGCACATGTGGGACCTGCGCCGTGATCACCGACACGATGATGACGTGCTCGTGGAGAACGTGATTGTGCTTGACGTTCGCGCGCAGGGCCAGCGGCGTGCTGTCCTTGTTCGGATGCGGAAAGATCGCTATCCCGGGCACTCTCGGCAGCTTTCGGACGCGGACGTCCTCAATGAATTCGGACAGGGAACCCTCCTTCGCCTTGCGGTCATCCTGAACCAGTTGACGGCCGCGGCGCCACGTCGTCATGACGACGACGACTGCTGCGGCGATGAGTAGTGGCACCCAGCCGCCGTTGACGATCTTGGAGAGGTTGCCCGCGAGAAAGGCCAGCTCCAACCCGCCGAACACGACGGCCGCTGCAACGATCTTCCACGGTTGCCATTGCCACAACGGGCGGGCGACGAGCAGCAGCAGCAACGTGTCGACGACGAGCGCCCCGGTCACCGAAATACCGTAAGCAGTCGACAGTCGCTCGGATGAGCCGAATGCGAGCATCACGGTCATGACGCCGATCAACAGGAGGGCGTTGACGGCCGGCAGATAGATCTGGCCGCCCTCGCGCTCTGACGTCTGCCGGATGGTGAGTGGTGGGAGAAGACCGAGCTGCACTGCTTGGCGTGAGAGTGAATAGGCTCCGGAGATGACGGCCTGGCTGGCGATCACGGTAGCGGCCGTCGCCAGGATCACCACAGGAAGTCGCCCCCAGTCCGGAATCAACAGAAAGAACGGGTTGGCCTTGGCGGCGGGATTGTGCAGAACGAGTGCTGCCTGGCCCAGATAGTTGATCGTGAGCGCAGGGAAGACGAGGAAGAACCAGGCGCGGCGAATCGGCGAACGCCCGAAATGTCCCATGTCGGCGTAGAGGGCTTCGGCTCCCGTGATCACGAGGACCACCGCCCCCAGAGCGATGAACGAGATCGTGGGATGCGCGACGATGAAGAGGATCGCATAGGTCGGGGACAGGCCGAGCAGAACGGTTGGGTAGTGAATCACCGTGCCCAGGCCGGCCGCCGCCAATACGACGAACCACAGCACCATGACGGGACCGAAGAGCACACCCACTCTGCCCGTCCCGAAACGCTGAACAACGAAGAGTCCGACCAGAATCACGGCCGCGATGGGGATCACCAGGTGCCCGATGGCCGGCACGGTGACGTGCAGGCCCTCCACTGCCGAGAGAACACTGATCGCCGGCGTGATGATCGAGTCGCCGTAGAACAACGCAACGCCGACGATGCCGATCACGAGGAGCATCCCGGCGCGCGAGGCGCGTTTGGCATACAGTCGCTGGGCGAGCGCCGCCAGCGCCATCACGCCGCCCTCACCGTCGTTGTCCGCACGCATCAAGATGGTGACGTACTTGATGGACACGATGATCGTGATGCTCCAGAACATCAATGAGATCACGCCGAAGACATCGGCCTGATTCGCGCGGACAGCGCCGCCGTCGAGCAGGAAGACTGTTTTCAATGCGTAGAGCGGGCTGGTGCCGATGTCGCCGAAGACGACGCCCAACGCGGCAATCGCGGCCGCCACGATGGCCGGCGAACCGTGTCCGCGTTTGTGGGGTGAGTTAGCCGGAGCCTTCTTGGCGGCACCCGCGCCGCCCCGCCTTGCCGAGACCGTCATTGGATCTCCCTACCGGCTGAACTGTGTGGCTCGAGGGAACCGCGTGCGGCCGAACATGTTCCTCGCATTGACGCTACGGTACCCGCGTTCGACTGCCTTATCGCCGCTTAACCGGTCGCACCATACGGCGCGACCCCACCCGGCTTTTCACCGGGTGGGGTGCCCGGCAGATCTCAGGAGACGCGCGTGCGCTCCTCGGCCACGATGGCGTTGACACGGGCCCGCTCGGCGCGGCCATAGGTTTCGCGGGTGACGAGGATTCCGATCAGACCGATGACGGCCGCCGACATGTAGAGCAGCGAGGCGCCGGGCCAGCCCAGCCAGCCCACCAGCACGGCGGCGAGCAGAGGCGCGAAGCCGCCGAGCGCCGCGGCGATCTGGTAGCCGAGCGATGCGCCCGAGGTGCGGGTGGAGGTTCCGAACTGCTCGGTCAGCAGCGAACCCTGGGTCCCCGTCAGTGCAGCGTGGATGAAGCCGATGCCGAAGATGAACACGGCGACGACGAGCGCGGGGGTGCCGTCGTTGGTGAGCAGGTACATCGGGAACGCGAACAGAACCGCAATGATGCAGGCGACGATGTAGATCGGACGGCGACCGACCCGGTCGGTGAGCGAGCCCGCCAGGAAGGTCATGACGATTGCCACGATGCTCGCAGCGGTGAGGGCTCCGAGCGCCGTGGGGCGGATATCCGGGAATCGCTCGGTGAGGTAGTTGAGAAAGTAGGTAGCCGTGGAGTAGTAGGCGAACGACTCGACGATGCGCAGCGCGATCACGCGGAGGACGCCCTTCCAGTCGCGCCGGATGGTGGTGAGGAACGGGTTCTTCTCGATCTTTCCCTCGGCCTTCGCCTCCTCGAACTCGGGTGATTCCGACAGACGGGAGCGCACGACCAGCGCGACGATCACGAGAACGGCACTGAGAAGGAACGGGATGCGCCAGCGCCAGTCGCCCTCGAGGTTGGCGCAGATGAGGAACATGGCGCTCGCCAGCGCGATGCCGAGCGGGTTGCCCGACTGTGGGATGGCGGCATACATACCGCGCCGGTTCCAGGGCGCATGCTCATACGCCATGGTGATGGCGCCGCCCCACTCGGCCCCGAACGCGAGACCCTGGATCATCCGGATGATCACGAGCAGGATCGGGGCCAGCACACCGACGGTCGCGTAGGTGGGAAGCAGGCCGATGAGGAAGGTGGCGCCGCCCATCACGAGCATCGCACCCACGAGAACGGGCTTGCGGCCGAACCTGTCGGCCAGATAGCCCCCGATCGCGCCGCCGAGCGGGCGCATCAGGAAGCCGACGGCAAGCGTTGCGAACGAGAGCATGGTGCCGACGAAGCGGTCGCTCTCTGGGAAGAAGACGGCGCTGAAGTACAGGGCCGAGGCGGTGCCGTAGGCGATGAAGTCGTAGTTCTCGACGCTCGTACCCAGGGCGGCGGCGATCGCCGTCTTATTGCGGTCTTTCGATCCCAGGGCAGAGGTCTGCCGGATGGTCGTGGTGTTCGTCACTGATGGATCTCCTTTGATCGATTGGGGAGGTGGGAAGGGATTAGTGGTTTGCCGCGATGGGGGTGGCGGATACGGGAACGAGCGCGTCGAGGGCGTTCAGCTTCGCCACGCGACGGCGGGTGTCCGCGTCGTCGTCGAAGGTGGCGGCAAGGAACTGGGCCACGATGTCGTCGATGAAGGCGGACGGCACGAGCCAGGCGCCGAGAGCGATCACGTTCGCGTCGTCGTGCTCGACGGCCTGGTGCGCAGAGTACGACTCGTTGGCGAGGCCGCAGCGGATGCCGGGGATCTTGTTGGCGGCCATGATGGCGCCCGCTCCCGTTCCGCAGACCAGCACGGCACGGTCGGCGCTCCCGTCGAGCACCGGGGCGCAGGTCGCCTGGGTGATGTCGGGAAAGTCGACCGGATCCGTGCTGTCCGTGCCGCAATCGATCACGGTGTGGCCGAGCTTCTCGACGGCGTCGATGACGCGCTGCTTGAGGGGGAAGCCGGCGTGATCGGCTCCGACGGATACTCTCATGCGGGAGTCCTTTCAGGGGTGGCTGCGAGCATCCGCTCGACATCGCGGAGGGACGGGATGGACGAAGACGCACCCTCGCGGGTGACGGCGAGAGCCCCGGCTGCTCCCGCGAGTACGAGTCGCTCGCCCAGTGGCAGCGTCGGGTGGGCAGCGAGATAGCCGACCAACGTGTCGCCGGCGGCAGTAGTGTCCACCGCGTCCACTCGGGGAGCGCGGACGCGACCGGAGCCTTCGGCCGAGACGTAGACGGCTCCGTCAGCGCCGAGTGTGCACACTGCATCGATCGTCATGTGGCCGTCATGGCGGAGCGCATCCACTGTCTCTGAGAGCAGGCGGACGGCGTCGTCTGCTTCGGCACCCTGAGGCTGGACGCCGAGAAGTGCCGCGAGCTGAGCGAGTTCGTTTTCGTTGACGACCAGCAGGTCGATGTCGTGGATGAGGTCCTCGGGTGCCACGGGCGCGGGTGCTGCGTTCCAGATGACCATGGCGCCGGCTCTCCTGGCCACACGGGCTGCGGCGCGGTTGGCTGCGGCGGACACCTCGTTCTGCAAGACCAACACGTCACCCGCACCGATCGTCGTGAGCTCCTCGGCTGCGACACGGTCGTCGAGTAACGCGTTGGCGCCCGGCAACACCACGATCGAGTTCTCGCCTTCATCGTCGACGAGCACAAGGGCCCGGCCGGTCAGCACATCCGGCCGTGCAACGATGCCGTCGACACCGACCCCGCGGTCACCCAGCGCACGGATCATGGCCGATGCCTCGGTGTCGTCGCCGACTGCGCCGATCATGAACGTCGATGCGCCCGCTGCGGAGGAGGCGATGGCCTGGTTGGCGCCTTTGCCTCCCGGCGAGGCATGAGCGCCGCCGGCGAGAACGGTCTGCCCCGGAAGCGGCAGGCTCGAGACACGGTAACAAGTGTCGGCATTGATGCTGCCGAAGACGAAGACGGTCGATCCTTCTGCGCGAACCATGTGCACCTCCTCGTGAATCGTTTCCATGGAAACGATTCCATGCGTCTCGACGTCAATGATGCATCAGTTGCTTCAGATCCGCAAACCGATCCCGCAGCTCAGGAGAGTGTGCGGTCCACGAGGCTGGTGGCCACTCGCTGTGAGCCGACGGGCCGGCCCTCGATGAGGTCGAGAAGTCCGGCCACCCCGAGCCGCCCGATCTCCGCGGCTCCGATCCGCACAGCGCTGATGGGAGGGGTCGCGAGTTCGAACCAGTCCACGTCATCGAAGGAGATGACCTCGACCCTCGCGGCTTCGACCACGCCGAGACGGCGCCTCAGACCACGGACGGCCCCCAGAGTCGTCGGTTCATTAACGCCGAACACAGCCGTCGGCCGCTTCCCGCGGTCGAGGACGCGGAGCATTGCGGCCTCCGCACCGTCGGCGAGAAAATCGCCCTCGTCGATCAGCAGGTCGTCCAGGCTGATGCCGTGCGATTCGCGGCCGGCGAGATATGCCGCTCTGCGCTCTGCGGCCGTAGAGAAGGCAGTCGGGCCGCCGATGAAGGCGACCTCCGTGTGACCCCGCACCTGCAGCCAGTCGAGAACCAGGGCGACTCCCTGGGCATTGTCGGTGGAGAAGAGCGGAGCGTCGAGGCCGTCGAGGCTCCGATTGAGCAGAACGATGGGAAGCTTCGATGCCACCAACGACTCGAGCTGCGGGGAAACAGGTCCTTGCGGAGAGAGCAGCAGGCCGTCGATGCGCTGTGTGGCGAAGATGCGCAAGTATTCGTCCGCCTGCGCCGCATCCTCGTTGGCGTTCGCCAGGAGCACCGCGTAGCCACGTCGCATCGCCTCGCTCTCCGCAGCGTGGGCGAGCTCGGAGAAGAAGGGATTTCGGATGTCCGACACCAGCAGTCCGAGCACTTCGGTGCGCGACCGACGCAATGCCCGCGCCGTCCCGTTCCTGACGTAGTTGAGCTCTGCCGCCGCCGCGAGAACGCGCGCCCGGGACTCGGGAGATGTCTGAGCACTTCCGCTCAGAACACGCGATGCTGTGCCCAGTGCGACTCCGGCACGCTCGGCGACATCCTTGATCGTCGACATCGATCCCTCCACGTGGAAACGTTTCACCCTCACGACACTGTAGTTCCCACGCCCACGCGAAGGCAGGAAAAAAGCCCCGAGATGGCGAGATCTCGGGGCTTGTAGCGGGAGCGGGACTTGAACCCGCGACACCACGATTATGAGCCGTGTGCTCTAACCACCTGAGCTACCCCGCCGCGGCCTGCTCGGTGCCGGGCACCGGGAGGACGGAGCCCCCTGTGGGAATCGGACCCACTACCTCTTCCTTACCAAGGAAGTGCTCTACCAATGAGCTAAGGGGGCGTTGGCCAACGTTTCGACTAGCGCCGCGCGTTTTTGGCAACCGTACGAGGATACCATTCACGCGACCCTGCTTCGTACCATCCAACGCGGCCCGGAGTCCGGCGGGAACGCCGGTGTCGGATCAGGCGGCCTCTGCCTGCTCCGAGGCATCGGAGAGGGCGTCGAGCTCGGCCGGTGTGAGCTGCAGGCTCATCGATGCGAGCAGGTCGGGCAGCTGGTCGAGGCTGCGCGCACTGGCGATCGGCGCGACCACGGTCGGCTGCGCGGCGAGCCAGGCGAGGGCGACGGATGCGACGGATGCGCCATGCGCGGCCGCCACGTCGTCGAGGGCCGCGAGCACCGAACGGCCGCGGTCGTCGAGGTACTTCGAAGCGCCGGCGGCGCGCGGGCTGTCGATGTGGACTCCGTCGCGGTACTTGCCCGTGAGGAATCCCGCGGCGAGCGCGAAGTAGGGCACGACGCCGAGGTTCTCGCGCTCGGCCAGGTCGAGCAGGGTGTCCTCGTAGCCGCGCTCGACCAGGTTGTAGTGCGGCTGGAGGGCGACCGCGCGGTGCAGCCCGTTCGCCTTCGTGATGCGGAACCACTCCTCGATCCGCTCCGGAGAGTAGTTGGAGATGGCGATGTACCGCACCTTTCCGGCGTCCACCAGGCTGGAGAGTGCGCTGACCGTCTCCTCGAGGGGAACGGTCTCGTCGTCGAAGTGGGCGTAGTACAGGTCGATGTGGTCGGTGCGCAGGCGCTCGAGCGACGCATCCGCCGCCCTCAGGATGTTGTCGCCGCCGAGTCCCTTGAAGTCGGGGTGCTGGCTGACCTTGGTGGCGAGCACGATGTCGTCGCGGTTGCTGCGGGCGTCGAGCCACTCGCCGAGGATGCGCTCCGAGTCGCCGCCGATGTTGCCGGGGACCCAGGCCGAGTATCCGTCGGCCGTGTCCACGAAGTTTCCGCCGGCCGCCGCATAGCCGTCGAGCACAGCGAAGGAGGTGTCGCGGTCTGCCGTCCACCCGAAGACGTTGCCACCCAGCGAGAGTGGGACGACGGAGAGGTCGGAGTCTCCGATGGTGCGACGCGATTCAGTCATGCAGGTCTCCTTCGATTCGGTGTGACGCTGTGGCCAACGGCTCGACCCCCTCCGAGAATTCCCCGACAGGCAGAACTCGCAACGCCTAACCTGGATGGGTGGACACGATCGACCGCGGAGCCCGCCCCGACCTCATGGCCGACTGCGCCAACTGCTTCGGGCTGTGCTGCGCGGCGCTCGCCTTCGCCAAGTCCGCCGACTTCGCGTTCGACAAGGCGGCCGGTGATCCGTGCGAGAACCTCGACGGCGACTTCCGATGCTCGATCCATCCGCACCTCCGCGACCGTGGCTTCAAGGGCTGCACGGTGTTCGACTGCTTCGGCGCCGGCCAGAAGGTGTCGCAGCAGACGTTCGCGGGTGAGAGCTGGCTCGCTTCTCCCGGGCTTCGCGCCGACATGTTCGCGGTGCTCCCGGTCATGCGTCAGCTGCACGAGCTGCTCTGGTATCTGGACGAGGCACTCCGGATGCCCGCGGCCCTTCCCCTGCGCACCGAGCTGATCCGCGCATCGGCCGAGGTCACGGCCATCACCGAGAAGTCGCCCGCCGACATCCTGGACACCGACCTCGACGACGTGCGAGGGCCGGTGGCAGCGCTCCTCCGTGAGGCGAGCAGACTCACCCGCGAAGACCTCCTTCTGAGCGCCGGACAGGCCGATGGCCGCTTCGGCGCCGAACTCCCGGGCGCCGACCTGCTCGGCGCCGACCTGTCGGGCCGCGACCTGCGCGGCGCCCAGTTGCGCGGGGCCCTGCTCATCGCCGCCGACCTGCACGACGTCGACCTCTCCGCCGCAGAATTCATCGGCGCCGACCTGCGGGACGCGAACCTCGCGGGCGCCGACCTCCGCACGGCGATCTACCTCACCCAAACGCAGGTGAACGCGGCGCGGGGGGATGCGCGCACTCTGCTTCCGCCCATCCTGAAGCGCCCCTCGCACTGGGCCACGTGACCGGAGCGGCCGTGCACTTCCCTGTCGCGACGACCTCCGATCGGCTGCTGCTTCGCGCTGTCGACGAGCACGACCTCGATGCGGTCTGGCGCCTCCACTCCGATCCGGCCGCCAACCGTTTCATCCCGGCCGGCCCGATGACCGAGCGAGCTCAGGCGCAGGAGCGCCTCGCCGCGTGGACCGACCACTGGGCGGTGCGGGGCTTCGGGTACTGGGCGGTCGAGGAGCTGACGAACCCGGGCGTCGTCATCGGCTTCGGCGGCGTGCGATCATCGCGCTGGCTCGACCGCGAGACGGTCAACCTCTACTACCGTCTGGCTCCGGCGGGATGGGGGCGCGGGCTCGCCACGGAGATCGCCGTCGCCGGCACCGAAGCCTGGCGGGCCACCCTCGCCGACCGCCCGCTGATCGCGCACACGATGCCCGACAACGTCGCATCCCAGCGCACCGCCACCGCGGCCGGGCTCGCGCGGCGACCCGACCTCGACGCGCACGACCCGAACGATCCTCCGGGCACCGGGCTGCACCTCGTCTTCGCGCTCGGCTGGTGACGACTGCGCCGGGCCGCGGAAGCCCAGCCGAAAGCCAGCGAACGCCAAGTAGATCGGCTGTACGATACCAACCGGTCCGACCAGTGATCGTTCAGGCCTTCCCCTCTTTCACCGACGTGAGGATTTCCGTGCCCTCAACAGACCAGACCGCCACCGCATCCGCGCTCCCTGAGAGCCGCCCGGGCCGCGAGTGGTGGCGCTCCGCCGTCATCTACCAGGTGTATCCGCGATCGTTCGCGGACGCCGACGGCGACGGCATCGGCGACCTCCCGGGTATCACGCGCCGGCTTCCCGCGCTCAAGACGCTCGGCGTCGACGCCGTGTGGCTCTCCCCCTTCCAGACGTCGCCGCAGCGGGACGCCGGATACGATGTCGCCGACTACGAGGACGTCGACCCGCTCTTCGGCACACTCGCCGACTTCGACACCATGCTGGCGACGGCGCACGCGCTCGGACTGCGGGTGATCATCGACCTCGTTCCGAATCACACGTCCAGCGACCACGCTTGGTTCCAGGCAGCACTCGCCGCCGGGCCCGGCAGCCCCGAACGTGAGCGGTACATGTTCCGCGAGGGCAAGGGCAGTGACGGATCCGTGCCGCCCAACAACTGGGAGTCGATCTTCGGCGGGCCGGCGTGGAACCGCGTCGTCGAAGCCGACGGCACGCTCGGCCAGTGGTATCTGCACCTCTTCGACAGCTCGCAGCCCGACCTCAACTGGGAGAACCCCTGGGTGTGGGAGCAGTTCCGCGGCATCCTGCGGTTCTGGCTCGACCGCGGCGTCGACGGCTTCCGGGTGGATGTCGCGCACGGCATGGTCAAGGCACCGGGTCTCCCCGACTACACGCCGCCGGAGCACGGTGGCAGCATGGGCGGCGGCGTCCCGCTCGAGCCCGAGATCGGCGGTCACGCATCCGTTGAGCCGCCCACTCCCCCGTACTGGGCGCAGGACGGCGTGCACGAGATCTACCGCGACTGGCACAAGGTGCTGGAGCAGTACGAAGGCGACCGCGTCCTCTGCGGCGAAGCCTGGGTCGAGCCGCTCGAGAAGCTGGCCCGCTGGGTGCGCCCCGACGAGATGCAGCAGACCTTCAACTTCGGCTACCTGGAGACGCCGTGGGATGCGGATGCGCTCCGGCACGTGATCGACCGCTCGATCTCGGTGTTCGGCAGCGTTGGTGCGCCGAGCACCTGGGTGCTCTCCAACCACGACGTCGTGCGCCACGCCACCCGGCTCGCCCTGACCGGCGAGAACCTGCAGGGTCACGGTATCGGCCCGAAGACGACGGGGCTTCCGGATCCCGCGTTCGCACTGAACCGCGCCCGGGCGGCGACCGCTCTGATGCTGGCCCTCCCGGGCTCGTCGTACCTCTACCAGGGCGAGGAACTCGGCCTTCCCGAGGCGATCGACCTGCCCGACTCGGCCCGGCAGGACCCGACCTGGTTCCGCACCGATGGCGAGCGATACGGCCGTGACGGCTGCCGCGTGCCCATCCCGTGGGAATCCGGGGCCCCGTCCTTCGGCTTCGGCCCGAGCGCGGAGAGCTGGCTGCCCCAGCCGGCGTCCTGGGCGGCATACGCTCGCGATGTGCAGCAGGGCGTCCCCGGTTCCACCCTGACCATGTACCAGGATGCGCTGGCCGCGCGCGCCGCACACGACCTGGCCTTCGGCACCCTGGACTGGTTCGACCTGGGCGAGGACGTGCTCGCGTTCCGTAACGGGAACGTCACCGTCGTCGCCAACCTGGGCGAGGCTCCGGTCGCTGCGCCCGCCGGTGAGGTGCTCGTCTCGAGCGGCCCCCTGGTCGACGGCACGATTCCTCAGGACGTCACCGTGTGGGTCGCCAACGTCTAGCTGACGAGCTGGCCCGGGCGTCGCCGTCGGCGGTCGTCCGGGCGCGGCGCTAGTTCGCGTTGGCCTTCAGCCAGGTCATCGGGTCAGTGTGCTCGGTGCCGCGCAGCAGGATCTCGAAGTGCAGGTGCGCGCCCGTCGAGACACCGGTGCTGCCGACCTGCCCGACGATGTCGGCGACCTCGACCTGCTGGCCGACCGCGACCCGCACCGAACCACGCTGCATGTGGCAGTACTTGCTCGAGACGAGTGCGCCGTCGATCATGTGGTCGATGGTGACGTTGACTCCGCATCCGCCGAGGTCGCCGGTCACGACTTCCCGAACGACGCCGTCGGCGATGATCTGGATGGGAACACCCGATCCGGGAGCGAAGTCGACGCCGAGGTGATTGGTCGACGCCCCCTCTGTCGGCGCCGACCGGGCTCCGTAGAAGTCTGAGATCGGCACACCGACGGGGAACGGCCACTGGATGGTCCCGCGTGGATTGTTCGTGAACGTGCCCGCGATGCGCATGTGGCTGAGGGCCGAGACCTGCTCCGCCGACGTGACGCCGGCGCCGTCGCGCATGATCGAACCGACGACGCCGCCTGCCACAGACACCAGCTCCTGCGACTCGCCCTTCTGGGCCGGAGCGAGCAGTGCCTGCTGCGCCTGTGCGCGCACGTCGTCTTCGGTGAGGAGCGCCATCGCGGGAACCGAGGTGGCGACCGCGATCGTGGCGGCGAATGCCATGGCGAGCACGCTGAATCCCTTGGCGTACGCCGTTCGTCGCTTCGTGGTCGGCGCCGCATCCTGTCGACCGGATGCGCGCAGCGGCGGCAGCCGGTGACCCGCGCGCCGTAGAGGGGCGGCGTCAGACGCGGGCGCCGCCTCGGCTGCCGCGCGCTCGCGTTCGCGACGCTCCCGCCGTGTCATGGGCTGCGACTCCGACGGGTCCGACGGTCCAGGGGACGTACGCACGGTGGCGTCGTCTTGCTGGCGGTCGGGAGTCAACGGTCGGGTCGGCTTTCGATCGGGGGCGGTGTTCACGGGGTCACGCTGCGAAGCGAGCGCTCATCCAATGTAACGAAATCGTAAACGCGGACCAAACTCGTGGGTGACGTCACACCCAGTCGGCGTAGGCAGCCTGGATGAGCGGGTTGAGCTGGGTGAACAGCCCCGGCTGGGCCGCGACGATCAGCTCGTCGTTCTCGCGCGCATCCCCCAGTCCGCCGACCGTCGCCCCCGCTTCGCGCGCGATGAGCGCACCGGCCGCGTGATCCCAGGGGTTGAGCCCGCGTTCGTAGTAGGCGTCGAGCCTGCCCGCGGCCACATTGCACAGGTCGAGGGATGCTGCGCCGATGCGCCGCACATCCCGAACCTTGCCGATCAGTTCGGCCACGATGCGCGCCTGCCGCACCCGCTTCGCTGCGTCGTAGCCGAAGCCGGTGCCGACGAGGGCGAGCTCGAGCTCGGTGTTCTCCTTGACCCGCAGCTGACGCCCGTTGAGATGCGCTCCGCCACCCTCCGACGCTGTGTAGACCTCACCGTTCGCCGGATTGACCACGGCCCCGGCGAGCGTGCGCCAGGTGAGCGGATCGGGGTCGCCCTCGACGACCGCGACACTCACCGCATAGGAAGGGATGCCGTAGAAGTAGTTGACAGTGCCGTCGATCGGGTCGACGACCCAGGTGAGCCCGCTCGTGCCTTCTGCGCCGCCCGACTCCTCGCCGAAGAACCCGTCATTCGGCCGTGCCGCCGCGATCGCCTGGCGGATGAGGTTCTCGGACTCCCGGTCGGCCTGCGTCACGATGTCGCTCAGCGAAGACTTGGACGCCGCCACCTCCACCCCGGCCTCCCGGCGCTGCCGCGCCAGTTCGCCCGCGCGGCGCGCGACAGTGAGTGCAATGGCAAGGAGTTCGGCATTCGATGGCATGCTCCCAGCCTCGCAGACCCGGGCGCCCGGTGCGGCCATCCGTGCCTCGAGTTTCGGCTCGCGCTATCGGACACCCGTCAAAGGGGGCTAGTGTGAGCCTCGTCGGGCTCAGACCCCGTTCGACGGCTTGGCCGTCGTTTCGGGTATGGCGGCCGAGCCGCCACCCTCTTGAGCTCCATCAGCCGTCAGACAGACAAAGGGCTTCAGCGATCATGCTGAAGCCCTTTGTTCTACTGGTGTGGCGAGTGAGGGATTCGAACCCCCGAAGGCTACGCCGGCTGATTTACAGTCAGATCCCTTTGGCCGCTTGGGTAACTCGCCGTGGCGCTCCAACCACCAGTTCTCTGCTGGCCGAAGGCGCTCGACAAGAATACTCATCGAACGTCGGTAAACGAAATCAGCGAGTGCTCAGGCAGCGAGCAGTTGCGGCGCGTGGCTTTCGCGGCGCGTCGTCGGCGCGGAGAGCACGTGCGCGGTGTCCCTGGAAGTGCCGAGACCGGCTCCCGCCGAGCGCGGAAGCTCGAGCACCGTGGCCGCCGTCACGACCTCCCGCGTCGAGAACTCCGCAGCAACGCGCGCGAGGAGCTCCCGCTCGCTGACGTCGAGCACGCGGCAGAGCGTGGCGAGGATCTCCGACGACGCCTCCTTGCGTCCCCGCTCCACCTCGGAGAGATACGGAAGCGAGATGCGCGCCGACTCCGACAGCTGACGCAGTGTCTTGCCGCGCTCCAGTCGCATCCGTCTGAGCACCGCACCGATCGCGTGACGCAACAGCATGGTCCCCTCCTGACGGTCGGTGTGTCCGCCAGCCTAGGCGCGCCCGCCCCGATCCGCCGCCCTGTCGCCGCAGTTATGCTCTGGGCAGAATCCGCGGTGCGGGCGACCTCCATGGCAGCTGCAGCGCTCCCGCGCCCGGCCGACTCAGCCGCTCACCGCCCACGACCAGCGCCGCGCCGAGGATCCCGCCCGCGAGGGAGAACCCTGTCACGAGCAGGACGAGCACACCACCCGCGCCGAGGACCGCACTCCCATAGGCAGCCCAAGCCCAGGATGCAGAAGGAGCCGCATCCGCACCGCCGCGACGCCTCGCCTCGACCCGTCCCGCCAGCGCGACCACCGCCGTCACGAACGCCGCCACTGCGACCAGCCACAGCGGCCGGGTCAGCCACCAGTCGCCGCTCAGCGGCACGGGAAGGCGTGCGCCGCTGAGCAGCAACGCGCCCGCCAGGGCGATCAGTACCAGCATGTGCCACAGGTACACCGTCATCGCGCGCGCGTTCACCGTGTCGACCACGATCGCCAGCGACCGGATGCGCTGCAGCCGTCGCAGCCAGGGCCGCGCGAGCTCGAAGAGTGCGAGCTGCGCGACCCCGAGGAGCACCAGCGCGAGCGTCGGCGGGTTGAGGTTCACGAGCATGTCGAACGAGTAGACCTTCGTGAGGCAGAGGACGAGCAACACCGCGAGGGCGAGCGCCGCGAGCGCCCCGAGCATCCGGGGCTCCCGGCGGGCTGTCCACCCGTCGGCGAGCCAGAAGCCGAACTGCTGGATGAGCACCCACACGAAGAGCAGGTTCGCGAAGCCCACGACGGCCACCCCGGCCCACAGGCGCACCACGTCCACCGTGACGACCGCCGCCGCGAGCGCCGCGACGGTCACGACGGGGGCGCGCCGATGGGCGGCGTCGAGGAGCGGGACGAACGCGGTGCACAGGATGTACACGCCGAGGAACCACAGCGGCTGACTGAGCCGGAATCCGGCGGTCGCCACGATCTCAGGCGGCACGCCGCAAACGGTCAGCGCGGCGAGGGCGACGACCACGGCGGTCACGGCGACGGCGGCCGGCCGGAGCAGGCGGCGCATCCGACCGGCCACGTACTCCGACGGGCGAACGCCGCGGGCACGCATCCGGGACCACTGCAGAGAGCTCGAGAACCCGCCGAGCACGAAGAAGAGCGGCATGATCTGCGCGAACCAGCTGAAGACCGGAAACCAGGCCCAGCGGTCGAGTGCGTTGGCGAGCACGGGCCCGTCAGACGATACGCTGACCCCGACCATGAGCGCGTGCAGGGCGACGACGACGGTCAAGCACCAGGCCCGCGCGATGTCGACCGTCGCGTCCCTGGCGGGTATCGGGACAGTCCGGATGCGCGGAGCGGCGACCGTCGACACGGTGTCCGCCCGGGTCGGGGCGAGCGTTGCGGGCATGGGCGGAGCTCCTTCCGTCGGCCATGGCTGGCCGTCGAACGGAGCATCTCAGCGGGGTTGGGGGTGCGTCGTCCATCCGCAGAGCCAACCGGGACCCCTACCGCAGTACCGTCGCGGAGTCGCGCGACGCACAAGCTCAGGGCGCGAGCTCAGGGCGCAGGCTCGACCAGTCCGGCGTCGAACGCCAGGATCACCGCGTGCACCCGGTCGCGCAGCCCGAGCTTGCTGAAGATCCGGCTCACGTGGGTCTTCACGGTCTGCTCGGCGATGTAGAGCTCGGCGGCGATCTCGCCGTTGGAGCGGCCGCGGCCGATCAGCACGAGGATCTCGCGCTCCCGATCGGTGAGGTCGGCCAGGGCGAGCACGTGGCGGCTATTCGCGGGGCGCTGAGCGGCGAACCGTTCGAGGAGGCGTTTGGTGACGCGCGGAGCGAGCAGCGCATCCCCGGCCGCGACCACCCGCACAGCCTGCACGAGATCTTCGGGCAGGGCGTCCTTCAGCAGGAACCCGCTCGCGCCCGCGTTCAGAGCATCGTGCACGTAGTCGTCGGCGTCGAACGTCGTGAGCACGAGCACGAGCGGGCGATGCGGCTCTCCGCGGCTCGGATGGACGAGCTCGCGGGTCGCGTCGATGCCGTTCATGGTCGGCATCCGCACATCCATCAGCACCAGGTCGGGCCGCAGCCGCCGGGCCGCCTCGACCGCTTCGGCTCCGTCGGCCGCCTGCCCGACGACCTCGATATCGTCTTGCGCGTCGAGGATGGCGGCGAAGCCCGCCCGCACCATCGCCTGATCGTCGGCGATGAGCACGGTGATCGTCATGCGGTTCCTCTCGGGGTCGGAAGGGGCAGCGTAGCGCGGACGACGTAACCGCCATCGTCGGTGCGCGCCGCTTCCAGTGTGCCGCCGAGGAGCACGGCGCGCTCGCGCATCCCGCGGATCCCGTGGCCACCGGTGTCGGGGGCGGGGGCGGATGCGGGGCGTCCGGGCGCGCTGCCGTTCCGCACCTCGACGTCGATCGCCCCGTCGGCGGCGTCGAGCAGCACGAGGGTGTCTGCCCCCGTGGCGTGCCGGGCGACGTTGCTCAGCGACTCCTGCACGATCCGGAAGACGGTGAGTGAGAGGGCGGGATCGAGCGCGTCCATCACCGTGGCGGGGATGCGGTTCTCCAGACGCACCGCTCCCCCGGCGCGAGCGAGCTTGCCGACGAGGGCGTCCACATCCGCGATGCCGGGTTGAGGCGCGAGATCGACGGCCGTGTCCTCGCTGCGGAGCACACCGAGCAGCCGGCGCATCTCCCCCATCGCGTTGCGGGCGGTGGCCGCGAGGTCGTCGAACTCCGCAGCAGCCTCCTCGCTCAGCGACGGGATGCGGTACCGGGCCGAGGCCGCCTGCACCTGGATCGAGGACATCCCGTGAGCGACGACATCGTGCAGTTCGCGGGCGATCCGGGTGCGCTCTTCCGCGATCTCGCGCCGGGCCAGCTCGGACGCCGAGACCTGCTGCTCCCTCAGCAGTTGCTCCCGCACCGCACGCCACTGGGTGATGAGCAGCGCAGCTACGAGCACGGCGCCGGTGATGGAGGTGAAGACGATCAGATCCGCCAGGGCTGGGCCGCCGTTGGTCGGAGAGCGCAGCGCGGTGAGGCCGACCAGGACCGCGCCGACCACGCCGGCACCCCATCCGATCAACCCGGTCCGCCAGTCGGAGCGGATCGTGGCGAAGAGGATGGTGACCGACTGCGCGACCATCGACGTCACGGCGATCGGCCACGGACTCTGCCCGTCCTGCGCGGCTGCGAGCGCGAAGGCGATCACGGCCGCGACGGACAGGGCCATCGCCGTTCGGGGCAGGACGATGGCGAGCAGGATGGCGCCGCCCTGAATCACCGCGAGCAGGAGCGCGGCGACGACGTTGATGCCGTAGATCGTCGAGCCGAGGGATGCGCTCAGCGCCACCAGGGCGAGGGCCGCGGTGCCGCCGACACCCCACATCAGCACGAGCAGGGGATCGAGACGCTGCCGCACGGGTGCTGCGGTCGCTGACATCTCACTCATTGTTCCCTCACCTGGCTCAGAACGGTGCCGCTCGCGCGGCGCTTGGCGGCGATCCGGATCACCGCATCCACGACGACGCCGGTGACCAGCCCCATCCCGATGCCGACCAGCATCCCGAGCAACGGGTTGCCGTGCAGCCACTGGCCCGCGAGCACTCCCACCGTAACCGAGTAGAGCGACCAGGAGAGCCCGGCGATCACCGAGAGCCCGAAGAATCGGGGACGGGAGAATCCGGATGCACCGGCGACGAGATTCACCGCGACCCGCCCGACCGGCACATAGCGCGCCGTGAGCAGCAGTGCTGCCGCCCGCCGGTCGAGCCCGCGACGGGCCCAGCCGAGTGCGACCCGGATGCGGGGCCGCTGCATCCACCGGAACCGGTCGAGACCGACGGCCCGGCCGATCGCGAACGTGAGGTTGTCGCCGAGGATGGCGCCGACCGCGGCGCACGCGATCACGGCGGCGATCACCGGCTGCCCGAGGTAGATGCCGGCCGCCGCCGCAGCGATCACGATCGACTCGCTCGGCACCGGCGGGAAGAAGGCGTCGACGAACACGACCCCCAGCACGACGAGGTAGATCCACGGGGATGAGGCTGCGTGCGCTATGAACTCGTTGACGGCATCCACGGGCGCCCTCCTCTCGGTCTCGGGGGCGGACGTGCTCCGCCGCTTCGAGGCTAGGAAGGAGGGGTGCGCGACCGCGTCACCCGCCGGTACGGATGCGCCCCCTACGGCGGAGTGATATCCGTGCCGATCCGCGACACCCCGCCACACCTGACGACCCTGTCGGTGGTGCGGCGCAGAATCGTCGGCATGAGGACAGTGTTGATTTGCGAACGGTGTGACGGAACCGGCGCCGACCCGGTCCAGCGCGAAGAAGAAGTGCTGCTCTGCGTCGAGTGCGGTGGCGACGGCTGCCACGTCACGTACCTGGCCGAACTGCAGCAGACGGCTTAGCGCGCGAGCAGGGCCTCGAGCGCGTTGAGCTCGTCCTGGAGCGCGCCGCCTTCGTGCGCGTTGTACGGCCAGACCGTGATCTCCTTGTCTGCCGCGTACGAGTTGTACGCCGCGAACACGGTGGAGGGCGGGCAGGTCGGATCCATGAGCGCCGTCGAGAACAGGGCCGGGCTCGCCGCCCGTTTGGCGAAGTTCACGCCGTCGAAGTAGCGAAGCGTCTCGAACACCGTCGAGGCCTTGTCGCGGTGCACGGCGAGGTAGCGCACGATCTCCTGGTACGGGTAATCGTCGGTGATCGTGGTCGCGCGGGGGAAATCACACAAGAAGGGCACGAAGGGGAACGCGGCGTGCAGGTCGGGTACGAGCCCGGCCACCGCGAGTGCGATGCCGCCGCCCTGGCTGAATCCCAGCACAGACACGCGCGACGGATCGACGGACGGCAGTGAACGAGCCGCCTCGACGGCACGCACGGCGTCCACGAAGACCCGGCGGTAGTAATAGGTCTCACGGCTTTCGATGCCGCGCGTCATGACGCCGGGATACGCCGGTCCCGAACCGTCGGGGTCGGGGGTGTCGCCGGAGCTCCAGGACGAGCCCTGGCCGCGGGTGTCCATCTGGAAGTGAGCGAAGCCGGCGGATGCCCAGAGCAGGTTCTCGACCGCATGCCCGCGTCCTCCGCCGTAGCCGACGAACTGCACGAGTGCCGGCAGCGGAGCCTCGGCACCGGCCGGAACGCGCAGCCACGCCTTGACCGGCTGCCCCCGGTATCCGGAAAAGGTCACGTCGAAGATCTCGACGGTCTTCACGGGACTCGAGACGGGCTCGACGGTGACCTCGAGCGCGAACGCGCGGGACTCATCCAGAGTGTCGGCCCAGAACTCGTCGAAGTCGGCAGGGTCGAGCTGGCTTCCGGAGTATTCGCGCAAGTCCGCTTCGGCGAGGTCTGTGAACATGGATCCACTTTATTGGGTGCGAACCGGGCGCTCGCCGCCGGCACCGCACACCTCAGGTGCGGTGCCGGCGGTCGGGCGCGTCAGCGGGTGTAGATGCCCTCCGGGGTGACGAAGACCGAGACGGTCGCCGTGCTGTTGGCATCGTTCAGGCGCGTCGTGTCGACGACCAGGTACTCACCGTCGTCCTGCGTGCCGTTCGGAAGCACCTTCTCGTGGAGTTCCCACGGCGCGGCGGCGTTCGAGACCCCGTCGATGCCGAAGTCGTTGTCATTGCTGACCACGAGCGTCTTGCCAGCGTCGGTCGTCGCGACACCCTCGACCTTGTCGTGCCCGAAGAAGCCGCCCGTCGGATCGAGCTTCGTCAGCAACGCCCCCAGGTCGACATCGGTCTGCTTGCCGACCGGCGTGATCCCGACCGATGCGAGCGCCGCGGTCGCCCCTGCAGTGTCGGCATCGGCGACATAGGCGTCGATGCTCTTCGCGGGCGACCCGACCAGGAGGCCGCCCTTGGCTGCGTCGTAGTGCGCGCCGCTCACCGATGAGGCCGGTCCGACATCCGTCGCCTTCGAGATGTCGATGGCGTAGAGCTGCTTGAACGCGTTGGGCTCGAAATTGCCGTCGCGCTCGTCGACGATGAATCGCGTGTTCGACACGGCCGTGATCTCGCTGACCGCCCCCGCGTTCTTCTTCGGGTCGGTCAGCAGGTAGAGGTACTCGTGCACCTTGTGGTTCTTGAGGCCGTACGTGACGATCCGCAGCGTGGTCACGTTGGCGGCCTTTGCCTTGAGGTCGGGCGTCTGCAGGGCGGACTGCATCATGCCGACCAGCGTCGAGCCATCGGGAGTGATCGTCAGGCCCTCCATGCCCTTGTTCGGCACGCGCATCGCGAGCTCGGCGGGCAGGCCCTCACCGAACGGCGAGAGGCGATCGAGCTGCTTTCCGTTGCGGTCGAAATGCGTGATGAAGGGCCCGTACTCGTCGGAGACCCAGAACGTCCCGTCGCGCAGAGCGACCAAGCCCTCCGAGTCGTATCCGTTGGGGCTCGCAGCCAACGGCTTGCCGTTCAGATCGACGATCGCCTCACCCGTGTTCGCCTGCGTGTTGACCGCTCCGTTGTACGGCGTGCCGTTGGCGGCCCGGAGAGGGATCGAGCGCTCGAGCACCGCTTTTCCGTCGACCAGCCGGAAGCGGCCGATCGCGGGATCGAACGTGGGAAGGGGTTCGACCTTTGTGACGCCGTCGGGCGCGGTGACGTTCGGGCCGCGGTCCGTCAGTCCGTAGAACTCGTCCGAGGAGCCGGGTACAGGGGTGAGCGAGGAGCCGTAGGCGCCGCCCGTGATCGAGACACCGCCGATGGTGGCCAGAGCGGGAAGGTGCGTGCGGTACAGCTTGACAGCGTCGTTGACCGTGTAGCTGAAGGTGTCGACTCCGGTGAAGCCGGCGGCAGGCACGTAGCTGAACGTTCCGTCGTCGTTCAGGGTCAGCGATCCGTGAGCCGGAGAGGTGTGGGAGACGATCGTCGCGGCCGGTCCGCGGTCGTTGCGCAGCACGCTCGTGCGGGCGTCCAGGGTACGACCGGAGGAGAGAAGGTAGGCGTCGTCGACGGCGGACGCGACGGAGGGCTGATGGGATGCCGGCGGCTTGGCGGGGACCGCTGCTGCCGCTCCGCCGGCGAACAGTGACAGTGCGACACCGCCCGCCACGACGGCTCCGACAGTGGAGATCACGGAACGGTTCATACGAGGTTCCTTTCGAATCGCGAGGCTCGGGCGATCGCCGAGGCCAGCGGGAGTCTGCTCGCCGGCGGTAGCCGGATCGCATACTGGCGGTGTCCGTTCGGAGCGTGTCCCCTGAACGAGGGGTGAAGCCGGGCCAGGGATTTAGACTGGGGTCATGGCAGATTCAACGTTCGACGTGGTCAGCAAGGTCGACAAGATGGAGGCCGACAACGCCCTCAATCAAGCCCGCAAGGAGGTCGAGCAGCGCTACGACTTCAAGAACGTGGGCGCGTCGATCGAGTGGAGCGGCGAGAAGGTCCTCATGAAGGCCAACACCGAGGAGCGCGTGAAGGCGGTGCTCGAGGTCTTCGAGTCGAAGCTCATCAAGCGGGGCATCTCCCTGCGCTCGCTCGACACCGGGGAGCCGTTCGCCTCCGGCAAGGAGTTCCGCATCGAGTCGAGCCTGAAGAACGGGATCGAGCAGGACGCCGCCAAGAAGATCTCCAAGCTCATCCGCGACGAGGCGCCCAAGACCGTCAAGGCGCAGATCCAGGGCGATGAGCTGCGGGTCAGCTCGAAGAGCCGCGACGACCTCCAGGCGACCATGGCGCTCCTGAAGAACGCCGACCTCGACGTGGCCCTGCAGTTCGTCAACTTCCGGTAGGCCCCGCCCCGCTGCTCACGTCAGGTAGGCGCGCAGCCACTGCGTCATCCGCGTGTACGCCTGCTGCCTCACCGGCATCCGCGACAGGAAGACGTCGTGGAGGGCTCCGTCCAGGCGGGTCACGGTGACCGTCGGGGCGAGCTTCAGGGTACGCTGTGCGATGTCCTCGACGACGAGCACGATGTCCGAGCTCATCATCTCGGGCGTCCATCGCGGCAGGATGGTCGATCGTGCCGAGAGCATCGTGAGCACGGGCGCATCGATAGACAGGCCCGTCGCGACCTGAGCGTGCCCGGCCAGCACTGCGTTCAGCCACGCCGGATGCACAGCGAACCCCCTCGCCGGACGCCAGGCCAGGTCGTAGTCCCATTCACCGTCCATGGTCGCCGACACCGATCGGGTGTAGAACCCGAGATCGACGTTGGGCAGCGCGGAGCGCGGGTCGACTCGCGCCTGCAGCCCGACGATCGGCGCCAGCGCCGCCCGCCCGACCGAGTGCCCCTGGAACTCGAGCCATGGGCTGTTCAGCAGGAGCGCATCCGCCCTCCCGCGGTGCCGGTTCGCCCACAGGCTCACCGTGAGGCCGCCCGTGGAGTGACCGAAGAGCACGAGCCTGCGCCGGTGAGGGCGTGCGGTGCCGGGATGCGCACCGCCGGCGCCCTCTCCGTGGCCGATCACCGTGAGCGCCGCCTCGAGCTCCTCGTCGTAGGCGGCGAGATCCTCGATGTACCCCGGCGTCTGCCAGGGACGCAGACTGCGCCCGTACTTACGCAGGTCGAGCGCGAAGAAGCGGGCGCCGATGCCGTGCCAGTACTCGGCGAGCTCGCGATGGAAGAAGTAGTCCGACCATCCGTGCACGTAGAGCACGTCGGTGTTCTCCGCCTCCTCCCGCCCGAAGCGCAGGTCGGCGAGCCTCGGGCCGGGCGCGTAACGCACCAGAGTCGCGACGACCTCCCCCTCGGCGTCCGGCTCGAGCGGAAGTGTCAGCTGCTCAAACGGCTCCCCGAGCACATCCGGTTGCCAGTTCGCTTCTCGCGTCATTCACCTAGGGTGCCAGGCGCGCCGACCGCTGACCAGGAAAGGTTCAGGGCTTGCCGTTGGAGACGCGCACCATCTCGTCTCGCGGCACGACCTTCACGCGCACGCGACCGCGCTGCGCGCCGAGGCCCAGCTCGTGGGCGTCGAGGTTGTGCCAGCCGTCGAGATTCGTGTACTCCACAGACCGGGAGTCGAGGAGGTCGACCACGGACTGCTCGGACGGGTCGGTCGGCGACCACCAATTGCCCTGATCGTTGATCACGTGCTTGATCGTCTCCATCGCGTCCGACTTGGTGTGGCCGATGAGCCCGACCGGCCCTCGCTTGATCCACCCCGTCGCGTACACGCCGTACATGCGCTCGTTGTCTTCGTTGCGAAGCACCTGGCCCTCGTGATTCGGAATCACACCGTGCTCGTGATCGAACGGGATGCCGTCCAGCGGAGACCCGAAGTAGCCGACCGCCCGGTAGAGCGCCTGAACGGGAACATCGCGGATCTCGCCGGTTCCGCGAACGCCGCCTTCGCCGTCGGGCTGAGTGCGTTCGTAGCGGAGAGCGGCCACGTTCCCCTCACCGTCCGAGACGACCTCGAGCGGTTTCGCGTAGAAGTGCAGGTGCAGGCGCCGGGATGCCGCCCCGACCTCGCGCTGACGCCATTTCTGGAGCACACGGTCGATGACCATGACCTGCTTGTTGCTCGCGATGGCCGCTTTCGACGCGTCGTCGTAGTCGAAGTCCTCGTCGTACAGGATCATGTCGACGTCATTGAGCTCGCCCAGCTCCCGCAGCTCCAGCGGCGTGAACTTCACCTGGGCCGGCCCGCGGCGGCCGAAGACGTGAACATCGGTCACGGGCGACGACTTGAGGATCTCGTAGACGTTGTCGGGGATCTCGGTCGGCAGCAGGTCGTCCGCGTGCTTCGAGAGCATGCGGGACACATCCAGAGCCACGTTGCCGTTGCCGATCACGGCGACCGACTGGGCTTCGAGCGGCCAGGTGCGGGGCACATCCGGATGCCCGTCGAACCAGCTCACGAAGTCGGCGGCGCCGTACGATCCGTTCAGCTCCACGCCCGGGATCTCCAGCTCGGCGTCATGGATGGCACCGGTCGAGAAGATCACCGCGTTGTAGTGCTTCTTCAGGTCGTCGAGAGTGATGTCCTCTCCGTACTTCACGTTGCCGAAGATACGGATGTCACCGCTGTCCAGAACCTCGCGGAGGGCGGTGATGATCCCCTTGATGCGCGGGTGGTCGGGCGCGACCCCGTATCGCACGAGTCCGTACGGTGCCGGAAGCTGCTCGAAGAGGTCGATGGAGACATCGAAGCTGCGCTCCGCCTTGAGCAGGATGTCCGCTGCGTAGATACCGGCGGGGCCGGCGCCGACGATGGCCAGTCGCAATTTGGTCATTCGTTGTTTCTCTCTCGCTCAGCTCGAACGTTCCACGATGGTTTCCGCGAACCGGGTCAGAGCCTTCTTCACGGGACCTCGCGGCAGGGGTGCGAGCGCCTCGACTGCTTCGCGCGCCCACTGGTGCGCTTCGTCGAGTGTCTGCTTGGTCACGTCGTGGTCGCGAAGGGCGGCGATCGCCGCCGTCGCCTCAGGGGTGATGGTGCCGTCGTCGACGGTGCCGATCACATCGCGTTCGAGACGCTCGAGGAGGGCGCGGGCATCCGCATCCGTCGCGGCGCGCTGGCGCAGACGAAGCAGCGGCAGGGTCGCCACACCTGCACGCAGGTCGTTGCCCGGGGTCTTGCCCGTCTCCTTCACGCCCTTGGCGGAGAGGTCGATCACGTCGTCGATCAGCTGGAACGCCACGCCGACCTTCTCGCCGAACGTCACGACGGGCTGCTCGTACTCCTCCGGGGCCTTCGAGAAGACGACGCCCATCTGCGCTGCGGCAGCGATGAGCGAACCGGTCTTGTCGGCGAGCACCTGGATGTAGTGCTCGATCGGGTCCTCGCCGTCCTGAGGTCCGATGGTCTCGTGCAGCTGGCCGAGGCAGAGCCGTTCGAACGTGTCGGCCTGCAGCGTGATCGCGCGCTCGCCGAGCGCTGCGACCATCTTGCTGGCGCGGGCGAAGAGCAGGTCGCCGGTGAGCACCGCCACGGAGTTTCCCCAGACGAACTGTGCGCTCGGCACTCCGCGGCGCATCTGCGCGTCGTCCATGACGTCGTCGTGGTAGAGCGAGGCCAGGTGGGTGATCTCGATCGCTTCGGCCGACGAAAGCACTTCGGGGGTGTTCCCCGCGCCCAGCTGGGCGGTGAGCAGCGTGAGCATGGGCCGCACCCGCTTGCCACCCGCCTCGAGCAGGTAGCGTGCGGTGACATCGGCGAGGTTGTCGGCGAACCGCATCTCCGAGTGCAGGCCGTCCTCGACGAGAGCCAGCCCGGCGTCGACTGCCGAGGCGAGCTCTCTGTCCTCCCCGGAGGCGAAGATCTTCTCGCTCAGGCCGATCTGGCTCGACAGCGACGCGGGTCGCCGCACAGCCGGAACGCTTGAAGCCACTACTCCCCCTTGGGTGGAACGGTCGGCGTTGCTCGCGGATTCGATTCGAGGCCCGGCTTGCGTCCGCGGTGGAGCGCGACGATGCCGGCCGTCAGATTGCGGTAGGCCACATCTTCGTAGCCCGCCTCGCGGAGCCAGTCGGCGAGCACCAGCTGGCTGGGCCACGCTTCGATCGAGTCCATCAGGTAGTCGTAGGCGGCCGGATTCGAGCTCGCGACGCGGGCGAGCACGGGCATCCCGTAGCGGAGGTAGGCGGAGTATCCGGCCCGGATGAGCGGAACCGGCGGCTGGGAGAACTCGCAGATCACGAGGCGGCCGCCCGGCTTGGTCACGCGGAGGAATTCGGCGAGCGCCTGCTTGGGATCGACGATGTTGCGCAGGCCGAACGAAATGGTGACGGCGTCGAACTCGCCGTCGGCGAAGGGCAGCGCAGTGGCGTCGGCCTGCACGAACTCGACGAACGGGTTCGCGGCCTGTCGCACGCGGCCGACCTCGATCATGCCGGCGGAGAAGTCTGCAGCCACGACGCGGGCGCCGTTCTTGGCGAGGGATGCGCTCGACGTTCCGGTGCCGGCGGCCACATCGAGGATGCGCTCGCCCGCGCGGGGGTCGACAGCACGCGTCGTCGCCACGCGCCAGAGCACTGCGTTGCCCATCGAGAGGACGTTGTTGGTCCGGTCGTAGTGGGTCGACACCTCGTCGAACATGGCGGCGACCTGCTCGGGCTGTTTACTCAGGTCGGCCTTACTCACCCCACTAGCTTAGGCGGCGGCCGGGTGGCGCGCATTTCTCCGGCATCCGAACACGCGGCGGGCCCCCAGCCGGCGTGCATCCGTCGCTCAGCGTCGCGGGCGTAGTCTGTTCCGGTGACATCCACAGCGACCACGCCGCGGGCGTCGAGCGCTACTGCGCTCTCGGTCGAGACCATCCCCCTCGACGACGTCCGGCAACTCATCCCCTTCCTCGATGCGCGGCACCCGCTGCTCTGGAGCCGCAAAGGCGAAGGATTGGCCGGCATCGGCACCGCGCTGCGGCTGGAGTTCTCGGGGGCCGACCGGATGCGCACGGCCGCGACAGCGTGGGCCGAGGTCGTGAGCCGTTCGGCGGTGGTCGACCCGATCGCCAAGCCGGGCACCGGCCTCGTCGCATTCGGCACGTTCACCTTCGCCGACGACAGCGAGCTGCCGAGTGTGCTCATCGTTCCGGAGGTCGTGATCGGCCGGCGCGACGGGCGCAGCTGGATCACGCACATCCGGCCGATCGAGACCGACGGCATCCCCGAGTCTTCGAAGCCGCGACGCGGCAACCCCGAGCCGACCCCGTTCGGCGACGAGTATCGGCTGTCCCTGCTGCCGGGAACCCTCGACAAGGAGGGGTACAAGGATGCGGTGGCCGCGGCGGTCGATCGCATCCACGACCACGAGCTGAGCAAGGTCGTCCTGGCCCGCGACCTCGTCGGCCATCTGCCGCTCGAGTCCGACCTGCGGCGAGCCCTGGTCGAGCTCGCCTTGGGCTACCCCGAGTGCTGGACCTTCGCCGTCGACGGCCTGGTGGGCTCATCGCCGGAGACCCTGGTTCGCGTCGACCACGGCGCGGTGAACGCGCGTGTGCTCGCCGGCACAATCTCGCGTGGTCGCGATGCAGCCGCAGACCATGACGCCGCCGTCTCCCTCGCCACGAGCACGAAGGACCAGGACGAGCACCGCTACGCCGTCGAGAGCGTGATCGCGGCGCTCGCCCCGCACAGCTCCGGACTCACGGCCAGCGAGATGCCGTTCACCCTCAAACTGCCCAACCTGTGGCACCTCGCCACCGACGTCGCCGGCACACTGAGCGACGGATCCACCTCCCTCGATCTGATCGACGCGCTGCACCCGACCGCCGCGGTGGCCGGCGCGCCGACCGCGGATGCCGTGGCCCTCATCCGGCACCTGGAGCCGTTCGACCGCGGGCGCTACGCCGGCCCGGTCGGCTGGGTCGGCGCCGACGGCGACGGAGAATGGGCGATCGCGCTGCGTTCCGCCCAGATCGCCGAGACCGGCGACCTCACCGCCTATGCCGGGTGCGGGATCGTGGCAGACTCCGACCCCGAGCGCGAACTCGCGGAGACCACGATGAAGTTCCGGCCGATCGTCGAAGCCTTCGGCTGATCCTCGAAACCCCTGACCCGGCCGTCGGGCGGATCAGGATGCGGCGAGCCGCGCCTTCTGCGCCTCCACGTCGAACGTCGCCTCCGGCCAACCGAGATCGAGAGTCTCGAGCGCCCGGATGAGCAGGTGCTGAACCGCGAGCCTCGCGTACCACTTGCGGTCGGCCGGCACCACGTACCAGGGCGCGTACTCGGTCGATGTTCGGTCGAAGACGATCTGGTACGCGTCCTGATACTCGTCCCACAGCTCTCGCTCGTCGATGTCCGCCGGATTGAACTTCCAGTGCTTTTCCGGCCGATCGAGTCGGTCGGCGAGGCGGGACCGCTGCTCGTGCTTGCTGATGTTCAGCATCACCTTGACGATGGTCGTGCCGGCGAACTCCAGCTCCTTCTCGAAGTCGTTGATGGCCGAGTAGCGACGCTCGATCTCCTCGGGCGGCGCGAGCTGTCGCACTCGGCCGATCAGGACATCCTCGTAGTGGGAGCGATCGAACACCCCGAGGTGGCCGACGGCCGGCGTCTCCTTCGCCACGCGCCAGAGGAAGTCGTGGGCGAGCTCTTCCGGCGTCGGCTTCTTGAAGCCCGTGTAGTGCGCGCCGGCAGGGTCCACCGCGCCGACCACATGAGCGACGATCCCGCCCTTGCCCGCGGTGTCCATCCCCTGCAGCACGAGGAGCACACTGCGCCGCTCGCCGACGGTGCCCGCCGCGAACAACCGCTCCTGCAGGTCGCCGAGGATCTCCGCGCCTTCAGCGAGCGCTTCCTTCCCCTCCGCCTTGCCGGCGTCGAACCCGAAGTGGGCGTCGGTCGGCTGGTCCGCGAGCACGAAGCCGTCCCCCACCCGCAGGAATTCGTCGGGTTCGGTCGTCCAGAAGCTTTCGCGGCCCATGATGTCTCCTCGTCGGCGAGTGTGTTCATCGTACGATCGCGCATCCCTTTCCGGCACCCGGATGCGCCCACCGTCTAAACGGAACGCGTCTGGTCCAGCACCGGTTCGAACGCGTCCGGCGGATAGAAGGTCACCGTCGATCCGGCGCCCTCGGGCAGGAGCAGGGTACCGAACTCCGCTTCGGCCTGCGGGTCCTCGAAGACGAGGTCGATCGTCTCGCGCCAGCGGCCGTCGGCCATCCGCTGCACCGTGGCCTCCCACGTGACGCCGGGAGTCTCCTTCGCCTGCAACCGGAAGTGGACGCCGACGGCACGGCGCCGCTTGAGCAGCGAGAGAAGGCCGCGGTAGACCGTCATCCGCTCGACCGAGGTGAACCACGGGCGCAGGGAGCGCACCAGCACATCGGCGTTCCAGAGAATGGTCGTCGCGAAGCCCGCTCGCGATTGGTAGACATCCACGGCGATCACGCCCGGGATTCGTCGCAGCGTCTGCCGCAGAGTGCCGCGGGTGATCCCCTCCTCCACCGTGCTGTGCAGGTAGAACGGCACCGACGGCCGCGCGACGGACGTGGAGGTGCGCAGAGCGGCGTGATCGACGAGCCGCTGGCCCGGGCCGAAGAACACCCGCAACTGCGTGAGCATCGCCTTCACCCGCTCATCCGGTGGCTCGGCTTCGAGCAGAGCGGCCGTGTCGGCGTAGGCGGTCGACTGGTGCAGCACCCCGAGTCGGAATCCGACCGGCAGCGGAGGCCCGGCCTTCACCGTCACGACGTCGGCGGTCCCTGTGACCGTCGGAGGCGCATCCTCGCGGTCGACCGGATTCTCGCGGCCCTCGATCCGGGGCACGATGTCGAGAACGTGTTCGATCGCGAGCACCCGGATGCCCTCCGGGATCGCTACGCGGCCGAGCGGCGTCCCCCCGACGACCAGATGCGAGATCGTGAAGCCCTCTTCCGCTGCCCGCACGGCCACCTGAGCGGCGACCATCCCGCCGAGGCTGAAGCCCGCGAGGAGCACGGGCTCTCCGGGGCGGATGCCCGCCTCGCGCATCGTCTGGAGGCCAGCCCGGGTGGCGGTCGCCTCGCCCTCCGCCCCGATGACGAGGTCGGCGGTGAGGTCGTTGGGAGCGACTCCGGCTCGTGGATGCCAGGACTTGGTGCTCGGAAACTGCACGATCCAGTGCCGCAGCCCGGTCGCATCCCGTCTCGAGCTCACCCTGATCAGCGCGACGTCGGCCCGGTCGTCGAGGTCGGGATCGCAGAGGTCGTCGATCTCGCGTTGACTGACGAACAGCTCGCGGAGGCCGGTGATCTGCCGGCGACGGAGGGCGCCCGCGGCGAGGCCGGGATAGCCGAGCGGGTCGGGATACGGCTCCAGGTCGAGCCCGAGCAGTTCGGCCGGCACGTCGACGATCGTGGGGGCGGGGCGGTAGTCGTGGGGAGCCGCCGGATCCCGCCACCAGTCGAGGAAGTCCCGGATGTGCGGAAACGACTCCGCGAGGTATTCGTCGTACCCGAGGGTGCGCACACCGTGCCCATCGCGAAGCAGGCCGCGCCGGTGCCCCAATCCCACAGCCTTGCGCAGGATGCCCGAGAGCGTGAACACGGCGACGTACGGTCGCGCGCGCCACCGCGGCGCGACGATCCCGACCAGGCTCACGAGCAGCGCAACCGGTGCCAGGAGGAATCCGGTGAGGCGGGCTGCGGCGCCGACGACCCTCGGAGCGGAGGTCAGGTAGAGCGAGCTGAACGCCAGCGTTCGCGCGGACCGGCCGAGAGGCGGCCGCAGACGGAACGGATACGGGATGCGGCGCATCCGCTGCACCGCGAACCAGACCCACACGGCGAGCGTCCCGATGAGCCAGCCGATCGCGGCGACCACCCACACCACCACAGCCAGGAGCAGCAGGACGAGGCCGATCGCCAGCATGATCGGAGCGCCGACGATCAGGGCCGCGACGAACACCGCGCGTCCGGCTGCTCCGCGTCCGCGCCAGGTGTACGGGCGAATCTGGGGCAGCATGGCGTCAGCCTAACGCCGACCCCCGGCAGCGCCTGTCTCCGCGCCGGCATGCGTCATCGTGCTCGTTTCCGGTGACACGTTCTTCCGCAATGCGGGTAGACCTCGGGAAATCCATTGGCAGATGTAATATTCATGTATGCCTGTACCCGCGACCGAAGCCGTGAACCCCCGGCGACTCATCCGAGACGAAGTGTTCCTTCGTCTGCTCGACGCGATCGTCGACGGCGACCTCCTGCCGGGCGAGCAGCTCTACGATGCCGAGATCGAGAAATGGGTCGGGGTCTCCCGCACGCCCGTTCGCGAAGCACTGAACCAGCTCGCAGGGATGGGACTCGTCGAGATCCTGCCCCAGAAACGCACGAGGGTCACCCCGATCGACCCCGAGCGCCTGCGTGGCCTGATCGCCACGCTCGGTACGCTGTTCCGCAGCGTCGTGCGGGATGCCACACCGCTCCTCACCGACGGTGACAAAGAACAGCTTCTCGCCCTGCTCGCGCGCATGAACAGCGGCGAAGACCTGGCTGCGCTCGTCAAGGAGCGCGCGGCGACCGAGTCCGTCATGTCGGTCTACGTGCGACGGCTCGACAACAAGACGATCGCGCGGCTCGCCACCCGCCACCTGCCCGAGATCCGCCGGGCGCTCAACGCCGCGCCGAGCCCCGCTTCCTTCGAAGCCGGCATCCCCTTCCTCACAGCCACGATCGAGGCCTCGGTGGCCGGGGACGTCACGAAGGCGACCGAGGGGGTCTCCGGCTTCTGGAACACCGCGCTCGCACAGCTCGTCGACGAGTACGCCGCGACCGCGAAGAAAGAGATCTGATGCCGCTTCCCGTCAAAGACACCCAGCCCGTCGAGCGTCAGCTCCTGCGCGACGTCGTCTACCAGCGCCTGCACGAGGGCATCCTCGACGGCACACTAGAGCCGGGCGAGACCCTGCTCGACGAGAAGCTGACCGCCTGGCTCGGTGTCTCGCGTACGCCGGTGCGCGAAGCGCTCATGAAGCTGGCCGACATCGGCCTGGTCGAGATGGCGCCCAACCGCTACACGAGAGTCGCCCCGATCGACCTGCGCGCGATCGACGAAGCGATCTACACGTCCGGCATCCTCCACGAGCACGCGGCCCGCACTGCAGTGGGATCCATGGACGCGGCGACCATCGGACGCCTCGAGAGGTTCGCCAAGAACATCAAGAAGCACGCCAAGAGCAAGGACCTGCCCGCGCTCGGCCGCTCGCTCAACGACTTCTTCCTGGAATTCGAGCGCTCGACCGGCAACACCGTGCTGGTCACGGTGAGCGAGGGCCTCAGCCCGCAGCTCCTCCGCTACATCAGCGTCTGGCAGCTCCCATTCGGCACCGACGACATCCCGGGCAAGGTCGCGGAGATCGCCGAAGCGGCTAGAGCGCATGACGCAGAGAAGGCGGGCGAACTCATCCACGCCCTCTACGAGCCGGCCCGGAAGCAGTTCCTCGACGAGTACCGGCGTACCGACGCTGAGATCGACGAGAACCCGATCGTCTGACCGGAACCTGTGGCGGGGCCGCTCAGACCTCGAAATCGACGGCTGAGCGGGCCCCGACCACCGACCTGATGTACGCGGCGACCGTTTCATGGTCGGGATGCGCGACATAGCGTGCGAGCGCATCCGCATCCTCGAAATCGCTGATCAGCACGACGTCGAAGTTCGCCCCCGGCGCCAGCACGTTGACTCCCACCTCGAGCGCGAGGATCTCGGGGATCGACGGCGGAAGGCTCTCGAGCCCACGCTTGATCGCAGCCGCCTGCTCCGTGCGCTCGGCAGGATCGGTCGTGGCGAGCTTCCACGAGACGACGTGGCGGATGGTCATACGGCCTCCAGGAGTGCGGTTCTGAGGCGCGTTGGGTCGACGCGCCAGAAAGTGTGAACGCGTCCGTCGATGAGCACCACGGGGATCTCCTCCACGAAACGCTCGTGCAGCACGGCGTCGTCGAGGATGCTCCGCTCGCCGACCGTCACCACGGGCGCGTCGTCGGGCAGGTCGGCGATGACCGACCGGATCACTTCTCGGGCGTCATCGCACAGGTGGCAGCCCGGCTTGCCGATGAGGGTGAGCTCGACATTCGTCACCCGAACAGCCTAGCCAAACGGATGCGCGAATCCGCCCCTCGTGGACGCGCAGCAAAAAGCGCCGACCCCCGAAGGTGCCGACGCTCGAGCTGCAGACGACGAGGTCTACTTCTTGTTGCGACGCTGGTGACGAGTCTTGCGAAGCAGCTTGCGGTGCTTCTTCTTCGCCATACGCTTGCGACGCTTCTTGATAACGGAACCCACGTAGACCTCACAAAGATAGGGGGTTGGCCGCGGAATGCGCGGCGACACAAGGTAGCAGTCTACCCGACGTCAGGCCGTGTCGGCGACGTGGTTCTCCAGGGCGTGCGAGACGGCCGATTCCGGCACGCGGAAGGAGCGGCCGAAACGGATGGCCGGCAGCTCGCCCGAGTGCACGAGCCGGTACACGGTCATGCGGGAGACGCGCATCATGTCGGCCACCTCGGCGACCGTCAGGAAGCGCACATCCGAGAGATCGCGTGCCATGTCTGCTTGGTCCTCTTGTCCAGGCCCGACAAATCGGGTCCGCCCTCAATCGTACCCGCGCTCGACGGGTAGTGAGTGGAAACTCTAGGGCCTCAGCGGCCTCGGCGTAAAGAGCGGGCTTCCGCGCAGAGCGACCGGATCAGTCGCGGCGCCACTTTCGCGGCGTCACGCGTTCGACGGCCGTGGTGACGCGGTGGCTCGTGTCGGCGAACACCTTGCCCACGGTACTGGCGAACTCGCGCGTCTCGTCCGCCAGGTCCACTCCGAAGCCGACGGTGTCGAGGTCGGTCGCGACGAACGGGATGATCCAGTCCTCGACGGCCTCCAGTGGCTCGGAGTCGAGACGGTAGTACCGGTGCTGGCCCTCCTCGCGCACCGAGACGAGCCCCGCATCCCGGAGCACCTTCAGATGCTTGGAGACGGTCGGCTGGCTCAATTCGAGCGTCGAGACGATCTCGGAGACGCTGATCTCGCCGGAGGAGTGCCCCTCTTCGGCGTGACGATCTTTGAGCACCCCCAGGATGTCGCGCCTTGTAGCGTCGGCAATCACGTCAAAGATGTCGGCCATCCCCCCAGGCTAGTCATTCGCCCAGCGGAGTACCATGTCAAGCTGTCGCAAGGGAGGAACGGACCATGCGAGCGACATCGACAGTCAAGCGTCCGGTCATGCCTTCGGCCGGGCGGCTCCGCGAAGCTCTTACCGGCTTCGCCAATCGCAGCCCCTCGCGGTTCGCGATCCTGGTGTTCGCGGCGCTCATCCTCGTGTTCACGCTGCTGTTCTCCCTGCCGATCGCGACGGTGGACGGCTCGACCACACCGCTCGCAGACGCGCTGTTCACGGCCGTATCGGTGATCTGTGTGACCGGCCTCTCCACGGTCGACATGGCGACCCACTGGTCGGTGTTCGGGCACATCCTCGTGTACACCGGCGTGCAGATCGGCGCGGTCGGCGTGCTGACGATGGCGAGCATCCTCGGCCTCATCGTGTCGCGGCGGCTCGGACTCCGCGCCAAGCTGATCGCCGCAAGCGACAGCAATCCGCTGCGCATGCACGCGGGACCGGTCGCCGAAGGCCAGGCCGTGCGACTCGGCGACGTGGGCAAGCTGCTGACGACGGTCGCGCTCAGCATGGTCGTGATCGAGGGCGCCGTCGCACTTCTGCTGTTCCCACGGATGCTGATCGCCGGCATCGACGTCGGAACCGCCGCGTGGGAGAGCCTCTACTACTCGGCCATGGCGTTCACGAACACCGGATTCGCCCCCAACGCCGAGGGGCTGACCCAGTTCTCCGAGGACTTCTGGTTTCTCGGAGCCCTGATGATCGGCGTCTTCCTCGGTGCGATCGGCTTCCCCGTGATCCTCGCCATCGCGACGAACCTGCGCAAGAAGCGTCGCCGCTGGTCGATCCACGTGAAGCTGACCGTGTGGACGTCGCTGATCCTGCTCGTCGCCGGCGCGCTCCTCTACATCGTGCTCGAGTACGACAACCCCAAGACGTTCGGGCATCTGGATGCGGGCCACACCGTCTTCCAGTCGCTGTTCCTGTCGACGATGGCCAGGTCGGGCGGTTTCTCGACCATCCCGATCGACGACCTGAACGGGTCGAGCATCATGGTCACCGACATGCTGATGTTCATCGGTGGCGGCTCTGCGTCCACCGCGGGCGGTATCAAGGTGACGACACTGGCGGTGCTGTTCCTGGCCGCGTTCGCCGAGGCGCGCGGCGTCGAGACGATGGACTCGTTCCGCCGGCGCATCCCCATCGACGTGCTCCGGTTGTCGGTGGCGGTGGCGCTCTGGGGAGCGACGATCGTGGCCGTGTCGAGCATCCTGATCCTGCAGATCACCAAGGCCTCCCTCGATCATGTGCTGTTCGATGTGATCTCGGCGTTCGCGACCTGCGGGCTGTCGACCGGGCTCACCGAGCAGCTGCCCGACGCCGGTGTGTACATCATGGCCGCGACGATGTTCTGCGGACGCGTTGGTACAGTGACACTCGCCGCGGCGCTGGCCCAGAGCCAACGCAAGCAGCTGTTCCAGAACCCTGAGGAGAGGCCGCTCGTTGGTTGACAAGATCAAGCACAACGCTCCCGTGCTCGTGATCGGTCTCGGCCGTTTCGGCGCCGCAACCTCGGGCGAGCTCGACCGCCTCGACCGCGAAGTACTCGCCATCGACACCGATGCGGCACTGGTGCAGAAGTGGGCCGACCGCGTGACCCACGCCGTGCAGGCGGATGCGCGTTCTATCGAGACGCTGCGCCAGATCGGCGCCGAGGACTTCTCCGTCGCGGTCGTGGCCGTCGGCTCGTCGATCGAGGCGAGCGTGCTGATCACGGCCAACCTGGTCGACCTGAAGATCCCGCAGATCTGGGCGAAGGCGATCTCGCAGTCCCACGGCAAGATCCTCGAACGCATCGGCGCCAACCACGTCATCTACCCCGAAGCCGAAGCCGGCGAGCGCGTCGCGCACCTCGTCTCGGGCCGGATGCTCGACTTCATCGAATTCGACGACGACTTCGCCCTCGTCAAGATGTACCCGCCGAAGCCCATCCGCGGCGTCAAGCTCGGCGAATCCGGCGTGCGATCGAAGTACCACGTCACCGTCGTCGGGGTGAAGTCCCCCGGCAAGCCCTTCACCTACGCGACGGCCGAGACCACCGTCTCCAACCACGACCTCGTCATCGTCGCCGGCACAGCCGCCGACATCGAGCGCTTCGCCGCCCTCGACGCCTGACCCGCCCCGCCCCCAACTCTCGAGTCCACGAATTGTCCGCGGACTCGGCTGTTTTCGGCGTACTTCGTGCGTACTCGACGGGAGGGCTGTGGATAAGTTCTGCGGTCAGCCCGCGGGATGCGGTTGGGTGGGCGCATGGGCGGGTTCAGAACAAGGGATGCATTGGCTGCAGGCATCCCGCGGGCGGCACTGTACGACGGGCGGTATCACAGACCGTTCCACGGGATGCGGACGCAGCGCCAGCCGGACGGTCACGCCGAGCTCTGTCGTTCAGCCACGCTGATCCTTCCCGGTGGGGCGGCGTTCTCGCATCGATCCGGCGCCGTTCTGCACGGAATGCCGCTCCCCCGACGCACTCTTCCCGAGCAGGTCGAGGTCAGCGTCTTCGAGCCGGACCGTCCACCTCGGCTGCGCGGAATCCTGGGCCACCAGCTCACGTCGAACGGGCAACGAGTCGTGAATGTCGACGGGATGCGCGTCCTCGCGCCCGAAGAGGTCTGGGTTCAGCTGGGTGCTCTCCTCAGCCCCGACGAGCTGACGGTCATCGGGGACTATCTCGTCACGGGCGACGAACCGTACAGCGGCAGCCCGCCTCCGATCGCTCGCGAGCAACTCGATGGAGCACTTCGCCGTCACGGCCGCCATCGAGGAGTGCGCAATCTACGGCTCGCCGCTGCGCGTATCCGTTACGGATCGCTTTCACCGCAGGAGACGCGCATACGGCTCGCGTTGGAAGACGCCGGGCTCCCTGCGCCGGAACTGAACTATCGCGTCGCTGGGCCAGACGGCGAGACCGCGGCGATGATCGACTTGGCCTATCCCGCCTACCGGGTCGCGATCGAGTACCTGGGTGACCACCACCGCAGCACGGCAGAGGCATACCGCAAAGACATCCGACGTCGCGAATGGCTGGTCGAAGAGGGGTGGGACGTCATCTTCGTGACCGCCGCCGACCCGTTCTCCGACGTTGCACGCCGCGTCCGCACAGCCCTCCGCCGATCTCTCACGAAGTAGCAGCCGAGTCCACGAACTATCCGTGGACTCGACGCTTTTCGGGCGATTTTGTGAGGACTCGACGCGCAGCTAGGACGCGGCTAGTTCGCGGGCTCGGGCCAGGGCGGCGTCGGTGGCGCGAGCGAAGAGGTCGGCGAGGTGCGCGGATTCGAGGACCTGGATGGCGCGCTCGGTGGTGCCGCCGGGGCTGGTGACGCGGCGGCGGAGTTCGGCGGGGTCCTCCCCCGAGGTGACGAGGAGCTCGGACGCCCCGAGGAAGGTTCCGTTGACGAGCTGTGCGGCCTGCTCCGCCGTGAAGCCCTTGCCGATGGCCGCCTGGGTCAGCTGTTCGACGAGGTAGAAGACGTAGGCCGGGCCGGAGCCGGAGATGGTGCTCAGCGCATCCAGCTGCGATTCGGGCACCTCCACCACCTCGCCGACCGTCTCGAAGAGGGCGCGCACGAGGGCGAGATCGTCGGGCTGCGCGCGGGTGCCGCCGCTGATGCCGGTGACCGCCTTGCGCACGATCGCGGGCGTGTTCGGCATCGAGCGCACCACCGAGACGGTGTCGGGCAGCAGCGACTCGAAGGTATCGATCGTGACGCCGGCCGCGACGCTGACGACGATGGCGCCCGGGGTGAGGGATGCGCCGATCTCGCGGAGGAGGTCGGGCACCATCGCGGGCTTCACGGCGACCAGCACGATGGCTGCGCCGTCGACGGCGAGCCGGTTGGCGGCGGCATCCTTCTCGGTCGCGTACGCGGTGACCCCGCGCAGGGGTTCGAGCTCTGCCGCCCGTGCTTCCGACCGGTTGGTGACCCGGATGCCGCCCTCGACGGTGACGCCGGGGGCGACGAGCCCGGTGAGGATGGCGCGGCCCATCGATCCGGCCCCGAGGAGGGCGATCGTCGGCAGCGTGACGTTCTGCGTGTCGGTCATGCGGCCATCCTAGGATGGAGGCCATGAGCGCATCAGGTGGGACCAGGGCGATTATCGCGGCCTTCGCCGCCAACCTGGGCATCGCTGCTACCAAGTTCATCGCCTGGTTCTTCTCCGGCTCGTCGTCGATGCTCGCGGAGGGCGTGCACTCCCTCGCCGACTCCGGGAATCAGCTGCTCCTCCTCCTCGGCGGACGCAGGGCGAAGAAGGAGGCCGACCGCGAGCATCCGTTCGGCTACGGGCGCGAGCGCTACGTCTACGCGTTCGTCGTCTCGATCATCCTGTTCTCGGTCGGAGGCGTGTTCTCGCTCTACGAGGGCTTCGAGAAGATCACTCACCCGCATCCGCTCGAGAACTGGTGGCTGCCGATCCTGGTGCTGCTGATCGCGATCGGCCTCGAGTCCTTCTCCCTTCGCACGGCCGTCCACGAGTCCCGCCCGCACAAGGTGGGTATGTCGTGGGTCCAGTTCATCCGGCGCGCCAAGGCGCCCGAACTGCCGGTGGTCCTGCTCGAGGACGTCGCCGCACTCACCGGTCTGGTCTTCGCCTTCATCGGCGTCGGCCTCACCGTGGTGACGGGCAACGGGGTCTGGGATGCGATCGGCACCCTCCTCATCGGCGCGCTGCTCATCGTGGTCGCGATCATCCTGGGCATGGAGACGAAGAGCCTCCTCGTCGGCGAGGGTGCGAGCGACGCCGACGTCGACGCGATCGAGAAGGCGATCCTCGACGGTGACGAGGTCGAGCGCATCATCCACATGAAGACCCTTTATCTCGGCCCCGACGAGCTGCTCGTCGGCGCCAAGCTCGCCGTGTCGGGCGAGCACCGGCTCGCGGATGTCGCCGCCGCCATCGACTCGGTCGAGCGCCGCATCCGTGCCGCTGTTCCCGCCGCCCGCGTGATCTACATCGAGCCCGACGTGTGGATCGACCCGAACGAGAAGCACCCCGCGACCGACACCATCGTGATCAAAGGTCTCGAATGACGACGGATGCCCTGGCCGGCGTGCCCGCTACGACCGACCCAGCCCGCCCGGCGCGCACCGCACTCGTCCTGCAGCACGACCCGAGCATCCACCTCGGCAACATCGGACCGGTGCTTCGCGAACACGGCTACGACGTACGCGTGGTGGATGTTGCGGTCGAGGATGTCGCCACGATCGACCCGTCCGAACCCGATCTCGTCGTCGTTCTCGGGGGCGAGATGGGCGCGTACGAGACCGACGAGTTCCCCTTCCTCGCGGCGGAGCAGTCGCTCCTGCAGCAGAGGATCAGGGAGGAGCGCCCGACCCTCGGCGTGTGCCTCGGCGCCCAGCTGATCGCGGGCGCCCTCGGCGAACGCGTCTACAAGGGCGACACGATGCAGATCGGGTACCGGCGCGTGCAAACCACGGAAGCGGGCGCCGGGTCCCCGATCCGGCACTTCGACGGAGTCCCCGTGGTCGAGTGGCACGGCGACACATTCGAGCTGCCCGCGACCGCGACCCTGCTCGCGTCGTCGTCCGACTACTCCAACGAAGCCTTCGCCATCGGCCGGTTCACCCTGGCGGTCCAGTTCCACCCCGAGGTCACCGACCAGATGCACGAGCAGTGGGTCGCCGAGGGGTACAACGAACTCGCTGAGCACGCGCTCGACGCCGATGCCCTGCGCGCCGACAGGGAACGCTACTCCGCGGCGATGCAGGATGCGTCGCAGCGGGCGTTCTCGGAGTGGCTGTCGCAGTTGCCCTCACCCGAACCGCGCGAGCGCCCGGGACGTCAGCGCTTGGCGCGGAAGAAGTCGAGCAGCAGCTCGGCGCAGTCCTCGGCGAGCACTCCGGCGTAGACCTCGACACGGTGGTTCAGCCGGCGGTCGCGCAGCACGTCGTAGACGGAGCCCCCCGCGCCCGCCTTCTCGTCCCACGCTCCGAACACGACCGTCGGAACCCGCGCCGCCAGCACGGCGCCCGCGCACATCACGCAGGGCTCGAGCGTGACGACGAGCGTGCATCCCTCCAAATGCCAGTCGTCACGCGATGCGGCGGCCTCCCGCAGCGCGAGCACCTCGGCGTGCGCGGTCGGGTCGTTGCGCAGCTCGCGCTCGTTGCGTCCGGTGCCGATGACGACGCCGTTCTCGTCGAGCACCAGCGCCGCGACCGGAACGTCGCCCGTGCCGAAGGCGAGACGGGCGTCGGCGATGGCAACGCGCATCCATTCGGCGTAGACGGGAGGAACGGGCAGACTCAAGCAGGCACTCCAGACGAATATGTTCGGTAGCCTTGAGCCTATGCGCGTTCACGTTGCCGACCACCCTCTCATCACCCACAAGCTGACGGTGCTGCGCAACAAAGAGACGCCGTCTCCGGTGTTCCGCGCCCTCACCGAAGAACTCGTCACTCTGCTCGCCTACGAGGCGACCCGCGGCGTGCGCGTCGAACCGCAGGAGATCGAGACCCCGGTCACGAAGACCGTCGGCGTGAAGCTGAGCGAGCCGCGCCCGCTGGTGGTCCCCATCCTTCGCGCAGGCCTCGGGATGCTCGAGGGCATGGTCAGGCTCATGCCTACCGCAGAGGTCGGCTTTCTCGGGATGGTCCGCAATGAGCAGACCCTCGAGCCGACGACGTACGCCGAGCGCCTCCCCGAAGACCTCTCCGACCGTCAGTGCTTCGTGCTCGACCCGATGCTCGCCACCGGCGGCTCGCTGGGCACGGCCATCGAATTCCTCTTCAACCGCGGCGCCGTGGATGTGACGGCCATCTGCATCCTCGCCGCGCCCGAGGGCATCGCCGCACTCGAGAAGGCCACCGAGGGCCGCGACGTCACCATCGTGCTCGGCGCGCTCGACGAGCGCCTCAACGAGAACGGCTACATCGTGCCGGGTCTCGGAGACGCGGGAGACCGCCTCTACGGCACGGTCTGAGCGGCCGTCACGCGCCGCAACAAAGCGAAACAATTTGACATCGCGCGTCACTGTTCGCTTTACTTGCGGGTATGACTGACAACTCGCGCACCCTGACCTCCTTCGAGGCCCCTGGGAATGCCGGCATGATGATGCCCGGCAGCGCTTCGGTCATGTGTTGCCGAATGTGTCGCTAATCTGACGACCCTTCGCCGAACCAGCCGGCCGCCGACCCACTGAGTCGAGCCAGGCCCTTGGTTCCCGGATGCGCCACACTCACGCATCCGATTACCGGCCGCTTTTGAAGGCCCAACACAAAACTCGCGAATCCCTCCTCCCCGTCACCTCATCGGTCGGATAATCCGACAGCTCACGGGAAGCCGAAACCGGCGGCAGTGGATTCCAGCATCATCACAAAGGACTTCATCCCATGTCTCTCGCAACCATCGACACCGATTTCGCCCCCACTCGCCGACTCTCCGCCGCACCGGCTTCGACCGCCGCCCCGGCCTCGGCCCCCGCGCCGGCACAGCCTGCCGCCGCATCCCCCGCCCCGCAGATCCGCGCCGTTCCGAGCGGCACCGAGGCCCGCGGCTTCGTGCTCTACGTCGGAATCGACGAGGCGAAGGCCGCCGCGGCGGGCACCGACCTCGGTCGCATCGTCGAGGCCCTCAAGCGCCTCACCGCCGAGATCGCTCCCTCGGCCGAGACGTACGCCGCGGTCGCCCTCGCCCCGGAAGGCGCCGGTGGACGCGACGTGGATGTGGTGCGCCTCGCTCTGCAGGACCCGGCCGCCATCGCCAAGCACCGTCACTCCGGAGCCGTCGAAGAGGACGAGGACCGCGCATCCGGTGGCGTCGTCGTCGACATCTCGCGCAAGCGCCTCCTGCTCGACAACCAGACCGCGGCGCTCACCTACAAGGAGTTCGAGCTCCTCCAGTACCTGGTGCTGCGCGAGGGACGCACGATCGAGCGCGCCGAGCTGATCAGTTCGCTGTGGGGCGCCGCCGACGACGAGGTGCCGAACGAGCGGACCATCGACGTTCACGTTCGCCGGCTGCGCGCCAAGCTCGGCCGCTACGAGGACATCGTGCGCACCGTGCGCGGCGTCGGCTACCGGTTCGACCGCCACGCCGACGTCTCCATCCGGCACGCCAGCGCCCCCTCGCCCGACCTCTTCTAAGCCCCCGCGCTCTAAGCTCCCGCGACACCAACGCGATCGAGTCCAGCCTCAATCCCCTTAAGACCTCTGTCTCAGGGTGATTAAGACTGGACTCGATTGCGTTTTCGGCGGACCGCGCGGGTTGGGCGGGTCGCGCGACTAGGCGGAGCGCTGGTAGGCGCGGAAGGCGCTCGTGGCGAGCGTCGCCATGACGACCGTCAGCGCAGCGAGCAGTCCGACGTGGCCCCAGAGGGATGCCCAGTCCGGGTTCGCGCTCAGAGCCTCCCGCCCCACGACGACCGCCCACTCGAACGGGTTGTACGCAGCGACGTTCTGCACCCACTCCGGCGAGAGTTTCGTGTTCATGATCGCCGAACTGAGGAACATGAGCGGGAGCGTGATGATCTGCGAGATCCCGATCAGCGCGGTCTGATCACGGGCGAGCAGTGCCACCGCGTTCGACAGCGAGCAGAAGACCGCGGTCAGAAGCACGACGGCGAGCAGGAGCAGAACGATGCCGACGAAGCCCCCCTCGAAGCGCGCTCCCGCCCAGAAGGCGATCCCGATCACGACCAGTGACTGGCAGATGGCGAGGATCGACTGGTACACGAGCGACGACACGATCAGGGCGCCGCGGTTGGTCGGCGAGGTGAGGAAGCGATCCATCACCCCTCGCTGCATGTCCTGGATGTAGACCGTGCCCGACCACGCGCTTCCGAACAGGGCCATCATCATCACGATGCCGGGCGTCAGGAACTCCAGGTAGCTCTGGCCGTTGCCGAAGCCCGGGATCTGGACGACCGCCTTGAACAGCTGCCCGAAGAGCAGCAACCAGATGATCGGCTGGATGAGGTTCATCACCAGGAAGGCCGGCATCCGCCAGGCCGCACGCAGCTGCCGACCCGTGAGGATGGCCGTGTGCGTGAAGAAGGTCGGTGCCGAGATGCGAGCCGGGATGCTCTGCGATGCGATGGCGGTCATGATGCGTTCTCCAGTGCGTAGTTCTCCTGAGCCTTGCCGAGGGTGCGGCCGGTGTGCCGCAGGTACACGTCGTCCAGGCTCGGCCGGGCGACGGTGGCCGAGGCGACGGTGATCGCCGCGGCGTCGAGGGCGGCGAGCGCCAGCGGGAGCGTCGCCGCGCCGTTGTCGGCCCGGGCACGCAGAGTGTGGCCGTCTCCGCCGACCTCGCGCAGCGCATCCACTCGGCTCAGCGCTTCGAGGGCGGCGAAGGGGTCGCTGTCGGCCGTGAGCTCGACGATCACGGCGTCGCCGCGCAGGTCGTTCTTCAGCTCTTCGGGGGTTCCGCCGGCTACGACCGTTCCGTGGTCGACGATGGCGAGTCTCTTGGCGAGCCTGTCGGCCTCTTCGAGGTAGTGCGTCGTCAGCAGCACGGTCATGTTCTCGGCGGCGGTCATCCGCTCGATCTCCGCCCACAGCTCCGCACGCGCCTCCGGATCGAGGCCCGTGGTCGGCTCGTCGAGGAACAGCACGGTCGGCCGGTGCATCAGGCCGATGGCCACGTCGAGTTTGCGGGCCATTCCGCCCGAGTACGTCTTCACCTGCCGCGCGGCATGCTCGGTGAGGCTGAACCGGTCGAGCAGCTCCGCGGCACGGGCGTGCGCATCCCGTGCGCTCAGACCCTGCAGCCTCCCGGCGAGCACGAGGTTCTCGACCCCGGTGTCCATCGGATCGGCGACCGACTTCTGCGCGACGAACCCGATCGAGCGCCGCACGCGGGCCGGATTGCGGGTCACGTCGATCCCGGCCACGAACGCCGTGCCCGAGTCGGCCCGGGCGAGCGTGGAGAGGATCTTGATGGTGGTGGACTTGCCGGCGCCGTTCGGCCCGAGCAGGCCGAAGACGGTTCCGGTCTCGGCAGCGAAGCTGAGTCCGTCGAGGGCGCGGACGGGCGTCTTGCCCCGGCCGGCCTTGTAGGTCTTGACGAGGTTCTCGGCGGCGAGCGCCGACTCCCCCGTGTATTGTGCAGCCACGGTGGCTCCCTTTCTGATTTCGGAGAATGCCGTCCGTGAAGATCTGCGCGGTACCATACAAGGGACCCTCGGTGACTGTTGACGCAGGTTCCTCACGGAACGACTGGGGTTTCGATGGCCGGAGAGTTGCCGCTCTCCGGTCATCATTCTGTTTCGGTGTCTCTGTGTTGCGGTTCTCACTGTCCCAGCAGGTCGGCCACCTCCTGTCCGAAGTCGCCGGCCGACACCATCGTGTTGATGTCGGCCATGCTGAGACCCTGGGCGAGCAGCGCGTGCAGCTGCTCCCACATCTCGAAACCCTCGATCGACCGGTTGCGGATGCGCTCGGCCAGCTGACCGAGGTGCGCCCGCTCGGCCACGAGCATCGCGGTCTTGTAGTGGAACTCGACCATGAAGAGCTCGGGGACCGCGGCGGCCTCGCCCGTCAGCTGCTTCCCTCGCGAGGCGATCTCGGCGTCGAGTCGCTCCACCCGCTTCTCCAGCAGCTCGACCACCGTCGCCGGCGGGAGCATGGCCATGAGCGACAGGCCGGTCTCGATGGCCGGGTACTCCTTCGCGGGAGTGTCGATGAGCTCGCGCAGCCACTCGTCTGCCTCGCGGCGGCCCGCATCCGTGATCTCGTAGACGACACGCTCGGGCCGGTTGCCCTCCCGCTCGGTCTGAGCGACCGCGATGAGGCCGTTCTTCTCGAGCGACTTGATCACCGAGTAGAGCGAGCCGAAGTTGAGGCGGATGCTGTCTTCCTTGCCGCGCTCGCGCATGGAGGTGGTCATCTCGTACGGGTACATCGGCCGTTCCCACAGGCACGACAGCACGGCTAGGGCCAATGGGTTCGACACCGGTCTCTTGGACATACTCACCTCCGAATACTCGACTCAGAGTATTCGAGTTCGAGTGAAATGTCCAGCGCCGCATCCCCGCGATCGACGAGAAATTGGCACATAGAAAACTCGCAGCAAAAATAACGAACAGGTAACTAGCGGCCGTTACCTCTTCGTTATATAGTTCAAGAGCGTTAGTTGTTTGCTGTGGCAGCCAACGCGGAATGTGATTGCAGGACACTCTTGGTGCAAGGGAGAGGGCCGGCCGCTAGCCTCTGCGGCCGGCCCTCAATCTGTTTAACCGTGGTGGCACTGATGACCGTGTCAGCCGGTGGTGGGATGATGCGAATGCATGCGTCGATAAGGCATGCGTGGACACACCACGAGGAGGCCCGGGATGCCTACGCAAGAGCGAGTGAAGGCGCGAACGAACGCCGTGAGCGCCTGGGAATCGCTTTTCCGTGCCCAGGTGGCGGTCATGCGAACACTGGCGGCGGAGTTCCCGACCAGGGACATCTCGTTCAACGAGTACGACGTGCTGTTCAACCTGTCACGTCAGCCGAACCGCGAGCTGAGGATGCGCGACCTCAACAAGCACGTGCTGCTCACCCAGCCGAGCGTGAGCAGGCTGATCGACCGGCTCGTCTCGCGTGGTCTGGTCGCCAAGTGCCCTGAGCCCTCGGATGCGCGCGGAACGATCATCCGCCTCACCGACGAGGGTTACGACATGTTCCGTCGCGTCGCCGTCGAGCACATGAAGACGATCACCGAACGGGTCGGCGGCCGGCTCGACCAGGAGGAGCTCGAACAGCTGGCGCAGCTGTGCGACAAACTCCGCGGCGGGGCCTGACCCGGCGCTGTCCACGGCATCCGGTTCTCCGCATTTAAGCGCACGGAAGGGGTTGGCCCCTCACATTCGCCGCGTATCATGACGCCATGAACGGTTCCGCGAGCAGGCGCTGGACGTGGGCACCGGCGCTGATCGGGTTCGTCGCCCTGAGCGCCGTCGCGGGCGTGCTCGCGGCAGCGGCGGTCACTCCGGCGGTCGCCCTCACCGGCTCGGCCGCCGACTCCACCATCGGCGTGTTCGACGGGCTCCCGGAGTACATCAAGGTCGAGCCGCTCGCGCAGGCCTCGACGATGTACGCCACCTCGAACGGCCAGCAGATCCCGATCGCGACCTTCTATTCGCAGAACCGTGAAGAGGTCGGCTGGAACGATATCGCCCAGACCCTGAAAGACGCGGCGGTGGCCACCGAAGATCCGCGGTTCTACGAGCACGGCGGCATCGATGTCACGGGCACCGTCCGCGGCGCCGTGCTGACGGCCCTGCACCGGGATGTTCAGGGCGGCTCATCGATCACGCAGCAGTACGTGAAGAACATCCTCGTGCAGCGCTGCGAGAACAAGCAGCCCGACATCACCGCGACGGCCGCCGTGCAGAAGAAGCAGCTGGCGATCTTCGCTTCGTGCTACAACGACGCGACCAAGGTCGACCCCGTGCGCAAGCTCAAAGAGATGCGCTACGCGATCGGGCTCGAGAAGGAGTACACGAAGAACCAGATCCTGCAGAGCTATCTGAACATCGCGCTGTTCGGGGGCCGGGTCTACGGCGTGCAGTCGGCCGCTTCGTACTACTTCGGAGTGCCCGCCAGTGGACTCACCCTGCCGCAGTCGGCCACCCTCGTCGCAATCCTGAACAACCCGGACAACCTGCGGATCGACAAGCCGAACGACAAGGCGAACGGCGCGGCGAACGGCTACGCCGAGACGCTGGACCGACGCAACTACGTGCTCGACCGGATGCTCGCGGCAGGCAAGATCACGACCAAAGAGCGCGACGACGCGATTGCGACCAAGATCGAGCCCAAGATCACCCCGAAGCAGAACGGCTGCATGACGGCGCAGCAGTACAACGCCGCCTTCTTCTGCGACTTCGTCGAGCGCACCATCGAGCAGAACGCGATCTTCGGCGCGACCGACGACGACCGCACGGCCTTCCTCAGCCGCGGCGGTCTCAAGATCTACACGACGCTCAACCTCGATCTGCAGAACACCGCTCAGCAGGCGCTCAGCGCCTACATCCCGCCCACGAGCCCGAGGCTCAATCTCGGCGCTTCGAACGTCTCGGTCGAAGTGGGCACGGGCCGGGTGATCACGATGGTGCAGAACAGGCCATACGACAACACCGCCGAACCGGCGCCGGGCACGACGGCCGTCAACTACAACACCGACTATGAATACGGCGGTTCGGAAGGGTTCCAGACCGGCTCCGCATACAAGGCGTTCGACCTGCTCCAGTGGCTGCAGGAAGGCCACTCCCTGAACGAATCGGTCGACGGATCGATGCACCTGTTCCCGCAGACGATGTTCCACTCGAGCGCGCCATGCCGAGACATCGGAGGAGCCCCCTGGCCGGTCGCCAACGACGAGGGCGAGTCGGCGGGGAACACCAGCGTCATGACCGCCACCGCCCAGTCGATCAACTCGGTCTTCGCGATGATGGGCACGAAGGTCGACCTCTGCGGCATCAAGCAGCGCGCGCAGGACCTGCTGGTGCACGGTGCCGATGAAGCCCAGAATCCGTTCCGCGCGAACCCGTCGGCCGTGCTGGGCACGAACTACATCGCACCGCTCACCATGGCGACCGCGTACGCCGGCATCGCGAACAACGGCGTCGCCTGCAGCGCGATCGCCATCGACAAGGTCGTCGACGCCGAGGGAGCCGAGCACGCCGTACCGAAGAGCGAGTGCTCGACGACTCCGATCGATCCGGGGGTGGCGGCGGGTGCCATCTACGCTCTGCAGGGCGTGCTCCGTGGTGGCGGAACAGCGGCATCTGCGAACCCGGGCGACGGCATCCCGATCTTCGGCAAGACCGGAACGACGGACGGCTCGGTGTCGAACTGGCTCGTCACCTCCACGACCAAGACGGCGCAGGCCACCTGGGTCGGCAATGTGGTGGGATCCGTTGCGCTTCGGAGACAGTCCTTCCAGGGCGTCGGCGGAGGCAATGTGAAGTTCGCCATCGTCAAGCCGATCGTTCGCGCCCTCAACGCCGCATACGGCGGTGACGCGTTCGCGGCTCCGGCCGGCAAGTACACCAAGGCGCCGACGCCACCGCCGGCAGCGACCCCAGCGCCCGGGCCCGCCCAGCCGCCCCAGCCTGATCCCGGCAATGCGGGAAACGGCGACAACAACGGCCGCGGGAACGGCGGCGGAGACGGCGGTCGCGGCGGACGGGGATGACCTTCGCGACCGTGATGGAACGAATACCGGGATGCGGGCTCAAATAGCTCCAAATACAAGCAACGGGTTCGGCACCTCGCCTATTGTTGTCTCGTGGGACGCACACCAGACCCAACTCGGAAGCCCGAGCTCCTCGGTCGCATCATGGACCATGTCGCGACCGAACCCCTCTCGAGAATGACCTTCCGGAGTCTCGCGAACGCACTCGGGGTGAGCACGTACTCGTTCGTCTACCATTTCGGCTCGCGCCAGGAGATGATCGACGCCATCCTCGAAGAGGGCGTGCGACTGCAGCAGGAATCCATCGCCGGCGTCGACGTGAACTCGTTCGATCGCGACCAGTTCGCCGCCTGGTACAAAGAGGCGTTCCGGCACTCGCTGCGCGAGACCAACCGCACGGGGCTGCGCCTGCAGTTCGAGGCCGGCGCGCTCGAGCCCATCGATCCGGACATCGGCAAGCGGATCACCACCTCCTTCTCCGAATGGCTCGACATCGTCGACGAGTGGCTCGAGACGCGGGGGCTGGATACGGACCGTGCGAGCATCCTGTCGCACTGGCTCGTAGACACCGCGGCCGGCCTGCACTTCGGATTCCTCCTCACGGGGGACGAAGACACGACGGTCGCAGCCTTCGACGTGTTCCTCGGTGCTTTTCTGCGCGAAGCCTTCGGCGACTAGCGGGCGGCGACCCAGCCGCGCTCGGCGACCGTTCGCACGCCCTCGAGCATCGCCACCCACACCGACCGCGAGTGCTGTGCCGCCTCAGCCGTCGGGTTGTTGTCCTGGTCCAGTGTGACGTGCGTTCCCCGCCGGATCTCGTCGAGCTCGAATCGCAGCGTGTGGTAGTTCTCGGGGATGTCGGGCTGTCCGCTGAGCGGACTGAAATGCGTCAGCACGATCCGGGACGGCTGTTCCAGCTCGATGACGACACCGTGGTCTTCGAAGGGCTTGCCCTCGTAGGTTCCGCGCCAGAAGATCCGGCTGCCCAGTCGCCAGTCCGATTCGATCTCCGCACCGAACAAGATCTCCGGATGCGAGCCGTTCGACGCAAGCACCCGCCACACGGCCTCCCTCGGCGCAGCGACATCCACCTCCGCACGCGCAACATAGCTGCCCATGATCGCCTCCTCACCCGTGGCCTCGCGCCCCATCACACACCCACGCCGCCCAGAGCACAATGGGCAATCCCGGCGATCAGCGCGAGATGACGAGTGCCTGCCAGGGTGCGAGGTGTCCTTCGCCGATGGCAGGAGCGCCCGGCAGGTTGGTGAGGACGAGGCGCGCATCCACCCACTCGGCAGCGTCAGGAAGCCCGTATTCGGCGGGCTCGCCGGTCAGATTCACGAGAACGAGCAGGCTGCGATCCCCGAGGGTGCGCGTGTAGGCGAAGATCTGGGGATGCTCAGGCAGCACCATTTCGAAAGAGCCTTCCGAGATGGCCGGCTCGCGGTGGCGGAGGTCGATCAGGGCTCTGTAATACGCGAGGACAGAGGAGGGGTCGTCGCGCTGTGCAGCCGCGTTGATCTCCGTGTAATTGGGGTTCGCCTGGATCCACGGGGTCGCGGTCGTGAAGCCCGCGTTCGCATCCGTCGACCATTGCACCGGGGTGCGGGCGTTGTCGCGGCTGGTGCGGCGCAGGGCGGCGAGCACCTGAGCCGGAGAGGCGCCGAGAACGTCGACGGCCTCGGAGTAGTGGTTGAGGGTCTCGATGTCGCGGAAGTCGGAGATCCCCTGGAAGGGGACGTTCGTCATCCCGAGCTCCTCGCCCTGGTAGATGTACGGGGTTCCGCGCTGCAGATGGAGCACGGTGGCGAGGGCGGTCGCCGACTGGTGGCGAGCCGCGCCGTCGTCCCCGAAACGGCTGACCACCCGGGGCTGGTCGTGGTTGTTCCAGTAGAGGCTGTTCCAGCCGGCGGCGGCCAGCCCCTTCTGCCATTTGCCGAACGACCGCTTCAGGTCGAGCACGCTCGCGTCGCGGTGATCCCACTTGCCGCCGGGGCCGTGGTCGAGGTCCACGTGCTCGAACTGGAAGACCATGTCGAGTTCGGCACGATCCTGGTCGGTGAAGAGCTGCGCATCCTCGACCGTGACGCCCGGCATCTCGCCGACGGTGAGGTAGCGGTCCTCGCGGCCGGCGAAGACGCGGTCGTGCATCTCATGGAGGAACTCGTGGATGCGCGGGCCCTGGCCGAAATACGGGTAGCCATCGCCGAAGAGGTGACCGGGCACGACCTCGACGTCGGGCAGGGACGGGACCTTCGAGATGAAATTGATCACGTCCATCCGGAAGCCGTCGACGCCGCGGTCGAGCCACCAGTTCATCATCGCGTAGACCGCATCGCGAACCTCGGGGTTCTCCCAGTTGAGGTCGGGCTGCTTGGGCGAGAAGAGGTGCAGGTAGTACTCGCCCGAGGCGGGGTCGAGCTTCCACGCCGATCCGGAGAAGAAGGAACCCCAGTTGTTCGGCTCGGCGCCGTGCGCGCCGGGGGCGATCCCGGCACGTGGCGACCGCCACCAGTACCAGTCGCGCTTGGGGTTCTGCGTGCTGCTCGCCGACTCGACGAACCACGGATGCTCGTCGGAGGTGTGGTTGACGACCAGGTCCATGACGAGTTTCATGCCGCGGGCGTGGAGCCCCGCGAGCAGTTCGTCGAAGTCGTCGAAGGTTCCGAACAGCGGGTCGATCGCCTGGTAATCGCTGATGTCGTAGCCGTTGTCGTCGTGCGGGGAGGCGTAGATCGGCGACAGCCAGACCACATCGACGCCGAGATCCTCCAGGTGGTCGAGGTGCTCGATGATGCCCCTCAGGTCGCCGATGCCGTCACCGTTGGAGTCCGCGAAGCTCCGCGGGTAGATCTGGTAGACGACCGCCGAGTGCCACCACTTGTCGCTCATCGCCTCAGACTACCTACTCGTTCAGCGAAGCCCAGCCGGTAGCCTGAACGAATGATCGAGGCGCCGCAGACAGCGAAGAAACCGACGGAGCGCGTGCAGCACGGAGACGTCTACATCGACGACTACGAGTGGCTGCGGGAGAAGGACGACCCGGCGGTGCTCGCCCATCTGGCGGAGGAGAACGCATACACGGGCGCCCGAACCGAGCACCTGTCGATGCTGCGCGAGCAGATCTTCGAGGAGATCAAGGAGCGCACCCGCGAGACCGACCTGAGCGTTCCGACGCGCGAGGGCGACTGGTGGTACTACACGCGCACGGTCGAGGGACAGCAGTACGGCATCCACTGCCGCGCGCCGATCTCGGGCCCCGACGACTGGGAGCCGCCCGCACTCGACGAGGAGGCGCAGCGCAACGGTCTGCCCGGCGAACAGATCCTGCTCGATGACAACGTCGAGGCCGCTGGGCTCGACTTCTACTCGCTGGGAAGCTTCGACGTGAGCGCAGACGGCACCCGCCTGCTGTGGGCGGTCGACACCGAAGGCGACGAGCGGTACACGATCCGCATCCGCTCTCTGGTTGACGACGGGGTCACCTTCCCCGACGAGATCTCCGGGACCGCGGGCGGTGCCCTGTTCGACCAGAGCGGCCGGTACGTCTTCTACACGACCGTCGACGACGCGTGGCGTCCCGACACGGTCTGGCGGCATCCTGTCGGCGTCGGTCCCGCGGTGGAGTCCGACGGCTCCCGCACCGACGTGAAGGTGTTCACCGAGCCGGATGAGCGGTACTGGGTCGGCGTCGGACTCACACGCAGCCGCCGTTACCTGGTCATCGAGGCGGGGTCGAGCATCACCAGCGAGGCGTGGATCCTGGACTCGGGCGACCCGACGGGCGAGTTCACGGTCGTCTGGCCGCGCAAGGAAGGCGTCGAATACGACATCGACCACGTCGTCGTGGCCGGTGCCGACCGTCTGCTGATCGTGCACAACGACGGGGCGATCAACTTCGAGCTCGTGAGCGTCTCCGCGAACGATCCGCAGGGACGCCGCCGCACGCTGCTCCCGCACAATCCCGAGGTGCGCATCGAGGGGGTGGATGCGTTCCGCGACTTCGTGGCCGTCGAGTACCGGCGCGACGGCCTCACCCGTGTGGCGGTCGCCTGCGTGCCCGAGGAGAACTCGTCCGGTGACGACACCCTGCACGAGCTGCACTTCGACGAGCCGATCTTCACGGTGGGCGTCGCCGGCAACCCCGAGTGGACCCAGCCGACGCTGCGTCTCGGCTACGGGAGCTTCGTCACGCCGTCGACCGTCTTCGACTACGACGTGCGCACGCGCGAGCTGACGGTGCGCAAGAGGCAGGCCGTGCTCGGCGAGTTCGACCCCGAGTTGTTCGAGCAGCGGAGGGAGTGGGCCACCGCCAAGGACGGCACGCGCATCCCGATCTCGCTCGTGTATCGCCGCGACCTGGTCACGCCTGGGGAGCCGGCGCCGCTCGTGCTGTACGGCTACGGGTCGTACGAGGCCAGCATGGATCCGTCGTTCGGCATCCCGAGGCTCAGCCTGCTCGACCGGGGAATCGTGTTCGCGATCGCCCACGTGCGCGGGGGCGGGGAGCTCGGCCGGCTCTGGTACGAGAACGGGAAGAAGCTGCACAAGAAGAACACGTTCACCGACTTCGTCGAGAGCGCCCGGCACCTGATCGACACGGGTTGGACCTCCCCCGACCGGCTGGCAGCGCAGGGCGGCAGCGCGGGCGGGCTGCTGATGGGCGCCGTCGCGAACCTGGCGCCGCGGTACTTCGCCGGGATCCTCGCCGAGGTGCCGTTCGTCGACCCGCTCACGAGCATCCTGGACCCGTCGCTGCCGCTGACGGTGATCGAGTGGGACGAGTGGGGCGACCCGCTGCACGACCCCGAGGTGTACGCGTACATGAAGTCGTACTCGCCGCTCGAGAACGTGCACGAGACGCACTACCCGCGCATCCTCGCGGTCACGAGCCTCAATGACACCCGCGTGCTGTACGTCGAGCCGGCGAAGTGGGTGGCGAAGCTGCGCGAGGTGGGCGCGGATGCGCTGCTCAAGGTCGAGATGGCGGCAGGCCACGGCGGTGTCTCGGGCCGCTATTCCGCCTGGCGGGAGCGGGCGTTCTCGTACGCCTGGCTCGTCGACGCGGTCGGCGCGCATCCCACCGGGGAGTAAACGCGGTCGAGTCAGCCGAGGTCGTCGGGGTCTCGGCCGGTGCGTTCGCCGGAGTCGAGGGTGGCGATGGCGTCGAGGTCGGCCTTGTCGAGGGTGAACGAGAACACGTCGAGGTTCTGACGGATGCGCTCGGGCGTCACCGACTTCGGGATGACGACGTTGCCGAGCTGCAGCTGCCAGCGGATCACCACCTGAGCGGGCGAGACGCCGTGCTTCGCGGCGAGCGCGTCGAGCGTGGGGTCGCCGAGGATCCTGCCGCGCGCGAGCGGCGACCAGGCCTCGGTGACGATCCCGTGCTCGGCGCCGTACGCGCGCACCTCGTTCTGCGGCAGCCAGGGATGCAGTTCCACCTGGTTCACAGCAGGCACGGTGTCGGTCTCCCGGGCGAGCCGCTCAAGGTGGTGGATGTGGAAATTCGCGACGCCGATGGAACGCGCTCGACCCTCGTCGCGAATCCGTTCGAGCGCCCGCCAGGTCTCGACGTACTTGTCGTTCTTCGGGGCCGGCCAGTGGATGAGGAACAGGTCGACGACGTCGAAGCCGAGCCGCTCCAGACTGGCGTCGAACGACCGGAGGGTGCTGTCGTAGCCGTTCTGATCCCACCAGACCTTGGTGGTGACGAACACGTCGTCGCGGTCGATCCCACTTCGGCGGATCCCCTCGCCGACGCCGCGTTCGTTCTCGTAGAAGCTGGCCGTGTCGATGTGCCGGTAGCCGGCGTCGAGGGCGGCGACCACCGCATCCACCGTCTCGGCATCGGGGATCTTGTACACGCCGAAGCCGAGCTGAGGGATGCGGTTGCCGTCGTTGAGCGGGACCGTGGGAATCGAGGTCATGCCTTCATTCTCGCGCGGGCGGCGGAGGGGGCGGCGGTGGCGGCGGTTGCACGGGCGGCGGATACACCTGGCCGGTGCCCGGCAACGGCTCGCCCGGGTATGGGCTGCGGGGGAACGGCTGGCCGGGATAGGGCTGAGCCGGGAACTGCGGCGGGGGCGGAGGGAGCGGCGGGCCAGGCGGGCCGGCGGGGTGGTAGGTCGGCGAGACCGGGACGACGGGCACATACTCCGGATCCTCGGCGTCGGGGCGGTCGAACCGGGCGCCGTTGGGGTTCGGCTGCAGGATTGTGAGAACGAGCAGCGCGATGCCGCCCAGGTAGGGGACGAGTGCGATCAGGATCATCCAAGCGCTCAGATTCACGTCGTGCAGGCGCCGGGCGAGCAGCGCGAGGTTGGGGATGATCGTGCCCAGCCCCCACACGCCCAGCAGTGCCGCTCCGACATAGATCCCCGGGCCCGGGATGACGCGCCCGTCGCTTGTGATGACGGCCCCGATCGCACCGCCGATGAACGTGATCATGTACAGCACGAAGACGACGACGGCCTGGATCGCCTGCCACCACCAGTACTCGCTGCGGCTGGCGCGCCCGGAGAAGCGGGCGTACTTCAGCCAGAAACGCCGGAAGGCCTCACTCAGCTGTGCGCCGTAGTACGGCGCCCAGAGCGGGATCGGACGAGTGGATGCGGAGGCTGCGGATGCGGGGTCTGCGGGAGTCACGAGAACCTCCTCGGGCACGTTCGTGCCGCTTAGCGGCCAGCCTAGTCCCGGGGTGCGCGGAAGGAACCCCGCACGCCGCTAGCATCGCAGGAGTGACCCGGCATCCGTGGAACCGTCTTCTCGCGTGGCTCGTCGACTGGGCGTGCATTCTCGGCTGGGCCGCAGTGACCGCTGCGGTCGGGGTGCCGTTGTACCTGTCGGGGGCGACGCGCGGCATCGATGCCCTCACCGTCAACCTCGTGTCGGCGGTCGTGCTGGTCGTTCCGGTGACCCTCGCGCTGGCCTGGCTCGAAAGCAGCCGCCGGCAGGCGTCCGTGGGCAAACGGCTGCGGCGGTTGCTGGTGACGGATGCGCGGTCGGGATCACGCATCCCGTTCGGCCGCGCGCTGCTCCGCAACGCCCTGAAACTGGCGCTTCCGTGGTCGATCGGGCACGCTGCCGTGATCGAGATCGTCGGCGTCGATCCTGCGGCGCAGGTTCCGGCGGGCGTCTGGGTACTCACCGCCGTGGCCTATCTGCTGCCGATCTGGTACATCGTCAGCCTCTTCGTCGGAAGCGGGCGCACACCGTACGACCGGCTCGCGCGCACCCGGGTCGAGCTCGGCTGAGCCGGCGGCACGGCTGAGTCCAACCCGTTCTCGCCGCCTCGGGGTTCCGGCGGGCTCCCTCGCAGCGTAAAGGTGGAGTGACGACAAGGGAGAAGAGATGGCACTGCAAGGGAAGAAGGTCGCGTTCGTCGTGGCCAAGGAGGGCATCGAGCAGGCGGAGCTGGTCGAACCGTGGAACGCGCTGCGCGAATCCGGTGCGCAGCCGATCCTGGTCTCAGAGAACCGGGGGCAGGTTCAGGCGTTCGACCACCTCGACAAGGCCGACCTGTTCGATGTGGATGTGACGCTCGCCGACGCGTCCGCAGCCGACTTCGACGCCCTGATGCTGCCCGGCGGTGTGGCCAACGGCGACGAGGTGCGAACACTGCCGGCTGCGGTGGCCCTGGTCAGAGCCTTTGCGGACGCGGGCAAGCCGATCGGCGTCATCTGCCACGGCGGCTGGGTGCTGATCGAGGCCGGGGTCGTGAAGGGCCGCATGCTCACCAGCTGGCCCAGCCTCGCGACCGACTACCGCAACGCCGGCGCCAACTGGGTCGATGAGCAGGTCGTCGTCGACGACGGGAGCTTCACCCTCGTCTCGTCCCGCAAACCCGCCGACCTGCGCGCGTTCAACCGGGAGTTCCTGGACGCCGTCTCCGGAGAGGTCCAGTAGTCCGGACCGTTCGTACCCCGCAGCACTCAGAGGGCCACCGTTCGGAACCCCGTGTTCGCCATCGACGAGTCGGGGGTGTTCGACGACCGCGCCGAGTTGCGGTACCGATTGCAGTAGGAGTCGTGGCAGAGGAACGATCCGCCGCGCATCACCCGCGCATCACCACGCACGGGGCCGCGGGGATCCTCCGCCGGCGACCCGGCGTAGAAGCCGGGGTCGTACCAGTCGGCGCACCATTCCCAGACGTTGCCGACCGTCTGCCAGAGTCCGTAGCCGTTCGGCTCGAACGTGTGCACGGGCGACGTGGTCAGAAAGCCGTCGGCCTCGGTGTTCAATTTCGGAAACCGGCCCTGCCAGATGTTGCACCGCCATCCCTCGACGGTGTCGCCGGTGCTCGCCGCCTCCTCGCCGCCGCGCTCGTCGCCCCACGGATACCGCGCGCCGTCGAGCCCGCCCCGTGACGCGCACTCCCACTCAGCCTCGGTGGGGAGCCGCCGCCCCGCCCACGAGCAATACGCCTGCGCATCGTTCCAGCTGATGTGTGTGACCGGATGCTCGCGCAGGCCGTCGATCGACGAGTGCCGGCCGCCCGGATGCCGCCAATCGGCCCCGGCCACGCCCAGCCACCAGGGTGTCTGCGGAGGCTGTCCGAGCACATCCTCGTCGTCGGCCGCCAGCACCAGGTGGAACACCGCCGAGTAGCCGAACGTCTCCGCCTCGGTGCGGTATCCGGTGGCATCGGTGAAGCCGGCGAAGTCGGCATTGGTGACACTGGTCGTGTCGATGTCGAAAGCCGCGAGGGTCACCGGATGCGCTGGACCCTCCCCGTCGCCCCACCGGTCGTCCCCGTGCCGGTCTCCCATGATGAACGTCTGCGCGGGGATCGTGGCCTGCGGAATCGCGTGCCGCTGCTCGTTCGTGTCGTGCGCCGAGGTGGTGAGACGGATGGGCACCGGGCCGCCGGCGGGGTGCGAGTGGAGGCGATCGTGAGACCCGTCCTCCCCCAGCATCCCTCGGCCGGGAGCGCAGCAGTCGTGGCCGTCGGCGTGCGACTCGGCGTGCGGTCCTGCGTGCGGTTCGGTGTCGGCCACAAGCCCATTCTGGATTGGTGGGTGTTTCCTGGCAATGGTGCACGAAGCCTTGAGGCTCGGCCGCGATCGGAGAACCGTAGGGGCTTCTTGGGATACGCAACTGGAAGGAGAGCACATGCTCACCCTGACCGAGAACGCCAGCACGATCGTCAAGACGCTCACCGAGCAGACCCCGGAGGAGGATGCCGGACTGCGAATCAGCAGCAGCAACCCCCAGAACACCGCGTTCGCCGCGGCCGTCGCACCCGAACCCGAGCCGGCCGATCAGGTCGTGGAGGTGTCGGGCGCCCGGCTCTTCCTGGAGCCCGGTGCAGCCGTGGCGCTCGACGACAAGATCCTCGACGCGCAGGTGGATGCGAACGGCTCCGTGAGCTTCGCCATCGGCGCGCTCGCGTAGCGCCTCGCGCGCAGAACGGCCCCGCACGTCTCGACGTGCGGGGCCGTTCTTGCGTCGACTCGCAGACCCCGGGTCGCTACGCGGAGAAACCGCCGTCGCTCTTGAGCAGCTGTCCGGAGACCCAGCCGCCCTGATCCGAGACGAGAAAGGAGACGATGTCGGCCGTGTCGTCCGGCGTACCGAGCCGTCCGGTGGGCTGCCTCGCGGTGAGTTCCGCGCGCACCCCGTCCGTCATCCATCCCGTGTCGATCGGGCCCGGGTTCAGCGAGTTCGCGCGGATCCCCAGGGGGCCGAGCTCGACAGCAGCCGCGCTGACGATGCGATCGAGCGCTCCCTTGCTCGCGCCGTACGGGAGGTTGTGCGCGACATGGTCGCTGGTGAGCACGACGATCGCGCCGCCGGACTCGGGCACCTGGCGCGCGAAAGCCGCGATCATCAGCCAGGCGGCGCGGGTGTTCACCGCGAAATGCCGGTCGAAGCTCTCGATCGTGGTGTCGAGGATGCTCGAGTCCACCGATTCGGAATGGGAGAGGACGAGCGCGGTCACCGGCCCGAGTTCGCGATTCGCCTGCGCGAGCAGCGCATCCGGAGTGGCGGGATCTTCGAGATCGACCTCGATCGCCACCACTCGCCGCCCGGTCGCGCGCAGCTCGGAGGCGATGCTCTCGGGATCCGTGTCGGGCGCCCCCAGAGACTGACGCTGCTCGTACGGCCGCCAGAAGCTGAACGCGATGTCCCAGCCGTCGTGCGCGAGCCTCAGTGCGATGGCGCGGCCGATGCCGTTGCGGCGGCCGACGCCGGTGATGAGAGCTGCCTTGTTGCCCATCCGACGAGTTTGGCAGATCAATACGTCGCAGACTGGCGTACCGTTGGAGAAGAAGGGCGGGCCGATGACGACGAGTGACCGCTTCACGGCAGCGATGGAGAGCGTGAGCCTGACGAGGGTTCCCGCCTCCGATCTGTCGCGCCCGTTCGTCGAGCTCTTCCCGGTGACGGGGACGGCTGTGTCGACGATCGGCGACCTGCTCGGCAGCGAGACGGTGTCGGCGAGCGACGCGCGGGCGGCACGCCTGGACGAGTTGCAGTTCGACCTGGGGGTCGGCCCCTGCTGGGATGCGCTCCACTCGGCCGAGCCCGTTCTCGAGCCGGATCTCCGCAATCGCCCGCGACGGGTGTGGCCTGTCTTCAGCGAGACGGTCGCGCGCGACGGCATCCGGTCCCTGTTCGCGTTTCCGATGCTGGTCGGTCCCCTCAAGATCGGGGCTATCGACATGTATGCGGAAGCGCCGACCGAACTCGACGCCGAGGCGACCGGGCAGGCGACGGCCCTGGCGGGCGTCGTGGCACGGCAGATCCTTCAGCAGGCACTTGCCGAGGCCGGGAGCGAATACACGGAGGACGTCAGCAATCCCTTCTCCCGGCGCATCATCCATCAGGCCACCGGCATGGTGCTCGCCCAGCTGGGCGTCGATGCCTCGGATGCCCGACTCGTCATCCAGGGACACGCGTTCGCGGCCGGCCGCTCCATGATGGAGGTCGCGCAGGACATCCTCGAACGGCGGCTGGACTTCTCCAACCGGCAGGGAGAGATCGAGGACTCCGAATGACGGAAACGACTCGCGAACAGCGGCTCGTGCAGAGCTTCGCCAAGTTCGCCGACACCCTGGTGGCCGACTACGACGTCGTCGACCTCCTGCAGACCCTCGTCGAGACCTGCAGCAACCTGCTCGGTGTGACAGCCGCAGGCATCCTCCTGACCGACGGAGACGGGGAGCTCGAACTGGTCGCCTCGACCAGCGAGGCGAGCCGGCTGGTCGAAGTGATGCAACTCGCCGCCTGGGCGGGCCCATGCGTCGAGAGCTTCACGACCGGGCACGTCGTGCCCGTGCCCGACATCGCGGCGGCACCGGATGCGTGGCGCATGTTCAAAGACAGCGCGCGCCAGCAGGGCTTCGGCTCGGTCTACGCCATTCCCATGCGACTGCGCGAGACCACCATCGGCACGCTCAACCTGCTGCGCGAGGTGACCGGTGAGCTCCCCGAGGACGACCTCATCGCCGCACAGGCGTTCGCCGACGTCGCGACCATCGGCATCCTGCACGAGCGGAGCATCCGGGAGAGCGAATCCGTGCGCGGTCAACTGCAGAACGCCCTCAACAGCAGGATCGTGATCGAGCAGGCCAAGGGCGTGGTCGCGCAGACCCACCGGATCCCGGTCGAATCCGCATTCGACCTCATCCGGAATTTCGCGCGCAGCAACCAGCTGAGTCTGCTCAAGGTGTCCACGGAGGTCGTCGAGCGGCGGCTCATCCTCTGACCCGCCGGCCGATCAGGCCGCCGGCATCTCCAGCACGACCTTGCTGCGGGGCGACGGATGCTCGGCGAGCCGCTGCGCCTCCCACACGTTCCCGAACGGCACCGTCTCCACCGCCGGCGCCGACAGCTCGCCGGAGGCGATCCGCTCGAGCCCGGTGCTGAGCATCGCCCGGTACGCATCGCGTTGCGTCGCCACGAAAAGGGGAACGGAGCAGACGCGTTCGCGCGGATGGGACCAGCGGCGAGCGCCGGAGACCACACCACCGACCGCAGTATCGCGGCGCTCCCGCCCGGGCGTGCCGACGAACGCTGTGCGCACCAGAGTGCCCTGAGGCGCGACCGCCTCCCGGACCGAGGGCGACCCCGTGTGGTCGATCGCGCCGTCGACGCCGCCGTTCGACGCCTCCCGAACCCCCGTGGCCCAGGCGGGGTCGGCATAGTCTGCGAACGTCGCGCCGAGCCGCTCCGCTTCGGCGCGAGATCGAGCGGATGCGGTGCCGAACACCGTCAGCCCCGCCAGCGCCGCCTGCTGGGCGGCAAACGACCCCACCGCTCCGGTCACGCCCTGGATGAGCACGCTGCCGTCGCGAGGGATGCGCGCGAGCTGAAGCGCGAGGGCCGCCGTGACGAGATCGAGCGGGACGGTCGCCGCGTCCGCCGAGGGCAGCGCATCCGGAACCGCGACGAGGAGCGAGGGATCGAGCACGAGATACGTCGAGTGGGCGCCCATCCGGGGAAGACAGGCCGCCACCCGGCTGCCGGCGCGCAACCCCAGCTTGCTCGCCTGCTCGGAGCCCGTCACGATCTCCCCGACGAAGTCGTATCCCGTCGTGAAGCCGACGCGAGGCTGCAGCAGGTAGCCACCGCGGCGCGCGAGGATGTCGGTGCTGCCGACGGATGCGTGGGTCACGCGCACGAGAACCTGCCGCCCGCGCGGTCGCGGAACGGGCGAGTCCGCCAGTGCGACGAACTCGACCCCGCCGAACCCCGTCACGACCGCCTGGGTCCTCGTCGCCATGCTCAGCCCGCGCGCTGCTGCAACAGGCCGGCGCGCTCGGGGTGCCGCTCGAACCAGTCGGCGACGTACCAGCACATCGGAACGATCTTCAGCGAGGTGTTCGCTTCGATGTCGTCCACGGCGAACTCCACGAGCTGCGCGGCCAGGCCGTGCCCGCGCCGCATCGGCACCGTGAACGCACGCGTCAGCGAGATCGCGCCGCCCAGGATGCTGTAGTCGAGCACCCCCGCCAGCTCACCGTCGATGTGCATCGCGTACCGTGCCGCATCCGTCTCGTTGCCGAACTCCGTGCCCATGCGCCCATGCTACGTCCGTCGCGCCCGAATCGAAGCAGAGGTAGTGTGAAGGCGTGGGATCCCGACCCGCACCCGACGGGACTCCGCGCGCACCGCATCCGCGTGAGCCACAGCAGGCCAGCCCGCGGCGACGACCGTCGCCCGCGAATCGAGACACTGGAGCTGTTGTGACCTTCGTTCCCCCGCCCGCCACCCTCTCGCCCGCACACGAGGCCCTCCTCGGCCACGTACCCATCGGCCCGCACTCGGTGATCGAAGCCGAGACCGTCGCATACGAGCACGAAGGCCTGGCGCTCGAGGGATACCTCGCGCGCGACGTGCAGGCGGATGAGCGCAAGCCGGCCGTGCTCATCCTGCACGACTGGACCGGGGTCGGGGACAACGTGAAGATGCGCGCTCAGATGCTGGCCCGCCTCGGCTACGTCGCCTTCGCCGCCGACCTCTACGGAGCGGGCGTGCGCCCGACCGGCGAGGCCGCTGCGGCGGAAGCCGGGAAGTACTACCACGACCTTCCCCTGCTGCGCACTCGAGTCGCCGCCGGGTTCAGCTGGCTGCGCCAGCATCCCGCCGTCGACCCGGCACGTCTCGCCGTCATCGGCTACTGCTTCGGCGGAACGGCCGCCCTCGAGTTCGCGCGCACCGGGGCACCCGCCCGCGGGGTGGTCTCGTTCCACGGAGGGCTGATCACGCACGACCCGAGCGACGCCAACGCGATCGCGGCGTCGCTGCTCATCCTTACGGGAGGTTCCGACCCGTCAGTGCCTGACGAAGCCGTCGTCGCCTTCGAGGACGAGCTGCGTTCTGCGCCGCACGTCGACTGGCAGGTGACCACGTACTCCGGGGCGCCGCACGCCTTCACGATCCCGGGCGGCGAGCGCTACCGGCCCGTCGCCGACGCGCGCAGCTGGCGTGCGCTCGTGTGCTTCCTCGACGAGACCTTCGCCTGACCCGGTTCCGGATGCGGCGGGCGGCGTTTGCGGCCCGTCACCGCAGCACGCGGTAGCGCAGGTGCGTCGCGGCAGGCGTCTGCACCGCTGAGATCGGCTCCAGTTCGACGCGCACGCGCGGGCCCTCGTCGAAGAGCCTCGTTCCCTCCCCGAAGACGACCGGAACGAGGTGCACGACCAGCTCATCGACCAGTCCCGCCCTCACTGCCTCATCGACGACCCGGGCGCCGCCCACGATGGCGACATCGCGGTCGCCCGCAGCATCCTTCGCCCAGCTCACCGCCGTCTCGATCCCCTCCGTGACGAACGTGAATGTGGTCGCGCCCCGCACCAGCACGGGTTCCGAGCGATGGGTGACGACGAAAGCCGGAACCTCGAACGCCCCGTCGGGACCCCACAGGTCGATGCCGACATCGAACATCGTGCGTCCGAGCACGACGGCGCCGGTCGTGGCGAACATCCCGGCAGCCGCCTCCTCGTCGGCCGCCTCGGGCTCGCCCGCGCGTGTCGGCGGGTTCGGGATGTCCTGGTCGGCCCCCATCCCGATCCACCGGTGCAGCCGCCCACCGCCAAGCCCGAGCGGATGCGCGCGACCGACCTCCGGGCCGGCGGTCACCCCGTCCAGCGACATCGTCATGTCCACGAAGACACTCATCGTCAACCTCCCGGGCTCGGCGTCGAACCGTTCGTTGTGTTTCGTGCCTGACAGTCTGGCCCCGCTCGCCCATGCGCGGTAGCCTCCCGGCATGGAGCATCCCCTGCTGTTCGAACCCGGCGACCCCCTGGTCGATCGCGTGCGGGCCCTCTGCCTGCGGCTTCCGGAGTCGATCGAAGCGCTCTCGCACGGCCGCCCCACGTTCTTCGCCGGCAAGCGGGTGTTCGCGCTCGTCGGCAGCAGCATGGACCGCCCCAACACCCTCGTCTTCAAGCCCGACCCAGAGGAGTCCCGAGCGCTCAGACAGGACCCGCGCATCTTCATCCCGCCATACTGGGGTCCGTCCGGTTGGCTGGCGATCGACCTCGATACTCCGGCCACCGACTGGCAGGAAATCGCCGAACTGATCGAGACCTCGTACCGCCAGGTCGCCCTCAAGCGCCAATTGGCAGTCCTCGACGGCATCATGTAGGCTCTAACCCGGTCCGCGAGCGAACAGCTCCGGGTCGACGCGCCCGTAGCTCAACGGATAGAGCATCTGACTACGGATCAGAAGGTTGGGGGTTCGAATCCCTCCGGGCGCACACTGGTTGAGACAGTAGACACGGCCCCCGCTTCGGCGGGGGTTTTGTCGTTAAGCGATGTTGTTTTCACCAGCGTGCAGTCGATTGCAACCTCGATAGGCATCGCAACGCGTTGCGGTTCGTCGTCTATTCGCATGCGACTCCGTCGCCGTCCCGATCCAGTTTCCGGGAGTAGCCGGGCTCCCCGACATGCAGGGGCGCCTTGCCTGCGGCACGAACCGCGGTGCAGTTCGCGTATGACACGTCGGGGGCCGAAGGCGCGGGAGCTGGAGCGGCCGGAGCTGGGGGCGCAGGAGCCGGTACTGGCGCTGGCGCTGGCGCTGGCGCTGGACGCGCGGGTGCAGGAGCGATCGTGGGAGATGGGCCGGGGCGGGGGGCAAAGGCTGATGTGATCGCGGGCTCGCTCGAGCAGTTCGTCAGGATCCGTTTGATCGCATCATGCTCAGGCTGGGTTACCCAGAGGCCGTAGGTCGCCTTCACCGAGACCTGCCGGGCAACGTACGTGCAGCGGAAGCTCTTGTTCGATGGCAGCCAGGTGGCGGCATCGCCAGCTCCCTTCTGATTGTTCGCCGGCCCATCAACGGCGAACAGATTCATGGGGTCGTTCGCCAGCGTGATTCGCTGCGCCGGCGTCAGCTGCTGCGCGCCGGTCTCCCACGCGTTCAGGAGCGCAACAACATGGTCGATCTGCACGGCCAGGGAAGTGGTATTCCCGCGGACGAAACCGATCGTCTTCCCGGTGTATGGGTCATTGAGCGTGCCCGATGTCACCTTGCATTGTCCGGACTTCACGGAGGGCTGCAGGTCGCGGGCGAGGATGTCGTTGCGGGTGTCGCAGCCGTTGCGGTCAACGTCCAGCCATGCACTGCCGAACTGTCCGATACGGTCGTACCCGGTTTTCGGAGCGCGACCTTTTACTGGGAGGGTTTCGAGAAGTGCGAGTGCAGTCCCTTGGGTTGCGCCACTGTCGGCGATCGTGACCGAAGCGTTCTCAGCAGGTTCGGTCACCGATTCCGGCGCGTCCGGTTCCGCCGATGAGTTGCGGGCATTGGTGGAAGACGGTGTTGCCTTGACGGTCTCCCCCGGTGTGGGCGATGACGCGACGGCAACGGGAGAATCTGCTGGTTTCGGGTTGATGGCACCGTAGACCGCGCCACTCACCAGGGTGGTGGCCAGCCCTCCTGCAAGAACACCGACGGCGACTTTCCGACCCGCGATCCGGGCCCAGCTCGACCGGCCGGTCACCGCTGAATAAATTCCCGTCACCAGTGCGATGAGGCCAGCAATGATCAACCCGCCGAAGAAGCCGCTGCTCGCAAATCCGATGACGACCAGCAACCCCAGGCCAGCGATCGCCAGCCAACTCAGCGGGGTGAGCCCTTTCACCCATGCCTTCAGGCGGTGAAGAGGTGACGGGGAAGACGACGCTGATGCAGGCACAGCAGTGAGTCTCTCAGCTAACACATAGCTTTCGCGGCTCCCACTACGGGTCACACAACCCCGACGTCCCCACCTTCGGGGGCACGAACGGCGTGAATCTCGTTCACAGATGTGAAAGACTTTCAGCGTTCCGTCTGTGCGTGGAATTCGGGTTCAGCGCACCGACTATAGGGACACAGTAGGGTCCTTGCCTCTGGCGGGGCCCTCTCGGGCGGGAAGGTCTCATTGCCGGCAACGCTGTCTTCGGGTGACAACGTGACCGGCACTTCCCGCCCGACCCGCACCCGCGTGCCTCGAATCGGCAGTGTCGTACCCGTCAACAATTGACGGGTTTACGTCCTCAATATGGAGGACACACCATTCAGGCATTAGCGTGAATTCCAGACCTCGGGGGTGCAAGGCTGCGAACGTGGAGCCAACCCGAATCTGACTCAACCCGACACGGGAGCGCCTGCACCCCCTCAGGCTCTATCCGGGCACCAACCCGCCACAGCGCGTCCACAGACGACGACGGGGTCGATGGGGCAGACTGATAGCCGCATACTCCCCCGAGAACTAGGACGCGACTCGATGCCTCTGCCCCGCCCCCGCAGACCCCGTTTCCTTCGCGGTGCTCGCTTGCCGTCTCCTGTCGAAGCGCCGGTGCTGCACACGGACCGCCTGGTCCTCCGCCCGCACCGGATGAGCGACCTGGAGCCGTGGAGCCGCATCGAGAACGACCCCAGCATCCGGCGGTTCCTGCACTGGCCGGTTCGCAACGAGCGTGAGGTGCGCGCGCACCTGAAAGATCGCACTCGCAAGACGGTGCTCTGGCAGGCCGACGATTTTCTGGCCCTCGCCGTGGAGCTCGACGGCACGGTCGTCGGTGACGTCTCGATGCACCTGCGCACCGTCGTGCCCGAGTCGCGATCGGTGGAGATGGGCTGGCTCCAGCTGCCCGAATACCGGGGCAAGGGATACGCGACCGAGGCGGCCGAGATGCTGCTCGCCTTCGCGTTCCACACGATCAGGGCCCGCTGGGTGACGGCCATCATCGACGTCGACAACGAGTCGTCCATGGCGCTCGCGCGGCGACTCGGGTTCGACCGCATCGCGCAGAGCGGGAGCAAGGTGACGTTCCTGACGACCGAGGCTCGAGCCAGTGTGGACCCGAACCGGATGCGCGACCTCCCTGCTCCGGTCGATTCGCCCTCGGAGCCGAAATGACGGACGCAGCGACCGACACCATCGACGCCGGCTCGGCATCCCCGTTCAGTCTGGCCGGCTCGACCGCGCTGGTCACCGGCGCGACCCGGGGGCTGGGTCGCGCGATCGCTCTCGACCTCGCGCGCGCCGGCGCCGATGTGGCCCTCGGGATGCGGAACCCCGACAACGACGGCGGTCTCGTCGCCGAGGTCCAGTCATTCGGGGTGCGCGCCCTTCCCCTGCGAATGGATGTGCTCGACCTGACGGGCAGCCGCGCAGCGATCGAGCAGGTCGCCACCGAACTCGGTCACCTCGACATCCTGGTGAACAACGCCGGTGGCGGGATCAGCGAACCCGCCATCGAGGTCACCGAAGAGGATTTCGACGCGGTCTGGGCGCTCAACACCCGCTCCACGTTCTTCCTGTCGCAGTACGCCGCGAAGCTGATGCGCGCATCCGGTGGCGGCTCGATCGTGAACATAGCGTCGCAGGCCGGGCTGGTCGCTCTCCCCGGGGAGGCCTCGTACTGCATCAGCAAGGCGGCCGTCGTGCACATGACCCGCTGCCTCGCCGTCGAGTGGGGCCAGTACGGCATCCGCGTCAACGCCGTGGCCCCGACGTTCATCGAGACCGACGGGACCAGCGAAGCGCTCTCCGACGAGGAGTTCAAGGCCGACACCATCGAACGGATAGCCGCGCTCCACCGCATCGGCGTTCCCACCGAGGTTTCGGGTGCTGTCACCTTCCTCAGCTCCCCCGCAGCCTCCCTGATCACGGGCCAGACGCTCGCGATCGACGGCGGATGGACCGCCCGCTGAGCGAGTCGCAGAAGCGGGCCTTGGTTCTCGCCGGCGCCGGAGCGGCGGGGAACGCCTGGGAGCTCGGCCTGATCGCCGGCCTGGCCGAAGCCGGGGTCGACGTGACCGAGGCGGATGTCATCATCGGGACGTCGGCCGGATCGACCGTGGCCGCCCAGATCACCAGCGGGACGCGGCCGGCCGACCTGTATGCCGCGATCCTCGCGGAGCAGCCTCAGCCACGTCCCGGCGTCACAGGGTCGGGCGGGCGACCCGCCCCGCATCTCTCGGGGGCGACCTACCTGGAGTGGTCGAACGGGATCATCGGTTCTGCCGAGGATGCGCCCGACATGCGCCGCCGGATGGGCGCTGCGGCGCTCGAAATGGACGCTTCCGACGGCTCGGGGCAGACCCGCTGGCGCGACATCGTCGCGGCGCGGCTTCCGAGCCACGACTGGCCGCAACAGGCGGTGCTCATCGCGGCTGTCGACGCGCTGACCGGGGAACCGGTGGTGTTCGACCGCCACAGTGGAATCGACCTGGTGGACGCCGTCGCGGCCAGCACCAGCAACGGCTTCGGCGGGCCGTACAGCATCGGCGACAACCGGTACATCAACGGCGGCTACCGACGCAGCGAGAACGCCGACCTGGCTGCGGGATACGAGCGGGTGCTGGTGCTGTCGCCATTCAGCGGCAGATCGCGGATGCCGCGGGAGTGGGGCATGGACCTCGCGACCCAGGTCTCCGAGTTGCGCGCGGGCGGCAGCACTGTGGAGACCGTCTTCCCCGACAGCGGCGCGGGTGACGTGTTCGACGCCAATGCGCTGGATCCGTCGACGCGACGACAGGCCGCGCGGGGCGGCTACGATCAGGGCCGCGCCCTCGCGGAGCAGCTCGCCCCGTTCTGGCGCTAGGCGACGCGGCCTTCCAGGGCGGCGAGGGCCGTGCGGTTGGTGTCGTAGATCGCCACCCCGTCGATGAGTTCGAGGTGCTCCATCCGCTCCCGGAGGCCCGGGCGGAGTCTGCTCAGTCCGAGGTCCGCCTTGTTGTCGCCGAGCCAGGTGCGCACCGAGCGGAACGATTCCGCGCCGGTGACGTCCACATCCGTCACCGCCTCCATGTCGAGCACGACGTGCTGCGCCGACGTCGCCCGCACCGCGCGTTTGACGGCCTGCTCGAACACGGCGCTGTTCGCGAAGAAGAGCGGGGCGGCGAGCCGGATCACGACGACGCCGGGCACGGTCGGGTCGCCGGGCTCGGCAGCATCAAGGAGCGACGAATCGGGGTTGCCGTCGGCCGCGAGCGTGTCGATGGCGGGGTTGGCAGCCCGCCGGGTGACATTGATGACGGAGAGCACGAACGCGATCACGATGCCCGCGATCGGTCCGAGCAGCAGCGCGCCGAGAAAGCAGACGGCAGCGATCACGAACTCGAACCTGTCCTGCCGCCACAGCGAGACGAGGTCGGGGATTCCGAGCAGTGGCACCACGGCGACGGCCACGATCGCACCGATGGCCGGAGAGGGGATGTGCTCGAGGAGCGCCGTACCGAAGGCGAGGAGAGCGAGGGTGCCGACGGCTGTGATGAGGCTCGGGAGCTGCGTGCGCGATCCGGACTGGTCCATGGCCGCGGTGCGGGACGTCGAGGAGCCGACGGTGAAACCGCCCGTGACACCGGCGCCGAGGTTGGCGACGCCGAAGGCGAAGAGGTCGCGATTCGGGCTGGTGCGGTATCCGCGCTTCTCACCGTAGGAACGGGAGACCAGCAGCCCCTCCCCCATGGTTACCAGGGTCAGAGCGATGGCCGAGGGGATGAGCGCCAACCAGGTCGTCCAGTCGATGACCGGCCAGGTGAGCTTCGGCGGCCCGGACTCCACCTTGCCGAGAACGTCGACGCCGCCCTTTTCGGCTCCGGAGAGCACGACGACCACGGTCGCGACGATCAGCACGACGAGGGCCCACGGTACAGCGCGCGCGAACCGCCGGCCGACCAGCAGGACGACGAGCGAGCCGGCTGCGATCAGGAGCGACCAGACGTTGAGCGTGGCCAGCCCGGAGAACAGCCCGACGACTTTGTCGACGAACTCGCCACCGCTGTCGATCTTCACGCCGAGCATCTTGGCGACCTGACTGACCAGGATGTCGAGGGCGAGCCCGCCGACGAAGCCGACGAGGATGGGCTTCGACAGGAAATTGGCGAGGAACCCGAGCTTGAAGAAGGCGCACAACAGGAACAGGACGCCGCCGATGAGCGCCTGTGCGAGCGCGAGTGTGATGTAGTCCTTGCCGCCCGCTACGGCGAGACCACCGAGCGACGAGGCGACCAGTGCGGCGGCGGCGGCATCCGGTGAGGCGACGAGCTGCCTCGAAGACACCGTCAGCGCGTACAGGATGCTCGGCACGACGAGCGCATAGAGGCCGGCGGTCGCCGGGAGCCCCGCGATCTGGGCGTAGCCGATGTTCAGGGGAACGGCGATCGCGAGCAGAGTGACGCCGGCGAGCACCTCGCGCGACGCGTTCCGGCGGTTCAGGCCGGCCAACGGCCGGAACCCGGCACGCCGGACCGGCGCCGCCTCCGCGGGCGGCGCCGGAGAACCGGCGTGGGGCGCGCTCACGTCACGTCAATCGACGTGCGCGGTCAGGCGCTGGGTGTCGCGGTTCCCGGAGCGGCCGGGCTCGGTGCTGCGCCGTCGTGGGCGAGAGCGCGCGCCTTGAGGTGGGCGAACTCGTCCGGGGTGATGGTTCCGTTGTCGAGCAGCGTCTTGGCCTTGGCGATCTCGTCGGCCGGGCTGGCCGTTGCGACGCTTCGGATGTACGTGTCGGTCGCCTGCTGAACCTGCCTGGCCTCCTTCTGGCTGCGCTCGGCCATCCCCGGACCGCGAGCGATCAGATAGACCAATGCGGTGAGGAACGGCACGAAGATCAGGAAGAGGATCCACAGCGCCTTCCACCAGCCGTTCAGCTTGTGGTCGCGGAACAGGTCGCCGATGATCGCGAACAGAGCGAAGAGATACGCGATGAACGCGAAGCTCCAGAAGAAGAGCCAGATGATGTTCCAGAAGTTGTCCCACATGATGAATTGCCCTCCTCGTCCCGGCTCGCGGATGAGCCTGGGCGTGCGCTGAATGTATCGCCCCCAGGCGGGTGACGTCTACACCCTGTTGCTTTCGGCGTCGGCTGGGCTAGGGTCGGCAGCGAAGCGGATCCCGGTGCGTTGGCTCGACGCGATTCTGGCGCCGCGCCACGCTTCGATGGATCCGCTTCGCTCCTGTGGTGCCTGAAAGCAAACGACGGAGGGGTCAGCGCATGGCGAACGGGCAGGATTCAGTACAGCGGTCGACACTACCCATTCCCGACCTGGCATATACCGGTGTGGTCACCTATGACGCCACCGATCCGGACACGAGCTACCCGCCGATCACGAAGCTCCTGCCGCCCGAGGGGGCGCCGAATGTGCTGGTGATCCTGATCGACGATGTGGGGTTCGGCGCGTCGAGCGCCTTCGGGGGGCCGGTGAGCACGCCGAACTTCGAGCGCGTCGCCTCCGCTGGGCTCAAGTACACGCGATTCCACACGACGGCGCTGTGCTCCCCGACGCGGGCGGCCCTGCTCTCCGGGCGCAATCATCACTCGGTCGGGATGGGCGGCATCACCGAGATCGCGACAAGCGCTCCGGGCTACAACTCCCTGCGGCCCAACAACTGCGCCCCGCTCGCCGAGACGCTCCGACTCAACGGGTACAGCACCGCCCAGTTCGGCAAGTGCCATGAGGTGCCCGTCTGGGAGACGAGCGCGGTCGGCCCGTTCGATCACTGGCCGACGCCCGGCGGGGGTTTCGAGTACTTCTACGGCTTCATCGGCGGCGAGACCAACCAGTGGTATCCGGCGATCTACGAGGGCACCAGCGCGGTCGAGCCGTGGGGAACCCCTGAAGAGGGTTACCACTTCCTCGACGACATGACTCAGAAGGCGATCGTCTGGACCAAGCAGCAGAAGTCGCTCGCACCCGACAAGCCCTTCTTCACCTATTTCGCACCCGGGGCGACACACGCACCGCACCACGTTCCCCCGGAGTGGGCCGACAAGTACACAGGCAAGTTCGATCAGGGTTGGGATGCGCTGCGCGAGGAGACCTTCGCCCGCCAGAAGGCGCTGGGGGTCGTCCCCGAGGGGTCGACGCTCACGACCCGCAGCGACGGCATCCCCGCCTGGGATGAGATGAGCGACGAGATCAAGCCCGTGCTGTCCCGCGAGATGGAGGTCTACGCGGGCTACCTCGAATACGCCGATTACCACGTCGGCCTCCTGCTTGACGCCCTCGAGGAGATCGGTGAGCTCGACGACACCCTGGTGTACGTGATCATCGGCGACAACGGCGCCTCAGCGGAGGGCACGATGACCGGAACGACCAACGAGGCGTTCACGATCAACCATATGAGCGAGCTCGAAGACGACGCATACAAGATCGCCCACAAGGACGACCTGGGGACCCCTCGCTCGTACAACCACTATGCGATCGGCTGGGCTCATGCGATGGACACTCCGTACCAGTGGACCAAGCAGGTCGCCTCGCACTGGGGCGGCACCCGCAACGGCACGATCGTCTCGTGGCCGAACGGCATCGCGGCTCGCGGGGAGATCCGCAACCAGTTCGCTCATGTCATCGATGTGGCGCCGACCGTGCTGTCCGCCGCGGGCATCCCGGAGCCGTCGACCGTCAACGGTGTGACGCAGCGGCCCTACGAGGGCACAGCCATGAACTACAGCTTCGATTCGGCGGATGCGGACGAACAGCACACGACGCAGTACTTCGAGATGCTGGGCAACCGGGCGATCTTCCACAAGGGCTGGACGGCCGTGGCGATCCACAAGAAGCCGTGGCTGGGCTCGGACCGCGGACTCGACGATGATGTGTGGGAGCTCTACAACGTCGAGGAGGACTGGACGCAGTCGCACGATCTGGCCGCCGACGAGCCCGAACGGCTGGCCGAGCTGCAGCGGCTGTTCCTCATCCAGGCGGCCCGGTTCAACGTGCTGCCGATGGACATCCGCTCGGCGGAGAGGTTCGACGCCGACCTGGCCGGCCGACCGCAGCTCGTTCAGGGGAACTCGCAGACGTTCTACCCCGGGATGAAACGGCTGAGCGAGAACTCGGTGGTCAACGTGAAGAACAAGTCGTTCACGGTGACCGGGTCGGTCACCATTCCCGAAAGCAGCGCGAGCGGAGTGCTGATCGCGCAGGGCGGCACCTACGGCGGGTGGTCGTTCTATCTGAACGACGGCGCGCTCGCGTTCGCCTACAACGTCATGGGGATCACGACGTACTTCGTGAGATCGGATGAGCCGATCCCGCCAGGAGACCACGAGCTCGCCGCCCACTTCACCTACGACGGCGGCGGAGTCGGACGAGGCGGCGCGGTGACCCTCACCGACGGCGAGACCGTCATCGCCGAGGGCCGCGTCGAGCGCACTCTGCCGTTCTTCTTCTCGATGGACGAGACGGTCGACATCGGGGAAGACCTCGCAACCCCGGTGTCGAGCGACTACGGCCCGACCGGCAATGCGTTCACCGGCACGATCAGGTGGGTTCGAATCGATATCGGCGACGATCACCACGACCACCTCATCGACCCGAACCATCTGATGAACATCGCGATGACGAGGCAGTAACGGGCTCCGCGTGACGACGACGGCGACGGGAGGGCGGCGCAGCTGGTTGCTGCCCACCCTGGCCGGGTACCAGCGTTCTTGGCTCGGGCGCGACATCCTCGCCGGCGTCTCCGCGGGCGCCGTGGTGATCCCGCAGGCGATGGCGTACGCGACCATCGCGAACCTGCCCGTGCAGGCCGGGCTCTACACCTGCGTGGTGCCGATGCTCGTGTACGCGCTGCTCGGCGGATCCCGGGCGATGAGCGTGTCGACCACCTCGACGATCGCCACGTTGACCGCGACCACGCTGGTGTCGGTGGGGGTGGTCGCAAGCTCGAACGACATCCCGAGCGATCTGATCACCCTCACCCTGCTCGTCGGGGCGATTCTGCTGCTCGCGAGGCTGCTCCGGCTCGGGTCGCTCGTTGAGATCATCAACCGGCCGACACTGATCGGCATCCAGGTCGGCGTCGGCACCACCGTTGCGATCGGGCAGCTGCCGAAACTGCTCGGAGAGACCGACAACCCGACAGGCAGCGGCTTCATCCGTTCGCTGGTCGCGGTCATCCAGGCCGTGCCGTCGGCGAACCTGCCGACGGTGATCCTCTCGGTGTGCTCGGTGCTGGCGCTCTTCCTGTTCAAGCGGTTCCTGCCACGAGTGCCGGGACCGTTGATCGTGGTCGGGGTCGGGATCGTCCTCGTGGCCGTCGGAGTGTTCACCGGATCGGGAGTGCAGTTGATCGCGCCGGTCGAGCAGGCGTTCCCCATCCCGGTGCTGCCGAGCTTCGACAACGTGCCCGGACTGCTGCCAGGGGCTTTCGCGATCGCGGTGATGGCCTTCCTGGAGTCGGCCGCCGTTGCCCGGGGCATCCGGGAGCCGGGTGAGCGGGCGATCGACAGCAATCAGGAGTTGCTCGCCACCGCGGCGGCGAACGTCGTCGGCGGCTTCTACCAGACCCTGCCGGCCGCGGGCGGCTTCTCGCAGAGCGCGGTGAACAAGGGCGCCGGTGCACGATCGCAGGTGGCGGGACTCGTGACCGTTGCGCTGGCGCTCGTCGCCGGGCTCTTTCTCGGGCCCGTGCTGAGCCTGCTTCCCCAGGCGACGCTCGCCTCGCTCGTCTTCGTGGCCGTGTTCGGACTGATCGACGTGCGCGCGATCGCCCAACTGTGGCGCATCAGCAAGCGCGACTTCTGGGTGGCGGTGGTCACCTCGGTGATCGGGTTGACGGCCGGTCTGCTCGTGGCGGTGGGCGCCGGCGTGGTGCTGACCCTCATCCTGGTGCTCTCGGCATTGAACAAGCCACGGGTGGGGGTGAGCGATCCGGTGGACGGGGTGCTCACGGTCAGCCTGCTCGGGCCGCTCTACACGGCGAACGTGCTGTCGACCGAGCAGGCGATCCTCGCCTACGCGGACTCGGTCGAGGGTCTTCGGGTGCTGGTGCTGGACATGTCGGTGATCCAGGAGACATCGGTGACCGTGCTCGACACCCTCGCCGATCTCGACCGGGAGCTGGCAGGGCTCGGGGTGGAGTTCCGGCTGACGCGACTGCCGGCCGGGGCGCTGAGGGTCGCCGAGAAGACCGAGTGGTTTCGCGGGCTGGATGCGGCCGGGCGCGTGAGCTAGCTGAGGTGGTCCTCGAGCCAGTCGAACATGCGCTGGTCGACGAGGGAGCGGGCCAGGGGCTCGCAGTGCAGGTTGGCCCCCTCGGCGGCCGCGAACGGGACGACGGTGGAGACGGATGGGGTCAGCTCGGCGAGCTTGCGCGACTGGCCGGGCCAGAACTGCTCGCCCTCGGGATCGGTGATGAGGAGCGGCGTCTTGATGGAGGAGGCGACATTGTCCAGGCGGTAGTTGAGCACGGCTTTGATCGTCTCGAAGTAGCCGTCGGTCTTGTACGGTCGGGCGCGGAAGCTCCAGGTGCGGGAGAGGTCGGGTGAGAACTTGAGGGCGAGCTCCATATCGCGGTCGAACTTCTCACGCTCGCCGTCGGCGAGGAGCTTCATCATGCTCTTGGGGAGGTGGCTCGTCCACGAGGTGGACACATCCACGACGCCCGGATCGACGACGGCCGCCGCAATGCGGTGCTCGAAGGCGAGCGCCCGGGGCACCCAGTAGCCGGCCTGGCTGGCGCCGTACAGGGCGATCTTGTTGCGGTCGACGTCGTCGCGACCGAGGAGATAGTCCACGATCGGCGTGATGACCGCCTCCCAGTCGTGGCGGAAGGGCACGCCCCGTTCGAACAGCATGGACTGCTGGCCGGGCCCGTCGAACATGAGCACGTTGTAGCCGCGTACCAGCGCTGCAGCACCTCCGAAGGCCCACATCGAGCTGATCGGGCCGTCACTGCCGTTGTTCATGATGAGCGTCCGGCCGGCCTGGGCGCCGCCCCAAGGCCGGAAGAAGTATCCGGGCAGATCGCTTCCCTCGTACGGGATGTTCACGCGCGCGATGGACACCGGCGTGGTGTCGATGAAGCGGTCCCAGGCGGCGCGGTGGGCGCGGAAGGTCGGGAGCAATGCATCCGGCGACGGCAGGGAGGCCACCGCGTTCAGCGCGACGCCGAGATAGGTGGAGGCACGGAGGTAGGAGCGGGAGGCGCTGATGTCGTGGCCGGCGGCCGCCTGGTCCACGGCCTGGTCGCGCACGCGGGCGCCGAGGTCGGACCAGGCGTTGAACCAGGCCTCGTGGTCGTGTTCCCCCACTGACTCGACGGCAGCGAGCACCTCGCCGACATCGGCCGCGCCGGAGAACGAGTGACCCAGCACGATCCTCAGGTCGTAATCGAAATCCTGATTGTGGAAGAACCCGTCGATGAACGGGCCGTGCGAGTGGTGCAGGGTTGTGCCGAGAGCCATTTCGGGCCTCCTTGGACGGACACTGTGGAGCCGAGCCTAGTCGTGCGGGGCCGAAGACACCACGGGTCTCCTGCGGCGCAGCGCGGTCTCGCACCAGAGGTAGAAGGCCGCGTAGACGACGAAGGAGACGGCGATCCCGATGACGAACATGGGCGTCGACGGCCGCGTCCAGTCGAGGTCGCCGTTCCGGATGGCGAGGGCGCCGGCGATGAAGACGAGGCTCGCCAGCTGGGCTTGGAACATTTGACGGAAGGCGCTCCAGCGGGAGTCGCCGAGCATCCAGACGTTCACCAGTCCGGGCAGTGTCAGGATGGCGCCGCACACGCGCGCGGTGAGCGGCGTCAGCGGCCAGGCCCAGACGTCGATCGCCACCTGCGGCACGACGAACAGGAAGATCCCGGTGGCCAGCGCTGCGAGCCCGACCACGGCGAGCAGGATGCGCATGAACGTCGGGATGCGCACATCCCGCTCCTCGGGCGTGCGCGGGTCGGCCGGCGCGTTGGCGATCATGGCGGCGAAGACGAGGAACGGCGTCACGATGTAGAGCGTGATCCACACGATGAACGAGATATGCCCGAAATGGAATTTGTCGAGGTGGATGAAGGTCGAGATGGCGAGGAGGGTGGCGAAGACGAATACCGCCGGGAACCCGTACCGAACGTGGTGCCAGCGGTTCGGGCGAACGACTTGCACGAAGAACCAGATGCCGCCGGCATAGGCGGAGGCAAGGAACATGGCCGTCAGCGGAGGGTTGATCGTCCACGCGAACAGCTCGTCGGTGCGCGTGGGGAACCCGTACAGGAGGACGAACGCGGCCACCAGGAACGGGACGATGATGACGCCGACCCAGCGGGTGTACAAGAGGATGCGGTCGTCGGCTCTCATACGGGGTCGCCTGCCTGTTCCTCCGCGGGCGGCTCCGGCTGAGCGGGCGGTTCCGGCTGCGTGGGTGGCGCGGGCGGCGCCAGCGCTTCGGCGACCGCCTCGTCGACGGTGAGCTCGCGGCCCGCGGCGATCGCCGCGTCCAGCGCCTCCCTCGCTCCCGATGCGGCCAGCTGGTCGACATACGATTCGTGGAACGTGAATGCGGGGGCGTTGTACAGGCCACTGCGTTCGCGCAGCACCCGGGCGGCACCGGTGAGCCTGCCGGCCCGCTCGACCTGACCGGACACCGCGGCGACGGCGACCAGCCCCTCGAGCCCGTAGGCGACGCCCTCGACATGGCCGAGGCTCGCCGACTGGATGACGCACTGCGTGAAGTCGGCAGCGGCCTCGGGGACATGGCCGAGCAGAAGCCACGCCCAGCCGAGGTGGTGTACCGCGATCGCCTCGCCGAGACTGTCTCCTCCCCGACGGGTGAGAGCAAGACTCTCCTCGAAGCGATTGAGGGCGCCCTGCACCTTCTGGCGCAGCAGCGCGACCCGGCCGAGCATGACGAGGGCCATCGACTCGCCCCAGTGATCGTTGCTCTCGCGGAACAGGCCGAGGCTGCGTTCCATCGCGTCGTCGGCCCGCTCGGTGTCGGGCTCGGGCGCGGCCAGCAGCGCCAGCGCGAGCGAGATCAGCGCCAGCGCCTCACCGGACTTCTCGCCTTCCCGCTGGAAGAGCTCCGCGCTCTCGGAGAGGCCGGCGACGACCTGGCCGTCGGGATCCTTCCAGAACGTGATGGCGCAGGTGAAGTAGAGCGCGGTGGCCCGGGTGAGATCGCTGAGCTGATCACCGGATGCGAGCGGCTTCTCCATCCAGTCGCGCACCTCGCTGAGCAGGCCGTCGACCCACCAATAGACGAAGAGCGCCCAGGCGAGGTGGGCTGCGCGGTCCCAGTCGCGCCCGTCGAGCAGGAAACGTTCGGCGGCACGCAGGTTGTCGCGTTCGTCCCCGAGTCGTTTCACCCACTCGCGCTGCCGGTCCCCCTCCAGCTCCAGTTCGACGCGATCGCCCAAGTGGATGAAGTACCGGGCATGGGCGTCCCGAACCCGATCGAGCTCACCGATCGTCTCGAGCTGTTCGATCGCGTACTCGCGCACGACCGACAGCATGGAGAATCGTGGACGATCGGCGGTGTCGTGCTGGCTGACCAGGCTGTTGTCCACCAGCACGGAGAGTTCCGCGAGAACGTCGCCGGCGGCCGGATCGCCGTCGCCCCCGACGAACTCCGCAGCTTCGAGGGTGAAGCCGCCCTCGAAGACGCCCAGCCTCGCGAGGAGACGCTTCTCCCGGTCGTCGAGCAGCTGCGTGCTCCACTCGATGGTGCTGCGCAGGGTCTGCTGACGCTGCGGGAGGTCGCGCGATCCGCCGACCAGCAGGCTGAGGCGGCGGTCGAGCCGGTCGAGCAATGCGGCGGGAGAGAGTACCCGGATGCGCGCCGCGGCCAGCTCGATCGCGAGCGGAACGCCGTCCACCGCCGCGCACACGGCCGCGACGGCCCCGGCATTCTCCGACGTGATCTCGAAGTCCGGCTTGACCGCGTGCGCCCGCTCGACGAACAGGGCCACCGAGGAGGCCTCCGCCAGCGGACCCACTTCATAGCTCTGCTCTCCACCGACGCGCAGCAGGGAGCGGCTGGTGACCAGCACGGCCAGGCCGGGTGCGGCCGCGAGCAGCGTCGTCAGGATCGGGGCCGCATCCAGCACCTGTTCGAAGTTGTCGAGCACGAGCAGCACTCCGCGGTCGCCCAGGGCGGTGACCACCTTGTCGATGATCGGAGCCTCGCCCGTGTCACGGACTCCCAGGGCCTGCGCGATGGAGTTCGGAACGCGGGCCGGGTCGTGGACGGCGGAGAGGTCGACGAAGACGGCGCCGTCGGCGAATGCGGGGCTGGCAGCACGCGCCGAAGCGATGGCCAGGCGGCTCTTGCCGATGCCGCCGGGGCCGGTGAGGGTGACGAGGCGTGTGCCCGATTCGAGCATCCGCCTGATCGTCGCCAGATCGCGGTCGCGGCCGATCAGCTCGGTGAGCGGAACTGGGACGCGCACCGCTTCGAGCACCGGGGCCGTGCTGGGCGGGCTGGTCAGCGGGGACAGGTTCCGGCTCTGGTCGAATCGCTCGGCGAGCAGCGTCGCCAGATCGGATTCGACGAGGGCGCCCAGCTCTTCTGCGGTCTCGAAGTACTTGAACGCTGCACGGTCGTCGTCGCGGATGCGGTCGAGCAGCTCGGTGAGTCGCGGCTCACGGTTCTCGGCCGGGCCCTTGATGTAGAGCAGGCGGGGAAGCTCGGGCGGGCACAGGTTGTACTCGTCCTCAAGGCCGGACACCGATTCGTCGGGCGCGACCCAGCCGTATCGCTCCCAGTAGAGTCCGACGAACACGTCGCTCTGGTCGAGATACGCGCGGTACAGCTCGCGCGGCGGATGCGGGCGGGCGCCGAGCTCGAACATCACCGGCGCGAGGTGCAGGCGCTCTATAGCAGCCCGCGTCGTCCGGCGTTCGGGGGCGAGCTCTTTGAGGGTTGAACTGACGAAGATCCGCAATCGCTGATCCGGCGTGCGGATGGTATGAGCTGTGCTCATGCTTTGCATTCTAAGGTTTGCGGCACCGAGTCGTCGAAAATCGACCTTCGCGGGCTGCGCGAAGGTCGATTTGCCGCGACCGGAAGCAGCTTGGCCCCTATGCTGTGGCCATGAGCACGAAGAGCAAGCAGGGGCCGCACCGTGAGACCACGCTGCACGTGGGCGTCGGTCGAGGCCATTGGGGGGCCCTCGCCGGCCTCATCGTCGCCGTTCTGATCGCCTACCCGCTGTCGGCGTGCATCGCGTTCGCCACGCATCCGGGCACCCAGAAGCTCTTCGGAGGGCGCCTCGAATCCGCCTCGCAGGCAGGATTCCAGGCGTTCTGGTGGATCCTCGCCTTGCTGTGCCTCGCGCTGCCGTTCATCGTCGGCTTCGGCATCGCCAAGCTCTCGACGCGCACTCTGACCATTGTCGGCGGGATCGTCGTCGTATTCCTGATCCTGGTGATCGTGCTCGGTCAGATCTTCGTCTTCTAGACGCTGCACTGCTTCGGGTTACCCGCGCCTGCGGCCGCTAGCGGCCGCTCTCCCGCGCATCCCGAATCGCCTGCAGGTCGCTGTAAGCGCGCGCGCTCTCGCGCGTGACCCTGCCGCCGCGGGCTTGCACCGCCGCGGGCAGCCACTCGCTCAGGGTGAAGTGGCGACCACGCGGGCTTCGCTCGACGGCAGTGCCGCGGCTCCGCTCCACTCGGGCGACCCACCCGTGTTCCATTCCCTGTACCCAGTTTGCATTAGCCATGTCCTATACATTACGAAGGAAAAGATTCGGCCACGAGATGGCCTTGGGTCTATCTTCGTAAAAATTCGGCCAGTACACTGTCGGCATGCTGCATTCGGTAGCGGTACCCCTCATCGACGACTTCGCCATGTTCGAATTCGGGGTGGTGTGCGAAGTCTTCGGGCTCGACCGCAGCTACGCCGGGCTCGCACCGTTCGACTTTCGCGTCTGCGGGATCGAGCCGGGTGTTCCGCTGACGAATCCCACGGGGGCGGCGGTCATCACGCCGTTCGGGCTGGAGGCGATGGAAGACGCGGACCTCATCGCGGTGCCGGCTGCGCGCATCCGTGACGACTACCCGGAAGAACTGCTCGAAGCGCTCCGGCGGGCGGATGCCCGTGGCGCGATCCTGCTGAGCGTGTGCTCGGGCGCCTTCATTCTCGGCGCCGCCGGGCTGCTCGACGGGCGCGACTGCACGACGCACTGGCGGTACGCGGATGCGCTGGCCAAGCGCTACCCGAACGCGCGGGTGAACCCCGACGTGCTGTTCGTCGACGACGGGAACCTCATCACGAGCGCAGGAACGTCCGCAGGGATCGATGCAAGCCTGCACGTCGTGCGCCGCGAGCTCGGCAGCGCATTCGCCAACACCATCGCGCGCAACATGGTCGTTCCGCCGCAGCGCGACGGCGGGCAGCGGCAGTTCATCGAGCGGCCGATCAGCGACTGCACCGACGACACGTTCAGTGAGCTGATCGACGATCTCGCACTGCACCTCGACGAGCCCCACACGGTATCCGGGCTCGCCTCGCGCGTGCACATGTCGACGCGCAGCTTCTCCCGCCGGTTCGTGGCCGAGACCGGGGTCTCGCCCATGCAGTGGCTGACACGGCAGCGCATCCTGCACGCCCGGCTGCTGCTCGAGACGACGGAGCTGTCGATCGACGAGGTCGCGGCGCAGTGCGGGTTCGCCAGCGCGACCCTCTTCCGTCATCACTTCGACCAGGAGGTCGGGGTCGCCCCCACCCGGTACCGTCGGTCGTTCGCCAGCGCACCCCAGCTCGCCTGACGCGCGCGCCTCTCCGCCGCCCGGCCCGCCCTCCGAGGTGCCCACCCCTCCCCTGGCCCCAGGCGCCGAGAACGCAGTTGTTACCGTTTGAAGCGTTTCAGAATGGTAGAAACTGCGTTCTCGATGGCGTAAGTGGCGGGCGCGAGAGGCGCGAGCACGCAGGGCGCTACTCGGCGAGGTTGTCGCTGATGGCGTCGAGGGCGAGCGTCTTGGCGCGCGTGGCGGCATCGCCGAGGCGGTGGGTGACCGCGGCGACGAGCCCCTCGATCAGAATGGCCTGCGGCAGACGCGACGCGAGAGTGATCTCATCGCGGAAGGTCAGGTCTGGCATCGTCACTACGAGGCTGATGCCGGCCGCCTGGGCGATGGGGCTGCGGGCGAACGCCGTGACCGCGATCACCGTGGCGCCAGCGGCGGTGGCCGCGTCGACCGTGCGCAGGGTGGAGGCGTTCGAGCCGCTGCCGCTGATGACGAGCACCGCATCCTCTTCGCCGAGCAGGCGGGCGGTAATCTGCTGGCCGATGACGTCGAGTGGGGCCTCGGATGCGCGGCCGACGCTCGTGAGGCGCGCCGCAGCGTCGAGCGCGAGAGGCGCCGAGAGCCCGTTGCCGATCGCGACCACGCGCCGCGCGACCGCGAGCACTTCGACCGCGCGCTGAACCGCGTCGGCGTCGAGAAGCGCGAGCATGTCGCCGACCCGGTCGGCCAGGTGGGTGAAGGTCTGCGCGACGATGCCGGCCGCCCCGTCCGGAGCAGGCGCCTGCTCGGCGGGGCGGTACCCGGCATCGCGTGCCAGCAGCACCCGAAGCTGCTGGTATCCGGTGAAACCGAGGCTCTGGCACGTCCTGACGACGGTGGCGCGGGACGCGCCGGCCAGCTCGGCCACCTGCTGTGAGCTCAGCTCGACGATCTCGCTGGATCGTTCGAGGAGCACGGCTGCGACGGCCTGCTCGGTGGGGAGCAGGGAGGGAAGGAGGGAGCGGATGGTCGCGATGACCTCGCCCGGACGCCGCTCGGTCATGCGCTCGGCCCGGCCGCGGCGGCGATCCGCTCCACCTCGGCGGCGTCGAGGTCGAAGATCTCGGTGCCGTCCTCCGGGCCGGGCGCCGCGATGAACACCACACGCGGATCGCCCTGCACGGGGAGGTCGACGACGGCGAAGCCGGAGCCGACGGTCGCCCGTTCGGTTCCGGCAGCAGCGATGGCGTCTGAGGTGTTCGCCACCCCGGGAGCGACGACGACGGGGATCCCGGCCGTCTCGGCGACGAGGGCGTGGTGATAATGACCGGCGAGCACGAGCCGAACGTCTCCGGAGGCGCAGACGTCGAGCAGGTCGCCGGGGTTCTGAAGTTCGAGCGCGGCCAGCAGAGCGCTCGACGCCGGAACCGGCGGATGGTGCACCACTACGACGGTGCCGTGCACCGCCGGCTCGGCGAGGATGTCGTGCAGCACGTCGAGCTGCCCGGCGTCGATGTTGCCGTAGCCGGCGCCGGGCACCGAACTGTCGATCGCGACGATGCGGAAGCCGTTCACCTCGGTGACGACCTCGCGCGCGCCGAGCACCCGCTCGAAGCCGTCGCGCAGGTCATGGTTGCCCATCGCGTACACGACGGCCGCTCCGTGCTCGTCGGCCCATGGACCGATGCGGGACGCCAGCAGCCGGTACGATTCCGCGCTGCCGTCGTCGGACAGGTCGCCCGAGGCGACCACGGCATCCACGTGCTCGAGTTCGTTCGCGCGAGTCAGCACCCGATCGAGCGCTGCGAGCGTGTCGACCATTCCGTAGTGCAGGGTCCCGTCGCCGAAGAGGTGGGTGTCGGAGAGGTGCAGGATGCGCAGACCACGCTCGGCGGACGGGTTCGGGTGGGTCACGCACACACCCTATTCGGTCGCCCTCAGCTCGATGCCCTCGGCACGCGCACGCCGAGCCGATCGCCGCCGCAGGGCGGTCACGATCGGCAACTCCCAGCGACCCGCGATGATGCGGTGGCGCACCATTCCGGAGAGCTGGTCGATGATCATCGTGACGACGACCACGACGATCATGAGCATCCCGACCACATCCCAGATGCGGAACTGGATGTTGTCGATCAGCATCTTGCCGATACCGCCGGCACCGATCAACCCGAGGATCGCGGACGCGCGAACGTTGATCTCGAAACGGTACAGCCAGAAGGCGAGCACGTCGGGTTTGGCGTTCGGCCACACGCCCCAGCGCATGATCTGGAGGCGGGATGCGCCCGCCGCCGTCGTCGCCTCGATCGCACCCCGGTCGACCGACTCGAAGCTCTCGTAGCCCCATTTGCCGAGCGTGCCGATCGAGCCGATCGCGATGGCCAGGGCACCGGTGTACGCGGTCAGCCCGGTGACGGAGAGCATCAGCACGGCGATCACGACTTCGGGCACGGCACGCAGCACCGCGAACACCGCGCGCAACGGCCAGCGCACCACTCCCGGGGTGAGGCCGCGGGTCGCGAGCAGGCTCAGCGGAAACGACACGACGACACCGAGCACGGTGCCGAACCAGGCCATCGCGACCGAGAGCATCGTGGCGCCGAGCGCATCCGGGAGCTTGTCCCATGCCGGCGGCAGGAACATGAGGCCGAGGTAATGGGTGAGCTTCTGCGGAAGCTGCCAGAGCGCATCCCACGAGATGTCGACACCCCAGAACGCCGCGACCACGATGAGGGTGACGACCACCCAGACCACCGCCCGAATCACGTGCACGGGCTTGCGCGGACGCTCCTGCACGGGGATGCCTGCGCCCGCCCGGGTCTCCCGAACCATCGTCGTGCTCATCGCAGCAGCCTCCTCCGGGTGAACGAACTGAGCAGTTCGAGCAGCACGACGAGCACCATGATCTCGAAGATGATCATGCTCAGGTAGTGGTACTGGTAGAACGTGCGCACCTTGTCGATGAGCATTCCGAGGCCGCCCGCGCCGACCAGGCCGATGACGGTGGAGGCACGGATGTTCAGCTCGAGCACGTAGATCGTCTGCGACAGGTAGGTGGGCGCCACCTCCGGCACCATCGCGGCGCGATTGGCCTTGAACCAGGTGCCTCCGGCAGCGAGCGCCGCCTCCTGCCCACCGCGGTCGAGCCCGTCGAGCGCCTCCGAGACCAGCTTGACGAGGATGCCGACATTGAAGAGCACGAGCGCGAGGATGCCCGACAGCGCGCCCGTGCCGACGACCGTGACGAAGAGGGAGGCGTAGAGGAGGTCGGGAACGCTGCGCACGATGTTCATCACGAACCGCACGACGACGAGCACGGTGCTGTTCGGGTTCGTCGCCCGCGACGCGAGGAAGGAGACCGGCAGCGAGATGATCACACTGACCGCCGTGGCGATGACGGCCATCTGCACCGTCTGCAGCAGGGCCGGAAGCGTCTGGGGGAAGAAGCTGTAGTCGGGCTGGAAGAGCTGGATCAGAGTGTTGGATGCGTTCTGCGCGTTGGCGAACAGAGCGCCGACGTCCACCTGCACCGCGATGGCCGACCAGATCGTGATTCCGGCGATCACGACCAGCGCGACCGAGATCTTCCAGCCGGTGCGCGGCTTGATCGGCCGAGCGGCGGCGGCCACGGTCGCGGGCCGCGACGTCACCGTGGTCACGGCAGCACCGCCGGGGCGTCGAGCACGTCCTCCGCGGTGAGGGAGCGACCGTAGATCGACTCGAACACCGACTCGTCCGCATCCGCCCCGGGTCCGTCGTAGACCACCTCGCCGTTGCGCAGGCCGATCAGCCGCGATCCGTAGCGTCTGGCGAGGTCGAGGAAGTGCAGATTGACCACGACGGTGATGCCGAGGTCGGCGTTGATGCGCTGCAGGTCGCGCATCACCACGTGCGACGTAGGCGGGTCGAGGGATGCGACCGGCTCGTCGGCGAGGATCACCTTCGGCCGCTGCGCGAGCGTGCGGGCGATGGCGACGCGCTGCTGCTGCCCTCCGGAGAGCTCGGATGCGCTCTCGTACGCCTTCGACACGATCTCCACCCGCTCGAGCGCCTGCATCGCGAGCTCCACGTCGTCTTTCGACCAGGCCGCCAGCAGCGTGCGCCAGGCGGACGTGTGGTGCAGCCGGCCCATCAGCACGTTGTTGATGACCGTGGTGCGCTTGGCGAGGTTGAAGCTCTGGAACACCATCCCCACTTCGCTGCGCAAGGTGCGGAGCCGTCGCCCGCTCAGCCCGGAGAGTTCGTAGTCGCCCACCGTGATCTCGCCCGAGGTGATCGGCACCAGTCCGTTGATGGTGCGGATGAGCGTGGACTTCCCGGCGCCGGACAGCCCGACCACGGCGACCATCTCGCCGGGCTCGATCGTGAGATTCACGTCGCGCAGGCCGCTGAACCCGTTCGGGTAGGTCACCCCGACACCGTCGAAGCGGATGCCCGCTCCCGCCTGCTCGCTCGTCATCGTGCTCATTCCGTCCTCACTCCGTGTTCGTCACCGCGCCCGCCGCATCCCTGCGCCCGGGAAACCCGGCTGGGCGGTCCGCGCCGGAAGCCGCGGACCGCCCTGCCTACTTCGTGCGGGTCAGGATCAACCCAGTCCGATGGAGGCCGCGGCCTCCTGCGTCTTCTTCAGGCTCGCCGGGTTCGCGTCGACCAGACCGGTGATCTGGTAGATGGCGGTGAGCGCCTTGACGCCCTCCGGGGTGCCCGCGTACTCCTTCATCGCATCCGCGATCTTGGTCTGCCACTTCTTGCTCAGCTTGCTGCTGATCGAGGCGCCGTCGTTCGGGATCTCGTCGGTCAGCGCGAAGACGACGACCTTCTCGCCGATGTCGGGGGTGTCGGCCTGCACGACGCTGCGCGCATCCCAGTAGCTGGTGCCGACTTCGGCGTCACCGTTGTAGACGGCGAGCACGCTCGCGTCGTTGGCCGTGACCTGGACCGTCTTGATGTCGGTGTCGGCGTCGATGCCCGCCTTCTTCAGGGCTGCGACCGGGAAGATGTAGCCGGCCGGGGATGCGGCCTGCAGCAGGGACACCGTCGCGCCCTTGATCTTCTTGATGCTGTCGAGCCCGGCCGGGCCGGTGCCCTTCTCGGTGCCGTTGCAGTAGAGCATGCCGTTGGCGCCCTTCACCGGTGTGTCGGTGCAGTACTTGTCGGGGTTGTTCGTGAAGAACTGGGCGGCGTACGAGCTCTTGCCTGCACGCTGCGTCTGGAGTGCCGGAACCGCGCCGTACTTGTCGCAGGCCTGGCTCATCTGCAGGCTCGGCAGCATGCCGATCTGGGCCTGGTTGCTGCCGATCGCCTCGACCGCCGCCTGGTAGTCCTGCGTGATGACGCCCTTGACCGGGATGCCGAGGCTCTTGGTCAGAGCCTCTTCGAGCGGCTTGACCGTCTCGACGAGCTTGTTCGCGTCACCCGACGGAACGAGGGCCAGGGTGAGCTGGGTCGGGTCTTTGGCCGAGTCGTCCGCGGTGCCGGTGCAGACGTCGGAGGCACCGGAGGCGCTCGTGGCGCCGGCTGCGGTCTGCTGCTGCACTCCGCAGCCGCTCAGCGCGAGCGCGGTGAGGAGTGCGAGGCCGGAGGCGCTCGCGACGGCGATCTTTCTGAGTTTCATGACAATCCCATTCTGTGCGGGTGGTGGTGTGCGTGCTGGGTGGTGGTGCGGGTCGGTGGACAAGTCGTTCAGGTCGTGACTGCGGAGACGTCGGTCGCGACGTCGGCCCGGTGGCTCTCGGCGAACGCCGCCGGTGACGCCGCCCACTCGCGGATCCCGTCGTACAGCCCGGGAAACTCAGGAGCGATCAGATGCGCCGGTCCGGCCCGGTGGCCGAACCGGTCGATCAGCGCGACCGCGCAACCGGCCGCGAGCGGCTGCTCGAGGTCGTTGCCCCAGATGTCCCCGACCGAGAGCAGTTCTGCGGGTTCGCGTCCGGCGAGCAGTTCGGGGAGCAGAGTGGACCAGCCGGCGGGTTTGCCCGCATCCGTCACGATGCGGTCGATGGCACCGGCGAGGCCGATCGCCGCCAGTGTCTCCCGCACCCCGTCGAGCGGCGCGTTGGTGACGAGCACACGCTCGACCCGCTCCCCCAGCGAGTCGAGAAACGCGGCGAGCCCGTCCGGCGCCGAGACGGCGATGGTTCCTCCGGCAAGCGCCCGCCGACTGGTCTGGTATGCGCGCTGCAGCACGTCCTCGCCTGCATGCCCGGCTGCGAGCGCCGCAACGGCCGCATAGCCGTCGATGTACGCAGGAGACCCGGGCTCCCCGTCGAGGAAGGCGCCGAGCCGTGCCCGGAGTTCCGCGTCGAGGTCGACGGATGCCGTCGAGGCGTCGTCGAGGATCCCGGCGATCACCGCCTCCGCGTATGCCCAGACGGGAGCATCCCCGACACAGACCGTCCCGTCGAAATCGAGGACGAGGAGGGGCTTCTTCGGGGCACGTGCTTCGTTCACGAGTGCAGCTTATGCGTTCATGAACGTTCTGTTCACAGAAATCTTGATCGTGAAACGAGTGTTCACAAGTCGTTAACCTGACGACGTCGAGGCCGCCCCGTGGGATAGTTGCCGCATGACCACCGCCTCCCCGGGCGACACGCTTCTCGCGATCGGTCTCATCGCGGTCCCGCTCGCCTTCACCGCTTTCTACGCGGCGCTCGCTGCGACGTTCCACTACCCGGCCGTGCTGCGCGAACCCGCCGGCGAGGTGCTCGCACGCTTCCGCGCCGGCGGTACCCGACTCGTGCTCCTCTGGTGGGCCTTCGCGATGACCGCGGTCGCGTTCATCCCCGTCGCCGTCGGCGCAGCCCACCTGGCCGGCCCGGACCTCGCCGCGCTCACCCTCGTGATCGGCGTGCTCGCGGGACTCGTGCAGGCGCTCGGTCTGCTCCGCTGGCCTTTTCTCGTGCCGCAGCTTGCGCGGGATCGCGAGCGCTCACCCGAGGCCGTCGACGCGATCTTCGACGCGACCAACCGCTACCTGGGCGTGGCGATCGGCGAGCACCTGGGCTACCTCCTCACCGGCGGCTGGACCATCCTGCTCTCGGCCGGGCTGCTCGCCACGGGCGCGCTACCTGGATGGTTCGCGATCGTGGGGATCGTCATCGGTGCCGCGCTGCTCATCGGCTGCTTCGAGTTCGTCGGGCCGGCGGAGCGCGACGGATGGGCCTTCGCCGGCGCCGTGGTCGCGGTCGCGTACACCGCGTGGTCCCTCTGGCTGATTCTCGGCGGAGTGCTGCTGCTCGTGCTCCCCCACTGAGAGTGCGAGGCGCCGACGGGCGGTCGCAACCCCCGTAGCAACACGAGCCTGCGTCGGCGCCTCGGGACAGGATGCTAACACAACCGGACGTTCAGTTTATTTTGCTCAGCGGACTCGCGGCAGATCGTCTCCCCGATAGTGACGGATGCGCAGCCAGTTGCGCCTCGCCAGCTGCACGCACAGCCAGACCGTGACCAGACCGCATCCGACGACGCCCCAGGCACGCGGATTCTCCCCCTGGGTAGGGATCGCCACCGCGACCGCGACGGTCGCCACGAATGCGAGCACAGCCAACGTCGAACCCCACCCGACGCCTCGTCGCGCCCGGGCAAAATCGGTACTGTCGCCCATGTCAGGACTGTACGCCTGATCTCCGCCGTCGGCCAGAGTCTGTTCGGGTCAGGACATGCGCAATTCCAGGGGGAAGCGCCACCCGTGGAACCAGCCGAGCGTGCGAACCCAGGATGCGTCGATGCGGCGGGTGCTCGGGGCCCCGTTCTGCGTCATCGAGTCGGTCAGTTCGCGGATGTCCCGCTGGAGCTCGGCGAGCGTGATGCGGGTCAGCTCCACGCCCGCGTCGCTCAGGCTGTCGGCCGCCGCGAGGTGGCTGCGGCACGGGAGGATGCCCTCGCGCGCCGGGATCCCCAGCTCGTCGCTGCACTCCGGGCATACGCTGTCCTGCCACTCGAGGAGGGTCTCGTCGAGCCAGACGCGGGTGTGGATCATGCCGTTCGCCTCGACGACCAGCGGTGCGAGCGCGAAGCCCGCGTGCGTGCTGACGATGCCGCCGGGCGCCGGGGTGTGCAGCTTGTCGCAGATGACGCATCCGCCGCGCGGCTGCAGGGTCCGGGTGAAACGGCGGCCCCGAACGCGTGCGAGCCCGTCTCGCATGGTGACCAGCAGGTCCTGGTAGAGGATGCTCACGTCGAACGGCTGGTGGCCCCCGCGCCTCCCGGCGCCCGCTTCCCAGAGCTCGATCTCGACGACGGCGTACGCCCAGGCGTGCCGGGAGCACATCCCCCAGTGCTCGCGCAGGCGGTTGCGGGTGCGCACATCCATGATGTCGCCGTGGATGAAGTTCCAGAGCAAGCGCACCTCGTCGACGCTCAGGTTGCGCTCCGCAGACGTGCCCAGCGGGCGATCGTAGCGCGGGTCCCCGGAGATGTCGTCCGGAGGCGAGACGTCGACCATTCTTCGGCCTCCTCGTGTGCGAGTCAGTGTACTCACGCCGGAGCCGGCTTGCGCCTCCTGGTGGCTGTCTTGAACCAGGTGGCATCGGTGATGCGCGCCAGCAGGGGGCCCGCGACGACCGTTATGAGCACGTATGCGGTGGCGAGCGGCGCCAGGCGCGGCTCGATTCCCGCGGTCACGGCCAGTCCGGCGATCACGATCGAGAACTCGCCCCGCGGGGTGAGTGCGAGGCCGGCGCGCCACCGGCCGGGGATGCCGATGCCGGCTCTGCGCGCGGCGAGGTACCCGGTGGCGACCTTCGTCGACAGGGTGACGACGGCGAGCACGACAGCGGGAAGCAGCATCTCCAGCAGCTCGCTCGCATCCGTCGCCAGGCCGAAGAAGACGAAGAAGACGGCCGCGAAGAGATCCCGCAGCGGGGTGAGCACCTGGCTCGCCTCCTGGGCGACCCGTCCCGAGAGGGCGATACCGACGAGGAAGGCGCCGACCGCCGACGACACGTTGACCTGGGCGGCGAGGCCTGCGACGAGCATCGTGAGTCCGAGAACGCCGAGCAGCAGGGGCTCCGGATGCTCGGGCGTGAAGATCCTCGACACGAACGCTCCGTGACGCAGGGCCACATAGAGGATGAGCGACACGGCGCCGACGGCGATGGCCACGGTGATCGCGCCCTGCAGCAGGCTCACACCGACGACCAGGGCGGCGAGCACCGGCAGATAGAACGCCATCGCGAGGTCCTCCATCACGAGGATGGCGAGCACGATCGGGGTCTCCCGGTTGCCGAGACGCCCGAGGTCCCGGAGCATCTTGGCGACGACACCGGAGGAGGAGACCCAGGTGATGCCGCCGAGGGCCACGGCGGCGACCGGTCCCCAGCCGAGAAGCAGGGCGAAGACCGCACCGGGCACTGCGTTGAAGAGCGCGTCGAGGAGCCCCGCGGTCGGGCGCTTGCGCATATTGGCGAGCAGCTCGCTGGCGGTGTACTCGAGTCCGAGCAGGGCGAGCAGCAGGATGACGCCGATCTGCGACCCGATCTCCAGGAAGCCCTGACTCGCGTCGAACGGCACCAGGCCGCCCTCGCCGAAGAACAGCCCGACGATCAGGTAGAACGGGATGGGCGAGATGCCGAAGCGGATCGCGACCCGTCCGAGCAGACTCATGCCGAGCAGCAACGCGCCGATCTCGATCAAGATCAGCGTGGTCTCGGACATGGTTCCCTCTGGCTCAGCCGGTGCCGGCGATGAGCCGGCCGAGCGTGTCGAGCCCATCCCGCGTTCCGACGGCGATGAGCACATCGCCCGGGCGAAGGATATCTGCGGGGGTCGGCGACGGAGCCACCTCGGTGCCGCGCACGATCGCCACGATCGAGACCCGGGTGCGGGTGCGCGCCTTGGTGTCGCCGAGGGGCCGGTTCAGGTACGGCGAGTCGACCGGCAGCTGCAGCTGCTCGGTGAACACACCCGCGGTGTCGTCGGTGAGACTCGCGAGCCGGCTCAGCGTGACGGAACTGCCCAGCAGGTCGGCCAGCGCTGCCGCCTCGTCGTCGTTCAGCGGAATGGACTCGCTGCTCGAGTCGGGGTCGTCCAGGCTGAAGAGTGCGAGATCGCGGTCGCCGTCGCGGTGGGAGACGACGGACAGGCGACGCCCGCCCTCCGTCAGCAGGTCATGGCGCACGCCGATGCCCGGGAGATCCACCTTCTCAATTCGAACAGCCACGCAAGAAACGTACCAGTCGGACCGCGCGAGCGCTCAGCCGCCCCACGCGGATGCCGGCGCCTTGACGAGCTGAACGGGTGCGGTGCTCCAGTGCGCGCCGTTGGCGTAGTGGCTCGTCGCCCATGGCGACGCCCAGATCGCCGCGGCGGTGACGTCGGCGGAGGCACCGGATGCGAGCGCTGCGACGATCCCCGGATACCCCCGATGCAGGTTCGCGGCAGCGTACTGCGCCGCATCCTGCAGGTTGTCGTAGCTGCCGAGGCCGGCGCCGCCACCGGATCCGTATCCGTTGTTCAAGGGGTTGTTGCGGTTCCACCAGTCGGGCGGCCCGTTCTCCTGGCGCATCCACCGCAGCAGAACGGTGATGTTCTCGTCGGTGGTCGGCCAGCCGCCGTCCATCAGGACGAGCTTCGCCCAGTCGGCGTTGGTGCCGTTGTTGGTCAGCGTCTGCACGCCGTCGGTCGCGGCCATGCTGTCCCGGACGATCGGTGGCGCCACCACGCCGGCGTCGACCACATAGATCTGCCCCGCCGGGCGCGGCTGCTGCTGCTGAGCGGTGGCGATCGCCTGCGCGGTGCTCGCCTGCGCCGGACCAGCCGGAGAAATGGACAACCCGGCCACGAGTGCGAGAGCCATCACACCCACCCCGACGCGGTCGGCGATCGAGCGCCGCACCACCAGCGGAAGAGGCGTCACCCGACGGCCCGCCGAGCGGCGGCCGTGCGTGGGAGTCGGGTATCCGGTCTGCATACCCGTTCGAGAGTAGCAAACCCCCTTGTGAGGCGCGAGGCCGGAGAATCACACGCTCAGGTTCGCTCCTTCGTGGGCATGACGACCTCCGTGACGATCAGGATGACGCCTGCGGAGATCGGGATCGCCACCAGAGCGCCCGGAAGCCCGAACAAGGTGCCGCCAGCGAGGGCCGAGATCAGCACGACCGACCCGGGGATCTTCACCGCCTTGCTCATGACCCTCGGCGTCAGGATGTACGCCTCCACCTGCATGTAGATGAGCATCAGGATGAGCACGATCAGCCCCGACACCGGCGAATGGATGAACGCCAGAATCGTCATCACGACCGTGGTGAGGATCGTTCCGATCAGCGGGATCAGCGTGATGAAGAACGCCAGGATGCCGATCACGAACGCTCCGGGGACCCCGGTCGCCAGCAACAGGATCGTGCTGTAGACGGCGTTGATGAACGCGAGGATCACCATCCCGCTCAGATACTTGCCGACGTTCTGCAGGATCCGCTCCGAGTAGTTGATGAAGCTCGCGCGGTGGGACGCCTTCACCAACCGGTAGGCCGCGGCCTTGGTCGCGTCGTACGAGCCCACGAAGTAGATGGTCAGCACGGCGATGAAGAATCCGGACGTGATGGCGTTGGCGACCGAGATGCCGAACCCGACGGCGCCGCTGCCGATCGCCGCGATGAACTCGGGTTTGGTCACCTCGGCGGCGATCCAGTTGACGACCGATCCGAGCACGCCGTTGCTCGCGTCGTCGGTCGTGTCGAACCAGCCCTGCTCCTTCAGATTCGCGACCTCCTGCGGGATCGCCCGCACGAGTGTCGAGATCTGGGACACGATCAGGGGGACGACGACCCAGATGATCGCGACGATCAGCGCAACGATCAGCAGAATGACGGTGACGATCGCCCAGGTGCGCGTCATCCCGTGCCGCTGGAACCAGCGCACGAGCGGATCGAGTCCGACCGTGATGAACGCGGCGAGGAACACCGAGAAGACGATGCTGCTCAGGTTGAAGACGGCGAGGCCGAGCGCGAGCGCTCCCAGCGCGCCGATCGTGACGAGGAACCCCCAGCGCAGTGGATGTTGGACCATGTTCTCCCCTTGGTCAGTCGTTGCCGAGAGCGTGGAGTGCGCGATCGGCCGAGCCGCCCAGGCCCCAGCGCTCGCTGAGGACGCCGACGGCGGCGCGCTGTTCGGGAGTGAGTGGCCGGATGCGCGCATCCACCTCGCCGAGGTCGAGATCGCGCACGACTTCGACCACCTTGGGGGCGACGGCGAGGTAGTCCGCCGCTCCGAGGATGCGGTTGCGCACGGTCGGCGACAGCGGCTCGTCCGGGTCGGCGGCGACCTCGATGATCCCGTCGAGGTCGCCGTACTCGTTGAGCAGATTGGCGGCCGTCTTCTCGCCGACACCCGCGACGCCGGGAAGCCCGTCGGACGCATCCCCGCGCATCACGGCGAAGTCGGCGTACTGGGCGGGGCTGATCCCGTACTTCGCGCGCAGCACGTCGTCGGTGACGATCTCGAGGTTGCTCATCCCCCGCGCGGTGTAGATCACCCGCACACCGGATGCGTCGTCGGCCAGCTGGAACAGGTCGCGATCGCCGGTGACGACGTCGACCGGCGTGCTCGCCGTGCTGGCCAGGGTTCCGATCACGTCGTCGGCCTCGTGGTCCGCGGCGCCGACGATGGGGATGCCGAACGCGCCGAGCACCTCACGGATGACCGGGATCTGCACGACCAGGTTCTCCGGCGTCTCCTCGATGTCCGTTCCTCCGGGAACCTCGCGCGCCACCCGGTGCGCCTTGTAGCTCGGGATGAGGGCCACGCGCCACTGCGGTCGCCAGGCGTCGTCCCAGCACGCGACGAGCTCGGTCGGTTCGAACTCGGCGACGAGGCGCGCGATGATGTCGAGCAGGCCGCGCACCGCGTTGACGGGGGTTCCATCGGGGCTGCGCACCGTATCCGGCACCCCGTAGAACGCGCGGAAGTACAGCGAAGCGGTATCGAGGAGCATCAGTCGCCCGGTCACATCCCCGATCATGGCACGAGAGCGTGCCGTGCGGTCGGTCACCCGACGCGGGTCAGCCACGCCCGGAAATCTTTTTCGACGAGAATGTCGAATGCCGCCGGTCTCCTTCGACGTCTCCATGAAGCGTTCACCAACCGAAAGGAAGAACGATGAAGTACATGATGTTCGTCGTCACGGATCACGAACCCGATACGACCCCCGACGACTCCGACGTCAACCTGTGGGTCGATGAGTTCGACTCCACCGGCAAGCGGGTCATCGGCGAGGTGCTCGAGCCGCCGGCCAAGTCCACGGTGGTCCGTGTGCGCAACGGGGAGCGCCACGTCACGGACGGGCCGTTCGCCGAGACCAAAGAGTGGATCTGCGGATTCGACATCCTCGAATGCGAGAGCCTCGACGAGGCCATCGAGATCGCCGCGAAGCACCCCATGGCCCGCAACGGCCAGCTGGAGATCCGGCCGTTCATGGTCTGGGAGTGAGCCGCAGGCGGCGGTCCGGTGCGTCCGGCCGCCGCCTGCTTGCCGACTTCTAACAGACCGGGCCGGCCGCCGGCAAGCAGATGTCGTCAGGTGACGTTCCGTTTCGCTTTCGGACGGGGCCCCCTCGCCCCGCACGTTGACTCCGCCATACGGTTCTGGGCACTCACCGATCCCAGAAACCAGGAGTCTCAGCATGCCCTTGCGCCCCCTTCGCACGGCAGCCGCCGCATCAGCCATCGCACTCTCCGCCGCGCTGGTTCTGACGTCTTGCGCCAGCGGCTCGGCCGACGCATCCGCCGGCGAGAAAGTGACCGGCGGCACCATCGTCTACGCCCACCAGCAGGAGCCGGCCTGCGTGTTCGGCGGCTGGATCGAGCAGGCGTACCTGTCGTACCAGGTGCTCGACAGCCTCGTGTCGCTGGATGAGAACCACAAGGTGGTCCCCTGGCTCGCGACGGCCTGGAAGCAGTCCGACGACGGCCTGACCTGGACGTTCACGCTCAAGAAGGGCGTGAAGTTCACCGACGGCACCCCCGTCGACGCCGCCGCGGTCGCGTACAACTTCGACTACTGGGTCACGGGCGGCAACAGCACCGCCAAGGTGTGGCTCGACGGATACTACAAGTCGGCCCAGGCCGTCGACGCCCAGACGCTCCAGGTGAACCTGTCCAAACCGTATCCGCGGTTCGCCGACAACCTCACCCAGGGATACTTCGGCATCCAGTCGCAGAAAGCGCTCGAGACGCGCACCAAGGAACAGAACTGCGAGGCGCCGATCGGATCGGGCGCGTTCATCGTCGACAAGTGGAACCGCGGCCAGGACATCATCCTGAAGCGCAACAAGGACTACACCTCGTGGCCGGCCAACGCGCTGCACACCGGTCCGGCGATCGTCGACGAGGTCGACTGGAAGTTCGTCGCCGACCCGACCACCCGCGTCGCCGCGCTGCAGAGCGGGCAGGTCAACGCGATCTACGATGTTCCCGCGGTCCAGTGGAACACGCTCAAGGACGGCGGCTACCAGCTCGAGAAGTACGTCACCCCCGGCCGGCCGCAGCAGATCTCGTTCAACTCGCAGGTCGGCCCGTTCACCGATGAGAAGGTGCGGCAGGCGTTCGCGTACAGCCTGAACCGCAAGCAGATCGTCGACACGATCGGCCGCGGGGTCATCCCGTTCGAGGGCAACGGCGGCGTCAGCCAGGCGACCCCGGGCTACAGCGAGAAGGCCGCCGCCTGGTACACCCAGGACACCGCCAAGGCGAACGAGCTGCTCGACGAGGCCGGCTGGACGCAGAAAAACAGCTCGGGCATCCGGGAGAAGGACGGCAAGGAGCTCACCGTGACGCTGCCGTACGGCGCCGGCTCGATCATCAACGCCGACGGCGCCGCCATCCTGCAGGGCGTCAAGGAGCAGGCATCGAAGGTCGGCTTCGACGTGAAACTGGTGCCGGTGCCGCAGGCGGAGTTCTTCTCGGGCAAGTACTCGACACCCGACGCGTACGACATCTCGGTCGGCTACTGGACAGCGGTGACCGCCGGAATCCTCTACATCAACTGGCGCCCGTCGACCCCCGACAATCCCAACTACTCCAACTCGACGTTCTCCTCCGACCAGACCCTCGCGGACTACATCCTCGAAGGCAACTCGGCCGCGGACCTCGACGCGCAGAACGCGGCATACGAGAAGGCCCAGGACTACATCGCCGAGCACGCCCTCTCGATCGGCGTCTACGACCGGCTGAGCACGCTGGCCGTGTCGCCCAAGCTCAAGGACGTCTGGCAGGAGCACGCGCAGGGAGGACCGACGTTCTATGACGCATACTTCGTCAAGTAGCGCGGCGGTCGCGGAGCGGGACACGACTCCCGCTCCGCGACGCCCCTCGGTGACCAGGCAGGTACTGCTCACGATCGGCCGCAAGGTCGTCGCGGCGGTCGTCGTGCTCTGGGGCGCCGCCACGGTCGCGTTCTTCGCGCAGACGGCATTGCCCGGGGATCGCGCGACCGTCATCCTCAACATCCGCGCTGGCCAGGCGCAGGTGCGCACCGCCGCCGAGCTTGCGCAGATCAACGCGCAATACGGTCTGCAGCGGCCGCTGATCGTGCAGTACCTCGACTACCTCGGCGGCCTGTTGCGCGGCGACTTCGGCACGTCGTACCAGCAGTTCCGGCCGGTCACCGCGATCATCGGCGAACAGCTGGGAGCCACGGTCGTCCTGTCGCTCACGGCGATCCTGTTCGCGTGGGTCCTCATGGTCGTCTGGGTCACGCTGACCGCCGGCAGGGGCCCGCGGATCGGGGGCGTCGGTTCGACCGTCGACGTGTTCGCCGCCGGACTCCCCGCCTACTGGCTCGGGATCATCCTGCTGCTGGTCTTCGCGCTCGGCCTGCGCTGGTTCCCCGTGCTGAGCGGAAGCGGCGTGAACGGGCTGATCCTCCCGGCCCTCACCCTCGCGATCCCCCTGGCCGGCTTCATGTCCCAGAGCACGCGAGCCGAGTTCGAACGCTCGCTCGACCAGCCGTTCGTGCTGTCGGCCCGGATGCGCGGCATGGGCGATTGGGGCATCCGCCTCCGCCACGTGCTGCGCCACGCGATCATCCCGGCGGTGACGCTCTCCGGATGGGCGCTCGGCGCGACCCTCTCCGGCGCCGTCATCGTGGAGTCGATCTTCAACCGGCCCGGCATCGGCTCCGTCCTCGTCGGAGCGGTCAACTCGCAGGACCTGCCCGTCGTCGTCGGCATCGTGACGCTCGTCGCGGTCGTCTACGTCGTCGCGAACCTGCTCGTCGACATCGTGTACACCCTCGTCGATCCTCGGATGGAGGTCTCATGACCGCTCTCTCCGCGCCCCCTCGCGCGCAACGCGTCGCCGCATCCCTCGGCCGTCGCCCGTGGGGCCTGTACATCGCCATCGCCTTCGGCGTTCTGCTCGCGGTCGCCGCGATCGCGCCGCAGGCGCTCACGGTTCACGCCCCGACCGACATCGACTACAGTGCCGCCCTGCAACCGCCGTCGTGGGAGCACTGGTTCGGTACCGACGAGTCGGGCCGCGACCTCTACACCCGCGTCGTCTGGGGCGCCCGCGAATCCCTGCTGATCGGGCTCGGCGCCGCGGCGGTCGGCGTGAGCACCGCACTCGTGCTCGGCTCGCTCGCCGCCCTCGCCATCAAGCCGGCGGCCGTCGTCGTCGACCGGTTCGTCGAGGTCATGTTCGCCTTTCCGGCGCTGCTGCTCGCGCTGCTCCTGATCGCGATCGCCGGGCCGTCGGCGACCACCGAGATCTTCGCGGTCGGTCTGGGAACGGCTCCCGGATACGCGCGCATGGTGCGTGGTCAGATCCTCGCAGCCAAGAACTCCGGCTACGTCGAGGCGGCGACCGCCCTCGGGCATTCGCGCGGGCGGATCGTTCGCGCGCACATCCTGCCGAACGCACTGCGGCCGCTCGTCGCGGTGTTCGCGCTGTCGATCGGCCAGTCGATCGTCTGGGCGTCGAGCCTGTCGTTCCTCGGACTCGGCGTCGCCCCGCCGTCGTCCGAGTGGGGTGCCCTGCTCGACGCGGGCCGCGCATACATCACCCAGGCCTGGTGGCTCGTGGTGATCCCCGGACTGGTCATCGTGGCGGTCGCGCTGGCCGCGACGACCATCGGCCGGCATTTGCAGACCTCGCTGGAGAAAGGCGAACGCTCATGAGCGTCGTACAAGGGACCACGGAGAAACTGGTCGACGAACTCGACTGGCCGGCCACCCGCCTCCGGGTCGAGAACCTGCGCACCGCGTTCGTCGTCGACGGCCGGCCGCGCGAGGTCGTCTCGGGCGTCTCGTTCGACCTGCTCCCCGGCGAGTGCGTCGCGATCGTCGGCGAATCGGGCTCGGGCAAGAGCGTCACCGCCCGGTCGCTCGTCGGCCTGGCCGGCACGAACGCGATCGTGCACGCGGATGCGCTCGAGATCCACCACGAGGACGTGCGCACGTTCACGCCGCGGCAGTGGCGACGCATCCGGGGCCGGGACATCGGGTTCGTGCTCCAGGATGCGCTAGTCTCGCTCGACCCGCTCCGCCCGGTCGGTGCCGAGATCGCCGAGGCCCTGCGCCTGCACAAGTGGGGCGACCGCGCTGCCCGCGCGCAGCGGGTGCTCCACCTGCTGACCCGCGTCGGCGTTCCGCTTCCCGAGCTGCGGGCGAAGCAGCGGCCCGACCAGCTCTCGGGAGGTCTGCGCCAGCGCGCCCTCATCGCATCGGCGATCGCGCTCGACCCCGACATCGTGATCGCCGACGAACCGACGACGGCGCTGGATGTGACAGTGCAGGCCCAGGTCCTCGCTCAGCTGGAGGAGATGAAACGGCGCGGGGCGTCGATCATCCTCATCAGCCACGACCTCTCGGTGGTCGCCCAGCTCGCCGACCAGATCCTCGTCATGCGCGGCGGTGTCGTGCTGGAGCAGGGAACCGCAGCCGAGGTGCTCGGTTCGCCGCGCCACGAATACACGAAAGCCCTGATCGCCGCCGTGCCGAGCGAGGCCACCCGGGGCAAGGCACTCAGCCCCGGCACGATCGAGGCGGCGACGGATGCGCAGCCGCCGGCCGAGGTCGCAGCACCGGTTCTCGAGGCGACCGGCCTCGTCAAACGGTTCCACACCCGTGACGGCTCGGTCACCCGCGCCGTCGACGGCGTCTCGTTCACCCTCTCCGCCGGTGAGACGCTCGGCATCGTGGGCGAGTCCGGCTCGGGGAAGAGCACGACCGCGCGGCTCGCCCTCGGACTGGAATCGCTCGACGGTGGCGAGGTGCGGCTGCTCGGCCAGGCCTGGTCTGTGCTGCCGGAACGCCGACGGCGCACGCTGCGGCCGCGGATCTCGGTCGTGTACCAGGATCCGCTGAGCTCGTTCGATCCGCGCTGGAATGTCGAGCGCATCCTCGTGGACGCCCTCCGCGGCGAGCGCTTCACGAGCGCGGCCGCCCGCCGGGAGCGCGTGCTCGAGCTCCTCGACCTCGTCGGCCTCACACCTGAGGTGCTGAACCGGTTCCCGCTGCGCCTCTCCGGCGGCCAGCGCCAGCGCGTCGCCATCGCGCGCGCGCTCGCGCCGCGACCGTCGGTGATCGTGCTCGACGAGGCGGTCTCCGCGCTGGACGTCACCATCCAGGCGCAGATCCTCGACCTCCTCGTCGCCCTGCAGCGGGAGACCGGCGTGAGCTACCTGTTCATCTCGCACGACCTGGGCGTCATCAGCCATCTGAGCGACCGTGTCCTCGTCATGAAAGACGGAGTCGTCGTCGAGGAGGGGCGGCCCGATGACATCTTCCGTCACCCGGCGCATCCGTACACGCGCGACTTGATAGCGTCGATTCCGGAGTTCGATCCGGCCTCGTTCGTCGGCTCCCCCATCGAAAAGGACTGACCTCACCATGGCAGAACGCAAACAACTCTTCCTCAACCTCTTCGAAATGGCCACCGTGAGCCACATCACGCACGGTCTCTGGCCGCTGCCGGGCAACAACCGCGAGCGGTTCGCCGACATCGACTACTGGACCGAGCTGGCCCAGATCCTCGAGCACGGCGGGTTCGACGGCATCTTCCTCGCCGACGTGATCGGCGCATACGACGTGTTCCGCGGCGGCCCCGAGACGGCGCTGCGCGAGGGACTGCAGAGCCCGAACATCGACCCGCTGCTCGTCATCCCGGCCATGGCCGCCGTGACCGAACGCCTCGGCTTCGGCGTCACCTTCTCGACCACCTACGAGCCGCCGTTCGCGTTCGCCCGTCGCATGTCGACGCTCGACCACCTCACCAAGGGCCGCATCGGCTGGAACGTCGTGACCTCCTACCTCCCCAACGCGGCCCACAACTTCGGGCTCGACGGCGAAGTGCCGCACGACCTGCGCTACCAGTACGCAGACGAGTACCTCGACGTGCTCTACAAGCTCTGGGAGGGCTCGTGGGACGATGACGCGGTGGTCGCCGACCGCGCGAACAAGGTCTTCACCGACCCGTCCAAAGTGCGTTACATCAACCACGTCGGCGAGCGCCACCGGGTGGCCGGGCCGCACATCGTGCATCCCTCACGCCAGCGCACACCTGTCATCTTCCAGGCGACAGGTTCGCCCGCGGGCATCGAGTTCGCCGGCCGGCACGCAGAAGTCGTCTTCACCGGCGGCCGCACGACCGAAGAGTTCCAGCGCAACGCCGACGGTATGCGCGACGCCGCCGAGCGTCACGGCCGCCAGCGCGACGACGTCAAGTTCATCGCGATGGCCGGCATCATCGTCGGCCGCACGGAGGAGGAGGCTGCGGACAAGTGGCGTGTGTACCGCGAGAACTCGAGTCTCGACGGCATCCTCGCCCACAGCAGCCTGCCCGTCGACCTGACCGCTTTCCCGCGCGACATCACGGTGGCCGAGGCACTGCGCCGCGCCGACGTCTCCCCGTCGAAGGTGCCGTTCCTGCCACTGGAGCGCACGGTCGGCCAGGCACTCGACTTCGTCGGCGGATCGCGCAACGACCGCTTCCTCGTGGTCGGAACCGCCAAGACCGTCGCGGACGAGATCGAGAAGTGGCTCGACGAGGACGGACTCGACGGCATCAACCTGCGCCAGTACCACTCGTTCGACACCGCCAGGGACTTCGCCGAGCTCGTCGTCCCCGAGCTGCGCAAGCGCGGCCGGCTTCCCGACGAGAGCGAGCGATCGGACACTCTCCGCGAGCGGCTCTTCGGTGCGGGCAACAGCCGTCTGCCCGATCGGCACATCGGCGCGCGCTACCGCGGCGGAGCGAACCTCGACAACCCGGTCGAGCCGCTCCGATTCGACACGGCGAACGCGGCCTCCTTCTGATGACCGACCAGAGCCCCGTCACGGTCGTCGGCGTCAGCGGGAGCCCGACGCATCCGTCGCGCACCACCGCCCTGGTGGCCGAGGTGACGGAGGCGTTCGCGACCGAACTCGGCGGCACGGCGACCGTGATCGAGCTCGCGCCGCTGCTCGGCGGGCTTGGCGCGGGCCCCTTCCGCAGCCAGCTCGGCCCCGCAGTCATCGACGCACTCGAGAAGGTGGAGGCGGCGGATGTGGTCGTCGTCGGGTCGCCCGCGTACCGCGCGACCTACACCGGCCTTTTCAAGCTTTTCTTCGACCACATCGGCCAGTACGCGCTCGTCGGCAAGCCCATCGTGCTCACGGCGACCGGTGGCAGCGACCGTCACGCCCTGCTCGTGGAGCACCAGATGCGCCCGCTGTTCGGGTTCTTCCAGTCGCTGACGCTTCCGCTCGGTATCTTCGCCGGCGAGGGCGACTTCGAGGACTACCGGATCGTGTCGGAAGAGCTGGAGGGGCGCATCCAGTCGTCGCTCAAGCGCTCGCTTCCGCTCATCCGGTCGCACCTGAACCCCGGCGAGGTCGCGCTGGATGCGGGCTTCGCCCGTCCGCACGACTTCTGACGCCGCCGCCGGGCGACCGACTACCCTGGACGCCCGGCCTCAGGCGGTGATCGTCTTCGACGACGCCAGGACCTTTCCGTCGGAGTCGAGTGCTTGCACGGAGACGTTGACCGCCTTACCCGTCAGGAAGGAGGTCTCGAAGCCGGAGCGCTCGACCTCGCCGACCCGAGCGGGTTCGCCGGTCGCGGATGCGAGGAAGCGCCAGGATTTGACCTGCGTCGCGCCGTTCCAGCTGGCGAAGATGCGCATCCCGTCGCCTTCGGCGCGCACGGCGACATCCGGAGTGGTCGTCGGACGGGCGGACCATTCGTGCCGGTATGCCCGGTAGGAGATGCCGCCGAGGGACGCTTCGTAGACCGCCTTGCCGGTGGAGGTGAACTCGGTGACCGCGGGGTCGGTGCCCCATCCGACGAGCACGTTGCCGTCGCCGAGCACCTGCACGCTGCCCATCGCGGTGCCCAGATGCTTGTCGTGGGTGTACGCCTGCAGCAGGGTCGCCGTGGTCTCGTCGGCGTTCAGCTCGAACTTCATGCCACGGGACTCCCCGTCGGTGCCCGAGTACAGGTGGTTGTCGAACAGCGTGATGGTGCCGTCGGAGTGCCGGCGCACGTCGTGCTGCCAGGCGAACACGGCGTCGTCCGCCACCTCGATGTCGCTCTTCTTGCCGCCGAACCGCCAGCGAACATCACCGCTCGTGCGGTCGATCGCGTAGACGGTGTGGGTGTGGCGCGCGGAGACCAGAAGGGTGTCCCCATCCTCCTCGACCGCGTTGAAATGGTATGCGTCGAAGGCCTTACCGGCGGTGGTGCCGTCGTGGCCCGCATCCTGGTCCAGGCCCAGATACGTCTCGGCGATCGGGATGTGGTCGAGCGCGCTCCAGTCGAGCAGCACATCGCCGGTGGCCACGTCGATCTCCTGAACGTGACAGTTGTAGATGTAGCCCTTCTTCGCGCCGCCGATCGAGCTGAGGTCGGCCGGCCTGGCGGCGTAGATCGTGACGAGCGCTGTGCCGCGACTGGTGAGGTGGAACTCGTGGAGGTCGGCGTCCAGACCGTTTCCGGCCGACACGGTGGCGATCTTCGTGTAAGAGGTGTCGAGGATGGTGCCGGTGCCCGCGCCGTGACCGCCGGTGCTGGTGCCCGTCCAGTACGTGAGCACGGGTTCGCCCCGGTAGGTCTGCACCTTGAGGTCGGTGAGATTCGCCTTGGTCGGCTCGATCCACACGGGCTCACCCGACTCGCGCATGATCAGACCGTTGAAGCCCTTCACCTGCTGGGTGACGAAGAGCAGGCCGGCGGCCGTGGTGCCCGTCTTCCAGCTCGTCACCTCGGGCACGGTCAGGTCGGTGCTCACGAACGTGCGCAGCACGGGTTGGGCCGCCGACGAGGGCGTGGCCGTGGCTTGGCGTGTGGCAGCAGACGACTCGGGGCTGTCGCGCGTGGCGAAGATCACGCCGGCGATGATGCCGGCGCCGACCATCCCGCTCCCAGCGATGAGGGCGCGACGACTGAGTCGGGCGTTGCTGTCGGTTTTCTCAGTGTCCATCGCTTCTACTATCGGCGCGGATCTGCGTGTGAGCTAGGCCCAAGCTGTGCACCCGCTCAGAGGAATCCCGCTGGGTCGGTCGGAGATCTTGTCGCGCGCTGCGGCGTGTTGTCCGTCGCGACGGAGATCGCGGGCGGAGAGACGCGATTCTTCCTGCGTTAGTGGGGCGGGCGGGAGCCCAACGACCGAATCGCCAGGCGCTGCGATGTCGGCAGGTCAGCAGACCTGAGAATCGCGAATGCGCCGCACACCGATCCCCCTCCGTCGGAGATCTCGGTCGCTCACCGGGTTTGCTCCGTCCGGACGGAGGACATCGTCGGCAAACTCGCGCTTTCTCCGTCCGAAGGCGGGGCCGGTCGCGCCCTGGCCGGTCGGGCCGCGCCGCAAGGCGCGCGCAGGTCGGTCGGAGATCTCGTCGCGCGCTGCGGCGTGTTGTCCGTCGCGACGGAGATTGCGGGCGGAGAGACGCGATTCTTCCTGCGCAGCGGCGCGCGCCGGCGGCGCAGCGGCGCGCGCAGAAGGCGCAGCGTCTCCCCGAACCGCGGCGTCCCTACTGGACCGACCAGCCGCCATCCGACGGCAGGATGGCGCCGTTGATGTTGACGCCGTCGTCGCTCAGCAGGAACGTGATCGAAGCGGCGAGCTGCTCGGCGGTCGCGAGCGTCGGGATCGCGGCCTGGAACGGGCCCAGCCTGGCACTGCCGACCTCCGACACATGGGCCGGCATGGGGATGCCGGTCGCCACCCCGCCGGGCGCGACGGCGTTGACCCGGATGCCCTGCGGTCCGTACATGAATGCGGCGCTGCGAGTCAGGCCGATGACCCCGTGCTTCGAGACCGTGTACGCGTTACCGGAGGCGTCGCCGCGAAGTCCGGCCTCCGAGGCGATGTTCACGATCGATCCGGTGCCGGCGTCGAGCATCGCGGGCAGCACGGCGCGGGTGAGCTTGAATCCGCCGGTGAGGTTGATCGCGATGACGCGGTCCCAGATCGCGTCCGACGTCTCGTGCGCGGGCGAGAAGTCGTCGTTCACGCCTGCGACGTTCGCCAAGCCGTCGATCCGGTCCCCCGCCGCGGCGACGATCCGGTCGATGTCCTCCTGCTTCGTGATGTCCCCGACCACGGGCACGACCGACCCGCCGGCGACGGATGCGGCGAGGTCGTTCAGCTTGTCGCCGGCGATGTCGACGGCCACGACCCGGCCGCCCTCGCGCGCGATGCGGGATGCGGTCGCACGGCCGATCCCGGATGCGGCGCCCGTGACGATCACGGTGCGCCCGTCGAACCGCCCGGGCGTGATGCGCTCGCGCCACCCGGTGGCCTCGGCATCCTCGGTCGGGGCCACGCCGCCGTTGGCGCGCAGCACGAGATCATCGATCACCGACTGCGGCATGGCGCCCTGGCTCATCGCGACCAGCTGCTGGAGCGGCAGGCCGGCGACGGGGGCGAGCACCGTCTCGTCGACGCCGGCTCCCCCGAGCAGTTCGCGGATCAGCGGGCCGCCCTCCGGATGCTGCAGCCAGGTGCCGATCGTGCTGTTGGCGGTGAGAGGCTTCGGGTCTGTCATTGTGGTTTCCTTTCGCGAGCTGCTGCTTGTCGAGTGCGGCTCCGTGTGACGAGCGCACTACCGGACAACACTGTCCGGTAGTACGCTACACCGGTGCCGACGAACTCCGAAGCGAAAGCGAATCTCGGGCCGAGCGCCGGCCCGGCGAACCGTCGCGCACTCATCGCCGCAGCTCGCGAGGTCTTCGCGGAGAGCGGGTTCCAGGCACCCCTCAGCGCCGTCGCCCGGCGGGCAGGAGTCGGCCAGGGCAGCCTCTACCGCCACTTCCCCGACCGCATCGCTCTTGCCGTGGCGGTGTTCGACGACAACATCACCGAACTGGAGGCCCTCGTCGAGAGTGACGGGTCGACCCTGAGCGACCTCTTCGACCTCATCACGGCGCAGGCGATCGGATCGACGGCGCTGGTCGACATGCTCATCTCCGACCGTCACGACGCCCGCACGGTCCACCTGGGCACCCGGGTGGTCGCCGTGATCGACACGATCCTCGCGCGTGACAAGTCAGCCGGCAGGATCGGCGCGGGCGTCGAGGCGGCCGACGTCATGCTCGCCATCTCGATGCTCGCCCTGATGCTCTCGAAGTCCGATCCCGAAGAACGGCCGTCCACCGCCGCCCGCGGCCGCGCGATCTTCCGCGCCGCCTTCTCGTACCAGCGGTAGCCGCATCCGGAGGCCCGTCCGGGATACCCTGACCACGCTCTCGCGCGTACCATCCGACTCGGCGGCTCTCCCGTCGCCAGGACGAGTCGGAAAGGGTCTCCGGATGTCCCCCAACGGTACTCAGCGTGTCCTCATCCTCGGCGGTGGCTATGCCGGCCTCTACACGGCCCTCGGGTTGCAACGACATCGCGGTGAGACGCCGGTCCAGATCACCGTGGTCGATCAGAGTCCGTACATGACCTACCAGCCCCTCCTGCCCGAGGTAGCGGGGGGACACGTCGCGCCCCGGGATGTCACGGTTCCGCTGCACCGCACGCTGAAGAAGTCCCGGGTCATCCGCGGCACCCTCGACTCCGTCAGCCTGGCCGGCCGATCGGCCGTGGTGCGCTCGCTCGACGGCAGCATCCTGGAGCTGGATTTCGACCACGTCGTCTTCGCGCTCGGAGCGGTCACCCGCACCTTCCCCACCCCGGGACTGAAGGACATGGGTGTGGGGTTCAAGACCATGGAGGAGGCAGTCTTCGCCCGCGAGAATGTTCTCGAGTGCGTGGCGAAGGCGGCTGCGACCATGGACCCGGCGCTGCGGAAGAAGCTGCTCACCTTCGTCTTCGTCGGCGCTGGATACACCGGTGTCGAGGCCATCAGCGAGCTTCGTGACGCCTGCATGAAGGCGGCCGACAGCTTCCCGTCGCTGAACCGCTCGGATGTGCACTGGATACTCGTCGAGGCGCTCGACCGGGTGGCGCCCGAGGTGGGACCGGACCTCTCGATGTGGACGCTCGGCGAACTCGGCCGGCACGACATCGATGTGCGGCTCGAGACGACCGTCACGTCGTGCGTCGACGGGCACATCCAGTTGTCGAGCGGCGACGCCTTCGACGCTGCGACACTGATCTGGACCGCTGGAGTGCGCCCCAGCCCGACTCTCGAGAACACGGATGCGCCCCTCGGCCCCCGTGGGCATGTCATCGCCGACACGCGGCTGCGGGTGACCCGCGACGACGGCGGCGTTATCGCCGGAGCCTGGGCAGTCGGCGACAACGCGCAAGTCCCCGACCTGACGGCCTCCAAGCAACCGGCGTACTACACGCCGAACGCTCAGAACGCGCTCCGCCAGGCGGCCGTCGCGGCCCGCAACATCCTGCACGACATCCGTGGCGAGGGTCTCGAGGAGTACCGCCACGCATCTCTCGGCACGATCGCGAGCTACGGCGTCGGAGACGGAGCCGCACTGATCCTGGGGGTGAAGCTGAAGCGGCTGCCCGCCTGGCTGGTCCATCGCACGTACCACGGGCTCGTCGTGCCGACCGTGAACCGGAAGTTCCGCGTCTTCGCCGGGTGGATCATCGACGCTCTGTCGCTCCGGGAAGTGACCTCGCTCGCCGCGCTCAGACACCCGCGCCGGGCGTTCACCTCCGCGTTCCCTGCCGAGAAGTCGAAGAAGTAACGCTCGCTCACGGCTGGCAGGATTGGTGTGAGCGCGCCACTGCCGAACGCGACGACCGCGCGCCGCCCGAACGAGGAGTCAGCCATGACCGAACCCGTCGACCCGTCCACTCTCGCCCGCTTGGCCGAGCATGAGGAGCGCTTGAGGTTCCCCGATTTCACACATGCCGACGCCTGGAAGGTCGGCACGCGGATCGTCGAACTGGCCACCGAACGCAACGCCCCGATCGCGGCGAGCATCTACCTGGGCGACCAGCGCGTCTTCCACGTCGGCATGGCCGGCTCGACGGCGGACAACGACGACTGGCTGGAGCGCAAGGTCGGGGTCGTACGCCGCTTCAACGCCAGTTCACTGCTCGTCCGCGACCGGTTCCGCGCCCAGGGGATCCAGGCCGTCGAACCGCGCCTGGGTCTCGACCACCGACTGCACACGTTCAGCGGCGGCGCCTTCCCACTGCGCGTCCGCAGTGCCCTCGTCGGGGTCATCGGCGTGTCAGGGCTCACCGACGAGGCCGACCACGACCTCGTGGTCGAGGTTCTCAGCGAGCACCTGTCGGGTGTCGCGAACTGAGCCCAGGCCGTCAGTCGGCGGGATTCACCAGGCAGAACGGGTGGCCGGCAGGGTCGCGGTAGACCCGGAACGTTGCCGTTCCCGCCCCTGTCGCAGTGGCACCCAGCTCGAGCACCGCGGCCTCGCCGACGTCGAGGTCGTCGACCTTGACGTCGAGGTGCATCTGCTGGGGCACCTCCTGACTCGGCCATTGGGGAGGGTTGTACGCCTCGACCTGCTGGAACGCGATGATGGGCCGGCCACCGTCGGCAGCGACGATCTCCGCCCAGTCGTCGTCGTACATGACGATCTCCAGTCCGAGGAGCTTGGAGTAGAAGCGGGCGAGCTCACGAGTGTCGGGGCAGTCGATGACGAGCGATTCAAGGGATCCGATCATGGGCTCACGATATGCCCGCGCACCGACACCACCAGGGCCATGGCCTTCCCGGCGAGCCTGCCGTACCATTTTTCTAGAGTGAGTTGTGGTCGTTGGTCGGCCGAACGCCGGCGCCGCAGCCGCCGGACGGAGACCCCCGATGATGAACATGACTTCCCGGATGATGGACACCGCGATGAGCATGCCCGGCATGGACATGACCGCGATGAACGAGCTGGTCGAGGCGTGCTCGGCCTGCGAACAGGCCTGTACGTTGTGCGCCGACAGCATGATGATGACGGACGGGATGGGCAAATGCGCGGCGATGTGTTCGGACACGGCAGACATGTCCAACACGATGATGCGCGCGATGCTCCGCCCGACCGGCTACGACATGAACAGCATGATGGCGATGATGCAGGCCACGATGACCATGTGCAACGCCTGCGCCGACGAGTGCATGAAGCACGCGGACATGAGCGAGCAGTGCAAGATGTGTGCTGATGCCTGCCGTCAGTGCGCCATGGCGGCCCAGAAGATGATGGACACGATGAAGTCCATGATGCCGACCGCCTGAGCGGTCGGTTCTGTTCGCTAGAGAGCGGTTGCGGCAGCAGCCGTGTTCGACGCGGGAGCGACGTTCAGCCAGTGGCTCCCGGCAGCGAGCACGTGGTAGACCTCGTGGAGCGCGACCGGCTCCCCGGAGTGGAGCGCGCCTGTGAGGTCGGAGTGCTGCCAGACCCAGACGCTCTCCTGGTCGTCGATCGTCGTGAGCTGCACCCAGCCATCCGGGAGCACGAGGGTCACGACCGCGTCGCGCCACTTCGACGGCGTCGCGGAGGCCACTCGCCGCTGGAGGAACGAGAGCTCGTGCCCGGCGCCCGACTCGGCGCACATGACCCCACCGCATCCGTTCAGCAGGTGCTGATCGTCATGCGTTCGCGGAGGTGTCGGCTGGCTCATTTTCTTTCCTGAGGCGTTGGGGTGGACGTTTTTCGTCTTCCAACGGTAAGTCGCCGACCGGGAAGATCCGAGTGAGGGCGTCACATAGCGAAACGAAGCGTGACGGTTCCCTCGGACCGGCCTGGCACTACATGCCCTGGGTGAGGCAGAGGAAGTTCCCTTCCGTATCCCTGAACCAGGCGGCCTTGACGTCACCCATGGTGGCGACCCCGTTCTGGGTCTTCAGTCCCGGATTGTCGTAGTCCTCGAACGTGACGCCCCGCTCCCGCAGGCGCGCCATGTCGGCTTCGAGTTCGTCGGTGATCCAGCACATCTGGGTGTTCTGGGCCGTTCCCGCGTTCGACGTCTCGTAGATCTCGAATGCCGAGCCCGACCCGAGGTGATAGACGAGATTGCCCGCCTGGACGTCGTCGGGGTCGAGTCCGAGAGCGGTGTGGTAGAAGTCCTGCGCGCGTTTGAGATCGGATGCAGGCAGTACTGCGTGTGCTTCGTTGAGCATGGTGAACGCCTCCTAGGGCGTGTGCGGATCGGTGACTCGGGTGGGAGTTCGACCTCGGCGCGGGTAAGCCGTCGATGTGGCCGCTGCTCCTCGTCCGTCGATGCCGGAGTCTCTCCGGGTGGCAGGGCGCTGGCTATCGCATCGCTGCTCACTGTACGCCCGTGGCGCTTCCAGACGGGGAAGACTTCGCGATAGCGTGATCAGACTCTGTGGGGAGGCCGGGGATGGCGGAGATGACTGGGCGACGATCGCCGTGGAAACGATTCTGGGATCGCGGCGGATGGTGGAAAGCCCTGCTCGTCGTCGCCGCCTACTACGGGCTCTACCAGCTGGCGGCCCTTCTGATCAGTCTCGCGTTCGGTCACCTGATCGACAAAGACGATGTGTTCGCGAACGGATTGAGCGTGTTCTTCGGCGTGGCAGCGTCGATCCTGGTCGGCAGCATCCTCCTGGTGATCTTCGCGCTCTCCCTCGGCTGGCTGAAAGAGCTGTTCGGGAGGCAGCCCATCCGCGGGTCCTGGTGGATGTGGATCGGCGTCGCGGTCGTGCTCGTCTTCAACGTCCTCCGTTTCGCGAGCGTCGATTACGCCGGCTGGAACGTGGGTGCCGTGATCGCGGTACTGTTCACCGGCCTGTGCGTCGGATTCGCCGAGGAGCTCCTCATCCGGGGCTTCGCCGTCAACCTGCTGCGGCGCGCCGGATACGGGGAACGCTCGGTCATGCTGCTCTCCTCCCTCATCTTCGCCGCCCTGCACTCGGGAAATCTGCTCATGGGTCAGAACCTGGTCACGGTCGCGTTCACGGTCGTGTACACCTTCGCCTTCGGCATCACGATGTACGTCGCTCTGCGCGTCACCGGCAACCTGATCTGGCCGATCCTGCTCCACGCATCCACCGACCCCAGCCTGATCCTGCTGGCCGGCGACATCGACGCCACGGGCGGGAACCTGCACCCGGGACCGCTCGCCGGAGTCGCAGGGCTCGGCAACATCGCGGTGATGATCTTCGCGATCATTCCGCTGATCTTCGTGCGCGGCCGCGTCGACCGCGAACGCGCCTACGGCATCCGACCCGAGCTGCTGCATGAACGATCCTGACATCGACCGGATGCGGCGCGAGGCAGCGGCCCGGGCATCCGCTCGGCCGCGCCTTCCGTTCAGCGGCACGGTCACCGACGAGACCGTCGGTTCGGTGCCTGTGCGCTGGTACACGCCGGAGACGGATGCTCGCCCCGACACCGGCGTCGTCTTCCTGCACGGCGGCTACGGTGTGCTCGGCGATCTGGACCTGCAGGACGGATACTGCCGACGGATCGCGAGCATCCTGCGGACCACGGTGCTCTCAGTGGGCTATCGCCTGGCGCCGGAAGCCGACCTGACCGAATCGGCGGCGGACGCCGTCGAAGGTGTCGCTGCCCTGCGGGACGCCGGCGTCCGGGACGTGGTGCTGTGGGGCGACTCGGCCGGCGGTGCCCTGGCCATCGTCACCGCCCGCCAGGCACGGGCGGCGGCGCTGGTGCTCACCAACCCGAACGTCGACCTCACGGTGAGCGGATTCGACCCCGAGGCCACGGGAGGACCGGGCCGCGAGCTGTCGGAGTGGGCCTTCGCCCGCTGGGCCGGCCGGGGCCGTCTGCAGGATGCGCCCGACCTCGCAGCGGACGTGCGCGGACTGCCGCCGGCGTTCGTGGCCGTCGGCTCCACCGACTCGCTCCTGCCGGACTCGCGCCGGTTCGTTCAGCAGTGCCGGGAAGCGGGCGTCCGCGCCGAGCTCCACGTCGTGCCCGGCGCGTCGCACGGTTTCATGGGCGGTCCCGACGTCACAACAATTGCGGACGTCATCCAGCGGGCAGGCGCCTTCATCGGCTCCGATCCGGCCGCCTGACCGCGCGACGACGCGCCCTCTAGCCCTCCCCGACGACGGCCGCCATGTCTCCGACGCCAGGCGTCCCGTCGGCGAGCGCGTAGCGCTGCATCACGGCACCCTTCGGTGAGGTGACGGCCGGCTCGATGAGCGTGAGGTTCGTCGGCACCACCCCGTCGGCGAAGACCTTCTTCCCACCACCGAGCAGGATCGGGTACACCCAGAGGGTGAGCCGGTCGAAGAGCCGCTCCGCGAAGAGCGTCTGCACGAGGTCGAGGCTGCCGATGACGTGGACCGCCTCGTGCCGGTCGCGCAGCTCACGGATGTCGGCCACGACATCCGTGCCGAGCAGCGTGGAACCCTCCCACTCGGGAGCGATCGCCTGGCGCGAGGCCACGTATTTCGGGATGCGGTTGAACAGCTCTGCGATGCCACCCTCCTCGTGCGGCCAGTACGCGGCGAAGATGTCGTAGGTGCGGCGCCCGAGCAGCAGGGCGTCCATCCCGTCCATCCCGGCCCAGACCTGCTCGCCGACGACCGAGTCGGTGATCGGCGCCTGCCAGCCGCCGAACGCGAACCCGGCGTCGACGTCTTCGTTCCGGCCCCCGGGTGCCTGCGCGACGCCGTCGAGCGTGGTGAACAGGTCGATGTGGATGAGTCCCATGCCGTGCTCCGTCCTGTCGCCCGTCGACATCCCGACGGCGGGATCGCTTCGAGCGTGCCACGCGATCTCACGCGGCGCAACCGCGGATGCCGGGAGGGACATCACCCCGACCGCATGATGCAGGCTGCGCCGCGGAGGTCTAGCCTCGCAGCGTGACCACTTCGAACAATGCTCGTCCCGGCGGTGTCACCACGGTCGCTGTCCTCACTTGGATCTCGGGCGCGATCAGCGTCATCACGGGGCTCCTGCTGCTCTTCCAGACGGGAAACGCCGACATCGTCGCCCGTTTCGGCGAAGCGGCGCTCCTGGTCGTCTTCGCCGTATCGGTCATGATCGTCGGCATCGTCGTCCTGATCGTCGCCGGCGGCCTGCTCCGTGGTATCAACGGCGCGCGAGTCGTCGCTGTGATCTTCCAGGCGCTGTCGATCGCAGCGGCGATCTGGCTCTCGATCAGCGCGCCGGCGTTTCTCTGGGCCGCGGTCATCGGCATCGTGGTGTCCGTCGCCGTGATCGTCCTGCTCTTCAGCGGGCGGGCGAACGCCTACTTCCGCGACTGAACGGCTTCACCACTCCGGGACGTCGACACCCAGCCATCGGCCGAGATCGGCGATCTCAGCACGGACCGTATCGTGCTCGTCTTCGTCGAACGGCAGGAACTCGTGCACGGCTGTGACCGCCAGCACTTCGTGCTCACGATCGACCTGGGCGTCGAGCATGCCGACGAAGCGGTCGCCCAGCAGGATGGGATGGGCGAAGTAGCCGTACTTCCGCTGCGGCTTGGGCTTGAACTGCTCGAGCACGTAGTCGAGCTCGAAGAGGTCGTGCAGTCGTGGACGGTCGAAGAGCATGCCGTCGTACGGGCTGAGGAACGCGGCGCGCCCGCCCTCGTCGTTGTCCAGCGCGGCGAGCGCCTCAGGGTCCACGCGCCACTTCTGGCGCATCCCCTCGATGGTCGCCGGCTCGCCCGCCTCTCCCACCCGGGTCCAGGGTGAGCCCTGCCTGACGATCCCCGCGGCCTGCAGTCTTCGCTCGTTCAGCATCCGCTCGGCCTCCTCGGGCTCGTACGAGGGGAGATCGCGCGGATACACGCGCTCGGCGAGATCCCACCGCCGGTGCCGCCCCTGACGCCCGACGATGGCGACCTCACCCTGCCGTTGCAGGAAGTCGAGCATGTGTGCCACCTGGTTCGACCCGGACCAGCCGTCCGGCGGGCGGGCCACATCGGCGGTGTCCGGGATATCGCTCGCCAGCAGCGGCCCCTCTGCCCGCAATCGCGCGAGAACCTCGGTGCGAAAGCGGTCGTTCGCCGCCAGCCACTCCCGGCTGCTCTCCCGGCGCGGCCAGCGCCGCATGGCCGGCAGCATGAGCGGCAGCAGGCTCACCGGGCGGAAGGCTCCGTCGAACTCGAACAACAGCCGATCCAGCTCGACGGCCTTCGACAGCTGGGCCGGCTCGTAGGCCGAGCCGATCCGCGACCAGAGGATCGTGTGCTCCGCCGTCGCGATGGTCGCTGTCGGGTCGATCTTGATGGCCCGAGCTGCTCCGCGACCCCGACGACGTCGTCCGGTCGGTCGGCTTCCAGCAGCTGTGCCTGCACGGCGATGCGCCGGGCCTGGTCGCGGGTGAGCTGGTGCGTCACGGGTCGAGGGTATCAGCGGGCCGGATCCGCGCATCCGGAGTTGCAACTCAACGGTTGCATCTTGTGCAAGTTCGTGCAACCCTGTGGTTGCATCAATCGACAGAAAGGAACAGAATCATGACCATGACCGAAAACGGGCCCTCCGTCGTCGACCGCGACGAGTTCACGGTGCGGCGCACCATCACGATCGCGGCACCGCCCGAGAAGGTGTGGGCCGCGATCACCGAGGTCGAGCACATCGCGCGGTGGTTCCCGCAGGCGGCCGTGCTCGACGGAGTCGCCGTCGGCGCCGGCGGCCTCTTCTCGTTCGACGGCTACGGCGACGTCCCCGTGCAGATCGAGGAACTCGACCCGCCCCGGATGATCGCCTACCGCTGGGGAGGCGCCTCATCGCTCGACCCGGTTCGGGTCGACGTCGAGAACTCGACGGTGTTCCGCTTCACCCTCGAACCCGTCGCAACCGGCACCCGGCTCACCGTCGTCGAGTCGGGCTTCGACGCGCTGTCCGACCCGGCCGGCAGCATGGAGAGCAACCGCACCGGCTGGGACTCCGAGCTGGACGAGCTCGTCGCCTACCTCGAGGGAGGCTCGTGACCACAAGCACCCTCGTGCCGGTGTTCGCCGCATTGGGCGACGAGACCCGATGGAGCATCCTGGCGGCCCTCGGCGAGGGCGACGCATCGGCGTCCGCCCTCGCCGGGCGGCTACCCGTCACACGGCAGGCGATCGCGAAGCACCTCTCCGTGCTCCAGGAGGTCGGCCTCGTCGAGCCCTTTCGGGTCGGCCGCGAGCTGCGCTACCGCGTGATCGGCTCGCAGCTGAGCGACACGGCACGCCGCCTCGATCGCGTCGGCGCCGAGTGGGACCACCGTCTGGCCGAGATCAAGCGGATCGCCGAGCACCTGTAGCCGGTTCCCGACCGCGTTGCTTCCCGCCCGCGTTGCATCCCGACCACGGAGAACTCCCCGACTCTACGCTGGCGGGATGAGCGAAACGTCGACACCCACCCGCCTTCGCATCCGTTGGGGCTGGTTCATCGGATGCATCCTGCTGGGCCTCGCCGCCATCGTGATCGGTTTGCTCCTGACGCCGGCCGCCGCCAGTGCAGGCTATCTCGCCGGTGTGCTGGCGAACGTCGGAACTACACTGCTGCTGGTGGGCTTCGTGGTACTGCTGGAGCGCCGGATCGTCGACAACGCTGTGCGCTTGGTCCGCACCGCGAACGAGCAGGCGAACGAAGCCATCCGAGAGCAGATCCGGGATCTCGACGACCGGCTGGACACGGTGTGGAAGTCCGCGACGGCCGAGAACGTCAGCGAGAAGATGGCCGAGACGACCCGCCTCACCGACGAATTCACCAAGCGCATCGTGGACGAGTCGAAACGCGACGACTAGGACGAGGCCCAGCGGCGACGTCGCGCGCATACGTGGCGCTACATGTCGCAAAAGCTGCATAGACTGCCGTCCGTGCACACAGTCAATGCCGACAAGTCCACCAGAGTTGAACGCCCCACCGCTCGTCTGTTGTACTTTCTCGCCCTCGGGGTGATAGCCGGCGCTGCTCTCATCGCCTTCGCGCTGCTCCCACAGCAGATCGCGGTCCTGGCCCCCGTGCTTGCAATCGTGGCGACCCTAATTGTCGATCGCGCTGCTCGCCGCTCCTCAGTTCACCCCTTCACTACTCGCCCTGGACGGGTGGCCATCGTCTATTTCGTGGTCTTCGGCATCGTCTGGCTCGGGGGGCTGCTACTGGTGGGGGCTGTGGCGCGCGACGGAGACTCACCCTGGCTGCCCTGGATTCTTGCCGGGGTCGTTTTCGTGGTCACCCTCATCGGAACCTGGATCCCCGAGGGCCGCTCCACCCACAGGGCGGCTCCCACCAGTTAGCGCGGAACGCCGCCCGTGGTCAGTTCTCGCCGGTTCTTCTCGTACTTTCCTCGCCCGACCGCACGCCACAACAGCCGGACGGGCCGTGGCAGGTTCTCACGCTGCCATTCAGCGCCCCCGTCGGGCTGGGCTGCGAGAATCGCGCCCAACGCCTCCCAGGTCTTGCCTTTCGGGGTCGCCTTGCGCCCGTGCTCGGCGAACCACTCGATCTCTTTCGGAGTCAGCGTCGTTTCCATCACCGGAACGATGTTCGCTTCTTCGTCGGGCAGATGAATAGCAAGCGCCGCGTTGACTCCGTCGAGGGCGGATTGCACGTTGGCCGCGTCCCCTTCTCGCCCGCTCGCCCGCCATGCGGGCAAAGCAGCATCCATCTGCGTCAGGTGTACGAGCAGCTCGGCGTGATGTTGCTTCATCCGCTCAACGTGAATTGCGCACGACGGCGCGCGCTGCTCGAGAGCGTCCCACAGGTGGGTATCTTCGCCCTCGTGATGCGCGTGGAGTGCGACGGACAGCATCGCGAGGTGATCACCCACGACATCTGCGTGCGCGGAATCGCCCTCCGCAACGCCCGCGACCAGCGCCGGCGCCTCGGCGAACCCCGCACGAAACATTCGGTGGATCTCGGCCATCCCCCGCGCGTCGCAGGTCTTGCCGTTTTCGATTGGACCCTTCGGTGAATCTCCACTCGAGGGCAGCGCTGTTGCGGGCATGAGTCGCTCCGTTCGTCGGCGAACTGGCAATCGAACTCTATTCGGGGTGCGGCCGGCCCGACAAGGCCTGTCGCGGGCCGCCTGCTCAGACTCCGGCAAACAGAGAACCGGGCTGGATGCGCATCCGGCCCGGTTCTCTGTTCACGAACGCCGGATCAGCGCACCTTGACGGACAGTGGCTTGCTCGTGGCGGAGCCGGCCGCGTTGGTGAAGGTCACCGTGTAAGCGTGGGTTCCAGGGGCTGCTCCCGTGACGTCGATGGACGCGTGCTGAGCGTTGGGCGTGGCGGCCGTCAGGCTGCCGGAGCCGATCACCGTGTTCCCGTCGCGGAACGTGTAGGAGGTCGCGTTGGTCCCCCACCACAGATCCGCCGAAAGCGTGAACGAGCCGTCTGCGTGCTGGGCGCTCGAGGAGAGCCCGGGTACGCCCGGCGACGCATCCGTCACCTTCACCGTGAGCGGCTGCGTCGCCGTGGTCCCCTTCGAGTTCGTGAGCTGGCCGGTGAACGTGTAGGTGCCGTTCTTCAGGCCGTCGATGTGCACGACCGCCTGCTGCGCGAAGGGCGAGATCATCGGGAGGCGCACCGACTTCACGAGCGTGCCGTCCTGGTACAGCTTGAACAGCTGACCGTTGACGCCCCACCACATGTTCATCGTGATGTCGAACGTGCCGTCCTTGAGGCCCGTGTCCCACCCGTCGTTCGACGAGAGCACCGCCTTGCCCGGAACCGAGCTGGAGCCGTCGTTCGACGTCACCTCCGGCAGCGTCACCGAGTTCGATGCTGCAGAGGGCGAACCCTCGCCGAGCTGGTTGACGCCCGTCACGGTGTAGGTGTGCGTCGAGCCGAGGTCGAGGTTCGTGAAGGTGCACGAGGTCTCCGAGGTGATGCACACCGGGGTGGTGGCATCGCCGTCGTACACCCGGTACCCCGTGAACCCGAGGCCCGTCGGCGACGACGGGGCCCAGGTGACCTTGATCGACGTGTCGCCTGTGGCGACGGCTTTCACGTCACCGGGCGCTGCCGCCATCGTGACGTCGGCGACGGCGAGCCAGGAGATGACCGGCAGCGAACTGCCCGCGCCCTCGTTGGTCACGACGTAGTCGACGGTGGCCGGCGTGTCCAGTGTGAAGGTGAGGTCCTCCGCGAGCGGTGTGTTCGTGCCTGACAGTGGGATGCTGCCCTTCGCGAGCTCCGTCCCGCCCACCGACACCGTCTGATACATCGAACGCGACACGTTCCACCACTCGGTGAAGCCGCCCGTGAGCGTGTACGTGCCGGCGTCCAGCGGCAGGTGATAGGTGAGCTTCGTCGTGTCCTGGTAGAGCCCTGTCGAGTACTTGTCGTTGATGTCGGTCGTCGACTTCGTCTCCATCCCAGTGGCGTCGTAGCCCCACTGGCCGGCGGACGTCGACACCTGGTCGACGGCGTCGTTGCGCAGGGTCGGGACCGACTGCTTCACGGCCGTGTACTCGGGCGAGGCGACGCCGTTCGTACCCGAGTCGATGAAGTACACGAGCCCCTTCGGAACCACCTCGTAGGAGGCGACGACGGGCGCGTCGTCGGCGCCGATCGTGCCCGAGACCGAGAGCTTGCCGTAGAGCGTCCGCTGCTGGGCGATGGATGCGGCGTCCCAGGTCACGGCCGTGGCCACCCCGGCGACCGTGACGGTGTCGGGGAGCGCATCCTTCAGACCCAGCGTCCCCTGGACTCCGAGGTCGCGCGGCAGCACCTGGACGTACGCGAGCGCCAGCCGGGCGTTGTACCCGCTCGTGCCGTTCGTCCCGAACTCCAGGTCGACGACCGCGGGCGCGTTGAGCGTGATGCGCTGGGCGATCGGGGTCGCGGTGCCGTTCGACGCCGCCGTCACGGTGGTCGCCGTGCCGCCGTGGACGCCCACCTTGGAGTAGATGTTCGTCGTCAGGCCGGCGCGCGGTGCCTGCACGCCCACCACGTTGTAGCTTCCCGCGGGCAGGGACACGTGGTACGTGACCGGCTTGTTGAAGTCGGCGCCGACGTAGGAGGAGCCCCAGTCGGTCGGCGTGCCGGCGGCGAGGGTGGGCGCCGCGGTGGAGTAGCCCCACGTGGAGCCCGCGGTCGCGCCATCCCACTTCTGGTCGGCGGCGGCGTTCTGCAGGTGCGGATACAGCCCTGCGACCGCCGCGTATGCGGAGGGCGCGGCAGACGTCGACGCACCCGAGTCGATGAAGTACGCGAGGCTCGAGGGCACCATCAGAACGGCCGCGCTGAAGCGCTGGTACACGCCGGCTGAGGTCTTGTCCGTCGTGCGTCCCGTCGCCGTGAAGGTGCCGAGCTCCGCGGTCGAACCGACACTCGCGAGGGATGCGGCATCCCACGTCACCGCCAGGTCCGAGCCGTCGATCGACATGGTCTTCGGCAGCGTGCGGCCGGCCGTCGCGACGGCGGTCATGCCGAGATCTCGCACGTCCGGGCTGACGTCCTTGGGCACCAGCGCGTCGATCGCGGTCGTCAGCCGGACGGTGATCGCCGCAGCGCCTTCGGCGTCGAGGCCGAATGCCGACGGGTCGGCGACGGCGGCACGGGCATTCGTCAGCGCCGCGCTCACGCGGGACCAGGAGTCCGTGCCCCAATCGTCCCCGTTGAGTGCGTCGCCCTTCGCGACCGCAGCGGCGAGGGCCGTCGTGTCGACCTTGGCCGAGTCCGCGTTCGCGGTGATGACGCCCACCGCGTCCACGTTGATCGGGCTCGCGTTGGCGGTCGAGATCACCACGGTGTGCGTGCCGCTTTTCAGGCCGCGCAGCTCGAACGCGGTGCGCTCGCTTCCGGAGGCCAGCGTCGGTGCGTTCGCGACGACCTGCGCCCCGTCCACGGTGACGTTCAGCGTCGGCTGACCGGTGTTCGTGCCGATGATGTCGAGTCCGGTGCCGGTGAACGTGTAAGTCATCGCGGCGCCCTTGCGCGTGCTGTTGGAGGCGGTGCGCTGGTACTCGAACATGCCCTGGCCGTTGATGTTGCTCCAGCCGCTGTCGAACTGCAGGACCGGCGTGGAGGTGTTGGCCCAGCTCGTCTGGTGCATGCCGTCGATGAGCTGCGTGTAATAGGGCGTGTAGCCGGGGACCGTCGTGACCTTGAGGTTGTCGAAGTCGACGAAGTTGAAGCTCGATCCGAGCTGGATGCGACCGGTCGCCTGGGGCGACGCATCCGTGTAGGTCGTGATCTGCTTGCCGTTGATCGAGGCGCTGTAGACGGAGCCTGCGACGGTCACCGCCAGGTTGTTCCAGACCCCCGCGCCGGTCTTGAATGCGACGTCGGCGTTGCCCGCCACGGTGCCGCTCGCGACGGTCGCGCCGAAGCGCATCAGGCTCCAGGCCCCGGTCGGGTCGACCTTCAGCTCGGCCGCGGAGACGCTCTGCCCGTTCGCCGTGCCGCCCTGCTCCCGGGCGCCGATGCTGGCGTACTGGCCCGAAGCCGTCGCCTCGAACTGCACGTCGGACGAGACGGTGTAGTTCGCCCACCGGCCGTCGCCGATCGTCGTCTTCGGGTCGCCGGCGTTCCAGGCGCTGCCCGCCATGCCGGGGCCGACCTGCTGTCGCATCACGCGGCCGTGGCTCGAGTCGCTCGTCGTGACGGACTCGAACGCTCCGTTCGTGTCGTCCGTATAGCGCGGGGTGGCGCCGTTGTCGGCGGTCGCTACACCCGGTGTTCCGGCCGGCTTCGCCTTCGCGCCGCGGCTGTCGAGGTAGGACTCGCCGCTGTCGACGAGTTTGCCGGTCGCCGAGTCGTACGTCTTGACGTTGCCTTCGTTCGCGTAGTCGAAGTCGTCGGCGTAGAGGTACGCGTCGTCGGTCACTCCGTTCGTGTTGCCTGTGGAGTCCGTGTCGAGCACGTCACGTCCACCGTCTGCCGCCGTGTACTCCTTGGAGGTCGGCAGCGTGTTGCCGTAGCCCGCCTTCGGCGTGAGCGTGCCGTCGGCCGCCTTCGTGGCGTGGTCGAGCGTCGTCGCGGTCAGCGTCGAAAACGGCTTCACGGTGAACGTGTACGACCCGTCGGTGGTCGGCGAGATCTCATCGACCGGCTTCAGATAGTTCGCGTCGTAGGCCTGGCCGGCATCCGCCGCCCGCGTCTCCCAAAGCTCCATCGTCTTGTCGGCGCCGAGGTTCAGTCCGTTCGCGGCGATCTTGTACGTGCGCGTGTACTTGCTGTCGTTGACGATGACCGTCGAGAAGTCCGACCCATCCGGTGCCGCGAGGGTCGTGTACGACGCACCACCGGTCCGGGCGCCGCTCGGCGGGTTGCCCGTGCCGAGCTGGCTCGCGGACGCTTGCGGGATCGCCCGCCAGATGCCGGCCGTGTTGTCGGAGTTCTCCCACCCGAGCGTGGCGAACTGCGTGAACTGGGCGAGGACGTCGAGCCCTCCGTCGTAGTAGGTCCAGCCCGACCATGGGTCGCGGGCGCTGACGAGCTCCTTCGACGAGTACTGCATGCCGTCGTAGAACGACCCGATCGCGGGCTGGAAGATGCTGAAGGTGCGGTTGGATGCGGCGAACCCGGTGGTGATCCAGTTGCCCATCTCGAGCGCGCTGTTGGTGCCGCCGAACTGCGTACCGGTGCCGCCGGCCTCGTCGCTCGCGTTGTTGTTCGGCCGGTCGGCGGAGCTGGAGAAGGTCGACTGACCCTCGGAGTTCCAGACCTCCTTGTCGAACTGCTGCGCGAGCTTCTTCATGTTGCCGTTGGAGTCGTCCGCGCTGCTGTAGTGGAATCCCACCACATCGACGGCGTCGCGGAGAGACGGGTCCGTCGCCGTCATCGCGTTGCCGAAGGAGAGCGGCGGCGTGCCCACGGTGTCCGCGGCGATCGTCTTGATGCTGTGGAAGAGCTGCTCCTCCTGGGCGCTCTTGAACCCGTTGTTCGGGTCGTCAGCCGTCGCGCCTTCGTACCCCTTGGTGTCATTGCGGAGCCAGCCGGAGAAGGTCTTGTACAGCGAGATGTTCGGGCTGCCGGTCTCGTTCGTGTCTGGGTTGATCGAGTCCACCATGATGCCGTACTCGCGGTAAACGGCGAGGACGGTGTTCTTGAACCAGATGTACTGGTCGGCATCTGTCGCCACCCACGTGGGCCGGTCCCATCGCAGGATGCTCACGTGCACCGTGCCCGTCGCGACCTTCTGGGCATCGGCGGCGAGCTGGAATCCGGGCTCGCGCTGCACATTCGGGTACTCGGCGCGGGAGCGCATCGTCGAAGCCTCGGGTCCGGTCGACGTGTTGCGGTCGTTGCCCATCTCGATCTTGACGGTGTTCATGATCGGGTTCGAGCCGCCGAAGAACGTCTGGATGAGCTGCCAGTACTGGTCCGGATGCTGTGACTTGTAGTCCATGAGCAGCGCGCTCGTGGAGTTGCCCGACAGCAGGCCGAAGCCCTTGAACGTGAGTCCGTTGACGTTCTTGGCGGCGGCGGCGACATCGCTGCCGTTCAGCGTCACAGCGACGGGATCGGTCACCGCCGCCTCCGCCATCGCCGGGAACCCGACGGCTGCCGCGACCACCGCGGCGCTCACCGCCATGGTCACGGCGGCCCTCCGAGTCCTCCGACCGAACCCGGCACGGGGCGTCATCGCCTCCGACATCTTTGTCTCCGTTCTCCGCCTCCACGACGAGGCAAGCTTCTTCACCGCGACACTAGGAGCGCATCCGGGTGAGCCACCACGAATCGAACAGGCTCGAACAGGAACTGCACGAACCGCACTCGCTCGGACCGACTCGGAACCCGGCGGGCGAGGTCACGCGTCGACCGCGACGCGTCCGCGCGAGGAGTCGCGCACCTGAAGCTGCGGCTCGAGCCGCACGTGATGGAGCGGGCGCTCCGCACCCTCGGTCAGGCGCGCGAGCGCCAGCCGGACTGCCATTCTGCCGACATACTGCTTCGGCGGCCGCACGGCCGAGATCGCCGGCGAGCCGAGGTAGGCGACCTCGTCGTCGTAGGCGACGACCGCCAGGTCGTGCGGGACCCGCACACCCCGGTCGAGACACCGCTGCACGAACGCGACGGCGGACGGATCCGCGAGGATCAGTACAGCGGTGACCTGCGCATCCAGGCACTGGTCGATGAGGCCGTCGTACATCTCGTCGCGCTCCGTGCCGGCGAGCGTGTCGTCGTACTCGGCGACGACGCCTGCGGGCATTCCGAGCCTCTCGATCGTGTCGCGCCAGCCCCGCATGACACCCACAGATGTCGGACTCGCCGGCGGGTAGAACAGGGCGAGCCGCCGATGCCCTGTGGCGTGCAGGTGATGGACCGCGAGCGACGCGCCGTACGGATGGTCGGTTCCCACCGACTCCAGGTTGCGCACCACGAGGTCCGACGGCACCTGGCGCTCGGCCAGGACGACTGGGATCGGCAGCGACTCGAGCCAGCGCAGCATGTCCTGGCCGGCGCGACCGAAGGCGTTCGGCGCGACGATCAGGGCATGCGTGCTCGCCGAGTCGACGAGCGCCTGGATCTGCCTCCGGTCGTCCTTGATGTCGTACGACGAGCCGCGCAAGGCGATCCGCGACTGCGATTCGACCGCCTCCGCGCGAGCGCCGTACACGACATGCGGCCAGTAGTAGTCGAGAGAGGGCACGACCATCCCGATCGTGTAACGGCCGAGTTTCGCGCTCACCGGAACGCTGCGATCCATTGGGCTGCGGATCGTCGCACCCCCGTGAACACGCGAGACGAGCCCCTGCTGGGCCAGGTGGTTGATATCACGACGGACGGTCATCTCGCTGATGCCGAGGAGCCGCGCGAACTCGGTCACGCGGATCGCGCCGTGGGCTCCGAGCTCCGCCATTATGCGCTCGCGGCGCTGAAGCGAGAACAGACTGCTACCGTCCACAGCGCATCCTCTCGATTCTCGGCATCGGCGGTCGGGTTCAGCTGCGGGCCGCGAGCACGTCGGACAGGCGCTCCAGCTGCACCGGATCCTCGAGCGCCGATCCCACAGCGGCGACCCGCACGCCGGCGGCCAGGTAGTCGCCGACGTTGGCGGCGCTGAGGCCGCCGGTCGCCACGAAACGCACCTGCGGGAACGGACCGCGGATGTGCGCGAACCAGCCCGTGCCGAGCCACGTCGCCGGGAACGCCTTCAGCCAGGTGAGTCCGAGGCCGACCGCCGCCTGCACCTCCGTTGGCGTTGCCACGCCGGGCAGGATGGGGATGCCCCGCTCCTGCGCGGCCCGCACCATGGCGGGATCCAGGCCCGGCGACACCACGTAGCGAGCGCCCGCGGCGACCGCGGCATCAAGCTGCTCGACGGTGATGATCGTGCCGGCGCCGACGATCTTGCCGCGTTCCTCGCCGAGGCGAACGACCTCGCGGAGCGCCGCGTCGTCCTCGGCGGTCTGCAGCGGCACCTCGACGGCATCGATGCCGAGATCCCATGCGAGCGTCGACAGCTCCGCAGAACGCTCGACTCCCATGCCCCGCAGGATCGCCATGAGCGGTGCCCGCGCGAAGGTGTCCTCGAACCAGTCGGTCATTGTTCTTCCACTTCGTCAGGCCAGTCGGCGGTGGTGGCGAGGACGAGTGCCGCGCGGGCGTGTCCCTCGCGCAGCCGTTCGTCGATGGTTGCATGGTCGAGCAGCGCCGCGAGGTAGCCGCCGGCGAAGGCGTCGCCCGCGCCCACCTCCTCGACGACCTCGACCTTCAGCGCCGGGACGAACACGTGGTCCACGCCGGTGAACGTCGTCGCGCCGTGCGGGCCGTCCTTGACGACGAGCTCGACGACCTCCGGCAGCAGTGCCCGCACCTCGGCGGGCGTCGCCGTCCCCCACAGACGCTCAGCCTCGTCGCGCCCGACGAACACGATGTCGGCGCGTGCGGCGAACGACTTCAGCGCGGCACCGGCGGTCTCGGGACCCCACAGCGCGAGGCGGTGGTTGACGTCGAAACTGACGAGCACTCCCGCCTCGCGGGCGCGGGTCAGAATCCGATCGAGGAACTCCGCCGCCGACGGCGAGATGACCGCCGTGATGCCGGACACGTGCAGCACCGCGATGCCATCGAGATCGACGCCGTCGGCGTCCGCGGCGCACAGGAACGATGCCGCCGACCCTGCGCGGTAGTAGTGCACGCCATGCCCGGGATCTTTGACATACAGTCCGGTGGGGCGGCCCGGATCCCGGATGACCGTCGACACGCCGATCCCGCGGGCCGCAAGGCGCTGCAGGATGCGCTCGCCCAGCGGATCGGCCCCTAGTCGGCTGAACCACGCCGCCGGGTGGCCGAGCGCGGCCACGTGTCCGGCGACGTTCGACTCGGCACCGCCGGCGTCGACCCGGAAAGCGTCGGCGGCGTGTAGCCGCTCCGCCTCGCGCGGTGCGACCATGGCCATCGTCTCGCCGGCGGCGAGCAGCATCCCGCTCACTTCAGGTCGGTGACGGGAGCGGCGTCCATGTCGTCGAACGTCTGGTTCTCGCCCGCCATGGCCCACACGAACGAGTATGCCGCGGTCCCGACGCCCGAGTGGAGCGACCAGCTCGGCGAGATGATCGCCTGGCGGTCGGCTACGAGGAGGTGCCGGGTCTCCTCGCGCTCGCCGAGCAGGTGGACGACGCGCGCGTCCTCCGGAATGTCGAAGTAGAGGTAGCACTCCGTGCGGCGGTCGTGCGTGTGCGCCGGCATCGTGTTCCACATCGAGCCGGGGTGCAGCTGCGTCACTCCCATGACGATCTGGCAGCTCTGGACGCCGTTCTCGTGGATGTACTGGTTCAGCGTGCGGCGGTTGCTCGTCACCTGGTCGCCGAGCTCGCGCACGGTGCCCTCGCCGGGCGCGACCAGTGCGGCGGGATAGGTCGTGTGCGCGGGAGCCGAGAAGAGGTAGAACTGCGCATCCTCCCCCGCGAACGACACCTCGCGGATGCCGCGGCCGAGGTAGAGGCACGCGCCGTTCACGAGCTCGAAGACCTCGCCGTCGGCGGTGACCGTGCCGGGACCGCCGACGTTGACGATGCCGAGCTCGCGGTGCTCGAGGAAGTAGTCGCTGCGGATCTCGGGGTAGCCGGTGAGCTCCAGCACGCCTCCGGCCGGCTTCGCGCCGCCGAGGACGATCCGGTCGTGGTGAGTGTACGTGAGGCGGATCTCGCCCGGCACGAAGACCTCGGGGATCAGGTAGGTGTCGCACAGTTCCTGCGTCGTCATGCCCGGGATCTGGGTGGGATTGGTCGCGTAGCGCTGTTCGATGGGTGTCGGCATGATGCTCCTGTTCTGGTGACTCAGCGGACGAGCCAGCCGCCGTCGACCGGCACGATCGCACCGGTGACGTAGGCCGCGGCGTCCGAAGCGAGGAAGGCGAAGATTCCCTGGAGGTCGGCGGGCGTGCCCCAGCGTCCGGCGGGGATGCGGGCGACGATGGATGCCTCGCGGTCCTGGTCTGCGCGCAGTGCGGCGGTGTTGTCGGTCGCCATGTAGCCGGGCGCGACCGCGTTGACGGTGACGCCCGAGGCGGCCCACTCGTTGGCGAGTGCTTTCGTGAGCCCCGCGACCGCGTGCTTCGAAGCGGTGTACGCGGGCACGAAGACGCCGCCCTGGAACGACAGCATGGACGCGACGTTGATGATGCGGCCGCTCCGCTGCGCGAGCATGTGACGACCCGCTGCCTGTGAGAGATGGAACACCGCGTCGAGGTTGACGGCGAGCACGTCGTTCCAGTCTTGGGCGGAGTACTCCGCGGCGGGCGCGCGACGGATTGTGCCGGCGTTGTTGACGAGTATGTCGAGGCCGCCGAGCGCGGCGATCGCCTCGCCGACAGCATCCGTCAGCTCCTGAGGGGTCGCCGAGGCGAAGTCGCGGCGGATCGAGTGGACGCGACGACCGAGCGCACGGATACGGTCCGCAGTCTCGGAGGCGTCGCCCCGGTCGAGCAGCGCGACGTCGGCGCCGGCCTCGGCGAGCGCGATTGCAGCCCCCTGGCCGAGCCCTCGGCTGGAGCCGCTCACGAGGGCGACCTTGCCATCCAAGCGGAAGGAATCGAGGATCATCTGGCGGCCTCCTGGGCGACGGTGAACGTGGTGGTGAGCTCTCCGATGCGGGAGATGCGGACGGTGACCGCGTCTCCGTCTCCGAGCGGGCGGTGCGCTTCCTGGGCGGCGGCGAGCTTCTGCGGAGTGCCGGTCGACACGATATCGCCCGGCTCGAGGGTCAGCACCTGGCTCAGGTGGTGGATGACGAACGCCACGCTGAAAATCGTGGTCGAGGTCGACTGCGAGACGGTGACGACACCGTCGCGCACGACTTCGACGAGCAGGTCTTGCGGATCGGGCACCTCGTCCGCCGTCACGACCCATGGGCCGAGGGGAGCGAACCCGTCCGAGCATTTCCCGAGAGCCCACTGACTCTGCCGCCGCTGCCACGCCCGGTCCGACACGTCGTTCAGGATCGTGTATCCGCCCACGTGGGCGAGAGCGTCGCCGATGGACACCCGCTGCGCCCGGCGACCGATCACGACGGCGAGCTCGCCCTCGTAGTCGACATCGGTGGCGCCCTGCGGGATCACAACAGCATCGTCCGGGGCCGCCAACGTGTTCGGGGTCTTGACGAATACGTCCGGCCATTCCGGATCGTTCGCCGTCGCGTCGACGCCGTCGGGCACATGCCCGCGGTAGTTGTAGCCGAGGCACAGGATCTTGCCCGGCGTGACCGGGGCGGCGAGCGTGACGGAATCGAGCCGCGGGAGGGATGCAGCATCCGTCGCCGCCACCGCATCCCGAACCAGCGCGAGCCGCGCCTCGTCGGCGAGGATCTCCTCGACGCGCGCCGAGATGCTGGAAAGGTCGAGGAGGTGATCCTCGCCATCGACCGAGACGACGGCGCCGGGCCGCATGCCGCCGCCCGCCCGATACGTCACGAGGCGCATGTCGGCTCCCCTGCTGGAAATGCCGGGATCACCAGTAGAGCCGCCACTCGGGGTCGGCCGTGCGCATGAGCGCCTCCAGGTAGTAGAAGTCCCCCCAGAGGTTGCCCTCGTCGACGCCTTCGCGGGCGGGCAGGCTGTAGACGCCGTGCAGGAGGAGTGCATCCGACTCGCCCTCCGCTGGCGTGTAGCCGGCGATGAGCGAGGCGAGGATGCGGTCGGCGGCCTCGACGGCACGCTCCGCGGCCGCAGGGTCGGTCTCGGCGAGTGCGAGCTCGCGGAGACCGGATACGGCGATGGCCGCCGCCGAGCTGTCGCGCGGGGCGTCGCTGCCGTCGGTGTAGACGAGGTCCCAGAAGGCGACTCCGTCGGCGGGGAGGTGCGCGAGGAAGTACGCGGCGCAGCGGCGCGACGCATCCAGGAACCGCTCATCGCCCGTCGCCCGGTAGTTCAGGGCGAAGCCATAGATGCCCCACGCCTGTCCGCGCGCCCAGCACGAGTCGTCGTGCGCACCCTGCGCGGTCGCGCCCCGGAGCGGCTCGCCGGTCGTCGGGTCCCAGTAGAAGGTGTGGTACGTCGTGTCGTCGGGGCGGATCATGTTGTCCCGCAACTGGAGCGTGTGGCGCAAGACCGCCTCCGCGTAGCGCTTATCGCCGGTCTGCTCAGTGGCCCAGGTGAGGAGGGGCATGTTCATCAGGCTGTCGATGATCGTACGTCCGCGCTCCTCGGGGTCCGACAGGTCGCCCCATGCCTGGATGATGCCGGCGGGTTCGAGGACGCGCGTCATGAGGTGGTCGGCGGCCGCGATCGCAGCGGCGCGGGCCTCTTCGTCACCGGTCAGGCGCCATGCTGTGATGCACGCCAGGCTGTAGAGGAACCCGAGGTCGTGCGTGTCCAGGTCCACGCCCTCGCGCATCCGCTCCTCGAAGTTGGCCGCGTGCCGAAGCGCGGCGTCGCGGAACACGTCGTCGCCAGTGGCCTCCCACGCGATCCACTGCATGCCGGGGACGAAGCTCGTCGTCCAGCCTCGGTTGCCGCCCTCGGGCACGCCGCCCGCCGCCGGCCGCAACGGATAGAAGCCATCGCGCGTCGTGTCGTCCGGGTACCGATCGCCGAAACGCTCGATGTTGCGTCGCACCGTGTCGATCGCTGCGGTCAGCGCGGCGCGCACCTCGAGCTGAGCCGCACGGGCGTGTCCAGGCGCGGAGGAAAGAGAGGTCATATTTGGCAGTCCTTGTCGATTTCTTCTTCAGGGTCAGTCGGTCAGCGGCTCGGCGGCCGGAAGCACGGGGCGCAGCGTGAAACGCGAGTTGGCCCAGATCAGGAACAGCGCGGCCGCGGCCGTCACCCCGGCGGCGATCGCGGGCAGGTTGGCGAAGAGCGCGACCTGGACGGCCCCGACCAGCAGTGACACGAGCGTGAGGTACCAGCGCCGTACGCCGAGGAGCAGCGCGGCACGCAGCACGTCGCGCAGCCGGGCGACGGGCACCTCGGCGATCGCCACGAGCGAGAGCATCCCGGCGGCGAGCGTCAGGACGCTCAGCAGGAGCAGCAGCGGCACGACCACGACACCGAGGGTCGAGGCCGCGAGCGCCCGCACGTCGACGAGCAGCACGACGAGGAGGGCGGCCGTCACAGCGCCGACCGTGAGCGCCTTGCGCCACGTGGCCGCGTAGCCGCGGAGGAACGTGCGCACCGGGCGGGTATCGCCGTGCCCGTGCTCGCGGAACACCGTGAAGGCGGCGCTGAAGCCGGGTGCGGCGAGCGCCGCGGCGATCGCGAGGTAGGGCCAGCTCTCCACGGGGTTCGTGCCGATGGCGAGCACCAGCAGCGGCAGGCACGCTACGGCGAGCATGAGGTTCGTGCCGAGGCCGAGGTAAGCGGTCTCGAAGGCGGTCGAGGCGAAGCCGTGTGAGATCCGTGGCATGGGTGTCATCCCTTCAACCCGCTCGTCGCGATGCCTTCGACGAAGTACTTCTGCCCGAGGAGGAACACGATCGCAATCGGCACGACCGAGATCACGAGGCCCGCGAACATCAGGCCGTAGTTCGCCGAGTACTGGTTGCTCACGAACGTCTGCAGTCCGAGCTGCAGGGTCCACAGGTCCGGGTTCCGCAGGTAGATGAGCGGGCCCAAGTAGTCGTTCCACACCGTGACGAACGTGAGGAGCGTGAGGCTCGCGATCGCCGGCACCGACAGCGGCACCATGATGCGCCGCCAGATGCCGTACTCGCTCAGGCCGTCGATGCGGGCGGCCTCGGAGAGCTCCTCGGGGATCGTCTCGTAGTACTGCTTCATCAAGAACACACCGAAGGCGCTGAACGCCTGGAGCAGGATGATGGCCCACAGCGTGTTCGCGAGGTGCACCTTCGCGAGCATGATGAACTGCGGGATCATGTACGACTGCCACGGCACCGCAATGGTCGCGATGTACGCCAGGAACAGGGCGTCGCGGCCACGGAACTTCATCCGAGCGAATCCGTAGGCGGCGAACGAGCCGGTGAACACCTGAAGGATCGTGACCGCCACCGCGAGCACCAGCGTGTTGCGGATCCAGACCACGATGTTCGAGTGAGTCCAGATGTCGACGTAGTTGCTCCAGTCCCACGTCACCGGCAGCCACTTCACCGGGACGGAGAACACTTCGTTGGCGGGCTTCAGAGAGCTCGAGACCATCCAGAAGAACGGTACGAGCAGGGCGAAGGCGGCGAGGAACAGCACGACGTAGCCGACGATGCGGCCGATGCGACGCACGCCATTGCGTGGTGCGCGCGTAGCGCGCTGCGGCGGGTGCTCGGCGAGGTCCTGGAGGCTGCGCTGCAGCGTCGCTGACTGCGTGATCTCACTCATCGGGTACTCCCCCGCTTGTTGATGAGGAACTGGACGATGGTCACGGCGATGCAGATGAGGAACAGGACGATGGATGCCGCGGAGGCATAGCCGAACTGGTTCTGCACGAACGCGGTCTGGTAGATGAACTGCGACAGCACCAGGGTCGCGTTGCCCGGACCGCCGTTGGTCATGACCAGGATCAGGTCGAAGACCTTGAACGAGTTGATCGTCAGGATGACCGTCACGAAGAACGTCGTCGGCCGCAGGCACGGCATCGTCACGTTCCAGAACCGCTGCCAGACACCCGCACCGTCGACGCGGGCCGCCTCATGCAGTTCGCGAGGAACGGCCTGAAGGCCCGCGAGGAAGAGGATCATGTAGTAGCCCATGTCGCGCCACGTGCTGACGATGACCGTGGCGGGCATCGCCCACGTGGTCGACTGCAGCCAGGTCGGCGGGTTCTGGATGCCGACGAAGTGCAGGAACTGGTTGATCGGGCCGTACTGCGGGCTGAACAGCAGGTTCCACACCACTGCGATCGCGACGATCGACGTGATGTACGGGAAGAAGGCGGCCGTGCGGAAGAAGCCGACGCCGCGCAGCTTGGTGTTCAGCAGGAGCGCGAGTCCCAGCGAGACGACGAACGTCAGCGGGATGTGCAGGATCGCGTAGTAGAAGGTGTTGAGCACCGCGACGTGGAACGTCGTGTCGCCGAGCAGCCGCTGGAAGTTCGCGAGACCGGTCCAGGTGGCCGTGCCGAAGATGTTCCAGTTCGTGAAGCCGAGGTAGAACAGGGTCACGACGGGTATCAGCGTCAGCAGCGCGAATCCCAGGAAGTTCGGGAGTATGAAGCTCCAGCCGATGAGCGTGTTGCGCATCCGCAGTCGCGACCTGCGCCGCGGGAGGGGCGGGGCAGGCGACGTGTCGACGTCTGTGGCGATCGCCGTCATTGTTCGTCCTTACATTCGGGGAAGTGAGAGGGGCGGGGTGGGGGGCGCCGGGGGGGGGCGCCCCCCCCCCGAGTGGGCGTGGCCCCGCGAGGGGTGTTAGAAGAGGGGGGGCGGGGGGTGTTTGCCAGTTCGCCGGGGGCGGGAGCGGTGAATAAAG
>NZ_JBHVWM010000001.1:643347-708306 GCF_042882245.1 Leifsonia sp. NPDC058230 | reverse complement strand
AAGATATAGGTGGGTACGTGCGCCGGGGGTGGGGGGGGGTTGGTGACGTGTCGTCGTGTGTGGCTATCGCGGTATTTGTTCGCCATTCCATTGGGGTATGTGTGTGGGGGGGGGGGGGGCGCGCCGGGGGGTCGCGCCCCACCCTCGATGTCAGGTCAGCCGGCCTGGTTCTTGAACTGGGCGCCTGCGTCGTTGAGGCCCTTGTCGACCGGGGTCGAGCCGGTCATGATCGCGCTGTGCGCCGCGGTGAGCGCTGTCGATGCGATGGGGGTCTTCGGCGACGGCGGGTTCTGCGGCGCGATCTTCTGGCTGCCCCACGCGAACTTCGAAAGCGAGTCGGTCGGGACGCCCTCCTGGCTGAAGAAGCTGTTCGTGACCGCGTCCGTCACGAGCGCCGGGGAGATGCCGATCTGGGCGAGCGACTCAGCGGCCTTCTCACTCTCGACGTAGGCGAGGAATTGCTTCGCGGCGGTCAACTTGGCGCCGTCGGCCTTGACGTTGATCGCGAAGCCGGTCGGGTCGCCGAAGGTTACCGGCGTCTTGTCCGTGCCGGCGGTCGACGAGTTGCGCTGGGGCACCGGGGCCATGCCCCACTGGAAGGTGTCGGCGTCGCCGCTCTTCTGCTGAGCGAGGAGCGTTGCCACGTACCACGAGCCCATGAGCTCCATGGCCGCCTGCTGCTTGCCGAACTCGGCCTGGTAGGTCGTCTTGTTGGCCGACGCGGTGGCGAAGGACAGCTGCAGACCCTCGTCCTGCATCTTCAGCGCCTGGTCGTAGTACGACTTCATGTACGAGTAGTCGCCCGAGAGCATGTCGGCCTTCGGCATCTGCGCGGTCGCGAAGCCCTGCACCTGCGAGTTCCAGGTGTGCAGGTAGGCGGGGAGCGCCGAGCTGCCGGCTGACTTGAGGCCGGTCTTCAGCTTCTCGGCTGCGGCGGTGTAGTCGTCCCACGTCCACGAGCCGTCGGGAGCGTCGACGCCCGCGGCCTTGAAGAGATCCTTGTTGTAGAACAGGACGTTGCCGTCGAGGCGGTAGGGGATGGCGTACTGCTTGCCGTCGAACTTGTACGAGCTGGCGCCCTTGACGCCGTCGGTGAGTTTGACGTCGGATACGTCGACCAGCTGGCCGCCCGAGGCGAAGGTCACCATGTCGGTGACCTGCTTGATCGCCAGGACGTCGGGGGCGGTGCCCGCGGCGAGGTCGGCGGTCAGCAACGTCGCGTACTGCGCGGCGTCGTAGTCCTTGAGCTGGACAGTGACGTTGGGGTGCTCCGTGTGGAAACCGTCTGCGAGGACCTGGAACTCCGGCGTCGTCCCGAGGCTCCATCCCGACACCGAGATGGTGACGGGCTTGTTGTCGGACGAGGCCGCGGGTGCCGGCGATGTGCCGCTGCTGCAGGCCGCGAGCGACAGCGTGGCGACGATGGTGACGGCCGCCGCGGCTGCATACTTGCGTTTCATGTGAGTGCTGCTCCTTTGCAATGGTCCCGGTCGTGAGATACCGGGTATGGACTACCGATCCGTGGGGTTTCGGATCGGAAGAGCGCGAGGTCGTGCGCGGTGATCCCACCGTCCGGCCAGGTCACCGCGACCTGGCCGTCCTCGAAGGCGACCGCGGCGTGCTCGGGTGCACCGGCCTTGGCGGCGTCGAGGGTGAGGAGGACGACGGTCCACTCGTCGAGTGCGGCCGCATCCTGTTCGATGACCGGGACGGATGCGGCGGAGCCGAGCGGGCTCGCGTCGCTCCGCTCGACGATTGCCGCCGTTCCTGAGCCGACGATGAGCCGCACGCTGCTCTCGAGTTCGCCTTCGCCTCGCGCGACGGCGACCCGGGCGAGGGATGCGTCGGCGGAGACTGCCACGCCCGTGTCGGAGGCGAGAGGCCATCCGCCGATGCGCAGGGTGCGCGCGCGGGAATCGACGCCGTCGACGTGGACGAGGCGGACCTCCCAAGGACCGCGTACGAGCGACACCGTGAGGATGCGCCCGGCCGGGGTCGTGGCGCCGGTGATGCCGGATCCGTGGTGGATCTGCACCTCCGCCGGATCGATCCAGTGGGCATCGGCGACGGATGCGCCGACCGCGACATCGCCGTCGAGCCGCGCGTCGACGAACTCCATGCCCGCGCGGTGCGATGCGCGGTCGCGGTCGTCCACGAGGACGACCGACTGCTCGAGCGGCTCACGCCAGGCGCGGCCGTCGTGCAACGGCGCGGTCGCCGTGCTGTAGCCGAGGCGGGTGTAGAGGGGCGAATCGCCGACCGAGGAGCCCGGCATCGAGTGATCGGTGCCGTGGTTCACGACGCGGACGATGCCGTCGGCCTGCGTGCCGGAGACGAGCCAGCCCGCCGCTCGGATGACGCGCACGTCGTCGCGCGCTTCAACTGGAAGCGGCTCCGTCGGGGCCGACCACACCGGATGGTCGGCGGGTAGGGAGATGCCGAGCATCCCCTTCGTCGCCCAGTACGGGGATGCAGGGCCGGAGTACGACTGCGCGAGTCGGCGCCAGTCGCGGTGCCAGCCCATCGTGAGGAGGTCCTGGTCATCCGGAGCACCGGCGTGGTCGAAGTGCGCCACGGCGAGGTTTGCGGCATGGCGGAGTCGGCCCGCCGACGTCGACGGCACGTCGGCCAGGACGCCGGCCCAGAACGGAGCGGCGGCCGCGAAGCGGTAGATGAGGCTGCGGCCCTGGATGAGCGGCGATCCGTCTGCACCGATGAGGGCCACGGCGTCCGTGAGATAGCGGTCGAGGGCCGCAACATCTTGGGCCGTACGTCCGCCTGAGAGGTCGGCTGCCCCCTGCATGCGCGACCACAGGATCGGATACAGGTGCAGCGCCCAGCCGGTGTAGTGATCGAAGGAACGCCCGTCGCCGTCTGCGATCCAGCCGTCGGCGCGCACATAGGAGTCGTGCTGGCCCAGGTCGTCGGCGATGTCCTGCGCGGACCACGGACCCCCCACCGAGCGGAGGAAGGTCTCCACGACGACCCGGAACCAGAGCCAGTTGCTGCGGGGGTAGGTGGTGTCGCCGACGATGGCGGAGAAGTACTGGATGACGCGCTCCTGCGTGAGGGCGTCGAGCCGCTCCCAGATCCAGGGACGGGTCATGTCGAGGATCACCGCGAGGGATGCGGCTTCGACCTTTGCCTGCGGGTGCTCCTCGGGGCGCACCCAGCGGTCGGGAGCGTCCGCGTTCACACCCGTGGCGATGCCCTTCGCGTAGAAGTCGATGAGGTCGTCGAGTCCCTCGCCGCGCTCGCCAGCAATGCGGAAGCCCGCGAGGAGGAAGGTGCGCGCGAACCCCTCGAGTCCGTCGACCGCGCGGCCGTAGCCGCCCTCGGCGCCGGGAGGCGTGATGCGTCCGTTGCCCGGAGAGGCCCACCGTTGCGCGCCGGCCAGAAGGCGATCCGCGTGCGCTGTCCACTGCTCGCGGGTCCAGTCCGTGAGGGTGGCGAGGGCAGCTGTGCTCACGGATTCTCCTTCGAATTGGCTGGGGCGGGACCACGGCAACCGTGATCACTTTGGGAGATTAGCAAGCGAAAACGATCAGCGCAACAGGATTATGACGTGTTACGATCATTATCGATCATTGAGCTACGACAGGTGTCACGACACCTCAGAGAGGAGGTCCGCGGTGATCTCATACGCCTCACCGGCACGCGCATTCCGCGGTCCGCTCGCTGATGCCTTCTCGGTGTCCGACCTGTCGGGCCTCCTCGTTCCCTCGGATCGTGCGCTTCCTGTGGCGCCCGCGGAGGACCGCGCCGCTTGGGCGGCCATTGCTGCGGATCATGCCACGGTCGACCGCATCCTCGCCGCCTCGCGAGCGGAGCACGGGACCCCGTGGCCGCAGCCGCTCGCGAGCGACGGAGCCCGCTTTCATCGCGACGGCGACCGGTCCACCTGGGAGGACGCCGCGTTCGAACGGCAGCGGCGACTCAGCCGAGCTGTCGTCACCGCCGCCGTGACGCTCGATGAGACAGCGATCGACGATGTCGCCGACGGCGTCACGCTGCTCTGCGAGCAGAGCTCATGGTGCTGGCCGGCGCACGATGATGCGTTCGCCCGGCACGGATCAATGGTTCCGGTCGCCGACGACCCCTTCATCGATCTCGGCGCCGGCGAGGTCGTCGCGCAGCTCGCCTGGACCGATCATGTGCTGGGCGGTGCGCTCGACGAGCGGTACCCAGGGCTGCGCACACGCATCCGCCACGAAGCGCGCCACCGCGTCTTCGACCCGTTCGTGAACCGTCGCGACTGGTGGTGGGCCGGCCACGAGCGCACGCCCATCAATTGGAACGCGTGGATCCACGCCAACATCCTCGTGGCCGCACTGCGGCTGCTCGACGAGCCCGACGACGCGGAACTGCGCTCGCGCGTCGTCGCGACGGCCGTCGAGGATCTGGACCGCTTCGTGGCGGTGCTCCCGGTCGACGGCGCGATCGACGAGGGCTACGGCTATTGGTGGGAGGGCGCACTGCGGGCCCTGGAGGCGCTCGAACTCCTCGCGTACGCAACGGAGGGAGAGGCGGATGCCTATACCGCCGACATCCCGGCGCTGCGCGCCACCGTCGCCTACCCCCACTCGATGCAACTCGGCGACGACTGGTTCGTCAACGTCGCCGACGGGCGCGCCAAGCCGCCGGCGGGGCTGCCGTGGTCGGCTCTGCACCGTGCCGCGCGCCGCTTCGGCGATGCGGACGCCGAGGCGTTCGCCGCATCCCATCGGATATCCGGCACCCCCGTCGCGACGGAGGAGCAGGGACTCGGCCGGCTGCTGCTCGCCATCACCGACGCGGAATTGGTGGCCGCCGCGGCCGCCGAGCCGCCGCTCCCCGGCGACGTGTGGCTGCCGTCGGTCGAGCTCGCCGTCGTCCGGGAACGGGCGGGCAGTGCCCGGGGATTGACCCTCGCCGCCAAGGGCGGCCACAACGGCGAGTCCCACAATCACAACGACGTCGGCTCGTTCATCGTGGCGGTCGACGGAGTGCCCGTCGTCGTCGATGCCGGGCGCCCGACCTACACCGCGCAGACGTTCGGCCCGCATCGCTACGACATCTGGACGATGCAGAGCTCCTGGCACTCGGTGCCGGAGGTGCGAGGAATCGCACAGTCCCCCGGTGCCGGGTTCGCCGCTGGGGACGTGCGCCGAGAGGACGGCGGGCTGTCCCTCGACCTGGCCGGCGCCTACGACCTCCCGGGCCTGCACGCCTGGCGCCGTAGCATCCGTCTCGAACGCGGACCGGTGGCGCGGGTCGTCGTGGACGATGCGTGGGAGCTCGACCCGTGGACCGGCGGCACGCCGGAACCGGAGACGAGCGTGCGGATGCTGCTCGCCGGAGACGTCCGGCTGGGCCCGGCATCAGCGCACGTCGTCCCCCTCGAAGGCGCGCGGCCAGTGGTCGTGCGCTGGCCAGCCGGGATCGCCGCTCGCACGACGACACGCGACCTCGACGATCCTCTCCTGACCTCCGTCTGGGGTGCGCGACTCACGCGTCTCGAGCTCATCGTCACAGATAGGCGCAGCGTGTCCACGACGGTAGAACTAGAGGTACCGACCCTTGAGGAAGATCGATGATTGACCACGGCTCACACTCCATGCTCGCCCCGGCGCGCCGCGCGCACGTGCTCTCGGAGCTGGACCGTCGCGGCGTCGTACGCAGCTCGCAGCTCATCGAAGAACTCGGCGTCACACCCGTCACCCTGCGCCGAGACCTGGCGCAGATGGAGGCTGAGGGCCTGCTCGTCCGCATCCACGGCGGCGCGATCCCTCCCGTCGTCGACACCGAGGAACCGCCGGCGTCGTCGATCTCGGTCACGGGTCGCAAACTCGCGGTACTCGTACCCGCTCTGAACTACTACTGGCCGGGAATCGTGCGCGGCATGGAGCAGGAGGCGCGCCGACGTGGAGTGGAACTGCTCGTCCGCGCCGCGTCCTACACGCTGCAGGACGAGCGACCGATCCTCGAGCGCTTCGTGACCCAGGAGGGCGTCGACGGGCTGCTCGTCGCACCCAACAGCGACACGCCGCATACGCAGGACGTCATCCAGTGGCTCGCCGACTGCGAGGTGCCCAGCGTGCTCGTCGAACGTGAAGGCGTCGTCCAACCCGGGAACGAACCGGTCGAATCGGTCACCACCGATCACGCGATGGGCGCGATACTCGCAGCCCATCACCTGGCGAGTCTCGGCCACCGGACCGTCGGCCTCGTGATCTCGCGGGATTCGCCTACGTCGCGCAAGATCACCCGAGGCTGGGACGTCGCGTGCGCCGAGCTCGGCCTCACCCCGATGCAGCACTTCGAGTCGTTCCTGCCCGACCGCAGCAGCCCCGAGTTCTCCGCGGCCGTCGACGCGGCCTTGGACACCGCGATCGAGCGCGGCACCACCGCACTGCTGGTGCACCCCGACCCCGAGGCGATGGCGTTCGCCGACCAGGCGGTCGCCCGCGGCCTCTCGGTGCCCGACGACCTGTCGATCATCGCGTACGACGACGAGGTCGCAGCCGTCTTCACGCCCCCGCTGACCGCCGTGCGGCCGCCCCGCGAAGCCCTCGGAGCCGCCGCCGTCGACCTTCTGCTGCGTCGCATCGAGGACCCCGCCCGACCCGTCCACCGCGTGACGATCAGCCCGGCGCTCAAAGTACGCGCCTCGACAGCACCGGTCGGCGGAGCGTGAGCGTGAGCGGCAGCGGCAGCGGCAGCGGCAACAGCTCACCGCATCCGCCCCTGCCGCGCGATTTCGTGGACCCGCTCGACTACTCGCCCTGGAGCTTCTGGACCGAAGCGGACGAATCCGCGCAGGAGCGCCAGCGGGAGGCGCAGCGTCGGCTCAGCGCGCGCCCGGGCCACGAGCTCGGCGAGGGATGCTTCGTCTCCGAACTCGCAGCACTGGACAATGACGAGTTGCGGCTCGGCGATCGGACGTACATCGCCGCGGGGGCTTACCTGACGGGGTCGCTCCGCACAGGTGCCGACTGCAGCATCAACCCGTACACCGTCGTCCGGGGACGGGTCGAGCTCGGCGACGGGGTCCGGATCGGTGCGCACTCGTCGATCCTCGGCTTCAACCACAGCATGAGCGATCCGAACGTCCCCGTGTTCCGGCAGCCGCTCACGACCAAGGGCATCCGGGTCGGCCACGACGTCTGGGTCGGTTCGCACGTCGTGATCCTGGACGGCGTCACGGTCGGCGACCGCTCCGTGCTCGCCGCCGGTGCGGTCGTCACGAAAGACGTGCCTGCAGGTGCCATCGTCGGTGGGAATCCCGCGAAGCACATCCGGTGGCGCGTGCCGCCGGCCGATGCAGCTCCCGGGTCCGAGGATCTGGGCTCGCGCCTCGCCGCGTTCGCGGACCTGGCCCGCGCGCAGGGTGTCGGCATCCTCGACCGTTGCTGGGATGCGGATCGCCGGCTCTTCACCGACCGACCGGGTGCGGCGCCGACCGTGCGTGCACAGGCTGACGCGATCGAGGTCGCCGATCTCCTGCTCGGCATGGCTCCTCCGCAGCTGCCTGCCGACGAGCAGGTCGCGCGACTGCGCGGATGGCAGGATGCCGCGACCGGCCGCGTCCCCCGCATGCTCCCCGATGGCTCGCTCGCCGATCCGGCGAAGCTCGACGACGACTCGGCCTACCACGTGCTCTCCGCCGGCTACGCCCTCGACCTGCTCGGTTCGGGCTTCCCGCATCCGCTCACCCTCGTCACTGAATCCTCAGCTGGCGAGCTCGCCTCGTTCTGCGACGCGCTCCCCTGGGAGACGCAGGCGTGGCGCGCCGGCGCGTGGGCCGACGCGCTCGGCACCGCACTGCTCTGGAGCCGACGGCGCGGCGACACCCAGCCGGCCGGCCTGCGTGAGGCCCTCTTCGGCTGGCTCGTGACCCACGCCGATCCGGCGACCGGGATGTTTGGGCGCATCGCTGCCGACGGCAGCCGCCTGCAGCTCGTCAACGGGTTCTATCGCGCGTCCCGCGGAACATTCGCCCAGTTCGCCGTTCCGCTTCCCTACCCTGAGCGGGTGGTCGACACCGTACTCGCGCACGCTCAGGATGTCCGGTACTTCCGACCGGATCGCCACGACGCCTGCAACATCCTGGACGTCGCGCACCCGCTCTGGCTGACCCGTGGTTCGGGGTACCGCACCGCCGAGGTCGAACAGACGGCCCGACGCCTGCTCGACGCCGCGCTGGAGCGGTGGGTCGCCGGGGAGGGCTTCGGCTTCCGCGCCCGCAGTAATGATGATCCGTCGCTCACCGCATCCATTCCTGGCCTCCAGGGCACCGAGATGTGGCTTGCGACGATCTGGTATCTCGCCGACCTCCTGGGTGTGTCCGAAGCGCTCGGCTACCGCCCGCGCGGCGTGCACCGCCCCGAACCTGCCCCGCTGGTCTGCGAGTAGTTCGGTCTATTCCCGACGTTCTCTTCGTTGACTAGAGGAGACCGAGCTGCAAAAGGATGCCGAGCTCGTTGGTCGACCCCCAGCGGTCGGACATCTTGCCGTCACGGAAGCCGACCACTTGTACATTGCGCACAGTGAACCGCTTTCCCGTCGGAGCGTGACCGAGGAATTCACCCGTGTGCGTGCCCGACAGGTTCATGATCGTGATGAATTTGGTCGGCGTCACGATCGTCTCGATGATCTCGCGATCGATGTCGGTGAAGGCCTTGCCGAACTGCTCCCAGTACCAGGCCATCCCGGTCGGCCCGACGGGTTGGCCGGCTGCCGGATCGTGATCCGTGAAGTCCGAGGTAAAACGCTCCTCTTCGGGCAACGAGGCGTCGCGCATTCGCTGCATCGCATCGATCGTGGCCTGTCCGCCTTCGGCGATTTCGGTTGACATGATCGTCACTCCCTTCGACGCGCCACAAGCTGGCGCTCTCATTCCCAGACAGGCGTTCGGCCTCCCGCATAGCGTGCGCCGAATCCGCCGGCCGGCAGGATCTCCGCGATGGTTTGCAGGTCATCGGGCGTGAGGGCGAGTTCGGCGGCTGCGACGTTCTCCTCGACCCGCTGAGGACTGCGGGTGCCGGGGATCGGCACGATGTGTTCCCCTTGAGCGAGAAGCCAGGCGAGGGCGAGCTGGGACACGGTAGCCCCCTTCGACTGCGCCAGCTCCGTGAGGCGACGCGTCGCCTCGAGATTCTTCTCGAAGTTGCCGGGCTGCCAGCGCGGATCGGCGCGGCGCATGTCGCCTTCCTCATACTGGTCGGCAGGCTTCGCTGTTCCCGTGAGGAAACCGCGGCCGAGCGGCGAATACGGCACGAAGCCGATGGCAAGCTCGGTGAGGGTGGGGAAGAGGCTCTCCACGTCGCGCTCGAACAGCGAGTACTCGGTCTGCAGCACTGATACGGGCTGCACGGCGTGAGCGCGGCGGATCGTCTCCGGTCCGGCTTCGCTCAGTCCGAAGTATTTGACCGTGCCGGCGTCGATGAATTCTTTCACGGTGCCGGCGACATCCTCGATGGGCACCGTGGGGTCGACACGGTGCTGATAGAGCACGTCGATGTGATCCACTCCAAGGTTCTGGAGGCTGTTCTCGACGACCTCGCGAATGTGTTCAGGGCGGCTGTCCTGACCGAAGTCGTGAGTGAAGCCGAACTTCGTGGCGATCACGATCTGGTCCCGGAACCCCTTGACGGCGCGCCCGACGATCTTCTCGTTCTCGCCCCAGCCATACATCTCCGCGGTGTCGAAGAAGGTCACACCGAGATCGTGGGCGCGCTGAATCGCGGCCACGCCTTCTCTCTGGTCACCGGTTCCGTACGCGATCGAGATCCCCATCGCTCCGTAGCCGATGGCGGATGTCTCCAGCCCCTGCCGACCCAGAATGCGCTTCTCCATCGTCAACGATCTTCCATCTTCGTTTCAGCCGTCATAGTCACTTCTTCATGCTACGTCTCGGCAGTGAGCAAGGATCCCGCGAGACTGGCAGGCTACGGGCGGGTGAGGAACGCGAGTTCGACGACCCAGCGGGTCTTGCGTGGCTCCGCGCGAGGATCAGTCAGATAGATCTCGCACCGAGAGGCAAAGGCTTCTCCACCGGGATGCGGCTGCGAGTCCAATTCGAGGGCGTGCTCGCGAACCCAGCGGTGCAAGTAGCGGTTCGCCGCGAGGGACTTAGCCCGGTACGCCAGCACGGCGTAGTTGCCGGCCGGAAGGACCCCCGCCTCGACCCGATCGTCCGTGACGTCAGCCTCACCCGCGACGCCGACCTCGATCTCCATCAGATCAGACATGTTCACCACATGGAGGCGAAGGAAGAAGGGCCCCGTCGGCTCGACACCGTGCTCACCGAGCCAGCCGATCAGTTCCGCGAGCAAGCGGTCTCGATTGGAGAGCATCGTTCTGAAAGGCACGGTCTCACGGATGCCGAGCGTCGCGACAGCCGGGCGGAACTCCAACGCGGGACCACTCACGACGTCCAATTCGCCTGCTCGCACGCCAACATCCTCGCATTCGCTACGAAGATCCGCCTGATCGGCTCCAGAGCATCCCGATCGATGCGAGGTGGATGACCCGGCCGACGGTCACCGCGGCGAGCAGTACCGACATCAGGACGAACAGCCACCCTATATAGGAGAAGGCGATTCCGAGTACGCCGAATTGATCGGCGGACGACGCGAGGACTCTCGGGAGATACACCCGCCCCACCGTCGCGACCGCCGCGAATCCGAGTCCGGCGACGATTGACCCAGGTAAGAGCGCCCGAAGGCTGACGCTGCGGTTGATCACGATCCAGGACGCGAACCACCACAGTACGCACCAGACCGTCGCCTCGATGATGAACTCGAGTACCGACAGTGTCGTCGTGCCACGCACGACGTAGCGGGTGGCGACCACGAGGATGAACCCGATGACGATCGCGACGATCGCGAGGACCCAGCGCCAAGCGAAGCGGATGGCAGCCTTCGGTGTCTTCCAGAGCCGACGGAAGCATCGTTCAAGGGCGCGGGCGAAGGCGGTCGCTGAGATGAGGAGCAGCAACGCGCCGACGAAAGGTGAAAGCGTCACCGCTTCGGCGTGCTGAGGGATCGACTGCTGCACCAGTTCTGCGGTGTGGTCGTCGAGGCTGAGATTCTCGGCGAACATCGCATCGGCCTCGGGGTTCAGGCTCCCTCGCAACCAACCGGCGACGATGAGGATCGGCAGAATCGAGGTGAACGCCTGAGCAGCGAGGGTCATCGCCCGATCGAACAGTTCGAGGTTGCGGATATCACGGAGTGAACGCACCACGAAACGGCCGGCCGCCGATCGCACGCTGGCCCGCATCAGCACACCTCCTCTGGCTTGGGCGGCAGCGACGCTGTGCCCTCGTCCTCGTCCTCGTCCAAGTGTCCCGGTCCGATTGGCAGGCTCGCATCATGTCAAACAGGTGATACGAGGTACCAGCCATCGGTGTGTTCACGCAATCAAGGTGATGACTCGAGCCTGAGGCCCGCCTAGATTGCGGGGTGGGTTAGGGCTCGACGAAAGCGACACTATGACACAGGTTCCTTCTACACTGCCGCCGGGTCAGCGACGCCGGATCATCGTCCGTGGCCTCCTCCGCGCAGCAGCGTCGACTGTGGTGCTGGTCGCCGTCTACTTCCTCGTGCCGCTCGACCGGATCGGCGCTGCTCCGCTGTGGGTCACGCTCGCTATCGCGCTGCTCGTACTACTCGGGGTCACGATCTGGCAGGTGAGCCGCATCGTCCGCTCGGCCCACCCGCGGCTCCGGGCGATCGAGGCGCTCGCCATCACCGCTCCCTTGTATCTGCTCCTGTTCGCGTCCACATACGTCGTGATCGCGGCCAGCGACCCCGACACCTTCACAGCGCATCCGTTGACCCGCCTCGACGCGCTGTACTTCACCATCACGATCTTCGCCACGGTCGGCTTCGGGGACATCTCACCCGCGAGTCAAGGGGCGCGACTCCTCGTCATGATCCAGATGATCCTGAACCTCCTGGTCCTCGGCGCAGGAATCCAGGTATTCGTGGGCGCGGCAAAGCGGGGCCGCTCCGCCGACTGAGAAGGCTCCGGCGACTACGTGACGTTTGGGACGACCGGCAAAGCCAAATCACGTGAACAGCATGATGCCACCACGCGGCCGCCTCCCTAGCGTGAGGACTATGAGTCCAGGATTCCCTCGCGCGACAATCATCCTGGTCGCACTCGCAGCTGCGACCATCACCGCCATCGGCTTCAGCGGCATCCGAGGCATCCTCGCCCCGACCCTGCTGACCCTCGTACTCGTGATCTGCGCGAATCCGGTACGCAGCGGGTTGCTCAAGCGTGGTGTGCCCGGTGGGATCGCCACCGGCTCGGTCATCCTGGTGGTCTTCGGCCTCCTCGCCGGCTTCACCTTCACGATCATCCTCGCCTTCGGGCAGTTCGTCGCGATGTTGCCGACGTACTCGGCGCAGTTCGCCGAGATCGGGGCGAACATCGGCGAATGGCTCAAGAGCATCGGCATCGGGCAGCGCGAGATCCAGAACTTCCTCCACACCATCAACCCGAGCAATGTCGTCGCAGCCATCTCGGAGACGCTCGGCGGCTTCGCCAGCGTCGTCGGCGGGTTGGTGATCGTCCTGACCATGATGATCCTGATGGCGGCCGACGCTGTCTACGCCCGCACCGTGCTCGGCCAGCTCGGCGCCCACGAACCCGACCTCGTCGTCGCCTTGCGGAACTATGCGTCCAACGTTCGGCGGTACATGGTCGTCACCACCGTGCTCGGTGTCGTCCAGGGCGCGCTGAACACCATCGCGTTGGCGATCTTGCAGGTGCCCGCCGCGCTCTTGTGGGGCTTGCTCGCGTTCCTCTGCAGCTTCATCCCGAACATCGGCTACTTCTTCGCCCTCATCCCACCCCTGATCTTCGGCTTCCTCGTCGGCGGCTGGCCGACAGCCATCGCGATCGTCATCATCTACGGAGTCATCAACGCCGTCGTCCAGTCGATCATCCAGCCCCGGGTCGTCGGCCACGCCGTGTCCCTCGGCCAGACCCTGACCTTCTTCTCGGTCCTCTTCTGGGCGATCATCATCGGGCCGATCGGCGCGATCCTCGCCATCCCGCTCACCCTGCTCGCGAAGGCCGTCCTGATCGACGCGAACCCGGATTTGCATTGGTGGCGGCCCGCACTGGGGCCGACTGCTGAAACAGAGAAGCTCGAGAAGGACAACGAGGCCTCGGCCAAGGCCGACCGTCGTCGAACCCACTCCGCGGGCACGGCGCCGCCCAGCTCGAAGCCGCCGGCAGGCTGACCGACCGGGCGACCACCATCGCGGCACCCGTAGCCCGAGCAATCACCGAATCGGCCCGAAGAATGGAAATGCCATGATCACGACAAACCCCGAGACGCGCAAGACCCTCCAAGAGCGCACTCTCAGCGGAAAGCGCGCCCGCGAGGAAACGCCGCCCTCTGCTCACGCCGATTGGGAGCCGGCCGCAGACCGGCCGGATCCGGTTGCCCTCCTGGTCGAGCAGAACCGAACCCGTGAAACCGACTTGGTGCCGGTTCGGCATGGCCGGATGATGCTGTCGCCGTTCACGTTCTACCGTGGCGCTGCCAAGATCATGGCTGCCGACCTGACCGGAACCCCGACCGCCGGTCTGGACGTCCAGCTCTGCGGGGATGCTCACCTGTCCAACTTCGGTGGCTTCGCCTCCCCTGAACGGCAGCTCGTCTTCGATCTCAACGACTTCGACGAGACTCTCCCGGGGCCGTTCGAGTACGACCTCAAGCGCATGGCGGCGAGCTTCACCATTGCGGCTGTCAACAACGGCTTCGACCCGAAAGACAGTCGTGCGGTGACAGTCGAATCGGTGAAGGCCTACCGGGACGCGATGGCAGCGTTCGCCGGGATGCCCACTCTGGACGTCTGGTACGCCCACATGTCCGAGCACGACCTCCAGGAAGCGTTGAAGGCTGTCGACAGCGCATCCGGTGATTCACCCGAGCCGGATAAGAAGAAGCACGGCAAACACGACAAGGGCAAGTCCGACACCGAGAAGTCGGAGCTGAAGTCGGCGATGAAAGCGACGAACAAGGCCCTTGCCAAGGGGCGCGCGCGAGACAGCCTGCAAGCGCTGGCGAAGCTGGTCGAGGTCGTCGATGGACAGGAACGCATCGTCAGCCAGCCGCCGTTGATCGTGCCCCTCCGCGACCTCACTGAGGCCTGGGGACTGTCGGCCGACGGCATCCACGCGCTGGTCGAGGACCAATTCGAGGCATACAAGGCATCCCTGAGCGACGACAGACGCGAGCTCCTCGAACGGTTCGCGATCGTCGACATGGCCCGCAAGGTCGTCGGGGTCGGCAGTGTCGGCACCCGCGCGTTCATCGTGCTGTTGCAAGGCCGCGACACCGGGGACCCGCTGTTTCTCCAAGTCAAGGAAGCCACCCGATCGGTGCTCGAAGACCACCTGCCGAAGTCGCGGTACGCCACATCCGGTCAGCGGGTGGTCGAAGGTCAGAAGCTCACGCAGGCGACCTCCGACATCTTCCTCGGCTGGACCAAGGGGGTGCAGGATGACCGCTACTACTACTGGCGGCAACTGCGCGACATGAAGACGTCGGCCGACGTCGAGTCGATGTCGCCATTCCGGATGACTCTCTACGCCCGGATGTGCGGCTGGACTCTCGCCCGCGCTCACGCCCGATCCGGCGATCCCGTTGCCATCGCGGAGAGCATCGGCACCGACGCTGACCTCGACCAGGCGATCGCCACATTCTCTGCACGCTACGCCGAGCAGAACAGTCGCGACTACCAGGCGTTCGTCAGCGCGGTGAAGAGCGGGAAGATCGAGGCCGAGCGGGCTATCTGATCCGACCTCATGCCGGCATGCCGTCGTGGTGGATCCCGTCATACTCGTGGTGCGGAATCCCGAGGGCGGACACGTTGATCGCCCAGTCGGCCCCGTACGCCTCGAAACCGGCGATCACAGGTGGCGGGAACGTCGGATCGATGAAGGTACCAACCGCGGCGCCGACCATGTCCGGAGCCACGTCGAGCTCCCAGTACACGGTCGAGCCGCACCGGGGGCAGAAATGATAAGTCGCACCGCCGCTGTCGCAGGAGAGGAAGGCGCTCGGTTTCCCGCTGTCACTGGGGAACCTCCACGCCGTCGATTCGCCTTCGATCGTCACGTACTCCTTGGGGAGGCGTGCTTGGACGCTGAAGACGCTGCCCGTGCGCCGTTGGCATTCGTAGCACTGACAGAGACTGATGCGCGCCGGATCGGGCCCGTCGTAAGTGAGGCTGAGCTGTCCGCAGTTGCATGAGGACGTACGAGTGGGCATTTCATGACTCCTTCGACGAGTGGTTGGCTACGCCATTTCACGTCCGTGTGCGGTGATCGCGTAGATGACGAGGATGTCGATCCCGATGACGATGATGGACCACCACGGCTGCGCCGGTACCAGGAACAGTTGCCCAAGGGCGCTGAGGCACACGAGGATGATCGCGACGACACGCGACCACGTAGCGCCTCTGAACAGGGCTATGCCAGTCAGTACCAGCAGCACCCCGATGATGATGTTCCACCATCCCCACCCGGTGATGTCGAACAGGAACAGTCCGCCTCGCGTGGCGACGTAGTACGTGTTCGACCCGATCAGCGCGACGACCGCTTGAACAATGTTGATGGCGCCGTTCAGGATGAGGATGATGGCGGCGAAGCCGATCCAGCCGACCCATCCCGTTGATTGCTTGACAGTGCTCATGATCCGTTCCCTTTTCTCTGTGGATGGTCGGCTAGCGCACGGGCTCGAACTCACCGGGCCGCCACGTCCTGTCGAAGAACGGCTGCAGTGGGCTGTACAGGCGCAGGAGCACGAACCAGCCCCGCTCCGGATCCGTCTGGATCCAGTTGCCTCGTGAGACGCCGTCTGGCTGGGTCGGGCCGAAGTAGACCACCGTCGAACCGTCGGCCTCCGCCTCCGCCGCGGGCGATGGGAACGCCTGGCTGCCGGCGCGCGGATAGAGCTGGTCGGTCTGCAGCAGGGAACGGGTCTGGTTGTCGTAGACGTTCAGCGACCAGAACCGGGCGGCGGGGATGTCCTTCGGCAGGGTCACCCGATAGGTCTTCGAGCCGTCGAACGCGACGCCGTCTCGATCAATGTTGGCGACGAGGTATTGCGACCCGACATTCGTCAACCGCATGCACATGGCCGGAGTGATACAGGTCGCGGTGTAGAACATCGACGACCGCGAGTGCAGCTTGCGCGCCCCCTTGTTCGGGAACGGCTTGATCCCCTCGGGGGTGACCAGCGGTGGCGGGTTGAGGAACTCGTACCCGCCGTCGAAGAGCATGTTCCACCATGCGGAATCGGCGTCGTCGTAGTAGCGGAAATTGTCAGTCGGGTGGGCGCCCATCCCTACTGTGCGGGAGGCGGCGTTGCCGACCGCTGCCGCATCGTCGAGGATGCCGCGCAGACGGGTATCCGGCGCGAACTTCTCGTCTTTGACGATCCCGATCGCAGCGAACTGGCCGGCGATCTCGGGGTCGAGTGCCTCAGCGGGTTCAAGCTGAACCAGCGCATCGAGCAGCTCGTAGTGACCGAAGTCGGCTGGCGGGATGGTGTTGATCGCCAGCCCCGTACCTTCGACGAAGCGGGGACTGCGCGGGTCTGTCAGTTGACCGAGGGGTCCCTTGCCGTTGAGGAAGGACCCGACGCTGCTTCCGACACCGCCGGGGACGTAGGGGTAGATCTTCAGCTGCTTCTTGATTCGGTCGGCCGCAGGAGCTGGGTCGTTGCCCGGGTACTCGTTGATGAACGCGCGCCCGACCAGGAACGCATGGGTCGTGCGTGACTTGTGCACGTAGAAGCCGCCTTCGGGCAGCGGGCCGTCATAGCCTGGCGGGACCAACAGATACGTACCGCCCCGACCACGGTCCGGACCCGGTAGACCGAAGTCGGTGATCCAGCGGAACCACATGTCGTCGATGACGCCTAAGACGTCCGACGGGGTCTCCACCACCACCGGTCCCTTGCCGAGATCGAGGAAGATCCAAAAATAGACCGTGTCGGCGTTCCCGGTGAGGAACAACGACCTCGAGTCCATCAGCTTCGAGAAGATCAGCACGTCGCCGTCCTCGACGCCGACATCGTGGAATCCGTTCCGGATCGCCATAGTCGACACACCCTGGATGGTGTTCATGAAGGCGTCGACCCCGTGCACATAGTCGAGATGGTCGCGGAGCTTCGCCGCGGTGTCTCCTGCGGGATAGCCATCGACGAACTCCAGCGCCCCGATCGAGGTTTCTACGTGGGACGGGGTGGTGACGACAGGCGGGACCGTCGTCTTGGCTGCAACTTCGGTGGGCATCACAGTCTCCTTCGGCTCGATTCGTGCCTACCCACGCACGGTAAGGCTGACAGGAGTCTGCGGTCATCACCTGATCTACATGATGCGGAGCGCGGGGCATGGGTCTGAAATGGGCCGACAGCAATTCCGCTGCACAGCGATTCGATCGCTCAACGAAGGGAACCCATCATGACTGACCCGGCCGACGACGCCCCTGTACTGGACCTGCTCGCTCGCATGACGGCGGATTCTTTGGCCGCGTCCACTCTCGACCCCGAGACCCTGTTGCTGGTGCGGGTCGCCGCACTGGTCGCCGTCGGAGCTCCGCCTGTCTCATATGCGCTCAACCTCGAAGCCGCCGGTGCAGCCGGTCTCGATGCCGATGATTTACGGGGCGTCCTCACCGCGATCGCGCCCATCGTCGGCACTGCCCGGGTCGCTGCGGCGACGGGCAACATCGTCAAGGCACTCGCGGCTGAGATCGAGATCGCCGCCCTCGAAGACGAAGACGATGACGAGGGGCTCAGCTGATGAGTCCACAACCAGGAGTATCCGCGGAGACGGTCGCGTCCCTCTCAACGCCAGACCGCATCGAGAGCAGACTCGGCACACTGCAGTTCCAGGATGGCGCGCCCACCGACGCGACCGCCGACCTGCTCTACGACCACCTCGACTTCCTCCACGGCGTCGAAGCCTTCATCAACGCCTTCCGGGGTGCATCGACCACTGCCGTCCGTCGCGGCTTCCAGTCCATCGGTGTCGAGGACAACTCCGTGCTGATCTTCTCCGACCTCATGGACTCGAACTCACTGTTCCTGACCGCGAACTGCGACACCGTCTATGTTCTGAGCTTCCTCGATCTGAGCAACGGGCCGATGGTCGTCGACGTGCCGCCGCTTCCAGCGCCGTCGGGCATCCTCGGCACGGCCGACGACATGTGGTTCCGCTGGGTGACCGACATCGGCCTGCCGGGCCCCGATCGGGCCACCGGAGGCCACTATCTCTTCGTCGGCCCGGGCTACGACGGCCCGCTCCCCGATAGCGGCTTCCACGTGTCCCACTCCCGAACGACGAGAGTGATCCTCCTGCTCCGCGCGTTCATGATCGACAACGATCCGACCGTGCCCGTGAAGGTGATTCGCGATGGGCTCCGTATCCATCCGTATGTGCCCGGCGGACCCGGTACCGCCGTCGCCACCTTCCTCGCCGGCAAGGCGATGCTCGCCGGAGCCGCGCCGATCCCTGAGACACGCTTCATCGAGGGATCCGGTGTGGCGTTCAACACCATCCCGGCGAATGACTTCGGATACTGGGACCTCGTGAACGAACTCGTGCAGACCGAGCCGGTCGGCGCCGGCGACCCCGAAGTCCTCGGCCTGCTGGCGGCGGTGGGCATCGTCAAGGGACAACCGTTCGCCCCGGATGACCGGATGCGGAAGGTCCTGGAGGCCGCCGTCGTCGTGGGCAACGCGACCGCGCGAACCGTTTCGATCGCTCCGCGGGAAGAAGAGGGCTGGGCGTATTACCCCGGGTCGGGTTGGATGAACCCGCTCTTCACCTCCGGCTATGACTTCCTCGCTCCCCCGCCGCAGATCACTCCTCAGGGCGCTGTCCAGAGTCCCAGCGACGGAGCCCTGAAGCTCAACGCCAGGATCGCGTGGTTCTACCCGTACACCGGTGTCACACCGGCGATGTGCATGCGGCTGACCGGGATCGGATCCCAGTACATCTTCACCTTCCGCGACGGCGACGGGGCCTTCCTCGACGGCGGCCAGAACTACCGGCTGACCCTGCCTCCCGACATTCCTCAATCCCGGTTCTGGTCGGTGATGGCCTACGATCGCCAGACCCGTTCGATGCTCAAGACCGGCCAGCCGAAGCCCGATCTCGGCAGTCAGTCGGGAACGGTGGAGGAGAACTCCGACGGCTCGACCGACATCTACTTCGGGCCATCCGCGCCGGAGGGGAAAGAGAACAACTGGATGCAGACCGTGCCCGGCAAGGGCTACTTCGTCATCCTCCGCCTCTACAACCCCCTGCAGCCGTTCTTCGACAAGACGTGGCGGCCGAGCGAGATCGTGACCGTGTAGTCCCGCCTTCGACCCGACGCCAATCGACAAGAGGTGCTCCTATGAGCGAGTCATTCGTCTGGGGAACCGTCGCCGCCTCCTCGCTTGTCATCGGTGCGCTCCTCGCCTTCTGGGTGAAGATCTCCCACAAATGGGTCGGATTGATCATGGCCTTCGGTGCGGGTGTGCTCATCAGCGCGGTCGCCTTCGACCTCGTGGAGGAAGCGGCAGCAAAGTCGTCGGGCACCGGATGGGCGGCGGTGGGACTCTTCGCCGGTTGCATCGTCTTCTTCGGCGGAGACCGGCTGATCGACCGTCTCGGCGGAAGCCGACGCAAGGACGTCACCGGAGCGGGAGCCGCCGCCGCACAAGGCGGCGGAGCCTTGGCGATCGTCCTCGGCAGCGTTCTCGACGGCATCCCCGAGTCGATGGTCATCGGGCTGACGATCTTCCAGGGCGGCGCCGTCGGCATCGCCTACCTGGTCGCAGTCTTCATCTCCAACCTTCCGGAGTCGATCGCATCGACCTCCGGGCTGCTGACCAGCGGATGGAAGAAGAGCCGGGTGCTGTGGATGTGGATCGCGATCGCGTTGATCTCCGGCCTCGCCTCGCTCGCCGGCTACGGCATCTTCCAGAATTCGTCGGAGGACACGGTCGCTTTCGTCCTGGCGTTCGCCGCCGGCGCGATCCTCACCATGCTGGCCGACACGATGATGCCCGAGGCGTTCGAGCACGGCGGCAAGCTCGCCGGGATCGCCACCACGCTCGGCTTCGCCGTCGCCTTCACCGTGCACACGATCGCGTAGCCGATGCGCTCCGTGACGACGGCCGCGTTCGACGAGGCAGACTCGATGCGCCCCTCCGCCCGGGCAGCACCACCACGGCTATTGAGTCAAGGGGGTGCCGCGCCATACACTGCGACCGTGACCGAGATAACTCGTGTCACAGCTCCGAGTGTGGGCGCCCTCGATCAGCTGTTACTCGATACGAAGCTCGCGATTCCCCTCCCTCGCGCCGGGTTCGTCAGCCGCGCTGACCTCATTTCACGCGGGTCTCAGAGCGATCGGCGCGTGGTCGCCATCACTGCGCCGTCGGGATACGGGAAATCCACGCTCCTCTCGCAATGGGCCGCGGCGGAGGATCGTCCCGTCGCGTGGGTGTCGCTCGATCGCTTCGACGACGACCCGGCGGCGCTTCTCTTTCTCCTGGCTTCCGCGTTCGCGCGTGCCACCAACGCTGATCCGTCCCTGATCTCCGACATGCGCGGACCGGGCGGCGCGCTGCTCGGCCGCGCCGCACCTCGCCTTGCGAGTGCCTTTCGAACGAGTCCCCGCCCCTTCGTGATCATGCTCGACGATCTCCACGAACTCGATTCGCCCTCGTGTCACGACGTCTTGAGCGTGGTCCTCGGCGGTATCCCTCTGGGATCGCAGTTCATCGCGGCGAGTCGTGTCGAGCAACCGCACGTCCCTCGTCTCCGCTCCTCGGGCGACACGATCGAGTTCGGTGTGGACGACTTGGCCCTCGACGCCACGGGAGCACAGCGGATCTTCGCAGAAGAGAGCGTCGAGCTGGACGCCGTCCATGCGGACGCGGTCGCGGATCGCACCGAAGGCTGGCCCGTCGGCCTGCACTTGGCGGCCATCATCGCCCGCGACACCGACGATCTGACGACGGCCGTATCGGGCGATGACAGGTTCGTCGCCGACTACCTCTACCGCGAATCGCTGACAGGCCTCCCCGACGAGATCCAGCAATTCCTGCGGCGCACCTCCGTGCTCGATCAGTTCTCTGCCGAGCTGTGCGACGCCATCCTGCACGAAAGCGGCGCCCAAGCCCGGCTGCGAGACCTCGAGCGGTTGAACGTGTTCCTCGTCCCACTCGATCGCCACCGCGACTGGTACCGCTACCATTCCCTGTTCCGGGAGTTCCTCGCCGGGGAATTGCGCCGCACTGAGCCCGACCTCATCGGGGACCTTCATTCGCGCGCCGCAGACTGGTACGAAGTCAACGGCTCTCCCGCAAAGGCGATCGAACACCTGCTCGAGACATCCGACGTCGTCGCGTGCGTCCGCCTCGTCACCGAACTCGCCCTCCCGACCTACCAGGCGGGTCAGATGGAGACCGTCCACCGCTGGATCACGGCGCTCGGCGATGACGCAGTCGCGGCCTACCCGCCGCTTGCCGTTCTGACTGGCTGGATCGCCGTCATCTCCGGACACGCCGCCGAGGCGGACCGGTGGGCGCAAGTGATCGACCGAGCGTCATTCGACGGCGTCCCTGCGGACGGCACGGCGTCTTTCGCGTCAGCTAGAGCGATGTTGCGCTCGATGATGTGCACGGATGGGCCGGACCAGGCGGCGGCAGATGCTGCGTTCGGGCTGTCTCAGGAGTCGCTTGCGAGCGCCTGGCGGGACCAAGCAGTCTGCCTCGTCGCGGAGGCTCACCTGCTGATCGGCGAAGTCGATGAGGCAGAAGCCAGGTTCGCCGAGGCGACGGCGCTTGCCATCCCGGCAGGAAACATCGACGTGCAGGTGCTTTCGGACACAGAACGAGCGCTCATCCTGATGGACCACGGTCGATGGGTGGAAGCATCCGGCCTCGTCGATGGAGCGATGACCGCGATCGATGAGCATCGTCTCAACGACTACGCCATTTCGGTGCTGACCTTCTCTTCGGCAGCCAGACTCGCCCTCCATCGCGGCGACCTGCCGAGAGCGGCTCAAGAACTGACGAGAGCAATGCGAGCCCGGCAATACTGCACGTACGCGGCACCTGCTCTGGCGGTCCGGGCTCGCCTCAGTCTTGCGAGGACCTACGTGGCAGTCGGCGACGAGGCGACGGCCCACCACTTGATGCGCGAGATCGACGAGGTCCTGATGCGCCGCCCGCGGCTCGGCACGCTCACGGACGAGGTGGCCGCGTTCCGCACGATCATCGACACGGATGCGAGGGGCCCTGCTGGGGCGTCGCCTCTGACCCCGGCGGAGTTGCGGCTTCTGCCGTACCTGCAGACGCACCTGACCATCCCGGAGATCGGGGCGCGGCTGTTCGTTTCCCGCAACACGGTCAGCACCGAGGTGGGATCGATCTACCGCAAGCTCGGCGTCTCGTCGCGGAGCGACGCCGTGAACCGCGCCACGGCGATCGGCCTGCTCGGCGAATGAGCATCACCCGCGCTCCCGGTCAGTCCACGACATCCTCGAGGTCGTGGCCGAGCGCCAGGGCGACTTTCGGCGCGGCGGCGACGACGCGGGGTACGCCGACGATCGGGCTCACCCCGACCAGAACATCGACGATCTCGTCCGGCGATGCCCCCGCACTCACCGCAGCGTCAGCGTTCTCGCCGAAGGAGGGCTCAGCAGCGCCGATCGCCACCAGAGCGGCCAGTCTGGCCAGCGCCAGAGTCTTTGGATTGAGGCTGGTCGATTCGAGTCCCGAAGCGACCGCCTCGTCTCCAGCGCCTGCTTCGTTGATGGCCAGCCGGCGCAGCCGTCCCACGTAGTCCGATTCCACGTTGTCCTCCACATCGGTCGGCCTGTCGCTCCGGTGGTTCCACCACAATTGGACGACAATCCGGCCCGCATCGCCTCACGCAGATCAGGTGAATCAGCTGAGGCGAGCAACCGCAGAACGCCCGCAGGTCACGAGAGTGATGCCCGGGATGAGACCCGCCAGGTTGACGACCCGTTATCTGCTGCAGACGCCAACCGTAGTCCTGTGGGCTTCCAGATCTCAGTCGAGCCGAGCGAGCAGGTGGTCGCCCACGCGCAAGGCGTTGGCCATCGCTGTGAGGGCGGGGTTCACCGCTCCGATGCTGGGGAAGAAGCTGGTGTCGACGACGTACAGGTTGTCCACCTCGTACGCCTTGCAGTCGGCGTCGAGCACTGACGTTGCGGGATCATTTCCGAAGCGCACGGTGCCGGACTGGTGGGCGCAGCCCGCGACCGGGATGTCGTTCTTCATGTAGGCGTCGCGCGGGATCAGGTGATCAGGATGCATGCCCAGGTGGCTGAGGTGCTTCTTCACCCGGCTGTAGAGCTGCTCGAGAGCCTCCCGGTTGTTCTCTTTATACGTCAGCACGACGTTTCCGTCTTTACCCAGCGTGACTCGATTGTCAGGCAGGGGCAGATCCTCTGCAGAGATCCAGAAGTCGACGGCGTGTTCGGCCATCTCGACAAGGGCGAACTGGGGCGCGAGCTTGGCGATGCGCTTTTCGCCCCGATACATCGGAGGTGACGATTTCCCCACCATCTGCACGTTGCCCATCGGGTATTCGAAGTCGTCGTCGCCGAGATACCAGTCGTTGACGCCGAGAGTCTTCTGAAAGCGGGTGTCGTTCTTCTCGAGCGAGATCGCGAGGAAGGCCCGGCTGTTGTGGTACATGTAATTGCGTCCGACCTGGTCAGACCCGTTGGCGAGCCCGTTCGGGTGCTTGTCGTTCGCGCTGGACAGGAGAAGTTTCGCGGAGTTCGCCGCCCCGGCCGAGACGACCACGATCGACCCGGTGAACCTCTGCTCAGTGCCGTCGACGTCCGCGACCACCGACGTGACGGTGCGGCCCGACGGGTCGGTCTCGAGTCGTCGGACGAGCGCGTTGCGCACAAGGGTGACGTTTTCGTGCGTGATTGCGGGACGGACCGCGATCACGTCCGCGTCCGATTTCGCGTGCACCAGGCAGGGGAATCCATCGCAGGTGGCGCAGCGGATGCACGCACTGAAGGCCGGGTTCGCCTCATCGAGCATGATCCCGTTGGGCGTGTGGAAGGGATGCAGTCCCACTTTGCCCATTTCGTCGAACAGTTCCTGCATCCGGGGCTCGTGGGACACCGGCGGGAAAGGATACGGGCCACCGGGCGGGTCCGTCGGGTCCTCTCCGCGGATACCGTGCACCTGGTACAGATCCTCGGCCTGCGAATAGTACGGCGCGAGGTCGTTGTAGCCGATCGGCCACGCAGGCGAGATCCCACCGTGGTGCCTCAGCTCGCCGAAGTCCGCTTCCCGCAACCGGTACAGCGCAGCTCCGTAGAACTTCGTCGCTCCACCCACGAAGTAGTGGACCTGCGGCTGGAAGGATTTGCCGTGGTCGTCGTACCAGGTGTCCTTCGAGACGTAGCGGTTGTCGACGAAGACGGCGGTGGCATCCCAGTTCTGGGGTTCTCGGGGCAGCCAGTCGCCGCGTTCGAGGATCAGGACCCGCTTCCCGGAGGGTGCCAGCCGGTGCGCGAGCGTACCTCCACCGGCTCCGGATCCCACGATGATGACGTCGTATTCGTCGGCCATGATTGTCTCCTCACATTGACGACTTCGCTAAAGCGACAGCTCTTCGAGCCGGTCGGCGAGGATGATCCGTGCCGCGGCCTCGATGAGTGCGAGGTGGGAGAACGCCTGCGGGAAGTTCCCGAGGTGCCGGGAGCGTCCGACCTCGAACTCCTCCGCGTACAGGCCGAGCGGTGAAGCGATCCGCAGCAGCCGCTCGAGCAGGTCTGTGGCCTGCTCCCTCTCGCCCACCACGGAAAGCGCCGAGACCAGCCAGAATGAACAGATGAGGAAGGTGCCTTCCTTGCCGCTGAGCCCGTCGTCGGTCTCGCCGGTGACGTACCGCAGCACGAAGCCGTGTTCGGTGAGGTCGGATGCGATCGCGTCGACGGTGGCCTTCATCCGCTCGTCGCTGCCCGGCAGGAAGCCGAATATTGCCGCGAGCAGGGTCGAAGCATCCAATGCGTCGGTGTCGTAGTGCTGACGGAGCACCCCGCGGTCGCTCACGCCGTGCTCGAGGATGTCCGCCTTGATCTCTTCCGCGGCAGCCGCCCATGTCTTCTCGAGCTCGAGGTCTTCGCGGATCGCGGCGATCTTCGCGGCGCGGTCCAGTGCCACCCACTCCATCAGCTTCGAGGACACATAGTGCTGGGGTGCCCCGCGAGCCTCCCAGATGCCTTGGTCGGGTTCGCGCCACGACGCCAAGGCACCCTCGGCCTGCGCTTTCACGAGGGGCCACAGCCGTCGGGGAAGGTGCTGGTTCCGGCGCGTGTGCAGCAGGAGGGAGTCGAGGACAGCGCCGTAGACGTCGTTCTGGCGCTGGTTGAAGGCGCCGTTTCCGAGCCTGACGGGCCGCGCCCCTTCGTAGCCGGAGAGCTCGTCCCGGGTGGATTCGGTCAGGTCGCGTCTGCCGTCGATGCCGTACATGATCTGCAGGCCGCCGTCCTGGTCCGGTTCGAGGTCCGCAACGAATTGCATGAACTCGTCGGCCTCCCAGTCCAGGTTCAGAAAGTGCAGGGCTTGCAGGGTGAAGGTGGTGTCCCGCATCCACGTGTAGCGGTAGTCCCAGTTGCGCTCACCGCCCGGTGTCTCCGGCAGGGATGTGGTCAGTGCCGCGACAGTCGCACCGGTCGGCATGTAGGTGAGACCCTTGATCGTCAGAGCCGCCCGCTCCAGAGGGTGTCGTAGCGGGTGGTCGGGGATGCGCGCCCGCGCCAGCCAGCGCCGCCAGAAGTTGACTGTGCGGTCGATCCGCTCTGTCGCATCGTCGACATTCGTCGGAGCGGCGAACTCTTCAGCCCAGGACAGTGCGCAGTAAGCCTTCTCGCCTGCCTTGAGCGTGTGCCGGGCCCGGGCCGAGCTGCCCTCCAGGCCGATCGACATGTCGGTGCTCAGCTGGAACGTCTGTCCAGAACCGGTGGCTTCTGCGACGTGGCCGCCCTCGTCGACCAGCGTCCACTTGGCGGGCTCGCGCCCGTAGTCGAACGCGGGCTCGCAGATCAGCTCGACCTCGACCGAGCCTTCGAGGCACTCCACCAGTCGCACGAGGATATGCTCGGCGTCGTCGTCAGCAGGCGGCCTGGTGTGAGGCGTGACGCGATCGGGTCCGGTTCGCGGTCCCATTGTGAGGGCGTCGGTCACCCGCAGCCAGCCACCCGGCGTGTGCCAGGTGGTGGTCAACACGTTGGTCCCCGGCACGTACGACCGGTGTGTCGGCACGTTGATGCCGTACGGCCCGAACCGGAACGAGCCTGCTTCCCTGTCGAGCAGGTTCCCGAACGTGCTAGCCGAGTCGAACGCAGGGACGCACAGCCAGTCGACCGAACCGTCCGGAGCGATGAGCGCCCCTGTGTGGCAGTTCGACAGGAAGGCGTAGTCGGCGATGGGCGGGAACGGCGACTTCGTGAGGCTCATTTCGCGACCTCGTTCGAGTCGACGATCCAGGGGCCCTGCCATCCGCCGTGATCTGCAACCAGGGTCGACGCGATCGCGGGACCCCATGTTCCCGGTGCGTAGGGGTGCACGGACGGGGGATCATCGATCAGCGGCTGCATGATGCGCCAGTTCTCCTCCACCATGTCCTGTCGCTTGAACCGACCGGAATCGCCCACGATCGCAGCATGCAGCAGCACCTCATACGGCGTGGCACCTTCGCCGCCCTCATCGGCGAACTCCGCGTCGAGGGTGATCGCCCGCGGGCCTTGCCCGTCCGCCCGGTGAGCGTCGACGATCAGTCGCGCGCCGGTCGAGGGGTCCAGCTTGACGACGAACTCGTCACGCACTGGCTCCCGGTCCTGCCCGGCGCCCAGCCCGAGGTGGACCGGCGGCGGCTCCCGGAAGACGACGCGCAGTTCGGTCTGTGTGACCGGAAGCCGCTTGCCGGTCCGGATGTAGAACGGAACACCCTCCCACCGCCAGTTGTCGATCTCGAGCCTCAACGCTGCGTAGGTCTCCGTCGTCGATCCTTCTGCGACCCCCTTGATGTCCTGGTAACCCTCGTACTGGCCCCGAACGTAGTGCGCGGGATCAGCGGCCTTCACCGAACGGAACAGCGTGACCGCCGCATCACGCAATGCCTCGGAATCTTCTCCCGAGGGCGGCTCCATCGCGGCCGCGGCAACCACCTGCATGAGGTGGTTGACCACCACGTCGCGCAGTGCACCGACGGGGTCGTAGAAATGACCGCGGTCATCCACCCCGAAATCTTCGGCCATCGTGATCTCCACGCACTCCACGTAGCTGCGATTCCAGAGCGGTTCCAGGATGGTGTTGGCGAAGCGGAGGTAGAGGATCTCCTCGTAGCCCATCTTCCCGAGGTAGTGGTCGATCCGATACAGCTGTGCTTCGTCGAGATACTGGTGCAGTTCCGCGGCCAGCGCCTTGGCGGATTCGAGATCGTGACCGAACGGCTTCTCCACCACGACCCGGCCGGCGGCCGTGAGGCCGGCCTCCGCGAGTCCCTTTGCGACCCTGCCGAACAGGAACGGAGGGATCTCGAGGTAGAACACCGGATGCTGGGCCCCGCTGATCGCCTCACCCACACGTTGGTAGGTGGCATCGTCACCGAAGTCGCCCTGCACGTAGGCCAGCCGGCCGGCGAACCGCTTGAACACATCCTCGTCCAGCACTTCACCCGTGGCGACGATCGAATCCCGCGCGCGCTGCACCAGGTGATCCAGCGTCCAGTCGTCGACGGCCACGCCCACGATCGGACAGTCGAGCAGCCCCCTGAGTTCCAGTCGGTACAGCGAGCGGAACGTCATCACTCTGGCGAGGTCGCCTGTTATGCCGAAGATCACCAGGACGTCGGCGACCGACGACCACTGGTCTGCGCCGGTGGCAGGGGATGGGTCCGTGGCTGGTGCCGCGGATGTCCTCACCGAAGTTGAGCTTGTCATCGCTGTCTCCATTTTCTGAATCAGTTCACGGCGGGCGCCGAAGACTCGGGGGCTGAACGTTCGGCTGTGGGCGGCGCGCCGACGACGCGGCGGCGGAAGACCACGTAGGTGTAGCCCTGGTAGAGCAGCACGATCGGAAAGCAGACCAGGGCGACGATGCTCATCACGCTCAGCGCGTAGTCTCCGGATGCACTTCCCGCGACAGTCAGCGTGTTCGCGGCGCTCGTACTCGACACCAGAACGTTCGGGTAGAGGCTGACGAAGAGGGATGCGACGACGAGCGCGATGGCAACCGAACTGCCCGTGAACGCGAGCCCGTCACGTGCGCGGAACTGCGCGACCAGCGAAGCGAGCACGGCAACGAGCGAGATCGCGAGAAGCACGTAGGTTGCAGGTCCCGGATGCGCGACCAACGCCATCCACACCCCGAACACCACGACCATGCCGAGGCCGACGAACGAGACCACGTGGCCGAACCCGCGCGCGCGCCCGCGGACCGCATCCGTCGCCCGAAGTGCGAGGAACGTGGAGCCCTGCAGGAGGCAGAGCGCGAGTATGGTCAGGCCGGTCCAGACGCCGAAGCCGGTGAAGAGGCTCCAGAAGGTGCCGGTGAAGTTGCCGTCGCTGTCGATCGGCAGGCCGGCGAGCAGGTCGCCCAGCGCGAGACCCAGCACTGTCGGGGCGACGATGCTGCCTGCTGTCAGGCACAGGCTCCATCCCCACCGCCAGCTATCGCGACGACCCCGGCCGCGCCATTCGAACGAGATGCCGCGCACGATCAGGGCGACCAGTAGGAGCACGATGGCCAGGTAGGACGCGGAGATCCAGGTCGCATACCAGGCAGGGAACGCCGCGAAGATCGCCGCTGCCCCGACGACCAGCCAGACCTCGTTGCCGTCCCAGAACGGGCCGACGGTGTTGATGGCGACGCGACGTTCGGTCTCCGTGCGGCCGACGAACGAGTGGATGACGCCGACACCGAAGTCGAAGCCTTCGAGAACGAAGAACCCTGTCCAGAAGACGGCGATGATGATGAACCACACGTCGGCGAGATTCACGGGGTCCTCCTCATCTGCTCAGGTCGGTCAGTACGTCAGTACCGGGGTGTCGGTGTGGGCGTCGTGATCGGCGTCCTCGTCGATCTGCTCGAGATCGCGGCGCCCGTACCGCAGCATCAGCACGACATCGAGCACGGCAAGCACGACGTAGACGATGAAGAACACAGCCAGACTGATGATGAGCTCAGTGGCGGAGACACTCGGCGAGGCACCGTCGGCCGTCTTCATCAGCCCCTGCACGATCCACGGTTGTCGCCCGTTCTCGGTGAGAAACCAGCCGGCCGTGTTCATGATGAACGGGATCGGCACGGCCCACGTCGCGATGACGAGGAACAGGCGCGAGGTCGGCAGCTTTCGGCGCAGGGCTATCCAGCCACCCCAGAGGGCGAACAGGAGCACGAGGGAACCGAGGTAGGCCATGACACGCATCCCCCAGTACTGGATGAACACATTCGGCACGTAGTTGCCCGGCCCATATTGGTCGACCGACTGCTGTTGCAGTTCGTTCAGGCCGACAACCTTGCCGTCCCACGTACCGGTCGCCAGCAGCGACAGCAAATGCGGTACCTCGATGATCTTCGTCGGTGTCTCATCGTTGTTGCCGCCGCCGATCTGGAACAACGAGAACGAACACGGCTGGCACGTCGTCCACTGCGCTTCGGCGGCGGCGATCTTCATCGGCTGATACGTGGTCTCGACGACGCCCAGGTAGCTTCCGACGCCGAGTTGGATTGCGGATAGCGGCACCAGCACCACAAGCGACAGGACTGCGGATGTCTTGAACGGCATCCGCCCACGCCTCAACTGCCACGCCGAGACGGCCAGCATCACCATCGCCCCGGTGATCAGCGAGGCGATGATCACGTGAATGTATCCCCACACGAACACCTGGTTGGTGAACAGGTCGCCGATCGAATTGAGCACCGGCCGCCCCGTAGCCGAATCGGTCGCGTATCCGACCGGATGCTGCATCCACGAGTTCGCGGCCATGATGAAGGCGGCGGACAGCATCGCGCCTGCCACCACCAGCCAGACCGAGAGCAGGTGAACGCCGCGGGGCAGCACGTTCCAGCCGAACACCCACAAGCCCAGGAAGGTCGACTCCAGGAAGAACGCGGCCAGCCCCTCCATCGCGAGCGGGGCGCCGAACACGTCACCCACGAACACCGAGTACTTCGACCAGTTCATACCGAACTGAAACTCCTGAACGAGACCGGTTACTACGCCGATCGCGACATTGATCAGCAGGAGAGTTCCGAAGAACCTGGTGAGGCGCTTCTGGCGCGGATCGCCCGAACGGAACCACGAAGTGTGGAGCAGCGCGACGAGAAAAGCCAGCCCGATCGTGACCGGTACGAAGAAAAAGTGGTAGATGCTCGTCGACGCGAACTGCAAGCGAGCCAGATCGACCAGATCCACGATAACGGCCCCTTCCGGTCCGTTCATCCGGGCATTGCAACCCGTCGAGCGTGTTCACGGCTCGGTCCGGGCTGCGGTTGCGGTCGGAACCGGTGGTCGCGCGCCCCAGTCTGCTCGCTTCCGAAGCCCGCGCGCAACGCTTTCACGGAATCGCTTTCAGATCGCTCCCAGTCCAACGAGTACGCGTGCAGGGATGAACACGTCCAGACTCTCCGCTCTGATCATCCTCATTGGGTGACGACTGGACGCGCTCTGCGGATCAGGATGTGAGCGAACGAATCTCGGACAGATCTACCGGCGCACCGCCGACGATGAGAGGAACTCCGTGACTACTGACAGGCCGAACGTGCTGCTGATCATGGCTGATGACATCGGCTGGTTCGACATCGGGGCGTATCACCGGGGGATCATGGGCACCACGACGCCGAACATTGACCGGATCGGAGCTGAGGGCACGATCATGACGGACAACTACGCTCAGGCGAGTTGTACCGCCGGCCGGGCGGCGTTCATCACCGGTCAGATCCCTATGCGCACCGGCATGACGTCGGTGGGTCTTCCCGGTGCGGAGCAGGGCATCCAGCCGGAGGACCCGACGCTTGCGGAGTTGATCAAGCCCCAGGGGTACCGGACCGCGCAGATCGGCAAGAATCATCTCGGGGACCGCAACAAGTTCCTTCCGACCGTGCACGGCTTCGACGAGTTCTATGGAAACCTCTACCACTTGAACGCGGAGGAGGAGCCGGAACAGCCGGAGTATCCGCGGCAGCTGCCGATCATGCAGCAGTTGTTCATGCCGCGCGGTGTGCTGGAATGCAAGGCAACCGACGTGGACGACCCGACCGAGGATCCCCGGTTCGGGACGGTCGGCAAGCAGACGATCAAGGATTCCGGTCCGCTGACGCGCAAGCGGATGGAGACCATCGAGGACGACCTTCTGGCGCATTCCCTCGATTTCATTCAACGTGCTCACGACGCCGGTGAACCGTTCCTGTTGTGGCATAACACGACCAGGATGCACGTGTGGACGCGGCTGTCGGAGAGGTGGAAGGACAAGACGGGTCTTGGTGTGTACGCCGACGGCATGCAGGAGCTGGATTGGGTGGTCGGTGAACTGCTCGGCAGGCTCGATGAACTCGGGATCGCGGACAATACGATCGTCGTCTTCGCCAGCGACAACGGCGCCGAGGCGTTCACCTGGCCGGACGGCGGCACGTCCCCGTTCCGTGGTGAGAAGGGGCTCGGCTGGGAGGGTGGATTCCGTTCGCCTCTGCTCATCCGATGGCCCGGTCATATCGGTGCTGGTCAGGTGCTGAACGGGATCATGTCGCTGGAGGACATCGTGCCGACGATCATGGCCGCGGCCGGTGTCCCCGATGTGAAGGAGCAGCTGCTGGAGGGGTACCAGGCGGGCGACAAGCACTTCCGAGTGCACCTCGACGGCTACAACCAACTTCCCTACCTCTCAGGTGAGGTCGAGGAGTCGCCTCGGCACGAGTTCTTCTACTACGGCGAGCACGAACTCTTCGCGCTGCGTTACAACAACTGGAAGGTGCACTTCCAGGTGAAAGACGACTGGTTCGCGGGGGCGCTTCTGCGACCGACAGTGCCTGAACCGGTGAATCTTCGCGCGGATCCGTTCGAACGTCACATGACGGCGCCGGCCTACCCGCTGTATGCCGGTGAGAAGCTGTGGACTGTGCTTCCGGCTGCGGCTCTCGTGAAGCAGCATGTTGACACGTTCACGGAGTTTCCGCCGCGGCAGGCACCGCCGAACTTCAACCCGCAGGCGATGGTGCAGGCAGCAATGGACGCGGCGGCGAACCGGAATGGCAACTGACCCCACCACCGGGATGGTCTGGCTGCCGGGCGGAACTTTCACGATGGGGTCAGACAGCCACTACCCGGAGGAGGCGCCGGCGCACACCGTCGCGGTCGGACCGTTCTGGATCGACCCGCTCGCGGTGACGAACGAGCAGTTCGGCGCGTTCGTCACCGCGACCGGCTATGTCACGGTCGCGGAGCGCCGCCCCGATCCCGCGGACTACCCGGGCGCCTCCGAAGAGATGCTCGTACCTGCCTCGACCGTGTTCGTCCAACCCGCGCACCGCGTCGACCTCGCCAATCCGTACAACTGGTGGACCTACGTTCCGGGTGCGCAGTGGCGCCATCCCCAAGGACCCGACAGTTCCATCGCCGGCCTGCACGATCACCCAGTCGTGCACGTCGCTTGGGAGGATGTGCTCGCCTACGCCACCTGGGCAGGCAAAGAACTACCCACCGAAGCCGAGTGGGAGTTCGCCGCGCGCGGCGGGCTCGACGGCGCTCCGTATGCCTGGGGGGACGAATTCACTCCCGGCGGCAAGGCGATGGCGAACACCTGGCAGGGTGAATTCCCCATCGAGAACACCCGAGTCGACGGCTTCGAGCGAACCGCTCCCGTCGGCTCCTTCCCGCCCAACGGCTACGGACTGATGGACATGATCGGCAACGTCTGGGAATGGACCGCAGACTGGTACGGCCCACACGAGCACATGGCCCACGCCTGCTGCAGCGTCGACAACCCCCACGGCGCCCGCCCCGAAGACAGCGTCGACCCCGCCATGCACGGCATCACCATCCCCCGCAAGGTGATGAAGGGCGGATCACACCTGTGCGCACCCAACTACTGCCAACGCTACCGACCAGCAGCACGGATGCCGCAACACCTCGACACGGGCACATCCCACCTCGGCTTCAGGTGCATCGTGCGCGCGTCAACCGGCCACGTGCGGGTCGGCACGGGCCGCGAAGCGGACTAGCCCGGTGGTTCCACCACGATTGGACGACAATCCTGCTGGCATCGCCTCACGCAGATCAGGTGAAGTGCGGAGACGGTGGGATTTGAACCCACGGTGCCCTGTAAAGGGCACTCCACCTTAGCAGGGTGGTGCACTAGGCCGAACTATGCGACGTCTCCTGAGCGTCCGCGAGCGAACGCACGACAGCCATCATAACGGACGCCCGAGCGTGTTTCGGACAGTCCTTTTGCAGGTTAGGCGGCGAAGCCTCCGGTGTAGCCGGGGGCGAAGCGGTAGAGAGTGTCGAACGCCAGCGAGATCCAGGCGATGCCGATGACGAAGCTCGCGACGACGATCCCGATGCTCACCCAGATCGGCGCGAGGCCGCGGCCCGAGGCGACCCGGCGCACAATCACCGAGCGGCCGATGACGTAGACGAAGGAGGACAGGAACGCCCACGCCCAGTGGAACGGACGATCCACACCCGTGCGCTTGAGTTCGCGGTAGTCGAGCCAGGCGAACACGACCATGAGGCCGTAGCTGAGCCAGCTGACGATGATGATCGTGAAGTACGCCCAGTTGAAGATCCCGAACTGGTACGAGAAGTTCTGGAGGTCGCGTTCCGTGCGGATGGAGGCCATCCCCGTGAAAGGGTTCCAGAACGGCAGAAGGAGACTGGGCAGGATGGGCAGCGCCACCACGAGCCAGATCCAGACGTTGTAGATGCGCGCGCCGGGCGCGAGCTGCCGACGCTCAGGGGCGAAGGATGCGCCGGCATACGGCACAGCGGGAGCGGCACCGTAGGCGGGCTGGCCGTATCCGGGCTGCACATACGTCTGCTGCGCGGGAGCGGTCGGCTGCACGGGCGCCGCCGGCTGCGCTGCGGGGAGGTAGTTCTCGGTCCAGCGCACGCCGTCCCACCAGCGGAGCTGCTGCGATCCGCTCGGGTCGGTGTACCAACCGGCCGGGGTCTGTCCGTTCGTGTTGCTCATCGCGCCTCCTCGGGCCCGGGCCATCTCGCGGCCCATCCGCACCGATGCTATCGGTGCAAGTCTTTGGATCGGCCGAGGATCACGCGCGTCGAGCCGACGGTCGCAACGACAGCGCCGTCCGTGCGCCCCCTCAGCTGCCGAGCGAACCGGTCAGCCGACCGTGGAAGGTGCGGCTGTGCGTGTTGAGGCCGGTCAGCTCGACCGTGGCGCCGTGCTTCTCGTACTTCGTCGCGACAGAGTCGAGAGCGGCGACGCTGGAGGCGTCCCAGACGTGCGAGCCGCTGAGGTCGATGATCACACGCCTCGGGTCTTCCGCGTACGAGAACTGCTCCACCAGGTCGTTGCTCGAACCGAAGAAGAGCGGTCCGAGCACCCGATATCGGGCGATCTCACCGCCGGGCTCGAGGATGCGCTCGACCCGCACGACGTGCGCGATGCGGCGCGCGAACAACACCAGCGCCAGCAGGACGCCGACTCCGACGCCGATCGCGAGGTTGCCGGTCGCCACCACGACGGCGACCGTCACGAGCATCACGAGCGTCTCCGGCACGGGCATCCGGCGCAGCGTGGACGGGCGCACGCTGTGCCAGTCGACCGTCTGCAGTGCCACGATCATCATCACCGCGGCGAGCGCCGCCATCGGTATCGCCGCCATCACCGGCGAGAGCACCCCGATGAGAAGCAGCAGGAACAGTCCGGCGACCAGGGTGGAGATGCGGGTGCGCGCCCGACCGATCTGGACATTGACGACGGTCTGACCGATCATCGCGCAGCCGGCGACCCCGCCCCAGAGCCCGGCGAGGATGTTCGCGACACCGAGCCCCCACGACTCACGGCCCTTGGCCGAACGGCTGTCGGTGAGCTCGTCGACGAGTTTCGCCGTCAGCAGGGTCTCCAACAAGCCGACCAGGGCGGCGGCGAATGCGGTCGGCGCGATGATCTGCAGGGTCTGCAGGTCGAACGGGACGGTCCACGGAGTGATCCCCGGCAGCACGCCGCTCACCGTACCCTCGTCGCCGACGGTCGGCACGTTCATCCCGAGCACCATCACTGCCCCGGTCACGACGACGATCGCAACGAGCGGCGCCGGGACGGACTTCGTGAACCTCGGGAGGAACACCACGATCAGCACGGTGACGGCGAACAGCGGATAGACCTGCCAGGGCACATCCACGACGTGCTGCAGCTGCGCCACGAAGATCAGCACGCCGAGCGCGTTCACGAACCCGATCATCACCGACCGGGGGATGTACCGCACGAGCTTGGCCAGACCGGCCGCCCCGAATGCGATCTGGATGAGGCCAGCGAGCAGCACGGCCGGGAGCACGTATCCCGTGCCATGGGCGTGCACCATCGGCGCGAGCACGAGTGCGACCGAGCCGGCCGCGGCCGTGACCATCGCCGGTCGGCCGCCCAGGAACGACATGGCGATCGCGAGAACGACGGACGAGACCAGGGCGACGTCGGGACCGACGCCCGAGATGATCGAGAACGAGATCACTTCGGGGATGAGCGCGAGCGTCGTCACGATCCCCGCGAGAACCTCGGTGGCGAGCAGCCGAGGGCGGCGCAGCACGGCCAGCATCGGAACCTGGCCGTTCGGCAGACGGAACGCAGTCGACGGCGGCGCGGACGGGGCTAAGGGCATCGGGGTCACGCGCCGGCAGCCGCGCGGGCCGCGCGGCAGTCCTTTCGGCAGCGGGTGAATAGACCCACGGAGTCTACCGGCCCCGCGCCGTGGCGACAGCCGCCGTAGGGGCGACGAGTGGTTGACACTGCATTCGTGAGCCGAGGAGGCTATGAGGACGCAACGTTGCCGTCTCCGGAAGGAAGATCATGAGCATCACCGAGCAATCCGCAGGAAAGCCGACAGTTGTTCTCGTTCACGGCGCGTTCGCCGAATCGGCCAGCTGGAACGGGGTGATAGCGGGGCTGCTCGGCGAGGGGTTCCCCGCGGTCGCCGTCGCGAACCCACTTCGTGGCGTGACGTCCGACTCCGAGTATCTGCGCGCCCTGCTGAGGGACATCACCGGCGACATCATCCTCGTCGGCCACTCCTACGGCGGGACGATCATTAGCGGAGGCGGAACGGACAACCCCAACGTCAAGGCACTCGTCTTCGTCGGAGCGTTCGCACCCGAAGCGGGCGAGACCCCCGGAGAGCTCGCGGCCAAGCTCCCGGGCTCGACGCTGGGAGAGACACTCACCTCGGTTGCCGTGCCCGGCGGTGGCAACGACCTCTACATCATGCAGGGCAGGTATCACGCGCAGTTCGCTGCGGACTCCTCCGCCGAGGTCGCCGATGTCATGGCCGTCACACAGCGGCCGATCCTCGAATCCGCCTTCGGCGAGCAATCCGGTGAGCCGGCCTGGAAGACGGTGCCGTCCTGGTTCCTGTTCGGCGCTGAGGATCGGAACATCCCGGTCGCAACGCATCGCTTCATGGCCGAACGCGCCGGATCGAAGAAGACCGTCGAGCTCGCGGGAGGCTCCCACACCGTCGGCATTCCCGAAGCGGCCAAGGTGGTGGACCTCATCCGCGAGGCCGCCGCAGCGGTCGCCTGACGACCATGTCGTCTTCACTCCCCCATCCGGCGCACGACCCGGAGTCGAACAGCTCGGACGAGCTGACCCGCAACCTCACGAGAACCGAGATCCAGCACGCGGGTTCGTCGATCCCCGGCCGAGACATCGTCCAGGTGCTGACCGAGATCCCCGTCGATGTCTCATCCGGATGGCACCACCATCCGGGCGAAGAGGTCGGCTACATCATCGCCGGCACCGTGCGAATGGAACGCCGGGACGGTGACACCCAGATCCTCTCCGCCGGCGACGGATTCCTCATTCCTCCCGGGGTGCCGCACAACGCGACCGACCTCGGGCCCGACACCGGCCGGATGCTGTCCACCTACATCGTGGAAGCGGGCCGCCCCGTCTCCACACTGGAGACGTGATCGTCGGCGGTCAGGAACCCGAACACGGCCTGGTGGTACTGCTCGGGCTGCTCGGTGTTCACCAGATGCCCTGATCCGACGATCACATGCAGGCGGGCGCGCGGGATCTCTGAGGCGAGAGTCTTCGCATCCCCGACGGGCACCAGGGCGTCCAGCTCCCCGGCGACCAGCAGCGTCGGGGCGTGGATGGACGCGACCCGGCCGCGCGCATCGAACGCCTTCTGCGCGAGGTACAGGGCGCGCCAGTCCTCCATCGACTGGTCGTCGGCCGCGTCATCCGGAAGCTCGAAGTAGGGTGCATTGTCCGGATCGGCGACGAAAGACGGCGAGAACAGCCACGGCACGATCAAGTCGAACATGTGCTTCGCCGACCGGTCCTGCTCGTACACGGCGAGCACCGCATCCAGGAACAGCTCGGCCTGTCGGTGCATGCGCGCATACGTCGACACCAGCACGAGTCTGTTGAGCCGGTCAGGATGGCGTAGTGCGAACTCCTGGGCGACCAGACCGCCCAGCGAGAATCCGACGACATGCGCACTGTCGACGCCGGCATCGTCCAGAACCGCGACGACGTCGTCAGCGAGGTCGGCGATCGTGAGGTCGCTCCCGGTGGAGGGTGTGCCGCCCGACCCTCGCAGGTCGATCGCGATCAGGCGCATCCCCCCGGACCACGCGGCGATCTCCGGCTCCCAGAAGTCGGCGTCGCCACCCAGACCGTGCAACAGGACGACGGCCGGACCCGAGCCGACGACCGTCCAGTGGATCGGCCCAGCAGGGCCGGAGGTGATGGACATGCGGGTAAGACTACAAGCCCATCGTGACACCGGACGCTTGCGTACCTCCAGTCAAAAGGACCAGAATGAAACGAAACGGTTTCGTTCTGAATGGAGAATGTCGTTGGAACTTTCGAATACGCGCCGACGAGCCGCCTTGACGTCATTGGTGCTCGCGGTGTCGGTCGTGTTGCTGGGGAGCACCATCCTCAACGTCGCGCTGCCCGAGATGTCCCTGGCCATGACACTGACTCCCGCGGGGCAGCAATGGGTACTCAACAGCTACACGCTCACATTTGCGGGATTTCTTCTGATTGCCGGAACGATCGGCGATCGGATCGGGCTCACTCGGACTCTCCTGATCGGACTCGCCGGATTCACTGCCGCAGCCGTCCTGGCATCTCTGCCGACCTCAGTCGGTTTCGTCATCGCCATGCGAGCACTGATGGGCGTCTTCGCAGCCGCGATCATGCCGACGACGCTGGCGATCATTCTGCGCATGTATCCGCCGGAGAGGCGTGCCGGCGCGATCGTGGTGTGGGCTGCCGCATCCGGGGTCTCCATCTCCGCAGGACCGATCGCGGGAGGACTGATGTTGAGCGCGGGCCTCTGGTGGGGGTCTGTGCTGGCGCTGGTCGCTGCACTCGCGCTTCTCGCTTTCGTCGGCTCGGCAGCATTCGTGCCGCGTCTGCCCGCCTCCGGAACGGGAGAGCTCCGATTCCTCCCCGTGCTCCTGTCCATCACCGGAGTGGGCCTGCTGGTTCTCGGGCTCACGAATGGACAGACCGACGGGTGGCTGAGCTACACGAGCCTCGGGTCCGCTGGCGCAGGTTTGATTCTCCTGGTCTGCCTGGTGGGGATCGAGGCCCGGCGCCGGGACGCCCTGGTCGACGTGCGCTTGTTCGGCGATCGGAACTTCACCGTCTCCGTCCTCGCATTGAGCGTGGCTGCCCTGGTGACATTCGGCGCCATGTATCTCTTGACCTTCTACCTTCAGGTGGCGCGAGGCTTTACGCCGCTGCAGGCCGGTCTGCTCTTCCTTCCGATGTCTGCAGGGCTCGTCTTCGGAGCTCCCGTGTCACGGCGACTCGTGGTTCGATTCGGCACCGGGCCGACCATCACGATCGGCCTGCTCCTGATCGGCGCGGCGATGGTCGTCGTCTCCATCTACTCGACGGCGACCTCGGTCATCCTGCTCTTAGTCGTGTTCCTCGCCCTAGCCCTCGGCTTTTCTCTCGTATTGAGTCCGGGAACGACGGCGGCTATGGAATCCGTGCCCCCGGCGCGGGTCGGGGCGGGGTCAGCGCTCCTCAACACGGCCAGACAGATCGCGAGCGCTCTGGGCATCGCGATTCTCGGCTCGATCCTGTGGTCTGTATACGGCTCGAACGTCACTCCTGCCCTGTCCGATCTAGCCAGCCCCGCGCGCCGAACCGTACGCCAATCACTCTCCGGCGCACTCGCGGTCCTCCATGATCACGCAGGGATCATTGCGGCCCACGACGCCTTCTTCACAGCCCTGCACGTCACCGCGCTGGTGGCAGGAGGTGCTGCCCTGTTGTGCGCCGTCGTGGTCGGAGTGACCGTAGGCGTCAGCGGACGCAGCCTGAAAGCGGCTCACAACTAGGCTTCTCGTATGTCGATGCTCGATCCGCAGGCCGACGCTGCGCCCCCTTCGGTTTCCAGCCGAGGAGAGCGTGCCGAGCAAGCCCTCATCGATGCGGTCCTCGACCTCTTGGACGAAGGCGGTGTCGCCGGCTTGACGATCGACAAGATCGCGCAGCGGGCGCGGGTGGGCAAGCCGACGATCTACCGGCGCTGGGGCAACAAAGAGGAGCTCGTCGCGTTCGCCCTCGGAAATGCCGAAGTGCCGCCGGAAATAGACGTGCGCGGCGAACTGCGCTCAACCCTGATCGCAGCGCTGGCGAATCTGGCCGAGCGTCTGACCTCGACCAGGGTCGGACGAGCCTGGTGTCGCCTGATCGGGTCATCGGATCGCTACTCAGAAGCGACCACCCTCTACGCCGAGCGTTTCATCGCTCCGCGAATCGATGTGCTGGTCTCGATGCTTCAGCGGGAGATCGACGCCGGCACGGTGCGCGCAGACGTAGACCCGGTCGCCACCATCAACCTGATGATCTCAACCGTGGTCGGTGGAATCGTGAACGTGCAGCCGGCCGGCTATACGCTCCCCTCCCCCGACCTGATCGTCGATACCTATCTCGTCGGCCTGAACCGGTCATAGCCTTCCTTGCCGACGCGCTCCTGCGCTTACCGGGCTCGTGAAAGCGTCGACGTCAGGACTTCAGCCACTCCAGGAGGTCGGCGTTGATGGTGTCGGCCTGCGTCGTCGGCATGCCGTGCGGGAAGCCGTGATAGGTCTTGAGCGTCCCGTTCTGAACCAGCTTCGCCGACAGTGGTCCCGCATCCGCGTATGGCACGATCTGGTCATCGTCACTGTGCATCACCAGAACCGGAACCGTGATCTTCTTCAAGTCTTCGGTGAAGTCGGTCTGCGAGAAGGCGACGATCCCGTCGTAGTGCGCCTTGGCTCCGCCCATCATTCCCTGGCGCCACCAGTTCTGGATGATCGCCTCCGACGGCACGGCGCCCGGACGGTTGTACCCGTAGAACGGGCCCGTCGGGAGCGCGCGATAGAACTCCGATCGGTTCGCGGCCAACTGGGCCTGCAGATCGTCGAACACGCTCTTGGGAAGGCCTCCCGGATTACCGTCGGTCTGCAGCATCAGAGGCGGTACGGCGCTGATGAGCACCGCTCGCGCGACCCTGTCCTCGCCGTACTGTCCGACATAGTGAGCGACCTCGCCGCCGCCCGTCGAGTGGCCGACGTGGATGGCGTCATGCAGGTCCAGGTGCTGCGTGAGCGCAGCAAGATCGGCGGCATAGTGATCCATGTCATGCCCATCGGATGTCTGGGTCGACCTTCCGTGCCCGCGCCGGTCGTGCGCGATGACCCGGTAGCCGTGGCTCAGGAAGAACAGCATCTGCGTGTCCCAGTCGTCCGCCGACAGCGGCCATCCGTGACTGAAGACGATGGGCTGACCCGAGCCCCAATCCTTGTAGAAGATCTCCGTACCGTCTGATGTGGTTATCGTGCCCATTTTTCTCTCCTCAGTCAGTGCTGTGTAAGCGGATTCGGCTGATCGGCGGGCATTCAGGGTGCACGATCAGGCTACCCCGGCACGCTCAGCCACACCACAGCATTCCGGGGCCAGCGTGCCGGTCGTGATCCGCACAACCGACGTAGAGTGAGGCCATGAAGCGTATGTGGCCGTATCTCGTCCCCGGAGTGATCTTGGGCGCAGTCGGGTTGGTCTGGACCCTGCAGGGGCTCAATGTGCTGCAGGGGTCTGGCATGAGCGGTTCCTCGATGTGGGCGACCATAGGGCCGATCGTTCTGCTGATCGGGTTGGCGCTGATCGTGGTAGCGATCGTGATCGCCCGACGCCGCAAAGCGCAGTGATCGGCGACCGCAGTCGCGGACCAAGCGGTGGGGATGGACCCACCTGCACTGTGGGCTGAGACCCGTATGACAGTGTGAAGCGTTTCTCTAGCGTGTGAATCACTCGCGAAGGGAGAACGCCATGGTGGCGATGAAGAAGACGGTGACGTCGGGACTGCCGTTCAAGTGCATCTGGATCTACGGGGTCGGCAATGCGGTCGTGCTCGGGCTTGTGCTCGCAGCGGCGCTGAGCGGAGGTGAGCCCAGCGTGTTCATGTGGGTGCGGGCGGCGATACTGGTCGGCGCAACGCCGTTCCTTCTGTGGCTGGAGAACCGCGCCAGAAGTGGCAGCGAGTCGGCTGGTGGGCGACTGCGGCTCGTCTCGACGATCCTGCCGGTCGCGGTGATCGTGGTGGACTTCATTCCGGGCGTCGCCCCCGTCTGGTACGGATTACTGCAGGGTCTGTGCGCCCTGGTGCTCGTTCCGGTCGCCGTGAGCACAATGGACGCGATGAGGAAGAGCTGATGACGAGTGAGCGGATCACCGGGGTCGCGGTGACGGTGGCCTCGGGCCTGGCCCGATCCACCACCTTTGCACTGTGCGGCTTGATCGTCCCTTTCGGCATCGCACTTCTGCCGCTGCTCGCCGCGTTGCACGCCGTCGGCTCGCCGTGGTCGTGGTCGAACCCCTGGTCCTGGGTCGGATCGGCGATCATCGGGGCAATCCTCACGCTCGCCCTCGCGCATCCGGTCGCCGTATTGTTTCGGCGGCTGATCGCACGCTGGAGTGGGACGAGCATCCCGAGCGGATTCCTCGCCCAGCCGGAGCCGGTGCGTCTGTCCACAGGATTCTGGTGGAACGGGTCGGCGTACGAACGGACCAGGGAGGACGCGCAGTCGGACCTGCGGCTCCGCCGGCTCCGCGAACCGGCATACTGGCGCGAGGTGCGCTGGGTGGTGATCGCCGCGGTCGTCGTCGCGCCGCTGTGCTCGGTGCCGGCGACTGCGATGGTCGGTGCGATCGTCCTCTTCGCGTTCGCGACGCCCCTCTCGATCGGCTCGGGCGTCGCACTGGCAGCCGTGTCGCTGGTGAGCGCGCCGTGGGCTTGGCACATCGTCCGCCCGGTCGCCAATCGTTGGCTGGCCACGCCTGACTCGCCCGACGGCTCCGTGGAGGACTTGCGGATGCAGCGGGCGGACCTCTCCGCAGCACACGACGCAGAGATCCGTCGGATCGAACGCGACCTCCACGACGGAGCGCAGGCCCGCCTGGTCGCGGTGGGGCTCGACCTCGCCACGGCGGAGCGCCTCATCGAGACCGACCCGGAACGGGCCGTGGCAATGCTCCGGGCGGCACGCGCGGGAACTGCTGAATCGCTCAAGGAACTACGCGGTCTCGTTCACGGTGTCTACCCACCCGTATTGATCGAGCGAGGACTCGTGCCGGCGATTCGCGCCCTCGCGCTGGACGGCCCCCTCGAGACCGTCGTCGACGGCCCGGACGATCTCCGCCTGCCCGCGCCGCTGGCCGCCGCTGTGTACTTCAGCCTCTCAGAGCTTCTGGCGAACGCAGCGAAGCACGCGAATGCCCGGATAGCGCGGGTGGCCGTTACGCGCGGAGCCGGCTGCATTTATGCTGTCGTGCACGACGATGGGGCCGGGGGTGCCGCGATGCGGCCCGGCGGTGGCCTCGATGGCGTCAGGCGCCGCCTCGCCGCGTTCGACGGGACCATCGAAATCGACAGCCCGACTGGAGGACCCACAATGCTGACCGTCATGGTGCCATGCGAATCGTCGTAGCCGAAGACCAATACCTTCTCCGCGACGGACTCGTCCGATTGCTCGAGGCATACGGCCACGAGATCGTTGCCACAGCAGCGAGCGGACCGGAGGCCCTCACGCGCTCCTGGAACACCGTCCGGACGTGGCTGTGCTCGACGTGCGCATGCCCCCCGACAACACCGATGAGGGGCTCCGGGCGGCACTGGCCGCCCGTCGTGAGGTGCCCGGACTCCCGATCGTGATGCTGTCGCAACACGTCGAGCAGCTCTACGCCCGCGAACTACTCGCCGATGGTGCGGGGGCGGTCGGCTATCTGCTGAAAGACCGCGTCTTCGACGGCGATCAGTTCCTCGACGCCCTCGAACGCGTCGCGGGCGGCGGCACGGCGCTGGATCCTACGGTCGTGGCAAAACTCCTGAACCGGCCGACCACCACCTCCCGGCTCGCGGGCCTGACCCAGCGAGAGCACTCACTTCTCGCGCTCATGGCCGAGGGGCTTTCGAATCAAGCCATCGCGCAGACGCTGCATCTCAGTAGTGGCGCCGTCAGCAAATACACGACGACCACCTTCGACAAACTCGGCCTGCCTCCCGACGACGGCGCAAACCGTCGCGTCCTCGCCGTCCTGGCCTACCTCAACGACACCGCGACGACCACGGAGTCGGCGCAACCACGCGAGTGATCGAGTCCTCTGAAGGGCCGGCGACCACGTGGTCGCCGGCCCTGAATCGGTCGTGTTCCGTGCTGCCTCAGTCGGTAGCGATCGGGAGCCAGAGCTGACTCTTGGCGCCCTTCTTCGAGCAGGTGTTAGCGATGACTGGAGCACCGTTGGCGGTGCTGCGGTTGCTCACGTCGACACAGTTGCCGCTCAATGCCGATCGGATCTGATAGCCGCCGCTCGCTTTCATGAACGACCATTGCTGGCTGACGGAGGAACTGCTGCACGCGGATTGGACGAGGGTTGCTCCGTTGGCATGGGACTCGCCCGCGACATCCAGGCAGAGACCGGAGCTCACCGAGACGATGTTGAAATTGTCTCTGGCAGCGGCAACGAGATTCCACTTCTCGTTGGCCGCTGCGATATTGGTCCACTGGATGATGCCGGCGCCGTCGACGGTGGAACCACCATTCACGTTCATGGCCAGGCCGTCGTGCTGGGCCGTGAAGATGTAGGAGACTGCCGTGTTGGGGAAGTTGGTCCCGGTCGGGGTGAACGACAGGGACTGTTCGGTCGCCTTCCGGCCTGCTCCGACGGAACTCCCGCTGGTGTCGGTTCCGGTGCGGAGAGGAGTGGTCTCGGCGAGTCGGGAGGCCTTGCTCGAGAGGGCCAGAGCGAGTCCGCTGTAGCGGTTCACAAGTCGGTAGCTACCCGTCCTGACGCCCGACGCGTTCGTCGTGGGTATGAAGAACCATTGCTGTCCCACCGTCGGGCCTGCCGCCGGCACGTTCGTGGCGGTCGGCTTCGTCCCCCAGGCACGTGTGGATGTCGTCGTCGTGGAGACGCCGAGGGCTTCACCAGTCGAGACATTCCGGACCGTGTACGACCCGTCGCCATTGCTCACGAAGTTCCACTTGGCCAGAGCTACTGCGGCGGAGGATGACGTGGACGTGACTGCCGCACTGCCGGCGACCTGCCTGAGCGTTTGCTCGCCTGCGCCGATCGTGTACGACTTCGTCGTATCGATCGGAGCGACAGCCGCGGGCGACGAGGTGATCGTGATGTTCGTGTACTGATTGCCGGTGCCGTCCGCGCAACCGATCGAGCAGTAGCTGCGGAAAGTCTTGCCGACGATGCTGGAACTGGTGGCATTCGCAGAATCGAGGAACCAGCGGTACCACGAGGCGCTGACGGCACTTCCCGTGTCCCCGGCGAAGGTCCATTTCTGGGTGGCGAGATTATCCGTCACGTAGTACGGCTGGGGACCGGCCGTCGATGTGGCCGCTTCCGGTTCGGCGACGTAAAGACCGAGGTATGCGTTATAGGTGACGTCACCGAGAAAGAGGGGTGACTTGCTGGGAAGGGTTCCGGCGGTGATCTGCTGCTGAACCGTTCCGGTATTCGCCGGGTTGTATTCCTTGTTCACCGGCGTGTATCCCGACGGCGCGGCGCTTGTGGAAGGCACGACATTGCTTTCCTTGCCGCCGATGCCAGGCTGGGACCAGGCTCCGTCGAACCACTTCTGCCACGACCCGGTGGCCATCTTCTGCGAGATCGGTGCCCGTGCAACGTGCGCGAAGGAGTCGGTCTGGCCGCCGCTCTTGTTGACGACGCGAGAGCCGTAGTTGACGTAGAAGTACCCGGAGGCAGTGTCTACAAAGAGGCGAGGATCGCCATCGCCGTAGGAGTACGTCTGGTTCGGGAACGCGGTGGTATCGCCTCGCGCGGTGCTGTAGGGGGAAGTGATGGCTTGGCCGACGATGGTCCAGGTCTTGCCTTGGGTGGTCGACCTGGCGAAGTCGATCGAGTCGTAGTGCAGCGCGTCGCCGAATGGAGCGGGCGTGAACTCGTTGTGCACGAGCCCGTACCAGTCGCCCGTGTCGGGGTCCACCCAAATGCCACCGGCCAGATCGCAGTAGTTCCTCTGCGAGTAGCCCGCATTTCCGACTGCGTACGTGGCCGTGACGCCTGTCGGGCTGTTGTTGCAGCGGAGGGTGGTGTTGTTGTTGTTGTCAGCCGGATTGGCTGGGTTGGCGGCGTCGCTGAGACTGGAGTCCCGCAGGGCGGTATCAAGATTCGTGCCGCTGAAGAACCGCCAATCGCGACTATCGGTCGCTCCGTAGAGCGATGCCGCGTCTTGGAAGTGGAATGAGCCGTCTTTGTCGATGAATGGCGCTTCCGGAGTGTCGTTGCTCGCGTGGGCAATGCCTGTCGCGCCGGTTGTCACCGTCAGGGATGGAGGAACCTCGGCCTGCGCAGCGCTCGGGAATAGCGCACCCACCGTGCACAGTCCGGCGGCTATGGCCACGAGTGACCATCCCTTGGGCGATTGAGTTCTCGGCATCATCGGCAGATCTCCTTGGATTGTTGGGAAGGGTCGAACGCCCCCGCGTCGCCAATCATCTGAGTACTCGTTCGCCCTTGTCAAGGAAAAATTGGCAGCGCTGCCATAAATTGTTCGCGAGGACCTGATAACGCTGTTAATTGACACGTCGCGCTGAAGCTGATCTAATACGTGTCGTGACATACATGTCGCGACATCTACCTTGGAGGCGTGATGAAGCCTGTCAAACGGGTTTCGGTTCTCAGCACCGGAACCGTGCAGATCCGTCCGGAGCATGTCGAGACCAACGGCACGCCGCTGATGTGGTGGCTCAACACGTCTCGCCGTTGGACCGATCCTCGACCGATCAACGTGTATGTGATCGAGCACGCGAAGGGGCTGGTGCTCTTCGACACGGGTCAAGACCAACGCTCGGTCACCGACACCGAGTACTTCCCTGGCGGCGTGACCGGACACATGTACCGTCGCCTCGCCAAGTTCGACATCCCCGAGGGTGCGACGCTCACCGAGCAGCTCAGGGCCCAGGGCTACGACATCTCCGACGTGCGGGTCGTGATCCTGTCTCATCTGCATCAGGACCACATCGGGGGCCTGCGTGAGCTGCCGAGGTCGGCTCGGGTTCTGGCGAGTGGTGTCGAATTGGCCGAGGTGGACAAGCGGTTCGCTGTCCTCAACGGCCTGCTGCGCGATCACATCAACATTCCCGGCATCAACTGGGTTCCGGTCACCCCCCAACCCGGCCGGGACGATTCGATCGCACCGTTCACCCACGCTCATGACGTCATGGGGGATGGCTCGCTGCTGCTTCTGCCGACACCTGGCCATACGCCCGGTTCGATGTCATTGCTCCTACGGAGCGAAGGTCTCCCGAGCATGCTCTTCGTCGGAGACGTCACGTACGACGCAGACCTGCTGGCCGCCGACCGCGTTCCAGGAGTCGGCGATCGAGCCGGTCTCCACGAGACGACTCGGCGGATCAATCAGCTGGCCACGCGCTACCCCGGCATGCCGATCCTTGCGGCCCACGACCCGGCTGCTGCCCGCCTCCTCGAGTCGGCGCTCTCGCAGCCCCGGAAGGCGATCCATTGAGAACCGCCGAGCTCGTTCGCTATCTCGTCCTCGCAGCGCAACGCGAGGGTAACCGGGTCCTCATGGCGCTCCTGTCCGAGATCGGTCTCACGCCGGCGCAGTCGGAAGCGCTGCGCATCATCTCAGAGCATGGCCCGCTCGCACTCAAGGAACTCGGCGACATGCTCGTGTGCGACAGCGGCACCAGTCCGAGCCGAATCGTCGACCGGCTCGTCGCCGCCGGCCTCGTGCAGCGGGACGCGAGCGAGCATGACCGGCGGCAGATCCGGCTCACCGTCACTCGAGAAGGCAAAGCCAGGTCGGACCAAGTGCGAGGCATCGAAGATCAGCTCTACGACGCGATCGACAGCACGCTGACCGCAGAGGACGAGCAAGCCCTCGTCCGCGTTCTGCGCATCCTGACCCGAGACTCGCCGGCTCGGCTCGCTCTCGAAACGCGGCTCGCCGCGGAAGAGCCACCAGCATGATCGATTCACCGATCAGCAGAACCGCACGGAGCAACGAATGACCTTCACACTGGATCTGGATATCGCCGCCGAACCGGCAGCTGTCTTCGGCTTCGTCGCCGACTTCGCCAACACTCCCCTGTGGTACTCGGCCGTGCAGCGCGTCGAGCGCCTCCACGGAGCCGGCGGCCTCGGGACTGAATACGCCGTGCATCGCCGGCTGCCTGGAGGTGCCGTCGTCAACAGGGTGGTAGTCACCAGCTACGTCGACGGGCGGGAGATCACGCTCACCTCGGTCAGCGGTCCGACCCCGTTCACCTACCGATACTCTGTCGAATCCGCGCCGAAGGGGGTGCGCCTCCTGCTCGAGGGCACCATCAGCGCGGCCGGACTGTCGGGTCCGGGCCGGTTGCTCGGGCCGGTGGCCGAACGATTGTTCAAACGCGGCATGCGCGACAACCTGCGCATCCTGAAGGACATCATCCCGCCACGATCCGGCCATGTGGCAACGCTGCCAATCGAGTGAACAGACGAATTGGCAGCGCTGCCAATTTCGTGTTACCGTGCCCGTAGTGTTACCCGCCCCCAGAGGAGATCAATGTTGATTAGCAAACGCATGACGCGGATGGCCGGCCTGGCCACCGCGCTCGCCATCGCCACCACCGTGGCCATGACGGGCTGTAGCGCCACCCCCGGTAACGCGTCGAAGACGCTGACGTATTGGTCGATGTGGAAGCAGGGCGAGCCCCAGCAGGTGGTGCTCGCCAAGGCGATCTCGAAATTCGAGAAAGAGACCGGCATCGATGTGAAGGTCCAGTGGGCCGGACGCAATGTGATTCAGCAGGTCACTCCACGCCAGGTCGCAGGCAACCCCCCGGACCTGTTCGATCAGGCAGGCAGCGCGATCTCTGGTGCGTTCGCGAAGAACAACGGTGTACTCGGTCTGTCGGACGTCTACGACTCCAAGCCGACCGGCGAGAGCAAGGAGATCGGCGAAGTCGTCCCGAAGGGACTCAGCTCGCTCTACACCAACAGCAAGCACGAACCGATTCTGGTGCCCTATGAAGTGACCGGTACCACCCTCTGGTACAACGGTCTCAAGCTCCCCGACCTCTCGGTGCAGACCTGGTCCGAGTTCACCTCCGAGCTCGACAAGCTCAAAGCCCAGGGGCAGACTCCGATCGCCGTCGACGGTGACCAGTCGTACTACGAGGCGTATTGGTTCGTGCTCTCCGCGCTTCGCCACGGCGGCGCAGATGTGATCACAGACATCGCCACCGACAAGACGGGAAAAGCCGCCGACAATCCCGCAGTGCTCGCGGCGGCGAAAGACCTGTTCCCGCTCATCCAAGGCGGATACATGCCATCCGATTTCAGCGGCACGAAGTGGCCGGCCCAGCAGTCCGCTTGGGCAGATGGGTCGAGCAAGACGTCGTTCCTTCTGATGGGTTCCTGGGCGCCGAGCGAGACCGGCGGTGCGCTGCAGAAATCGGGCATCGACGTCGCCTCGACGATTCAATACCGGTCGACGCCATTCCCCACTGTCGCCGGGGGAAAGGGCAATCAGACGACCTGGGTCGACGACTTCGGTTTCGCCATCCCGTCGAAGGCTCAGCACGCGGATGCGGCGAAACAGTTCATTCGATTCTTCACCGCAAAGGATCAGATGGAAGGAATCGCGAGCACCGCCGCCAACTTGACCCCGCGCGCCGACATCGCGGCGCCGGAGGGGCTGGCGGACTTCGCGGACGAGTATCAGAAGTCGGCCGATGCCGGGCAGCTCGTGGTGAATCCGGACGGTTCTTCGGCGAACTCGCAGTGGGCCTCGCAGGTGCTCTACCCGACCGTCGCCGATTTGTTCAACAAGAAGTTCGAGAGCCCGACCGCCTTCGTCGCAGCGCTGAAGCAGCGCACAGTCGCAACTCTCGCCGCACAGGGCTGACATGAACAGTTCAGCCACCGTGGCGAGCCGGACCTCCAGGGGTCCGGCTCGCCGGGCGAGTGCGTCGCTGGACAACCAGCGCCGTCGCATCTTCTGGCCTTTCGTGTTGCCGGCCCTCGTGATCTACGTGCTGTTCTTCATCGCTCCGGCCCTGTTCGGGGTGTGGGCCAGTCTCACCGAGTGGGCGGGCGCGGGTTCCGAAATGACCTTCATCGGTTTCGGCAACTACATTCGCCTCACCCGGGATCCGTACTTCCTGACGTCGTTCGGCAACACGATCCTCATCGCGTTCGTGTGCGGCTTCTTCGTCTTCCTCATCGCGTTTGCATTCTCGATCGTCGTTCGCGAGATGCGGGCGCGAGTCACCGTGCGGTCCTTGCTCTTTTTGCCCTACCTCATCTCGCCGATCGTGATGGGCATCGCCTTCGGTCTGCTGCTCGCGCCCAAGGGCGCCGTGAACTCGATCCTTCACGCGCTCGGCCTCGGTGCCCTCGCGATCGATTGGCTGGGACCGGACAACCAGTTCCACACGATCATGGCCGGGCTCGTCTGGATCAACGTCGGGTTCTATGTCGTGCTCCTCATGTCCGGGATCGACCGCATCCCGCCGTACTTCTACGAGGACGCCGAACTCGCCGGGGCGAATGCCTTCCAGAAGTTCATCCATGTGACCGTCCCGCTCAGCTGGGACATCATCACCATCGCCGTGGTGCTGTGGCTGATCGGCGCCATCCGCGTCTTCGACTTCATCATCGCGTTCACCGGCCTCGCCGGGATCCCACCCGCCAGTTCGAGCACGCTCGCAGTCGCGCAGTACGCGGCGACCACCGGCGGCCCGTCCCCTGCCTATCAAATGGGATACGGCAGCGCGATGGGCGTATTCATGGTCGTGCTGATCGGCCTGCTGGTCGTGGTCGTAAGGAGAGTGATGCGCCGTGACGCGCTTGAGTTCTGAAGTCCTGAGCCGCACCAGCGCGCTCGGAAACCTGCCCGCGACGAAGAGCGCGCGAAAGCCTCGAGCGTTCCGAAGCCGTACCACGGGCTGGTTCGGACATGTCGTCTCTCCCCTCATCTGGTTCACAGCCGCCTTCAACGTGCTGCTGTTCCTCTGGGTCGTGCTTCAGTCGTTCCGCAACGGCTCCGAGATCTTCACCAAACCGTTCGTCCTGCCCCGCACGATCAATTTCGACAACTACGTCAGCGCACTCACCGTTGGCCAACTCGGCTCCGGATTCCTCAACACGATTCTGATCTGCGTGACAGCGACGGTGACGATCGTCGCCCTCGCTGCGCTCGCGGGACAGGCGCTCAGCCGCACCAAATACCGTGCGGCCAGCCCGGTGACCAGCATCTTCGTCGTCGGCATGGGTATCCCGGTTCAGGCGGTGCTCGTGCCGATCTTCGTGCTCATGCAGACCATCAGCAGCACGATGTATTCGGTCTTCGGCTGGTGGGATGAACGGATCAGCGTCTACATCGTCTACGTCGCAACGGGCCTGCCGTTCGCCGTCTTCCTCCTCTCCGGATTCTTCCGCTCGCTTCCGACCGAGGTCGAGGAGGCAGCGGCGATCGATGGCGCCGGCCCGCTGCGCACGTTCCTCTCCGTCATGCTGCCGATGGCGCGCCCGGGAATCATCACCGCGTTCATCCTCACGCTGCTCGGCCTGTGGAACGAGACCCTCATCGCGCTGGTCTTCATCACCGACACCGACAAATACACCTTGCCGGTCTCGCTGCTCGGGCTGTACGGCACGATGCAGTACACCTCCAACTGGGGCGGACTCTTTGCCGGCGTCGTGATCGTGACGCTTCCGATCCTGATCGTCTATCTCGTGCTCGGAAGACGGATCGTCGAGGGGATGACCTTGGGCGCTGGAAAGTGATGAATGCCTCCTAGCCCGCGCCCGACTCCGATCGCCACTGCTCAACGAAGGAACCCAGCACCATGACCGACCTCCGACTCGACCGCGTCACTGTACCCACTGCGCCCCTTGGAGCAGACAACCCGTTGCCGCCGCTGTTCGGCTCGGGCAACCGCGACTACACCGTGGACATGAGCGAGGCGCCCGACGAAATCCGCGCGAATGCCGGGTACGGCCGGGTCGCCTCCATCGCGCCCTACCTGATGCAAGACGACTACGGTCGCGAACGTGAACTGATGGAACATCCGGTCGCAGTGCTCGAGAACGAGGTGCTGAGGGCGACCTTCCTGCTGAACGCCGGCGGCCGGCTCTGGTCGCTGATCCATCGACCCACCGGCAGGGAGCTGCTGTTCCGCAATGACGTTCTCCAACCCGCCAATCTGGCCCTGCGGAACGCGTGGTTCGCAGGGGGCGTCGAGTGGAACGTCGGCACCATCGGGCACACTCCCGGTACGTTCGCCCCGATCCATGCGGGCCGGGTCGAGCATCCGGATGGAACGCCCGTGCTCCGGCTCTGGGAGTTCGACCGCATCCGCGGGACGGTCTACCAGATCGACGCCCATCTGCCGACAGGATCCGCCGCGCTCTACATCAATGTACGGATCACGAACAGCACCTCGTCGGATGTGCCCTCGTACTGGTGGTCGAACATCGCGGTTCCTCAAACCGACGGCACCCGAGTGATCACCTGCGCAGACCGGGCTTGGAACTACGGGTACAGCGACCGGTTGGCAAGCGTGCCGATCGTGGACGCGCAGTCGGGAACCGACGCGAGCTACCCCGGTCGATCCGGTGACGCGGCGGACTATTTCTTCGACACGCAGGATGCCCGGACCCCCTGGATCGCCGCGATCGACGAACAGGGAACCGGGCTGGGACAGGTCTCCACCCGGCAGCTCCGCGGCCGAAAACTCTTCCTCTGGGGTCGCAGAGCCGGCGGTGAACGCTGGCAGGAATGGCTCTGCGGCGAGGGTCAGTCCTACATCGAGATCCAGGCCGGACTCGCGCGCACCCAGTTCGAACACGTGCGTGTTCCCGCGAAAGGCCACCTCTCGTGGGTGGAAGCATACGGCCGGGTCGACGTCGACGCTGAGCGCGCACACGGAGACTGGACGGATGCCCGCTCGGCCGCCGCCGGCGCCATCGAGAACCTGGCATCCGAGAGAGCGTTGGAGCAGGAACTCACCGATGGTGCCCGGACGTCTCGGCTGCCCGTCGACGAGATCCTGCACGCCGGCTCCGGCTGGGGGTCGCTGGAGGGCACGCGCGAGGGGTCCAGAGCCGGCGGCGAGATCGACGAACTCGCGACGCCGTTCCCACGGAGCACCATCACGGAGATGGAGGCCGACTGGCTGGAGTTGCTTCGCAGCGGACGCTTCCCGCACACCGACCCGACGACCTTTCCGAGGTCGATGCAGATCGATCCGGTCTGGGAGGACCACCTGGCAGCGGGAAGCGGATGGGTGGAGCCCGCACTGCTCGGCGGCCTGCTCGCCGCGCGCGACGACCTCGTTGGCGCACGCGCACGCTGGCTCGAGTCTGTGGGTGTTCAGCCGAACGTGCTCGCGCTGCGGAATCTGGGAGCACTCGCTCTCCACCTGGACGAGCACGACTCAGCGCTCGAGTGGTACGGTCGCGCGCTCGCCCTGGCCCCCGCGGTGCGCCCGCTCGTCATCGAGGCTCTCCGAGCCTTCGTCACGGCGGGTGCCACGGAGCGCGCGCTGGAGGTCATCGACGGACTGAAGGGTCCCATCCGCTGGAACTCCCGCATCCGTCTTCTCGAGGCGAGGGCCGCAGTCGCCACCGGCGATCTCAGCCGCTGCGGTGCCATTCTCGACGGCGGATTGGAGGTTTCCGATCTCCGCGAAGGCGACAACTCCCTCACCGAGCTCTGGTGGGACTATCAGACAGCGTTGCGTGCGCGCGACAACGGCGAACCGGTAACCAGTCGTCTCAGATCCACGGTGGTGGACACGCTGACGGTGCCCCGCGAGTTCGATTTCCGAATGGTGCGCACAGAGCGGTCCGACCTCCCAGAAATCGCTAGGGTGTGACGATGACAAGCAGGGTTCCCAAGGCTTCGCGTTCGACCGCCCCAGACATGGAGGACGTAGCACGGCTTGCCGGCGTCTCCCCGCAAACCGTTTCGAGAACACTCCGCGGGTACAAGCACGTGTCCGCCAGCGCTCGGCAGAAAGTTCTCGACGCAGTCAACGAACTCGGCTACCGCCGCAACGGCTCGGCATCGTCCCTCGCTTCGGGCCGGACCAGAGCGATCGGCGTCGTCGCCCTCGGAGAGGGTTCATTCCGTTTCGAGGTCATGCGCGGCATCAGTGCGGTGGCGGATGCCGCCGAGTACACGGTGAACATGGTCACCACGGCATCGTCGAGACCAGCGGATCTGGAGCGCGCCGTGTCGCGACTCCTGGACCAGTCCGTCGCTGGAATCGTGCTCGCACTCAACCTGAGCGAGACGAGCGACGAGTTGGAGCGCCTGATCGCTGAGGCCCCGACCATCGCGGTCGGAGGAGACCGGGCCGAATGGTCCGCGGCCATCTCCGTCGACGCCGATGCTGCTACCCGGAACGCCGTGCGCTACCTGCTGGACCTCGGACACGAGACGGTCAGCTACGTCACCGGCTTCGGCGGTGCCGCGCTCACGGCGGCGTGGCGCGACGAGCTGAACCAACATGGACGTCCGATCCCCGAGATCCTGGAAGGCGATTGGTCGCCGGAGTCCGGCTATGAACTCGGCAAGCACCTCGCGCTCGACACGTCGGTGACGGCGGTGCTCGTCGCCGGAGACGACATGGCCTTCGGGCTGATGCGGGCACTCGCGGAGGCCGGCGTCCGCATCCCCGACGACATCTCGATCATGGGCGCCGCGGACAATCACTTCTCGCCGTGGTCGTCACCACCACTGAGCTCGATCGAGGAGCTCCTCGACGAGCGGGGGGCTCGGGCGGCACGCTACCTTCTTCATCTGCTGGAAGACGATGGTGAGCCGTTCGTTGCGAGCCCGACGGTGCCCCAACTCGTCATCCGTGCCAGCACGGCGAGCCCGCCTGCATCCGGAACACGAGGAACCCGTGACCACTGACGCCGTCGACAGCTTCATCCGCACCAGGACGAGCAACGTCCCCGGCGATGGCTGGTTCGAGAATGCCGGTCTCGGCATGTTCATCCATTGGGACCACGCGAGCCAACAGGGTCTGGAGATCTCGTGGGCGATGACCGGGTACTACCCGATCGAACGGTTCCGCGACCGGGTCACGATCGCGACCTACCAGTCGAGCGCGGCGACCTTCGATCCCGAGTCGTGGGACGCGGCCCGGGTCGCGAAGCTCGCCCGCGACGCGGGAGCACGCTACGTGGTCTTCACCACCCGCCACCACGCCGGCTACTCGATGTTCAGCTCCCAGTACTCCGGTTTCGGCGTCGGGACCTCCCCGTCGGGCCGAGATGTCACGCGCGAGCTGGTCGACGCCTTGCGCGCGGAAGGCATCCGGATCGGCTTCTACTACAGCCTCTCGGATTGGCACCACCCGGACTATCCGGCGCTGGAAGAAGACGACCTTCCATACGCGCTCGAGCGCTGGCCGTTGGCGGGCCAGCTCGAGCATGCGGGCACACCGCTCGCGGACGACCGGCACCGGCGCCCGTCGGCGGAGAGCTGGGATCGCTACCGCGAGTACCTGCGCGGGCAACTCACCGAGCTGCTCACCAACTACGGTCAGATCGACCTTCTCTGGTTCGACGGCGAGTGGGAACGGTCGCCCGAGGAGTGGGACGTCGACGGCCTGCACGATCTCATCCGTTCGCTTCAGCCCAACGTGGTCATCAATGACCGGCTGCTCGGGCATGGCGACTACGTCACCCCTGAACAGGGACTGCCTCGCGATGTTCCCGACGGGCCGTGGGAGCTGTGCCTGACCATCGGCGAGGTGTGGGGCTCGGTACCGGGTGACACGATGCATAAGACCGCGACTTCCCTGATCACCACCCTGACCGAAGCGAGGTCCCGTGGCGGCAATCTGCTCCTGAACCTCTCGCCCACCGGTGACGGGTCGCTCGACCACAGGCAGGTGGACGCGTTCGAGCAGATCGCCGAGTGGATGACGCGGCACCGAGAGAGCGTTCACAATGTCTCTCCGACCGTCGGTGTCGACTTCTACGGGCCGACCACAGCGAAGCCCGGGCGCTTGTACCTCCATCTGGTGATGCGACCGATCGAGGAGATCATCGTTCGAGGCATCCCGGTCGACCGCATCCGGCGGGTCACCCTGCTGGCCGACGGCCGGGAACTCGCGTACTCGACGGTGGACGACGTCCACGACGTCACAGCATCAGCGACGGGCGAACTGCGAATCCCGGCTCCCGAACCATCGGCTGCCCTGATCGACGTCATCGCGATCGAGTTCGAGTAGGTTCGTCGAAGACTGTACTGACCACGGGTGTGCCCGAGAACCTTCTCGCCGAACCCTCCGGCCCCCTATGCTGTCGGGTGGGACACGCGGGGGACACCAAGACCGCTGCGGTGGCGCGCAAACGACGCGCGAAAACCGATTGAGGACACAGCGTGTCCGCTTCGAGCAATAGCGTCGGTTTCACCGGATTCGTCCGACACTCACATTCACACACAGCACCTCGGGGACAACCGTGACTCTGATTCGTTTATCGCTGCGCTTCGTGCGCCCGTACTGGCGCGCTGTCACAGCCGTCGTGATCCTCCAATTGATCGCGACGATGGCAGCGCTCTACCTGCCGACCCTCAACGCCGACATCATCGACAAGGGCGTCGTGAAGGGTGACACCGACTTCATCTGGCGCACCGGCGGCATGATGCTGATCGTCTGCTTCATTCAGGTCCTGGCGGCTGTCGCGGCAACCTACTTCGGGGCGCGCGCGTCGATGTCTGCCGGCAAGGACATCCGTCGCTCCTTCTACCGCAAGGTCGATTCGCTGCCATCGCTCGATCTGGCGCGGTGGGGCATGCCCACACTCATCACCCGCAACACGAACGACGTGCAGCAGGTCCAGATGCTGCTTCTGATGACTTTCAACTTCATGGTGTCGACGCCGATCATGTGTATCGCCGGCATCATCTTCGCAGTCCGAGTCGACGCGGGGCTGTCGTGGCTGATCTGGGTCTCGGTCGCCGTGCTCTTCGTGGTCGTCGGCATCCTCGTCTGGCTGTTGCTGCCGATGTTCCGCATCATGCAGGAGCGCATCGACGGCGTGAACGGTGTCATCCGCGAGCAGATCGTCGGCATCCGGGTGATCCGGGCATTCGTACGCGAGAAGTTCGAGACCGACCGCTACGACGACGCGAACGCCGCCCTGACACAGATCTCAGTGAAGGTCGGCAACGTGTTCGTGCTCATGTTCCCGATCATCATGCTGATCCTGAACGCGGCGACGGTCGCCGTGCTCTGGTTCGGCGGCCATCGCGTCGACGCGGGTGACATCCAGATCGGCGCACTCACGGCGTTCCTGCAGTACCTGCTGCAGATCCTCGTCGCGGTCATGATGGGCGTCTTCATGGCGATGATGATCCCGCGCGCGATGGTCTGCGCCGAACGCATCAACGAGGTGCTCGGAGCCAAGCCCTCGGTCAGCGCGGGCGCCGAGAACGGAGCCGTACCCGTCGACGGGCGAGTCGTCGTGCAAAACGTCACTTTCGGCTATCCGGGAGCAGAGAAGCCGGTCCTCAACGATGTCACCTTCACGGCTGAGCCCGGCAAGATCACCGCGATCGTCGGGTCGACAGGCTCGGGCAAATCCACGCTGGTGTCGGTGATCGCGAACCTCTTCACCCCGCAGAGCGGCCACGTACAGATCGGCGGCGTCGCGGTGGATGGGCTGAGTCGACAGCAACTGGCGGGTGTGCTGGGCCTCGTGCCGCAGCGTCCGTACCTGTTCTCCGGGACCATCGCGACCAACCTCCGTTTCGGCCGGCCGGATGCGAGCGACGATGAGTTGTGGGAGGCGCTGCGCGTCGCTCAGGCCGAGGACTTCGTCCGCGCGAAAGACCATGGGCTCGATGAACGCATCGCCCAGGGCGGCACCAATGTGTCCGGTGGCCAGCGACAGCGGTTGTGCATCGCGCGGGCTCTTGTCTCGCGGCCGAAAGTGTTCCTCTTCGACGACTCCTTCTCAGCTCTGGACGTCGCAACGGATGCCCGGTTGAGGCGTGCTCTCGCGCATTCGACGGGCGATTCGACGGTCATCGTGGTCGCACAGCGCGTTTCCACCATCCGCGAAGCCGACACGATCATCGTCATGGACGATGGACGCGTGGTCGGTCGCGGCACACACGACGAACTGGTCGAATCGAACGAGACGTACCGCGAGATCGTCGAGTCGCAGCTGAGCCTGGAGGTGGCCTGAGATGGCTCGCTCAACCGAACGAAAGAAGCGCGGCGGGCGCCCAGAAGAGGCACAGAGCCCGACCGCCACGGACATCGTGCTCGACGAGCTCGAAGAGGAGTACGACTTCACGCCCTCCGAGGCGGACGGCGACATGTTCGGCGGCACGCCCGGCAAAAAGGCCGAGAATTTCTGGCCGTCGTTCAAGCGGCTGATGGGTCTCCTGAAGCCGGAGTGGCTCGGGATGGCGTGGGTCACCCTGCTCACGGTTGTCTCGGTCGTGCTCGTGGTCATCGCTCCGAAGATCCTCGGTGATGCGACCGACGTCATCTTCAAGGGCGTGATCGGGTCGCAGCTGCCGAAGGGCGTCCCTGTCGACCAGGTCATCGCGCAGCTGCGGGCCTCCGGCCAGAACCAGCTCGCCGACGTGGTGGCCGGCTCCGGTGTCACCACCCATCAGGGGATCGACTTCACCGCGCTGGGACGCCTGCTGCTGATCGTGCTGGCGATGTACCTCGTCGCCTCAGTGCTGCAGTGGTGGCAGGGCTACCTGCTCAACGCGCTGGTCATGCGAGTGGTCTACGGGCTGCGGTCCGACGTCGAGGCAAAACTCAACCGCCTCCCGCTCAGCTACTTCGACACCCGTCAGCGCGGTGACCTGATGTCGCGGGTCACCAACGACGTCGACAACATCCAGACGGCGTTGCAGCAGGCCTTCTCGCAGCTCATCCAGTCGGTCCTCACGGTGATCGGCATCGGCATCATGATGTTCATCGTGTCGTGGCAGCTCGCGTTGATCGCGCTCATCTCCATCCCACTCTCCGGCGTGATCGCCGGAGTCATCGGCTCGCGCTCGCAGAAGCTGTTCAAGACCCAGTGGGCTTCAACAGGCGCTCTCAACGGGCACATCGAGGAGTCGTTCTCAGGTCTCGACCTGGTGCGCGCCTTCGGTCGCGACGGGGTCATGCTCGAGCAGTTCGATGAGCGTAATTCCACGCTGCACAAGGCCCAGACGGGTGCCCAGTTCGTATCGGGCAGCATCATGCCGGCGATGAACTTCGTCTCCTACCTGGCCTACGTGCTGATCGCCGTCGTCGGCGGGTTGCGCGTGGCCGCGGGCCAGCTGACTATCGGCGACGCCACCGCCTTCATCCAGTACTCGCGTGAGTTCTCGCAGCCGATCGGACAGATCGCGGGCATGGCGAACATGTTGCAGTCGGGCGTCGCGTCGGCTGAGCGCACCTTCGAGTTCCTCGACTCCGAGGAGCAGAAGCCGGATACGGCCACCGAGCACCTGCCTGAGCGCGCCGACGGCCGGGTCGAGCTCGATCACGTCGACTTCTCGTACGACCCCGCGATCGAACTGATCCGCGACCTGTCGCTGAGCGTCCAGCCGGGAAGCACCGTGGCGATCGTCGGTCCGACCGGTGCGGGCAAGACCACTCTGGTGAACCTGATCATGCGCTTCTACGAGCTGAGCGGTGGCAGCATCCGCCTCGACGGCATCGACACCACTCTTCTCTCCCGCGCCGAACTGCGCGGTCAGGTGGGCATGGTCCTCCAGGACGCCTGGCTGTTCTCAGGCACGATCCGCGAGAACATCCGGTACGGCCGGCTCGATTCGACGGACGACGAGGTGATCGCGGCCGCGAAGGCCACCATGGTCGACCGCTTCGTGCGGCAGCTGCCCGACGGCTACGACACGGTCATCGAATCGGATGGCGGCAACGTGTCCGCCGGCGAGCGACAGCTCATCACGATCGCCCGTGCGTTCATCGCCAACCCGTCGCTCCTCATCCTCGACGAGGCGACTTCATCGGTCGACACCCGCACCGAGCTGCTGGTGCAGCACGCCATGGCCGCCCTCCGCACAGACCGCACGTCGTTCGTGATCGCGCACCGGCTGTCGACGATCCGCGACGCGCACACCATCCTGGTGATGGAGAACGGCCGGATCGTCGAGCAGGGCGGTCACGCCGAGCTGCTTGAACGCCACGGCGCGTACTACGACCTGTACATGACACAGTTCCGCGGCGACGATGCGGAGGCCGAGCTGGAACTTCAGGAGAAAGGCGTACCGGTAGTGGTAGCAGCGGGATCGGGAGAGCCGGACGTCTCAGAAGAGGTGACCACACCGTAACTTGTGGCCGGTTCTACACCGGGGTGTTGCCGAAGCCCCTCAGCGATGCACGACAAACCGGTCGAAGAGCGAGAACTCGGCCTGATCGGGCCGTTGGAGCCGCAGCCGGGAATCCTCGAGTATTGCCCGCGTGATCGGAACAGCGCCGTAGGGCGGACGGGTGTTACGAGCTTCGAGGCGACGCCAGAGTTCCTCGAACGTGACATCGAAATAGTGCAGCTCGGCGCTGGCGCCGAGCCGCTGAGCGACTCGGCGGATCCCATCGCGCTCTTCCCGCTGCCACGTCCCGTCTTCGAGGATGACGTTCAGTCCGCGTTCGACCAGCTGTACCCAGAGCCGGTCCAATCGGTCCTGCATGTTGTCGCGCAGCGCATCGAAGAAATCGAGACCCAGGTCGGCCATCCACTCGTCCGTGCTGAAGCGGATGGCGCCTGTCTCTCGTTCTTGCTGGCGAGCGAAGGTCGTCTTACCGGAACCCGGCAGCCCACATAGGAGTATGACGACGGGCCGCTCGATTGCGCCCCCTCCCGGGGCTCCGCGCGTCCCATTCGACAATGTGCCTGCTCCCGTCGTCAGCCCGGCACAACCACGCTACCGCGTGATCAGGAACCCGCTCGGTGCGCGTCGCGGACGACGGCTGCTATTTGCGAAGCGCAGACACCTGGAGCCGAGCGGCGACAAGTGTGACCGCAACGATCGCCGCAGCAAACCAGCACAGGCCGACCTGCGGGCTGACGTACGAGGTCACTATCGCCAGAAGCACCGGCGGAAGTCCCTGCCCCAGGTACGTGATCGTGAAGAAGATGGCGATCACGCCCGCACTCGAGGCCGGATCGGCGGTCGTGGCAGCAACACCCAACGCAGATTTGAACAGCAGGCCAAGTCCCGCGCCGGCGACGCCGGCACCGATCAGGAAGAGGGTCAGCGACGGGTTGAACAGTCCGACGATGATCACCAGGAACCCGACGGCTGCGGCGCCAGTGCCCAGGCCGAGCATCCAACTCGGGGAAACCCCTCCCAGAGCGATCTGCGAGACGGCGGAGACACCGAGCGCGACAAATGCCGCGAATCCCCAGATGATCGGTGCCGAGACGTGCAGTTCGTTCTCAACGATCAAGGACCCGAGGGACAACAGCACTCCGAATCCGCCGAACGAGCAGAACGCCACCGCGGACGCCCCGATGAAGGCCAGCCGCTGACCCTCTCGGAGTCGGAATCGCCGCGTCTGTTCCTTGCGGAAGGCACGCCGGTCGACTGTCTCGGGGCTCAGGATCACCGCCACGGTTCCAACGATCATCGCCACGATGAAGATGACATACGACGTCGTCAATGGGGCCGTGAACCACTGCGCGATCGCTCCGGAAACGAGGGGGCCGAGCGAGAGTCCACCGAGGACCGCGATGGATGCGACGGTTGACGGGAAACGAGACCGGGAGTTCGTTGGCCGTGCCCTCCGGTAGAGGTCCGACAGATACGTCGTGGCAGTGGACGCGACGAGGCCGACCGCCAACCCCGTGAGGAAGCGCCCAACCAGGAGGCCCGGATACGCGGGCCACACCATCATCACGACTGCAGCACCGACACCGACGATCAGCGCCGGAACGATGATTCGACGTCGACCGAAACGATCCGACAGGTGTCCGAAGAAGACGAGCCCGGCTACTGTGCCGACAACTGTGATCGCGAATGCCACGGTGACCAATGTTGGATTCAGCGCATCCTGCTGTGCGTAGAGAGGCCAGAGCGGAGTGGGAAGGGTAGCGAACGCCTGAAGAATGACGACCGCGCCAGTCACCAGCCAGAACCCGGTGAGATGACGTGCTTGCGAACGGGCGTGGGGCAGTCCTGGGTTGTCCGCGGCTGCGATAGCCATGTGAGTTTCTCCAATCGAAGTCGATCTGCACTTCGAGCGAGAGTACGACCTTCTTATCGCTCACGGAGAATAGTGAGCACGCTACAATCTGCAGAACAGATGGAAGGCGACCCCATGGAATTGAGGCAGCTCCGCCACTTTCTCGCACTGGCAGAAGAGCAGAATTTCACCCGCGCAGCCCAGCGTGAACACATCGTTCAATCGGGGCTCTCCAACTCGATCCACTCGCTTGAACGCGAACTGGAAACCCCTCTCTACGTGCGGGGCAGTCGACCAATTCGCCTGACCGCAGCCGGATTCGCGCTCGAAGGCCCTGCCCGCCGCACGATCAGCAGTGCCGGGTACGCCCGCCAGGCGGTGCGCGATACCCGTCAGGCGATCACTGGTGCGATACGCATCGGCGCGATGCAGTCAGCCGAACACGTCGTGCCCCTGACGGAGTACGTCGCCAGGTTCACTCGCGACTACCCCGGGATCACTGTGGAGGTTCTGCAACTAGCTGCGCTGGATATGTTGGCGATGGTCGAATCCGGCGAACTCGACTGCGCGATCGTTCCGGCGCCGCCCAGCACCGGACACAGATTGCGCCTCGTGAAGTTGGGGCGCGAGCCGATGAAACTCGCGGTCCCACCCGCCCACCCGCTAGCTGCCGAAAAGAGCGTGCGCCTGACCCAACTCGAACACGAGAGGTTCGTGGAAGTGCCCCCGACCTGGACTTCTCGCCTTCTCAACGACGCGGCGTTCGCCGGACGGGGGATCGAACGAAACGTCGTCTGCGAATCCAACTCATGGGACCTCGTTCTGCAACTCGTCGGCGCCGGCGTCGGAATCGGGATCGTCCCAGGAGGACTCAGTCATCCCACGATCGCCGAACCTACACGATCGGTTGTCCTTGTACCTTTCGCCGACGTGCGGCTCGAACGCCATCTCCATCTGGCGATTCCGTCTGTCGGCGAACTCGATCCAGCAGCAACACGGTTCATCGAGGAGGTCTGGCACCTCCGCAACGATCCTACGGTCGAGTGAGCGACTCCTGCCGGACCATGCTGCGGGCCACCTGGCTCGGAGTGAGTGGCCGTTGGCTGAGGGGATGTGCACGTTCCGGACGGATGGCATCCAGGAAGAGCTCGACGTTACGCCGCCATGCGCCGGGTGCCGTCGACCGGGTCACCTCGGCGATCTTGCTGTTCGAGACGGCGATGAAGAGCAGGTCTTCCATCGTGAAGTCGGGTCGCACCGCGCCTTCGTCGCGCGCGAGCGTCACCAGTCTTCTCACCGTCCGTTGAATCTCGGCTCGGATCGCCTGAAGTCCGGGAGCGCCGTCGAAACGGGTGTTCATCAGGTTCAGGTACCCGTCGCGTTCTGCCTCGATCTCGCAACTGGCGACGATGTACTCCGCGAGTCCCTCCCACCGGTCCGGGTTCGCCAGCGCGTTCCTGGCGACGGCGAGCTGGCCCCGGAGCGGCTCCTCCAGGACGGCCTCCCACAGTTTCAGTCGTGACGGGAAGTGCCGGTAGAGGGTGCCCGGGCCGACACCGGCGGTAGCGGCGATCCTGTCCATCGGCGCATTGAGGCCCTCGGCCGCGAAGACCGCCTGTGCGGCGGCGGTCAGCTTCTCTCTGTTGCGGATGCTGTCGCTGCGTTCAGCGCGCGCGGCAACGCCCTGTCGACCCTTTTCACCAAGCTCTTCGGCCATTCGCCAATGCTACGGGAATAACGGAGACAAGACTCCGTTATACGCCTTATCGGAGAGTGGTCTCCGGTTAAATCGTTAGGAGAACTGATGGAACTCGGCGTTTACTCGTTTGCAGAACGGATCGCTGACCCCACGACGGGCAAGACGCTCAGCCCCCAGGAGCGGCTGAAAGAGATCGTCGAAGAGATCGAACTGGCCGACCAAGTCGGCCTCGACGTTTACGGGCTCGGCGAACACCACCGGGCGGAGTTCGCAGCCGCCAGCCCGGCCGTCGTTCTGGCCGCGGCCGCAGCACGTACGAGCAGGATCAGGCTGTCGAGCGCTGTCACCGTACTGAGCTCCTCCGACCCGGTACGCGTGTTCCAGGACTTCGCAACGCTCGACCTCCTGTCGGACGGACGAGCGGAGATCATGGCCGGGCGTGGCGCGTTCACCGAATCGTTCCCCTTGTTCGGCTTCAACCTCAGCGACTACGACGAACTGTTCGACGAGAAGCTGAGGCTCCTGCTCGCACTGAACTCATCGGAACGCGTGTCGTGGACAGGCAGGCACCGCCCCGCGCTGCGCGACCAGCCCGTGCATCCCCGCCCCGCACAAGCGAGCCTTCCGATCTGGGTCGGCGTCGGGGGTACCCCGAGCTCCGCCGTGCGCGCGGGACAGAGCGGCCTTCCACTGGCGCTAGGGATCATCGCCGGCGACGTGCGTCGATTCGCCCCGCTCGCCGAGCTCTACCGCCAAGCTGCAGAAGAAGCCGGGCACAACTCTGAGGCGTTGCGGGTCAGCGTGAACGCACACGGCTTCGTCGCAGACTCCGCCGAGGAGGCGATCGAGAAGACGTATCCGTACACGCAGAAAGCGCTGGGAACGTTCCTCGGACTCCCCGCGTCGTCCCTTCCGAGCAGACAGCAGTACGAGAGCGAGCTCGCGCTACCCGGCGCGCTGGTCGCTGGAACGCCTGAGCAGGTCGCCGAGAAGATCCTCTACCAGCGCGAGCTGTTCGGCATCGACCGCTTCCTCATGCAGATGAGCGTCGGTACCATGCCGCACGCTGACGTCATGCGAAGCATCGAACTCCTCGGCACGCAGGTCGCACCTCTCGTCCGTAGCGAACTCGGCAGCATCGCTGCATAGCCGCGTCGGGGGGGGGGGGGGGGGGGGGGGGGGGCCCCCCCCGGGACGGGGGGGGGGTGGGGGGTGGGGGGGCGCGCGGGGGGGGCGGGGCCGGGGGCGGGTGGGGGGACACCC
>NZ_JBHVWM010000001.1:302920-643337 GCF_042882245.1 Leifsonia sp. NPDC058230 | reverse complement strand
CTTCTACTCATCAAAAACCACCCCCCCCCACGGCGCTCCCACCCTCGGGCTGCCCCATACCCGCCCCTAAGCTCGTCACCGCGGGGGGGGGGGGCCTTCCCCCCCCCCCCCCCCCCCCCGACGAGGACGTCGATCGATCCGGGTTCCGGTGCCCCAGGGGGTCGCCTGGCCCGTTCGCCGTCTGCTCTACCGGCCGAATGCGAGGTACGACAGTTCACCCAAATCCTCGCCCTCAGGACGGGCCACGAGATAGACCGCATGCACTCCGCCAATGGCCTTCATTGTCGCGCTGAACGATCCCCACTCGCCGATCGGACCGTCGACCTCGACAACAGCAACGACCGGGCCGTTGAGTGGATCGTCCAGTCGAACATCCACTCGGCCGCGGCTCCCTGGATTGACCTCGAGGCTCATGCGGGAACCTGCAACCGAGTTGCCGAAGTCGAAGTACTTGAACCCGACGACCCCTCCCGCCCGCAGGCCGCGGACCACAGGCAGCTCTCCCTCAGGGCAGTCGTAGGCGCGCTGGTCGATGACAGGGCTCTTCTTGCCACTGACGCCCTTGCTGTTCGTCAGGTGGCACGCCATGTAGGCCGGCCACCGGCGGTACGCGTCGAGGGGATGCGCGCTGAAACCCATCGACGTGTGCTCCGTCTGTTCGAAACCACCGTCAGCCGTGCGCGTCAGCGGTGCCACGCAGGCCGAGCGGCCCGCCCTCGTCTGGCGATGGTAGATCTGGTACCACTGGTCACCGGCCGAAAACATGCCGCCGTGTATGTTGCCGGTGTGATCCGTGGGTGCCTTCCGGCCGTGGAACCGGGCGTTGCCCAGCGAGACAAGGGGGCCTTCGGGTGTGAACGGGCCTTGCGGCGCATCCGCGGTCGCGTAGTACATCCCGTTGAACCCGCCGCTTCCCAAGGCGTAGTAGCTCAGGACGAACCGGCCGTCGATCTCCCGGATCGAGGGGCCGTTCACGAAGTGCGCATCGGTGCGGCTCTTGACTATGAGGTCGCGTACGAGTGTGAGCGGTCTGGCGCGCACAACCTGGGTGGCGTAGCCGCCGGTCTCGTTCTTCAGAACGGTGCGCATATCGCGCGTGTCGAGTTCGACGACATAGCAGTTGAGAAGGCCGAAGTAGAGAAACAGCTGACCGTCGTGCAGCAGCAGTGCAGGGTCGTACGGATACTCCTTGAACCGGATGCCGCCGCGACTTAGCGCTGCTCTTCCGCCGAAGAACGCCATGTCTCCGTCGTCGACGCCGTCTTTCCCGTCCCGCCAACCGGCAGGCTTCTCGCTCTCGGGATACCGCACCCGTCCCACATACTCGAAGGGTCCGATCGGCGAATCGCCGACCGCCATCGCGATACCCGATTCAGACAGCCCGATGCCGTAATAGAGGTAGTACTTGCCGTCGATCTCGACAACGTCCGGTGCGAACAGGTGCGATTTCATCCCCATCCGGTCGCCACCGCGCTCGGTCATCATCCGGGCGAACGGGTCTTGGTTGCGGCGGAAGATCACACCTTCGTGCCGCCAGTGGGCCAGGTCGGTCAGCGACGCCGAGTAGCAGACATAGTCGCCCGCGCACATGACCGCGGTCCCGTCGGCCAGATCGTGGGAGCCGTAGACGTAGACGCGGTCACCGAAGACATGCGGCTCCCCGTCGGGGATGTACTCGGTCGCCGGGAGAAACGGATTGATGGATGCCGTGAGGGTGCCATCGGGAACCTGGGTGGTGCTCATCTTCTCTTTCCCTTCATCCGGTGGCGCAGCCGAATCGACCACGCCACCGGATGGTGTTGGCGTGAAGCGGTGCTAGCGGGATGCCTTGATCGGCAGCACGGCGAACGCGCCGAGGATGCTCAGCGCGATACCGATCGGGAACAGCCCGATGTAGCCGAAGCCGAGCACGACCGCGCCGGCGATGGCAGGTGCCAGCGCCTGCGGCAGGGTGGCAGCGATGTTGACGACGCCGAGGTCCTTCGCGAACGACTTGGCCGACGGCAGCACCTGGCTCATCAGGGCGGTGTCGACGGCCTGGAACATGCCGAAGCCGAAGCCCGAGATGAAGGTCATCAGCATCCAGCCGGGCAGGGTGGGCGAGAACATCGGGATCAGCAGCGCGATCGCGACGAACACCGACGAGGCGAAGATGAACGGCTTGCGGCGGCCGAACTTGTCGGAGAGCGGCCCCGAGATGACGGTCGAGATCAGGATGCCCGCGAGGCTCACGATACCGAGCAGCGGGATGACCGAGGCCGGGTTCTTGATACCGAGGTAGTCGGTGAGGATGAAGAGCTGGTATCCCGTGACGGTGAAGTAGCCGGCGTAGAGCAGCGTGCGGCCGGTGAACGCCCAGAAGAAGTCGGGGTGCTTGACCGGGTTCACCCAGAACGTCTTCAGGAAGTCCGCGAACTTGAAGGGCTCGAGAACGAGGTCCTTGCTCGAGTAGTCCGGGTTGAACACGACGAACAGCGACAGCAGGACGACCGACAGGACAGCCAGGACCACGTAGCCGGCACCGATGCTGCCGAGGAAGATCGAAGCGAGAATCTGGCCGCCGAGAACGCCGACCATGACGCCGATCCCGGTCAGGGCAGCGAACGATCCGCGGCGCTTGAGGGGAACCCGGTCAGGCATGATGGCGCTCAGCGGTCCCTGGGCGAAGTTGAACGCCGTCTGGACCAACGTCGCCGCGATCAGGATGCTGACGAACGAGTTGGCAGCCGCAAGGCCGACGAGCGAGAGCGCACCGACGAGCGACCCGATGAGGATCCAGGGCGCGCGGCGGCCCAGACGCGAGCGCATGCGGTCGGAAAGCTGGCCCGCGATCGGCTGGGCAAAGAGCGCGAAGATGGCTCCCACCGTCGAGACGATCGCGAAGTTCGCGACCTTGTGCGCCGGGTCCCTGTGCCGGTAGGAGAACCTGGAGGAACGAGCCCCAAATGATGAAGATGCCGAGATTGGCGGGGATCATCCACCAGAGCAGCCGGCGAACGCCCTTGATCGGGGTGGGCGGATCTTCGTTTCCTGCCGCCTCCTCGATGAATGAACGTTCGGCGACGTCGTCAGTGGGAAGCGTCATGGGTAAGCCTTTCATCATCGTCGATGACCGATTTGGATAGTCGGCTGTGAAACCATACGACACTATGGTTTTAATTTCAAACCGGGATAGCCTGTTCGTGTGACCAGACCTGCTCAGTACGCCAAAGGGATCGCCAAGCGCGCCGAAATCATCGACACAGCCCTCCAGCTCATCGGTTCGGGCGGGTACGACACGATGACGATTCCGCGGCTGGCGAAGGCGGTCGGGCTGAGTCAGCCGGGACTCATCCACTACTTCGGCACCAAGGACCAGCTGTTCGTGGAGATCCTCCGCGAACGCGACGAGCGGACCGCGCGTTTCGCGGCCGGCTCGTTCACACCCTCACGCATCGCGCGCGACAACGCGTCAGTTCCCGGCCTGATCGAGCTCTACACACGTGTGATGGTCGAGTCATCGGGGCCAAGTCACGCGGGGCATGAGTTCACCCGCGAACGCTACGAGATGGCACGTCGCGAAATCGCCAACGCCATTCGTCAAGAGCAAACTGAAGGAAAGATCGATCCGACAGTCGACCCCGCGAAAGCCGCCGCTCTCATCTTCGCGGCGTGGGACGGCCTGCAGATCCAATGGATGCATGACCGCTCCATCGACATCCCGGCGCACCTCGACTACCTCTGGCAGGCGCTGACTGGTTATTCCGACTAGACGCTCAGTAGCGGCGCCGGCTCGCGAGACACCGCAGCACTGACGCGACTCGCCGACCTGTTTTCGGCCGGGCTGCGGCATGGCGTCAACCACGAGGTCGCGGAGGGCGTGGGATTCGAACTCTAGCGGCAGACCTGGTGACACCTCGCCGGCGACCAAAATCCGCGAAATCACGGTGACTTTCAGCGGCTTCAATTGTTCCGCATTGGCACTGCTCGTTCCTCGAACTTGAGCATCACCATGCCGTCAGAGACACCACCGACCTACTGGCCGAACTCGAACCGTCGACCGTTGTGCAGATCTCGCCAGGTCACGCGACAGCCGCGCTGTTTGCTGCGGCTCATCCAGCGATTCCGACTCTCGCCGTCGATGATCTCCCATTCGAGGACGCGCTCATTCGACTTCACCGCATCATTGAAGCAGCTGATCGAGGGCGGGCGTGAGCGAGCGCCTTCACCGCTCGCGATACGCGCTCCATTGAGGTGAGTGTCCGGGTGGAGCCAGTCCTCTAGGACTTCTTGAACTCTTGTCCGGCCCGCGTGCCACCGTCGACAAGGATGTCCGTGCCGGTCAAGTAGCCCGGAGCCTCACTTGCGCAGAAGGCGAGAACGGCAGCAATTTCCTCCGGTTTGCCGAATCGTTTGAGGGCTGAGACCTTGAGCAGGTCGGAAGCACCATGATCCGCCTCGAGCTTACCCATCGCGGTGTCGAAGCTGCCGGGTGAAACGGAGACGATGCGGGCTCCCCTGGCACCGAACGCGGCAGCTTGCTTGCGCGAGTACCAGATGACAAAGGCCTTGCTGAAGCTGTATGCGAGGCCGGAATGCAGCTTCTTTCCGAATACCCGCGACCGGCGGACGATGATCTTCTCGAACGCGACCGGGTCGCTCTCCGCTTTCGGGAAGGCACCCGAAGGAACGAGTATCTTCGGCAGACCGTGGCCTGCGACGGAGGCGACGTTCACGAGAGCGTCTCCCTCGGTTGCCCGGGCGAGGAAGGCTTCCGTCACATTGACGGTGCCGATTGCATTGATACGGGCAACGAACTGGGCTGAGCCCATCTGGGGACTGACGCCGGCCGTGTGCACGACGGCTCGGATGTGGTGATCTCCGGCTTCCGCAAAGGCCAGCAACTTGTCCACGGAAGCCCGATCAGTGATGTCACACACCGTTCCTGAAGCATCGATGCCGGAAGCACGGAGATCGACTACCGCCGCATCAATACGCTCTTGGTTCAGATCAGCCAGGACAATGCGGTGATCCGTTCCGAGGATCCTGGCCGTGGCCATCCCCATCCCGCCGGTCCCACCGGTGATCACGGCAGTCTTCGTCATTTTGCTCCCTTGAATTGCTTGCAAACACACTTACGATACACCTGTCTCGAAATACTGCAAGCGACCTAGAATCGACTCGTGCAGACAAGTTCCCGAGGACGTCCGAGGAGTGAGGTTGCCCGGCGCGCCATCCTGACGGCCGCGCGAGAGATCCTCGCCGAGAAGGGCTACGAGCGGCTCACCATTCAGGAGATTGCGGATCGATCGGGCACTGGTCGGCAGACGATCTACCGGTGGTGGGCGACTAAGGCACTTATCATCGCCGACCTGCTGCTTGCCGGAGAACTTGACGTACCGTCCGAACCAGTCCCGGATACGGGCGGCCTGGAGGGGGACCTCACGAGCTGGCTCGAGGCGATCGCCGCAGCCATGCGAGATCCGCTCCAGGCCTCCATCACACGCGCACTCATCACTGCCGCATCAGACGATCCAGAGGAGGCGCGACTCTTGTATTCCATGACGACCGGCCCCGTTCACCAGAGCCTGGTCGACCGAATCTCAAAGGGCAAAGCCGCTGGGCAACTGCGCGCCGACGTAGACGAAATCGCAGTCGCGGATGCCCTCATCGGCACCGTTCTCTTCGGGGCACTCACCCCAGGCGCAAACCCCGCTGCGCCAGGTGCCGTCGTCTCAGCGCTGGTCGGACGCGCGTGACACTAAGGTTCGATGCCTAACCGAATGACCCCTAGGACTCCCGGAATACGGGCAGCGTCGTCGCGGCTCACCCCGATGTAGACGATGATCGCCATCAACAGGTCGACCACCGCATCGAGATCGGCGCCCGGGGAGACTTGACCGCGTTCCACCGCCGTTTGCAGCCGCGCGATGACGTCGGCCCGTGCGGGACGGGCGAACGCGTTCGTGAGGCTCTCCCCCAATGGGGCGTCGGTCGCGCCGATCGCCGTTGCCGCGCGCAGTACCTCGCCATACGATCCACGCACCGAGACCGCGACGGCCTCAAGCCAGTCGCGGAGGTCGTCCCACACATCCTCGGTATGCGCGATCCTGTTCTCGGGTACCGGGACGAAGCCCTCCAAGATGGCCTCGGCGACTACTGCCGCTTTGCTCGGCCACCACCGATACAGGGTGCGCTTGGCGATCCCGGTGTCCGCGAGGATGCCCTCCATCGTCATGGCCGTGTAGCCGACGCCCTCCAGCTGACGCGATGCGGCGGTCAAAACCTGGGCACGCACTTGCGGGTCACGTGGTCTACCCCGACGTGTGCCCGAAGGCTCCTGTGCTGCGCTCACGCCCTGAGAGTATCCCATCAATGGTTGCAATTAGGAGACGCACCGTATTCAATATGAAGGGCCCACCATCAAAGGAGATGCAATGCCCGAAGACACCGTCATTCCCGTCATTCCCCCGGCCGCCCCGAGCTTTCTCAGTGAAGCGGCCCGGGCTGGACTCGAAGTCCCGATCGTTCGAACCCCGTTTCCCGCTGTGGACGATGTGGCCGGCTGGACCAGCTACGTCGAGCAGTCCGACGCCTTCGTCGCTGAAATGCTCAGCGGGATGGCCTTCCCGATGGAGTCTTCACTGGAACAGATCGCCGGTGTCCCGACCTATGTCGTCACCCCCTCTGGCGCCCCGACCGGCGACGACTCCCCCGTGTTCCTGAGCATCCACGGTGGGGCACTCATCATGGGAGGCGGCGACCTCACCCGGGTGATGACCGAGATCTCCGCTCTCAGCGCGCCGGTCGTCCACTGGGCGCCGGACTACCGGATGCCGCCCGAGCACCCCTACCCCGCCGGCCTTGACGACGTCACGGCCGTCTACCGGGCGCTTCTGGAAGTCCGCGACCCTTCCCAGATCATCGTCGGTGGCGGCTCTGCCGGTGGCAACCTCGCCGCAGCGCTGATGCTGAAAGCGAAGGACGAGAACCTGCCCATGCCCGCCGGCCTCGTACTGCTGACTCCCGAGGTGGACCTCACCGAATCGGGAGACAGCTTTACCACCTTGGCCGACGTCAGCGTCGGCCTGCAGAGCCTTCTCGACGTCAACGCCCTCTACGCGAACCGGCACGACCTTACCGAGCCATACCTCTCCCCGCTCTTCGGCGACGTCACCGGGTTCCCGCCGACGATCCTGATCTCAGGAACCCGCGACCTCTACCTTTCGAACACCGTTCGCATGCACCGCAAGCTGCGCGAAGCCGGTGTGAATGCCGACCTGCACATCTTCGACGCCCGCCCCCACGCCGGATACGGCAACGCCCCAGAAGAGGCCGCCGTGTCCGCCGAAGTCGGAGCCTTCGTCCAGAGGTGCCTCCAATCGGCCTGATGAGCACATGACCGGTCCAACCCGGTGAATCATGCCCAGGCCGTCGCGATCGTGCTCGCCGCTGATAGAGGCACTCGGCGAACCCGCCACCGCAGACAGTTGGATCCAGGAACTCGCCATCTCCGACGACCAAACGCCGCGCTGGACCGCAACCCTCACCTGGGTCAGCGCGCGTACCACCGCGTGGGCGAAGAACGCCTCGGGACAGACCTACGGCGTGCAGAACGAGAAGGGAACACCCGATCTGATCGCTGTCACGGCCACGAACGGCAAAGACGGATACGTGTATGGCAAAGACCTCGACGAGATCGACGGCACCACCGCCTCAAAGAGCTTCACAACCCCCCAACAAGCGCTCGACTGGCAGAAGACCCACCACGGCGGCGACATCCCCGTCTTCAAATCAGACGGCACCACCAAGATCGGCACCTTTCACGTTGGCCAATAGGAACACGCGCCCGTCCGGCTTGCGCCCCGCCTCACTGACGGCATAGCATCGCAGAAACCGACCACTCGACGGTTTTCCGCATTCTTGCTCGATGGAGACGCTTCGCAATGACCGACCTGCTCACCCGCACGCCGTCGGCCGTGCGCGTCGTGCTCGGGAGTCCGCTCTACCGCGGTTCGACCGTCGCGCTGTTCCTCTCGGGGCTCGGAACCTCGGCAGCGGCGCCGCAGATCGCGCAGTTCCTGGTCAAGGATCTCGGGGCCTCGCTCACGGTCGCGGGCCTGTACTACCTCACCAGCCTCACGGCGCCGATCGCAGGTTATCTGATCGGACGCCGCTCCGACCGCATCGGTCGGAGACTCGGCCTCTTCCGGGTGAGCGCCGTGGCTGGTGCTCTCGGCGGGTTCGCCTTCGCATTCTCCAGTCAGCTCTGGATGCCGTTCGCCATCAGCGCCATCATCCTGGGCTTCGCCGGCGCCGCGGCGTCTCAGCTCTTCGCCGCGATCCATGACGAGCTCGCGGCCGCCCCGACGCCGGCCGGAGACGGTGTCGTCTCGATCGTTCGCATGGCTCTGACGTTCGGATGGGTGATCGGCCCGGTCGCCGGATCGTACCTCGCTGCACAGACCAGCCTCCGAGTGATGTTGATCGCGACCGCCGTCTGCACCCTCGCCCAGATCATCCCCCTCGGGAGGCTGCGCGACGGCGCAGACGCAGCGCCCTCCACGGAGCATGGCGACCCGGCTTCACGTGCGCACGTGCCGGTGCGGGCGATGGTTCCGCTTCTCGCGTTCACCGGGCTATACATCCTTGTCTACGCCGGCGAGTCCATCAAGTACGCCTATCTGCCGATCTACATGAACGAGCAGCTGCACCTTCCCGCGGCTCTCAGTGGCGCCATCATCGGCATCCAGCCACTCGTCGAACTGGCCCTCATGCCGGTGGCGGTCGTCGTCGCGCGTAGGACGGGCATGATCCCGCTCATGGTGGTCGGCGCTCTCTTCGGCATGGGGGCGAACCTTCTCTTCGCGACGACCGGGACCGCGGTCGGCCTCTTCGCCGGTCAGCTCCTCATGGGTGGTGTCTGGGGGATCTTCGCCGGGCTGGGCATCATCGTGGCCCAGCGGCTGCTACCCGTCGCTGTCGCCACGGCGTCGGCGATCTTCATCACGGCGCCGGCGCTGAGCTCGGCCCTCGGCGGTCTCGTCGGAGGCATCGGGGCAGGCACGGTGGGACTCCCACTCGTGTTCCTCATCCCATCCGTCTTCGCCCTCCTCGCATCGATCGGACTCGTCGTGCTTCACCGACAGATGGGGAATCCCGCCTGAGTGGCGCGCGACCCGAGGGATCTTCCTGATATCAGGTGTTCGTTGCAGGGAAGCGCTCGTCGCGCAATACCTCGTCCAAAGGAGGCGCGTCGAAGGCTAAGGGCGATAGTCTTTCTTCTCTGGTTCGTAGAGCGACCTTGCGGAGGCTGAGCGCCCACCATTCAGGCTCCCAATAAGGATCATCAGGATTCGGGCGATACGCGCTGGAATTGTCGCGAGCACTTCTCATCTGTTGCTGCGCCGCGGTTTTTAGGCGCTATTCGACAGAACCCGCCACCTGGATTGTCGTCTCGGAAAGACAATCTTCGTGGCGGAAAGACAATCTATGGTGACGGTCGACACGGGCCAGGCGCGCGCCCGGGCGACGGCGAATCAGCGGCGCCGAAATCACACGGACACGTCTTCAGCGAGCGCCAATTCAAGTGAATCACTGGGATCGAGGCGCGTTTCGCAAAGCGGAGGGCGTGGGATTCGAACCCACGAGACATTTCTGCCCACCAGTTTTCAAGACTGGCTCCATCGGCCGCTCGGACAGCCCTCCTGGCGCCGGCGCGAACCGGCGTCGCCCGATTCTAACGGACGACGACGGCCCGATCAGCCGTCGTACGGCTTCGAGCAGGTGTACTCGCTGGCCGTCTGACCGTGGACGTTCGACGGCAGGTCGACGGTGTCGCCCGCATCCGTCGAGCCGTCGGTCGAGGTGCCCGTCGCGGGCGCGTCGGTCGCCGGGGCCTCCGGGGTGCCGGTCGTCGGCGCGACCGGGGTCTCCGTGGCGGGCGCGTTCGGGTCGACCGTGGAGCCGACGCCCGCGTCGCCGGTGAGGGCGATCGACTGGTCGTTCTTCAGTGCGTTGAAGAGGGCCGTCGCCGCGGACGTCGTGGGCTCGACGCCACCGCCGCCCTCGACGTAGTGGTTCGGGTACTGCACGAACACGACCTTGTTGAGGTCGATGTTCTTCAGCGCGACAGCCATCGAAGCGATCGTGCCGACGTTGTTGAGGCTCTCGGAGAGAGTGATGCTGCTCGTCGCCGCCTTGGCGAGACCGTAGACCTTCACCGGGTTCGCGAGGGTGTCGGCGCTCTTGATCGTGCGCACGAGCGAGGAGAGGAACACCTGCTGGTTGCTGATGCGGCCGAGGTCCGAACCGTCGCCGACGCCGTGGCGCGTGCGGAGGAAGGCGAGTGCCTGCTGACCGAGGAGGGTGTTCTGGCCGGCCTTCACATCCAGGCCCGTGTACGGGTCTTTGATGTCGCCCGCGACACAGACGGGCACGCCGCCGACCGCGTTCGACATCTCGATCACACCGTCGAACTCGATGACACCCGCGTACGGGATGTCGAGCCCGGTCAGCTTCTCGACCGTGAGAACCGTGCACGCGAGCCCGCCGTACGACAGGGTGTTGTTGATCTTCTGCCGGCTCATCGCGGCGAAGTTGCCGCCCTTGGGGTCGGGGCACGACGGGATGGCCACGTACAGGTCGCGGGGAAAGCTGATGACCGTCGCGTTCTTGTGGTCGGCCGAGACGTGCAGCAGCATCGTCACGTCGTTGAGCACCTCGCCGCGCTTGCCGTAGGCCGCGTTGCCGCCGCCGGAGTCGCTGCCGGCGAGGAGGACGTTGAACGCACCGTCCATCGCGCCGACCTGCGGGGTCGCCGGGAGCGGGTCGCCCTTGGCGTTGACGAGCTTGACCGACGGCTTGAGGCTTGTCGACACATCCCAGATCGCATACGCAGCGACGGATGCGCTGCTCACCGCGACGACACCGACGACGGCCGCGATGATCATGGCGATGAAGCGGAAGGGGCGGTGCTGCTTGAGGCGCCCATGGCGCGCGATCGTGGGACCGACGGAGGTCTCTTTCGCACGCAACTGGGTGCGGGTGGGCAACTCGCTCATTCACTCCCTTTCATCGCGCAGACTAGGCGCCCGTGCATGGGCACGGACTTCTAGCGTCTCAAACCACCCTGGCAAACCTCTGGACAGACACGCAAGAAGTGCTGGTCACAGTGAATTGAGAACGCTCGCAAGGCCGTCCTCCACCACCGGTTCGGTGACGTGCGTCGCGACCGCTTTGACCTCATCCGGTGCCTGGCCCATCGCCACAGCGCGCCCTTCTGCGGCCGCCCACAGGAGCATGTCGATGTCGTTGCGCCCGTCGCCGACCGCGACGACACGGGACCGCGGGATGCCGGTCGCCTTGCGAACGCGCTCCAGTGCGGTCGCCTTGTTCACGCCGTCGGGCGCGATGTCGAGCCACGCCGTCCAGCCGATCGCGTAGCTGACCTTGTGCAACCCCATCCGCTCGACGATCGACAGGAACTCCTCCTCGTCGTGCTGCGGCGAGATCACCACCACGCGGGTCGCCGGATGCGCGGTGAGCTCCTCGAACGGAACCTCGATGCCGTTCGCCAGCTCCCACTCGCTCATGCCGGCGGTGTAGCGGCGGAACCCGGTCGCATCTTCGACCATGAAGCTTCCGCTCGGCAGGAAGGGGCGGATCGTCTCCAGCACCTCGGTCGGGTCGAACGACTCGATGAACTCGCGCCGGTACCCGCCCTCGACCCGGTCGTCGCGCTGCATCGTCAAGGCACCGTTCGCGCACACCACGAACTTGCTGGTGAGCCCGAACCGGTCGTGGATGGGGCGGGCCGTCTCCCAGCTGCGACCGGTGGCGAGCATGACCTCGTGCCCGGCTTCGCGCGCGCTGGTGACGGCATCGAGAACGGCCGCACCGATGGTCTCGTCCTCGTGGATGAGCGTGCCGTCGACGTCGAGCGCGATCAGCAGGCGGTTCTCGTCGTTCACCGCGCGATCGGCTCCAGCACGGCGAGCCCGCCGAGGTAGGGCCGCAGCGGTTCGGGGACCAGCACCGACCCGTCCTCCCGCTGGTGCGTCTCGAGGATGGCGACGAGCCAGCGGGTGGTGGCCAGCGTTCCGTTGAGCGTCGCCACCGGAGCTGTCTTGCCGCTCTCGGTGCGGTAGCGGATGTCGAGCCGGCGGGCCTGGAACGTCGTGCAGTTGGAGGTGGAGGTGAGCTCGCGGTAGCGGTCCTGCGTCGGCACCCACGCCTCGATGTCGAACTTGCGGGCGGCGCTCGAGCCGAGGTCGCCGGCGGCGGTGTCGATCACGCGGTAGCTGAGCCCGAGGTCTTGCAGCATGTCCTCCTGCAACTGCACGAGCCGAGCGTGCTCCGCCTCGGCGTCTTCGGGCAGGATATGCACGAACATCTCCAGCTTGTTGAACTGGTGCACCCGGATGATGCCACGGGTGTCCTTGCCGCCCGAGCCGGCCTCCTTGCGGTAGCAGGTCGACCATCCGGCATACCGGAGGGGCTCGGTGACGTCGAGGATCTCGTCGGCGTGATACCCGGCGAGCGCGACCTCGCTCGTGCCGGTGAGATACAGATCCTCACCCTCGATGCGGTACACCTCGTCGGCGTGCGCGCCCAGGAACCCGGTGCCCTGCATGATCTCGGGCTTCACGAGCGTCGGGGTGATCATCGGCGTGAAGCCGGCGGCGAGCGCGCGGTCGAGCGCCAGATTCATCAGCGCGATCTCCAGACGCGCGCCGACCCCGCGCAGGAAGTAGAAGCGGGCTCCGGAGACCTTCGCACCGCGTGCCATGTCGATCGCTCCGAGCAGTTCGCCGAGCTCGAGGTGATCTCTCGGCTCGAAGTCGAACGTCGGCTTCTCGCCGACGGTGCGGAGGGTCACGAAGTCGTCTTCGCCGCCGGCCGGCACGCCCTCGATGATCACGTTTCCGATTCCGCGGACCAGCTCGTCGAAGCGCGCATCCGCGTCGTTCGCGATCTGCTGCGCCTCCTTCACCCGTCCGGCGAGACTCTGCGCCTGAGCGACCAGCTCCTTCTTCTGCTCCTTGGGAGCGGCGGCGACCTGCTTGCCGAAGAGGTTCTGCTCGGCGCGCAGCTCCTCGAAGCGAGTGATGGTGGCACGGCGCTCGCGGTCGGCCTCCAGGGCTTCGTCGACGAGCGCGACGGAGTCGCCCCGTGCCTCCTGCGAACGCTTGATGAGGTCAGGGTTTTCGCGGAGAAGAACTGGATCGATCACTCGCACAGCTTATCGAGCAGGACACCTCGCCATTCGGGTTGTCCACAGGGAAACGAGTAGCGTGAGCGAGGTGACCGATCCCGACCGCGCCGCCCCAGCGCTGGTGGCCGTCGTCTTCAACCCGATCAAGGTCGACGAGACGCGCATCCGCACCGCTGTCGGTGCTGCCGCGACCCGGGCCGGCGTCGGCGGAGTGCTGTGGCTGCCGACGACCGTCGAGAACGGCGGTCAGTCGCAGACGCGGGAGGCACTTGCGGCCGGAGCGACCCTCGTGCTCGCGGCCGGCGGCGACGGAACCGTGCGTGCGGTGGCCGAGTCGCTGCGGGGCGAGGATGCCGAACTCGCCATCCTCCCCTCCGGCACCGGCAACCTGCTGGCCCGCAACATCGGCATCACCCACACCAGCCTCGACGTCGCCTGCGCGATCGCGTTCCAGGGCCGCACGCGAGCCATCGACCTCGGTGTCGCCGTCGCGACCGACGCGAGCGGCGCATCCGTCGAGCACGCCTTTCTGGTGATGGCCGGGCTCGGCATCGACGCAGCCCTGATCGCGAACACCCGCCCCCGCCTCAAGCGGCGGCTGGGCTGGCTCGCCTACGTCGACGCCGGATTCCGCGCACTGCCGAAATCCAAGAAGGTGCGCATCGGCTACAGTCTCGACGACGAGCCCGCCCGGTCGGCGCACGTCAGCACCATCCTCGTCGCCAACTGCGGCAGCCTGCCGGGCAACATCGAGCTCATCCCGGATGCCCTGGTCGACGACGGGATGCTCGACATCGCCGTTCTGCAGCCCAAGTCGCTGTTCGGCTGGCTCATGATCTGGCGAAAGGTCACCTGGGAGAACCGGGTGCTCCGCAAGTCAGCGCTCGGTCAGCGGATCATCCGCATCACGAATCGCGCAGTGCGCACGGAGCTCAGCTATCTGCGCGGACGCTCGGTGCGCCTGACCGTCGAGGCCCCGGAACCGTTCGAGCTCGACGGCGACGGATTCGGGCACGTCTCGACCGTCGAACTCACGGTCGAGCACGGCGGCCTGCGGGTGCGGGTGCCTTCCGCTGCCAGGTGAGCGCCCGCACGAACACGGCTCCGACAGCACTCGCCAGGGCGAACGTGATCGCCGGCGTGCGCACGAGGTCGGCCAGGCCGGCGACGAAGCTCCCCGGCGCCAGGAAGTAGTAGTACCGCGAGCCCGAGGGGAAGAAGGCGGGCACCAGTGCGCTCAGAAGGGCGACGCCCGCACAGGCCAGGGCGATCGTCACCAGGATCCGGAAGGTCTTCCGCACGTCAGTCCCGCTCTGGGCTCGGCGTCTTCGGGCGCGAGCGGAGAGCTGTCAGGAGCACCAGCGCGACGATGGTCGCCAGGCCCACGGTCACGAGCGGGCCTGCGAGCATCCAGCCGATCTGGCTGAAGACGAGGGTGGTGAGGTCGAGCTCCGTCGAGCTGGCGGTGTACGAGGTGTAGACGGAGACCGCGTAGAGCACGATTCCGAGCACGATGAATCCGCCGCCCAGAATCCAGAGGGCCAGAAAGAACGGGTTGCGCCTCGGGGAGACGTCGACACGGTCCAGGATGCTGCCCACTGCGATCGAGACCGGCTCGGCGGCCGCGACCGCGGGTTCGCCCTCGGAGTTGAACGTCTCGAACTGGACCGCCAGCGGATCCTCGGTCTCCGGCTCGCCGAGCAGGTCGCGGTCCATCCCGCGGTCGGCGGTGGGGAGAGGAGCGGCGGCCGGCTCGTCATCGACGACCGGCCGGCGGTAGGGCGACGTGCCGGTGGCCGGTGCGTTCCGAACGCGAGTGCCGAGCCGCTCTCCCGGCTGCGGCCGGTAGCCGCGCTGGAAGGCGGGGTCGTAGTTCGGATCGATGTCCGGGTTCGAACCGCTCGCCGGGGGCTGCTCGCGAGGGGTGTCTGCGCCGCGAGGATCCCCCGGTTCCCGACTCGTCTCATCCAGGATCATGGCGTCTCCTCGCTCCTGGATCGCAGCCTACTCCAGCGATTCGACGTCGGCGGATGCGTCGCTCTCGGCCTCGCTCACGGTGTCGTCCGCGGTCGTCAGCGAGGCGAGCCACTCGCGCGCTTCGGTGAAGACCTCGTCGCGATACCGGTGGTCGAAGTCGACCTGGGCGCCGTCGGCCCGCGGGTAGGAGCCGAGGAAGATGACGGCCGGGCTGAACCGGCGCAGGCCGAGCAGCGCATCCGCGACCCGCTCATCGTGGATGTGGCCGTCGGCGTCGATCACGAACCGGTAGCGGCCGAGGGAGTCGCCGATCGGGCGGGACTCGATGAGGCTCAAGTTCACGCCGCGCGTCGAGAACTGCTCCAGCAGATCGAGGAGGCTTCCCGGTCGGTCGTCGGGCAGCTCGGCGACGAGGCTGGTCTTGTCCGCACCGGTCGGGGCGGGAACGCTGCGCTCCCGGCTGACGAGCACGAACCGGGTGACGGCGTTCGGGTTGTCGCCGATGTTCTCGACGAGCACGACCACGTCGTGGTGGTCGACGATGCCGGGCGGGGCGACGGCTGCATCCGCCGTGCTGCCGTCGAAGAGCGAGGCCGCAGCGGCGACATTGCTCGAGGCCGGCAGATGACCGTGGTCAGGCAGGTTCGCGTCGAGCCACAGGTGGCACTGGGCGTAGGCGACCGGATGCGCGTTGATCAGCTTGACGTCGGCCAGCGTCGTCCCCGGCCGCGCCACCAGCACGAAGTTGACCGGAACGAGGTACTCGCCGACGATGCGCAGGCCGGGAACGGTGGCCAGCGCATCCTGCGCGACGGAGACACCGCCCTCGATCGAGTTCTCGATCGCGATCATCGCAGCGACGCTGCGGCCGGCGACGACGTCGGCGAGTGCTTCGCCCACGTTGTTGACCGAACGCCAGCGCTTGCCCGCCGCCTCGGGGACCTGCCTGAGAGCGGCCTCGGTGAACGTTCCGGACGGGCCCAGGAAGCTGTAGACCTCGTCGACGGCGGAGGGCAGGTCGGCGATGGGCTCAGCAGCTTCGGACATGCGGATCAGCTTAGCCAAGGCTCCTGCCCCCTTCGCGGACGGGAAAAGTTCGCCACATCGTCATCGGACCTGGTGGCGCGACTGGAGCCGAGTGGAAGTATGGAGACATGAACGAACGAGCTGGCACCCCCGCCCAGGAGTCCGACCTGATCGATGTCGATGCGCTGCGCAGGGCGTACTACGACCTCAAACCCGATGTGAGCATCCCTGAGCAGAGGGTGGTGTTCGGCACCTCCGGTCACCGCGGCAGCTCGCTCAACACCGCGTTCAACGAGAACCACATCGCGGCCACCACGCAGGCGATCGTCGAGTACCGGGCGTCCCAGGGCATCGACGGCCCCCTGTTCATCGGGGCCGACACGCACCTCCTCAGCGAGTTCGCGATGACCACGGCGCTGACCGTGCTCGTCGGCAACGAGGTCCGAGTTCTCGTCGACGAGTTCGACGACTGGGTGCCGACTCCGGCCGTCTCGCACGCCATCATCGCCTACAACCGGGCCGGCCACCCCGACCGGGCCGACGGCATCGTGGTCACGCCCAGCCACAACCCGCCCACCGACGGCGGGTTCAAGTACAACCCGCCGCATGGCGGTCCGGCCGACACCGATGCCACGAGCTGGATAGCCAACCGGGCCAACGAGATCATCGCCGACGAGATGCGCGGCGTCCGGATGAGCGAGCCGAGCGCCGTCGAGACGTACGACTTCCGCGGCAGATACGTCGACGACCTCGAGAACATCATCGACGTGAAGGCGATCAAAGACAGCGGAATCCGCATCGGCGCCGACCCGCTCGGCGGTGCGAGCGTGAACTACTGGCAGGCCATCGGCGAGCGCTACGGCCTGAACCTGACCGTGGTGAATCCGACGGTCGATCCGACCTGGCGTTTCATGACGCTCGACTGGGACGGCAAGATCCGCATGGATCCGTCGAGCCCCTCGGCCATGGCATCGGTGCTCGCGCACAAAGACGACTACGACATCCTCACGGGCAACGACGCCGACGCCGACCGGCACGGCATCGTGACGCCCGACGGCGGCCTGATGAACCCGAACCACTACCTCGCGGTGGCGATCGACTACCTCTACCGCACCCGCACCGGATGGCGGCAGGATGCTGCGGTCGGCAAGACCCTCGTCTCCTCGTCGATCATCGACCGCGTCGCAGAATCCCTCGGCCGCCGGCTCTGGGAGGTGCCCGTGGGCTTCAAGTGGTTCGTGCCAGGCCTCATCGACGGGTCGGTCGGATTCGGTGGAGAAGAGAGCGCCGGTGCGAGCTTCCTGCGCCTCGACGGCTCGGTCTGGACCACCGACAAAGACGGCATCCTGCTCGCGCTCCTTGCCAGCGAGATCCTCGCGGTCACCGGCAAGACGCCCTCGCAGCTGTACGCCGAGCTGACCGAGAAGTTCGGCGACCCGGTCTACGAACGCGTCGACGCCCCGGCGAGTCCGGCCGAGAAGTCCGCGCTCGGCAAGCTCGACGGCGACGCCATCGAAGCCACCGAACTGGCGGGTGAGCCCATCACGGCCAAGCTGAGTCGTGCTCCCGGCAACGACGCAGCCCTCGGCGGCGTCAAGGTCGAGACGGCGACAGCCTGGTTCGCGGCGCGACCGAGCGGTACCGAGAACGTCTACAAGATCTACGCGGAGTCGTTCGTCGGAGCGGAGAACCTCCGCGAGGTGCAGGAGCAGGCCAAACGGATCGTGGGCGACGCGCTGAAGGGCGCGTAGCGCCGACGGCGGCTCGGCCCTCGACGAGGGGCGGGGAGCCTGTTACTTGGACAGGCTCCAGAAGTGACCGATGGCGCCGGGGTGGTCGACGGTGATGGTCTCGTCGAGGTCCCGGTAGTCGCTGTCGGTGTTGTGGCCGGCCATCTTGATGGAGATCTTGCCGCCGACGTTCTGCACCCCGGAGACGATCTGCACGTGATCGAGTGAGTTGTTGTCGTTCCAGTCGAACATCACGATGTCGCCGACCTTGATCTTGTCGCGCTGGTCGAGCGGGTACTCGGTGAGGCCGAGAGCGCCCGCGTTCGAGCGGAAGTAGTTGTCCATCGCCGGCACGTAGCCCCAGGACGGGCTCCACTTGGCGGCGGCGTTCTTGTTGTACCAGGCTGCGGTCTGGGTCCAGCCGCGGGCGATCAGCGTCTGGCTCACGAAGTTCGCGCAGTCGCCGCCCACGGGATTGAGGTCGCCCCACTCGGCGGAGTTGTAGTTCTTCCAATACGTCAGGGCGTAGTTCAGCTGCTTGTCGACCGGCGTCACGACTTGATACGAGTACGCGTTCTCGCTGGCGAACGACTTGCCGCTGGCGGTCGTGACCGAGACGGCGACGGTGGCGGGCTGGAAGTTCACGGCGGCAGGCACCGCGACGACCACCTTCGAGCCGGATGCCTCCTGCACGGTGGCGGGCTGGCCGCCGATCTCGACGGTCTTGACGCCGGCGAGATTCGTGCCGCCGATGGTGACCGTTCCGCCGGAGATACTGCCTGTCGCGGGGGTCACGGAGGTGATCGTGGTCGCCTCGACCTTCGCGGGCTCGTTCGCACCTGCGACGGCCTTGGCGACGGGCGAGGGCTGGCCCGCGCATCCGGTGAGCAGCAGAGCGGTCGCTGCAACACCCGCAGCGAAGGCGAGCAGCCTGGCAGGGCGAGAGGATCGGACAGTGTGAAGCATGGGACCTTCGTGGTTCGCGCGCGGGATCGGACTCGATTCGGCTCCCAAGTTACGCCAGCGGAATATACGACACCTGAACACCTCGTGCGAGAGTCGGGAAACTCGCCGGTCCATCCACATAAACGCCCGAAAAATATGGGCACTCTCAGGAATGTTCGCCCTGAGCGAACGGTTCTGCGAGAGCCCTTCTGGTCATTGGTGGAAACCCCACAGAAGGTGTAACTTTGCAGTCTCCGCAAATTTCCTTTGTGCCCACACCGGTGTGATGCCCGTGGCTCGGGCGTCCCATCTTTCGACTCTCGACTCGGAGACTCATGTCAAGCCAAGCATCCCCGGCTCCGGCCGCCCCGACGAACGCGATCATGTCGCATAGGCAGATCCTGTTCGTCATTTTCGGCCTCATGGCCGGAATGTTCCTGTCCGCTCTCGACCAGACCGTGGTCGGCACCGCCATCCGCACCATCGGCGACGACCTGCACGGCCTCAGCCAGCAGGCCTGGGTGACCACCGCCTACCTGATCGTCTCCACGATCTCGACGCCCATCTACGGCAAGCTGTCCGACATCTTCGGCCGGCGCCCGCTCTTCATCATCGCCATCGTCATCTTCGTCGTCGGATCGATCCTGGCGGTCTTCTCGACCTCGATGATCGAGCTCGCGGTGTTCCGCGCCATCCAGGGCCTCGGCGCCGGTGGCCTCATGTCGATGCCGCTCGCGATCATGGGTGACATGCTCGCCCCGCGCGAGCGCGCCAAATACCAGGGGTACTTCCTGGCGGTCTTCGGCATCTCGAGCCTCGTCGGACCGCTGGTCGGCGGTCTCTTCGCCGGCGCGAACGAGATCCTGTTCATCGCCGGATGGCGCTGGGTGTTCCTCATCAACGTGCCGATCGGCATCATCGCCCTCCTCATCGTGCTGCGCTTCCTGCATCTGCCGAAGCACTCGCCAGGATCGGTGCGCATCGACTGGTGGGGCGCCACGGCCGTGGTCGTCGCACTCGTCCCGCTTCTCCTCATCGCCGAACAGGGCCGCGACTGGGGCTGGGACAGCCCGGGCGCCATCGCCTGCTACGTGATCGGTGCCATCGGCATCCTCGCCTTCATCCTCATCGAGAGGGCGATGAAGGACGACGCTCTGATCCCGCTCAAGCTGTTCCGTTCGTCGACGTTCTCGATGGCCACCATCATCGGTGTGTTCGTCGGCTTCGGGATGTTCGGCGCCATGCTGACCCTGCCGCTGTACCTCCAGCTCGTGCTCGGGTCCAGCCCGACCGAGAGCGGTCTCCAGCTGCTGCCGATGATCCTCGGTCTGATGATCTCCTCGATCGCCAGCGGCCAGATCATCGCGCGAACGGGCCGCTACCGGCAGTTCCCGATCATCGGAACCGCGTTCCTGGCGGGCGGGTTCTTCTACCTCACCTTCCTGCACTACAACACGTCGTACTGGTTCATCGCCGGCGCGATGCTGCTCATCGGACTCGGCCTCGGCCAGCTGATGCAGACGCTGACCATCGCCAGCCAGAACTCGGTCGGCCTGAAAGACATGGGTGTCGCGACCAGCGCATCCACGTTCTTCCGGCAGATCGGTGGAACGCTCGGCACCGCGGTGCTGCTCTCCCTGCTGTTCACGGTGTTCCCGACCAACCTCGCCAACTCGTTCACCAACACGGCGACGTTGACGAGCTCCCTGGATGCGGCACTCGACCCCGCTGTGGCGAACGCACCCGAGAACAAGCAGATCATGGCGCTCGCGTACAACAAGATCGTCACGCCGATCGAGCAGTCGCTCCCGCCGGGAACCGACCTGTCGAACGATCAGGTGCGCGCGAACGTCGTCGAGCAGACCGTCGCGCAGATCGAGGCCAACCCGACCAACGGCGCCGGTGCGGCGTCGACCGCGGGGTCCGCATCCCTCGACGACACGTCGTTCCTGAACGGCGCCGACCCGCGACTGACCAAGCCGTTCCTCGAGGGCTTCAACGCCTCGGCCGTCACCGTCTACTGGGTCGCCCTGTTCGTCGTGCTGATCGCGTTCGTCCTGACTCTGTTCTTCAAGACGCCGCCGCTGCGGGCCAAGTCGGCTCTGCAGGAGGCTGCTGACGACGAGGCCGAAGCGGAGGCGAAGAACGAGCGCGAGCGGATCACCGTCAGCGGAGTGCTCGCCTCGGCCGCGGAGGAGGACGACGGGGAGCTCAACACGGGCGTCCTCGCCCACCGCGCGGCAGACGATTTCGGCGCGCTGATCGAGCCGGGAGCGGACACGTCCTCGCTCCGCGCGCAGCGTCCGAATCCGTCCGCGGCGACCGAATAGGCGCCAGACCCAGGTCACGATTCGATCACAGTCCGACGGCCGTCGGCTCCTCCCCCGGAGCCGGCGGCCGTCGCTGTTTCCGAGCGCCGAGGGGCGCTGAGGCACGCTGACTCGCGGCAATTCGACCCTTCCGCGCCCCCGGAAGGTCGATCTGGCGCGAGTCGATCGGGGTCGGTGAGGGCAGAGGAAGGGCGGGCGTGCATCCGGGAGATGTTGACAGCGCCCGCGATGCATGCATATGGTTTGAGCGAACTCGTGAGAGCGCTCTCACGGCACATCGTGAGAGCGCTCTCACCGAGTAGGCACACCAGACCACGCACATCAAACCACGCACAAGGGAGTGACCGTGAAAACCTCACGACGCACCAAGGTCGCTGCGGCCATCGCCGGCGCAGCATCCTTCGCTCTCCTCGCAGCCGGATGCTCATCCAGCGGCGGGGACAGCGGCAGCAGCTCGAACCCGATCACGTTGACCGTCACCACGTTCGGAACCATGGGATTCGACAAGCTCTACTCGCAGTACGAGAAGGACCACCCGGAAATCAAGATCAAGGCCACGAACATCGACACCGGTGACAACGCCTTGACCGACTGGCAGACCAAGCAGGCAGCCGGAAGCGGACTGCCCGACGTGCAGGCCGTCGAAGAAGGCTGGCTCAGCAAGGTCATGCAGGTCTCCGACCAGTTCAACGACCTGAAGGACTACGGGGCGTCGAAGATCGACAGCCGCTGGGTCGACTGGAAGCTGAAGCAGGCCACCGACAAGGACGGCCGTGTCATCGGCTACGGCACCGACATCGGCCCGGAGGGTCTCTGCTACAACGGCAAGCTGTTCGCCGCTGCGGGCCTGCCGAGCGACCGCGAAGGCGTCGCCAAGCTCTTCGGCGGAGCCGACGCCACCTGGGAGGACTACTTCAAGGTCGGCGAGCAGTACAAGGCCGCCACCGGCAAGCCGTTCTACGACCAGTCCGGCTTCCTCTGGAACGCCATGGTGAACCAGCAGCCCGAGGGCTACTACACCAAGGACGGCAAGCTCAACATCGAGGACAACGCCGACCTGAAGGCTCTCTGGGGCCAGCTCGCCGACGGTGCGGCCGCCGGCCTCTCCTCCAACCAGACCCAGTGGGACTGGGGCAAGGGCAAGGCGTTCACCGACGGCTCGTTCGCCACGTTCGTCTGCCCGGGCTGGATGCTCGGCGTCGTTCAGGGCCAGGTCAAGGCCGGCGGCGGAGACGCATCGACCGGCTGGGACTTCGCCAACGTGTTCCCGGGCGGCGCAGCCAACTGGGGCGGCTCCTTCCTGACCGTGCCGAAGCAGTCGAAGCACCCGAAGGAGGCAGCAGCCCTCGCCGAGTGGCTGACCACCGCCAAGACGCAGGTCGCCACCTTCCAGGCAGCCGGCACCTTCCCGTCGGTCACCGAGGCGCAGAGCGACCCCGGAGTCACCGGTGAGAGCGACCTGACGAAGTTCTTCAACAACGCACCCCTCGGCCAGATCCTGTCCGAGCGCGCGAAGGGCGTCGTCGCCCAGTACAAGGGCCCGGACGACTCGGTCATCCAGTCCCAGGTGTTCGGCCCGTCTGTGCAGGAGCTCGACTCCGGCAAGGCGAACGGCGACCAGGCCTGGAGCAACGCCATGACGCTCCTCAACCAGCTCGTCGTCAACAAGTAAGCAATCCGATCGGGTCTCCGGATGCGCGACCAGCGCATCCGGAGACCCGCATCCTGGGGAGATCATGACCACCGTCACCACGCCACCCGCTACCGGCGCAGAGGCTGCCAAGCCCGGCCGCAACGGCAACGGCCGCCGCTCGGAGCGTCGTCCGGACCGCCGCCTCGATCGCGACGCCCGCGCAGCCCTCACCTTTCGGCAGAAGCTCAACCGCTTCGACGTGAAGGCGTCGCCATACTTCTACGTGGCGCCCTTCTTCGTGCTCTTCGGGCTCGTCGGACTGTTCCCCCTCGTCTACACGTTCGTCGTCTCGCTGAACAAGTGGAACCTGCTGACCGGGCCGGGCGAGTGGGTCGGCCTCGGCAACTACATCGCCGAGCTCAGCGATCCGTTCTTCTGGAACTCGCTGTTCAACACGGTGAGCATCTTCCTGCTGTCGGCGATCCCGCAGCTCATCGCGGCCGTATTCATCGCCGCGATCCTCGACCAGAACATCCGGGGCAAGACCTTCTGGCGGATGAGCGTGCTCCTCCCCTACGTCGTCACCCCCGTCGCCGTCACCCTCATCTTCTCCAGCGCCTTCGACGAGAAGTACGGACTGATCAACAACCTCCTCCAGTACTTCCACCTCAACCCGGTGGACTGGAAGACCGAGACCTTCCCGTCGCACGTCGCCATCGCCACGATGGTCAACTGGCGCTGGACCGGCTACAACGCGCTCATCCTGCTCGCAGCGATGCAGGCCGTGCCCCGCGACATCCACGAATCGGCCGCCCTCGACGGCGCCGGCTCGTTCCGGCGGTTCTTCTCGATCACGCTGCCGAGCATCCGGCCCACCATGATCTTCGTCATCATCACGGCGACGATCGGCGGCCTTCAGATCTTCACCGAGCCGAAACTGTTCAACCCGTCGAGCGCTGTTCCCGGAGGCCCGCAACGCCAGTACCAGACGACAGTGCTCTACCTCTGGGACATGGCGTTCAACCGGCAGAACTTCGGTAAGGCCTCAGCAATCGCCTGGCTGCTGTTCCTCATCATCGTGCTGTTCGGCGTGCTGAACTTCCTGATCTCGCGTCGCATCGCATCGACGGAGAGCCGGGCGCTGAAGAAACGCACAGCACGCAGGATCGCTCAGCACCAGGCCGAGAGTGCTGCCGCATCGGCTGCCGCCCCCGGCACTGGCGCCGCGACCACCACCGAGACCGACCCCGAGGAGACGAGAGCATGACCGCCACCGCGCCCCGCGTGAGCGAGTCCGCCCGCACCCCCGAGCGGCGCGCGAAGCGCCGGGCACTCGGGATCGACCGCCGGCCCGGGTTCCTGACCTACGGCCTCCTCATCGCCGTGTTCGTCGGCGGCGCCTACCCGCTGTGGTGGTCGTTCGTCGCCGGCTCGAGCCCGAGCACCGTGCTCACCTCCACCTGGCCGCCGCTGCTGCCGGGCGGACAGTTCTGGACCAATGTCGGGCAGGTGCTCAACACCGTCCCGTTCTGGCTCGCTCTCGGAAACTCGATCATCGTCGCCTCGGTCATCACCCTCTCGGTCGTGACGTTCTCGACGCTCGCCGGGTACGCGTTCGCGAAGCTGAAGTTCCGTGGACGCGAGGGGCTTATGGTCTTCGTGATCGCGACCCTCGCCGTTCCCACCCAGCTCGGCATCATCCCGCTGTTCATGGTGATGAAGCAGTTCGGCTGGACCGGCACGCTCGGCGCTGTGATCATCCCGACTCTCGTCACGGCCTTCGGCGTCTTCTTCATGAGGCAGTACCTCATCGACGTGATTCCGGATGAGCTGATCGAGGCCGCCCGTGTGGACGGCGCGAACATGCTCAGCACGTTCTGGCACGTCGGCGTTCCGGCAGCGCGCCCGGCCATGGCGATCCTCGGCCTGTTCACGTTCATGACCGCCTGGACCGACTATCTGTGGCCACTGCTCGTCGTTCCGCAGAACCCCACGCTTCAGGTCGCCCTCAGCCAGCTGCAGTCTGCGAAGTACGTCGACTACTCGATCGTGCTCGCCGGCGCCGTGCTCGCGACCATCCCCCTGCTCATCCTCTTCGTGCTCGCCGGCCGCCAGCTGGTCTCCGGCATCATGGCCGGCGCGGTGAAAGGCTAAGAATGAATTCCTCCCCGACCGCGACCCCGGCCGGCTGGCCCCACGGCTTCCTGTGGGGATCCGCGACCGCAGCCGCACAGATCGAGGGCGCTGCCCACGAGGACGGCAAAGAGGATTCCATCTGGGACCACTTCGCCCGCGTGCCCGACGCCATCGCCGGCGGCGACACCCCCGAGGTGGCGGTCGACCACTATCACCGGATGCCCGCCGACGTCGCCCTGATGAAGGAGCTCGGCCTGCAGTCCTACCGCTTCTCGACCTCCTGGGCGCGGGTGGTCCCGGGTGACCGTCACGCGAATCCCGCCGGCCTGGAATTCTACAGCCGGCTCGTCGACGAGCTGCTCGAGGCGGGCATCCTGCCCTGGCTCACGCTCTACCACTGGGATCTGCCGCAGGCGCTCGAGGATGCGGGCGGCTGGGCCAATCGCGACACCGCGTACCGCTTCCGCGACTACGCCGAGGTCGTCTTCGACGCTCTCGGCGACCGCGTGACGCACTGGACCACGTTCAACGAGCCGCTCTGCTCCTCGCTGATCGCCTACGCCGCGGGCGAGCACGCCCCCGGACGCCGCGAGTCGAGGGCCGCGCTGGCCGCGGTGCACCACCAGCACCTCGCCCACGGGCTCGCCGTGCAGTCGCTCCGCTCCCGGGGCGAGGCCGCATCCGCTCCCCTCCGATTCGGCATCACTCTGAATCTGACCAACGCCGTGCCGGCCGACCCCACCGACGCCGCCGACCGGGAGGCGGCGCGCCGTATCGACGGCCTCTGGAACCGGATGTTCCTCGAACCGCTCCTGCTCGGCGCCTACCCCGCCGACGTGCTCGACGATGTGAGCGACTACGACTTCGAGTCCCTGGTGCACGACGGCGACCTGGCCACGATCGCCCAGCCGATCGACTTCGTCGGCGTCAACCATTACCACGACGACAACGTCAGCGCGCATCCGTTGCCCGCGAACACTCCTGCGGGGCTCACCCCCACCGACCGACCCAAGGCGTCGCCGTTCGTCGGGAGCGAGTACGTCACGTTCCCCACGCGTCACCTGCCCACGACGGCGATGGGCTGGGACGTCAATCCCGACGGCCTGCGCAGCCTGCTCGTGCGCCTGAGCGAGGACTACCCGACGCTCCCGCCGCTCTACATCACCGAGAACGGCGCCGCCTACGACGATGTCGTCGATGCGGATGGACGGGTGCGGGATGCCGAGCGCGAGCAGTACATCCTCGACCATGTGGATGCGGTGCACGCGGCCATCGCGCAGGGCGCCGACGTTCGCGGCTACTTCGTCTGGTCGTTCCTCGACAACTTCGAGTGGGCGTGGGGCTACGAGAAGCGGTTCGGGATCGTACGGGTTGACTACGCGACGCAGGAGCGGACTGTGAAGGAGAGCGGCTGGGCGTTCGCACGGCTGGTCGCCGCCGCCGTCGAGGCCGACACGAACGCATCCCTCGAGCCGGCCGAAGTGGCGTCCGCCGGGCACCTCTAGCATGGGACGACGGCGAGAAAGGTGACTCGATGACGACGGACCAGGCTGCGCACACACCCGTGCCCACCCTCGAGGCGGTCGCGGCGCTGGCCGGCGTATCCCGCGCGACGGTCTCGCGCGTCGTCAACGGCTCCACCAAGGTCAACCCCGAGGTGATCGAGAACGTCACCAAAGCGATCGCCGATCTCAACTACGTGCCGAACCGCGCCGCCCGGTCGCTCGCCTCCCGGCGGACGCTCGTCGTCGCCCTGGTCGTGCCCGAGTCGACGGCGAAGGTGTTCGCCGACCCGTTCTTCGCATCCATCGTGCAGGGTGTCGCCCTCCACCTCGCCGACACCGACTACACACTCAACATCGTGATCTCGTCGGAGACCAACCCCGACAAGACCCGCCGCTACCTGATGGGCGGCAACGTCGACGGTGCGCTCGTGGTCTCCCACCACTCGGGCGACCACTCGTACGCGCAGCTCGGCAGCTCCCTCCCCATGGTGTTCGGCGGGCGACCGCTCAGCGACACCGAGCACAACTCGTACTTCGTCGATGTCGACAACATCTCCGGCGCCGCGGGAGCGACAGAGCACCTCATCAAGCGTGGCCGGCGCAACATCGCCCTCATCACGGGCCCGCAGGACATGCCCGCCGGCGTGGACCGCCTCACCGGATGGCGCAAGGCGATGGAGGCACACGGTCTCGACTGCACGCTCATCGAGTACGGCGACTTCTCCCCGATCTCCGGGATGGAGGCCATGCGCCGCCTCCTCGCGACCGGCCGTCCCATCGACGGGCTCTTCGCGACGAACGACCAGATGGCGGCTGGCGCATACTCGGCGATCCTCGAGACCGGGCGCAGCATCCCCGGCGACATCGCAGTGGTCGGCTACGACGACGACTACTTCGGGCTCACCGCGACCCCGCCGCTCACGACCGTGCACCAGCCGTCGGTCGGGCTCGGCGAGCGGATGGCGCAGGTGCTGGTGAGGCGGATCGAGGGCGAACCCGTCGACCGCGTGACCCTGCTCCCGACCGAGCTCGTCGTACGCCAGAGCACCTGACGACCGTTCAGGCGAGCGAGCGGAACATCCGGTTCGCCAGGACGGCGAGTGCGAACCCGACGGCGGCGATGGCGGCGACACCGCCGACGTAGGCGATGAAGAAGTGGGTGGAGCCGTTGTTCGCCGAGAAGTAGGTGACGACGAGCGAGACCACGGCTCCCACACCGCAGACCGCCGCGATCCAGACCAGCGGCCAGAGCTTCGTGCGAGGCGGGTTCGGAGTGGTGCGTGCGTGCATCCACGCCAGCACGGCGCCCGCGAGAGACCCCCAGAACGCCACGACGAGCAGCCCCGCGATCACGTCGCTCGGCCGGTGCCACTGCTCGACGAGAGTGGATGCGCCCGCCACGATCGCGAACACGGAGCCGATCACGGCCGCGAGCGGACGCAGCCGCGGGCTGGCCAGGAGGAACACGACGAGGACCGCCGACGCCGCGACCGTCGTGTGACCGGACGGGAGGGAGTTGCTGAGGCCGACATCCACGCCCTGCTCGGGACGGCTGAGGATCGTGTACTTGAGCAGCTGGGTGCTGGCATTGGCGAGCGCAGCGGCGGTGACGGCGACCACGAACACGCGCCAGTTGCGCCGGACGAGCACGATCACGACGGCGACGATGCACGCGAGCACGACCGAGACCACCGGTAGCGCGTTCAGGAACGCGTGAGCGAACGCGAGGGAGTCACCCTTCCACACGTCGGCCCCGGCGAAGGCGGTCTCGTCGACGACCTGCCCCATGTAGCTGCGCACGAACACCAGATAGACGACCACGAAAGCGACCGCGGACCCGAGCGCGCTCCACAGGAACGGAGAGGCCCGGAGGGCGGATGCGGAATCGGATCGCATAAGCACCAACCCTTCCATACGGCACCTGTGAAAGGCCGCATGCGAGCCGCGCGGCACCTGTGTCTCCGCCTGCCCTGCTCCCCCTTGCTGCCACTCCTCACGAATTGGCCGCCGAGTCCACGAACTCTCTGCGGACTCGAGCGTTTTTCGCCGATTTCGTGCGGACTCGACGGATGGGGGGGGCGGGAGCGAGGGGGCGGGGCGGGTCAGGGGAGGAAGTCGATGGGGGCGGCGGCGAAGCGGGTGCGCATGACCTCGATCGCTTCGGGGTTGCGATCGACGAGGAGGAACCGGCGCCCCAGCGCCGACGCGACCGCGCCCGTCGTCCCGCTGCCCGCGAAGAAGTCGAGCACCCAGTCGCCCTCACGGCTCGAGGCCTGAACGATTCGGCGCAGGATGCCCTCCGGCTTCTGCGTCGGATACCCGGTCTTCTCCCGGCCGGTCGGCGACACGATCGTGTGCCACCACACATCCGTCGGCAGCTTGCCGAGTTCCGCCTTCTCGGCCGTGACGAGTCCGGGCGCCATGTACGGTTCCCGGTCGACGGCCGTCGAATCGAAGAAGTAGCGGTCGGGGTTCTTCACGTAGACCAGGATCGTGTCGTGCTTCGTCGGCCAGCGATTCTTGGACTTCGCGCCGTAGTCGTACGCCCAGATCAGCTCGTTGAGAAAACACTCACGGCCGAACAGCGCATCCAGCAGCACCTTGGCGTAATGCGCCTCGCGGTAGTCGAGGTGCAGGTACAGGGTGCCGTCGTCCGCGAGCACCCGCCACGCTTCGATGAGGCGCGGCTCGAGGAACTCCCAGTAGTCGTCGAACCGATCGTCGTAGCTGAGCAGGTCACCCTTGATCCGTTCGTAGCTGCGGCCCTTGAATCCGGTGACCGAGCCGGCGCCGCCCTCCGACCGCACCGACGTGGTGCTGCGGCGGGCCTGCGAACGGCCGGTGTTGAACGGCGGGTCGAGGTAGATCAGGGTGAAGGATGCGTCGGGCAGCGTCGCGACGACGTCCAGGTTGTCGGCGTGCACGACCGCACTCGGGGAGTCCGGGTGCCAGAAGGCGGCGGGGACAGCATCCGCTGCGGTGGCGTCGTCGGGCATGCTCCCATTCTCGCAGTGCGCGGATGCCCGGGGTTGCGCATCCAGATTCCCGGATTAGCCTGTCGGCATGACCCTGACCGTCGAGAAAGAGCCCAATGCCTACGTGCTGATCAAGGACGGCGAACGCATCGGCCTCACCGCGTACGACCTCAGCGACGACACGATCACCTTCACGCACACGGAGGTCGACCCCGAGAAGCGCGAGAAGGGGTTCGCGGAGACTCTCGTGCGGGCAGCGCTGGACGACATCCGAGCCAACTCGACTCTGCGGGTCGCGGCGACGTGCCCGTACGTGCGGCACTTTCTGAAGGAGCATCCCGACTACCAGGACCTGCTGACCCGGGGCAGCGCCGAGCGGGCCTCCTAGAGAACGTCGTCGCGGGCGGCTTCGTCGCGGCCGGGATGGTCGACGTCGCGGCCCTCAACGTGCTGCCCCCTGCCCTGTGCGCCGAGATCGAGCTGGATCTTGCCGTCCCAGATCCCCTTGTCGCCGTCGCCGGCGAGCGGAGCGGGGGCGGGCAACATGCTCTGCCGGTCGAGTTCGACCTGCGCTTCGTGACGGGTCGGGGCGAACACTTCGTCACCGATGCCGACGATGCTGCTCGACGAACCGCCGGTGCTCCTCGTCTTGTTGGAGAGGTCGATCCAGCCGAACTTCGCCGCGAGCACCGCAAGCACGATGACGACGGCGATCACGCCCACGATCCACCAGTTCACCGGTCCAGGGTAGCGGAGACAGTCGATCGCTCCCCGTGGTCCCTGAGACGCGGCGTCACGGCACGCGGTTGAGCCACTCCTCGGTGCCGAACTTCTCGGCGACGAGTTTGTCGGCGGCCGCGTACTCCTCGGGGGTGATGTCGCCCGGGGTCGCGCCGTAGAGCTCGGTGAACGTCCGCATCATCCGGTCGATGATCTCGGCGCGGCTCAGACCGGTCTGGCTGCGCAGCGGGTCGACGCGCTTGGCGGCGCTCGCGATGCCCTTGTCGCTGATCTTCTCGCGGCCGATCCGGAGCACCTCGGTCATCTTCTGGCCGTCCATGTCGTAGCTCATGGTCACGTGGTGCAGCACGGCCCCGGAGCCGAGACGCTTCTGGGCCGCCCCGCCGATCTTGCCCTTCGGGCTCGTGATGTCGTTGAGCGGCTGGTAGAAGGCGTCGATGCCGAGCGACTTGAGGGCCACCAGCACCCACTCGTCGAGGAAGGCGTAGCTGTCGGCGAAGCTCATCCCCTGCACCAGGTCGGCGGGCGCGTAGATCGAGTACGTGATGACGGACCCGGCCTCCATGAACATCGCTCCGCCGCCCGAGATGCGGCGCACGATGTCGAAGCCGTACTTCTTCGCGTTCTCGGCGTCGACCTCGTTGCGCACCGACTGGAAGCTGCCGATCACGACGGCCGGCTCCTCCCACTCCCAGATGCGGAGCGTCGGCTGGCGGCGGCCCTCGCCGACCTCGGTGGCGAGCACCTCGTCGAGGGCCATCTGCTGCACCGGATGCACGGCCTTCGAGTGCACGATCTGCCAGTCGTAGTCGCGCCAACTCGTCGCCCGGGCAAGCGAGCGACGGATCGCGACCGCGACGCCTTCGGGCGAGAAGCCGAGCAGGATCGCTCCCTCCGGCAGAGCGCCCCTCACCGCGGCGGCGATGTCTGTTGCGCTGGATTCGGCGGACAGGCCGTTCACCGCGTTGTCGATCGCCTCCAGGGCGGAGTCTGGTTCGAGGAAGAAGTCTCCCGCGAGGTGGAAATCGGTCAGCTTGCCGTCGACGACGTCGAGGTCTACCACGACCAGTTTTCCGCCGGGCACCTTGTATTCACCGTGCATGACTTCAGCCTAATTCGCGCGCGGGCCTATTCCGACGGGATTCAGCCCTGGGCTGACCGGATGCGCGGGCAGGTCTCAGCCGAGGACGACCAGGAACCCGAGGATCGCGGCGGCGAGCGCGAGCACGAGCAGAACAGCGGCGGGCACCGCGCTCTCCGAGCGGCGGACGTGAACGACGATCGCGCCGACCATGACGACAGCGAGTGCGACACCGGCGATGGGGCTCAGGATGGCGGCGATCCCGGTGAGCAGCGGCAGCACGAGGCCCAGCCCGCCCAATGCCTCTGCGAGTCCGATCAGCTTCACGCTCGGCGAGGCGAAGTCGCCCGCCCAGGCCATACCGGCCGCGGTGAGCGCTTCGCGCGGACGCGCGAGCTTCATGATGCCGGCGGCGAGGAAGACGAGGGCGGCGAGACCGTTGACGATCCAGAAGGCGATGAGCATGTCGCGGACACTCCGAGCGTTGATGGTTACGATTTGTTAGTAACCACATGATGCGTCATCGTCGAGCGCTCTGCAAAAGGCACATCGGTGTTCGTAGCCGTCACACCCCAGGAAGAACCACGACCAGCACGGTCGGGAGCGAGCCCATGCCGCCGAGTCCGTACGAGCGGGTCTGCGAGGGCCACGGCGATGCCGATCACGGCCGCGTGACCCTGCAGCAGGGCGGCGCTCAGGCGCGCTCCGCGCTCAGCCGCGCGCCGCGATCCGCGGGTCGAGCCACGCCGTGAGGTCGGCCATGACCTCCTCGCGGTTGAGCTCGTTGTAGACCTCGTGCCGGGCGCCCGGATAGACGATGGTCGTCACATCCGTCAGCCCGGACCGCTCCCGGTAGGCGCGCTCAAGACGGCGCGCACTGGCCTCCCCGCCGAGCGGATCGTCACCGCCCACCTGGATGAGCAGGGGCAGGTCGCGCGCGAGCCCGCGGGCGGGACGCCCGAGGAGGCGTGCGGCGTCCACCGGGCCGAACAGCTTCGGCAGCGGGGTCGAGGTGGTGAGCGGGTCGTCGACGAAGGCCTGCGACACCGCCGGGTCGCGGCTGAGCCACTCCGCGCCCGTCGTGCCGAGGTGGGCGTGGCGCTTGTTGAGGTTGTATCCGCTGTCCATCGAGCCGAGCATCCGGTACGCCGTGCCCGAGAGCACCGCGGCGTCGTACTCGTCGGAGTGCTTGTTGAGGATCAGCTGCACGACGAGCGACCCCCAGCTGTGGCCGAGGAACACGAGTGGCAGATCGGGGTTCTCGCCCCGGATCAGCCCACTGAACCGGTGGATCGCCTCGACCGCGGCACGCAGTCCGCCGACGCCGAGCTTGCCGAGCATCGCGGCATCGTTCCACTGCGCCATGCCCGTTCGGCCGTGCCCGCGGTGATCGTCGGCGTACACCGTGTAGCCGTTGGCGTTGAGATGCTCCGCGAGCGCACGGTAGCGCGCGGCGTGCTCCCCGACGCCGTGCGCGAGCTGCACCACGGCCCGCGGGTCGTCGACCGGCCACACGTCGTAGGTGATGGCGATCCCGTGGACGTCGGTGTAGGTAGGCACGCGCTCATTCTGGCGCACCGCATCCGGTCACGGGATTTATTTAGCGAGGCTAATTTGATAGGCTAACAATGTATGCCCCAACTCACCACGCACGATCTCAGCACCGCCCTCAGGATCGCGGTCGCCCGGCTCTCGCGCCGCCTGCGCGCCGAGAAGGCGGACGACGAGCTGAGCGACACGCAGATCTCGACGCTCGGGTACGTCGTGCGATCCGGTGCGCGCACGATCGGTGAGCTCAGCGAGTTCGAACGCGTCAAGCCTCCGTCGATGAACCGCGCGATCAACCGGCTGGAGGAGGCCGGGTACGTGGCGCGCACGCCTGACGCCGACGACGGCCGCAAAGTCGTCGTCGTCGCGACGGACGCGGGCCGGGAGCTCGTCGCCGAGACCCGCCGCCGCCGAGATGCCTGGCTGCACAAGCGCCTCCGCACGCTCACCAGAGAGCAGCGCGACACCCTCGCCGAGGCCGCCGAGATCATCCGAGAGCTGGCCGACTCGTGAGCGCCATGTTCCGGTCGCTGGCCGGCCTGAACTACCGCATCTGGGCAGCCGGTGCGATCGTCTCCAACGTCGGCACCTGGATGCAGCGCACGGCCCAGGACTGGATCGTGCTCACCCAGCTCACCCACAACAACGCGGCTGCGGTCGGATTCGTGATGGCGCTGCAGTTCGGTCCACAGCTCCTGCTGCTCCCGGTCACCGGATGGGCGGCCGACCGGCTCGACCGGCGCAAGCTGCTGATGGCGACGCAGGCGGCGATGGGCACGCTGGGTCTCGGGCTGGGCATCCTGACGGTCACCGGAGTCGTGCAGCTCTGGCATGTCTACGTCTTCGCGCTGCTGCTCGGATGCGTGGCCGCCTTCGACGCGCCCGCCCGCCAGACGTTCGTCTCCGAGCTCGTCGCAGGCCCGAACCTCTCGAACGCTGTGGCCCTGAACTCGGCCTCGTTCAATGTCGCCCGCCTGATCGGCCCCGCGGTCGCGGGCCTGCTCACCGCGGTCGTGGGCGCCGGATGGGTCTTCCTCATCAACGCGGCGACCTTCGGGGCCGTGCTGCTGTCACTCAAGTTCCTGCGCACAGACAAGTTCTTCCGCACCGATCGTGCGGGCAAGAAGCGCGGCGGACTGGTCGAGGGCTTCCGCTATGTGCGCCGCCGCCCCGACATCATGGTCATCCTCGTCATGGTGTTCCTCATCGGGACCTTCGGTCTCAACTTCCCGATCTTCATCTCGACCATGTCGGTCAGCGTCTTCCACAAGGGCGCAGGCGAGTTCGGCCTGCTCTCGTCGATCATGGCCATCGGGTCGGTGGTCGGCGCATTGCTGTCCGCCCGACGCGAGCGCCCGCGCGTCTCGCTGCTCTTCGCCGGCGCGGCCTTCTTCGGTTTCGGATGCGCGGTCGCCGCCGTCATGCCCGAGTACTGGCTGTTCGCCCTCGCCCTCATCATCATCGGCATCTCCTCGCAGACCCTGATGACCACCGCCAACGGCACGGTCCAGATGACCACCGACCCCCAGCTGCGCGGCCGCGTCATGGCGATCTACATGGCCATCTTCATGGGCGGAACCCCCATCGGCGCCCCGATCGTGGGCTGGGTGGCCGACACCTTCGGCCCCCGCTGGGCGCTCGGCGTCGGCGCCGCCTCCGGCTTCGCCGCCGCCCTCGTCGGCGTCTTCTACCTGGTGAAGTACCGCAACCTCCGCCTCCGCGTGCAGGCCTGGCGGCCCCGCTTCACCCTCGACGCCCGTGAAGAGGTGCGCGAGGAACTCGCCGAGTCCGAGGCCACCGCCGCCCGCGCATCCTGAACCCACGACAGGGTGCTACGGTGACCCTCGCCGCCCGCCGGCGGTGCCGCTGACGCAGAAGGGACCGACGAATGACCGTCACATCACTGCTGGACATGCACTTCTCCGAAGACCACCTGGAGGACGGGCCGCGAGCTCTCCTCGAGATCCTGAAGCAGACGCGGGCGTTCGACGGCTGCCTCGGCGTCCAGGTCGTCACCGACGTCGCCGATCCCGCCCACAGCGTCGCCGTCGAGCGGTGGGAGTCGATCGCCCACGACGACGCCTACCGCGCCTGGCGCGCAGGCCCCGGCGCCTCCGGTCTCGGCCACTACCTGACCGAGCCGGCGCGACTGACCCGGTTCGAGGACGTCGCCGCGCTCTGACGACGCGGGTGGCGGCGGCAGGAGGATTCGTCGCCTCCGCCCCGAATTCTCCGTCCGAACGGAAGACTCGCCGGGGTTCGCCGCGGATTCTCCTGCAGTGGCGCGCGCTGTGTGAGGAGCTGCCACGGGTCGGGCGTTGCCAGACCTGCGTCAGAGGGCTGCCGTGACCCCCGCGCCGGTGCTCTGCCGCACGACGAGTTCCGGCTGGTAGACGATGTGGCGTGGGGGCAGCGCGGGGTCGGCCGCTTCCTCGAGAAGGATCTGCACGGCCGTTTCGCCGATGAGCATGCTCGGCTGGTGGATGGACGAGAGCGGCACGACTGCGGCGCTGGCGAAGCCGATGTCGTCGTAGCCGATCAGCCCCACCTCGTCGGGCACATGCATCGACGCCTGTTCCATCGCCTGGAGCAGACCCATTGCCAGCAGGTCGTTCGCGGCGAAGATCCCGTCGGGGCGCGCATCCGCGGGTCGTGCTGCGAGCGCCTGACCGGCTTCCCGTCCTTCGGCGACGGTGAGCGCTCCCACCGGTACGACCTCGAGCGTGGCTCCCGGATGGGCGGCGACGGCCCGGCGTGCACCCTCGAGCCGATCGACGACCTGGCGGATCTCGGAGGGTCCGCCGACGTAGGCGATGCGGCGGCGACCGGTTGCGAGCAGGTGTGCGGCCGCCAGCTCGCCTCCGGCTTCGTCGTCCACGGACACCGAGCTGAAGGTCGAGTCCACGCTCGTACGGTCCACCAGCACGGCGGGGATGCCGCGCTCACGAAGTCGGCGCAGGCGCGGGATGATGTCGCCGAACGGGGAGACGAGAACGCCGTGCATCCGCTGCTCCTCGAAGAGGTCGAGGTACGCGGATTCGCGCTCGGCCTTCTCGTCGCTGTTGCCGAGGATGATGGACAGGCCTTCGGCCGCCGCCTTCGCCTCCGCGCCGCGCGCGAGGTCTGTGAAGAAGGGGTTGCCGACATCGAGGATGATCAGGCCGACGGCGCGGCTCCGGCCGGCCCGCAGCTGCCGGGCTGCGTCGTTGCGCACGAACCCGAGCTTCTCGATCGCGCCGTGCACCTTCTCGACGGTGTGCTCGGCGACCTTCTCGGGCCGGTTGAGCACGTTGGAGACGGTGCCGACCGATACTCCTGCGAGGGCAGCGACGTCGCGCACGCTCACCGAGGGCATGGGCACCGCCTTCCATTGGTCGTCGCGGCTCCGTCGCCGCATGAACGCCAGTGTACAGGCAGGAGTTGATATCTGAATCGTTTTAATGCAGTCTTGACGGTAGCGATCGTCCGCCACGGAGTGCAGGCGACCCGGTTCAATTAAAACGTTTCATCACGGCCATCTCTTCGGCGGCCCTCAACGCGGAGGCACAGGTTTCGTCAATGTCGACCGACCAGACACCCACCGGCGCAGCGCCCGGCACGTCGACGGACCCGGCCGCGCACGCCCTGCAACGCGCCTGCTTCCGGCTGCAGGTGCGGCCTGACCGGCTCGCCGAATACCGCGAACGACACGCCTCCGTCTGGCCCGACATGCTCACCGCCCTCAAAGAGACCGGCTGGAACAACTACTCCCTCTTCCTCGCCGACGACGGCCTGCTCATCGGCTACGTCGAGGCCACCGACGGTGTCGCGGATGCGCAGGCACGGATGGCGCTCACCGACGTGAACGCCCGCTGGCAGGCCGAGATGAACGACTTCTTCGTCGGTCTCGACGGGTCTGCACCCGACGAGGGCTTCGACCTCCTGCCCGAGATCTTCCACCTCGAAGACCAGCTCACCACCACCCACACCAATCGAATGACGGACGGCTCATGACTTCCTTCGCTTCCATCGCGCCCCAACTCGAACAGCAGGCGATCGAGCTCCCCTCCTGGGCGTTCGGCAACTCCGGCACCCGCTTCAAGGTGTTCGGTTCGCCCGGCACGCCTCGCGACCCCTTCGAGAAGGTCTCGGATGCCGCGCAGGTGAACAAGCACACCGGACTCGCACCCACGGTGGCCCTGCACATCCCGTGGGACCTGGTCGACTCGTACTCCGACCTGAAGAAGCACGCTGAAGACAACGGGGTCGGCCTCGGCACGATCAACTCGAACACCTTCCAGGACGACGACTACAAGCTCGGCTCGGTCACGCATTCCGACCCGCGCATCCGGCAGAAGGCGATCGACCACCACTTCGCCTGCATCGACGTGATGAACGAGACCGACTCGCGCGACCTCAAGATCTGGCTCGCGGACGGCACGAACTACCCCGGCCAGGACGACATGCGCGCCCGCCAGGACCGCCTCACCGACTCGCTCCAGCAGATCTACGCCCGCCTCGGCGACGACCAGCGGCTCGTGCTCGAGTACAAGTTCTTCGAGCCGGCGTTCTACCACACCGATGTTCCCGACTGGGGAACCAGCTACGCCCAGGTCGCGGCGCTGGGCGACAAGGCGATGGTCTGCCTCGACACCGGCCACCACGCACCGGGCACGAACATCGAGTTCATCGTGATGCAGCTGCTGCGCCTCGGAAAGCTCGGCTCCTTCGACTTCAACTCCCGGTTCTACGCCGACGACGACCTCATCGTGGGTGCGGCCGACCCGTTCCAGCTGTTCCGCATCCTCTCCGAGGTGATCCGCGGCGGCGGCTACGGTTCCGACTCGGGCGTGGCCTTCATGCTCGACCAGTGCCACAACATCGAGAAGAAGATCCCCGGCCAGATCCGTTCCGTGCTGAACGTTCAGGAGATGACCGCGCGCGCCCTCCTCGTCGACCGGGATGCGCTGGCCGCCGCCCAGGCGGAGGGTGACGTTCTCGGCGCCAACGGCATCGTGATGGATGCCTTCTACACCGACGTCAGGCCCGACCTCGCAGCGTGGCGCGAGTCCCGCGGCCTGCCCGCCGATCCGATGGCCGCCTACAAGGCCTCCGGCTACCAGGAGAAGATCGAAGCCGACCGCGTGGGCGGCACCCAAGCCGGATGGGGAGCATGATGACCAACCCGACCGTTGAAGCGCTGATCGAGCGCTCCAATCGCCTGGGCTCCGACCCGAAGAACACGAACTACGCCGGCGGCAACACCTCCGCCAAGGGCACGGAGACCGACCCCGTCACGGGCGAGCCGGTCGAGCTGCTCTGGGTGAAGGGATCCGGAGGCGACCTCGGCACCCTGACCGAGAGCGGCCTCGCTGTGCTCCGGCTCGACCGGATGCGCGCCCTCGCCGACGTCTACCCGGGAGTCGAACGCGAAGACGAGATGGTCGCCGCCTTCGACTACACCCTGCACGGCAAGGGCGGCGCGGCCCCCTCGATCGACACGGCCATGCACGGCCTGGTGGATGCGGCGCACGTCGACCACCTGCATCCCGACTCCGGCATCGCCATCGCGACCGCGGCCGACGGAGAACGACTCACGGCCGACGCGTTCGGCGGCAGGGTCGTCTGGGTGCCGTGGCGCCGCCCCGGCTTCCAGCTCGGCCTCGACATCGCAGCGATCAAGGCGGCGAACCCGGATGCGATCGGCACCATCCTCGGTGGCCATGGCATCACTGCATGGGGCGACACCAGCGAGGAGGCGGAGGCCAACTCGCTGTGGATCATCGAGACGGCTGCTTCCTACATCGCCGAGCACGGCCGGCCGGATCCGTTCGGCACGATCCTCCCCGGCTACGAGGCATTGCCCGAGGACGAGCGGCGCGCCAAGGCCGCCGCGCTGGCCCCGCACATCCGGGCGCTCGCGTCGACCGACCGCGCTCAGGTCGGCCACTTCACGGATTCGGACGTCGTGCTCGACTTCCTGGCGTCGTCCGAGCACCCGCGTCTGTCGGACCTCGGCACCAGCTGCCCCGACCACTTCCTGCGCACCAAGATCAAGCCACTCGTGCTCGACCTGCCGGCCGACGCCTCGATCGAGGACTCCGTGGCCCGGCTCGAGCAGCTGCACGAGCAGTACCGCGCCGACTACCAGGCGTACTACGACCGGCACGCGACCTCCGACTCGCCCGCCATCCGCGGCGCCGACCCCGCCATCGTTCTCATCCCGGGCGTCGGGATGTTCTCCTACGGCGCGAACAAGCAGACCGCCCGCGTCGCCGGCGAGTTCTACGTCAATGCGATCAACGTCATGCGGGGAGCCGAGGCCCTGTCGACCTACGCCCCGATCGACGAGGCCGAGAAGTTCCGCATCGAGTACTGGGCGCTCGAGGAGGCCAAGCTGCAGCGCATGCCGAAGCCGAAGCCGCTCGCATCCCGGATCGCGCTGGTCACCGGCGCCGCATCCGGAATCGGAAAGGCCATCGCCACCCGGCTCGCGGCCGAGGGCGCCTGCGTCGTCATCGCCGACCTCGACCTCGAGAAGGCCCAGGCGGCGGCAGCCGAACTGGGCAACACGGACGTCGCGATCGGCATCAAGGCGGACGTCACGGACGAGCGCGCGGTCGCCGCCGCCGTCGACGCGACCCTGCTCGCCTTCGGCGGACTCGACCTCGTCGTCAACAACGCCGGGCTCTCCCTGTCCAAGTCGCTCCTCGACACCACGGTGGCCGACTGGGACCTGCAGCACAACGTGATGGCCAAGGGCTCGTTCCTGGTATCGCGCGCTGCGGCCCGGGTGCTCATCGACCAGAAGCTCGGCGGCGACATCGTCTACATCTCGTCGAAGAACTCGATCTTCGCCGGTCCGAACAACATCGCGTACTCCGCCACCAAGGCGGACCAGGCCCACCAGGTGCGCCTCCTCGCCGCCGAGCTCGGCGAGTACGGCGTGCGCGTGAACGGGATCAACCCCGACGGCGTCGTGCGCGGCTCCGGGATCTTCGCCGGCGGCTGGGGCGCCAAGCGCGCGGCCGTGTACGGCGTGCCCGAGGAGGAGCTCGGCAAGTACTACGCACAGCGCACCCTGCTGAAGCGCGAGGTGCTCCCCGAGCACGTCGCCAACGCGGTGTTCGTGCTCTGCACCAGCGACCTCGACCACACCACGGGGCTGCACATCCCGGTCGACGCGGGCGTTGCGGCCGCGTTCCTGCGATGAGCGGGACGCACGGTGCCGGTGACCGTGCCGGCGACGCGGACGCGGTCGGTGCCGTCGCGGCGGTCGACCTCGGCGCGACCAGTGGACGGGTCATGCTCGGCCGGGTGGGCCCGAACACGCTGGAGCTCACCGAGGTCGCGCGCTTCGACAACACCCCGGTGCGCCTCTGGGACGGCACGCGGGCCGCTCTGCACTGGGATGTGGTCGGCCTCTTCTCCGAGGCCGTCCAGGGCTTGGCCGCGGCCGTGCGCAGCGAGCCCGGACTGCGCAGCATCGGGGTCGACTCCTGGGCCGTCGACTACGGCCTGCTGTCCGGCGGCCGTCTGCGCGGCATCCCCCACCACTACCGCGACGAACGCAGCGAGCGCGGAGTCGCGGCCGTGCACCGGATCACCGACCCCGCCGCGCTCTATCAGGAGAACGGCCTGCAGTTCCTGCCGTTCAACAGCCTGTACCAGTTCGCAGCCGACGCGGAAGACGGACTGCTTCAGGATGCGGACACCGCGCTCCTCATCCCCGACCTGATCGCCTACTGGCTCACCGGTCGCCGCGTCGCCGAGCGCACGAACGCCTCGACCACGGGCCTGCTCACCCTCGCCGGCGAGTGGAACGACCAGCTGATCGACCGGCTCGGACTCCCCCGGCGCATCCTTCCCCCTCTCGTCGACCCCGGCGAGGTCATCGGAACCCTGCTCCCCGCGATTGCGAGCGAACTCCAGCTTCCGTCTGGCGGCACGGGCGCACCGGTCGTCACCGCCGTCGGGTCGCACGACACCGCATCCGCAGTGCTCGCGGTCCCCATGCGGCCGGAGACCTCGGTCTACATCTCGTGCGGAACGTGGGGTCTCGTCGGCGTCGAGCTCGACCACGCCGTGCTGGGCGAGGCCGGCCGACTCGCGAACGTGACCAACGAGCGCGCCGTCGGGGGGCGCATCCGGTATCTCCACAACGTCATGGGGCTGTGGCTGCTGAGCGAGTCGCTGCGCACGTGGCGGGCACGGGGTGAGGATGCCGACCTCGCGTCGCTGCTCGAACGCGCCGGGCGTCACGGGGTGCCGTTCACCGTCTTCGACGCCGAGGATCCACGCTTTCTCGCGCCCGGCGACATCCCGTCGCGGATCGCGGACTGGTGCCGCGAGCACGATCTGTCGACTCCGGCCGACCACGTCTCGATGGTGCGCAGCATCATCGAGAGCCTCGCAGAAGCCCTGGCGTCGACGGCCCACCAGGTGGCTTCGCTCGCCGGCGTCCCGGTCGAGACCGTGCACATCGTCGGCGGCGGCGCCCGCAACGCGCTCCTCTGCCGTGCCGTCGCCGACCGCTCGGGCCTCCCAGTGGTCGCCGGGCCGGTCGAGGCCACCGCGATCGGCAACGTGCTCGTGCAGGCGGGTGCTGCGGGGCTCACGGATGCGTCGCCGGAAGCCCTGCGAGCCCTGGTCGCGACCGCCTTCCCCCCGACCCGCTACGTGCCGGCCGCCGAGCGCTGACGCGCCGCGCCCCGCTCGCGGGAACGCGCCCCTCGCGCCGCGGGAACGCGTGGCTGGGAACGTCTCTCAGCGTCGCCGCATAGGCTCGAGGGATGACTTCTTCCACTGAGACCTTCGACCGCGTGACCATGTTCGGCGCCGACTGGTGCCGCGACTGCCGCCGCTCCAAGGCCCTTTTCGAGCGACTCGGCACTGAGTTCGAGTACGTCGACGTCGAGGCCGTCGCCGATGGAGCCGACCGGGCCAAGGCCATCAGCGGTCGCACGAACATCCCCGTGATCGTCTTCCCCGACGGAGCCCACCTCGTCGAGCCGTCCGACGCCGAACTCGAAGAAGCCCTCGCGGCCCGCTAGCCACCCACCCGGGCCGCACGAACGCGAGTACGCCCGAAAGAGCAATCGAGTACGCCCGAAGTCGCCGTCTGAAGCGTTCGGTCGGAGATTTTGGGCGTACTCGATTGCGTTTCGGCGTGGGACTGGAGGCGGGTCAAGCCCGCAGGCGGTCGGGCTTTCCGTGGCCGGGGCAGACCAGGCGCGGGCGCAGGGAGGCGATCAGTTCGGCGGTGGCGAGCGCCGCATCCTTGTCGCTGATGAGGAAGGCCGGAAACTGCACGAGCCGCCCATCCTGAATCCGCACCGCATCCCCGCAGAACACGACGCCGTGCCATGTGAGGATCAGATGCCCGGGCGTGTGACCCGGTGCAGGCAACGCGGAGAGTCCGGGGATGATCGACGTCTCTCCATCGATCTCACGCAGCTCGGCGGGCGGATGCATCGGGTTGACCTTCTTCAGCAGCCTCCGCGCGCGCGTGGGCGGCTCCACCTCCCCGCGCAGGATCGCCGCATCGGCGCGACCCATCCACACCGTCACGCCGAGCGCCTCCTGGAGGGCCGGCGCCGCGCCCGAGTGATCGGGGTCGTAGTGGGTGAGCACCACATCCGTCACCCGCGGGATGCGTCGGTGCGCGCCGGCCAGTTCGGCCAGGACCGCCTTGGCTCCGGATGCGAGGCCGGGGTCGATCAGCACGCTGCGGCCGGACCCTGCCACGAGATACCCGTGCGCGCCGGCTGTCTTGTCGAGGGCGTAGACATTCTCGGTGAGCTCACGCATGGGTCCAGCATCCCACTCGCCCGCAGGGAATCCACGCACTCAGAAACTGGCGTGAATAATCCCATACACGCTTCCTGTTGGACATCTGACTCGCGCAGACGGATGCTGACCATATGGAGTACACACACCTCGGCCGTTCCGGCCTGACCGTCTCGCGTCTTGCGCTCGGCACCATGAACTTCGGTCCGCAGACGAGCGAAGAGGATTCGCACGCGATCATGGACACCGCCCTCGAAGAGGGCATCAACTACTTCGACACCGCCAACGTCTACGGCCAGCACAAGGGCCGCGGCGCCACCGAGTCGATCGTCGGCGACTGGTTCGCCAAGGGCGGCGGACGCCGCGAGAAGACCGTGCTCGCCACGAAGCTGTACGGCAACATGGGCGACTGGCCCAACGAGGGCAAGCTGTCGGCGCTGAACATCCGTCAGGCTCTAGATGCGAGCCTCGCCCGTCTGAAGACCGACCACATCGACATCTACCAGTTCCACCACGTCGACCGGGACACCCCCTGGGACGAGATCTGGCAGGCGATGGAGGTCGCGGTCGCGCAGGGCAAGATCCTCTACGCCGGCTCCAGCAACTTCGCCGGCTGGCACATCGCCACGGCACAGGCCGAGGCCCGCCGCCGCAACTACACGGGGCTGGTCAGCGAGCAATCGATCTACAACCTCCTCACGCGCCAGGTCGAGCTCGAGGTGCTGCCGGCCGCTCAGGCGAACGGTGTCGGCGTGATCGCCTGGTCGCCGCTCCACGGCGGCCTGCTCGGCGGCGTCATCCGCAAGCAGAACGAGGGCAAGCGCCGCCTCGAGGGGCGCTCGGCCGAAACGCTCGCGACCCACCGCGACGCGATCGAGGCGTACGAGGCGTTCGCCGACGAGCTCGGCCACGAGCCCGGCGACATCGCCCTCGCGTGGCTGCTCCACCAGCCGGCGGTCACCGCTCCCATCATCGGCCCGCGTACTGCCGGGCAACTGGATGCGGCCGTGCGCGCTCTCGACGTGAAGCTCGACGAAGCGGCACTCGCCCGCCTCGACGAGATCTTCCCCGGGCACAAGACCGCGCCCGAGGACTACGCCTGGTAGCCCGAGCATCCGGAACCCGCCGAGTCCCCTGAAACACCTGAACACCCGTAACACCCGAAGACCCCGGAAGGACTTTTCGACCAGATGAAGACCCGTACCATCGCCGACGTCGAGGTGAGCGCGATCGGCCTGGGCGGCATGCCCATGTCGATCGAGGGCCGCCCCGACGAGGCGCGCTCCATCGCCACCGTGCACGCGGCACTCGAGGTCGGTGTCACCTTCTTCGACACCGCCGACGCCTACCACCTGCACGCCGACGAGGTCGGCCACAACGAATCCCTCATCGCGAACGCGGTGCGGAGCTGGGGTGGCGACACCTCCGCCGTGCTCATCGCCACGAAGGGCGGACACCTCCGCCCAGGCGACGGCAGCTGGACCATCGACGGCCGGCCGGAGTACATCAAGGAGGCCGCAAAGGCGTCACTCGCTCGGCTCGGGGGCGACGCGATCGGCCTGTACCAGTTCCACCGGCCCGACCCCGAAGTGCCCTACTCGGACTCCGTCGGGGCCGTGCGAGACCTTCTCGACGAGGGCGTGATCCGGTTCGCCGGAATCTCGAACGCCGACCCCGCGCAGATCGAGCTGGCGAACGAGATCCTCGGCGGACGCCTCGTCTCGGTGCAGAACCAGTTCTCGCCGGCGTTCCGTTCCAGCGAGCCCGAACTCGAGCTGTCGGACCGGATGGGCATCGCCTTCCTCCCCTGGAGCCCGCTCGGCGGCATCACGTCGGCCGGTGCCCTCGGGCAGCGTTTCGCCCCCTTCCAGCAGGTCGCGGATGCGCGCGGCGTCAGCCCCCAGGTCGTCGCCCTGGCCTGGCACCTCGCCAAGAGCCCGCACGTCATCCCCATCCCCGGCGCATCCCGCCCCGAGTCCATCCGCGACTCGGCGACGGCCGTCGACCTCGCGCTCACCCCGGAGGAGTTCGCGGCGCTCGACGCTGCGTAGCCTCCGGCTCTCGCCACGCGCATCCGGGTGCCGGTTACCCCCGGATGCGCGTGATCCGGCTCCACGCAGGAGAAATCGCGGATCGCGACGGCGAGTCTTCCGTCCCGACGGAGATTTGGGCGCGGCCGCGTCAGAATCACCGACGCGCCAACCGCCCGCCGGACCGGCTGCCCGCTACCCCTCGATGTTGCTCACCAGCGCGGCCACCTCGGCCGCGCGTTGCTCGCGTGTGTCCACCCGGCCCGGGATGCCCGGGCGCGTCTGCCACGGCAGGGGCCCGGATGCGCGCCGGTACTCCACCCCGACAGCGTCCAGCCGGGCACGGTGCGCGTCGAGCCGGCCGGAGAACTCGCAGAAATCGCGCGGCCCCGACGACCACAGTGCCTCGGCCAGCGCGCAGAGGCGCGGGAACGCGAAGTAGTCGAGTGTTCGCGGCGAGTCCATGTACTCGGTCCACAGGTTCGCCTGGCCGCCCAGCACGTGTGCACGCTCCGCCTCGTCGAGGCCGGCCGGTACCGGGTCGAAGCGGTAGACGTCTTCGACCGTGATCACCACGACCAGCGGGATGGGCTCATCCGCCCGCTCCGACTGCCGGTAGTTGAGGTACATCGTGTGATCCGGGCACAGCACCACGTCGTGTCCGGCACGTGCCGCGGCGAGCGCGCCCGTCTCCCCTCGCCAGGAGGCGACGACCGCGCCGGGAGCGAGTCCGCCCTCGAGGATCTCGTCCCACCCGAACAGCCGTCGCCCGCGTGCCGTCAGGTGGTCGTCGAGCTGCCGGATGAACCAGCTCTGCAGCTGGTCCTCGTCGCCGATGCCGAGCTCGCGCATCCGCTCCTGGGTGCGCGCGTCCGTTCGCCACTGGTCTTTCACGCACTCGTCACCGCCCACGCCGATGTACGGCGACGGGAAGATGTCCAGCACCTCGTCGAGCACGTCGCGGAAGAACCGCAGCGTGGACTCTTCGACATTGAGCACGTGCGGGATGATCCCCCAGCGGGTGCCGACGTCGAGCGCTTCACCGGTGACACCGAGCTCCGGATACGCCGCGATCGCCGCCTGCACATGCCCGGGCATCTCGATCTCGGGCACGACCGTGATCCCGCGTAGGGCGGCGAACGCCACAATCTCACGCAGGTCGTCCTTGGTGTAGTACCCGCCGTGCGGGCGGCCGTCGCCGGGCGCGTCCTTGCCGTAGCCGACCTGCGACTCCCGGCGCCACGCCCCCACCTCGGTCAACCGCGGGTACCGGTCGATCTGGATGCGCCAGCCCTGGTCGTCGGTCAGGTGCAGCTGCAGCACGTTCAACCGGTGCATCGCCATCAGGTCGACGAAGCGCAGCACGTCGTGCTTGGGAAGGAAGTGGCGGGCCACGTCGAGCATCACGCCGCGCCAGCCGTACTGCGGCGCATCCTCGATCTCGCAGGCGGGCGCCGCCCAGCGCACGCCCGGCACGAACGCGCGGCGGTACACGTCGGCGGGCAGCAACTGCAGAAACGCCTGCGAACCGTGGTGGACCCCGGATGCGCTGCCGCCGACGATCCGCACGCCCTCGATCGTGACGCTCACGCGGTAGGCCTCCGCGGCGAGCTCGGGGTCGATGGCGAGGCGGATGCTGCCGGCCGATTCTGCGGGAGCACCGGCCACCGCATCCGGGAGCCCCAGCCCGGTCGACGCCGTGAGCACCGACCGCAGCCAGGCCGCCGGATGCTCGGCACCCGCATCCGCCTCGAGCCGCGTGCCGTGCGTGAGGGCGAACTCGCCGTCACCGTCGACCACTCGTGCGGGTGCGGGCAGCAGGCGAGCGGCGGCGGTCACGCGTCGTTCTCTTCGGGCGGGACACTCTGCCCGTCGTGCTGCCGTTCGGGATACCGCTCGGCCAGACGCTCCGCATGCCGGTCGCTGTGCCGTTCCGGCGCGAGCCGCTGGCTGCGCACCGCCTCGTACGTCAGCCGCAGGGACTCCGTCATCTGGTCGTAGAGCTGCTGTGCGATCCGCACGAACAGGAAGTCGACCAGGGCGAGTTGCGCGATCCGGCTCGACATCGCACCCGACCGGTAGAGACTCTCGCGAGCCTGGGTCGTGAGCACGAAGTCGCACACGTCGGCGATACGCGAATCGGGGAAGTTCGTGATCGCCACCGTCGTCGCTCCCGCCGCGTGGGCCACGGCGAGCGCGTGATTCGTCTCCGCGGTCAGCCCCGAGTGGGAGACGCCGATCGCTACGTTGCCCGGCTTCTGCAGCGCCGCCGAGGAAAGTGCGAGGTGCGAGTCGGGCGAGCAGAACGCGGTGATCCCGATGCGGGAGAGCTTCTGCTGCAGGTCCTGGGCGGTGAGGCTGCTCGATCCCACCCCGTAGACGTCGACACGGGGTGCGCGGACGACGGCGGCCACCACCTTGTCGAGGGTCTCGACGTCGAGTTCCTTGGCGGTCTGCTCGATCGCGATGACCTCCTGATAGGCGATTTTCGCAACAACCTCCTGCACCGAGTCGGTGGGGTCGATCTCGCTCTCGGTGAGCTCGAAGCGCTCGCGGGTGACCTGCTCGCGGCTGGTCGCGGCCGCGACGGCCAGGCGGAAGTCGCGGTACCCCGAATATCCGAGCCCTTGGCAGAACCGGGCGACGGTTGCCTGGGACGAGTCGCAGACGGCCGCGAGTTCGGTGATGGTGAGATCGACGACGCGCACAGGGTCGTCCATGATCACCCTCGCGACGCGGGCCTCGGCGGCGCTCAGGCGCGGGAGGGCCTGCCGCACCGCGGAGAGCACGTCAGCGGACATGGGCCGCCTCGGCTGCCTCGAGAGCGTCGCGCAGGCGTCCGCCGTGCTCGGTGAGCAGACGCACGGCGCTGACCGCGTCGAGGGTGGTCTCACTCATCAGGATCGCCGCCTTTATCCAGCCGCCGGTCGCATCCAGCGTCTGCGCAGCGGTTTCCGCATCGACGCCCGTCGCCAGCATAACCGTCCGCTCAGACCTCGCCCGCAACTTGTCGTTGGTGGCACGCATGTCGACCATGAGGTTGCCGTGCACCTTGCCGAGACGCACCATCGTGATGGTGCTGATCATGTTCACGACGAGCTTCTGCGCCGTGCCGGCCTTGAGGCGCGTGGACCCCGTGAGGATCTCGGGCCCCACCACGACCTCGATGCCGACGTCGGCCGCGCGTCCGAGCGCCGACCCGGCGTTGCACGCGATCCCGGCGGTGAACGCTCCCACCTGCCGGGCGTACGCGATCGCGCCGAGCACGTACGGCGTGCGACCGGATGCGGAGATCCCGACCACCGAGTCGTCCGGCCCCAGAGCCAGCTCGCGCAGATCGGCCGCTCCCGCGGACTCGTCGTCTTCTGCGTTCTCGATCGCGGTCCGGATGGCATCGCTGCCGCCCGCGATCACCCCGACGACCAGTTCGGGCGGAGCGCCGAACGTCGGCGGGATCTCGCTCGCATCGAGGATCCCCATGCGTCCCGCCGTGCCAGCGCCGACGTAGATCAGGCGGCCGCCGCGGCGCATCCCCTCGACGACGCCGTTCACGGCTGCCACGATGTGCGGGGTCTCCCGGGCGACCGCGAGCGGCACTTCGGCGTTGTGCGCGTTCATGCCTTCGACGAGCTGCTCGACGGTCATCAGGTCGAGGTCGCCGTAGCGGTCGCTCACGGCCTCGGTCGCGAGAGTGCCGAGCGTGGCTCGGAGGTCGGCGAGTGGATGCGGCTCAGCCACGGAGGATCCTTTCTTCGTAGGGCAGTGAGCGGTGCACGGCGATCAACGTGACGCCGGAGAGCGCGTCGCCTTTCGGTGCCCGTTCGCGCAGCCCGTGCGCTTCGAGTGCGGCGGTGATCCTCGCCGCGAAGAATGGATGCGCGGCGAGCCCGCCCGCGACGCAGACGGTCGCGAGTCCGGCGGCCGCGCAACTGTCGGCGAGGTGCCCGGCGGCACGCTCGACGATGTCGACCGCGACCGCGTCGCCGGCGGCCGCCCGCTCGATCACGGTCGGGGCGAAGGTTCCGAGCTGCCTCGCCGGCGCCCCGCTCTGCGAGACCCAGTGCGGCAACGACGTGATCGTTCCGGTGAGCTCCGTCGCATCGTCGAGCAGAGCGGTGCGCGGACCGCGCCGGTCATGGGCGCGCATCGCGGCCATGAGCCCGTGCCTGCCGATCCACTGACCGCTGCCCTCGTCGCCGAGCCAGGGGCCCCATCCGTCGACCTGGTGCACGCGCCCGGCGGGATCGACCGAGAAGACGACCGCCCCGGTGCCGGCGATGAGCACGGTTCCGGGGTCGCCGGCGAACGCGCCCGCGTGTGCGGCCAGGGCATCGTTGATGATGGCGATCGGGCCGGAGAACCGTTCCCGCAGCATGGTGATCAGGCTCTGGGCGGCAGCGGGAGCGGCCTCGCGTCCGGCCGCGCCGATGCCGACCGCGGTCGCCTCGGCCAGGGGGATGCGCATCCGCTCGACCGCGTCGACGATCGCCCGGAAGGAGAGCACGGCGCCGTCGGCCTCCGCCAGGCCGGGTGCACCGGTCGTATGGGCTTCGCCGGCGACCTCGTCGTTCACCGAGAGCCGCACGCGGCAGCTGGTCTTGCCGAGGTCGACCGCGAGAACGGGCATCGTGTCGGTCATTCGTGGCCCCTCCCGATCGTGAGGCCCGCGATTCCGCGCAGTCGCGGGCCGAGCGTCGTCTCCGGCCTCAACGTGAGCTGGCCGAGCACCCGCGCGCGGCCCTCCGGGGTGGCGGGGAGCGCGGCCGGAATGCCGTGCCAGCTCAGAAAGCCGACGAGCGCGAACAGCAGCGACTCCTTGTCGTCGGGTGAGATCCCCCACTCGTCGCTCGTGCTCACCGCGATCCCGTGCAGCGCGAGGATCGCGGCGATCCCCCGCATGAGCGCGGGATTGTGCACTCCTCCGCCCGAGACGATCACGCGACCGGGCGGCTCGGGCGTCGCCGAACGGACTGCGCCGGCGACGGTGCGAGCGGTGAGAGTGGTCAGCGTGGCGACCAGGTCGGGCAGCGCCGGCTCCCGCCCGGCCGCAGCGACGGCCCGGTCGACGACACCGAGGTCGAACGTCTCACGGCCGGTGCTCTTCGGCGGAGCGGCGAGGAAGTACGGATGCGCGAGCAGCTCGGAGAGCACCCGCTCGTCCACCTGCCCCGCGCTCGCGAGCGCTCCCTCCGCGTCCCGTGTATCGCGTCCGCCGGTAGCGCGCGAGACCACACCGTCGATGAGCGCGTTGGCCGGCCCGCTGTCGAACGCGACCAGACCGCCGTCGGGCGAGACGACCTGCACGTTCGCGATTCCGCCGAGGTTGACCGTGGCGATCGGCCGTCCGCTCGCAGCCGCCTCGCCGGCGAGCCAGGCACGATCGAACAGCCCCATGAGCGGAGCCCCGTCGCCACCGGCGGCGATGTCGGCCGAACGGACGTTGGAGAGCACCGGGGCACCGAGCGCCTCGGCGATCCACGCGGGCTCTCCGATCTGCAGCGTGCCCTGGGCGTGGCCCCCGTTCACCCAGTGGAAGAGGGTCTGCCCGTGCGAGACGGCGAGGTCGATTCCTCCGACCTCGTGCGCCGCCGGTTCGGCCGCCGATGCGAACTCGCGGCCCGCGAGGGTGTCGAGCTCGCAGAACCCCGCCGGCGTCAGGCTCGCTCCATCGACAGCAGCGATCAGGCGATGCCGCAGACCGGGCGACCACGCGACCGTGCGCGTGAGCAGGGGGCGGATGCTCACCTCCGGCGTCGGGGAGTCGTCGAGCGCCTGCACCTCCGCCACCGCGACGTCGATGCCGTCGACGGAGGTGCCCGACTGCAGCGACAGGATCTTCATCGGCCCGCCCCTCCGGTCACGAGCTCGGCGACCGCCTGCGCCGTCACCCTGCTCACCCCGAACGCATCGATGGTCGGCACGGCCAGCGGCTGCTGCGCCGGAAGTCCGGCATTCACTGCGATGCTCCCCGGACGTGCGGCGGCGAGCACCCGCACGGCCTGTCGTTGCGCAGAACCCGGCTGCACCGCATCCACCAGAGCCACGACGGCGCGGTCCGAGGGGATGTGGGCGAGCGCGTCGGCGAGCACCGCCACGACGTCCCGCTGCAGCAGCGGGCCCACGCCGACCCGCTCGCAAGCGACGGATGCGCTGAGCGCCTCGGTGAACGGATCGGCCGTGGACGCGACGGCGACGGTGGCGCGGTCACGAAGGTCGAGCACTGTGAGTTCGCGGCCCGCGAGCTCGACCGGATCGCTCACCCGGATCGCACCCCGCACGACCGCCTCGGCGTCGAACGTCGCTTCGTCCGGCACCGGCACGTGCTCCCCGGCGGAGACCCAGGCCGAGAGATTTGCAACGGAGCGCGACGCCCGCTCGACCTCGGCGACGCTCAGCTCGCCGTCGTCGAGGGCCGCGAGGATCGCATCCCGGACCTCCCGGTAGTCGGCGAGGTCGTCCGTCGTCCCGCCTTTGGGTCCGAGAGCGGACGGATTGCCGATGCAAAGCAGGTCGGCGCCCGCTTTGAGTGCCAGCACGGCACCGCGTCCCGACCCGAATCCGGAGCGGATCGCGGCCATGTCGAGCGCGTCGGTGACGATCGTGCCGGCGAAGCCGCGCTCGCGCAGGTCGCCGAGCAGCGCGGCGTTGAGTGTTGCAGGCAGTTCGCCGAAGGCCGGTACGACGACGTGCGAGGTCATGATCGCGGCGACCCCTGCCTCGATCGCGGCCTGGAACGGCGGCAGATGCTCGGCCTCGAGCGTCCGGCGATCCAGCTCGACCCGCGGGAGGCCGTGATGCGAGTCGACCACGGTGTCGCCGTGACCGGGGAAGTGCTTGGCGCAGGCGGCGACCCCGGCCGACTGAATACCCTCTGTCATCGCTGCGACGTGGCGCCCGACCAGCTCGGGCGTGCTTCCGAACGAGCGCACGCCGATCACCGGATTGCGCGGGTTGGTGTTCACATCGGCCACCGGTGCCAGCACGACGGTCGCGCCCGCCGCCCGCACCCGGCGACCGAGCTCCACGCCGACCGCGCGCGTCGTATCGACGTCATCGACGCGACCGAGTTGCGCGGCGCCGGGCAGGGTCGAGCCGTGCGCCGACTCGAGACGGGAGACGCTGCCACCCTCTTCGTCGACACCGAGCAGCACCCCGGGTCGCGCATCCTTCAGGCTGCGGGAGAGGGTCGCGAGCTGGTCGGGCGAGCCGGCGTCGACGTTGTGCCCGAAGTAGACGGCTCCCGCCAGGCCTTCGTCGAGTGCGCGCAGGAGCCAGTCCGGCGCCCGGTGGCCGAGGAATCCGGGCCAGAGCACGCCGGCCACGAGGGCGCGCACCGCGGGATCGGTGCTGTGGCTCATCCCTTCACCGCGCCTGCGACGAGTCCGCTGGAGAGCTTGCGCTGCACCAGCACGAAGAAGATCATCACGGGGATGGTGATGATCGTGGAGGCCGCCATCACGTAGCCCCACTCGTTGGAGTGCTCTCCGAAGAACTGCTTGAGCCCGATGGCGACCGTGTAGTTGTCGGTCGCCCCGCCGAGCAGGGTCATCGCGAAGATGAACTCGTTCCAGGCGGTGATGAACGAGAACACGCTCGTCGCCACGAGACCCGGCATGACCAGTGGGAACAGGACGGACCGGAACATCCGCCACCAGCTCGCGCCGTCGAGGTACGCGGCCTCCTCCAGCTCGACCGGGACCGCGGCGACGAAGCCCCGCAGCATCCAGATGCCGAACGGCAATGAGAGAGCGATGTACACGATGACGAGTCCGAGCAGCTGGTTGAGCAGCCCCAGGTCGCGCACCTGGACGAACAGCGGGATGACGAGCGCCTCCAGCGGCACCATCTGCACCGTGAGCACGGTGAACAGGATCGCGGTGCGGAACTTGAACTTGAATCGCGCGACGGCGACGGATGCGAGCAGCGCGACGATTCCCGCCAGCACGACGACGGCCACCGCGACGATCGCCGAGTTGCGCAGGAAGACGTCGAATCCACCGGTGGTGAGCACGTACGTGAAGTTGTCGAACGTGAACTCCTGCGGGATGAGCGACTGACCGCCGCTCGACGCCTTCTTGTCGAAGGCGCTGGAGATCATCCAGTAGACGGGGAAGAGCGTGAAGACGAGGAGCAGGGTGACGAGGATCGCCTTGATCACGTTGCCGCGGATGGTTCGCGTCACAGCTTGTCCTCCTTCAGCATCGTGCGCACATAGACGACGGTGATGGCGAGCAGCACGAGGGTGAGCAGAACGGCGATCGCCGATCCGAACCCGTAGCGGTTCTGGCCGAACGACTCGACGTACGACCACACGCCGAGGTTCAGCACCGAACGGTTGGAGCCGGCACCGCCCGGCATCAGGTAGACCTGCGCGAAGACTTTGAAGTCCCAGATCGTGGAGAGGATGATCACCACGGCGAACACCTGTTTCAGCGACGGCACGATGATGCTGAAGAAGCGGCGGATCCCGCCGGCGCCGTCCATCTCGGCGGCCTCCAGCATCTCCTTCGGCACGCCGAGCAGCCCGGCGAGGATCGTGATGGCGATGAACGGGAAGCCGTGGTGCACGATGTTCAGCAGCACGATCCCGTAGAAGCTCACCGGGTTGGTGAACCAGTTGTAGGACTCGGTCATGAGCCCGAGGTTCTTGAGGGTCTGGTTGACGATGCCGTTGTCGGCGTCGAAGATCCACACCCACACGTACGTGCCGGTCACGGCCGGCATCGCCCAGGCGACCATGATCGCGCTGCCGACGATGGTGCGCCAGAAGGGGCCGAGCGAGGCCATCAGCAGCGCGACCAGGGTGCCGAGAACGACCGTGCACGAGACCGACAGGATCGCGAACACCACCGTGTTGGGGAGCGCGACCGTCCACAGCGTGGAGTTTCCGAAGACCTCGGCGTAGTTGGCGAGCCCGATGAAGTTCGTCTTGCCGCTGACGATCTCGCGCAGGCCGTAGTCCTGCAGCGAAAACAGCACGACCCGGATGAGCGGCCACAGCAGCAGCCCCGCCAGCACCACCAGGGCGGGAGCGAGGAGGAGCCAGGGGCGTGCGACGGAGAGCCGGCGCGTGCGGCGCTGCGGCCGGTCGCCGGCCGCACGCGGGTTGCGCACGGCCGGCGGCTGGGTGTGGACGTCAACGGACACGGACGGCTACTTCGTGTTCAGGATGGTGTCCATCTCCTTGGCAGCGTCGCTGGTGGCCTGTTCGACCGTCTTCTGCCCGGAGAGGATGGACTGCATCATGGCGTTGGTGGTCTGCTTGGCCTGCACGGCGCCGAACTGAGGTGTGACGGGCACGGATGCGCCGCCCTCGACCATCTGCGTGGCGAACGGCTTGACCAGCGGGTCGTCCGAGTTCTGCGCCGGCTTGAGCAGCGAGTTCAGGCCGGGGAAGTATCCGGTCTGCGAAGCCCACTCGCTGGCGTACTTGCCCGTGGTCATCATCTTCACGAACTGCCAGGCCAGGTCTTTGTTCTTGGCCGTGTTGAAGATGCTGAGGTGCGAACCGCCGAGCACGGACGGGCTGATGCCGCTCTCCTGGCCGGGGATCGGGGCCGCCGCGATCTTGCCCTCGAGATCGGGGGCCTTCTGCACGATGGTGGCCGGTGTCCAGGAGCCCTGGATCGCCATGGCGACCTTGCCCTGGTTGAAGTTGTCGAGCACGTCGGTCTCCTTCCAGGTGGTGGCACCCGAGGTGGAGAACCCGTACTTGGTGGCGAGGTCGGTGTAGAACTGGATCCCCTCGCGCGACTTGGCGCTGTCCATCCCGGAGACCCACTTCTTGCCGTCGAGTTTCGCGACGTCGCCGCCGGCGCCCCAGACCCACGGGTACACGCCGAACTCGGCATTGCCAGGAACCGCGAACGGGATCATGTCGGGCTTGGCCGCCTTGATCTTCTCGCCGGCTGCGACGATGTCGTCCCAGCTGGTCGGGGCCTTCAACCCGAGCTCCTCGAACACGTCGGAGCGGTAGACCAGGGAGCGGACGCCCGCATACCAGGGCATGCCGTAGAGGTCGCCGTCGTAGGTTCCGGACTCCTGGAGGCCCTTGACCAGGTCGCTCTCGATACCGGCCTTCTTCACGTCGTCGGTGATCGGGGCGAGCGCCCCGGCGTCGGCGAACTCGGCCGTCCAGGTGGTGCCCGTCTCTGCGACGTCGGGGGTGGTGTTGCCGGCGATCGAGGTGACGAACCGGTCGTGAGCATCCGCCCACTGCACGAACTCGACTTTGAGTGTCGCGCCGGTCTCCTTCTTGAATGCGTCGCCGACCTCACTGAAGAAGTCGGAGGAATCGGGGTTGGTGCCCTGCATGATCCACACGGTGAGCTTCTGGCCCTTCGCGTCGACCGTGCCTCCGTCTCCGCTCGTCCCACTGGAACAGGCGGTGAGCCCGAGCGCAGCGATGGCGAGTGCGGCGATGGAGAGATAGCGCTTCTTCATGGTGCTGTCTCCTCTTCGAAACTGTCAGGGGGCGAGTGCCCGAACATGATTGGAAGTAGTCTCCAGGACCAGCACGAATTCTGCAAGTTATTTCCAGCGCGGTGTGTAAAGAGTTTGTTACGACTGACCGCGACGGGCGTTCAGGCCGTCTGCAGTTGACGGAGGAACGCCCCAGCGGCCGGGCTCGGCTCTTCCGCCACGGCGACGGCGACCGTCCACGACGGCACATCGCCGAGCAGGCCGACGGCCCTCAGCTGGTCGGGACGCTTCTTGGCGAAGCTAGCCGGAACGATCGCGACACCGAGGTTGTAGCCGACCAGGTCGAGCAACGGATGCACGTCGTTCACTTCCATCGCCGCCCGGTAGTCGAACCCGGCCGCGGCGAAGGCACGACGGGCGAGCGCCTGAGCACCCCACCCCTCCTGGAAGCCGACGAGCGGCTCCCCGCGCAGCTCCTCGAGCGGGATGCTGACCTCGGAAGCGAAACGGTGCTCCGGATGGCACAGCACGAGCATCTCCTGCGTGCTCAGCGGCCGCAGCTGCACACCGGGCGGCGTGTGCCCGGTGTCGACGACGAGCGCGACATCCACGCGGCCGCCGGCAACCGCATCCACCAGCTCCTCGGAACCCGAGTAGCGCAACCGCACCTCGACGCCCGGGTTGGCGGTGCGGAACGAGGCGAGCTCAGCGGGAAGATCGACCGCGCCCAGGCACGGCTCTGCGCCGATCGTGAGGCGGCCGCGCACGAGTCCGCGAACGGCGGCGACCGCGTTGCGGGCCGCTGCAGCGCTGGCGAGGGTGCGCACCGAGTCGGCGAGCAAGGCCTGGCCGGCGGTCGTCAGCTCGACGCGGCGGGTGCTGCGGATGAAGAGGGAGGTACCGAGCTCCTGCTCGAGCGAGCGGATCGACGCCGAGAGTCCCGACTGCGAGATCTGCAGCAGTTCGGCGGCCCGAGTGAAGTGCCGCTCTTCGGCGACGGTGACGAAATGCTCGAGCTGCCTGAGTTCCATTCAGCGATTCTACGTCTGAATCGACCCTCGTTTCATCGCCGTGGTGATCAGGTGGGGCGCCGTCGGCCCTAGCCGACTATGGGGGCGTCGTGAGCGTGACCGAGAATCCGGCGCCCCACCTGTCAGCGGCCGCAGTATCCCTGCGGCTCGCTTCCGGCGGGGACGTCTCCGCGTCGCCGGGGGTCGATGTCGTGCAGTCGCACGGAACCGCGTGCGGGGACCGCGATCAGGTCGCCCTCGCGGAGGTCGCCAGGCAGTTCGAGCACGGCAGCACGGATATGCACCATCACGTCCCGCGCCGTCGAGATGCGCCCGATGAGTCGGGCTTCGGCCGTTTCGGCCGCCACTGTGGTGAGCTCGCCGTCGAGATCGACGGTCAAGCCCCCGTCGGATCGTCGGTGGACCGCGGTGACGGAGACGACGACAGCGGATGCGAGCTCGGTGTCGCTGGGGCGTCCGCCGGTCCCGGGGATCACAGCTGCGGCGCTGTGAACGCACGGGGTTCCGCACCATTCTGCGAGGCGGACGAGGGAGACCCCCGCGATCACGACATCCGAGGTGGTGACCGAGGTGAACTCGGGCCAGCGGTCGCAATTGAGGGGGTCGGGGATGGATTGTCGAAGGGTGGGAAGGATATGAGTGAGTGTCACAACGACAGGTCTACGCCTGCTGAGAGAGCTCTCATCGAGCCCTAACGGTACTCGTGCGCCTGTGACTCGGAAGCTAACGAATCCCTATCGAGGCGTCCCTCTGCGCGACCTTGGCCATCACCTCGAGCATCTCCGGCACGAGGGCGACCGAGCCCGCACGGGCGGCGACCTCGAGCGCTTCGGCCTGGTCGGCATCCGCATCCGTGAACCAGGATGCGATGCTCACGCCGTGACCCGGACGCGACAGCACCTCGATGCGGTCGCCGGCGCCGATGGTCCCGGAATGAACGATCCTGAGGTAGGCGCCCGGGCGGCCCGCGGCGGTGAAGCGCTTGACCCACTGCGGTTCGCCCATCCAGCGCTGGAAGGTCGCGCACGGCATCCGCGGGCAGGTGACCTCGACCACCAGTTCGTGGCCGATCCGCCACCGCTCGCCGATCTCGGCCCCGCTCACGTCGAGCCCCGCCGTGCGGAGATTCTCGCCGAACAGTCCCGGCGTGATCTCGCGATCGAGCTCCGCCGCCCAGTAGCGCGCATCCTCGTCCGCGTACGCGTACAGCGCCTTCGTCGGGCCGCCGTGATGCTTTCTGTCGGCCTGCACATCCCCGAACAGGCCGTACGGACGAACCCGCAGCGGCGCACCGACGGGCTGCTTGTCGATCGCGGTGACCCCGACGGTCCCCGCATCCGGAAGCAGTTTCTCGACCCTGCACAGCGCCAGCAGCTCAGCCATGCGTCCATCCTGCCCTGTGAGTCGCGGCGAATCGATGTTGCCAGGCCGCCGGAGGGTCGATGTGCCGCGACTCAGCGCACCCCGCGCATCATCTTGAGCACCCACGGACTGATGATGGCGAGAATCACGCCGATCACGATCGCCACGGCACCGAGCACCCCGAAGTAGATCCCTTCCGTCTCCGGCGAGTACAGCTTGGCGAGCTGTCCGGCCAGCGCGGTCCCCAAGGAGACCGAGAGGAAGTACAGCGCGATCATCTGCGCCCGGAAGGCGTGCGGCGCCAGTTTGGTCGACACCGACAACCCGACCGGCGAGATGAGCAGCTCGGCGATGGTGAAGACGAAGAGGATTCCGATGATCGCCAGCAGAGGCGTGCTGTTCGGGCCGCCTCCCACCCAGAACAGGAAGAGGAGGAAGGCGATGCCCATCACGACCGTTCCCGCGGCGAACTTCAGCGGCGTCGACGGCTGCTTATCGCCCCACTTCGTCCAGATCGCCGCGAACACCCCCGACAGGATGATGACGAAGATCGGGTTGATCGACTGCACCCACGAGACTGGGAACTCCCATCCGAAGAGGTTTCGGTTCAGGCGCTCGTCCGAGTAGATCGTGATGACCGTGAACTGCTGCTGGTAGAGCGACCAGAACGCCGCGTTCACCACGAACAACGGGATGAACGCCACGATCCGGCTGCGCTCCTCACTGTTCACCAGCTTCGAGGTGAGGATGACCACGAAGTAGGCGATCGTCGCCACGATCACGAGGCCGATCACGATCAGGGTCAGATTCTCCGCCGTGATGACGCCGGTGAGCACCAGGACGACGACCACGACGATCGCCGCGACCGCGATCCCGATCACGAGCGGCCGGCGCGAGGCGGGCAGCGGGTTCGGCACCTCGCGCGCTTCGTCCGGGAGGCGTTTGCGACCGAGGGAGTACTGGATGAGGCCGATCGTCATCCCGACGGCCGCCAGTCCGAATCCCCAGTGGAAGCCGAGCGTGGTCTGCAGCAGGCCGGTGAGGAGCGGACCGAAGAACGCGCCCAGGTTGATGCCGAGGTAGAAGATCGAGAAGCCCGCATCCCGCCGGCTGTCATGCTCGTCGTAGAGCGTGCCCACGATCCGCGTCGCGTTCGCCTTCAGCCCGCCGCTTCCGAACGCGATGAAGATCAGCCCAGCGATCACACCGGATACGCCCGGAAGGATCGCCAGGGACAGGTGGCCGATCACGATGACGAAGGCGCTCCAGAACAGCACACGCTCCGAGCCGAACATGCGGTCGGCCAGCCAGGCGCCGAGGATGGTGGACAGGTAGACACCGCCGCCATACGCGCCGACGATGCCTGCCGCCGTCGCCTGGTCGATTCCCAGACCGCCGCGCGCGACCGAGTAATAGAGGTAGATGAGAAGGATGCCCTGCATCCCGTAGAACGAGAACCTCTCCCACATCTCCACGCCGAAGATGTTGGCGAGTGAACGAGGCTGGCCGAAGAAGGTCTTGTGCTCCCCCGCCGGCCCCGGTGTCTCTCTCCGCGCCGTCGCGTTGCTCATGCGCACATGCTCCCACTCCGCACGGCGAAGCGGAATGCTTTCAACGAAGGTCTTCGAGCACCGCCGCCAGCTGGTCGACCGCCCAGTCGAGGTCGGCGGGGTCGATCACGATCGGCGGGGCGAGCCTGATCGTGGAGCCGTGCGTGTCCTTGGCGAGCAGGCCGCGCTCCATCAGCAGTTCGCACACCTCACGGCCGGTCGCCAGCTCCGGGTCGATGTCGATGCCCGCCCAGAGTCCGGCCCCGCGCACCGCGACGACGCCGTGACCGACGAGACGCTCGAGTCCGGTGTGCAGGCGCCGGCCGAGCAGCTGCGCGCGCTCCTGGAGCTCGCCTGTGGCGAGCATCCCGACCACCGCTCGGCCGACGGCCGCTGCGAGCGGGTTGCCGCCGAAAGTCGAACCGTGCTCGCCGGGCTGGAGCACACCGAGCACATCCCTGTTTCCGACGACCGCCGACACCGGCACGATGCCCCCGCCCAATGCCTTGCCGAGGAGGTAGAGATCGGGGACGACCCCCACGAGGTCGCACGCGAACGTCGCGCCGGTGCGGCCGAGTCCCGACTGGATCTCGTCGGCGATGAAGAGCACGTTGCGCTCGTCGCAGATCCGGCGGACGGCCGGCAGGTAGTCGGCGGGTGGAACGAGGATGCCGGCCTCCCCCTGGATCGGCTCCACCAGCACAGCGACGGTGTCGTCGTCGATCGCGGCGGCGAGCGCCTCGGCGTCCCCGTACGGAACCATGCGGAACCCCGGCGTGAACGGACCGAAGCCGTCACGCGCCGTCGGGTCGTCCGAGAAGCTCACGATCGTGGTGGTGCGCCCGTGGAAGTTCCCCGACATCACGATGATGTTCGCCATCCCGTCGGACACCCCCTTCACGCGGTAGCCCCAGGCGCGCGCGACCTTGATCCCCGACTCGACGGCTTCGGCTCCGGTGTTCATCGGCAGCACCATGTCCTTGCCGGCGAGAGCGGCCAGCGCCTCGACGAACGGACCGAGCTGGTCGTTGTGGAAGGCGCGGCTCGTCAGGGTGACGCGGTCGAGCTGAGCCCTGGCCGCATCCAGGAGCACCGGATTCGAGTGCCCGAAGTTCACCGCGGAGTAGGCGGCCAGGCAGTCGAGGTAGCGACGGCCGTCCACATCCGTGACCCAGGCGCCCTCGCCCTCGGCGACCACGACCGGAAGCGGATGGTAGTTGTGCGCGGTGTGCGCCTCCTCGCGCTCGATCGCCACGGCCTGTCGCTCGGTGGCGGCCTTCGACACCGGGTGGATGCGGTGGGCGACTGTCTCGGCGTCTGCGCCGTGGGCCGTCGTGTCTGTGTCGGTCATGGACTGTCCTCTCAGCGACGCAGTTCGAGCGTGCAGCATTTGACGCCGCCCCCGCCGAGCAGCAGCTCGGACAGGTCGACACCGATCGGGTTGTAGCCGTGCCCGCGCAGCTGCCGCTCGAAGTCGAGCGCACGGGATGCGATGACGACGTTGTAGCCGTCGGAGAACGAGTTGAGGCCCAGCACGGATGCGTCCTCGTCGTTCACGATGATCGCATCGGGATAGCGTGCGCGAAGGATCCCCAGGCTCGGCTCGTCGAACGCGCTCGGCAGGTAGGCGATGTGCTCCCGACCGGGTGTGCCGTCGAGCACCGCCAGCGCGGTGTCCAGGTGGTAGAAGCTCGGGTCGATCAGGGTGAGACTGACGACCTCGCGACCGTACAGCCGGCCGAGCTCGAGGTGGCTGTCGCTCGCACTGCGGAACCCGGTGCCGGCGAGGATCGTGTCGCCGACGAGCAGGAAGTCGCCCTCCCCCTCGTTGATGTGCTCGGGCTCGGCCACCTCGAATCCGTTTCGCCGGAACCAGTCCATGTATGCCGGACCCTCCGGCTGCCGTTCGGGGTAGGTGAAGCTCGCGCCGTACGCGATGTTGTCGATGACGAAGCCGCCGTTGGCCGCGTAGACCATGTCGGGCAGCCCCTCGATCGGGTCGATGAGCTGAACGTCGAAGCCGAGTTCGAGATACGTGCGGTAGAGCGCATCCCACTGGCTCATGGCCAGCGATGTGTCGGTCGGCAGCTGCGGATCCATCCACGGGTTGATCCGGTAGACCACGGTGAAATGCTCCGGACGGCACATCAGCACCGACCGTGCGGTGGCCGTGCGCTCGGGCCGTTGCACCCGGGGCTCCGCATCCTCGTGAATCATCGACATGGGGATAGTGTCACACACGAATGTCGCCGAAATTCGGCCGATGTGCGCACGAAATCGTCGTGCATCGGTATCACGTGGCGATTATCTGCATCAGGTCTCCCCCACGACGGATTCTGACCGACCACAACCGCTCCGCGCGGCGCACGGAAACGTCGCGCAGGATTTCTGCGCACCCTGCCCTGACCGCGCAACGATCCGCCGTATGCTTGCCGCGTGGACAACCTCGATCGCAGCATCCTCGACCTCCTCCGGCAGAACGCCCGCGCCGGATACGGCGACATCGGCTCGGTCGTGGGGCTGTCCGCGTCCGCCGTCAAACGGCGCGTCGACCGACTCGTCGCCGACGGCGTCATCCGTGGATTCACCATCCAGGTCGACCCGACCATCGACGGGATGAGCACCGAGGCCTACGTCGAACTCTTCTGCCGCGGAACGGTCGCACCGGACGAACTGCTGCGCATCCTGTCGGCCGTCCCGGAGGTGGTGGAGGCGGGAACCGTCACCGGAAGCGCGGACGCCATCGTGCACATCCGGTCGCGGGACATCCCGAGCCTCGAGGCGGCCCTGGAGAAGGTGCGGCTCGCCCCCAACGTCGACCACACCCGCAGCGCGATCGTGCTGTCGCGGCTGATCCACCGCGGACACGACTGACCGGCACCGCTCGGACCGTCGTCTTTCTTCAAGCATTCCGCACCGGATGCGCGCAGCATGGTCCCATGACCGAGACAGCAGAAACCAGCATCCTCGTCGCCGCGCCGCAGCACGCCGTCTGGCGCGCGCTCACCGAGCCCGCCGCGATCGCGGAGTACCTGTTCGGAACCCAGGTCACCACCGACTGGAAGAAGGGCAGCCCGATCGTCTACCGGGGCGAATGGGAGGGCAAGCCCTACGAAGACAAGGGGACCATCCTCGAGATCGACCCGCCGCGCCTGCTGGCGACCAGCTACTACAGCCCGCTCAGCGGCAAACCGGATGCGCCCGAAAGCTACCAGAATGTGACCTACACCGTGGAGCCCGAGGGGTCGGGGACACGAGTGACGGTCAGGCAGGACGGCTGCGCCGACCGAGCCGAGGCCGACCGGATGGTCGAGAACTGGGGCATGACCCTCGCCGGGATGAAGGGCGTCGTCGAGCGCGGAGTCTGAGTCGCGCCTGGGCCCGACCAGTGGCGTGTCTGTGCCGCACCTGCGAGAATCCTCAGCCTGCGCGCATCCGGCAACCGGAGTCTTAGAGCACCACCACGGCAAACGGTGGCACGATGAACGCATGAAACTGCTGGTAGTCGAAGACGACCCCGACATGGGAGGCCTCGTCGAGCGGGGGCTCACCGCCGAGGGTTACGACGTGACGCTGGTCACCAACGGCGTCGATGCGATGATCGCGTTGCGCGCTGAGCCCTTCTCCGCAGCCGCGATCGACGTGATGCTGCCCGGGATGAGCGGCTTCGAGCTCTGCCGCCACGTGCGCGAGGCGGCCAATCCGATGCCCATCCTGCTGCTGACGGCCCGGGATGCGATCGAGGACAGGGTGCACGGGCTCGACTCGGGCGCAGACGATTACCTGACCAAGCCGTTCGCATTCGATGAGCTCGCCGCGCGCATCCGGGCCCTGCTGCGGCGGGAGCCGAGCGGGATGCGACCCCAGGTCACGGTCGGACGCCTCACCATCGACTCGCACGAGCACCGCGCGCTCGTCGCCGGTCACGAGATGCCGCTCAGCCGGCGCGAGTTCACGCTGCTGCGCCTGTTCGCGACCAACCCGGACAAGACGCTCGCCCGGTCCGACATCCTGGAGACCGTGTGGGGAACGACCGAGAACATCGGCACGAACGTGATCGACCAGTACGTGTCGTACCTCCGCAAGAAGCTGGAGCTGGCGGGCGCCGGGCTCGCGATCGTCACCGAACGCGGGCGCGGATACCGGCTGGACGCCAAGAACGCCGAGGCGCCGACGCCGTGACCGCCGAGCGGCGATCGACGGTGGGGACGACCCGCGAGGCGGTCCCCGGGTGACCTGGCTGCGGCGGTTGTCCATCACGGCCCGCATCACCATCGGGAGCCTCATCGTCGCGACCCTGTTCGGTCTCGTCGCCGTCGAGGTCGTGCGGGCCGGCGTCGCGTCGATCCTGCACAACGCGACGGTCACCCTGCTCACGAGCGACGTCGCGGCACCGAAGCAATCGGTGAAGGGGAATCCGAGCGGGCCGTACACACTTCCGGGCGGCGGGCAGGAACTCGCGATCGTCGGCCCGAACGGCCGGGTTCTCGACTCGACCCTCCCGCTGGCGCTCGGCGCGCGGATGCCGAGTCTGCTCCAGCTCGGCGACGACCCCACAGAGGTGCAGGTCGGCAACGACCGCTATGTCGTACTGGTGCGGGCCGTCCCGACGAGCGACGGGACGTTCCACGTGATCGCGGCGCGCAACAACGAGACGACCGACCTCGTGCTCGACCGGCTCACTTCCCTTCTGCTCATCGGCGCCGCCGTGGTGGTGGTCGGATTCGGCGCCGCATCCTGGCTCCTGGCTCGCACCGCGCTCCGCCCGGTGAGCCGGATGCGCGAGCGCGCCGCGAGCATCGCCGACGTCTCCTCGACCGGTCTCCTCCCCGTCGGCCCCGCCAACGATGAACTCGCCGCCCTCGCGACCACCCTCAACGACCTGATCGGCCGGCTGCGAGCATCTGCCGACCGGGAACGCCAGATGGTGTCGGATGCGAGCCACGAGCTGCGCACGCCGCTGGCCGTGCTGCGCGGGCAACTCGAGCTCGCGGAACTCGACGCGGGCGACGCGGATGCGCTGCTCACCGCCATCCGCTCCTCGCACGCGACAGCACTGCGCCTCGGACAGCTCGCCAGCAACCTCCTCGAGCTCTCCCGGATCGAGGCCGGCCCCTCCAACGGGCGCACCGACTGGCGCACCCTCACTGACGAGTTGGCCGACGCCATCGACCGGGCGCGCCTGATCGCATCCCGGCGAACCGACGACTCCGAAGCCCGCGAGATCTCGATCGACTTCGACTACCGCCCGCGTGAGCGTCAGACGGTCAACGCGCTGGTCGCTCTCTCCCCGACCGATTTCGGGCGCATCCTCGACAATCTGCTCGGCAACGCGATCACGGCCATCATGGGCGCCGACGTTGCTGCAGATGCGGATGCGGATGCGGCTGCGGCGTCCGAACGGATCGTCACCGCCGAGCTCACTGCCACCCCCGCCGAGGTGATCCTCACCGTGCGCGACAGCGGTCCCGGCATGGAGGCGGGCTTCATCCCGGTCGCCCTCGACCGTTTCACGCGCGCCGACGGCGCCCGCACCGGCCACTCGGGTGGCGGACTCGGGCTGGCCATCGTCGGGGCTCTGGCGGGGTCGGCCGGCGGCAGCGTGGTGCTCGCCAACGCCGAGGAGGGCGGGCTCATCGCGACGGTCGTGCTACCGCTCGCGTCGCATCCGACCACGTAGTGATCGCGCTGAGAGGCCGGGACCTCGATCAGTGGCCGGAGACGTCGGAGTCGACGCCCGCATCCGCTCCCTGGTCGAGTGTGGCGATCGCAGCCTGGTCCTCCGCGTCAAGCCTGAAGTCGAGCACGTCGAGGTTCTCCGCCTGACGCTCGGCGTTCTTCGACTTCGGGATGACCACCAGCCCGTTGTCGAGGTGCCACCGGATCACGACCTGACCGGGGGTCTTGCCGTACTTGGCGCCGACGGTCGCCAGCACTGTGGAGGTGAGCAGGTCGCTTCCGGCGCCGAGCGGACTCCACGACTCGGTGACGATGCCGTGCTCGGCGTCGTAGGCGCGTTGCTCGTGACGGGTGACGTACGGGTTCAGCTGGATCTGGTTCACGGCCGGCGTGGTTCCGGTCTCGGCGATGAGTCGGTCGAGGTGAGCCGGTTTGAAGTTGGAGACGCCGATCGCGCGCGCCTTGCCCGATGCGTGGAGCTTCTCGTAGGTCTTCCAGGTGGAGACGTACTCGTCGCGGCCCGGCAGCGGCCAGTGGATGAGCAGCAGGTCGACGTAGTCGAGGCCGAGACGCTCGAGCGACTCGTCGAGCCCGGCGATCGCGCGATCGTCGCCCTGGAAGGGGCCGTCGAGCTTGGTCGTGACGAAGATCTCGTCGCGGGGTACACCGCCGCCGCTGATGCCGCGTCCGACTCCGACCTCGTTGCCGTACCGGACCGCGGTGTCGATGTGCCGGTACCCGATCGCCAGGGCTTCGTGCACTGCGCGCTCGACCTCTGCGTCATCGAGCGGCGCTGTTCCGAGGCCGATCTGCGGGATGCTGGTGCCGGAGTTGAGGGCGATCCTTGGAATGGTCATGCGTCCAGGCTAATCACCTGCCGCCCGCACCGGTCAGATGACTTCTTCCGACAGTCGCGACGGGTTCCCGAAGCGGTGGGCGGTGATCGAGATCGCCTGCTCGTGCAGGAACGGGAGCAGTTCGACGCGTCCTGCCGGGGTGACGGGGTTCGCGTAGACCGCAACATCCGGAGTGCCTCCGAGCGCTGACGCCAGCGCGGACGCATCCCCGCCGATGAGCCGGATGCGGTGCTCCTTCACCGAGTGCGCCGCGACTCGTGCGAGCCACTGCTGATCGGTCTCGACCGTCACGTCGACGTCCCGCTCGCGCAGAACCTGATGAACCGGCCGCGGCAGCTTCACCGAGCTGCTCACGGTGAACGGCGACCGGGCCACGGTCGCGGCGGCGAGGATGCGCAGCAGCGCGGGCAGCTCAGCGCCGTCGGCCAGGCGGATGGCGACCGGCACCGGCCGATAGCGGAACAGGTTGCGCTCGACTCCGACCGCAGAGACGTCTTTCACCGTGTGGAACTCCGTCGCCGCGGCGATCGCATCGCTGAGGGCCGAACGCCGCACGAGGTCGAACGCCGTATAGTCCATCGACGACTGGCCCGACTCGATCAGGTCGCTCACGCGCTTGTCGAGTCCACGTAGGTGAAGGCTCGTGCTGGAGTGGCCGACCTCCGGCTCCCAGGAGCCGAGGCCGATCAGGTAGTTCGGGCCTCCGGCCTTCGTGCCCGCTCCCACAGACGACCGCTTCCAGCCACCGAACGGCTGGCGCTGCACGATCGCACCGGTGATGCCACGGTTCACGTAGAGGTTGCCGGCCTCGACCGTGTCGAGCCACAACGCGAGCTCGTCGGGGTCGAGCGAGTGCAGCCCTGCGGTGAGGCCGTACTCGATCGCGTTCTGGTAGCGGATCGCCTCATCGAGGTTGCGCGCCGTCATGATGCCCAGCACCGGTCCGAAGAACTCGGTGAGGTGGAAGTAAGAACCGGGCTGCACGCCCGTTCGCACTCCCGGCGTCCAGAGTCGCCCTGTGTCGTCGAGCTGCTTGGGCTGCACGAGCCATTCCTCGGTTCCGCCGAGTGTCGTGAGCGCATGCAGCAGCTTTCCGCTCGCCGGCTCGATGAGGGGCCCCATCTGGCTGGTGGGGTCTTGCGGATAGCCGACCCGCAGGCTGGTCGTCGCGTCGACGAGCTGGTGCCGGAAGCGCTCCGACCGTGCCACCGACCCCACGAGGATCACGAGGCTGGCGGCGGAGCACTTCTGCCCGGCGTGCCCGAACGCGCTTTTGACGATGTCGGCGACCGCGAGATCGTAGTCGGCGCTCGGCGTGACGATGATCGCGTTCTTTCCGCTGGTCTCGGCCAGGAGGGGAAGATCGGACCGCCACGACCGGAAGAGCTTCGCCGTCTCGTAGGCGCCCGTGAGGATGACTCGGTCCACTCTCGGGTCGGAGACCAGCTGCTGACCCAGCTCGTTCTCCGAGACATCGGCGAGCGCGAGCAGCTCCCTCGGAATGCCGGCCTCCCAGAGCGCTTCGACCATGACCGCGCCCGACCGCTTCGCTTGCGGCGCGGGCTTGATGATCACTCCGCTGCCCGCGGCGAGCGCCGACAGCACCGACCCCGCCGGGATGGCGACCGGGAAGTTCCAGGGCGGTGTCACCACGGTGAGCTTCGACGGAACGAAGGTCGCACCTTGGACGGTGTCGAGTTCGCGGGCTCGCGTCGCGTAGTAGTGGGCGAAGTCGATCGCCTCGCTCACCTCGGGGTCGGCTTCGGCGATGGTCTTGCCGGTCTCGGCCGCCATGATCTCGATGAGTCTGTCGCGGTTCGCGGCGAGCGCGAGGCCCGCACGGTCGAGAACGGCAGCCCGCTCGAACCCGCTCCGCTGCCCCCAGGCCGCGCCGTTCGCCTGCACAGTGCGGATGAGGCTCTCGAGCGCCGCCGTATCCGTCACCCTTGCGCCCGCGATGGTCTCGACGCCGAGTTGCGACGAAGCAGAGCGAGTCAGGATTCGACGGCCCCACGCTCGGTTGACCGCCAGCGACGGATCGGTGTCGGCCGCGTTGCGGAACCCGCTCGGGGCCGGAGCAGTCAAGCCGTCGCTGCCGACCTCACCGTCTCCGCTCGACCCGCGCTGGAGCCCGAGCACCACGCTGGTCAGCCCTTCGGCGGATGCGCCCTCGGGCTCTGCGGGGGCCGGCGGCCGGGTGAACGATCCGGCATCCTCCCACTCGCGTTGCCTGTCCTGTCGCCGGTTCGGAAGCGGCGCGACTCCGCGAGGGCTCGGATCGGACTCGAGTTCTGCGATCGACGACAGGAATCGCTGCTTCTCCCGCTCGAACAGGGCCGCGTTCGAGTCCAGCTCGAAGACGGCGGACATGAAGTTCTCCTGGCTCGCGTTCTCTTCGAGCCTGCGGATGAGGTAGGAGATGGCCACATCGAACTCGGCCGGGTTTACGACCGGGGTGTAGAGCAGCAGCGACCCGACGGTTCTTCTGACGGCGTCGGCCTGCGCGGTCGCCATGCCGAGCAGCATCTCGAAATCGATCCGCTCGGTGACTCCACGCCGCGAGGCGAGCAGCCATGCGTACGCCACGTCGAACAGGTTGTGCCCGGCGATGCCGATCTTGACCGCGTTCGTGTGCTCGGGCGTCAGCGCCCAGTCGAGGACGCGCTTGTAGTTGGTGTCGGTCGCCTGCTTGGTGTCGTACGTGGCGAGCGGCCAATCGTGGATCGCCGCGTCGACGTGCTCCATCGCGAGGTTGGCGCCCTTGACCACACGCACCTTGATCGGGGCTCCCCCGTTCATCCGACGCTGCGTCGCCCACTCGGTCAGTCCTTGCAGAGCGTCGAGCGCGTCGGGCAGGTACGCCTGGAGCACGATGCCGGCTTCGAGCCCGGCGAACTGCGGCTTGGCGAGGATGCCCGTGAACACCGCGATCGTCAGATTGAGGTCGCGGTACTCCTCCATATCGAGGTTGATGAACTTGGGCTTCGGCGACGAGGCCGCGAGCTGGTAGAGCGGCGTGAGGCGCTCCACGACGCGCGCGACCGTCTCGTCGAACGACCACATCGAGAGTTGCGACGCGATGGACGAGACCTTGATCGATACGTAGTCGACGTCGTCCCTGGCGAGCAGTGCCCGTGTTCCCTCGAGACGGCGCGCCGCCTCCTGCTCACCGAGCACGGCCTCGCCGAGCAGGTTCAGGTTCAGCCGGGCTCCACGGCCCTGAGGGTCGGTCGGTGCGCGGAGGTGCGCGATCGCGTGGCCGAGCTTGTCGGGGGTCGCATCGACGACGAGGTGCCCGACCATCCCGCGCAGCACGCGCCGCGCGATCGGGATCACGATCCACGGCAGCACGGGACCGAATACCCCACCCAGCCAGATGGCGAACCGCATGTACCACGGCAGGAACGACGGGATGTTCTTGGCGACTTTCTGCAGGTTGTACCCGGCCACGAAGAGGTCTTGCGGACGGGCGACGCCATCGACGAAGCCGACGGCGAAGTCGAGTCCGTTCGGGTCTCTCAGCACGCCGGCGAGCCGCTCGGCCGCCGGGTCGTCTTTCGGCTTGGCGCCGTCGGCCGCAGCGCCGTCGGCCGCACTCGCGCTCTGCGCCAGCCAGGTTCGGACGAGTTCGACAGCCTCGACGGCGATCTGCGACGGGCGGGTGCCGGTGCCCTCCGTGTCATTGACCATGCTCACGACTGTATTCCTCGCTGTTCGGGGTTGCTCGGGCCTCACCCACATTGTGGAGAACTGGGGACTGTGCCTACAGTGTGAGGCTATCCTTCCATTAGAAAAAGCGAATGTTTTCGAACAATATCGTTCGGTCAGACTGAATAATGGGGTCCGGATGCTCGACGTACGCAAACTCCGCCTCCTCCGGGAGCTCAAGGTGCGCGGCACGGTGACCGGAGTCGCCGAGGCGCTCTCGTACAGCCCTTCGTCGGTCTCGCAGCAGCTCGCCGCCCTCGAGCGGGAGTCCGGCGTGCGCCTCCTCGTCAAAGTCGGTCGCCGCGTGCAGCTCACCCCGCAAGCCGAGATCCTCGTCGAGCACACCGCCGAGATCCTCGACCTGCTCGAGGAGGCGGAGGCCGAACTCGCCGCGTCGCTGACGACGGTCACCGGAGTGGTGCGCATCGCGGTGTTCCAATCGGCCGCGCACGCCGTCATCCCCCGGGCCCTGAGCATCCTGGCAGCCGAATATCCGGACCTTCGTGTCGAGGTCACGGAGCGCGAACCCGAGCTCGGCCTCTTCGAGGTCTCGGCCCGCGACTTCGATCTCGTGATCGCCGAGCAGTATCCCGGCAGCACCCGAGCGCTCCGACCCGACCTCGACCGCGTCGACCTCACGACCGACCGGATCCGCCTGGCGACCGCGGCGGCAAAGGGCGCGAGGATCGCGGCGGCCTCGCTCGCCGACACCGCCGACCTCCCCTGGGTGATGGAGCCCGAGGGAACGGCCGCGCGAACGTGGGCCGTGCAGTTGTGCCGCGCGTCCGGGTTCGAACCGGATGTGCGCTACGAGACCGCCGACCTGGTCGCGCACATCCGCCTCATCGGCTCGGGGAACGCGGTGGGTCTGCTCCCCGACCTGGTGTGGGCGGGCGACGAGCCGAGCGTGCGCGTGCTCGACCTTCCCGGATCTCCGCAGCGCACGATCTTCACCTCGGCCCGGCGCACCTCCGCGAGCCGCCCCGGCGTCGTCGCCTGCCGCGATGCCCTGGCCCGGGCCGTGGCGAGCGTGCGGCCCGTCGAAGTCCTAGGCTCGGAGGCATGACCGAAGCCTCCACAGCCGCCGCCGACAGCAGCACCGAGCCGACCCATGACGTCGTCATCGTCGGGGGCGGTCACAACGGGCTCACGGCGGCCGCCTACCTGGCGAAGGCGGGCCTCAGCGTCATCGTCCTCGAGCGGTTGGGCGTGGTCGGAGGGGCGGCAGTGAGCGCGCAGGCCTTCGACGGCGTCGACGCCTGGCTCTCGCGCTACTCCTACCTGGTCAGTCTGCTGCCCCAGCGCATCATCGACGATCTCGGGCTCCGCATCTCCCTCGCGCGCCGCCGGTACTCCTCCTACACGCCGGTGCCCGGCGACCCCGACGGCGCTGGTCTGCTGATCGACAACAACGATGCCGAGGCGACGTCCGCATCCTTCGCCCGAATCGGTGCCGCCGACGACGCCGAGGCGTTCACCCGGTTCTACGAATCCACCACCGAGCTCGCGCGCGCGCTCTGGCCGACCGTCACCGAACCGCTGCTCACCCGCAGTGAGGCGAAGGCGCTGGTCGGTGACGACGACCTCTGGCGGTCCGTGTTCGAACGCCCGATCGGCGAGCTGATCGAGTCACGGCTCACCAGCGACCTGGTGCGCGGTGTGGCGGCGACGGATGCGCTGATCGGCACGTTCGCGAGCGTCGACGACCCCGGGCTGGCCCAGAACGTCTGCTTCCTCTACCACGTGATCGGCGGCGGGACCGGAGATTGGGATGTGCCCGTCGGCGGGATGGGCACGGTCACGACCGAGCTCGCCCGTGTCGCGCGAGAGGCCGGCGCCCGCATCGTGACCGGCGCCGAGGTGACGAGCATCCAGGCCGACGGGACCGTGCGCTACGAGCGCAAGAAGCACGATCGCCGGGTCGTCGGGCGCCACGTGCTGGCGAACGTCGCCCCCGAGGTTCTCGATCTGCTCCTCGGCGAACAGCCCACTCCGCCCGAGCCACCCCGAGTCAGGGCCGAGGGCGCCCAGGTGAAGGTCAACCTCCTTCTCAAGCGACTCCCGAGGTTGCGCGACACCGATGTCGACCCGGCCGCAGCCTTCGGCGGGACGTTCCACATCAACGAGACCTACGCCCAACTCGAAGACGCCTACGCCGGCGCCGTGCGCGGGGTGATGGCGGAGCTGCTCCCCTGCGAGATCTACTGCCATTCGCTCACCGATCCGAGCATCCTCGACCCCGAGCTCGCCGCATCCGGCGCCCAGACCTTGACCGTGTTCGGACTGCACACCCCCGACCGCTGGCTGACCGAGGCGAACAACGACGCGACCCGCGAGCGCCTGCAGAAGTCGGTGCTCGCATCGCTCGACTCGGTACTCGCCGAACCCATCGAAGACCTCCTGCTGACCGATGCTGAGGGCCGGCCCTGCATCGAGACCAAGACCACCCGCGACCTGCAACTCGCCCTCAACATGCCAGGAGGGAACATCTTCCACGGTCCCCTCTCCTGGCCGTTCGCCGAGGACGACGACGAGCTCACCACGCCGGCGCAGCGCTGGGGCGTCGCCACCCGGCACCCGCGCATCCTTCTCTGCGGGGCGGGCGCGCGCCGTGGTGGGGCAGTCAGCGGGATCGGCGGCCACAACGCCGCGATGGCCGTGCTCGAGGGGTGAACTGAGAAGTCTCGCAGCTCTCGGCACTGCCGCATTCGACCCGACGTGACTAGTCTGAAGATCAGTGGGAGGTGCATCATGTTGCCACAACCGACAGGACGATTGGTCCGCAAAGACGACGGTGTCTACGTGGTCCTCGACCGGATCTTCAAGGCGCCGATCGAAGACGTCTGGTCCTATTTCTCGCGCTCTCCCCGACTGGCCGAATGGGTCGGCGAGTACACCGGCCGCCCCGCCACGGGGGCCGTCCGGTTCCGGATGAACGCCGAGGGCGACGAGACCGACTGGGAGAACGTCTCCATCCTCGAATGCGTGGCGCCCCACAAGTTCGCCGCAGATGTCGGCCCCGCCGGCGACTCGTGGCGGGTGTACTGGCACCTCACCGAATCGAGCGGCCACACGACGGTCACCTTCGCGCAGCGTCTGCGCTCACTGACGGAGGAAGCCGACGTCGGCGTCGGCTGGGACTACTATCTCGACCGCCTCATCGCTACCAGGGCGGGCAAGCCCATGCCCAACTGGGACGACTACTACCCGGCGATGCTCGAGCACTACGAGAACATCTGCCGCGAGGTCAACGCCGACGTGCGTAGAGAGCACGCGGCGGCGCACGCCATCGATCGGGACGCGACGGGCACAGACGGGCGCTGAGCGTGGACGGGCGCTGACGTGCGCCCCGCGCGGCTCAGTGCCAGCGGTGTTCCTGCAAGGTGATGCGCGGCCCGCGGCGTTCGAAGCGGTGCCCGGATGCGAGGATCAACCGGATCACACGCTGCCGGTGCCCGGTCCACGGCTCCAGGAGTTCGAGCATCCCCTCGTCGTCAACCCGTCGCCCGATGAGTGCCTCCCCCACGTAGTGCGCGAGGTGGTAGTCGCCGACGCTCACCGCATCCGGGTCGGCATGCGATCGCTGCAGTGTCTCGGCAGCAGTCCACACGCCGATTCCAGCGACCGTGCGCAGCTTGCCGGCGGCCACGGCGAGGTTCTCGGCCGCATCCGTCGCTCGTTCCAGCGACCCAGCCACGGCCATCGCCGACGCGACGGTCCGCGCGCGTCCTGGGTCCACGCCGGCTCGGTGCCACTCCCACGACGGGATGCCGCGCCACTGCTCGACGGTCGGCACCACACGCAGTCCCTCCGGAGCGGGCCCCGGCGCAACCTCCCCGTACCAGCGCACCAGCCGCGACCACGATCGGTACGCCTCGATGCTGGTCACCCGCTGTTCGATGACGGCGGGGACCAGCGCCTCCAGCATCCGCCCGGTGCGCATCAGCCTGAGCCCGGGGTTGCGCCGCCGGCTCTCGTGCAGCAGGGGCGTGCCGCGCACATCCAGGTCGCTCCAGTCGTCGCCGCGACCCAGCAGCCCCGGTACGGCGGCGATCGCCCAGTCCGCGCCCGGGCCCCACGCGGCCGCCTCGATCGAGCCGTCGCCGGCGGGGGTCAGGATGCGCAGGGTCGCCACGCCCTCCGGCGTGCGGAACGTGCGCCACACGCCGCGCGCATCCCACTTCGTCGTCGGATCGTGCGGACCCCGGCCGAGCATGCTGAGCGTGCCGTGCAGATCGACCGGCTCAGCCGGCGAGTACACCGTCGATGCGAACGGGAGCGGCGACACCCGTTCCACCGGTACGGCGGCGGGGATCGCGGTGCTCATGCAGGAATGCTACGTCAGTCCCCTGATCTTCCCGCGGGCCTTCCCACATGTCGGTGGACTCCAATACCCTCGGCCCATGGGATCAGCATTCGAAAGCGATGCCGTCGCGCGCCTGCGCGACGCCGTATCGGGAACTGTCTACCTGCGGGGCGATGACGGCCTCGCAGCCGAGGTCGCCTGCTTCGACCCGACCGTCATCCACGACCCCGAGGTCGTCGTGGCCGTCGCCACCGAGAACGACGTCGCCGAGGCCGTGCGATTCGCCGCCGAGAACGGCCTCCCCGTGCGCGTGCAAGCCACCGGCCACGGCTCTGAGCTACCGATCACCGACGGACTCATCATCTCCACCCGCGCGCTCGACCAGCTGCAGATCGACGGTGACACGGGGTTCGCCACGATCGGCGCCGGTCTCCGCTGGGCGCCGATCATCGCGGCCGCCGCCGAGTTCGGGCTCGCGCCGATCACCGGGTCGTCGTCGAGCGTCGGCGCCGTCGGCTACACCCTCGGGGGCGGGCTCGGCCCGCTCGCTCGAAGCCACGGTTTCACGGCCGACTGGGTGCGCGGGTTCCGGGTGGTGACCGCAGCGGGTGACATCGTCACGGCCGACGCCTCGACCAACCCCGAGCTGTTCTGGGCGCTTCGCGGCGGCAAGGGCGGCCTCGCCGTCGTCACCGAGATGACACTCGAACTCGTCCCGCTGCGCACGCTCTACGCCGGCAGCATCTTCTTCGAAGGGGATGCGGTCGAGCCGGCCTTCCGCGCGTGGATCGACTGGTCGGCCGGCCTGGCCGACGAGGCGACCACCTCCGCCGTCTTCCTGCAGGTCCCCGACGTCGAAGCCGCCCCACCGCCGTTGCGGGGACGCTTCGTGCTCAGCGTGCGCTTCGCCTACCCGGGCGACCCGGCAGAAGGCGAGAAGCTGTTCGCGCCGCTCCGCGCATCCGCGGCGGTGTACCTCGACTTCGTCGGTGAGATGCCGGCGGCCGCCGTCGCGAGCATTCACAACGACCCGGAGCAGGGCTCGGCGAGCTGGGTGCGGGGTCTGATGCTCGACTCGTTCGACCAGGAGGCCGGTCGAGCCATCTACGAACTCGTGAAGCCCGGCTCGGGTTCGCCGTTCCTCGCGGTCGAGGTGCGCCAGATCGGTGGCGCCACGGCTCGGGACACCTTCGACGGCACCGCGGTGGGCGGCCGGGAGAGCCGGTACACGCTCTCCACCATCGCCGGAGACCCGGCGACCTTCGCAGAACTCGCTCCCGCGCGCGCGGCCGCGATCAGCGAGGCGGTGGCCGACAAGATCTCGGCGACGACGAACGTGAACTGGTCTGTCGGGCTCGTCGAGAAGGCGGCGTTCGAGAAGACCTGGCCGCCCGCGGTATTCGACCGGCTCGCAGCCGACCGCGCCGAATGGGACCCGCAGCGGGTGTTCGCCTTCGGCCCGCAGTAGCGGTCAGACGCTCCGGTCAGTTGCTCCGGTCAGTCGCTCCACACGCTGGGCGCCTCGGCCCGCGTCGACGGAAGGGCAGCATCCGAACCCCAGTCGATCAGCCACTGGGGAATGGTGACATCCGTCGGCGCGGGACCGACCGCATCCAGCAGCTCCTGAATCGTGACGACGCCACCGCCCCGCTTCAGAAAACGACCGCGGATGAATGCCTGCGTGTAGATCTCGCCGTCGACGGTGAACCGCTGCTCGACGTAGACGGCCTTCTCGTCGAAACCGAGGATGCGCGACTCCACCACGAAGGGCTGCCACAACTCGAGCGACTTGCGGAAGGAGATCGTCTCCGATGCCACGACCGGATACCAGCCGCGCTTCTTGAAGATCGCCCAGACCCCCGTGCGGGTGAGCAGATCGAACCGTCCGACATCGGCGATCGACAGGTACACCCCGTTGTTCATGTGCTTGAGGATGTCGAGATCGGTGGGCAGCACGCGGAAACTCGTGCGGGCGACGTCCCAGTGCCCGAGTCGTCTCCCGAAGCGCGAAATCAGGGCGTGGAGCATCGTTCGAAAGATCATGTGCACCCGGTCATGCTAGCCATCCGCCAACGGCTTCTCACTTCCGTTGTGGGCAGCCTCCAAAGCCGACCGGCGCAGGCCCGACGTCCGTTGTGCGATGAGTCCGGGGGCGAAGCAGCGCACGCAACGGATGTCGCGACCGCCCGGTCGCCGAGATGCCGGTTTCTACCGATTCGAGGGCCCGAAAACGGTAGAAACTGGCATATCGGCGTCACCAACGACAAGCCGACGTTGCCGAGATGCTTCTACCGGCTGAGCGGCACTTCGAGGATGCTCACACCGGCCGGCGGTGCCGACAGCGCCTGATCGAGTTCGCCTTTTGTACGCGCAGTGCTGTAGCTCCAGCCGTAGGCTGCGGCGAGCGCCGCGAGGTCGACGCTCTGCGGCGTGTAGAGCACACGGTCGAACGCCTCCTGCGAGGTCGTCGACGCCACCTCGAGGCTGTCGAAGATCGTGCCGCCGCCGTCGTTCCCGACGATGACCTGCACGTGCGGACGCGGTTCGCCCGAGCCGAAGAGCAGAGAGCCGACGTCGTGGAGCAGCGTCAGGTCCCCGAGCAGCACTCGGGTCACTCCGGTTGCCGTGCCGGCCGCCTCGGCCGCGGCCTGACTCGCCAGCGCGATTCCGATCGACGTCCCGACGGTCCCGTCGATCCCGGCCAGCCCCCGATTGGCGTGCACACGGATCTTCTTCCCGGGAACGATCCGGTCGGCGTCGCGGATGAGGCGGGAGGCTCCGAAGACGAGGCGGTCGTGGGGCCACGTGTACCGCCACAGTGCTTCAGCAAGCAGCGGCCGGGTGATCGGCGCACGCACGGCGGCTAATTCGGCTCTCGCGAAAGCGAGCGCATCCGCCGGCTCGTACGATCGCGCCTTCTCGACATCGGGCGCGACCGCGCCGGGGTCCGCTTCGACCTCGGCCGCTTCGCTCAGGCGGCGGCTCGCGAACACCCAGCTCCCGACCCAGGCGCGCACCTCAGGCGATCGCAGGTCGACGGATGCGGGCGCCGTCACCCCGCCGACGATCCGCGCCCGCCGACCCGGGTTGTATGCCTGTACGCCGCTGGGTGCCACGACGACCGTTTCGACGTCGGCCCGCTCGAGGAGCGCCGGAACCTCTCGGCTGAGGGTCGGGTGACCGAAGACCACGGCTCGCTCGACCCGCGCGCCGAACGCGTCATCGCGCAGGAGCTCGCGATAGGCGACGACCAGGTTCGGCCCGAACCGCGCCCCGCTCGACACCTCGGCCAGCAACGGATACCCGCCTGCCCGCGCGAACTCTTCGGCGCTCTCGCCGGCATCTGCTCCGGCGATCACGATCGTCCGCGGCCCGTCGTCGAGCTGGATGCTGGACCGGCCGAGCACCTCGGGTCCGGCGATCCGCAGCGTCGCGACCGCATCCGCGTCCGCATCCCGCTCTGCAGTTCCGATCGCAGCCGCGATCTCCGGCACAGCCACCGAGAGCGGTGCCCGCAGCGCGACATTGAGATGCACGGGCCCCGGATCCGCCGAGTCCGCTCCGAGTGCAGCGCGAACGGCGGCCACCGCCAGGTGCCCCGCGGCTTCGCTCTCACCGTCGGCGCCGGTGGGCGCGGGAACGTCCACGGCGAGACGCGGTGCGACGCCGAACATCCCGGTCTGCTGCGTGGTCTGATTCGCACGGATGCCGTGGAGCTCTTCCGGCCGGTCGGACGTGATCACGATCATCGGGATCCCGGATTCGTGCGCTTCCAGCACCGCGGGGTGGAGGTTCGCGGTTGCGGTGCCGCTCGTGGTGATCACGACGGCCGGTCTTCCGCTCTCGCGGGCGAGTCCGAGGGCGAGAAAGCCCGAGACCCGTTCGTCGATCCGCACGTGCAGGCGCGCGGATCCCGATCGTTCGAGCTCGGCGGCGACCAGCGCCAGTGCCTGCGACCGTGATCCGGGGCTCACGACCAGGTCACGCACACCGGCGCGAACCAGGCCGCTCAGGAGCGCGATGGCATAGTCGGTGGCGGGGTTCCCCGTGCCGTCGTGCGCTTCGTGCGACTGTGCGCCGTCACCCATCCCGGCGGCCGGTGGTGGGGTCGTCTGGTCCGTCGTCGAGTTCGGAGAGCTCTTTCTCGAGCTGCCGGATGCGCTCTTCCTGCTCTTTGTCCTGGCCGAGGCGCTTCAGGAACTCGGGGTCGTCGTCCGGGGCTACCGACCGGCGCGCCTCTTGGTGGCGCCGCCTGCCGCGACCGATCGCGAACCAGAGCACGCCGCCGATGACGGGGAACAGGATGATGACCAGCAGCCAGATCGGCTTGGGGAGTCCGCGCACGCGCGAACGGTCGAAAAGGGCGCAGTCTGCCACGGAATAGATGTAGAACACCGCGGCTGCGACGCCGAGGACTATCCAGAGGCGAACCATATGTCAATCGTAACTCTCAGAGTGTGTCTCTAAGCTGGGAGGGTGAAAGGCATTCCCTCCTGGGTCACCTATTCGGTGCTCCGACTCCTCCTGTTCGCCGTCCCTCTGGCGATCATGCTCGTTCTGCGCATCGACTGGTGGATCGCCGTCATCGCGGCCGCTCTGATCGGCCTCTGCCTTTCCTACGTCGTGCTGCGCAAGCCGAGGGATGCTGTGGCTCGCGACCTCTACGCCGCCCGCCACCGCACCACCCCGACCACTACCGTCGACGACGACTCGGAGGACGCCGCGATCGACGCTGCGACCTCCGCGACCGAGAAGCCGACGTCACCGGACGCCAAGGGCTGACGTTAGGGCCGACGCCCGACCCTAGAACGCGTAGGCGGCTCCGAGTGCGATCGCGACGAGCAGCCCGGTCAGGCTGGTCAGCTGCAACGCGGTCACCAGTTCGCGCGGAGTCTTGGCGAACAGCGTGATCGCGCACGCGGGCAGTGCCGCGAGCAGGGCGAAGAAGCCGAGCCAGGCGATCGGGTAGAACAGCGCCATCAGAGCGAGAATGCCGAACGGCACCAGCAGGAACACGCAGAACACGATGCGTGAGGCGACGTTGCCGAGGAGCACGGCCAACGTGCGCTTGCCGGCCGCCTTGTCCGGCGCGATGTCGCGGATGTTGTTGACCATCAGCACGGCGCAGGCGATGAGACCGGCGATGACCGACCCGTACCAGGCTTCCTGGTTGACCACTCCAGCGAGCATGTAGGTCGTGCCGGCGGTCGCCACGATCCCGAAGAAGACGAACACGAACACTTCGCCGAGCCCGAAGTACCCGTACGGGCGTTTGCCGCCGGTGTAGAACCAGGCCGCCGCAATCGCCGCGGCCCCGACGAGCAGCACCCACCAGTGCTGCGTGAGCAGCACGAGAACGAGGCCGGCAACCGCTCCCAGCCCGAAGAAGACCAGCGCGACGGTCAGCACCCGCTTGGGCGCGGCGCGACCGGAGCCGGTCAGGCGGCTCGGCCCGACGCGGTACTTGTCGGTGCCGCGCACTCCGTCGGAGTAGTCGTTCGCGTAGTTCACTCCGATCTGGAGGCACACCGCCACCGCGAGGCAGAGCAGCGCCCGAACGGGATGCCACACGCCCGCGCCGTCGGCCACCTTGGCTGCGCCCACGCCGATGATCACGGGAGCGATGGCGAGCGGGAGGGTGCGAAGTCGCGCTCCGGCGATCCAGTCGGAGGCGGTGGCCGGCTTGACCTTGGTCTTCGCCGAGCCCGGCCGTCCGCTCTTGCCGTTGCGTGCGCGCTGCTGCGCAGGCGACATCCGCTGCATCCGTGGCTTGTTCTGACTCATCACAGTGCGAATTGTAACGACCCCGGCTATGCGATTCTCGTCGGGCCCGCCGCGCCCGCGGCGAGTCTGGCGATCGCGAGACGGTCCGGCTTGCCGCTGCTCAACATCGGCAGGCTCGTCACGGCGACGACCCGCGCGGGCGCCGCCGCGCGGCCCACACGTCGGGCGACGAACTCCCGCACGTCGGCGAGCGAGCGATCGGGCGTGCCCCCGTCGACCACAACGACAGGAACCTGCCCCCATTCGTCGTCGTCGGCAGCCACCACGACCGCGTGCCCGAAGCCCTCCAGCGCGCGCACCGCCCGCTCGACCTCGTCGAGCAGGACCTTCTCACCGCCGGAGATGATCACGTTGTCAGCTCGCCCCAGCACGACGACCCGTCCGTCCCCTGCCACCCGGCCGAGGTCACCGGTGCGATACCAGCGGATCCCGTCCGCCTCGTGGAATGCCGCTGTGGTGCGCTCGGGGTCACCGAGGTAGCCCTCCGCGAGCACCGGCCCCCCGATCTCGAGACTGCCCCCGACCTCGCGCACGACGGTCGCCCCGATCGGCCGCCCGTCGTACACGCAGCCTCCCGCAGTCTCACTCGAACCGTACGTGCCCAGGATGTGCGCACCCAGCCGCTCGGCCCGCTCCCGTATCGCGTCGCCCAGCGCCTGCCCCCCGACGAGGATCCCGTCGAATCGCCGCAGAGCCTCCGCCACCCCGGTCGCCCCGGCTTCCGCCGCGTCGACGAGTCTGGCCAGCTGCACCGGCACCAGGGAGACGAAGCGGAGATCGTGCGTCGACTCCGCGGCGAGCGCCGAAAACGCCACCGGATCGAAATGCTCCTGGCCGTAGTAGAGCGGTTCCGTCTCGGCGGCGATCGAGCGCACGAGCACCTGGGCTCCCGCGACGTAGTGCGTCGGCAGCGCGAGGATCCATTGCCCCTGTCCACCCATCGCACCCGCCGAGGCCGCGGCACTGGCGAGCAGCGCATCCGCCGACAGCGCCACCCGCTTCGGAACACCGGTCGAGCCCGACGTCTCGATCACCAGCGCCACACTCTGTGCAACCGTCGCTTCCGGCACGGGCCACACGCTCGGCCCTTCACCATCACGACCGCGCGCGGCACCACGACCGCCGCCGGCCGATGCCAGAGCACCTCCAGCCGATGGGTCTCGCGGTACCACCGCGGGCCCGCCACCGCCCAGCGCTTCGCGCAGTGCGCGGAAGACCTCATCCGGCCGGTTCGATGGGACGACGCGAACGCCTCGGGTCATCAGCGCGCCACCACGCTCAGTACTGCCACGGGAACGGCGACCAGTCCGGTTCCCGCTTCTCGAGGAAGGAATCGCGCCCCTCGACGGCCTCATCCGTTCCGTAGGCCAGACGCGTCGCCTCACCCGCGAACACCTGCTGCCCGACCAGCCCGTCGTCCACCGCGTTGAAGGCGAACTTCAGCATCCGGATGGCCGTCGGTGATTTGGTCAGGATCTCGCCCGCCCACTCCAGCGCAGTCTTCTCGAGCTCCGCGTGCGGAACCACGGCATTCACAGCCCCCATCTCGTAGGCACGTTGCGCTGAATACTCGCGCGCCAGGAAGAACACCTCCCGCGCGAGCTTCTGGCCGATCTGGCGAGCGAAGTAGGCACTTCCGTAGCCCGCGTCGAACGAACCGACATCGGCGTCCGTCTGCTTGAATCGCGCGTGCTCGGCGCTCGCGATGGTGAGGTCGCAGACGACGTGAAGTGAGTGGCCACCGCCGGCCGCCCATCCCGGCACCACCGCGATGACCACCTTGGGCATGAACCGGATGAGTCGCTGCACCTCGAGAATATGCAGCCGACCACTGCGCGCGGCGTCGATGCCTGTCGCGGTCTCACCCTCGGAGTACTTGTAGCCGTCGCGGCCCCGGATGCGCTGGTCGCCGCCCGAACAGAACGCCCAGCCACCGTCTTTCGGGCTGGGCCCGTTGCCGGTCAGCAGCACGACCCCGATGCGTGGATTGGTGCGGGCGTCTTCGAGCGCCGCATAGAGTTCGTCGACGGTGTGCGGGCGGAAGGCATTGCGGACCTCCGGCCGGTTGAACGCCACCCGAGCGACGCGCCCGGCCACGTCGTGGTGATAGGTGATGTCGGTCACACCCTCGAACCCGGGAACCGCTCGCCACGCACTCGCATCGAAGATGTCTGAAACTGCCTTTGCCATGCCACCAGACTACGGTTCAGCAGACCCCGGCGAACCGGCCGTGCCAGACTTGTGAGATGTTGCCCGAGCTTGCCGACCTGTGGAGGAACGCACGCGTCGTCGCGCTTCCGATGCGCACCCGATTCCGCGGAATCACCCTCCGGGAGGCGGCGCTCTTCGAAGGCCCGCAGGGCTGGACGGAGTTCTCCCCCTTCGTCGAGTACGACGACGAGGAATCCGCGGCGTGGCTGCACGCTGCGATCGACTTCGGCTGGCGGGAGTGCCCGACGCCGCACCGGGACCGCATACCCGTGAACGCGACCATCCCCGCTGTTCCCGCAGCCGAGGTCGACGCGATCCTGGAGCGCTATCCAGGGGCTCGCACGGCAAAAGTGAAGGTCGCTGAATCAGGTCAGACACTGGCGGACGATGTCGCCCGCGTGCGGGCGGTGCGCGAACACCTGGGACCTGAGGGCCGCATCCGGATCGACGCCAACGCGCTGTGGAACGTCGACGAGGCCGAGCACGCCATCCACGCCCTCGCCTCGTTCGACCTCGAGTATGTCGAACAGCCGTGCGCGACCGTCGAGGAGCTCGTCGAGATCCGCAGACGAACCTCGTACATGGACGTGCCGATCGCAGCCGATGAGAGCGTCCGCAAGGCCGCCGACCCCCTCGCGGTGGCACGTGCCGGTGCGGCCGACATCCTCATCGTGAAGGCTCAGCCACTCGGCGGAATCCACTCCGCCCTCCGGATCATCGGCGAGACAGGGCTTCCCGTCGTCGTCTCGAGCGCCATCGACACCTCGGTCGGCATCGCGATGGGCGCCCATCTCGCCGCGGCCGTCCCGGCCCTGGACTACGACTGCGGGCTTGGCACGGCAGCGATGTTCGTGCACGACGTCACCGACGAGCCGTTGCTCCCCGTCGATGGCTCGATCCCGGTCGCCCGCCCATCGGTGTCGGATGCTCGGCTCGACGCCCTCGCCGTCACGGCCGACCGGCGAGACTGGTGGCTCGACCGGATCCGCCGGTGCTACCGCGTCGTCGAACGGTCGACCGCGCTCTGATCCTCAGCTGTACAGGCGCTCCGGTACCTCGAGTCCGTAGATCGCGCGACCCGAGTTCCAGATGACGGCGCAGGCCGCGCGCAGCAGATTCAGCTCGGACGATCCCTCGGCCACGATCTCGACGTCGTTGCCGGCGATGCGCACGGTCGCGTCACCGACGGTCGCGGTCGAACCGTCCTTCGAGAAGGCCGTCGTCGGATACTCCTCGGTGAGACCCCGCAGGTCTTCGAGGATGTACGTCGGGCGGGAGTTCGCATCCGCTGCGATGAGCTGTTTTGCCCGGTCGATCCCGGTCAGCACGAGCACGGAATCGATACCGGCCCGGTTGGCTCCGAGAATGTCTGTGTCGAGTCGGTCCCCGATGAACAATGGATTCTTCGCACCGAACCGCGACACGGCCTCCTCGAAGATCGCCACCTCGGGCTTGCCTGCGACGAGCGGCAACCGGCCGATCGCCGTGTGGACAGCAGACACGAGCGTGCCGTTGCCCGGCGCGATTCCCCGAGCCACCGGAATGGTCCAGTCGGTGTTCGTGGCAACCCACGGCCGTTCGCTTTCGCTGCGCCCCTGCAGGGCGAAGGAGGCTTCCGCGAGCTGCGTCCACCCGACCTCCGGGGCGAACCCCTGAATGACGGCGGCCGGCTCGTCATCGGCGGAACGGGTGACCGTGAACCCGCCTTTCTGAACCTCGTCGACCAGACCGTCGCCGCCGACCACGAGGATCTTGGCGCCGGGCGGAACATGCTGTGCCAGCAGCCGAACGGCCGCTTGCGGGGATGTAACCACATCAGACGGTTTCACTCTCAACCCCAGTTCGGTGAGATGTGAAGCGACGGATGCGTCGGTGCGCGAGGCGTTGTTGGTGATGTACCCGACGCGCACGCTCTCACCCAGGCCGTTGAGGCTCTCCACCGCATGATCGATCGCGGCCGCACCTTTGTACACGACCCCGTCGAGGTCGGCCAGAACCAGGTCCACGCCATCGAGCGGTGTCACGGCTTTAGCGTTCCGTCGAAACAGTGCCATCGGATGCGTCACTCCCGTCCTCATCGTCGTTGTCGCCTTCTGCGCTTTCGTCGTCGCCGATGTCCACGCTGTCCTCGCCGTCGACATCGAAGATCTCGAACTCCTCCTCCACGACATCGACCGTCTCGTGCTCGTCGACATTCAGGGCAGCACCGATGGCTTCCTCGGCCCGCGCCGCTCGACCTCGCCACGTTTCCGCGAGTTCTTCGCGGCCGAGCTCCTCGAGCACGTCGGCATATGCGTGGAACAGGTCGGGGCTCCAGCTGAACGCCCGGTTCGGGTCGAGCTGCGGGATCTCGAGTTCGGCCAGTGCGGCTTCATTCTGTCCCAGGTCGAGGCGCGCACCGGACATCGCGATGGCCAGGGAGACCTGCACCTCGTTCGGTAGGGTACTGCGATCGACGGAACGACCCAGCTCGAGCGCGCGATCGGCTCGGCCGACGCCCCGCTCACTGTCCACCATCAGCGGCAGCTGGTCGTTCGAGCCCGAGATGCGACGGTAGGTTCGCAGCTCACGCAGCGCGAGTGCGAAGTCGCCGGTCGCATAAGCGGTGATCGCGAGGGTCTCCCGCACGACGCCGATCCTGCCCGCGCGTCGAGCCGCGGACGTCGCATGCTGGTGCGCCAGCTCAGGATCCTCGTCGATCAGTCGAGCAGCCATCACCAGGTGCTGTGCCACCCAGTCCGCGTTCTCCTTGCTGAGGGTCTTCAGCTCGATGCGCGCGCCCTTGTCGAGGTCGCGCGGTTCGACGTCGGCGGGGACGTCGGGATCGTCGTGCCGGGTCCGAACGGACCGCAGCTCGCGCGCCATCCGCTCCTCTTCAGTGAGCTCACGCTCGTGGTCACGCGCATCGCGATCGCCTCGAGCCGGCCTGCCCTCGCGGGTCCACAACTTCTCGTCGCGTGCGCCACGACCGCCACCCGGTCGCTGGCCGCCACCGGTGGCTCCAGTCCCGGCGCCGGCGCGTCCCTTGTCGCGATCGTAGCCACCGCGCTTCTGGTCATCTCGGCCTTGGCCATCACGGCCACGACTCCCCGAAGCACCTCGGTACCCGCCCGACCGTTCCGCATCGCGGGGGGCCCCGGCACCCCGGTATCCACCGGACCGCTCACCATCCCGCGGGGCACGTGCACCGTCGCGAGGCGCACGCGCACCGTCACGAGGGGCGCCGGCACTCCGGTATCCACCCGAGCGTTCGCCGTCGCGCGGGGCTCCTCCGGCGCGATAGCCGCCGGAGCGCTGACCATCCCGAGGAGCACTGTCGCGCCCACGACCGGATGCGCCCTGGCTGTCACGGGGATGCGCGCCCCGCCCGCCGGACTGGCCGTCACGCGAGCCCGCACCTGAACTCGAACCGCGGGGATTCTTACCGCCCTGACCACGTTCGTCGCTTCCGGAGCCACCGCGTCCCTGCTGCCCGCCGGTCGGTGGGCGGCCATGCTCGCCACGACGATCGCCCGCGCCGTCTTTGCGTGCGTCCCGACCGCGTTCGCGCTTGTCGTTCTGGTCGTCTGCCGGTGTATCGCTCACGACTGCTCCTGTTGGTGGTGGGCACAACGTGCTCAGCCTACGACGATGCCTCATGAAGTCGACACGGTGTTGAACGCGCTGTGGTGTTGTGGTCGCTCAACAAGCAGTGTCGCGCACTGTCCTGTATTGCGATTGTGCTGTTAAACGCGAAATGGCCACCCAAAGCTGGGTGGCCATTTCACAAAAGAAGTCCGGCGGTGTCCTACTCTCCCACAGGGTCCCCCCTGCAGTACCATCGGCGCAGAGAGTCTTAGCTTCCGGGTTCGGAATGTAACCGGGCGTTTCCCTCTCGCTATGGCCGCCGAAACACTATTGATGTATCAAAGTGAACGAACAATCATCACGATTGTTTCAGTTCTCGACCGTACATCGAGAACCACATAGTGGACGCAAGCATTCTCATGGCCCCTCATACCAGCCTTACAACAGTATGAGAGTAATGATTATCAAATTATCGGCTTATTAGTACCGGTCAGCTCCATGGGTCTTTAGTCCCCACTTCCACATCCGGCCTATCAACCCAGTAGTCTAGCTGGGAGCCTCTCGCCCGAAGGCATGGAAATCTCATCTCAAGGCCGGCTTCCCGCTTAGATGCTTTCAGCGGTTATCCATCCCGAACGTAGCTAATCAGCGGTGCTCCTGGCGGAACAACTGACACACCAGAGGTTCGTCCAACCCGGTCCTCTCGTACTAGGGTCAGATCCTTTCAAATTTCCTACGCGCGCAGCGGATAGGGACCGAACTGTCTCACGACGTTCTAAACCCAGCTCGCGTACCGCTTTAATGGGCGAACAGCCCAACCCTTGGGACCTACTCCAGCCCCAGGATGCGACGAGCCGACATCGAGGTGCCAAACCATGCCGTCGATATGGACTCTTGGGCAAGATCAGCCTGTTATCCCCGAGGTACCTTTTATCCGTTGAGCGACAGCGCTTCCACAAGCCACTGCCGGATCACTAGTCCCGACTTTCGTCCCTGCTCGACTTGTCAGTCTCACAGTCAAGCTCCCTTGTGCACTTACACTCGACACCTGATTGCCAACCAGGTTGAGGGAACCTTTGGGCGCCTCCGTTACTTTTTGGGAGGCAACCGCCCCAGTTAAACTACCCACCAGGCACTGTCCCTGAACCGGATTACGGTTCTAAGTTAGATATCCAGAGTGACCAGAGTGGTATTTCAACAATGACTCCACCGACACTAGCGTGCCAGCTTCAAAGTCTCCCACCTATCCTACACAAGCCACACCGAACACCAATACCAAGCTGTAGTAAAGGTCACGGGGTCTTTCCGTCCTGCTGCGCGTAACGAGCATCTTTACTCGTAGTGCAATTTCGCCGAGTTCGCGGTTGAGACAGCTGGGAAGTCGTTACGCCATTCGTGCAGGTCGGAACTTACCCGACAAGGAATTTCGCTACCTTAGGATGGTTATAGTTACCACCGCCGTTTACTGGGGCTTAAATTCTGAGCTTCGCCGAAGCTAACCCTTCCTCTTAACCTTCCAGCACCGGGCAGGCGTCAGTCCGTATACATCGTCTTGCGACTTAGCACGGACCTGTGTTTTTAGTAAACAGTCGCTTCCCACTGGTCTCTGCGGCCTTCAAACGCTTCCGGAGTAAATCCGTACACGCCTCAGGCCCCCCTTCTCCCGAAGTTACGGGGGCATTTTGCCGAGTTCCTTAACCACGATTCTCTCGATCTCCTTGGTATTCTCTACCTGACCACCTGAGTCGGTTTGGGGTACGGGCGGCTTGAACCTCGCGTCGATGCTTTTCTTGGCAGCATAGGATCACCGATTTCGTCAATTAAGACTACCCATCGCGCCTGGCCCTTATGTGAGGGACGGATTTGCCTATCCCTCGGGTTACACGCTTAGACCGGGACAACCATCGCCCGGCTCGGCTACCTTCCTGCGTCACACCTGTTAATACGCTAGCCGCACCAGCATAGGGTCGTGTGCTAGGCCCACTCGTCTAGGCCCGAAGGCTTCGATCAAGGGGATTCAGACACTTAGCATTACTGGATTAGCTTGGGCGGTTCTTCGCCGGTACGGGAATATCAACCCGTTGTCCATCGACTACGCCTGTCGGCCTCGCCTTAGGTCCCGACTTACCCAGGGCGGATTAGCCTGGCCCTGGAACCCTTGGTCTTTCGGAGGACGGGTTTCTCACCCGTCTTTCGCTACTCATGCCTGCATTCTCACTCGTGTGGCCTCCACGGCTGGTTTACACCGCCGCTTCGCTGGCCACACGACGCTCTCCTACCCATCAACACGGCTGGACCACGAAGGCCTACCAATAATGTCAATGCCACAACTTCGGTGGCGTGCTTGAGCCCCGTTACATTGTCGGCGCGGAATCACTTGACCAGTGAGCTATTACGCACTCTTTCAAGGGTGGCTGCTTCTAAGCCAACCTCCTGGTTGTCTGTGCAACTCCACATCCTTTCCCACTTAGCACGCGCTTTGGGACCTTAGTTGGTGGTCTGGGTTGTTTCCCTCTCGACGATGAAGCTTATCCCCCACCGTCTCACTGCTGCGCTCTCACTTACCGGCATTCGGAGTTTGGCTGACGTCAGTAACCTTTTGGGGCCCATCGGCCATCCAGTAGCTCTACCTCCGGCAAGAAACACGCAACGCTGCACCTAAATGCATTTCGGAGAGAACCAGCTATCACGAAGTTTGATTGGCCTTTCACCCCTATCCACAGCTCATCCCCTCAGTTTTCAACCTAAGTGGGTTCGGTCCTCCACGACGTCTTACCGTCGCTTCAACCTGGCCATGGATAGATCACTTCGCTTCGGGTCTAGGACATGCGACTGAATCGCCCTATTCAGACTCGCTTTCGCTACGGCTACCCCTCACGGGTTAACCTCGCCACATATCGCTAACTCGCAGGCTCATTCTTCAAAAGGCACGCTGTCACCCCTACAAGGAGGCTCCAACGGTTTGTAAGCAAACGGTTTCAGGTACTATTTCACTCCCCTCCCGGGGTACTTTTCACCTTTCCCTCACGGTACTTGTCCGCTATCGGTCATCTGGGAGTATTTAGGCTTATCAGGTGGTCCTGACGGATTCACACGGGATTTCTCGGGCCCCGTGCTACTTGGGATACTCTTCGCGCCATTGGAACATTTCGACTACGGGGTTGGCACCCTCTATGACTGGCCTTTCAATGCCATTCGTCTATATTCCTTTGTAACGCTCGCTGTTCGGCAGAATCAGCAGAAAAGTCCCGCAACCCCGACCATGCAACGCCTGCCGGCTATCACACATGATCGGTTTAGCCTCTTCCGGTTTCGCTCGCCACTACTAACGGAATCGCTTTTGCTTTCTCTTCCTGTGGGTACTGAGATGTTTCACTTCCCCACGTTCCCTCTACCCGCCCTATATATTCAGGCGGGAGTCACTGGGTCACCTTACGGGCCCAGCGGGGTTTCCCCATTCGGAAATCCTCGGATCAAAGTTCGTTTATCAACTCCCCGAGGCTTATCGCAGATTACTACGTCCTTCTTCGGCTCCAGATGCCAAGGCATCCACCGTTTGCTCTTAGAAATTTGAAATCACATGAGTTTGAATCGATTCTTCACATCTCAAAAGAGATGAAGGAAAAATTGACCAATGATCTAAATAAATCAGATCTTTGTGATCCGAGACTCGAAAGTCTCGAATCTAAGATGCTCGCGTCCACTGTGTAGTTCTCAAAGTACGGGCGGTACCCTTTCCATCGGCAAGTGATGCCGACAAGAAAAGGTCCAGAGGTCCAGTTCTCATCCATGTGGACGAGGCCCGGTCCCTCAGGACCCAACAGCGTGCTGTGCAGTGCTTCCGAGTTCAAAGCTTTCCTACTCCGGAGAGCGTACTTACTTCGAGCCGTTCAGCTCCGCACCATGTCAATGTTCCACCCATGAGCTACCGGCTGAGACATTCGCTCAGATCCGGCGCCTGGACACTCCGAAGAGTGCCAGATGCTCCTTAGAAAGGAGGTGATCCAGCCGCACCTTCCGGTACGGCTACCTTGTTACGACTTAGTCCTAATCACCGATCCCACCTTCGACGGCTCCTTCCACAAGGGTTAGGCCACCGGCTTCGGGTGTTACCGACTTTCATGACTTGACGGGCGGTGTGTACAAGGCCCGGGAACGTATTCACCGCAGCGTTGCTGATCTGCGATTACTAGCGACTCCGACTTCATGAGGTCGAGTTGCAGACCTCAATCCGAACTGAGACCGGCTTTTTGGGATTCGCTCCACCTTACGGTATTGCAGCCCTTTGTACCGGCCATTGTAGCATGCGTGAAGCCCAAGACATAAGGGGCATGATGATTTGACGTCATCCCCACCTTCCTCCGAGTTGACCCCGGCAGTCTCCTATGAGTTCCCACCATTACGTGCTGGCAACATAGAACGAGGGTTGCGCTCGTTGCGGGACTTAACCCAACATCTCACGACACGAGCTGACGACAACCATGCACCACCTGTTTACGAGTGTCCAAAGAGTTGACCATTTCTGGCCCGTTCTCGTATATGTCAAGTCTTGGTAAGGTTCTTCGCGTTGCATCGAATTAATCCGCATGCTCCGCCGCTTGTGCGGGCCCCCGTCAATTCCTTTGAGTTTTAGCCTTGCGGCCGTACTCCCCAGGCGGGGAACTTAATGCGTTAGCTGCGACACGGAGACCGTGGAATGGTCCCCACATCTAGTTCCCAACGTTTACGGCGTGGACTACCAGGGTATCTAATCCTGTTCGCTCCCCACGCTTTCGCTCCTCAGCGTCAGTTACGGCCCAGAGATCTGCCTTCGCCATCGGTGTTCCTCCTGATATCTGCGCATTCCACCGCTACACCAGGAATTCCAATCTCCCCTACCGCACTCTAGTCTGCCCGTACCCACTGCAGGCCCGAGGTTGAGCCTCGGGTTTTCACAGCAGACGCGACAAACCGCCTACGAGCTCTTTACGCCCAATAATTCCGGACAACGCTTGCACCCTACGTATTACCGCGGCTGCTGGCACGTAGTTAGCCGGTGCTTTTTCTGCAGGTACCGTCACTTTCGCTTCTTCCCTACTAAAAGAGGTTTACAACCCGAAGGCCGTCGTCCCTCACGCGGCGTTGCTGCATCAGGCTTGCGCCCATTGTGCAATATTCCCCACTGCTGCCTCCCGTAGGAGTCTGGGCCGTGTCTCAGTCCCAGTGTGGCCGGTCACCCTCTCAGGCCGGCTACCCGTCGTAGGCTTGGTGGGCCGTTACCTCACCAACTACCTGATAGGCCGCGAGTCCATCCTTGACCGAAATTCTTTCCACGCACAGGAGATGCCTCCGTGCGTCATATCCGGTATTAGCTTCCGTTTCCGGAGGTTATCCCAGAGTCAAGGGCAGGTTACTCACGTGTTACTCACCCGTTCGCCACTAATCCCCTAGAGCAAGCTCCAGGTTCATCGTTCGACTTGCATGTGTTAAGCACGCCGCCAGCGTTCGTCCTGAGCCAGGATCAAACTCTCCGTAAATGTTTGATTGCTCGAAGCGCAAGCGCTTCGGCACATCTAGTGCTTCGGGCCACCGGAATGGGTGGCACCTCGGCAAGTTTGAAACTGACAGAACAAATCATTACTGACTTGCTTTGTTGTTTTAATCTGTTTCCAAAGGAATCTCTTACCTAGCCGAAGCTAAGTGTCGAGGTTTTTGGCATTTGACATGTGCACGCTGTTGAGTTCTCAAGGATCGGACGCTCCCAGTTTCTGACCTCTCGGCCGTCTCTCTGGGGCAACTTCTCTACCTTACCACTCTCAGTCAGTTTGTCAAGTCGGCCGTTTCGCGTTATCGCGGCGGCCCATTCTGGACGCAACCGTTTCACACGATCCGAGTCGGTTAGACCTGCTCAGTGAGTGGGGTTTATATCCTACGCATTCCGGGCGCGCTTCATCAAGTGAAGTTTGCCGTTAAGCTTAGGATTCGGTCCCGCTTGAGGCCGGGGAGCTCTTCGGCTCTCCCGCACCTTTGGGGTGACAAGTAAGTACTTTACGCAGGTCCCCAGGGGCTCGCAAATCCGGCTCGCAGCCCGGGCGTGTCGCAGGGTGTCACCCGCGGAATCACGCGGATTTTGCCACTCGATGCCAGTCACAGCCCCGATCCCGCGGAAACGAAAGAGAGCGCGTGATCATCACGCGCTCTCTCGGGTACCGCTTTCTCGGCTTGTCGGACTACAGACCCGAGTACGCGTGCAGCCCCTTGAAGAAGACGTTCACGATGCCGAAGTTGAACATCACGGCGGAGAAGCCGATGATCGCGAGCCAGGCCGAACGGGAACCGCGCCAACCGCGCGTTGCACGCGCGTGGATGTAACCGGCGTAGATCACCCAGATGATGAACGTCCAGACTTCCTTCGTGTCCCAACCCCAATAGCGACCCCATGCCTTCTCGGCCCAGACGGCGCCGGCGATCAGGGTGAAGGTCCAGGCGATGAAGCCGAAGATGTTCACCCTGTACGCGAGGTTCTCCAGTGTCTTCGCCGTCGGCAAGGTCGCGAGGAACTTGAACTGCTGCGGAACGGACTCCGCCACTTGACGTTCTCGACGACTCTGCAGCAGCTGCAGTCCGGAGAGGGCGAAGCCCAGTGCGAAGAACGCCGTGCCCAGCACGGCCACGATGATGTGCAGCACCAGCCAGTACGACTGCAAGGCCGGCTGCAGAGGAACCACCGGTACGTAGTACCGCACCAGGGCTATGCCGAGCAGGATGAGCACCAGCCCGAGCACGAAGGTGCCGAGGTACTTGAGGTCGAGCTTCAGGTTCACGACGAGGAAGACACCGATGATGACGAGGGTCCCCGTCATCGAGAACTCCCACATGTTGGCCCACGGCACCCGGTCGGCCGCTATACCGCGCAGCACCGTCGCGGCGAGGTGGAACGCGAACCCGACGATCGTGATGATGAACGCCGCCCGCATGCTGAACGAGAGCGGTCCGCCGTTCGTGACCTCGTCTTCGACGCGCGACGTGATCCGTGAGCTCAGCCTGGTGAGGGTCGCTGTCGCTCCACGACCTGATGAGGCATCGCCTCCGCCGGCGGATGCCTCGGTGGTCAGGACCGTGGGCGGCGCTGCGGAGGCGGACTGCGCATCCGTTCGCCGGGCCACTGCACTCGGGACGACGGCCGCTTCTTCGGCGGTCGCCCTCGCGCCTCGTCGGGCCAGATCGAGCGCGAACGCGATGAATGCGAGAACGTACACGCCCATGGCCGCGTAGATGAAGACGGTTGAGAGCTGAGCTAGGAGGTCAGTCACGGTGCAAGCCTAAGTGCTTTCTGTCCGGGTGCGTACTGGTGTTCGGGCGAGAGCCGCCGCGTGCTGTTCGGCTATCCCGGCGACGGCGGCTTCGAGGTTCGGGTCTTCGCCTCGGGCGAGGCCGGCGTACTCGAGAGTGACCGTGCCGTCGTCGTTCGTCACGGCCTTGACCCAGATGCGGCGGCGCGGAACGAACAGCGACGCCAACAGGCCGCCGAGGATCAGGATCGCGCACAGCAGCACCCAGCCCTGCGCCGGGTCGTGGTGGATATCGAGCCCCACGTAGCGCTTGACCCCGTCGACGGTCACCGACCCCAGACCGTTCGGCAGCTGCACCGTCTGCCCCGGAGCGATCTCGAGCGATGCGGTCTTCGTGCCCGGACCCGCCACCTGCTTCAGCTTGTCGGTATTGAGGCTGTAGACGTTCTGCGGGACGCCCTGGTCGAGACCCAGGTCGCCGACGTAGACGTTGAGCGTGACGAGCGGGTCACGGAGTCCGGGGAAGATCGAAGTCATGGCGCCGGCGGCGGTCTGGCTCTGCCCCTTGGTGGGATAGAAGAAGCCGGTCATGCCCACCTGCTCGGCGAGCCCATCCGGAACCTTGACCGTTCCGACCGAGGTGTTGTTGGGGTCCTGCACGATGAACGGCACCGAGTCCTGGAACGCGATGTTGCCCTGCGGATCGCGCACCGTGATCGTCGGCGCATACCCGTTGCCGAGTAGGTAGACGCTCGTGCCGCCGATCTCGAGCGGGTCGTTGACCTTGATCGTCTCCGGCCTCGGAGATTCGCCCGGCTCGGTCGCGGTGACGTGAGCGGTGTAGTCGAGCGGGGTGCCGATGGCGTTCTTGTTCTTCGTCTCGTACTTCACGTCGAGCTGGTCGACCCGGATCGAGAACGGCGACAGAGAAGCGTCGGAGAAGAACCTGCCCGGGTTGAACGTGTTGTACGACGGGATGCTGTTGACGAACGTCTGACCGACGACGACGATCTTCTGACCGGTGAACCCGAATCCACCGCCGAATCCGACCGCGAAGAGCACCCCGACGAGCGCTGTGTGGAACACGAGGTTGCCGGTCTCGCGGAGGTAGCCGCGCTCCGCCGAGACCGATGTGGATTTCGCGTCCTGATACAAGGCGACACGGTAGCCGGCCTTGCGGAGCAGGTCACGCGCTGCGCCGATCGGCTCGGGGCCGTCGGCAGCGCGATCGGCGGGGAGGAGCCGGGCTCGGAAGCCCGCCATCCGGGTCAGCCTGAACGGTGTGCGTGGCGGTTGTGCGCGCAAGGCGTCGAAGTGGTGCTTGGTGCGCGGGATGATGCACCCGATGAGCGAGACGAACAGCAGCAGATAGATGGCCGAGAACCACGCCGAGGTGTAGACGTCGAACGCCTGAAGCTTGTCGAGGAAGGGCGCGAGGTCGGGGTGGTCGTTGAAGTACTGGACCACACCGTTCGGGTCGGAGCTGCGCTGCGGGACCAGCGAACCGGGAACGGCCGCGATCGCGAGCAGCAGCAGGAGGAACAGCGCGGTGCGCATGCTCGTGAGCTGGCGCCAGAGGAAGCGCAGCCAGCCGACGAATCCGAGCTTGGGCTGGACGATGTCGGGATCTTCACGCGGCGGCGCGGAGTCGATGTGATCAGAGGGCCGGCTCAAAACCTGTGATCACCGCCAAGAACTGGGACATGAGATCGCTCCAGAGGCCGGTCGCCATCAGGATTCCGATGATGACGAGCAGGACGCCTCCGATGATGTTGATGGCACGGATGTGCCGCTTGAGGAAGGCCACCGATCCGGCGACCCAGTCGAAGCCCAGGGCGACGAGCAGGAAGGGGATCCCGAGACCGATGCAGTAGAAGAGTCCGAGCAGCGCTCCTCGCCAGGGCGAACCCGAACCGACGCTGAGAGCGCTGATCGCGGCGAGCGTCGGGCCGATGCACGGCGTCCAGCCGAGACCGAAGACGATGCCGAGCAGCGGGGCGCCGATGAGCCCGGTGGCGGGACGCCACGTCGGCTTGATCGTGCGCTGGAAGAACGAGAACTGGCCGATGAACACCAGACCCATCACGATGACGAGCACGCCCAGAATGCGGATGACGACATCCTGCCAGCGCACGAGCCACAGCCCGAGTGCGCCGAACGCTGCGCCATATGCGATGAACACCACGGCGAAACCGAGGATGAACAGTGCGACGCCGGTCAGCAGCCGGGAGCGGTCGCGCTTCGCACCCGGGTCGCTGAAACCGCCGACGTAGGCCAGGTAGCCGGGCACGAGCGGGAGCACGCACGGCGACGCGAACGACACGAGCCCGGCGAGTACCGCGATGGGCAACGCGAGGAACAGCTGCCCACTGAACACGATCTCTCCGACGCTGCCCACCTCAGTCTTTTTCCGCGAGGGTGTCGGAGATCAGGGTGTCGAGGATGCCGCGCTCCGGAACCGCGCCGAGGATGCGTGCTGCGACGCGCCCCTTCTTGTCGACGACCAGCGTCGTCGGGGTCGCCTTGGGTGGCACGGACCGGCTGAACGCGAGGAGCACGGACCCGGTGTCTCGGTCGAGCACGGATGGATAGGTGACGCCCTTCTCCTTCTCGAAGCTGGCAGCCGTCTGCTCCGAGTCGTAGAGGTTGACGCCGAGGAACTCGACACCGTCGGCCGCGTACTTCTGCGAGAGCGCCTGGAGGTCAGGCGCCTCGAGGCGGCAGGGCGGGCATCCGGCGTACCAGAAGTTCACGATGAGGACCTTGCCCGCGTACTGCTTCGAGGTGACGGTGTCGCCGTCTCCGGTCACACCGCTGAAGGTCACCGGCGCGCCGCGGTTGTCGGCGGCGAACTCGCTGACCGAGCCGTCGCCCGCGATGTAGTTCTGACCCGAGCCGGAGCGGTACTGCTCGGCGAGCTTGTCGGTTGTGCATCCGGTGAGGAGCAGGCCGGCAGCCGCGAGGAAGCCGACCGCGGGAAGCAGCAGTCTCGAGCGGCGGTTCACACGGCCCCCACGTCTCGGGCGGCGGACTGGAGGTGGGCGGCGGGCTCGGTGTAGCCGACCTCGATGAGCCGCTCGGCCGGGACGGCATCCGGGATGGGCTCGGTCGTGCGTTCGAAGGACGTGATGCTCGACAGGGAGCAGCGTCGTTTGCGAGGGTCGTGCCAGTAGCGCTCCCCCGCGACGGACAGGTGGGAGACCCAGATCGGCAGCTGGTGGCTGACCAGGATGACGTCGCCGTCGTCGACCGAGTCGAACGCGTCGTCGATGGCCGCGCGCATCCGCTTCTCGATGGCGGTGTACGCCTCGCCCCAGGTCGGTCGCACGGGGTTGACGAGGAAGGGCCAGTTCACCGGGTTCTTGAGGGCTCGCCTCATCACGGTGCCCTCGAAGTGGTTGGTGGGTTCGATGATCCTGTCGTCGATCACCGGTTCGAGCTGGAACGCCTCGGCGATCGGTGCGGCGGACTCGCGGGTGCGCTGCAATGGCGACGCCCGGAGAGCGGAGACGAGGCGACCGCGAGACGCGAGTTCGTCGGCGGCGGACTGTGCCATGAGGTGGCCGAGTTTGGAGAGGCCGAAGCCCGGCAGCCTGCCATACAGGATGCCGTCGGGATTGAACACCTCGCCGTGACGGACGAGATGTACTTGGCTTGCTACCACCGCACCAGTCTACGGAGACCGTTACCTTGAATTTACTGAGCGCCGGGAGTGGCACCTGAGAGACTCCCTCTCTGCGGGCGATGGGCGGACGGTAGGCTTGTCCCTCGTGACCGAACGAGTATTGATCAAGGACCTGGCCGCCTCCCCCGACGGCACCGTGACCGTCGCCGGCTGGGTGGAGACCGTTCGCGACCAGAAGAAGGTGCAGTTCGTCGTGCTGCGCGACGAATCGGGCGCCGTGCAGCTCGTGAACCCGCGCACCGTGGATGAGGACGGCGTCGTCGTCGCCGACGAACCCGCCACCACGATCTCCGGCCTCGCCCAGGGCAGCTTCGTGACCGCGACCGGCGAACTGAAACACGACGAACGTGTGAAGCTCGGCGGCATCGAGATCAAGCTCTCGAGCCTCACGGTGGAGACGGCCTCCATTCCGGAGACGCCGATCGCTGCCGACAGCGGCATCGACAAGCGCATGGACTGGCGGTTCCTCGACCTGCGCGAGCCGCGGAACAACCTCATCTTCCGCGTGCAGACCACGTTCGAGCACGCGTTGCGCGAGTACTGGGTGAACAACGACTTCATCGAGATCCACACGCCGAAGCTGATGGCGAGCGCGAGCGAATCCCGCGCCGAACTCTTCGAGGTCGGCTACTTCGAGACCACGGCCTACCTCTCTCAGAGCCCGCAGTTCTTCAAGCAGATGGCGCAGCCCGCCGGCTTCGGCAAGGTCTTCGAGATCGGCCCGGCGTTCCGTGCGGACCCCAGCTTCACGAGCCGCCACGCCACGGAGTTCACGAGCGTCGACGCCGAGATCAGCTGGATCGACAGCCACGAAGACGTCATGACCATGCACGAGAACCTCATCGTGGCGGGCTTCCAGGCCGTGAAAGACAAGCACGGCGAGCAGATCAAGGAGCTGTTCGACGTGGAGGTGACCGTTCCTTCCACGCCGTTCCCGCGCATCCCGTTGGCCGAGGCCAAGCGCATCGTGGCCGAACGCGGTTACGAAGTTCCGCGGCACGACGATGACATGGACCCGGAAGGCGAGCGCCAGATCTCGGCCTACGTCAAGGAGACCTATGGCCACGAGTTCGTGTTTCTGACGGACTACGCCTCGAGCATCCGGCCGTTCTATCACATGCGTCACGAGGGCGACCCGTCGCTGACGAACAGCTACGACCTCATCTTCAATGGCGTCGAGATCTCGACCGGGGCCCAGCGCGAGCACCGCATCGACGTGCTCGAAGCGCAGGCGCGGGACAAGGGTCTCGAGCCCGAAGAGCTCGCGTTCTATCTGGACTTCTTCCGCTACGGTGTTCCGCCGCACGGCGGGTTCGGGATGGGGCTCGCACGTGTGCTGATGCTCATGCTGCACCTGTCGAACCTTCGCGAGACGACGTACCTGTTCCGCGGACCGACCCGCCTGCTGCCGTAGCGCGGGGCCCGAGGGCCATCCAGCTGTCGCCCGCGACCAGGAGATGCCCGAGGAATCGGACGCCGATGGTGGCCGCGGCCTGATCGAGCCTGCGTGTGGTTGCGACATCGGCCACGCTGGCGTCGAGTGTTCCACCGGGATGATTGTGCGCGACCGCGAACGAGCGGCCACCTCGCGCGAGCACGGCCTGGAGCACCTCGGCCGGCTCGACGTTGACCTGGTCGACGCCTCCGTCGCGGAGCACGACGACCTCGATGGGGCGCGTCGCACGATCGGCGACGACGACGATGAGACGCCCGGTATCGCGGTGGACCAGTTCTGGGAGCACGATGCGTGCCACAGCGTCGTGATCCACGAGCCTCGACCAGGCCCTGGCGGTTCCGGTGCGGCGCCAGATCTCGACGATGGCGACGAGCCTTCCTGCAGTCGCCGGCCCGACGCCCGCGAGGTTCTCGAGCCGGGCGTAGTCCATGGTGGCGAGACCGGGAAAGCCTCCCGTTCGTCGCAGGATGGAACGCGCGAACGCGATGACGTTCTGCCCGGGCTGACCGGAGCCGAGCACGAGGGCTAACACCTCGTCGTCGGTGAGGGACCCGACACCGAGGCGCCGCATCCGTTCGCGTGGCCTGTCATGGTGCGGAATTTCTGCAAGAGGCACCTCCTCTTCTTCTGACGACATGTCGTCCACGCTAGGGAGGCGAGGGTAGGCGAAGGCGGCGCCGGTGCGGATCTGTGGACAAGACGAGGGTGTGGATAACGGCTTGGACAGAACCTCCTTCGCGCACCGGCTCGAGGTGTGAGATGGTGAAAGGAACCGGCCACAAGCCGCACGAACGAGGCAACGAAGGAGTCGCCATGAACAGTCCACGAGACGCCGTCATCCTGTCCGCCGCCCGCACCCCGCAGGGCAAGATCAAAGGGTCGCTTGCGGCCCTGAGCGCTGTCGAGTTGGGCGCAGTCGCTCTCCGGCGGGCGCTCGAACGGTCAGGGGTGTCACCGGATGCGGTGGACGCGGTGATCTTCGGACAGGTGCTCCAGGCGGGCGCCGGCCAGAACCCCGCACGCCAGACGTCGATCGCGGCGGGAATCGGCTGGAATGTTCCGGCGGTGACGATCAACAAGGTGTGCCTCTCGGGGCTGGCCGCAGTGACCGACGCCGCCCGGCTGATCCGCGCGGGCGAGGCCGACGTCGTCGTCGCCGGCGGCCAGGAGTCGATGACGAACGCTCCGCACGTGCTCCCCGGATCGCGGATGGGATGGACCTACGGATCGATCACTGCCCTCGACTCGGCGGCTCACGACGGGTTGACGGATGCGTTCGACGGGATCTCGATGGGAGCATCCACCGAGAGGTACACCGGGAAGCTCGGGCTCACGCGAGAGGCGCAGGACGCGTTCGCGGCGAGGTCGCACCAGCGGGCCGGACAGGCCGCCGCATCCGGGGTCTTCCACGACGAGATCGCTCCGGTGAGCATCCCGCAACGGCGTGGCGAGCCGGTGCTGGTCTCGGCTGACGAAGGTGTGCGGCCGGATTCGACCGCCGAGACGCTGGCCCGGCTGCAGCCGAGCTTCGCAGAGGACGGCACGCTCACCGCCGGCAATTCGTCGCCCCTGAGCGACGGTGCCGCAGCGCTGGTGCTGACCAGCCGGGAGAACGCGGAGCGACTCGGACTCGAGTGGCTCGCGGTCGTCGGCGCGAGCGGCCAGGTGGCGGGGCCGGACAATTCGCTGCACTCGCAGCCGTCGCACGCGATCGAGGCCGCGCTCCGCAAGACGGACTGGACGGTGGACGACCTCGACTTCGTGGAGATCAACGAGGCCTTCGCGGCGGTCGGCCTGCAGTCGATGGCCGACCTGGGTCTCGACCCCGAGCTGGTGAACATCCACGGCGGAGCGATCGCGCTCGGGCATCCGATCGGGGCGTCCGGGGCTCGACTGGCCGGGCACGCAGCGCACGAGCTCGCCCGGCGGGGGTCGGGACGAGCAGCGGTCTCGCTGTGCGGCGGCGGCGGACAAGGCGAGGCGCTCCTGCTGTGGCGCTAGTTCAGACGGAGAAATCGCTCGACGCGCCGCGGAAACTTCCGTAACGACGGAAGCCGCGGCGCTGGAGATGCCGGATTTCCTTCGCTACGGTCGCGGGGCGAGGTGGCGTTCGGCGGGGCCGTTGTAGAGCGAGAGCGGGCGGATGAGCGAGTTGGCCGCGTACTGCTCGAAGACGTGGGCCGTCCATCCTGCGACGCGCGAGGCAGCGAACAGCGGGGTGAAGGTCTCGGTGTCGAACCCCATGAGGTTGTAGGCCGGACCCGACGGGTAGTCGAGGTTGGGCTTGATGTTCTTTCGGTCGCCCATGGCCTTCTCGAGTGCGTTGTAAAGGTCGAGGAGGTCCTGACGGTCGTAGTGCTCGACCAGCTTCTCGAGGGCGGCCTTCATCGTGGGCACCCGGGAGTCGCCGTTCTTGTAGACGCGGTGGCCGAATCCCATGATCTTGCGTTTCTCGGCGAGCGCGTCGTCGAGCCACGCTTCGGCCTTGTCGGCCGTCTCGATCTCTTCGAAGGCGTGCATCACGGCCTCGTTCGCGCCGCCGTGGAGCGGGCCCTTGAGGGCGCCGATCGCTCCGGTGACAGCCGAGTACACATCCGAAAGGGTGGAGGCGACCACCCGCGCGGTGAACGTCGAAGCGTTGAACGAGTGCTCGGCGTAGAGAACGAGGGAGACGCGGAAGGCGTCGACGACGACGTCATCCGGGATCTCGCCGAACGTCATCCACAGGAAGTTGCGTGAGTAGTCGAGGTCGTCGCGCGGCGCGACGGGTTCCAGTCCACGGCGGCGTCGCTGGTCGTACGCGACGATCGTGGGCAGCTGCGCCAGGAGGTAGATGGCACGGCCGTCGTTCAGGTCGGGATCGAGCACACCGTCGGTCTGCGTGAGGGTGGCGTCGAGGGCGCCGAGGTGGCTCACCGCAGTGCGGACAACATCCATCGGATGCGCGCTGACGGGGATGTCGTCGATCGCGCGGCGGGTGCGGTCGTCGAGTTGGCGCAGAGAGCGTTCGAGCGCCTCGAAGGCGACGAGCTCGTCGTCCCCCGGGAGCTCGCCGTGCCAGAGCAGGTACGCGACCTCCTCGAACGAGCAGTGTGCGGCGAGTTCCTGCACGGGGTAGCCGCGGTAGAGCAGTGAGTTCGTCTCGGGGTTCACACTCGAGATGGCGGTCGTGTCGACGACGACGCCGGCGAGGCCCTTGTGGATCTCCGGATCTGTCACTGCTGCTCCTTCACTAGCGCTTGATTTCGAAGTTGAACACCGAGGTGTCGAACGTGTTGTAGCCCTCGTAGTCAATCAGGTCGTACAGCTCGGCGCGATGCTGCATCTCGCCGAGCTTGGGCTCGAGACTTCCGGTCTCCAGCAGCTGGTCGAGGCCGCGCTCAGCGGCACCCATCGCGAGGCGCAGCAATGACACCGGCCAGATGACGATGTTCACCCCGGCATCCCGCAGCCGATCCACGGTGAAGAGCTCGCTCTTGCCGAACTCGGTCATGTTGGCGAGGATCGGCACGTCGACCGCCCTGCGCACTGCCTCGAACTCGGCCAGGTCGACCAGCGCTTCCGGGAAGATCGCGTCGGCGCCCGCATCCACGAGCGCCTTGGCCCGGTCGATGGCGGCTTCGAGACCGTCGATCGCCCGGATGTCGGTTCGCGCCATGATCAGCAGGTTCGGGTCGCGGCGCGCGTCGGCGGCGGCCCGGATGCGCTTGAGCGCGGTGCTCTCGTCGACGACCTGTTTGCCGTCGAGGTGGCCGCAGCGCTTGGGGTTGACCTGGTCTTCGATGTGCAGGCCGGCGACTCCCGCATCTTCGAGGGTCTGCACGGTTCGGGCGACGTTCATCGGCTCGCCGAAACCGGTGTCCGCGTCGACAAGCGCGGGGAGGTCGGTCATGCGTGTGATCTGCGCCGAGCGGTCGGCCACCTCGCTGAGAGTGGTGAGTCCGATGTCGGGGAGTCCGAGGTCGGCGCTCAGGACCGCGCCCGAGATGTAGACGCCGTCGAAGCCTTTGCGTTCGATGAGGCGGGCGGAGAGCGGATTGAATGCGCCGGGCATCCGGATCAGCTCCCCCGTCGCCAGGCGGGCACGGAACGCCGCGCGCTTCTCGTGCGCGGGAATCTGGGAGTACAGCATCAGAAGAGTCCCTTCGGGGCCGGGATGGTCGCCAGAAGACCCGGCTTGGCCGTGATGGTCAGGCCGCCGAGCTCCTCGGCCGTGAGGTCGGGCAGACGCTGCGCCAGGCCGAGGAAGCGATCGATCTCGGCGGGCTCGAGCGCGTCGGCGGCGAGCATCCGGAACTTGTCCACATAGTCTGCGCGAGCGAACGGACGGGCGCCGAGGGGATGCGCGTCGGCCACGGCGATCTCGTCGACGACGACGGAGCCGTCGGAGAGGCGGATCTCGACGCGACCGCCGAACGCCTTCTCGGCCGGATCGATGGAGTGGTAGCGACGGGTCCACTCCGGATCTTCGGTCGTGGTCACCTTGCGCCACAGCTCGACGGTGTCGGGGCGGCCCGCCCGCTCGGGCAGGTACGACTCGACGTGGTGCCAGCCGCCGTCCTGCAGGGCGACGGTGAAGATGTACGGGATCGAGTGGTCGAGCGTCTCACGGGAGGCTGTCGGGTCGTACTTCTGCGGGTCGTTCGCTCCGGAGCCGATCACGAAGTGCGTGTGGTGGGAGGTGTGGATGCGGATGCTCTCGACATTCGCCGGATCGGCGACCTCGGGATGCTCGCGGTGCAGCTTGCGCGCGAGGTCGATCCACGCCTGCGCCTGGTACTCGGCGGAATGCTCCTTGGTGTAGCTGTCGAGAATCGCCCGCTTGGCCTCGCCGGGGCCGGGAAGGGGGACGTCATAGCTCGCATCCGGGCCGTCGAGGAGCCAGGCGATCACGCCGTCCTCACCCTCATAGATGGGAGTGGGGCTGGTCTCGCCGCGCATCGCCCGGTCGATGGCCTCGACCGCCATCTTCCCGGCGAACGCCGGGGCGTGCGCCTTCCAGCTGGAGATCTCGCCCTTGCGGGACTGGCGGGTGGCCGTCGTCGTGTGCAGCGCCTGGCCGATGGCCTGGAAGATCACGTCGGTGGGGAGTCCGAGGAGCGTGCCGATACCTGCCGCGGCGCTCGGGCCGAGGTGGGCGACATGGTCGATCTTGTGGGCGTGCAGGCTGATCGCCGTGGCGAGGTCGATCTGGATCTCGTAGCCCGTCGCGATTCCGCGGACGAGATCCCGGCCGGTGAGCGCGAAGCGCCGGGCGGCATGCTGTGCGACAGCGGTGACCGGCGGGATGTTGTCGCCCGGGTGGGAGTACTCGGCCGCGAGGAAGGTGTCGTGGTAGTCGAGCTCGCGCACGGCGACCCCGTTCGCCCACGCCGCCCACTCGGGCGAGACGCGGGTGGACGGCTTCTCGCCGAAGACCGTCGATCCGTCCTGGGGATGCTCGACCGTCTCGGTCAGCTCCTCCAGTTCTTTCCGGGGCAGCGGATGCGCCAGCGCCTGCGCCCGTGCCGAGACGACCGGGCGGCGGGTGAGGGAGGCGGCAGCGACGGCGGCGTTGTCGATCACCCGGTTCACGACCATCTCGGCGACGTCGTCGGTGACCTCCACGGGGTCGGCGGCGACTTCGGCGATGGCCCAGGCGAGCTGGTTCTGGCGGGCGAGATTCTCTTCGCTTCTGTGCACGCGCACGGTGTGGAGCTTCACATGACGAACCTACCTGCTGCGGCTGAGCAGCGCTCGGGGGGCGGTATGGTTTTGCGCATGGTGTCGACCCCCTCGTTGCTGGCGTTCGCGCTCACCGCGCTCGCGCTCATCGTCATTCCGGGGCCGAGCGTTCTGTTCGTGATCGGCCGTTCGCTCGCGCTCGGCCGCGCGGGTGGTCTGCTGAGCGTGCTCGGGAACGCCCTCGGGATGCTCCCCATCGTCGTCGCGGTCGCCCTCGGAATCGGCGCGATCGTCGCGCAGTCGATCGTCGTGTTCACGATCATCAAGTTCGCGGGTGCGGCGTACCTGGTCTACCTCGGCGTGCAGGCGATCCGGCACCGCCGGCACACCGCGGTCACCCACGAGGCGACGCCGCCCCGCGGGTCGCGGCTGCGCATCCTGGCCGAGGGCTTCGTGGTGGGACTGACCAACCCGAAGTCGCTCGTGTTCTTCGTCGCGGTGCTTCCGCAGTTCGTCGACTACTCCGGGGGCTGGATCCCCGGTCAGCTGTTCGAGCTCGGGGTGGTGTTCCTGGTGCTCGCACTGGCGTGCGACAGCGTCTGGGCGCTGATCGCCGGAACCGCGCGGAACTGGTTCGCCCGGTCCCCGAAGCGCGTGGAGCGCCTCGGGGCGACGGGCGGCGTAATGATGATCGGGCTGGGTGGGGTGCTCGTGCTGACCGGCAACAAGCACTGACCCGGGCCCGGTAGGGAGAGCCTGCGGGCCGGCCTAGATGTCGCCGGCGGTGGCCGTCGGCACCAGGAAGCCCCGGGCGAGGGTGTGGAAGTGGGCGTTGAAGCCGAGGATCGCCGGCGAGGACGACGGGTCGAGGTCGAGGGTGTCGACGTCGAGGGCGTGCACCACGATGTTGTAGTGGTGCGTGCCCGTTCCAGGCGGCGGTCCGGCTCCCGTGAAGCTGTGGGCACCGAGCTCGTTCGAGAGCATCGCGGCGCCCTGCGGCAGCGACGCTCCACCCTCGGCGCCGGCACCGCTCGGAATCGTGGTGACCGAGGCGGGGATGTTGAAGACGGCCCAGTGCCAGAATCCGGAGCCCGTGGGCGCATCCGGATCGTGGATCGTGATCGCGAAGCTCTTGGTCTCGGCGGGGAAGCCGCTCCACGAGAGTTGCGGGGAGATGTCCTGCCCACCGCCACCGGCGCCCCACTGGGCGGGGGCGAGAGGGCGGTCGTTCGCGACGTCGTCGCTGGTCAGGGTGAAATGGGGGACGGCGCCGAAGCGCTCGAGCGGATCGTTCACGGACATGAAGTAAACGCTACGCCTGCCCGCCTCAGCGTTCGACCGGCTGACCGATACTCTCAGCTTGTGCGGGGGCTCGCCGTCGAAACCGGGTGGGCAGCCCGGTGATTCCCCAGCCGGTGACGCGCAGCATGGCTTCCGCGACGATGCCGCCGGTCATCTTGGAGGCGCCGTGCTCGCGCTCCACGAACGTGATGGGCACCTCGGCGACCGAGAGCCCCGCGTCGTACGCGCGGCGGAGCATGTCGATCTGAAAGCAGTAGCCCTGGCTGTCCACATCGGCGAAGTGGATGCGGTTCAGGGCGTCCGCGGTGAACGCCCGGTAGCCTCCGGTCACGTCACGGGCGGAGATGCCGAGCGCCAGCCGGGAGTACGTGCTGCCGCCCCGGGAGAGCAGCTGCCGGTGTGCCGGCCAGTTCTCGACCCCTCCCCCCGGGACCCAGCGCGAGCCGAGGACGACGTCGGCGCCGGTTCCGGTTGCGTCGGCGCCTCCGTCGGGGCGCAGCGCTGCGAGAAGCCGCGGGAGCTGTTCGGGCTGGTGGGAGCCGTCGGCGTCCATCTCGACGATCCGGGTGTAGCCGGCGTCGAGGGCCCAGCGCATCGCATCCCGGTACGCGGCACCGAGGCCGTTCTTGCCTGCGCGATGCAGAACATGCACATTCGTGTCGTCTGCGGCGAGCGCATCCGCGATCTCGCCGGTGCCGTCGGGCGAGTCGTCGTCGACCACGAGCACTTCGACGTCGGGAGTGGCCGCGCGCACCCGGCCGACGATCGAGGCGATGTTCTCGCGCTCGTTATAGGTAGGGATGATCACGAGCGTGCTCACGAACCCCGCCTCCTTCCGACGCCTGATGCGATTGGCACTGTACCCCTCCAGCATTGCGGACTCGCGTGAACCTGCGAAATCCGTCACCTGCCGAGCGCTGAGAGTGCACACAGACGGAACGCCCTAGCATTGTGCGGTGTCCCAGCCCAAGATTCTCCTCTACTATGCGTTCACTCCGCTGCCCGATCCGGATGCGGTGCGACTGTGGCAGCGGGATCTCTGCGAGTCATTGGGGTTGCGGGGGCGCATCCTGCTCTCCTCCGACGGGATGAACGGCACGCTCGGTGGTGACCTGCGCGCGCTGAAGCGGTACCTGCGCAAGACGAAGGACTACCCGGCGTTCAAGAAGCTGGACGTGAAGTGGAGCGAGGGGACCGGGCTCGACGACGAGGGGCGCAGCCTCGACTTTCCGCGGCTCTCGGTGAAAGTGCGCGACGAGATCGTCAGTTTCGGTGCTCCCGGTGAGTTGCGCGTCGACGAATCCGGTGTCGTCGGCGGCGGGGAGAAGCTTGACCCGGCCGCGCTCCACTCGCTCGTCGCCGAGCGCGACGACGTCGTCTTCTTCGACGGACGCAATCGGTTCGAGGCCGAGATCGGCCGGTTCCGGGATGCGGTGGTTCCCGATGTGTCGACCACCCGCGAGTTCGTGGCCGAGCTGGACAGCGGCAAGTACGACCACCTCAAGGACAAGCCCGTCGTGACCTACTGCACCGGTGGCATCCGGTGCGAGGTGCTGTCGGGGCTGATGAGGTCGCGAGGCTTCGGCGAGGTCTATCAGCTCGATGGCGGGATCGTCCGCTACGGCGAGGACTTCGGCGACGACGGCCTGTGGGACGGCTCGCTGTACGTGTTCGACGGCCGAGGTTCGATGGACTTCAGCGACCACACGGCCGTTCTCGGCCACTGCCGCGTGTGCGGCGCCGCCACGAAACGGATGCGCAACTGCGCCGACCCCTCCTGCCGCGAGCAGCTCGTCGTGTGCGAAGACGAGCCCGACGTGTTCTGCACGGAGCACGCGGCATAGCCGGCAGGCCGCGATCTACGCGTGAGGCTTGTTCGGCCCCGACGACTTGAGGGCGGCTTCCTCGGCGTCGAGGAAGGCGAGCACCGACCGTACCGCGAGCTCCTGGTACCGGCCCTCGGACCGCGCCTGGAGGACGGCCTGACGCTCGACCCTGATCATCGACCGTCGAAGTCGCTGGTACTCCGCCGGTGCGGCCTCGTCCTCGTTCGACCCCGGATTCTCGAGCGCCTCGGCGAGGAACACGGCGTTGATGTGCAGCCGCTCGATGACGCGCTGGTCCTCCTGGCCCGTGACCGCTGAATCGAGGTGGGCGAGACCGGCGCTCTGCGCCTCGGCGAGCAGCCTCTGCATCTCGCTGGACTCCTGGGCGAAGTCGGGCGGCGGCAGGCGGAGCTTGCGGATGATCCAGGGCAGGGCCAGCCCCTCGAACAGCGTCGCGACCACGACGACGAACGCGAGGAACTGAAGGAACTCGCGGTGAGGAGTCTCCTTGGGCAGGAGGAAGACGGCGGCGAGGGTGACCACGCCGCGGATGCCCGCGAAGGACACGGCGATTCCGGTCGGCCAGTTCCAGCCACGCTCGCGAAGCCGCTTGGGGCCGTGACGATAGAGCGTCGTGGTCAGGACCATCCAGACGAACCGGGCCAGGAACAGGGCCAGCAGCACCACGATGCTGATCAGGACCGTCATCGGCGGTGTGATACCCGAGTTGAAGGCGCCGCGGAGGATGCCGGCCAGCTCCAGCCCGATGAAGAGGAAGACCGCGTTCTCGAGCAGGAACGAGATCGTGCGCCAGTTGATGGTCTCGGCGATCCGCGCCTCGGCGGTCTGGATGGTCGGCGACCGGTAGCCGAGGAACAGGCCGGCGACGACCACGGCCAGGATTCCCGACCCGTGCAGGAACTGGGCCGGGATGAAAGCCAGATACGGGGTGATGAGCGCGAGCGAGGAGTCGAGCACCGGCGCGCGGAGCTGCTTGCGGATCGCCGCGATCAGGTAGCCGAGCCCCAGCCCGACCGCGACCCCCACGACCACGGCCAGCACGAAATCCCCAGCGATCGCCCACGGGTTGATCACGCTGACGATCGCCGCGATCGTCGCGTTCAAGGCGACGAGGGCGGTGGCGTCGTTGAGGAGGCTCTCGCCCTCGAGCACGGTGACGAGTCGCCTCGGCAGTTTCAGCCTGCCGGCGATGGCCTTGACCGCCACGGTGTCCGTCGGGGCCACGACCGCTCCGAAGGCGAAGGCCGCAGCCAGCGTGAGCGAGGGGACCACCCACCAGGTGGCGAAGCCGACGACGACCACGGTGAAGGCGACCAGCCCGACGGAGAGCAGGAGGATGCCGTCGCGCCTGGCACGGACATCCACGAACGATGTCTGGATCGCCGCCGCGAACAGGAGCGGCGGAAGCAGTCCGAAGAGCACGATGTCCGGCTCCAGGTCGACCTGTGGGACGCCCGGGATGAACGACACGACGGCCCCGACCGCCACCAGGACCACAGGCGCCGACCAGCCGACGCGGCGCGACAGACCCGTGACCGTGACCGTCACGAGAACGAACGACACGATCCAGACGATGGTGGTGACCGGATCCATGCTGTTCATGATGGCGGCAACGCCGAGCGGGCGGCAATGTTTCCCCGAGGCCCTGCCGACGTGATCGCGGAGAGCGAAAGAAGCCGGCGCTAACGCACGGTCGTGTCGTCGGCCGCCGCCCTCGGAGAGAGGAGGACATCGATCCCCCGCCGCCGCTGCCGTCGTCTGCGCGCCCAGAGGCGCGCGCGCTGCGATGAGAGGGCGAGCACCACGAGGATGTCGAGCGGCAGGCCGAGCACGTTGTTGCGCAGCGAGATCTGCGGTCCGCCGTTGAAGTAGTCGATCGCGGTGACGATGATGAACAGCGCACTCAACGACATCGCCGCGATGCGCGCCCAGTTGCTGCCGAGGTACACGAGCACGGCCAGCAGGAGGTAGATCACCAGTCCGACGATCAGCACCCCGATGACGATGGCCACCACGAGCTCGATCGTGGAACGCGTCGCCGGATCGACCGCAGTCCGGCCCGAGGCTGCGAGCTCCGACTGGATGACGTCGCGCCAGTCGAGGAGGGTCAGCACGACCGTGATCCCACCCGCGACCACGCGCAACAGCATCAGGAGGAAGCCGAGGATCGTCGGAACCGGGCGCTTCTCCGCGAGCGCCGTGCGACGCGCATCCGCCTGGTTGGACACGGCGATCGATGCGGCGTCGACGGGAACCGCACGCACGTCGATGACCGGGAGATCGCCGTCGGTCTCGATGCTGTCGCCGCCGCCGTTGCGCGAGTGGTAGCCGCTGGAGAAGTCCTTGATGACGTCGACCCGGACCCCGACCCGCGCATCCCGGAGCGTGGAGACGATGTGGTCGCGCTCGACGTCGGTGTTCGCGTCGATCTTGTGCGTCACCTGCAGGGTGAACAGCGAGAAGCCGACAGCGCGGTCGAACGTGCCGGCGGCCATCCAGTCCGCGCGGTGCCCGCCGGGGAGCAGCCACCCCTCGGGGCACCGCCAGAACCGCACGTGGTGGCGTTCGGCGGGATTGCCCTTCACCTCCTGCTGGTACGCCACATCCTGCTGGTGGCCGAACAGGAACAGCGGGCTGACAGGCGCTTCGTCGTAGCTCCTCCGCCGCAGGGTGGAGCTGATGATGCGCCAGCTCGAAGCGAGGGTGACCTCGTCGGCGCGCGTCCAGCCGGCCGTGCGCATCGCCTCGTCGAGCTGCGCCTCCGTGCCGAGCACGGCCAGGTTGATCGGATCTCCGAGGAGGCCGTCGCTCGTCCTCGCCCGCCCGATGAAGTAGTCGGGCACATAGATGGAGGTGAGGATGCGGTGCAGGCGCGGCAGCACGAGGTAGGCCAGCAGAACCCAGAACAGCACGAAGAAGAGGATGAGGAACCAGCCCCAGCCGAAGCTCTCGGTGAACACCAGCCACGCGAGCCAGACCGCCGAAGCACCGCCGAACACGAAGAACGCGTAGTCGACGACGACATTGACGGAGCGCGGACGCGCCGAGGCGGAGCGCGTCTTGGTCACCGTCGGCTGCGGCATGGGGACATCCTACGGCGGGGGTGTCGGTACCCGGCGGGACCGGCCTAGGGTGGGGCACATGAGCGAGCTGAGTGGGACGATCGAACGGGCGCGGGAGCTGTGGCGGCTGCACGAGGCGCCGGAGCTGCTGCAAGTCGTGAATGTGTGGGATGCGGCGAGCGCGAAGGCGATCGGCTCCCTGCCCGAGACGCGGGCGCTGGCCACGGCGAGCCACTCGATCGCTGCCTCGCACGGGTTCGAAGACGGGGAGCACATCCCGCTCGACCTCATGCTGACCGCGATCGGCTACATCGTCGACGCGGTCGATCAGCCGGTGTCCGCCGACCTCGAAGCCGGCTACGGGGATGCGGGCGAGACCATCCGTCGCGCCATCGGCATCGGCGTGGTCGGGGCGAACCTCGAAGACGCCATGCGCCCGTTCGAGGAGGCCGTGGCCGCCGTTCGCGCGACCATCGCCGCCGCCGAGGCAGAGGGCGTGCCGTTCGCGCTCAACGCCCGCACCGATGTGTTCGTGAGAGCGAAGGACCTCGCCCCGGCCGAGAGGATCGCCGAGGCCGTGCGCCGCGGCCGGGCATTCCTCGACGAGGGCGCCGCGTGCGTGTTCGTTCCCGGACCGCTCGACGAGTCCGCCGTCGAGCAGCTGGTCGCCGGGCTCGGCGAGCGCAAGCTGAGCGTGATCGGCGCTCCCGGGTCGGTCGCTCCGGCCAGACTGCAGGAGCTGGGTGTGGCGCGCGTCTCCTACGGTCCGTGGACGCAGCGCGTCGCGCTCACGGCACTCCAGGACACCGCCGTCGAGCTTTACGCGGGAGGCAGCATCCCCGCGGGCACCCGGATGCTCAACTAGCAATGGTGAAAGCCATGACTGATCTGCGCGCCATTGTGATCGAGCAGGAGAAGGATGGGGGGCGCATCCTCGCCCACACGGCGGAGGTCAGGCGGGTCACCGACGCGTTCCTCATGCCCGGCGACGTGACCATCGCGGTCGAGTTCTCCGGGCTGAACTTCAAGGACGGCCTGGCGATCGCGGGCCGTCCCGGCGTCGCCCGCGTCTCTCCGCTCATCCCCGGAATCGACATCGTCGGCGTGGTCGAGGAGTCCTCCGACGAACGATGGCGGCCGGGCGACCGGGTCGTACTGAACGGCGACGGCGTGGGCGAGACGCACCATGGCGGGCTCGCTGAGCGGGCACGGGTGCGCGGGGATGCGCTCGTGCGCGTTCCCGACGTGCTGTCCACCGAGCAGGCGGCCGCGATCGGAACAGCGGGCTTCACGGCGATGCTGTCGGTGCTCGCACTGGAGCGCAACGGCGTCGACCCCGCTTCCGTTCGCGGGCAGGGGTCGAGCGTGCTCGTCACCGGAGCGGCCGGGGGTGTCGGCTCGGTGGCCGTCGGTATCCTGGCGAAACTGGGTTACCCGGTTACCGCATCCACCGGCCGTGTCGAGGAACAGTCCGACTATCTGAGGGCGCTGGGGGCCGGCGAGATCATCGCCCGGTCCGAGCTGGCCGACCCCGGAAAGCCGCTGCAGAGTCAGCGCTGGGCAGGCGTCGTGGATGCGGTCGGCAGTCACACCCTCGCCAATGCCCTCGCGCAGACCACGTACGGCGGAACGGTGACGGCGTGCGGCCTGGCGCAGGGACCCGACCTTCCCGCCTCGGTGCTGCCGTTCATCCTTCGGGCGGTCACCCTCGTCGGCATCAACTCGGTCGAGGCGCCCCTCGCCCTGCGCGAGACCGCGTGGCGTCGTCTGGCCACCGATCTCGACACGGATGCGCTCGCCGCGATGACCACGGTGATCCCGCTGGCCGAGGCCGTTCCAGCGGCGGCGCGCATCCTCGCGGGCGAGCTGCGCGGCCGCACCGTCGTCGACGTTCGCGCCTGAACCGTGGACGCCGAGGAGGCGGTGGCCCGGCGGATGCACGGGCTCGGCCTCTGGCGCGAAGCGAACGACACTGCTCCGTCCACCCCCGCCGAGGCCCTGTCCCCGTACGCGGCGATGCAGGGGCAGGAGTTCGCCTACGCTCTCTGGGGACTGGCCCAGCGGACCGCCGGCTGCGACGCGCTCGCCATGCGTGCATCGTTCGACGCCGGCGAGATTCTGCGCACGCACGCGGTGCGACCCACCTGGCACCTGCTGGCGCGCGATGACGCCGACTGGATGCTGCAGCTCCTCGCCCCGCGCGTGCACGCCGCGAACGCCTTCATGTACCGCTCCACGGGGGTCGATGACGTCGCTGCGGCCGAGAGCGGACGGACCATCGCCGCCGCCGTCGCCGACGGGCCGAAGACGCGCGCCGAACTCACCGCCGCGCTGGCCGCCGCCGGCATCGTGGGCGACGGCGTGCGGGTCGCGTATCTGCTCATGCGCGCCGAACTGGATCGGGTGGTCATCAGCGGACCGCTCCGCGGCAGGCAGCAGACCTACGCCGACTACGACGACCGGGTCGGCCAACGCTCGGACGCCGACCGCGAACAGGGCTTGGCCGAGCTCGCCCGCCGCTACTTCCGCACCCGCGGGCCGGCCGGCGTGAAGGACTTCGCCCGCTGGTCGGGACTGACCCTCGCGGAGGCGCGACGCGGGCACGCCGGGATCGCGGGCGAGCTCGCGAGCGACGTGATCGAGCATCCGGGAACCGACCGGGTCGAGGTCTGGTTCCCGGATGCGCCCGCGCCGGCCGGCCCCGCCGGCGCACGGATCGACCTCATCCAGGGCTACGACGAGTGCGTGATGTCGTACAGCGAGACGCAAGCGCTGCTGTTCGAGGGTGAGGATCCGCGAACCTCGGCGACCCCGACCCTCGCGTCGTACCTTCACACGGTGCTCAGCGACGGCCGGGTGGCCGGGCACTGGAGACGAACCCTGAGCGCGAGCTCCGCGAGCGTCGACGTGGTGCAGGACCGCCCGTTCAGCGCCGCCGAGGAACGGGCACTCGAGGAGGCTCTCGACCGGTACGGCGAGTACCTCGGGTTGCCGGTCGGGCGCGGCTAGCCCGTGCCGCGCATCCCTGCCCCTAAGCTGACGGCATGATCGTCCTCGCCACGGTTTTCGTCACCCTCGCGGCCGCCCTGCACATCGGCATCTTCATCCTGGAGAGCGTCGCGTGGGCCCGGCCGGCGATCTGGAAGCGCTTCGGCGTCGCAAACCAGGCGGCCGCGGACACCGTTCGCCCGATGGCGTACAACCAGGGCTTCTACAACCTGTTCCTCGCGATCGGCGCGATCGTCGGACTCATCCTCTACGGGGTCGGGATGCACGCCCCCGGGCTGGCGCTCATCCTGTTCACGATGGCGAGCATGGTCGCCGCGGCGATCGTGCTGGTGACCACGGGCCGCAGCTACATCCGCGCCGCGCTCGTGCAGGGGATCCTGCCGCTCATCGGCTTCGTTCTGATGCTTCTCGCCTGATCCCGGCGGCGGCCCCGGCGGCAGCCCCGGCCGCGGGTTCGCGCAGTTCGGGAGCAACGGACTCCGGCAGGAAGCCGCGACCGATCATCCGCGCGGTGACACGTTGGATCACCGGTGTCGCAGCGCCGACCGCCAGGTGCACCGCCCGCGGCATCGGGTTCGGCAGGAACGAGAGACCGCCGGGCCGGGCGATGCGCTCGTGCGCGGCGAGCTGGAGCTTCTGCATCCGGCGAACGGGCGGGAGCCGCCGCTCCTGGATGGCGTCGAGCACACGCAGGTCGACAGCGCCGCTGCGCAGGGGCGCGGCCAGCGCGTTCGCCGCCGCCACGGCATCCTGAACCGCGTAGTTCACACCGACTCCGAATGCGGGCGACATGGCGTGCGCCGCGTCGCCGATCGCGAGCAGCCCCGTGCGGTACCAGCGCTCCAGGCGGTTGATCTGCACCGAGAGCAGTTTCACGTCGTCCCAGCTCGTGACGGCGTCGGCCACGGAATCGAGCACCGGCGCCGCGGCGACCAGGTGCGCGCGGAAGGCCTCGATGCCTCCGGCCTTCAGGTCGTCGAAGCCGCCCTTCGGGATGATCATGCCCGCCTGGTAGTAGTCGCCGCGGTCGATCGTGATCACCATCGCACCGTGGTCGATGTACGCGAGCGTGCTCGGCGGCTCGGGCTCGGGTTTGGGCAGGTGGAACCAGAGCACGTCGATCCCGACCCCGAAGCGGCGCGGGCGCAGACCGGCGGCCGACCGGATGCGCGAATCGCGCCCGTCCGCCGCCACCGTCAGCGGGGCGCGCACCTCCCGTTCGCCGTCGGGACCTCGCACGACCACGCCACGGATGCCGGCCCCCTCGACGATGACGTCGAGCGCCTCCGTCTCCATCATCAGGTGGAACCCGGGGTAGGTCGCCCCCTCGGCCGCGAGGAAGTTCAGGAAGTCCCACTGCGGGGCGAGCACGAGGAAGTCGTCGGGTGGGGACAGCCTGCCGAAGTCGATCGGGTGCAGCCGGGAGCCGTTGATCACCGCATCCAGCGTTCGGATGCTCGTGTGCGGCAGCGCGAGGAACCGCTCGCGCAAGCCCAGCTCGCCCAGGATCGAGATCGTGGACGGGTGGATGGTGTCGCCGCGGAAGTCGCGGAAGAAGTCCTTGTGCTTCTCCAGCACGACGACGTCGAGGCCGGCCCTGGCGAGGATGAGGCCGAGCATCATTCCGGCCGGCCCGCCCCCGGCGATCACGCAGGATGTCTCAACTGCTTCCATAAGTCACCAGCGTAGGCTCACAGCCATGTCCATCATCGGCACGATCCTGATCGCGGCCGCCGTCGTCGTGCATCTCGGTTTCTTCGCGATGGAGAGCGTGCTGTGGTCGACGCCGGCAGTGTGGCGCAGATTCGGGGTCCCGACGCAGCGCGACGCCGATGCCATCCGTCCGATGGCCTACAACCAGGGCTTCTACAACCTGTTCCTCGCCGGCGGAGCTGCGGTGGGGCTCGTGCTGTACTGGACGACCCTGCGGGAGGTCGGCTTCGGACTCGTGTTCTTCTGCGCGACCTGCATGGTGCTCGCGGCCGTGGTGCTGCTCACCACGGGCCGCAGCTATGTGCGGGCAGCACTGCTGCAGGGCGTGCTGCCGCTGGTCGGACTGGTGCTGCTGGCGATCGGGTAGGTGACGACCTACTCGATGAACTCGCCGCCGGCAGCCGTCTCGCTGGCGTCGAGGCGCAGCGCCTCGATGAGTTTCGAGGAGTGCTGCGTCGACACGATCACGCGGGAGTACTCCTCGCCCTCCAGGTCGATCACGACCGCCGCGCGCTGCTTGCCCTTGATCAGCAGGAAGTCCTTGCCGCCGTGGAACTTCCACGTGCCGACCGCGAGGGTGAGCGGAACGCTGGCTCCGGGAGCGCGGATGCCGCGAATCCAGATCCACGGGTCTTCGGTGATGGCGACCGACCGGATGCTGTCCCGGGGCACGACGAGGTCCTCCCGCTTCAGCGCAAGCACCTTCTCCGCCGGCGTGAGGTGGATCTCAAGACGGTCGGGGTGAACGTGCAGATCGGCCATTCCTCTATCCTGCCAACTCAGTCGCCCATCCTGGGGGTCGAATGTTCACAAAGACATAACCCTCTTCCCTGCAGGAAGTCACAGCCAGCCAGGCTCATGTCCAGCAATGTACGCTCATCTGGTGGCAACGCAGCGTCGGACTCCTGGATCGCAGACTTCGCTGCGCGAGGCGAACCGGGCACGCATCGTCAACGCCATCAAGCGGCACGGCGGCCTCACCCAGATCGAGCTCGCCGGGGCCACCGGTCTCTCCCCCGCCACGGTGTCGAACATCGTGAAGGAACTGGCGAGCTCGGGCGTGCTCAACACGTCGCAGAGCATCCGGAGCGGCCGCCGGGCGCAGCATGTGACGCTCGCCCACGCACTGGGGCTCGTCGTGGGCGTTCACGTCTCGACCCGGCACATGCGCATCGCGCTCGCCGATGTCGCGCACACCGTGGTCGCCGAGCACCACATGCCGCTCGCCAAAGACCACCGGGCCGACAACGAGCTCGACAAGATCTCGCTGCTGCTCACCGACATGCTGGAGTCGGTGGATGCGCGCCGCGACGAGGTGCTCGCCGTCGGCGTCGCCCTTCCCGCACCGATCGACCTGGCCACCGGCACCATCGCCCGGCTCGGGATGATGCGGGGCTGGGACGGCGTGCACGTCGCGGAATCCCTGGAACGGCGCGTGAAACGACCGGTCTGGGTCGACAACGCCGCGAACCTGACCGCGCTCGCCGAGACCAGGTTGGGAGCCGCTCGCGGAAAACGCCACACGGTCACCCTCGACATCGCCGACAGCATCGGGGCCGGCCTCTGCCTGAACGGGCAGCTCTACCGCGGCGCGCACGGCATCGCAGGCGAGTTCGGCCACACCGTCATCCGGGAGAACGGCCCCCTCTGCCGGTGCGGCAACCGCGGCTGCCTCGAGGCCATCGCCGGCGGCCCCGCCATCCTCGACGAACTGCGCGACCACCTCGGCAGCCTGAAACTCGGCGACGTCGTCACGCAGGCGAAGGCCGGGGATGCGCGCTGCATCCGCGCGATCGGCGACGCCGGCCGGCACATCGGTGAGGCGACCGCGAACCTTTGCAACCTCTTCGACCCCGAGATGGTCGTCGTCGACGGCGAACTCGCCCGCTCGGGCGAGCTGCTGCTCGGCCCGCTGCGGCACGCGGTCGAACGGTCGGTGATCGGCGGCGGCAGACTCTCCCCCGAGATCGTCGAAGGCCAGCTCGGCACCCGCGCGGCGACGCTCGGCGCCGTCGTCTACGCCGCCGACCGGGCGACCGTCGGCGGCGACCTCATCTCCTTCTGACCATGTCCACCCGTAACCCGTATCCAGCCCCACGCACCGCCCGAAGGGAGGCACCCGTGAAGATCGCGAGAATCCTGGCCGCGACCGCATCCGCGCTTCTCGTCGCCGTTGCACTCGCGGCGTGCACCAACGCCGTCACGCCCGGCAGTGCACCGAGCCACGATCCCAAGACCGCGAAGATCGGCCTGCTGCTGCCCGACTCTGTAACGGCACGATATGAGAACGCAGACAAGCCGTATTTCGAGGCCGAGCTCAAATCGCTCTGCCCCGGCTGCAAGCTCCTCTACGCGAACGCCGACGGTGACGCCAGCAAACAGCAGCAGCAGGCGGAGTCGATGCTCGCCCAGGGCGTGAGTGTGCTCGTGCTCGACCCGTTCGACTCCAAGGCCGCCGCCTCGATCGCCTCGGATGCGCAGGCCAACGGCATCCCGGTGATCTCCTACGACCGCCTCGTCGCCAGCAAGCACCTCGACTACTACATCTCGTTCGACAACGAGAAGGTCGGGCAGCTGCAGGCGCAAGCACTGGTCGAGAAGCTGCAGGCCGACGGCAAGGGCACGGGCGACCACGGCATCCTGATGCTCAACGGATCGCCCACCGACAACAACGCGCTCCTCTTCAAGAAGGGCGCGCACGAGGTCATCGACGAGAGCGGGATCACCCTGCTCGCCGAGTACGACACCCCGGGCTGGGACCCGGCGAAGGCACAGGACTGGGTCACCGGTCAGATCACTCAGTACGGCAACCGGATCGACGGCATCTACGCCGCCAACGACGTGCTCGCGGGGGCGGCGATCGCGTCGCTGAAGGCGGCCGACGTCTCACCGCTGCGCCCGGTGGTCGGGCAGGATGCGGAACTCGCCGCCGTTCAGCGCATCCTCGCGGGCGACCAGTACATGACCGTCTACAAGGCGATCCAGCCCGAGGCGGAGAAGGCGGCCCAGCTGGCGGTCGCCCTCACCAAGTCGGAGCGTCCTCGCGGCGCGACGACGGTGCGTGTGGCCGGAGCGAGCATCCCGTCGTTTCTCCTGCCTGTGACGCCGGTGCGCGCGAGCAACGTGGAGGCGACCGTGGTGAAGGACGAGTTCTACGGTCCCAGCACCGTGAGCGAGATCTGCACCGACTACAAATCCGCCTGTGCCAAGCACGGAATCGGATAGGAGAACACCGTGACCATGGAGACCGCAGACTTCGCCGACGAGACCGTGATCCGCCGGCCCGTGCTCGCGATGCACGGCATCTCGAAGTGGTTCGGCGCCGTTCAGGCGCTCGTCGACGTCGACTTCGAGGTGCACGCAGGCGAGGTCGTGGCGATCGTCGGCGACAACGGCGCCGGCAAGTCCACGCTGATCAAGATCCTCGCGGGTGTGCACCCTCAGGATTCGGGGACGATCACCTTCGACGGCGAGCAGGTGAGCATCCCCAGCCCCGCCGCCTCCCGCGAGCTCGGGATCGCGACCGTCTTCCAGGACCTCGCCCTGTGCGACAACCTCGACGTCGTCTCCAACCTGTTCCTCGGGCGCGAGATCACCCACGGGACTCTCGACGAGGAAGAGATGGAGAGCAGGTCGTGGACGCTGCTCCGGCAGCTGTCGGCCCGCATCCCCTCGGTCAGAGTGGCGGTCGCCACGCTGTCAGGCGGGCAGCGCCAGACGGTCGCGATCGCCCGGTCGCTCGTCGGCGACCCCAGCATCGTCATCCTCGACGAGCCCACCGCTGCGCTCGGCGTCGCACAGACCGCCGAGGTGCTCAACCTCATCGAGCGCCTGCGCGAGCGCGGCCTCGGCGTGGTGCTCATCAGCCACAACATGGCCGACGTGCAGGCGGTCGCCGACCGCGTGATCGTGCTGCGTCTCGGCCGCAACAACGGAGACTTCCGCATTCCCGACGTGAGCTACGAAGACATCATCTCGGCCATCACCGGCGCCACCGACAACGTGGTGAGCCGTCGGGCCGACCGACTCGGCATGACCGACCGTTTCGACGCCGACGGGTTCGACCGATTCGACAGGGACGGCCTCGTATGACCCGCACCAGACCGACGACGGCACCGATCCCGGCGACGGATGCGCGCATTCCCCGCTCCGGCGGCATCCGCGACGCGATCAGCGGCTTCGGGCTCCGTGTGCGCAGCGGCGACCTCGGATCGCTGCCGGTCGTGGTGGGGCTCGTGCTCATCTGGGCGGTCTTCCAGCTGCTCAACCCGACCTTCCTCTCCCCGCAGAACCTCGTGAACCTCGCCGTGCAGTGCGCGGCCGTCGGAACCATCGCGATCGGCATCGTGCTGGTGATGCTCATCGGCCAGATCGACCTCTCGGTCGGATCGGTCAGCGGCCTCTCCGGGGTGATCGTCGGCGTGACCTTCGTGAACTTCGGCTGGCCGCTGCCGCTCTCGATCATCGGGGCGATCCTCGCCGGAAGCGTGCTCGGGCTGATCTACGGGCTTCTCTTCACGTCGTTCGGAGTGCCGAGCTTCCTCATCACACTGGCCGCGCTGCTGACCGTGCTCGGCCTGCAGTTCTGGGTGCTCGGCAGGAACAGCACCATCAACATCCCGTACGACTCCCCCCTGGTCTTCTTCACGCAGCAGTTGTTCCTGCCTCCCTGGCTGGCGTACACCTTCTCCGGGCTCGCGGCCGTCGGGATGTTCGTGTCCGACTGGCGCACGAACATCCGTCGCCGCAACGCCGGGCTGACCGAGGGGTCGCTGTCGCTCATGGCGCTGAAGGCCGGGCTGCTGCTCGTCGCGCTCTGCGTGGTGGTCTGGTATCTCGCCAAGGACCGCGGTGTCGGGGCGATGTTCCTGCTGTTCGTACTGCTGGTCGCGCTGATGAACTTCCTGCTGCGACGCACGCGGTGGGGCCGGTCGGTCTACGCGGTCGGCGGTTCGGTGGAGGCGGCACGCAGGGCGGGCATCCGGGTCAATCGGGTGTACATCAGTGTGTTCGTGCTGTGCTCGAGCTTCGCTGCGCTCGGCGGGGTGCTCGCGGCGGGCCGGCTGGCGTCGGTGTCCCTGTCGAGCGGCGGCACGGACACGAGCCTGAACGCCATCGCTGCGGCGGTGATCGGCGGAACGAGCCTCTTCGGCGGACGCGGACGGGCATGGTCGGCTCTGGTCGGCATCCTCGTGATCCAGTCGATCTCGAACGGGCTGATCCTGCTCAACCTCGACAGCTCGTACCGCTACATGATCACCGGGGTCGTGACCCTGCTCGCCGTGATCATCGACTCGCTCTCACGACGGTCGCGTGCCTCCCATGGGCAGGCGTAGCCGGTGAGTCGCACGACGACGTTCCGCGCGCGACTGCTGCGGCAGGATGCGAAGCCGCAGACCGTGACGGTGCGCGCGTCGTCGGAGAACCCGCCGCGCACGCTGCGCCGCCCGTCCGGAGGCGGCGGGCAGCTCACCTTCGACGTCTACTCCCTCGTCGACGCGGACGGCTGGCCCCACGAGGCGACATACTCCTACGTCGAGTCGGTGTCCCGCTCGGCCGCCGACCCCGACGTCTGACGCCGCCGCACTCGCGGCTCTCAGTCCCCGAGTCGCGGCATTTCGACCTTCCGGGAGCACGGGAAGGTCGATTCGGCGCGACTCGGCGGCCGGCGGCTAGGGGCGGGCGGCGGCCGCAGCCGCGGCGGCCCCGGGCAGGGCGGCCAGGATGCGGTCGACGGCTGCGTCGTCGTGCGCCGCCGTCACGAACCACGCCTCGAAGACGCTCGGCGGGAGAGAGACGCCCGCGTCGAGCATCGCGTGGAACAGGGCGCGGTACCGGTACGCCTCCTGCGTCTGCACCTCGGCGTAGGTTCGCGGCGGGGCCGCGAAGTCGCCGAAGACGAAGCTGAACAGGTTTCCGGCCCGCTGCACGCGGTGCGCGACGCCGGCTGCGGTGAGTGCGTCGGAGACGCCCGTCGACACCGTCTCCGCGACGATGTCGAGGCGGTCGTAGACGGCCTCGTCCGCGTTCGCGAGGGTGGCCAGACCGGCGGCGACAGCGACCGGGTTCCCCGAGAGGGTTCCGGCCTGGTAGACGGGGCCTGTCGGGGCGAGGAAGTCCATCAGCTCGGCTCGTCCTGCGAGCGCGGCCAACGGCATCCCGCCACCGATGACTTTTCCGAAGGTGACCAGGTCGGGCACATAGCCGCGATCGAGGCCCCAGAAGCCGGCCTCGCTCACGCGGAAGCCGGTCAGCACCTCGTCGAGGATCAGGAGTGCGCCGAACTCGTGGGCGAGGTCGGTCAATGCCGCGTTGAATCCCGCATCCGGAGGCACGACGCCCATGTTGGCCGCGGCCGCCTCGGTGATGACTGCAGCGATGTCGGGGCCGTGCTCTTCGAAGGCGGCTCGCACCGCATCCAGGTCGTTGTACGGGAGCACGAGCGTCTGCGCGGCGGTCGCCTCGGTGACACCGGCCGAGCCGGGCAGGCTGAGCGTCGCCAGACCCGAGCCCGCTTCGGCGAGCAGGCCGTCGGAGTGCCCGTGGTAGTGGCCCGCGAACTTGATGAGCAGGGGACGCCCGGTGAAACCGCGGGCGAGCCGGATGGCCGTCATGGTCGCCTCGGTCCCGGTCGAGACCAGGCGCAGCTTCTCGACGAACGGCACGCGCGCGATCACGGCTTCGGCCAGTTCGGTCTCCGCGGGGGTGGACGCGCCGAACGAGAGTCCGCGCGCAGCGGCATCCTGAACGGCAGCGACGACAGCGGGATGCGCATGCCCCAGAATCGCCGGGCCCCACGACGCGACGAGGTCCACGTACTCGCGACCCTCCGCATCGGTGATGTACGGGCCGCGGGCCGAGACCATGAAGCGCGGGGTGCCGCCGACCGAGCGGAACGCGCGCACCGGCGAGTTCACGCCGCCCGGGATCACGCGCAGAGCACGTTCGAACTGCGCGAGGTTCACGTCGGAGAGCCGCGCACCGTCGGCCAGCGAGGCGAGGTCGTCGCTCATCGCAGCCACCTCGCGACCTCGGTCGCCCAGTACGTCATGACGGCGTCGGCCCCCGCCCGGCGTGCGCCGATGAGAGTCTCTTCGATGATGCGGCGGCGATCGATCCAGCCGTTCGCCGCGGCCGCCTCGACCATCGCGTACTCGCCGGACACCTGGTACGCCCACACCGGCACGTCGCTGATCGCGGCGACATCCGACAGCACGTCGAGGTAGCTGAGGGCGGGCTTGACCATGAGCACGTCCGCACCCTCGTCGAGGTCGAGCCGCGCCTCACGAAGGCCCTCGCGGCGATTGGCCGGATCCTGCTGGTAGGCGCGGCGGTCGCCGGAGAGCTGGGAGTCGACGGCCTCGCGGAAGGGGCCGTAGAACCCCGACGCGTACTTGGCGGCATAGGCGAGGATCACCGTATCGATGTGGCCGGCCTCGTCGAGGGCGTCGCGCACGGCGGCGACCTGGCCGTCCATCATCCCGCTGAGCCCGAGCAGCTGCGAGCCGGCTTCCGCCTGGGCGATCGCCATGTCGCGGTACCGGATGAGGGTGGCGTCGTTGTCGACGCGGCCCCGCGCATCCAGCACACCGCAGTGGCCGTGGTCGGTGAACTCGTCGAGGCAGAGGTCGGTCTGCAGCACGAGCGCGTCACCCACCTCGGCGGCCACCGCGCGGGTGGCGACGTTGAGGATGCCCTCGGGGTCGGTCGCGCCGGATCCGACCGCATCCCGAGTCTCCGGAACACCGAACAGCATCACGCCCCCGACGCCCGCCTCGGCGGCCTCGGCGACCGCCCGCTTGAGGGAGTCGATGCTGTGCTGAACGACTCCGGGCATCGACTGGATGGGCAGCGCCTCGGGCGTTCCCTCCCGCACGAACATCGGGAGGATCAGCTCAGCGGGGTGCAGTCGGGTCTCGGCGGTCAGCCGGCGCAGGGCCGGAGACTGCCGCAGGCGTCGTGGTCGGACAACAGGATGCGTCACATCAGTCACCGAACAAGCCTACGCGCGCCGCGGGCGGCATCCTGCACGGGCTCCCAGGGTCTGCGAACGTCGGAGAAATCGGGAGACACGCCGACGACGTCTCCGTCCGGACGGAGACTTCGAGCCGGGGCGGGCATATTCTCCGACCTCGCGAGGTGGGACCGGGGCTGCGGGGGATGCGGGATGTGCGGCTGGGCGGGCCGCGCGGGTTTCAGACGAGCCGGCGAGGGGTGAGAGCGCGGGCTCAGCGGCGGGCGGCGGCGGCGTCGACGACGGCTGCGATGAGGGATGCGGCCGTGCGCTCTTCGGCGATGACGTCGACGCGCAGGCCGAAGGACTGGGCGTCACGAGCGGTCTGCGGTCCGATCGCGGCGACGAGCGTGCCCTCGGGGATCGGACCGAGCTGCTTCTGCACCTGCTCGGCCACGGAACCGCTGGTGACGAGGATGGCCTGAACCAGTCCGTCCGCGACGTCGGAGACGACGTTCTCGGGCACGGAGACGCCGATCGTGCGGTAGGCGACGACCGACTCGACCTCGTGGCCGATGCGCTTGAGGCCCTCGGTGAGAAGCGGCTTCGCGATCTCCGAGCGCAGCGTGAGCACGCGCAGCGGCACGACGCCGGCCGTCGCGGTCTCCCACTCTTCGAGCAGGCCGCGGGCCGAGTTGTCCTCCGACGGCACGAGGTCGACCTTGTATCCCGCGGCGACGAGCGCGGCCGCGGTCGTCTCGCCGACAGCTGCGACCCGGGTGCTCGCGGGCACGACGGCACGCTGGGCGCTGAGCACGTCGACGGTCGTCGCACTGGTGACGGTCATCCAATCGAACTCGCCCTCGGCCAGGCGGGCGAGGACGGCCTCGAGGGCGGGCGCATCCGCCGTCGGGGCGAAGTTGATCATCGCGGCCACGACCGGCGACGCACCCTTGGCGCGCAGATCGGCCGCGACGGAGTCCCCCCATGGGCCACCGCGCGGCACGAGCACGCGCCAGCCGGCGAGCGGCTTCGGGGCGGTCGGTGTCGATCCGGTGGACGTCGTCATCGGGAGCCCCCGAGCGGTGCCAGGTCGGCCGCGCCCGCTGCGAGGAGCTCAGCGGCGGCCCGCTGACCGACATCGCGGGCAGCGACCTCGAGATCGTGGCGGCTCATCGAGTCGGGGGTGGCGGCGTGGGATGCGGTGAGCTGTTCGGTGCCGTCGGGCCGGTACACCGTCGCGGTGAGGAAGAGCAGGCCGTCGTCGACGATGGCGGTCGCGCCGATCGGCGCCGCGCATCCGGCCTGGAGCCCGGCGAGAACGGCGCGTTCGGCGGTGGCGCAGGCCCGAGTCGTGGCGTGATCGACGGCTGCGAGAGCCTTCGCGACCGGCCCGTGGCCCTTCTCGTCGCCGGCGCGCACCTCGATGCCGAGCGCGCCTTGACCGGGAGCGGTCGGCACCTCCGACAGCGGAAAAGTGTCGGTGGCGGCGTCGGAGCGGCCGAGTCGTTTGAGGCCGGCGGCTGCGAGCACCACGGCGTCGAGGTCCCCTTCGACGACGCGGCCGAGACGGGTGTCGACGTTGCCGCGGATGTCCACGACCGTGAGGTCGGGACGGCGGGCCTTCAGCTGGGCGACACGGCGCGGCGAGCCCGTGCCCACACGGGAGCCCTCGGGAAGGGCTTCGAGCGTGAGCCCGTCGCGCGCGCACAACGCGTCCCGTGCATCCGCCCGCTTGGGGATCGCTCCGATGACGAGACCGGGCGCCTCGTCGGTCGGCAGGTCTTTCAGCGAGTGCACGATCAGGTCGCATTCGTCGGCGAGCAGAGCCTCGCGCAGTGCGCTGGCGAACACCCCGGTCCCACCGAGTTCGGCGAGCGAGTCCTTCGAGGTGTCGCCGTGGGTGGTCACCGTGATGAGTTCGACGTCGAGACCGGTGGCCTTCGCGATCGTCTCCGCGACGACCGTGGTCTGCGCGAGCGCCAGCGCGCTCCCCCGGGTGCCGACGCGCAGAACGCCTGCCCGTCGCTCGGACGGACCGGATGCCGTGCTCACGGATGCGTTCACGGTGCGAGCCCCGCAGCGGCCGGCTTGAACCCCAGGCGGGCGTTCTCGCAGCAGCCGGGACGGCAGACGTCGTACCAGGGACCGAGCTTCGTCATCGCCGGTCGCTGGTCGACGGGGACTCCGTCGCGACGCTCGAGCACGAGGTCGACCAGGCCCTCGACGTAGGCGTGGTGGGTTCCCGGGGTCGGCACGCGCACAGCGACGAGCCCAGCCTTCTCGCTCGACTCCATCGCCTCGTTGTCGAGGTCCCAGAGCACTTCCATGTGGTCGCTCACGAACCCGAGAGGGACGATGATCACGGCCCGGATGCCCGCGGCCGGCAACTCTGCGATGGCGTCGTTGATGTCGGGCTCGAGCCACGGCATCGACGGCGGGCCGCTGCGCGACTGGTAGACGAGTCGCCACTTGACCCGCCCATCCGTCGCAGCCTGGGCGACGACTTCGGCGACGGCGAGATGCTGTGCCGCGTACGCACCGCCCTCGCCGAAGCCGCGCTCGGCCGGCCCCGACTTGGCCGCATCGACCGACGGGATGGAGTGGGTGGAGAAGAGCAGTTCGACTTCGGTGGCCGGATCGATGCCGGGCACCTTCTGCTCGATCTCGGCCAGCGCGTCGCGCACACCCTCGATGAACGGCTCGACGAATCCCGGGTGGTCGAAGAACTGGCGCACCTTGTCGATCTGGATCGTGCCCTCGAGCCCGGTCTCCTCCAACGCGATCGCGAAGTCCTCGCGGTACTGACGGCAGCTGGAGTACGACGAATAGGCGCTCGTGGCGATGGCGATGATCTTCGTCAGGCCGCGCTCGTTCGCCTCGGTGAGCGCATCCTTCAAATACGGGTCCCAGTTGCGGTTGCCCCAGAGCACCGGGAGGTCGATACCGCGGGATGCGAGTTCGGCCTCGAGCGCCGCCTTCAGTTCACGGTTCTGGTCGTTGATCGGGCTCACCCCGCCGAAGTGGCGGTAGTGATGGGCCACCTCCTCGAGGCGCTCCTCCGGGATGCCGCGGCCGCGCGTCACGTTGCGCAGGAACGGGATGACGTCGTCCTGGCCTTCCGGGCCGCCGAATCCGGCGAGCAGGATCGCGTCGTAGGCCACGGGCTCGGTCACGAACGGCGGGCCGGATGCTGCTGCCGGCGTTGCGCCCAGAACGCGCGCGGTCGTGTCGACATCGGTCACTGGAGGACCTCCACGAGCTCGGCGGGGAGGATGCGTCGGCCGGTGAAGAAGGGGACCTCTTCGCGCACGTGCCGGCGCGCATCCGTCTGCCGGAGGTCGCGCATCAGGTCGACCAGGTCGGTGAGTTCGTCGGACTCCAACGGGAGGATCCACTCGTAGTCGCCGAGCGCGAAGGACGCGACGGTGTTGGCGAGCACGGATCGGAACGCGGCGCCCTTGCGGCCGTGCTCGGAGAGCATGCGGGCGCGCTCCTCGTCGGGCAGCAGATACCACTCGTAGCTGCGCACGAACGGATAGACGGTCAGCCACTCCTTCGGCTCGATGCCGCGAAGGAAACCGGGCACGTGCGCCTTGTTGAACTCGGCATCGCGGTGCACGGCCATTGCATTCCACGTGGGCAGCAGGGCCTTGAGCAACCGGGTGCGGCGCAGCTGGCGGAGTCCCCACTGCAGCGTCTGGGCTTCCGGACCGTGGATCCAGATCATCACGTCGGCGTCGGCGCGGAGGCCGGAGACGTCGTAGAGGCCGCGAGTGGTCACGTTCTGGAGCTCGAGGTCGGCGATCACGCCTTCCAGCTCCTGCACCGCGCGCGGAACGTCGGTTCCGTCGAGGTCGTCGGGTCGGGCGGGATCTCGACGGAGAACCGCCCAGAGGGTGAAGCCGTTCGTTGTTTCTTCGGGGGCGCTCGAATCTGCCGGTGTGGCAGCCGGGTTAGTCATACCTCACAGTCTCCCTCTGAATCCTGTGAGCACCAAAAGCGCGGGGCCTCTCCTACTTCTTGAGGGCACGGACGACGAGCCAGACTGCTCCGGCCACGGCCGCCGCGGCGGCGACGGCGATCCCGACGAGCACGAGAGGGTTCTCGGTGCGGAGGCGCTCCACCCTCTCCGCCGTGCGCTTGGGAACGTTGAGCTTGTACTCGATCGCCTCGAGGGTCTCGGCGAGCTCAGCGCGGGCGCGCTTCACATCCACCGGTGGCGCGTCTTTCGGCTGAGCGCCGTTCGGCTTCACGTCGTCAGTTGTCATACCGGCCGACCCCCTTCAGCGCCTCGGCATCGCCGTGGAGACTGTCGATCGTCTCCGAGGGGGCGACACCGTTCATCCGCTTGAACGACGAGATGCCGGCGAGAACGAGGGCCGCGGCGATCAGGAGGATCGCGACCGCAACGATGAGCGCCGCGAGCCAGGCGGGCAGCGCGACCGCGATGCCCAGAATCGCGGCTGCGACGAGGGTTCCGAGCGCGAAGAAGGCGAGGGATGCTGCGACCACCATCAGGCCTATGCCGACTCCGGCATACTTCGCCTTCTCGGCGAACTCCGCCTTCAGATGGGCGAGTTCCGCCTTGAGGAGCTGGATCAGGAGGCGTGGCAGATCGGAGATCAACGCGAACAGCGATCGCGTCCTTGCGCGTTCGTCGTCTGTCATAGGGGTCACCGTACTCCTCGGTCGGTGCGTCTCAAGCGCCCGTCTCGCCGGAGTCCTTCGACGCGGCGGGCTTGGTGGCGGCCGGCTTCGAGCCCGCGGCCTTCGAGCCGGCGGCCTTCGCACCGGCCGGTTTGGCCGGTGCAGCCTTGGCGGCTGCGGCCTTGGCCGCCGGAGCCTTCGCGGCGGCAGCCGCTTTCGCAGCCGGCGCGGAAGGTGCGGGCGGAGCGCTGGGAGCCGCGGGGCTAGTCGCTGCGCGACTCGACGTCTGGCTCTTCTGACGGTCGGAGGCCTGGACGACGAGCTTCTTCGCGCCCTCGTACAGCATCCCTGGAACATCCCCGACCTTCGCGGCGACGAAGTCCTCGACGGCGTTCACCTGCTGCTGGATGCCCGGCGACTCCCAGACCTTCATCGCCGCCGACTTGATCTGCTCGTAGCGCTTGCGTCCTGCCCGCGCGCCGAGCACGTAGCCCACTGCGATCCCGGTCACAAAGAGAAGCTTTCCCCGCATTGCCAGCCCCGTTCCGTCAAAGGTTCTCGGTCAGTGCCCTCCAGCGTAGACCCCTGGCGCGCGTGGCGGCATCGCGAGCATCCGGGATCACGGATGCAAGCCCCGTGCCGGTCAGCCAGGAGCCGGTCACTTCGAGCCCCTCGACGGTCGAGACTCCTTCGCGGACGCGGGCGATGCGGTCCCCTTCGCCCAGTGCTGCGTAGGGAAGCGCGTTCGTCCACCGCGTGCGGGCGAACCCTGCGACGGCGGATGCCGCGAGCGGAATATTCAGCAGCCTGGCGGCATCGCCGACAGCGAGGTCACGCAGCTCGGCGTCGGTCAAAGCGGCCGTCTCGGAGGGCTTCCCCGCCCGCCCGTACGACAGTCGCACCACGTGCCGTCCCACTCCGGCGCTCTCGCCGAGCCAGACCCACTTCGCCGTGGAGTGCGTCATCGCCTTGGCTGTCACGTCGGACTCCTCGGCAGCGGCGACCAGCACGCCCGTTCCGCGCGGCGCCGCGGCGAGGCGGTCGTCGGTGAGGACGAGCGTCACGAGCTCCACGCTCGACGCCTCGGGCCAGTCGAGCTCGGCCAGCGACGCCAGCTCATCCGAGGCGGAACCGAGGATGCGCAGGGCGGCGGACGACGGGGCCGCCACGATCACGACGTCGGCGGGGAGCTCTTCGCCGTCCTCCAGCCGAACGGTCCATCGGGCCGGGATCGTCTCCGGCACGTCGACCGGGGAGTCCCCGTCACCCTGCGACGCGAACTCCGCCTCGAGCTGCTCCTCCATCGACGGCTCTTCGTACGGGACCACGGCGGCCACAGGGGCGTCGACCCGCACCTCCGCTCCGGCGTCGCGGAGCTGTTCGGCGAGCGCTTCCGGCAGCCGCCACATCCCGCCACGGATGCCGCCGACGGCACTTCCGGCCTTGGCCTTCGAGCGGAGCTCGCCGACTGCGCCCGACAGCGTGCCGAGGCGCGTGAGCGCAGCGTTCAGACCCGGCGCGACCACGTCGATGTCCAGGTCGTCCGGCTGGGCAGAGTAGACGCCGGTGGCGACCGGGGCGACCAGTCGATCGAGCACCTTCGCGCCCATCCGCTTGCGCACCAGCACTCCGAGGCTGCGCTCCTGACCGATCTTGAGCACGGGCATCAGGCGGTCCAGGTAGGCACGCCAGGCGCCGCTCCATCCGATCGCGCTCACGACATCGGTCGCCAGGGGCGAGCTCGGGATGCCGAGCAGTCCGGCTCGGGGAAGCGGCACGGTGCGTTGCCCGAAGCGCACCCACGCTCCGGCCGGGTTCGGCTCCACCACGTCGCCGGCGAGCCCGAGCTCGTCGATGAGCGCGGCCACATGTCCTCCGCGCGTCGCGAAGCTCTCAGCCCCCGCATCCACGGTGATTCCGTCGATCTCGAGCGCGGCGACCGAGCCGCCGAGCCGATCCGAGGCCTCCAGCAGCGTCACGGCAAACCCCGGACGGGCGCAGTCGCGTGCTGCGACGAGCCCGGCCATGCCGCCGCCGATCACGACGATCCGCGTCGGCGGCGATTCGACGGCGTGCCGCAGGTCGTCTCCGTCCGGCTCCACTCCGGTCACCTCTCGTGGACGAACTCGACGAGGCGGGTCAGCACGGCGGGATCGGTGTCCGGCGGCACTCCGTGGCCCAGATTGAGTACGTGAGCGGGCGCATCCGTTCCGCGGGCCAGTACGTCGGTCACGTGGGCCTCGAGCACCTCCCACGGCGCATTCAGCATCGCGGGGTCGACGTTCCCCTGCAGCGGCACGACGTGACCGAGTCGGCGGCTCGCTTCGTCGAGCGGGATGCGGTAGTCCACGCCGACGACGTCGGCCCCGACCTCGTGCATCGCCTTGAGGAGCTCACCGGTTCCGACACCGAAGTGGACGATCGGGACGTTGCGGGTCTCGACCTCCGCCGTTTCGACCTCCGCCGTCTCGGCCTCCCCCGTCTCGGCCTCCCCTGCCTCGGACACGTCGTAGGTGAGGTCGCGCACGTGCGAGAGAGCGCGGCTGGACGCAGGGGCCACGTGCTCCGTGTAGTCGCCGAGCGACAGCGCTCCCGCCCAGGAGTCGAACAGCTGCGCGGCGCTGGCCCCGGCGAGCACCTGGGCTCGGAGGAACGCGCCGGTGAGGTCGGCGGTCCAGGCCATGAGCTTCGCCCAGGCGGCGGGGTCGGCGTGCATGAGCGTGCGGGCGCGGATGTGGTCTTTCGAGGGGCCGCCCTCGACGAGGTAGGCCGCGAGGGTGAAGGGCGCCCCCGCGAATCCGATCAACGGGGTCTCGTCCAGCTCGGCGATCGTCAGCTTCACCGCTTCGATGATCGGGGCGAACGTGTCATCACCGAGCGAGGCGGGATCGATCTCGGTGAGCCGCGCCACGTCATCAGCCGTGCGCACGGCCTCACCCATCACCGGGCCCTTGCCCGGCACGATGTCGACATCGACGCCGGCGAGGCGCAGCGGGATCACGATGTCGCTGAAGAAGATCCCGGCATCGACACCGTGGCGCCGAACGGGCTGCAGCGTGATCTCGCTGGCGAGGGCCGGATCGAGACAGGCGTCGAGCATCCTCGTGCCCACGCGCAGTTCGCGGTACTCGGGAAGCGAACGGCCTGCCTGGCGCATGAACCAGACGGGTGTCACCTCCTGCCGCACGCCCTGATAGGCACGGACGAGGCGAGAGGATGAGGTGCTTCCCGCACGGAGCGGATGGGTCGGATCAAGGGTGGTCACCCACTGATTCTGCCAAAGCGCTTGGAATGAATGCTGTACGCCGCGGATCCGGCCGGCAGGATTCGAGGTTCGGGCGTGGCGAGCGTAGGCTCAGCACGTGCTTTTGTGCTTCTCGTCGAGTCACCGGACTGCGGACTTCGACCTCCTGGAACGGCTCGAGCTCCACGCTCCGGCCGTGAAGGCGGCACTCTCCGAGCGCTCCGAGGTGATCAGCGGATCCGTGGTGCTCGCCACCTGCAATCGCTTCGAGGCCTACCTCGACGTCGACGAGCCGTTGACCGCGGCTCGTGCGGTCTCGGTCGAGACCGTGATCCAGGCCGTCAGCTCCGCCGCCGGGATCGACGCGGACGAGCTCCGCGAATCGAGCACCGTCATCTGCGACCACGGGGTCGCCGAGCACCTCTTCGCGGTGTCGAGCGGACTCGAGTCCGTGGTCGTCGGCGAGGGCGAGATCGCCGGGCAGGTTCGGCGCGCGCTCGAAGGGGCCCGCGCATCCGGAACCGTCACCAGCGAGCTCGAGCGGCTGTTCCAAGGCGCCTCTCGCACGTCGCGCGGTGTCAAGAACCGCACAGGAATCACCACGGCCGGGCGTTCGATGGTGCGTCTCGCCCTCGACCTCGCCGAGAGCCGCGTGACCGATTGGTCGCAGACCCACGTGCTCCTCGTCGGCACCGGGGCGTACGCCGGCGCCAGCCTCGCTGCGCTGCGCGACCGCGGCGTCACGGATGTGCGCGTCTTCTCCCCGTCGGGCCGCGCCGCCAAATTCGCGAACTCCCACGACATCCTGCCCGTGCTCTCCGGTGAACTGGTCGAGGTGCTCGCCCAGAGCGACATCGTGGTCACGTGCAGCGCCGCCACCGACCCGATCCTCACCCGTGGCCGGCTGGCCGAGGCGCTGACGATGAGTGGTGCCGTCGAGCGCCGCCTGATCGTCGACCTCGGCCTCCCCCGCAACGTCGATCCCGCCGTCGCCGAGTTGCCCGGAACCGAGCTGCTCGACCTCGAGACGATCAGCCGGCACGCTCCCCTCGAAGAGTTGAACGCCACCGAGGATGCCCGCCTCATCGTCGGCGAAGCCGCCGCCGAGTTCGCGGCGCAGTCCGCCGAGCAGTCGGTGACCCCGGCCCTCGTCGCCCTGCGCAAGCACGTGTTCGACGTGCTCGATGCGGAGATCGAGCGTGCCCGTGGGCGCGGCGACGCCAGCGAGCAGACCGAGGCCGCACTGCGGCACCTCGCCGGGGTACTGCTGCACACTCCGTCGGTCCGTGCCCGCGAACTGGCCCGTGGCGGCGAGGCGCAGGCTGTCGTCGACGCGGCCAACGTTCTCTTCGGGCTCGACGTCCCCGACGCGCAGGCACCCGCTTCTGTGCTGCGAGCCGTCGACGACGCAGTCGGCGGAACCGCCGCATCCTGACCACCCACCGCTGGAGGTAATCGTGAGCACCCTCGAGGACGAAACGACCGCCGGCGACGCGCCCCATGGCGTCACCGGCCTGCCGTACAGCCCGGAAGAGCTGGAGACCGAGCGTCTGCGCCTGCGCCCATTGAACGCCGGCGACCTCGACGACGTCCACGCCTACCAGCGGATCAAGGACGTCGTGCGCTACCTCTACTGGGAGGTGCACGACCACGAGGAGTCGGCCAAGCACCTCAAGAAGCGCCTCGCCATGAACCGCCTTGCGGAGGACGGCGACGGCATCGTGTTCGCCGTGGAGCTGCCCGACCCCGAGGGCGGCCACGACCGTGTCGTCGGCGACATCAGCGTGTTCCTCAAGAGCGCTCAGCACGGCAAGATCGAGATCGGCTGGGTCTTCCATCCCGCGGTGCACGGGCGCGGCTTCGCCACCGAGGCGGCCCAGGCCGTTCTCGACGTGTGCTTCAACACGCTCGGAGCCCACCGCGTCTACGCGCAGCTCGACTCCCGCAACGAGGCCTCCGCGCGACTCTGCGAGCGACTCGGGATGCACCAGGAGGCCCTCCTGCGCGAGAACGAGATCTTCAAGGGCGAGTGGAGCAGCACCGCCGTCTACGCCATGCTCGACTCGGAGTACCGGGCCCGCTGACCGGCTGGGACGCGCATCCGGCACCCTGGACATGATCGCTAGGATTGATGGGCGGGCCGTGTGCCCGCAGCACGGCACAACAGCGATACAGGGAGCAGCAATTGGCTGAACAGTCGAAACTCGATTCGGTAATCACGCTGGCACAGCACCGCGGGTTCGTCTTCCCCTCCGGTGACATCTACGGCGGAACCCGATCGGCGTGGGACTACGGGCCTCTCGGTGTCGAGCTCAAGGAGAACATCAAGCGCGAGTGGTGGAACGCCTTCGTGAGGGGGCGCGGCGACATGGTCGGGCTCGACTCCGCCGTCATCCTGCCGACCCCGGTGTGGGAGGCGTCCGGGCACGTCAAGGTCTTCTCCGATCCGCTCACCGAGTCGCTCATCACGCACAAGCGCTACCGTGCCGACCACCTGTTCGAGGCGTACGAGGCGAAGCACGGGCACGCGCCGGAGAACGGCCTCGCCGACATCCCCGACCCGGAGCACCCCGACAAGATCGGTCAGTGGACCGAGATCCGTCAGTTCTCCGGCCTCCTCAAGACGTTCCTCGGAGTCGTCGACGACGAGTCGGGCCTGCACTACCTGCGTCCCGAGACCGCTCAGGGCATCTTCACGAACTTCGCCAACGTGCTGCAGACCTCACGCAAGAAGCCGCCGTTCGGAATCGGCCAGATCGGCAAGGCGTTCCGCAACGAGATCACACCCGGAAACTTCATCTTCCGCACCCGCGAGTTCGAGCAGATGGAGATCGAGTTCTTCGTCGAGCCGGGCACCGACGAGGACTGGCAGCAGACCTGGATGGACCTCAGCTGGAACTGGTTCATCGACCTCGGGCTGAAGCCGGAGAACATCCGGTGGTTCGAGCACGCGAAGGACAAGCTCGCGCACTACTCCAAGCGCACGGTCGACATCGAGTACAAGTTCGACTTCACCGGCAGCGAGTGGGGCGAGCTGATGGGCGTCGCCAACCGCACCGACTACGACCTGCGCGTGCATGTGGAGGCATCGGGCAAAGACCTCAGCTTCTTCGACCAGAACAAGAACGAGCGCTTCGTGCCGTACGTGATCGAGCCGTCGTTCGGTCTCACTCGTGCGCTCATGGCATTCCTGGTCGACGCGTACGACGAAGAAGAGGTGCCGAACGCCAAGGGCGGCACCGACAAGCGCACCGTGCTGCGCCTCGACCCGCGCCTCGCGCCGGTCAAGGTCGCGGTGCTCCCGCTCTCCCGCAACGAGGCGCTCTCACCGCTCGCCCGCTCGCTGGCCGACTCCTTGCGCAAGCGCCGCAACGTCGACTTCGACGACTCCGGCGCGATCGGCCGCCGCTACCGCCGCCAGGACGAGATCGGCACGCCGTTCTGCGTCACCGTCGACTTCGACTCGCTCGAGGACAACGCGGTGACGGTCCGCGACCGCGACACGATGCAGCAGGAGCGCATCCCGATCGAAGAGCTCGACGGCTACCTCGCGCGTCGCCTCAAAGAGGTCTGAACCCTCCTCCTGGTCTCAGTGCCGCGAGCGTAGGTTGATGACATGGCAACGGACACCACGCGCACGGCGATGATCATCGGGGGCACCGGCCAGATCGGCGCCGCTGCCGCGAGGAGGCTGGCGCACGACGGCTGGTCGGTGCTCGTCGCCCATCGCGGTCAGCATTCCGGGGATGCGGCCCTCGCCGACCTCGACGTGACCACCATCCGCCTCGACCGCGACGACACGGATGCGCTGCTCGAGCACGCGCGCGGCCACGACCTGGTGCTCGACACGGTCGCCTACGAGCCCCGGCACGCCGATCAGCTCGCGCAGCTCGACGGGGACGTCGGCTCGCTGGTCGTCATCTCGACGGGCAGCGTCTACACCGGGCTCGACGGCGGCTACCTCGACATCGTGACGGGGCCGGAGGACTTTCCCGACTACCCGATCCCCCTGCGCGAGACGGATGAGACGGTCGACAACGACGAGCAGACCTACTCCCCGCTCAAGGCGGCGATGGAACGCAGACTGCTCGAGACCGAGAGCCTGCCCGTGAGCATCCTGAGGCCCGGCGCCATCCACGGACCGTTCAGCCCCGCGCTGCGGGAATGGTTCTTCATCAAGCGGGCGCTCGACCACCGCGGACGAGTGGTGCTCTCCGACGATGGCAGCAACCGGTTCAGCACGTCGTCGACCGTCAACATCGCCGAGCTGGTGAAGCTGTGCGCCGAGCAGCCGGGACACCGCGTCCTCAACGCCGTGGATGAGGACGCCCTCAGCGTCGCCGAGATCGCCCGCGCGGTCTTCGCGATCATGGACCGGGAGGTCGAGGTGGTCACCTTTCCCGGCCCGCCGGTGGAGAGCCTGGGCTCGACGCCGTGGACGGTCGCGCATCCGCTGATCCTGAGCATGGCGGCCGCCACCGTGGAACTCGGTTACCGGCAGCCGACGAACTACGCGGACTCGGTGGGCGCGGCCGTCGACTGGGCCGTGCGCGAAGTCGAGCTCGCCCAGCGCCGGGGCGACGGCTGGGAGAAGGTCTTTCCGACCATGGCGGCACGAGCCCAGGCCGACGGCTGGTTCGACTACGCCGCGGAGGACGCCTTTCTGCGCGACCGGATCACGGCGCGCTGAGCGTCCCGAGGAACGCGATCGTCGAATCGAGGGCCGAACGGGCCGCCGCGTCCTTCAGGTGGAACTGGTACTCGTGCTGCAGCGGCGGGTTCTCGTCGGCCGGGTAGAAGACGCTGGTCACGTCGACGCCGAGCGCCTGCAGCTTCGCCGCCATCGGCTTCGACTGCCCTGCTGTGAGGGGGTCGTCGTTGCCGCCGGAGATCCACGTCGTGGGGAAGTCGCCCGTCACGTCCTCGATCGTCGACATGTCGCGCCCGGCAGCTGTCTTCGACCAGTCCTTCTCGCCGAGGTACGACCAGAGCGCGATGCGGAAGCCCCAGCCGCCGATGCCCGGCGCATCCGGGATGCCGCGCACGTCGTAGATGCCGCAGTTCAGGATGACCGCGCGGAGCTGCTCGCTGGTCAGGGTCGGCGTCACACCCACCCGCTTCGCGTACGCAGGGTTCGTCACGAGCGCTGCGAGCTGCGAGGTGTACTGCGCGCCGGCCGAGTCGCCCGCCAGCACGATGCGCTGGGGGTCGATGTTGTACTCGGCCGCGTGCTCGACGAGGAAGCCGAGCGCCGTGTTGAGCTGCTTCAGCGCGGTGGGATACGTCGTCTCCGGCGAGATCGTGTAGTTCAGGCCGACCGTCGTGTAGCCGTGCGAGGCGATGATCTGCAGGTAGGGGTCGACGTCGCGCTTGTCTCCCGAGATCCAGGCGCCCCCGTGGATCCAGACGACCGTGGTCAGCGGCTCGGTCGTGCCCGACGGCGTGAACACGTCGAGGGAGGTGTCTGCGCCGGCGTCGCCGTAGACGATGTCGCGCTGCGCATCCACGCCGCTCTTCGGCACGTACGGCTCCATCTCGGCGACCGTCTCCTGAGCGCCCCGCTCGAACAGCGACCGGATGAGCAGAGCCCGTCGGCCACGGATTCACGAACGAGACGACGACCACCGTCACCACGGCGAGCCCGGCGGCCAGGAGGCCCACTGTCACGGCGCTGTCGTACCAGTGTCTGCGCGTCCCCTTCGCCATGAGGACGACCCTATCGGGCAGAGACGTCTAGACGACGTACTCCAGCAGGTCGAGCCCGATGGTGCGCATCCCGTCGATGACGGCGAGCCTCGACGACAGGGCCGCGTCGTCGAAGTACATCGAGACCGCGTACGTCACTCCGCAGCCCGGCCCGCGCAGTACGCCGACCTCGCTGCGCACGCCCGCATCCGTGCCCGTCTTGTTGACCAGCAGGATGCCGTGCTCGGCCGCTCGATGCGAGTGCGGGTTGAGGCCGAACGCGCTCGAAACGAGTGAGAAGTCGCTGTTGAGGGAGAGCCAGGAGATGACCCGCTGACTGGTCGGCGGGTCCACGATCTCGCCGCGCGCGAGCGCCGAGAACAGCCAGGTGAGCTCGTTCGCGCTCCCGACGGAGAGCTGCGGGGCGTCGTCGGGGCCGCGGTGGTCGCGCACGAGATCGAGCAGGGCGGTGCGGGTGAGCCCCAGCGCCTCCGTGCGGGCGCTGACGGCCTCCAGGCCGACCCGCCGCAGCAGGACGTTGGTGGCGAGATTGTCGCTGGTGGCTCCGACGAGCGCGGCCAGATCGGCCACGGGGAGCGCGGGAGCCTGCAGGTGCTGCCAGATGCCGGAGTCGCCCACCGCATCCACCGGCGAACGGTCGAGCACGGCGAGCGGGCTGAGCTCTCCGCTCTGCAGCCGTGCGGCGACCTCGACCAGCAGCAGCACCTTGCCGATGCTCGCGGTCGGCATCACCACGTGGTCGTCTACCGAGAACAGCACTGTTCCGGTCGCGAGGTCGGTGGCCCGGGCGGACACCTGTACGCCGTTGAGGGCGAGCTGCCCGAGAGCGGCGAAGCCCCGGCTGAAGTTGGTGGTCGATTCTGTGCCGCGATGGCGGCCGCGTCTGACCGCGCTGTGCCGGTTGCGGCGTTCGGATGCCTGGGTCTGGATCGTCACGGCGGGGGTAAGTCCTTCATCGGGTTCTGATGAGTCTCGCCGCGGACCGCCCCTCCGCTGCTGCTCGATAGTACCCCGCGGAGAGGGGTGACGTGTCCCCTCTCCGCGGGGTATGTCGGTACTCACCAAATGGTGACGCGATCTGTGGGGTTCAGCCACAAGTCATCGCCCTCGGTCACGTCGAAGGTCTCGTAGAACGCGTCGATGTTGCGCACGATCTGGTTGCAGCGGAACTCGTTCGGCGAGTGCGGGTCGATCGCCAGCAGGCGGATGACCTCCTCGTCGCGTCCCTTCTGCTGCCAGGCCTGCGCCCACGACAGGAAGAACCGCTGGGCGCCGGTGAGACCATCGATCACGGGCGGCTCCTCGCCACCGAGCGAGATGCGGTACGCGCGCCACGCGATCCCCAGACCGCCGAGGTCGCCGATGTTCTCGCCGATCGTGAGCGCACCGTTCACGTGGTGGTCGGGAACCTGGGCAGGGGCGAGCGCGCTGTACTGCGCGATCAGGCTCGACGTGCGCTCCTCGAACGCCGTGCGGTCGGCCTCCGTCCACCAGTCCTGAAGGCGACCGTCGCCGTCGTACTTGGAACCCTGGTCGTCGAACCCGTGTCCGATCTCGTGACCGATGACCGCGCCGATCGCGCCGTAGTTGGCCGCGTCGTCCCGGCCGGCGTCGAAGAACGGGAACTGCAGGATCGCCGCCGGGAACACGATCTCGTTGAACCCGGGGTTGTAGTACGCGTTGATCGTCTGCGGCGTCATGAACCACTCGTCGCGGTCGAGCGGCTTGCCGATCTTGCCCAGCTCGCGGTTGAACTCGAACAGGCTCGTCGCCCGCACGTTGCCGATCAGGTCGGTCGGGTCGATCTCGAGGCTCGAGTAGTCGCGCCACTTCACCGGGTAGCCGATCTTCGGTGTGAACTTCTCGAGCTTGTCGAGCGCCCGGGCACGAGTGTCTTCGCCCATCCATTCGAGGGTGCGGATGCTCTGGCGGTACGCCTCGATCAGGTTGCCGACGAGCGCATCCATGCTCTCCTTCGACGCGGGCGGGAAGTGCCGCTCGACATAGATGCGGCCGACGGCCTCGCCCATCGCGCCCTCGACCAGCGCGACGCCGCGCTTCCACCGCACCCGCATCTGCGGCGTGCCGGTGAGCGTGCGTCCGTAGAAGTCGAAGTTCGCCTCGACGAAGTCGCTGGAGAGGTAGGGGGCGGAGCCGTGGATGACCTGCCAGGCCAGCCAGTCCTTCCAGCTCTCGAGCCGGTCGTCCGTGAGGAGGCTCGCGAGCCCGGCCGTGAACGACGGCTGCCGCAGGACGACCTCGGCCAGGGCGCCCTCCGGGGCGCCGAGCGCCTTCTCCCAGGTGGTGAGGTCGGCGCCCGCTTGGGCGTCGCCGGCGAACAGGGCCTCCGCATCCGCCCAGCTGTAGAGGTTGTAGGTCTTCTCCGAGTCGCGCGACTTCACGTTGTCCCAGTGGTGGGAGGCGATGTCCTTCTCCAGGTCGTAGACCCGCTGGGCGCGCTCGGGTGCATCGTCGAATCCGGCAAGCTCGAACATCCGCTGGATGTGCGTCACGAACGCGTCGCGCACCGGAGCGAACGTCTCCTCGCGGAAGTACGACTCGTCGGGCAGCGAGATGCCCGCCTGCTCTGCGAACACGAGGTAGCGTTCCGGGTTGCCCGGGTCGTTGTCGACGAACAGCTGGTAGAAGCCGGCGAGTCCGTGACGTTCCAGCTTGCCGATCGTCTCGAGCAGGCTGGGGATGCTGTCCACATCGCTCGCGAGCGCCAGCTGGCTCTGGATCGGCCCCGTGCCGAGCTGCTCGATGCGGTCCTCGTCCATGAAGCTCGTGTAGAGGTCGCCGAACTTGCGCTCCTCCGTGCCGTCGGACGCCTCCGTGGCCTCCTGGACGATGTCACGCACGGCCGCCTCGGCCTCTTCGGCGAGGATCATGAAGGAGCCCCATCGGGCCTTGTCGCCGGGGATCTCGGTGCGGGCGATCCACTTGCCGTTGACGTGCCGGAACAGGTCGTCCTGCGGCCGCACGGATGGATCGAGTTCAGAGGTTTCGATGCCGGAGTTGGTGGCGGTGTCAGTCATTGTGCCAGCCTACGGGCGCGGGCGGGCGACGCGCATCCGCCCCGCTAGGCGCGGAGTGTCTGTCGGGGTTCGGTGGGTGCCCGGCCGTGTTCGTGCTGCTCGTCGTGCTGCTGCCTTTCCCGGCGCCGGAGCCGCACGAACGAGAGGCCGAAGAGCAGGGCGAGCGTCGCCTGCACGACGAGCGAGACGACGTCGGCCGCCGTGACCGCGACGAACGGCAGGGCGACGATGCTGGCGATGAGTCCGGCGAGGTAGAGCGCTGCCCAGACGCCGCTGAGCAGGGGCCGCGCCGTCATCCGCCACCACGGCCGCGCGGGGCGGAGAGGCTCACCCTGTCCACGGAAGACGCGCGACGCCAGGTACCAGCCCACGAGCTGCAGCGAGGAGAGGATGATCGCCCCCGGCACCCAGCCGAGCGGGTCGAGGACGAGCCAGAGCACACCGTTCACAGCGAGCAGCACGACCACCACGACGGTCTTCTGCCTGACGGAGACGAAACGCATGAGGAACTCCCTGATGCCCGCGCGGTGCGCGCTGGGCTCAGCCTGTCAGATGTTTCGTGCGCGGGCGGGAGGCGTGCCGGTCGCTGCAGCGGCAGCGGGAGCAGCGGATCCCGGCAGGGTCACTCCGCTTCGTGGCCGCGCGTCTGCTCCCACTGCTCGAGGAGCTCGGGCAGCTTGCTGCCGACGAATCGGTAGAACTCGCCCATCTCGAGGAGCCTGGCCCGGGCGACGGATGCGGGATCGTCGATCGCCGCAGCCCCCGCATCCGCCTGCACCGCCAACACCTCGTAGATCTCGTTCTTGCTCGTGAGCGCCTCATACCAGGCGTCTTCGGGGAGCTCGTAGAGGTCGCGCCTGCTCCCGGCCTGCGAGATGCGGCGCACGATGCCGACCGTTTGGAGGTAACGGACCGCACCCGAGATGGCGGCCGCACTGACGCCGAGCTGCTCGGAGAGCTCGACGGCGGTGAGGCCGCCGGTCTCGGTGACGGTCAGGGCCATGAGAACGCGCGCGGGCATCTTGGGAAACCCTGCGGCGGTGAGGATGGCGGCAGCGCGCTCGACGACGTCGCTCAGCGCCCGCTCATCCCTGCTCATATGTCCATCCTTTCATTCCGCGCGAGCCATATACGCGCGCCGCCCTGAATTCGTCAGCCGATGGCGAAGTCCCGTCGACGGATGAGCGCCGCAGCCGCCGCGGTGGCGACGATGGCGATGCCGAACATCCAGTAGCCGCCCGTCCAGTCGACGGTGCCGACGACGACCGGAACATGACTGAATGGCGAGAGGTCGTGCGCCCAGTCGGGCAGGCCGATCAGTCCGCCGAAGATGCCGGCGAACGCGCCGAGGCCGAGGAGGGTCCAGGCGAGCGGGATCGTCAGGCGCGGGAGGACGACGAACACCAGGGCCAGCACACCGAGGTAGACGAGGCCCACGGGCAGCTGCGCGGCGGCTGCGGCGAACGAATCGTTGATGATCGATGCGTCCTCACCCGCCGACACTGCGGAGAGCCCGGCAGCGACGGCTGCGGCGACCAGCACGAGGACGATCGCGATGACCCCGACGAGAAGGAATTCGAAGAGCCAGCGCACCCGGGAGAGCGGGGTGGACATCAGCACCTCCGCGGCACCCGCGGCCTCCTCCTGCCGCAACCGGATCGCCACCTGGGTGGCGCACGCCGCGGCCAGCACACCGGCGAGAGAGAAGATCGCGGCGACGAAGACCTGCGTGAGCGGACCCGACCCTCCCGAACCGATGCTGCCGATGGCCGTCCGGATGTTCGCCAGGCCGGGATCGTCGGCGACCGCCGAGCTGACCACGCTTCCGAGCGAACCGGCGAGCAGTCCGGTGAACAAGCCGCCGACGGTCCAGCCGAGGATGGTCGGCCACTGCAGCCGCCAGGCCAGGCCGAACGGTCCGTTCAGGGCAGCGCGGGCATCCCGTCGGCCGGCTCGCTCCGGGATGAGCCCGGCACCCGAGTCGCGCACCGACTGCAGTGCGAACACGATCACCATCAGGACGGCCGCGAGACCGAGGTCGAGCAGGAGCGGACGCCAGTCGTTCGCCGTGTAGGCCGCCATCTGCTCGCCCCAGCCGATGGGGCTGAGCCACGTCGGCCACGCCGAGATCATGTGGTTGCCGTCGCCGGTGACCGTGCCCGTCGCATCCCCGATGCCGCGCAGAACGTAGGCGAGCACGACGATCGCTGACGCGAATCCGTTGGCGCCGCGCGAGCTCATCATGAGCTGGGCGAGCAGCAGACCGACCGCCAGGAACGCGATGCCCGCGCCCCCGACCGCCGCTCCCGCCACGAAGGACCCGGTCGCCGGGAGGCCCGCGGCGATGAAGCCGAGGCCGGTGAGCACGGCGAGCACCACGTTGGCGAGCACGCCGTGAGTGAGGGTCGCGACGGTGGGCAGGATGCGCGCGGCCGGGGTCGAGGCGACGAGCTCGGCACGTCCGCTCTCCTCCTCGGCGCGCGAGTGGCGAACCGCGAGGAAGGTGCTCATGAGTCCGGCGAGCAGCGCGAGGAAGGTGAAGATCTCGAAGAAGGTGACCGACGCCAGCCCGGTGCCCTGGGGCAGACCGCGCAGTATGAGGATCGCGGGGTTCGCAATGGCCAGCTTCACCAGATCGGCGCGACCCGCGGCATCCCCGTACGTCGTCTGGATGCTCGACGCGGAGAACAGCGCGAGCAGCGCGATGCAGAGGATCCAGATGAGAAGCTGCCAGCGGTCACGGCGCATGCGCTGCCTCAGCAGCACGCCGAGGATGCGCACCGTGCCCTGCGGGTGCGCACCGTCCGTGGAGTGCGGATGCTCGTGACGCGAAACCGGCGAGCGCGTCTCGGTCGTGGTGGTGCTCATCGTGCGTTCGCCTCCACGAGCTCGTCGCCGTAGTGGCGCAGGAAGAGCTCCTCGAGCGACGGCGGAGCGACGGTCAGACCCTTGGTGTCCATCTCTGCGAGCGCGGCCAGCACGGCCGCGAGCTTGTCGCTGTCGGCCGTGAAGTGCACGCGCCCGTTGTCGACGTGCAGGTCGTGGGCATCCGGGATGCGGGCGAGCTGCACCTCGGTCACCCCGTCGGCCGCGAACGCGACCTCGGTGCGCGTGAGGTGCCTGAGGTCGCTCAGCGTGCCGGTCTCGACGGTCTTGCCCGCACGGATGATGCTGACCCGATCGCAGAGCTGCTCCACTTCGGAGAGGATGTGGCTGGAGAGCAGCACGGTCGCTCCCTCTTTTGCGACACGGGCGACCTCCGCGTTGAAGACCGCCTCCATCAGCGGGTCCAGGCCGCTGGTGGGCTCGTCGAGGATGTAGACATCGGCCGGCGTCACGAAAGCGGCGACCAGGGCCACCTTCTGCCGGTTGCCCTTGGAGTATGTGCGGCCCTTCTTGGCCGGGTCGAGCTGGAAGGCGTCCACGAGGCGCTTCTTGCGAGCGGCGTATGCGGCCTTATCGGCGGTGCCGCCGCGGAGGCGCGCGAGAAGGTCGATGGCCTCGCCGCCGGAGAGATTGGGCCAGAGACTGACGTCGCCCGGAACGTACGCGAGACGGCGGTGCAGGTCGACCGCGTCCTTCCACGGGTCGCGCCCGAAGAGGGTGGCGCTGCCGCCGCTGGACTTCGCGAGTCCGAGCAGGATGCGGATCGTCGTGGACTTGCCCGCCCCGTTCGGACCGAGGAAGCCGTGCACCTCCCCCGCCGAGACCGAGAGGTCGAGGCCGTCGAGGGCTCGCACATGACCGAAACGCTTCTCGAGGCCGGAGGCCTCAATCACTGTGTTCATGCGCGTGACTCTACGCTGTTTTCACAAGTTTGTGAAAACTCCTAACGATTTATATACGGTCGACGCAGCCCGCTGTCGACTACGACGTCGCGACGAGCCGGTACCCCGCCGCGATGAGCGTCTCCGTCATGTGCTGGGCGTACCACTCCGGCCACTGCTCGTCGTATTTGCCGCCGAGCTCGGTGGCCTCGTGGACACCATGGGCCTCGGCGGCCTGCTTCAGGTGGTCGAGGATCACCGGGGTCATCTCGTTCTGCGCGAGCTCCCCATCCTGCGCGCTCATCGTCCCGGCAGCCTTGTCTTGATCTCCTGCACGATCCAGCCGTTGCCGTCCGGGTCTTCGAAGGAGGCGAACGAGGAGTAGTCGGCGCGCTCGGGATGCGGACCGGGCACGCGGTCCTTCGTGCCGGCGTGGTGAAAGACGCCGGTTGCATCGTGGAAGATCTCCGAGACATCCGCGCCCGCCTGCACGAGTGCGTCGCGCGCCTCCTCGATGTCGAACACGGTGAGCTGCAACCCCTGGCTGGAGCCCGGCGCGCTCGTGGTGAGGCCGGTGCCGAAGATGATCGAGGCTTCCGACTCCGGCGGCGTGAACTGCACCACCCGGTACTCCGGATCCAGCGCGAAGTCGGCGTCGAGCCGCCAGCCCAGCCGCTCGTAGAACTGTTTCGCCCGATCGACATCGGAGACGGGGAGAACGACGACTTCCAGTTTCATGTACACGGTTACGTCCCTTCGACTCACTGACGCCAGGCAGCTGATGCGCTCACGATGCCACGGATGCTCGTGCTGGTCCAGGGCTTCCGCAGTGGATCACCCTCAGGTCGTCGCGTCGAAGATCTCCTGGCGGAAGGCGAGGGTCAGGTCGGCCATCGTGGGCCGCGCATCCGGATCGCGGGAGGTCATCGCCGTCAGCAGCGGTGACCACCGGCCGGGAAGATCGCCGGGGACAGCCGGGTCGGCCGAGAGCCGCGCCATCGCCGACTCGACCTGACCGCCGGGGAACGCGATCGTGCGCGTGAAGCACTGCAGCAGCACGAGACCGAGCGAGTAGACGTCGGAAGCCGTGGTGATCGGCTGACGAGCGGCCTGCTCCGGGCTGAGGTAGGCCGCCGTACCCGTGGTCTCCTGACCGTGGTCGCTGGTGTCGTCTTCGGCTGAGAGTGCGATCCCGAAATCGGCCAGGCGGGCGCGGGCGCGGAATGTCGAGGTGCCGTACTCGACGAGCATGATGTTGGACGGCTTGAGGTCGTGGTGGATGACGCCGCGGGCGTGCACGTATTCGAGGGCCTCGGCGAGGTCGAAGGCGATCTCGGCGATCTCCTCGGTTGTCGGAGCACGCTGGTCGAGGGTGGTCTGCAGATCCGTTCCGCGCACCAGCTCCATCACGAGGAAGGGCCGCGGGTCGTCCGGTGTCGAGTAGTCGATGCCCGCGTCGATGAGCGAGACGATGCCGTGGTGGCTGAGCCGGGCGAGCGCGGCCAGCTCGGTGTGGTGCTGGTCCATGTCGGCGGCACCGCCCGCGCGGAACAGCTTGAGGGCGACATCGCGGTCGAGCGTCTCGTCGTGCGCACGGAAGATCGATGCCATGCCGCCACGGCCGATCAGGGTGTGCGGCCGGTAACGGCCGAGCAGCAACGGTGCAGCGGATTCCGGGATGGTCGTCGTCATGGGCAGGCCTCCTCGGACGAGTGTACGGACGGCCCGCGCGCCTGGCGAACCGGGCCCGGGGGCTTGACACGGGAAGCGCATCCATGCTGCTTATAGAGGAATGAACGCTGACACGAGAATCCCCCTGAACGACGGCAACACCCTTCCCCCGCTCGGGTTCGGCACCTACCCGCTGCGCGGACAGGAGGGCACGGAGGCCGTGCTCTCGGCTCTCGACATCGGCTACCGGCTGCTCGACACCGCTGTGAACTACGGCAACGAGGATGCGGTGGGCCGAGCCGTCGCGGAGACCTCCGTGCCGCGCGAGGAGATCCAGGTCACCACCAAGCTTCCCGGCCGCGACCACGGCTACGAGGAGACGCTGGCCTCGTGCCACCGCTCGCTGGACGCCCTGGGACTCGACTACCTCGACCTCTACCTCATCCACTGGCCGAACCCCAGCGTCGGCAAGTGGCTCGACACCTGGAAGGCGATGATCGAGCTGCGCGCCGACGGCCCGGTGCGGTCGATCGGCGTCTCGAACTTCACGATCGAGTTCCTCGAACGGCTCGAGGCGGAGACCGGGGTGCTTCCTGCCGTGAACCAGATCGAACTGCATCCGTTCTTCCCCCAGACCGAGCTGGTGGAGTACCACCGCGCGAAGGGCATCGTCACGGAGGCATGGAGTCCGCTCGGCAAGAACGCGCCCGTGCTCACGGCGGAACCCATCACGAACGCGGCGGCGGCCCACAACGTCACTCCGGGCCAGGTGGTGCTGCGCTGGCACACGCAGATCGGCTCGCTGCCCATCCCGAAGTCGGCCTCGACAGCGCGGCAGCGGGAGAACTTCGACATCTTCGGATTCGAGCTCGATGGCGACGAGGTCGCAGCGATCACGGCGCTCGGCAAGCCGGACGGCCGACTGTTCGGCGGTGACCCGAACACCCACGAAGAGATGTGAGCATCCCGTCGCACGGATGAACAGGGGGCGAAGCGTCTGGCGCGTCGCCCCCTCGCGCGGTAGCTTCGATCAGACGACCTGAGTATCTCTCAGGTCCACGGCGCGACGAAAGGGAACCACATGTCTGACAGACCGACGATCGTTCTCGTCCACGGAGCCTGGGCCGACGGCTCCAGCTGGAACGAGGTGACGCCGCGGCTCCAGGAACAGGGCTTCACCGTGCAGGTTCCGCCGAACCCGCTGCGCGGGCTCGCGGGCGACGCTGCCTACATCGCTTCATACCTGGCCCAGCGCACGAGCGGACCCGTCGTGCTCGTCGGCCACTCCTACGGCGGCGCCGTGATCACGAACGCGGCGCTCGGCGGCGGAGACGTCAAGGCCCTCGTCTACGTGGATGCGTTCATCCCCGACGAAGGCGACACCGTCGTGGCCCTGCTGGCCGGCTCGGGATCGGCGCTCGACGTTCCCGACCCGACGACCGTGCTCGACATCGCCGGCTACCCGGGCGCTCCGGAGGGCGACGCTGAGGCATTCCTCAAGCCGGACACCGTGCACACGAGCTTCGCGCAGGACCTGCCCGAAGCGGACCGCTTGCTGATCGTCGCGAGCCAGCGCCCGGCGGCCCTCGGTGCGAACGTCGCTCCATCCGGTGTCCCCGCCTGGAAGACGCTTCCGAGCTGGGCCGTGCTCGGCACGGACGACCGCACCATCCCGATCGGGGTTCAGCGGAGCATGGCGGAGCGTGCGGGCTCGACGATCACCGAGGTCGACGCATCCCACGTCTCCATGGTGTCGCAGCCGCAGGTGACGATCGCCGCGATCCTCGCCGCAGTGGATGCGGTGAGCTGACGGCGACGACCCCACTGACGGTGCTCGGGCGGGAGGGGTGGTCTCACGACCACTCCTCCCGCACGAACCGGGCGAACTGCGCGGCTGCCGCCGACGTGCTGCGGGACCGGTTCGTGGCCAAGCCGATCACCCGCGTCGCCTCGTCCGCGAGCGGGACCAACGTGATCCCGGGATCGTTCTCGGTGTCGGGCAGGAGCGCGACGCCGATGCCGGCCCGCACCAGTCCGCGCAGCGTCGAGAGCTCGGTGACCTCCATCACCACACGGGGAACCACCCCGTGCATCGCGAAGTAGGAGTCGGCGATCCCCCTCAGCCCGGAACCCGGCTTGAGCGCGACGAAGTCGAGCTCCTCGAGCTCGCTCACCTGGACGCCTTCTCTCGACGCGAGCGGATGCCCCTCCGGGACGCCGAGTGCCAGCCGCTCCGAGGTGAGGGGCCGCCAGTCGATCTCCGGATCGCGGGGGTCGGGGCTCAGGAACGCCACGTCAGCAGCCCCTCCGCTGATCGCCTCGAGCACGGTGTCGGCCGTGCCGCCGCTCAGCACGAACCGGATCTCGGGGAACAGTGCCCGGTAGTCGCCGACGACCCGCGGGATCAGCCACGAACCGAACGACGACACGTAGGCGATCGACACGGTTCCCGCCGAGGGATCGCGGAGCGCATCGATCCGGGCCCGAGCGGTCTCGAACTCGGTCAGCGCACGGGATGCGTGGGTGAGCAGGATCCGCCCGTAGCGGTTCAGCTCCAGCCGGTTCTTCGAGCGGTCGAAGAGTTCGACGCCCATCTCCGCCTCCAGTCGGCCGATCGACCGCGACAGGGTCGACTGCGAGACGCCGAGCGCCTCGGCCGCGTGCGCGACATGGCCGTCGGCGGCGAGCGCAAGAAAATGGGTGACCTCATCGATCCGCACTCTGCCATCATGCCCGCAAACCGGACGATGGACGTGGTGGCGTTCGGGCTGATAAAGTCGCCGAGTCCGTGACGCACGCAAGGAGGTGAGACCCATGAACGCAGTATCGATTGGGTGCTCCCCGTCTTCTTCACGGGCGGCGGTTTGACGTAGGTGTCGCCGGGAGCGCCTCGACAAGGCAATCCCGAAAGGCAACAACCTATGCATTTCACAACCGAGACATCGTCGAACGGTGTCATCGAGCGCTCGTTCACTCTGGGTGACGTGACCGGCGTTCTCTGGTCGCCCGCATCCCTGCCCGGTCGTGCGCCACTGGTGCTGATGGGCCACGGCGGCGGCCTGCACAAGCGGGCACAGGGACTCGTGGCCCGCGCCCACCACCTCGTGACCACCTGCGGGTACATCGTGGCGGCCATCGACGCCCCGGGACACGGCGACCGGCCGCGATCGGCGGCGGACAACCAGTCGGTCTCCGCCCTCCTCGAGGCCCGGGCGGCCGGCGGGCCGATCGGCCGGATCGTCGCCGACTACAACGCGTCGCTGGCGGAGCGTGCCGTGCCGGAATGGCAGGCCGCTCTCGACGCGCTTCAGGAGCTGCCCGAGATCGGCCCCGACGGTCCGGTCGGCTACACCGGGATGACGTTGGCGTCGGCCATCGGGCTGCCGCTGATGGCGGTCGAACCCCGGATCACCGCTGCCGTCGTCGGCGGGGTCCTCGTGTACGACTCCCTCCTCGAAGCGGCGGCACGGATCACCATCCCGATCCAGTTCCTGCTCCCGTGGGACGACGAGGAGATCGACCGCGCATCCGGTCTCGCGTTGTTCGACACTTTCGCCTCGACGGAGAAGACGCTGCACGCCAACCCCGGCGGGCACCACCAGGTGCCGTGGTTCGAGGCGGAGGACTCGGTGGCGTTCTTCGCCCGGCACTTCGACGCGCGAACACGGGCGGTAGCGTTGGGTCGGTGAAGAGCGACGTCGAGCGGCAGCGGGTCGACCGGGAGATCCTCCGCCTGGCCGTTCCCGCGCTCGGCGCACTGGTCGCCGAACCCGTGTTCCTGCTCGCCGACTCTGCGATGGTCGGCCATCTCGGCGTCGTCCCGCTCGCCGGTCTCGGGATCGCCAGCGCCATCCTGCAGACCATCGTCGGCCTCATGGTCTTCCTCGCCTACAGCACCACGCCCGCCGTGGCGCGCAGCCTCGGCGCAGGCGACGAGCGCGGTGCCGTGGCGGCCGGGGTCGACGGATGCTGGCTCGCGCTCGGCCTCGGGATCGTGCTCGCCGTCGGCGGCTGGTTCGCATCGCCCTCGCTGGTCGCCCTGTTCGGCGCGTCACCCTCGATCTCGGCCGCCGCGACCCGCTATCTGGAGCTCTCCATGCTCGGACTGCCCGCGATGCTGCTGGTCTTCGCCGGAACGGGGCTGCTGCGCGGGCTGCAGGACACCCGCACGCCCCTGTACGTCGCCGGCGCGGGGTTCGCTGTCAACATCCTGCTCAACTTCGTCTTCATCTATCCGCTCGGACTCGGGATCGCCGGCTCGGCCATCGGCACCGTCGTCGCCCAGTGGGGAATGGCCGCCGTCTACCTCGTGATCGTCGCGCGCAATGCGCGCCGGGTCGGGGCGCCGCTGCTGCCGCACCACGCCGGTCTCGGAAACAGCGTGCGGTCGGGCGGCTGGCTCTTCGTGCGCACGGCGAGCCTGCGCGCGGCCATGCTGCTCGCCGTGTTCACCGCGACCCGGCTGGGGCCGGATGAGCTCGCCGCCTTCCAGGTCACGCTGACCGTCTTCGCTACGGTCGCCTTCGCCCTCGACGCGCTCGCCATCGCAGCGCAGGCACTCGTCGGCAAGGGGCTGGGTGCCGGGGACCTCGCGGGCGTCCGGGCGGTGCTCCGCCGCTGCCTGCAATGGGGCGTCGGGGCCGGGGTCGCCTTCGGAGCGCTCGTCGTGGTGACCAGCCCGGTGGCCGCGGCACTGTTCACGAGCGACCCGGCCGTCGCATCCCTGCTCCCCGTGACGCTCGTCATCATCGGGCTCGGGGCGCCGTTGGGCGGCTACGTGTTCGTGCTCGACGGGGTGCTCATCGGGGCCGGGGATGCGCGGTACCTGGCGCTCACGGGCCTCGCGAACGTCGCAGTGTTCGTGCCGCTCGCACTGGCGGTCGGCGCCTGGGGCGGCCACGACGCATCCGGACTCGCCTGGCTGACGGCCGCGTTCGCGTTCGGCTACATCGGCGCACGCGCGCTGACGCTCGGCCTGCGTGCCCGGACGACGCGCTGGATGCGCGTCGGCGTGTGACTATCACCGCGAACGCGGCCACCTTGCGAAGGAGAAGTCCTTCGACACGCCGACGAATACTCCGTCACGACGGATGATCGCGCGATTCGAGGCGCAGAACTCCGACCTCGCGAAAGGGCGACGACCTACGAGAGCCACTCCCGGGCGGCGACCACGAGGGCGCGCACGCCCGTGTCGATGGTCGGCTGCGACAGGGGTGCGAAGTGCGGGGAGTGGTTCGACGGGATGTCCGTCTCCAGCGCGCCCGCGGCCGCGGCCGCGCGGTACTTCTCCGGGTCCGCTCCGCCGAGGATCCAGTACACGAGCGGGACGCCGGCCGCGGTGGCGAGGTTGCCGACATCCTCGCTGCCCGAGAGCGCTCCCGGGTCGAACAGCGCGTCCTCGCCGAACTCCGCCGCGAACACTGCGGTGACGCGGGCGGTCGCGTCCGGGTCGTTGACGGTCACCGGATACTGCTCGCCGAACTCGATGGTCGGCGGCTCCGTCGCACCGGATGCGGCGGCTTCGGCGGTGACGATCCGTTCGACTCCGGAGAGCACCCGCGCGCGGACCTCCTCGTTGAAGCTGCGAACGCTGACGCCGAGCCTGGCCTCTGCGGCGATGATGTTGTTGGCCGTTCCCGCGTGCAGCGAACCGACCGTGACGACCGACGTGTCCTGCGGAGCGACTTCGCGTGAGACCACGGTCTGCAGGCGCATCACCGTGGCCGCGGCCATCACGACGGGGTCGATGGTCGTCTCCGGACGGGATCCGTGCCCACCGCGGCCGTGCATGGTGATCTCCATGGTGTCGACGGCGGCCATGGCGGCTCCCGGATGCGCGCCGAGCATCCCCGCAGGCAGCGGCGTGACGTGCTGGCCGAGCACCACATCCGGGCGCGGGACCTTCTCGTAGAGTCCGTCTTCCACCATCACCTGGGCGCCGCCGCCGTGCTCCTCCCCCGGCTGGAAGAGGGCGACCAGGGTCCCGCTCCATTCGCCGCGCTCGGCGGCCAGCCGCTCGACCGCACCGATCAGGCAGGTGATGTGGATGTCGTGGCCGCAGGCGTGCATGACCGGCACGACCGTGCCGGTGTCGTCGGTCGAGGTCTGCGTGGAAGCCCAGGCGAGGCCGGTGTCCTCGAGCACGGGCAGCGCATCCATGTCGGCCCGGAGCAGCACGGTCGGGCCGGCGCCGTTCTCGAGCACGCCCACGACACCGGTGCGGCCGATGCCGGTCGTCACGACGAGGCCGAGTTCTCGGAGGTGCTCGGCGATGAGTCCAGAGGTGCGGTGCTCCTGGAAGGAGAGCTCGGGGTGGCTGTGCAGGTCGCGGTACAGGGCTTCGAGATCCGTCATCCCCTCAGCCTAGAGCGAGCGGGGCGGTCAGCCGGCGGGAGGCGCGGTGGTGTTGCCGAGGTGGAAGACGCTGGTGAAGGTGGCGGGATGCGCAGTGCGGCCGTCGAGCATGTCGACGATGGCGACGCCCGCGGCACGTCCCTTGTCGACAGCGGGCTGCACGAGCGTCGTCAGGTCGTAGGGCCAGAGGCCGTCGACCCGCACGCCGTCGAAGCCGACGACGCTGAGGTCGGCGGGCACGGCGAGCTCCAGCTCCTCGGCGGCGCGGATGACGCCGGCGGCCAGCAGGTCGCTCTGAGCGATGATCGCGGTCGGCCGGGAGGCCGGGTCGGCGAGCAGGGCGTGGGCGGCGCGGAGGCCCTCCTCGACGAAGGATCCGCGGGTGGCGTATGCGGGCGCATCCGGGAACACGTCGTGTGCGCCGGCGAGGCGGGCGAGGGTCGTGTTGGACGTGCCTCGGGCGAGACGTTCGGGGGTGATCGGTCCGCGTGTGCGGTCGCGGTCGAGGGAGAGTGCGACGATGGCGACGCGTTCGTGCCCGAGGTCGGCCAGGTGCTGCGCTGCGATACGCGAAGCGTCGCGGTTGTCCTGGCCGATGGTGAGCACGTCGTCGGCGGGGTCGCCCTCGATGGCGACGAGCGGGATGCCGCGCTGGCGGAGGATGGCGACCGACTCGTCGAGCCGGGGGCTGCAGCCGATCAGCACCACCGCATCCATCGGAGCGTCGTCGATGCGCTGGGCGGTGTCGCCCGCGTCGGTGAGGATGAGGAGCCCCGCGTCGATCACGCCGATCTCCTGGGCGATGCCGTCGAGCATGGCGATCTTGATCGGGTCGTGGAAGGCGTCGCGGACGCGCTCCTCCATGACGACGCCGACGATGCCGGAACGGCCGCGGCGCAGAGAGCGGGCACGTGGGTCGGGCCCCGCATAGTTGAGCTCTTTCGCTGCGGCGAGCACGCGGTCGCGGGTCGCATCGGAGACGGGTCCGGTGCCGCTGAACGCGAGGGAGGCCGTCGAGTTCGAGACGCCGGCCAGACGGGCCACCGCCGCCAACGTCGGGCGCGCTGGGGTCGTGATTGTTTCGTCCACGTGTGGTAGCTTAGTCGAATCGTTTCGATCGAAACGATTCGACCCGCTTTTCCGGCCCCGTCGGAACCCCGCCTCGAACCCGCAGGGACACCATGTCGCAGACGACCCAGACCACTGACCGCAGCCGCCGTGAGCTCACCGCCTGGCGCAATGCGGTGTTCGTGATCTTCATCCTCAGCGGCCTCGCGATGGCCACCTGGGTGGCGCGCATCCCGGGCGTTCGCGACGGTCTCGGACTGGGCAAAGACCCGTCCGCCATCGGGCTGCTCATTCTCGGGATGTCGGTCGGCGCGATCGCCGGACTGGCCGCGTCCTCTCCGGTGCTCGTCCGCTTCGGCCCGCACAAGGGCATGGTCTCCTCGCTGGTGATCGTCTCGGTGGGCCTGGTACTGCTCGGCGTCGGCACCTCGGTGGCGCACTCGATCCCCATGGTCGCGGCCGGGCTCATCCTGCTCGGCTTCGGCAACGGGATGGTCGACGTCATGATGAATGTCGAAGGCACGGCGGTCGAGCGCGAGATCGGCAAGACGCTCATGCCGCTGATGCACGCCTGCTTCAGCCTCGGAACGGTGATCGGCGCGGGAATCGGCGCCGCATCCGCAGCCCTGAACATCGACGTGTCGTGGCACCTGATCGTGCTCGCCGTCGTGATCGTGGCGGTGGCGATCGTGGCCGTTCGCTACATTCCCCGAGAGGCCGAGCTCGGAGACGAGGGCGCCGAGAAGCCCGCAGAGCCGTTCGGGCAGCGGATGCGCGAGAGCCTCGCCGTGTGGGCCGACTGGCGGCTCATCCTCATCGGCGTCGTCATGCTGGGGATGTCGTTCGGCGAGGGCTCGGCGAACGACTGGATCTCCCTGGCGGTGGTCGACGGGCACGGGCAGGACAATTCGACCGGTGCCGTCGTGTTCGGCTTCTTCGTCGCCGCGATGACGATCGGCCGGGTGGCGGGCGGACCACTCGTCGACAGGATCGGCCGGGTGGCGGCGATCCGCATCACCGCAGGCCTCGGCGCGGTCGGACTGCTGATCTTCATCCTCGGCGGCCCACTCTGGCTCGTCGTCATCGGCACGGTGCTCTGGGGCTTCGGCGTCTCACTCGGCTTCCCGCTCGGGATGTCCGCGGCGGCCGACGGCGCCGCCAACCCTGCTGCCCGCGTGAGCGCCGTGGCGATCATCGGTTACAGCGCCTTCCTCGTCGGGCCGCCCGTCATCGGGTTCCTCGGCAAGGAGTTCGGCCTGCTCAACGCCCTGTACCTCATCCTCGTGCTCCTGGTCGCCGCGTTCCTGGCCGCTCCGGCCGTGCGGGAGTCCTCGCGCGCTCGGCGTTCCGGCACGCCGGCGGGACCGACCGGGCCGACTCAGACGACCGACTCGACCGAGCGCGCGTAGCGGGCGCCCAGCATCCGCAGCTGAGTGACCAGCTCGGGCGGCGAGGTCACACGGAAGTCGAGGCCGAGCATCCCGATGTACACCGCGATGATCTCGACGCTGTCGCCGCCGGTGACGAGCACGCAGGTCTCGGCGTCGATCGGCTCCACGACGCCGACCGCTGCGTTGATGCGGGAGAGCACCTCCTCGGCCGGCGCCGACACCGTGATGCGCGCGTGCACGGCCCAGCCCGTGGACGCGACCGTTCGCAGTACGAAGCTCGAGTAGTCGTCGTTCTCGAGGGGGCGAGGTGCGAAGGGCCGGCGGGTGGGCATCCTCAGGGCAAGCCAGTCCACGCGGTGCGCGGCCCATTCGCCGGTCATGGCATCGCGGGCGACGAGATACCAGCGGCGCTGCCAGTTGACCAGGCGGTACGGCTCGACCGCGTGCTGCACGTCGTGCTCGTCGAAGCGCAGCCAGTGGTGGTCGTGGATGGCCGTCGCGATCGCCGAGAGCACCTCCGCGTCGACCACGGGGTCGGCCACATTGCTGCCGGTGTTCTCCGGGGCCTTGGACACCGTCTCGTGCACGGCGGTCACCTTGATGCGCAGATGATTCGGCAGCACCTGCTCCAGCTTGCGCAGCGCGCGGGCACTGCTCTCCTCGATGCCGCTGATGCCCGTGGCCGCGCGCAGGCCGATGGTGACGGCCACCGCCTCCTCATCGTCGAGCAGCAGCGGAGGCATCGTGCCGCCGGACCCGAGGCGGTAGTGCCCTGCAGAGCCGCGCACCGCATCCACGGGGTAGCCGAGCTCGCGCAGCCGGTCGACATCGGTGCGGATCGTGCGCGTGGTCACCTCCAGCCGCTCGGCCAGCTGGGCCGCCGTCCACGCTGGGCGAACCTGCAGGAGGGCGAGGATGCGCAGCATCCGGGACGCCGTGTCGGTCATGTCGAAGATCCTCGCAGCTTCGTCAATATATAGGAAGAGAACGTTCCTATTGGCTTTCTACAGTGAAGCCATGACAACTCAGACGACCACCACTGAAAGCATCACCCCGTTCCGCGTCGCCGTCTCCGACGCCGACCTCGCCGACCTGCGGGAGCGCCTCGCCCGCACGCGTCTTCCCCGCCCCGCCGCCGCCGAGGACGACTGGCAGTACGGCGTTCCCAACTCCTACCTGAGCGAAATGATCGACGCGTGGCAGAAGGGCTTCGATTGGCGCGCACAGGAGGAACGGATCAACGCCTTCCCCGGCTACCTCACCGAGATCGACGGGCAGACCATCCACTTCCTCCATGTCCCGTCGGCCGAGCCGGGCGCCACGCCCCTGATGCTCGTGCACTCGTATCCGGGCAGCTTCGTCGATTTCCTCGACCTGATCGGCCCGCTGGTCGACCCCGTCGCACACGGTGGACGAGCCGAGCACGCCTTCTCGGTCGTCGTCCCGTCGCTCCCCGGTTTCGGGTTCAGCACTCCCGTCGCCGACCGTGGCTGGACGATGGCGCGCGTCGCCCGCACCTTCGACATCCTGATGCACCGCCTCGGCTACGAGGAGTACGGCACGCACGGAAGCGACGCCGGCGCGCTGGTCGGGCGGGAGCTCGGACTGGCCGCGCCCGACGGCTATCTGGGCTCACACGTGCTGCAGCTCTTCTCGTTCCCGTCGGGCGACCCGGCCGAGTTCGAGAAGCTGGAGCCGAAGGACTACGCGGCGCTCGAACACCTGGAATGGTTCCAGTCGGTGGGCGGCTACAACGCGTTCAACGCGAGCCGCCCGCAGACGGTCGCTGCCGCGCTCTCGGACTCCCCGATCGGGCAGCTGGCCTGGAACGAGCTGTTCCAGTCGTTCGGAAACGGCACGAGTCTCGTGACCACCGAACAGATCCTCACCGAGGCGTCGCTCGAGTGGTTCACGAACACCTCGGCCACGATCGGCCGCTACCACTACGAGGAGGCGCACGCCGGCGCCGAACCCGCGGTCAACCACTCCCCGATCGGCGTCGCGGTCTTCTCCGACGATTTCAAATCCATCCGTGCCTTCGCGGAGCGGGACAACGACAACATCATCCACTGGTCGGCGTTCGAGGGCGGCGGGCACTACGCGGCACTCGAGCGCCCCGACGTGCTCGCCGAGGACATCCGCGCGTTCTTCGCAACCCTGCGCGCGCTCTGACAGGACGCCCTAGACGAGGCGCAGGCAGACCGGCGTCGGCACGGGCGCCAACGAGAGGAACTCGAACGACCGCGTCTCCTCATCGAAGGAGAAGACGGCCACGCTGTCAGTGTCCTGGTTGGCGACGAGCACGCGGTCCCCATCCGGAGTCACGATGAGGTCGCGTGGCGCCTTGCCTCTCGTCGGCTCGGTCGCCACCAGCGTCAGGCCGTCGGCCGCGTCGAACGAGAACACCGCGACGGTGTCGTCGCCGCGGTTCGTGACGAACACCGTCGCGCCCGACGGCGACACCCGCACGGCCGCGGTCGTGCTGTCACCGGTGGCATCGGCCGGCCGGGTGGATGCGCCACCCACCCGCTCGAACCGGTCGCCGCTACGACGCAGGACGTCGACCGTGTTGCCGAGCTCGTTCACGACGAAGGCGTGCTGCCCGTCCGGGTGGAAGGCGAGGTGCCGCGGTCCCGCCGCTCCGAGCGAGATCGTGGCCTCGGGCCGCAGTGTCAGCTGCCCGTTGCTGCCGAAACCGTAGAAGAGCACCTGACCGAGCCCCAGGTCGACGACGACGAGGTCTCCGGTGATGGGGTCGAAGCTCAGCTGGTGCACGTGCGGGCCCTCCTGCCGCCGCGCATCCGGGCCGCTGCCACGATGCTGTACGAAGGCGACCCGTTCGCCGAGCGCGCCGTCGTCGTCGAGCGCGATCACCGAGATCGAGCCGCCGCTGTACGTGCCGACGACAAGGAACCGCTCGCTCGGATCGAGCGTGAGGTGGGCGGGCTCGGCGCCGCCGGCCGAGACCGTCCCGAGCGGGCTGAGCGCGCCGGAACCGTCTCGTGCGAAGGCGGCGACCCAGCCGTCCGGAGCCGTCTCCAGCACGGAGTAGACCCGGGAGCCGTCGGCGTTGGCGGTGAGCCATGACGGGTTCGCCAACGGCGCCGCGAGCACCGCGTCGGCGACCATCTCGCCGTCGAAGACCGCGCTCACGATGCCGTCGCCGTGACCGTCGACGTCGGGGACCTTCTGTGTGTATGTGCCGATGAGGAGTGCGCGCGTCATCCCCCCATCCTGGCAGCACCCGATGCACGCGCGGCGATTCCACGGCCGACGGATATCGTGTGGGGATGGGCACAGACACGAACCGAATCGCATTCGAGACCCGCATCGGAGTCGACGTCAAGGGCGAGCTCTGGAGCTGTGTGGAGATCCCCGACTCTGCGACGTTCTTCGGCACGCGCAAGGCTGTCAGGGTCGATGCGACGGTGGACGATGTGCAGCTCGAGAACGTGGGGGCGATGGTCACGGGGACAGGCGCTCACATGCTGTCCCTGAGCGCAAAGGTGCGCAAGAGCCTCGGTAAGGACATCGGCGACAAGGTTCAGGTCACCGTCACCCTGCGACAGTGAGGCGCCGCGGACGCACCGTACGATAGTTGGGTGCGTCTTGTCATTGCGAAGTGCTCCGTCGACTACGCGGGACGGTTGAGCGCGCATCTTCCCCTCGCGAACCGGCTCCTCATGCTGAAGTCCGACGGCAGCCTGCTCGTCCACTCCGACGGCGGATCGTACAAGCCGCTCAACTGGATGAGCCCGCCGTGCACGCTCTCCGTGCTCGAGCCCGATGAGGCCCAGGCCGACGCCGGCGTGACCGAGATCTGGAAGGTCACCCAGGCCAAGACGGCGGACATGCTCGTGGTCTCGATCCACGACATCCTGCACGACTCCGCGCACGATCTCGGCCTCGACCCGGGCCTGCAGAAGGACGGCGTCGAAGCGCATCTGCAGAAGCTCCTGGCCGAGCAGATCCACCTCCTCGGCGACGGGCACGTGCTGGTGCGCCGCGAGTACATGACCGCGATCGGCCCGGTCGACATCCTGGCTCGGGATGCGGCGGGAGGCTCGGTCGCCGTCGAACTGAAGCGTCGCGGCGACATCGACGGGGTCGAACAGCTCACGCGCTACCTGGAGCTCATGAATCGCGACCCCCACCTCGCGCCGGTGGCGGGGGTGTTCGCGGCCCAGGAGATCAAGCCGCAAGCCCGCACTCTCGCAGAGGACCGCGGCATCCGCTGCCTCGTGCTCGACTACGACGCGATGCGCGGCCTCGACGACAGCGACAGCAGGCTGTTCTGATGGCCGTGACACCGCGCTTCCCGTCCAGCTACGAGAACGTACCGGTTCGCAAGGCCCTCGCGGCGATCGCGGCCGAGCCGAGCATCCCGAATCTGGATGCACTGCTCGCCGCCGCGGTCACGGGCGGCCTGGTCGTCGACGTGACCGGCTCGACGCCCGAGAGCACCACCCTGCGCACCATCTCGTCGACGACCGGCGAGGCGGTGCTCCCGCTCTTCACCTCGATGAAGGCGCTGCGGGATGCGGTCGGAAGCACTCCCGGCGGTGCCGGGCAGAAGCTGCAAGCCGTCATCGTGCCCGCTACGGAAGCCCTCGGATTCATAGCCACGGCCGACTTCGTGGCTGTACAGTTCAATCCCGGCGCCGAAGAGACGATGATCGTCGCGCGATCCCACATCGAATCCGCCCTGAGCGGACGCTGAGCGTTCTTCGATCCCTCTCACCTACCATTGGACGGTTATGACCGATACCCTCCCCCGCACCGTCACACGCACCTGGACCTGCGTCCTGTTCGACCTCGACGGCACCCTCACAGACTCCGCATCCGGCATCACCGCCTCGCTCGCCTCGACCTTCGAGACCCTCGGACTGCCCGTGCCCTCCCCCGCACAGCTCGTCGAGTACGTCGGACCGCCGCTGCTCGAGTCCCTCAGAGACCTGGCCGGCATGACGGAGGAAGAGGCCCGCAATGCCCTCGCCGTCTATCGCGCCTCGTATCACGAGCACGGCGCCTTCGACAGCGCGGTCTTCCCGGGCATCCGCGGCGTGCTGCAGCGGCTCCGGGATGCGGGCATCCCCCTGGCGGTCGCCACCAGCAAGCCTGAAGCGCAGGCGGCGCGCATCCTCGAGCACTTCGACCTCGCCAAGTACTTCGATGTCGTCGCCGGCGCCACCGAAGACGAATCCCGCAGCGCCAAGGCCGACGTCGTCGCCGAGGCCATCCGCCGGCTCACCGAGCAGGGCGTCGACCTCGCTCAGACGGTGATGGTGGGCGACCGCTCGTTCGACGTGGAAGGTGCTGCCGAGAACGGCCTCCCGACCATCCTCGTCGAGTGGGGCTACGGCTCTCCGGCGGAGGCGGCGGGAGCGATCGCCGTGGTGCATTCGACGGATCAGCTCAGTTCCCTCTTGCTTGGCTGACATTTGTCATAGGAGCGGCAGCATGGCTGCGAGTAGGGTGGATGTTTGCAATATCGCAACACCGCGCATACAGCACTAGGAATCAACATGCATAACGCACACAAGAAACTGTTCATCCCGGCCGTCATCGCGGCCGCTCTCACCATCGGATCGCTCGCCGGCTGCGCGAGCGGAAGCGCCTCCGACAGCTCCGCCAGTCCGTCGGCGAGCGAGACCACCGCTTCGGCACAGCTCCCCGCGAGCTTCCCGAAGAGCGATGTCCCGATCATCGACGGCACCATCCTCGTCGCCCGCGGCGACGCGGACAACGGCTGGAGCGTCACGGTGCAGCCCGAGGGCAAGACCGGCTTCGCCGACGCGAAGGCCGCACTCGAGAAGGCCGGCTACACGCCGACCACCGAGGCCACCGACACGAAGGCCGTGTACGCCAACGACAAGTACACCGTCGCTGTCGGCACGCCGGGTGTCTCCGTGACCTACACGGTCACAGCCAACTAGGCACGGCACACTGCACGGGCGCCGCGCGACTCCCTGGTTCGCGCGGCGCCCGCGTTCGAATGCGCCGGTTTTGGGCGGCGCCGGGTTCAGTAGTGGATCGGCCGGCCCGGCGTGAGCGGATCGTCGCTGCCCGGAAAGACCTGTCCGGCGTTGTGGATGTCTTCCCGCCGCTGCACCTCGGCCAGCAGCGCCTTGTTCATCATCTCCGACCAGCTGCTGTCCTGCTCGTCGAACGACGTCGACCGGAACGCGGCCCTCGCGCGGGTGCGCAGGCCCTCGGGGAGATAGAACGTGATGGTCGTCCGCCGCGATGTGGTCGGCACTCCTGCGATCACTCGCTCCCGCACGGGAGGCTCCGCCGGGGCTTCCGCCGACGGCTCGTCGGGAGCATCCTCGTGCGGTGTGATCTGGGTGTTCATTGCGACCTCGAGAAATATTGCATGTGACCAATGGCAATACCGCATACTACCCGGTCTGCCTCTCCAAGGACAGTCCGATCGGTCAGCCCGTGATCAGCGTGCGAGACGCTCGACGATCGATCCGAACAGCCGGGGAGCACGCACGGCCGCCGGCACGATGCGGTCTCGGAGCGGGGAGCGTGCGGCGACGACGAGAGCCGAGGTGAGCATCCGGAAGTCCCTGGTCTCACTCCGCCACTCGCGCTCGTACCGCGCCGGGTCAGCCGCAACGATCGCGGCGACCGCGGAACGGGCCTGCGCGAAGCCCACTCTGAGGCCCTCGCCGGTGAGCGCATCCACGTATCCCGAGGCATCGCCCGCGAGGAGCACGCGCCCACTCGTTCTCGCTGCGGTGCGCTGAAGAAGCGGTCCGGCACCACGCGACGAGCTCGCGGGTTCGGCTGCGCCGAGACGCTCGGCCAACCGCGGGATGTCCGCGAGGGCTGCATCCGGATCGGAGAGCCGGGGCCCGAGGATGGCCACTCCAACTGTGTGCGCGTCCACGGGTGTGACGTACGCCTCCACGGCGCCCGCCCAGTGCACTTCGACCAGGTCGCTCCACGGCTCGACGCGGTAGTGGCGCCGGATGCCGTACCGCCGATGCGACGCGCGCTGCGGTGCGCGCTCCAGCCCGAGCATCCGCCGCACCGGGGAGTGCAACCCGTCGGCGGCGACGACCCACGGAGCGTCGAGTGCGGGCGACTCGGCACCATTGCGTCCGGCGAGGCGTACGGATGCGTTCCCCGGCCCGGCCTCGACGGCCACGACCCGCCCGCGCTCGAACCGCACCCCCGCATCCGCTGCCCGCTCGGCCAGCGCAACGTGGAGAACGGTCCGCCGCACGCCGCGACCCGGATGCGCGCCGAACCGATGCTCGACCGCTCGCCGCGCATCCAGGTACGCGATGCCGCCGAGGGCGTGACCGGCGGGCTCGACCCCGAGCCGCTGCAGCGCGGCGAGGGCACCGGGCATCAGTCCCTCTCCGCAGGCCTTGTCGATCGGGCCCTCCCGTGGCTCGACGACGAGAACGTCGAGGCCGGCGGCGCGCGCCTCGATCGCAGTCGCCAGCCCGACCGGGCCACCGCCGACCACGATCAGGTCGGCGTCGCCCGTGCTCATGAGCGGGCGGGCACGACCGTCGCGAGGGCGCGGTTCTCGACCGGGATGCGAACGGCGAGCAGCAGCACGGCGTTGAGCACGGTGAACGCCAACGCCGTGATCCAGGCCGTGTGCACCAGGGGCAGCGCGAAACCCTCGACGACCACGGCGATGTAGTTCGGGTGCTTCAGCCAGCGGTACGGTCCGCCGGCGACGAGCGGCAGATCCTTCACGATGATCACCCGGGTGTTCCAGCGTGGGCCGAGCACCGCGATGCACCACCAGCGCAGTGCCTGACTCGCGAGCACCAGCACCAGCATCGGCCAGCCCAGCCACGGGATGAAGGGGCGGTCGCCGAACCAGACTTCGGCGAGGCACGCGAGCAGCAGCCCGGTGTGGAGGGCCACCATGGGCGCGAAATGACCGCGACCGAACTCGACACCGCCGCGGGCGAACGACCAGCGCGCGTTGCGCGTCGACACCACCAGCTCGGCGATGCGCTCGACGCCGGTTGCGAGCACGAGGACCGTGTAGAGGATCACGCAGCGGCACCGATCTCGGTCGTCGCCCCCGCTGCCGCGCCGTCGGCCCAGCGCAGGAGGACCAGCTCGGCGGTGACCCCCGGGCCGAGCGCGAACAGCAGGCCGTTGGTGCCGGGCTCCGGATGCGCATCCATCAGCTCCGCCAGAACGTGCAGCACCGCCGCGGACGAGAGGTTGCCCACCCGGGCAAGCGAACGCCAGCTCGCGTCGAGCGCCCCGTCGGGCAGTTCGAGCGCCCGGGCGAACGCCTCGAGCACCTTCGGGCCTCCCGGATGCGCGGCCCACGCCCCGACATCGTCGATCGTCAGCCCGTGCGCGGCCAGCAGCCCAGCGGCGTCGCCGGCGAAGTTGCGATCGATCACCTCGGGCACGCCCGCGCTCAGCACGATGCGGAAGCCGGTGCCGCCGATGTCCCAGCCGATCACATCCGCCGTGTCGGGATAGATGCGGCTGCGGGTGTCGATGACTTCGGGGCCGGCCAGGCCGAGCTGCTTCGCGCGCTGGTCGCCGACCATGATGACCGCCGCCGCCCCGTCGCCGAACAGGCCGCTCGCGACGATGTTGGCCATCGAATCGTCGCTCGCCTGCACGGTGAGCGAGCACAGTTCCACCGAGAGCAGCACGGCGACTTCGTTCGGATGCCCGACGAGGTAGTCGTGCACGCGGGCGATTCCGGCCGCACCGGCAACGCATCCCAGGCCGAAACTGGGCAACCTCTTCACATCGGACCGCAGGCCGAGACGCTGGACGAGCTGGGCGTCGATCGACGGTGCTGCGATGCCGGTGACGGAGGTGAAGAGCAGGAAGTCGATGTCGGCCGGTTCGAGGCCCGCTGCGGCGAGCGCGCCGGTCAGGGCGCGCTCGGCGAGGGTGGTGCCCTCAGCGATGAAGTAGTCGTTCGACTCCTGGAAGGAAGCCATGGAACTGTACCGCTCCAGCGGCATCACCAGGTTGCGCGTCTCGACGCCGCTGGACGCATGGATGCGCCGCATGACGGCCTGACGCCCCGGGTCGGTGGTGATCATCGCCAGCAACGCGGTGGTGATCTCGGCTTGGCTGTAGCTTCTCGCCGGAACCACCGGCGCCACTGCCACGATTCGCGTCATATGCGGAACGTACCACCGCATGACACGCCGTGGGGCGACGCGGAGCGAACGCGCAGGGCAGCGCTGACGCACTCGAACCGTTCAGCGTGCCGTTCGCACCGACCAGCGGCCGTCCGTGCGGGTGAGGGTGAGCGGGTAGTCGAGGGTCTCGCTGATGAGGGCGCTCGTGAGAACGTCGTCGGCGGGACCCTGGGCGACGATCCGGCCGTCGCGGAGCAGAAGCGCATGGGTGGTGCTCGCCGGCAGCTCTTCGAGGTGGTGGGTGACGAGCACACTGGCGAGGTCCGGATGCTCGACGCGGAGGCCGTCGATGCGGTCGAGCAGGTGCTCGCGCGCGGCGATGTCGAGACCGGTGCTGGGCTCGTCGAGCAGCAGGAGGTGGGGATCCGGCTGGAGGGCGCGGGCGATCAGGGTGCGGCCGCGCTCGCCCTGCGAGAGGTTGGGCCAGGTGGCGTCGGCGAGGTCGCGCATCCCGAGCAGGTCGATCAGCCGCTCGGCCCGCTCGGACTGTTCGACGGTCGGCTCCCAGCGCAGCATGCGCTCGGTGGTGCCGGTGACGCCGGTGAGCACGACATCCCGCACGGTGAGCGGCGACCGCACCTGGTGGCGCGGATTCACGTGGCCGATCAGGCCGCGCAGCTCGCGCAGGTCGACCCGGCCGAGGCGCTTGCCCAGAACGTCGACGGTTCCGCGACTGGGATGCACGACGGCGCCGAGCATGCTGAGGATCGTGCTCTTGCCCGCGCCGTTCGCTCCGATCAGGGCCCAGTGCTCGCCAGCCCGCACCTCGAAGTCGATCTCGTCGAGGATCGTGCGGCCGTTGCGCACGAAGCCGACGCCCTGCGTTCTCAGAATCGTGTGTTCACTCACTCCCCCAATACTGCCCGAGCCGTGCGCGCTATCCAGCCGTGCCGTCGTTCATCCGAGCATCCGAGGTGAGCCGGAGTCGCGTTGAAGCCGCAGCTGGAATCAAATGTCCAATACTCTAACCACTACCGTGGTGGCATGGATCAACGGATTCCCCGTAAGCGGCACGGCACACTAGGAGCCGTTCTCTGGGTAGCCTTTGCCGTCGGGATCGTGCTTGCTTCCAGTGTGGCAATGCAGGCGACCGCCATCTATCAAGAGGTGGAAACGCGTCCGGAATCCGGGCCGGAACTCGTTTCTCCAATGCTGGTGAACTCGTCACTGACAGTCGCGTACAACATCGTCGTGGGGGCCGGGTTCAGGGCATACCGTAACTCGCGGCGCGAACGTGCGCAGACCAGTGACGCGACGATCACGAAGGCCGGCCGTGAGGGCTAGAACGGCCAGATGAGCGGGACGAGGAGCACGGCGACCGCCAGGAAGAGCAGGGCGAGCACCGTGCCCAGCTTCCAGTAGTCGCCGAACCGCAGGCCGGCCGGTCCCATGATCATGAAGTTGGCGGGCGTCGCGACCGGGGTGAGGAACGCCGCGGCGGAGACGACGGCGACGGCCATCAGGAACGGCAACGGCGAAACCCCGAGCTCGGATGCGACCGAGACGGCGATCGGCGCGATGATGAGCGCCGTCGCGGTGTTGCTGATCAGCTGGCCGAAGATGAGCGCGACCAGGCAGAGCGAGAGCAGCACGAGCAGCGGCCCGTACTGGCCGACCACATCCACCAGCCCGTTGGCGATGAGTTCCGCCGTGCCGGTCTTGGTGATCGCGGTGGACATGGGGATCATTCCGGCGACCAGCAGCAGCGTGGTCCACGAGATGGAGCGGTGAGCCCGCTCGACCGTCACCGTGCGGGTGAGGACCATGGCGGCGGCGGCGAGCAGGCCGGTCACGGCGGCGGGCATGATGCCCGTCGCCAAGGCCGCGACCATCAGCACCAGGATGACGAGCGCGGTCCACGCCCGGATGCCGAGCGGTGCCGCCTGACGGCGGAGCTGGTCCGGCTCGTCGACGACGAGAACGGTGGGGTCGGCCAGGTTGAGATCGAGCGCATCCCACCGGCCCTGCACGAGCAGGATGTCCCCGGATTCGAGCACGATCGTCTGCGCATCGATCACCTCCCCGGAACGCTGCACCGCGAGAACGACGAGGTCGCCGCTGTCGGTGACCATGCCGGGGAAGACCGTCTCGCCCAGCATCGTCGACCGGGGCGCGACGACGACCTCGGCGACGCCGTAGGAAGCATCGATGAGCGCATCCGTTCGGCCGATCGACCCGTTCACACCGAGACCGGCCAGCTTTGCCTCCTTCTTCAGGATGCGGATGCTGGCCGTCTCCCCGCGCACCAGCAGGCGATCCCCCGCCTGGATCGTCTCGCCGGCCGGCCGCCGCTCGTTGCCCTGCACAGCGATCAGCTGCACGGGTGCGTGCGCTTCGAGGTGCGCGTCACCGGCCGTGCGTCCCACGAGCGGAGAGTTGGAGCGAACCCGCACGCGCGCGAACGGCTGCGGCGAGGCGTACTCCCGCAGTAGCGTGCGCGCGTGATCGCTGAGGTCGCGGGGCATGGTGGCCGGCGACCGCCCGGGGATCAGCCAGCGACCGAAGAAGACGGTGATCAGAACGGTCCCGATGACCAGCACGACGCCGATCGGGGTGAACGCGAAGAACCCGAACGCCCCGTGCCCGGTGTCGGCTGCGAGCTCGGAGATGATGACGTTCACAGGGCTGCCGGTCAGCGTCAGCAGCGACCCGGCGTGTGCGCCGAAGGCCAGCGGGAGCAGCAACTTCGACGGCGCGACCGAGATGCGCGAGGCGACGACGACCACGACCGGCAGGAGTGCGGCGACCGCGCCGTTCACACTGATGAGCGCTGAGAGCACGGCGACGAGCAGCATCACGAGCACGGTGAGCACGGCCGCCTTGGTGCCGCCGCGGGCGATGAGCTGCTGCCCAGCCCATCCGGTCAGCCCGGAGGCGTCGAGACCCTCGGCGACCACGAATAGGGATGCGATCAGCACCACTGCGGGGTCCGCGAACCCGGCGAACGCCTGGGGCAGGTCGAGCACCCCCGTCGCGAGCAGGGCGAGGGAGGCGCCGATGGCGACGAGACCGGCCGGCACTTTTCCACTCACGAAAGCGACGACCACGAGGGCCAGGATCACCAGGGTCACCGCGATCTCACTCACAGGGCGAATCTAGCGGTACGGGCCTCCGGCCGGGAAAGAACTACTCCGTGACGGCGAGGGCGTCGATCTCGACCAGCATCTCTTTGCGCGGCAGTCCGGTGAACACGGTCGTACGGGCCGGGAGCACGCCCGAGCTGACGCGCGCGGCGACGAACTCCCCGTAGGCCTCGTTCATGATCGGGAAGTCCTCGCGCTTGGTCAGATAGACGCGCAGCATCATGACGTCGTCGAACGTCGCGCCGCCGGCCGCGAGGATGGCCTCGACATTCTGCAGCGTGCGGATCGTCTGGGCCGCGACGTCCCCCGGGTACAGGTACTCGCTGGTCGCGGGGTCGACGGGTCCCTGGCCGGAGACCTGCACGAACGGCCCCCTTCGCACGCCCTGCGAGAAGGTGTGGGCGGGAGCCGGTGCGTCGGAGGTGGAGATGGCGGTGCGGTCAGCCATGGAGTTCCTTTCGTGGGGCCTTCTCAGCGGGAGGCAGGATGAACGGGGCGCGGCCGGTGTAGCCGAGCTCGGCGGAGATCGTCGTGGTCGCTTCGTGCAACGCGGGCAGCAGGGCGAGCACGCCCTTGTGCGACAGCACCACGTTGGGCACCGAGATCGACACCGCCGCGGCCACGCGGCCGTCGGCGCCGAAGATCGGCGCGCCGATGCAGTTCATGAACGTCTCGTGCTCTTCGTGGTCCTCCGCCCAGCCGCGCTCGGCGGCCAGGTTCGCCGCAGCGATGAGCTCCTCCGCGCTGCCGATGGTCCGAGCGGTGAACCGTTCGTAGTCGGCGCCGGCTGCGACTCGCCGCAGCTCGGACTCGTCGAGCCCCCCGAGCAGCACCTTGCCGACGGCCGTCGCGTGAATCGCCGCGGGCAGGCCGATACGCGAGTACATGCGCAACGGCTGGCGGGACTCGACCTTGTCGATGTACGTCACCGTTCCGCCGTCGTAGGCGGCCAGGTGCACCGTCTGCCCGGTCGAGGCGCCCAGGGCGCGGAGCGTCGGTGCGGCCGCGCGGCGGACGTCCTGCGTGTCGCGCGCTGTCTCGGCGAGCGCGAAGACGGCCGAACCCACGTGGTAGCGATAGGCGGCGTCGCGGCTGACGAAACCGTGAGCCTCGAGAGTCTGCAGCAGCCGCAGGACCGTCGTCTTGTGCACCCCAGCCGCGGAGGCGAGTGCGTCGAGCGAATCCACCCCGTGCGAGACGAGGTCGAGCAGGTCGAGTGCGCGGGACAGGGACTGGCTCACGCGGTCCGCCAGGGGATGTCTCCCGGATGCACGCGCCAGCTCGCCCACTCGTCAGCCGGAGCCGAGCCGATCCGGTCGCGTTCGGCCGCACCCGGAACGGTGACGGGCCGGTCGCCTGCGCTGATCAGTGCGAGTGCCGCCACTGCGTGAGCGATGCGCAGGCTGGCCACCTCGTCGCGGTCCTCGGCGAGCCCGGCCAAGTAGCCCGCGGCGAACGCGTCGCCCGCCCCGACCGGCTCGACGACCTCGACCGTGAGGGACGGAACATGAGTCGCCGATCCGTCGCGGTGGATGACGGATGCGCGGCGCACGTCGTCCTTGAGCACCAGCCGGGCGAGCCGCGGGTGGTCGGCGAAGAGCTGCTCGGCGTCGGAATGCCCGAAGTGCGTCTGCGCCTCGTCGAGCCCGGCGAACAGCAGGTGGGCCTGCCCGACGAGCGCCTCGAGCGCATCCGTCGGGCGTCCGCGCCAGAGTTGCGGGCGGTAGTTGAGGTCGACGCTCACGATGGTGTCGTCGCCGACGGCCGCGCTGAGCGCGCCGACCGCCGCGGCCGCGGTCGCGGAAAGCGCAGCCGTGATACCAGAGGTGTGGACGATCCGGGAGCCGCGAAAAGCCGCGACAGCGGGCGAGGCGGCGAAGAGGGCCGGGGAGATGGCCGACGCGGCGGACCCGCTGCGGTAGTAGTGCATCCGGGTGCCCGGGGACTGCCGCGCCGCCACGGTCTCCTTGACGTAGATGCCGGTCGGGCGCGCATCGTCGATCTCGACCGCCGAGGTGTCGATGCCCGCCTCGGCAGCGGCACGACGGATGCGGTGGCCGAAGCCGTCGTCGCCCAGCCGCGACACCCAGGCGGTTGGCACGCCCATCCGGGCGAGGGAGCTGGCGACGTTGAATTCGGCGCCGCCGATGTCCGACCCGAACGTCTGCGCCTCCGCCAGCGGCCGCTGGCCCTCGGGGTACAGGACGACCATCGCCTCCCCGACGGTCGTGACCACGACCGGCCCGCTCTGCACAGCCACACTGCTCCTTCTGCGACCCGCGCTCGCGTGTTTTGCCGGTGTCCTCCTGGATGGTAGAACAGGGACAACGGTATCTGCAACGCACGTTGCACTGTGCGCAACGGGAGGAGGGATGATGCAATCCTTCAAGGCGATGCCCCTGGCTTCGACCGCGGCCGAGGTCGCATCCCTCCCGCAGCGCCGCCCGGCGCTCAGCACCTTTCCGACCCCGCTCGTGACGGTCAGCGAGGCCGCTCTGCAGAGCAACCTCGAGACGATGGCCGCCTGGTGCGAGCGCGCGGGCGTCGGCCTCGCGCCGCACGGCAAGACGACCATGAACCGCAGCCTCTGGGAGCGGCAGCTCGCCGCCGGTGCGTGGGGCATCACCGTGGCGACACCATGGCAGCTGTCGGTCGCGCTGGAATGGCGCATCCCGAGGGTCATGCTCGCCAACGCCCTGGTGCAGCCGGATGCGCTGCGCTACGTCGCCGAGCACACCGCCGACGGCGGGTCGCAGGTCCTGGTCTGGGCCGACTCGGTGCGCGCCGTCGAGATCATGCACGACGTGCTCTCGGAGGCGCGGCCGCCTGTTCCGCTCAGCGTGCTCATCGAGCTGGGCGGCAACGGGGGCAGAACCGGGGCGCGAACACTGGAGCAGGCGCTGGTCGTCGCGCAGGCTGTGGCCGATTCGCCCGTGCTCGCGCTCGCCGGTGTCGCCGGCTATGAGGGCGCTCTTGCCCACACCGGCGACGAGACCGCACTCGGTGTGGTGCACAGTTTTCTGCAGCGGCTCGTCGCCCTGCACGACGCGATCGAGACCAGGGGGCTGTATCCGCAAGGCGGGCCCGTCATCCTGACGGCTGGTGGCAGCGCGTACTTCGACGTGGTCGCCGACGTGCTCGCGCCGCGGCGGGACCTCGCCGGCGAGCGGGGGCGCGTGGTCGACGTTCTGCTGCGATCGGGCGCATACATCACGCACGACGACGGCTTCTACGACGGGATCACGCCGCTTCACCGGGTCGGCGGCGGGGAGTTCCACTCGGCCATCCACGGCTGGGCGACAGTCGTCTCCCGTCCAGAGCCGGGGCTGGCCATCGTGGATGCGGGCAAGCGCGACTTCCCGTACGACGAGGGCTTCCCGGTGCCGCAGGAGCTGCGCCCGTTCGGATCGGCCGCGCGCATCCCGTTCGTCGAGGCCACTGTCACGGCGATGAACGACCAGCACACGTTCGTGAGCCTGCCGGACGACTCCGGCCTCCAGGTCGGCGATGTCGTGCGGTTCGGTCTCTCGCATCCGTGCACCACCTTCGACAAGTGGCGCGCCGTCGCCGTGGTCGACGACGTCGAGGCGTCGGAGCCGCACGTCATCGGCCTGCTCGAGACGACGTTCGGCTGACGGCCGGCCCCAGGGAGAATCCATGATCATCGACGCCCTCGCAACCGACCACGCCCTCACGGTGGTGCGCGCTCCGCGCATCGACGACCCGGTGGCGCTCTGCCGTGCACTGGTCGCCGGCGGGATCAGAGTGGTCGAGTTCACGTTCACCACCCCGGGTGTCGAAGAGCTCGTCGAGCACGCGGTGGCGAACGAGGATGCGCACGGCGCGATCGTCGGCGCGGGAACGGTGACCGATGTGGCCAGGGCTGAGGCGGCCATCGCTGCCGGCGCACGGTTCCTCGTCACCCCGGGACTCCACGAAGGCGTCGCCGCGGTCGCGCGCGAAGCGGGCATCCCGTTCCTGCTGGGCGCCCTCAGCCCCAGCGAGGTGATGCGGGCGGTCGAGTGGGGCTCGGCCGCCGTGAAGATCTTTCCGGCGTCGCTGGTCGGACCGGGCTATCTGAAGGACCTGCGAGGCCCGCTCCCCGACGTGTCCTTCGTCCCCTCGGGCGGGCTCCACGCGGGCAACGCCGCCGAGTGGACGGCTGCGGGCGCGCTGGCCGTGACCGCCGGTTCGAGCGTGGTGAGCGCCGACGCGATCGAGGCCGCTGACTGGACCGGTATCACCGAGCGGGCACGCGAGTTCGCCTCCGCGGCCCGGGGCTCGTGAGCCGTCGATCGTGAGGCCGCCGGGCGATGCGCCCACGCTGATCCGCGGCGCCCTCATCCTCGACGGGTCCGGTGAGCCCGGATACACCGGCGATGTGCTCATCTCGGGCGATCGGCTCGCGGCGGTCGGCCGGCACCTCGACGCCCCGGCAGGCGGGCGCAGCCTCGACGCCGACGGACTCGCCGTGGCACCGGGCTTCATCGACATGCACGCGCACTCCGACCTCGCCGCACTCACCGACCGCGACCTCCTCGCGAAGGTCTCACAGGGCGTGACGACCGAGGTCGTCGGCCAGGACGGCCTCTCCTACGTGCCGAGCACCGACGCGACCATCGGGGTCCTCCGCGAACAGCTCGCCGGGTGGAACGGCATCCCCGGCTCCCTCGACTTCGCCTGGCGAACCGTCGCAGACTACCTCGCGGCGGTCGACGGGCTCGGCTCGGCGACGAACATCGCCTACCTGGTGCCGCAGGGCTCCGTGCGCATGGCCGTCGTCGGCACCGAGAACCGTCGCGCAACGCCCTCCGAACTCGCCGCGATGCGCGAGCTGGTCGGTCAGGGGATGCGCGACGGCGCGTTCGGTCTGTCCTCCGGCCTCACCTACGTGCCCGGGATGTTCGCCGACACCGCCGAACTGGTGGCGCTCTGCGAGGTGGTCGCCTCCGCCGGCGGCTTCTACGCTCCGCACCAGCGCTCCTACGGCGCCGGAGCGCTGGACGCCTACGCCGAGGTGATCGATGTCGCCCATCGTTCCGGATGCGCGCTGCACCTCACGCACGCGACCATGAACTTCGACGTCAACCGGGGCCGCGCCTCCGAACTGGTCGCGCTCATCGACGCAGGAATCGCCGCCGGAGTCGACATCACCCTCGACACCTACCCGTACCTGTCGGGCGCGACGACGCTGTCGGCCCTGCTTCCGAGCTGGTCGGCGGTGGGTGGGCCGGATGCGACCCTCGCGCGCCTGCGTGACCCCGCGGCGCGCATCCGGATCGCCCACGAGCTGGAGGTCGTCGGGAGCGACGGCTGCCACGGTGTGCCGGTGGACTGGGCGACGATCGAGGTCGCCGGCGTGCGGGATGCTGCGCTCGGATCGGCGGTCGGCCACACGATCGACTCGCTGGCTCTTCGCGACGGCGTCGCGCCCGCGGACGCCTTCTTCGAGCTGCTGATCGCGGACCGCCTCGGGACCGGCATCCTGCAGCACGTCGGGGACGAGACCAACGTGCGCGCGATGATGAGGCATCCGCGGCACACGGGCGGGAGCGACGGGATCCTCGTCGGCGCCAAGCCGCATCCCCGCGGATGGGGGACCTTTCCGCGATACCTCGGCCACTACGTGCGCGAGGAGGGCGTTCTCACGCTGGAGGACGCGATCGTGCATCTCTCGGCACGGCCCGCGGCACGGCTCGGACTGACGGACCGGGGACGCATCTCGCCGGGAGCGGTGGCCGACCTGGTGCTGTTCGACCCCGCGACCGTGGCCGACCGGGCGACCTACGCCGAGCCGCGTCGGCAGGCCGAGGGGATCCCCTGGGTGTTCGTCGCCGGGCGACCGGTGCTGGCCGACTCGCAGCGCACCGACGAGCTGCCAGGTCGCGCCCTCCGCAAGGCGGCTTGACGTCGAGTCGCGGCATATCGACCTTCCGGGGCTCCGGGAAGGTCGATTCGGCGCGACTCGACGGATGCGCGCGGCGCGGCGCGGCGGTCAGGGGCGCTGGACGGCCCGGACGGTCTCCACGAGCGGCACGTAGAGCGGATCGGTCGGTGTGACCGCTGTGATCTCGGTCACGATGTCTTCCGCTGAAGCCGTGCGCAGGAGCTGCTGCAGCTCGACGCTCTGGCTGTCCTCGGGAACATCGAAGCGCAGCGCAGCGCCGATCGCCTCGAGGAGAGCGCTCGGCACCCTGCCCGTCGCGACAGCGTAGTCGCACGCCGGGCCGATGAAACGCTCGTTGCGGCTCAGCTTGCGCAGGGGCTCGCGTGCGACACGGGTCACCTCGTCGACGAGGTACGGGTTCGCGAAGCGCTCGAGGATCGTGGCGCGGTACTCGGCAAGCTCGGCCCGGTCGAGCCCGTGCTTGGCGATCAGCGCCTCCGACGTCTCGGCGAGCGCAGCCTCGGCGACCGCGCGCACCTCCGGAATCGCGACGGCCTCGCTGATGGTCCGGGCTCCCGCGAGGAAGCCGACGTATGCGATCGTCGCGTGGCCGGTGTTCACCGTGAACAGTTTGCGTTCGATGTACGGCCCGAGCTCGTCCACGAAGTGCGCTCCCGGGATGCGCGGCTCGGCTCCCGCGAACGGCGTGCGCTCGACCACCCACTCGTAGAACGCCTCGACCGTGACGTCGACGCCCGCATCCGGACTCTGTGCGGGCACGATGCGATCGACGGCCGTGTTCGCGAACACCGCCCGCTCGGCCACGTCTTCCCTGGTCTCCTCCGGGAGAGCGGCGAGCACCTCGGCGGCCAGCAGGTCGGTCGCGCCGATCGCGTTCTCGCAGGCCATCACGGTGAGCGGTGCCGCGTTCGCCGGCCGTGCACGCAGCCCGGCGGCGACGGTCGGCGCGACGAACTTCAGGATGCGCGGGCCGACGGCCGTCGTCACGACGTCGGCCGACGCGATCTCGGCGACCAGCGCATCCTGGTCGGTCACGCTGTTGATGGCCCGGAAATTGTCGACCACGCGCTCGCGCGAGACCTCGCCCACTTCGTGCACCCGGTAGGAGTCGGCCGCGGCGAGCGCGGCGATCAGCTCGCCGTTGACGTCGGCGAAGACCACCTCGTACCCGGCTTCGTGGAGCAGCAGCCCCACGAAGCCGCGGCCGATGTTCCCGGCGCCGAAGTGGACGGCTTTCATTCGTTCACGTCCCCCAGCAGGGCGAACATGGCGTCCGCATCCGGAGCATCGATGAGCTTCTGAACGTCGTCCTCTTCGGAGAAGATGATGGCGATCTTGGACAGGATCTCGAGGTGCTCGTTGTTGAGCCCGGCGATCCCGACGACGAAGTTCACCGGTTCGCCGCCCCAGTCGAGTGGACTGGCATAGCGGACGAACGACAGCGCCGACCGCTTGATCTCGTCCTTGGCGTCATTGGTGCCATGCGGGATGGCGAGTCCGTTTCCCATGAACGTTGAGACCGTGCGCTCCCGGTCGCCCATCGATTCGATGTACGCCGGCTCGACGGCGCCCGCCTGCACCAGCAGCTCGCCGGCCTCCCGGATCGCTTCGTCCCGGGTGGCCGCGCTGCCGGCGGCCACCACGTTGGCCCGGTCGAGAATCTCGGTCATTGTTTGGCGTCCTCCGGTGCTCTCTGCTCGGACTGCTTCTTGACGAGGTCGACGACCTCGTCATAGGCCGGGCTGTTCATGAAGTTGTCGACCGACACGTGCTGCGAGGAGGGCGACTGGCCCTTCGCGCGATCGGTCAGCTCCCGCTGCGTGATCACGAGGTCTGCGGTCCCGTCGAGGTTGGCGATCGCCTGGTTGGTGACCGTCACCCCCTCCACTCCAGCCTTTTTGATCTTGTTGCGAAGCACTGTAGCCCCCATCGCGCTGGATCCCATCCCGGCGTCGCACGCGAACACGATGTTCTGCACGAGCCGTTCGGTCGCGTCGCCCTGGGCGTCGCCGGCGATGAATGCCGGGATGTTGGGCATGACCATGCCCGAGAGGAACGTTCCGAATTTCTGCACCCCGACGCGCGCGCGGCCGGGCTTCTTCGTAACTGACGCCGTTGTCATTGTGGTGTTCCATTTCTGTCTGGATGACGTGATTCCGCGATCGCGGCGAGCACCGCATCACGGGCTTCGGCCGCGCCATCCGCGGCCAGGGCGACCTCGGCCAGCTGTTTCGCCTGGTCGAGGGTGTACTGCCTGAGGGACAGGCGAACGTCGGCGATGGCTGCCGGCGACATCGAGAGGGTGGTGGAGCCGAGGCCGACCAGCACCACGGCGAGCAACGGGTCGGCGGCGGCCTCTCCGCAGATGCCGACCGGCTTGCCCGCGGAGGCCCCGGCGGCGCCGACCTCGCCGATCAGGCGCAGGACGGCCGGATGCCACGGGTCCTGGAACCCTGCGACCGAGCCGAGCAGACGGTCGGCGGCGAGCGTGTACTGCGTGAGGTCGTTCGTGCCGATCGACGCGAACGCGGCCACTTCGAGGACCCGATCCGCGAGGAGTGCGGCGGCGGGGACCTCGATCATGACGCCGACCGTCTTGAGCCCGAGCTCGGTCGCGAGGTTCACGAAGTAGCGGGTCTCCTCGACCGTCGACACCATCGGGGCCATGACCCACATGTCGGCGTCGCTGACGGCGTCGGCCTCGGCGAGAGCGGTGAGCTGCTCGCGCAGGAGGTCCTCATTGGCACGCAGCGACCGCAGACCGCGGAGCCCCAGGGCGGGGTTGTCCTCGTGAGCGTCGTTGAGGAACTCGAGGGGCTTGTCCGCGCCGGCGTCGAGCACCCGCACGACCACCTTCTTGCCGGGGAAGTCGGAGAGCAGCCTGGTGTAGTGCTCCCGCTGCTGTTCGACCGTCGGCGCCATTCGCTGGTCGAGGAAGAGGAATTCGGTGCGGAAGAGACCGACACCCTCCGCGCCCGCGTCGAGTGCGGCCTGCGAGCCGGCGGTCGAACCGAGGTTGGCGAGCAGGGGGATGGGCGTTCCATCGGCCAGGGCTCCCGGCTCCGTTCCCCCGGAGAGCGCCGACGAGCGTTCCTCGATGCGGTGCAGCGCATCCGCCCTCCCCGCCTCGTCCGGATGCACGACGACCCGGCCCGCAGCTGCGTCGATGATCACCTCGGCGCCCTCGGGAATGCTGTCCGCTCCCGCGACGCCGACGACCGCGACGATCGACTTCTCGCGCGCGAGGATCGCGGTGTGCGAGGTCGGGCCGCCCTCGCGGGTGACCAGGCCGAGCACCTTGTCGAGGTCGAGCAGAGCCGTGTCGGCCGGCGCCAGGTCGTGGGCGACCAGCACGAACGGATCGTCGGACTCGGGCACCCCCGGAGCCGGCCGTCCGCTCAGCGCCGCGATCACGCGCTGGGCGACGTCATCGAGATCGGACGCACGCTCCCCCATGTAGCCGCCGAGGCCGGCCAGCATGTCGCGGAACACCGCGAAGCCTTCGAAGACGGCGCGCTCGGCGGTCTTGCCGCCGCCGATCCGGTCGAACACGTCGTCGAGCAGAGACGAGTCCTCTGCCATCATCGATTGCGCTTCGAGCACGTCCGCTGCCGTTCCGGTCACCTTCGCGGCGCGAGCGCGCAGATCGTCGGCGGCCGCGGCGACGGCGACCTTCACCCGCTCGCGCTCCTCCTCGGGGGTGCGGTCGCTGGGAACGTCGGCGGGCTCGGGAAGCGGGTCGGCCATCCGGAGCACGCGGCCGATGGCGACGCCCTGGCCGATGCCGGCGCCTGTGAGGACCTGAGTCGTGGTGTCGGCCATGATCAGGCGTCGTGGTCCGTGGAGAGGATGTCGGCCAGGTCGTCGAGCACCGAATCGGCGTTCTCCGCCTCGGTGACGAGGGTCACGTAGTCGCCGTGGTCGATGCCGAGGGAGATGACGCCGAGGATGCTGCCCGCGTTCACCGCCTTGCCCGAGTTCTTGGCGATCGTGACGGGTGCGCCCGACTCGGCGACCGCCTGCACGAAGAGTTTCGCCGGGCGCGCGTGCAGCCCGTGCGTCGATCCGACTCGGATGGTCCGCTCAGCCATTGTGATCTCCTTCAAGGTGGCGTGAAAAGGCAGTGGGTGCTCTCATAGTGCCGCCGCCCGCGCGTTCAATGCCAGGTCGAGTGCTTCATCCCCCGTGAGAGCGGCCGGCGAGATCGCCGGAAGAACCGCCACTGCAGCCCCGGCAGCACCCGCACGCTCGCGGAGTTCGTCCACCGTGCCCGCCAGGTGGGCGCCGACGAGAACGACGTCGACGGCCGCGAATTGCTCGAGCAGCTCCGCACTCGCCGCTTCCACCGTCACGTCGACTCCGCGCCGGCTCGCCGCCGTGCGCACCTTCAGCGCGACGAACGTGCTGGACGCACCGGCGCCGCACACGACGAGGATCTTCATCGATCAGCCTTTCGGGGTGGAACGGGGTGGAACGGGTGACTCCGGCGAAACGGATGGAACGCTGCCATGCTCGTCCCGCGGTCGGGTCGGCCGCCAGCACCGTTTCTTCCGCACCCCCGGAAGAAACGGCGGAAACCCCGGCCGGGTGCACCGGAAGTGGTTGACTCGTGTGCAACCGTGCGCGAAGCGGACGCGGAAAGGTGTGTGGTCTCGGTGGCGCTCCCGGCGAAGCAGGCGAGGATGCTGGACATCCTGTCGCGTCGCGGCGCCTGGGTCACCGCGAACGAGCTGGCGCACGAACTGGGCGTCACGACCCGCAGCATCCGCACCTACGTCGCCGAGCTGAAGGACGCCGCATCGCCACTCGAGGTCGTCGAGTCGGGTCCGAGCGGCTACCGGCTCGACCGGGAGGCGTACGGCACCTACCTCGCCGCATCCTCCGCCGCCCCGGATGCTGCAGCGCCCGCCGCAGCCGGCTCACCCCAGGCGCGTCTCGCCTACCTGGTGCGCCGTTTGCTCGACGAACCCGACGGCATCGATGTCTACGACACGGCCGAGAGCCTCTTCGTCAGCGACTCGACCGTCGAATCCGACCTCACCCGGATGCGCGGCCTCTTCGCCGGCACCGAGCTCGGCCTCGTGCGCCACGGCGCGACCGTTCAGCTGTCGGGACCGGAGATCGCGCGGCGCAAGCTTCTCAGCCGGCTCTTCCGCGACGAGATGCGACAGGGGATCGTGGATCTGGCGCGCATCCAGGAGGCGTTCGACTCCCGCGGTCTCGCCGACTTCAAGTCCGACCTGGTCGCGATGCTCGACGCCCGCGGCTTCTTCGTCAACGAGTACGGCATCAACGACGTGCTGCTGCACATGGCCGTCGCCCTCGACCGGGTCGCCAAGAACCGCGTGCTGCCCGCGACGGCCGACCCCGACGTGAGCGAGACCATCCGGCGGCTCGCCGACGACCTCGGACGCCTCGTCGCCCAGCACTTCGACGTCGCCCTCGACGGCACGGAGCTGCGGTACCTGGCGATCCTGCTGAGAACGCGGGTGATCGCGCCGGGCGCCGGAGCGAACCCGGTCTCCGAGTACGTGAGCGAGCACGACCTGGCGGTGGTGCGCAGCATCGTGGCGCGCGCATCCGCCGAGTACCTCGTCGACCTGCGCGACGAGGACTTCATCGTGCGGCTCACCCTGCACGTGCAGAACCTGGTGGCCCGCGCCCACGAGAACGAGTACTCGCGCAACCCCCTGACCCGCTCGATCAAGAGCTCGTACCCGATGATCTACGAGCTGGCCGTCTACATCGCGAGCCGCCTGCAGGCTGCCGAGGACATCGTGGTCAACGACGACGAGATCGCCTACATCGCCATGCACGTCGGCGCCTACCTCGAACAGCAGTCGCGGCGACGGGATGCGGTGACCTGCGCCGTCGTCTGCCCCAACTACTACGACATGCACATCCTGCTGCGCGAGCGACTGGAGAGCGCCCTCGGCGACGAGCTCGACGTGACCAGCGTGATCACCTCCACCGACGCCGACTGGGAGGCGATCGAGGCCGACCTCGTGCTCACCACGATCGACCCGCGCGGTCGTCGCGACAACGCTGTGGTCGTGCAGCCGTTCCTGACCGAGACCGACATCGAGCACACACGGCAGGCGATCGCGCGCATCCGCCGGCAGCGTCGCCGCGCCCGCATCAAGAACGACCTGCTCGAGTACTTCGACGAGTCGCTCTTCGTGCGCAACCTCTACGCGCGCGATCCGGACGCCATGATCCGAACCCTCGGCGACCGGATGATCGCAGCAGGTGCCATCGACCAGGAGTACGTCGATCGCTCCATCGAACGCGAGCACATGTCGTCGACCGCTTTCACCGACTCCCTCGCTGTCCCCCACGCGATGACCATGAGCGCCAAGCGCAGCGCCATTGCGATCGTCGTCAACGACGCGGCGATGGACTGGGGGGATGCGCGCGTCAACGTCATCGCGTTCGTCGCGTTCGACGCCGCCGGGCGCGCATCCTTTCAGACCGTGTTCGACCAGTTCGTGGAAGTCTTCTCGGACCGCGAGGCCGTGCTGCAGCTCATCCGCCGTGCCGACACCTTCACGACCTTCATCGACGAGCTCGTGCGCACCATCGACTCGTGACGACCTACTCGAAGACCGGCGAGAGGAAACGGCGCTCGTAACGACGGATGCACCCTGTCTCCTGCGCGAATCGCACGGCTTCGATGCACTCGGGGTCGACGGCAGCTGCAGCGCGGTACTTCTCGTATTCGGCGAACGAGGGGAAGGTGAACAGCGCGAACGCCTCGTCGCTGTCACCCTCGCTCGGCATGAAGTAGCCGTGATGCGCTCCGCCGAACTTGTCGACCAGCCGGATCCACCGCTGCCCGTAGTCGGTGAACTCGGCCAGTTTGGCGGGGTCGATCTCATATCGCAGATGAACGGTGATCACGCCCGAAGCCTACTTTCTCCCGAAGCTCGACACGGACGACGAGATGCCGAGGGGAGGAAGCCGGTCAGCGCTTGTCGAGCGTGCCGATCTGGGTGCCGTCCGTCCGGAAGACGGTGAGGGTGTTGTCCGCGACGGTGGCCGTGGCGGCGAGGTTGAGCCACGGGGTGACGCCCTCGCACGCCACGAGGGTGCTGGCGAACGGACCGAAGACGTACGTGTCGCCGTCGAGCTTGCCCGTTCCGGCTAGCGCGTTGCAGCCGTCCGTGCCATTGAAGTCGCCGTCGGAGGCGATGGTCAGCGACGGCTGACCCGGCTGCACCGTCCCCCAGGAGCCGGCGAAGTCCCCGACCGTACCGGGGGCGGCCGTCGACGGCGATGGGGTGGGGGTCGGCGCCACGCTCGATGCCGGAGCGCTGGATGAGCATCCGGCGAGCGTTGCGGACGCTGCGAGTGCAAGGACGATAGCTGCGATGCGCACGGTCTTCATGGGATCAACCTAGCGGCGGCACACGTCGAAGGAAATGATTGCGAATCGTGTTGACCGACCCGGTGCGCGCATTGCGCTCGCGGCGACCGCGCGTACCGTGACAGCAATGACGGATCAACCCGAAACCGCGTCCGACGACGAACTCAAGACCATCGCTGAACTCATCAAGGCCTCGAAAGTAGCCCTGCTCACGACTCAGACCAGCGACGGCGACCTGCACTCGCGGCCGCTCGCAACCCAGGAGGCCGAGTTCGACGGCGACCTGTGGTTCTTCACCCAGGATCCGAGCCCGAAGATCTCGGACATCCGGGCCCACTCGAACGTCAACGTGTCCTACGACACCGGCAAGGGCTACCTCTCGATCGCCGGCACCGCGGAGGTCGTCCACGACCGCGAGAAGGTGGACGAGCTGTGGTCGCCGACCGTGGAGCCCTGGTTCCCGGCCGGCAAGGACGACCCGAACGTCGCCCTGATCCTCGTCCACGCGGACAGCGCCGAGTACTGGGCGACCTTGGAGCCCGGCATCGTCACGGCGTTCAAGCTCGCCCGCTCGGTCGTCACCCGCCGCCCGCCCGACGTCGGGGAGAACCGTTCGGTCGAGCTCTGACGCCGGGTCGCCTGAGCTTCAGCGCACCACGCTGTTGATCTGCCGGGCGTCGAACAGTTCGTCGAGCACCACGCGGGCGGCGCCGAGGATGCCGGCGCGGTCCTTGGCGACGCTGACCGAGATGTCGAGGGTGTCGGTGATCATCGGGAGGCACTCGAAATAGATCCGTGAGCGCACACCGGCGACGAACGCCTCCGCCTCTCCGAGGATCCCGCCGAGCACGAGTCGCTGCGGGTTGAAGAAGTTCATGATGGTCGCCAGCACGCCGCCGACTCTGGTGCCCGCTTCGCGCAGCATCTGCGTGGCCAGCGGATGCGCATCCCGGGCCAGTGCGAGCACGTCGCCCGTGTCGGCGACCGCGACTCCCGCGTCGCGGAGGGCCTGCACGATGGCCGCTCCCCCGGCGACGGCGTCGAGGCATCCGGTGCGGCCGCAGGAGCAGAGCACCGGCGGCGCACCCGGAACGGTGACGTGGCTGATGTCGCCCGCCATCCCGTGGTGCCCGTGGTAGAGCTCACCGGAGGCGATCACCCCACAGCCGATGCTCGAACCGGCCTTGACGAACACGAAGTGCTGCACCTCGCCGTGCAGGCTGACGTGCTCGCCGAGGGCCATCAGGTTGGCGTCGTTGTCGATGGCGGCGGGGAGGCCGCTGATCCTGGTCATCATGGCGGCGACATCGACCCCGTTCCAGCCGGGCATCCGCGACGGCGAGACCATGAGTCCCGCGGAGTCGACCGGGCCGGGCAGTCCGAGGCCGAAGCCGCGGAGGCGCTGACCCGGCGAAGCGTGCTCGGCAACCATCTCGTCGGCCACTGCCGCGATCCAGGTGAGGATGCGCTGCGGCCCGTCCGCGATCTCCATGTTCTCGTTGCGAACCGCGACCAGCCGGCCGGAGAGGTCGACGAGGCCGAGGGTGGCGTGGTGCGAGCCGAGGTCGACGGCGCAGACCACCCCCGTCGTCGGATCCACCTCGAGGGTGCGGGGGCGGCGGCCGCCCTGGGAGACGCCCTCACCTGCCTCGCGCACGTAGCCCGCGTCGATCAGGGCGTCGATCCGCTGAGCGACGGTCGACGGCGACAGTCCGGTGGAGCGCGCGATCTCGGCGCGGGAGCGGGAGTGCCCCGACCGGATCAGGTCGAGGATGGCGCCGGCCGAGGAGCCGTGGCCCAGCAGGGCATCCGTGGTGCTGTTCATCGCGCCGGGCACTCCACTCTGAAGACGTTTGGGTCGAGAATACTGTATCAACTTTGTGTGAATTTGGATTAAGTAGCTCCAATATTGCGTAATACCGCATTCACTTAGTACGCTTTGCGAAACCCCGACGACGATGACACGAGGAACCCGATGACTTCAACGGATGCGCGCCCCATGGTGAGCCTGCACGCGGTCAACAAGCACTTCGGTGAGCTGCACGTGCTCAAGGACATCGAGCTGCAGGTCGGCGAGAAGGAAGTCGTCGTCGTGGTCGGGCCGTCCGGGTCGGGCAAGTCGACGCTGTGCCGCTCGATCAACCGGCTCGAAACCATCGACGAGGGTGAGATCCGGGTCGACGGCGAGCTGCTCCCCGTCGAAGGAGCCGCCCTCGCCCGCCTCCGGGCCGACGTCGGCATGGTCTTCCAGTCGTTCAATCTGTTCGCCCACCGCACGATCCTCGAGAACGTGACTCTCGCGCCCATCAAGGTGCGCGGCCTCAAGAAGGCCGCCGCCGAGAAGGAGGCGCTGGAGCTGCTCGACCGCGTCGGAATCGCCGACAAGGCGCAGAGCTACCCGGCGCAGCTCTCCGGTGGACAGCAGCAGCGCGCGGCCATCGCGCGGGCGCTCGCAATGCATCCGAAGGTCATGCTGTTCGACGAGCCGACCAGCGCCCTCGACCCCGAGATGGTCGGCGAGGTGCTGGAGGTCATGACCGCCCTCGCCAAGGAGGGCATGACGATGATCGTCGTCACGCACGAGATGGGCTTCGCCCGACGTGCCGCCGACCGTGTGGTCTTCATGGATCACGGTCAGATCGTCGAGGAGGCCGCACCCGCGGACTTCTTCGACAACCCGAGCTCCGAGCGCGCGCGCTCGTTCCTGGCTTCCGTCCTGTCGCACTGAGCGCTGAGCACCAGCGCCCGCTGCGCGGAAGGCACCACCAGCACCACCCTGCACCACACATCCCCTGAGGAAGGACGCAGTACATGACCCGCATCACCCGCAAGGCGACAGCCGCCGGCATCCTGCTGGCCGCCGTGACGCTCGCCATCTCCGCCTGCTCCGGCACCACGAGCCTGCCCGGCAGCGACTCGAGCGCCAGCGCAGGAGCAGACTCGGTCCTCACCGGCGCGCCCGTCGCGTCGGCAGACCTCATCCTGCCGAACTCCACCATGGAGGCCATCAAGAAGCGCGGCAAGCTCGTCGTCGCCGAGGCGCTCGACGCCCCGCTGCTCTCGCAGCAGGACCCGACCAACCCCGACCAGGTCACCGGATTCGACGCCGACCTGGCGAAGCTGCTCGCCATCTACATCCTCGGCAAGCCGAACGTGGAGATCGTGCCGCCCGCATCCGAGACCCGTGAGGCGATGCTGCAGAACGGCACGGTCGACGTGGTGTTCAACACCTACACGATCACCGAGGAGCGCGCCACGCAGGTCGACTTCGCCGGACCGTACTTCGAGTCCGGTCTCGCCGTGGCCGTCAAGAGCGACAACGACACGATCAAGAGCGTCAAGGACCTCGACGGCAAGCACGTCATCGTCGGCGCCAACACGCCCGCCGTCACGGCTGTCCCCGAGGTCGCTCCGACCGCGAAGGTGACCGCGTTCGCCACCGACCCGGCCGCTGTGCAGGCGCTCATCCAGGGACGCGGCGACGCCTACGTGCAGGACTACACCCTGCTCGCCAGCGACGCGGCCAGCGAGAAGCAGATCAAGGTCGTCGGCGCGCCGTTCACCAAGGAGCCGTACGGCATCGGCCTCAAGCACGGCGACTCCGACTTCAAGTCGTTCATCAACGAATGGCTGAAGACGATCCAGAAGGGCGGCCAGTGGGGCCAGGCGTGGAAGACCACGCTCGGCACCGTGACCGACTCCGCCATTCCCACGCCGCCGGAGATCGGTTCGGTCCCCGGTTCCTGACCGGCCGGGATGCGCGCGGAGTGTCCACACATCCTCCGCGCGCATCCCGACCTCACACCCTCCTTCTGACTTCGCTTGTGAGTGACGAATGAACCCCCTGATCGACAACCTCGGGCTGATCGCCCAGGCACTCGGCACGACCCTGATGATGGCCGTCATCGCCGGGGTCGGCTCGATCGTGCTCGGCGTGCTCGTCACGGTGGCGCGGGTCAGCCCCATCCCGATCCTGCGCGGCGCCGCGTTCCTCTACGTGCAGTTCTTCATCAACGTCCCGCTGCTCGCGCTGCTGCTCCTGGCCGTGTTCGCGTTGCCGGATGCGGGCATCCTGCTGCCCCTCACCCCCACGGCGATCATCGTGCTGATGGTCTACGAGGCCGCCTACGTGGCCGAGGCCGTGCGGAGCGGTGTCAACACCGTCTCGGTCGGGCAGGTCGAGGCCTCCCGCGCGCTCGGCCTCACGCTCGCGCAGTCGCTGCGGTTCGTGGTCATCCCCCAGGCGCTGCGCGCCGTCGTGCAGCCGATCGGCAACGTGATGATCGCGCTGGCGATGAACACCGCCCTCGCCGCGGCCGTCGGCGTCGTAGAACTCACCGCGACCGTCAACAAGATCAACCTGGTCGCCGCGCAGCCGATCATCATCTTCTCCGGCGCGGGCATCCTCTACATGGCCATCGCCCTCGCCATCGGCCTCGCCGCCGGATGGGTCGAACGAAAGGTGGCGATCGTCCGATGACCGCCCAGCTCATCCCCGACCGTCCCGCTCCGGCACGCCCTCGCAGGTCGAAGCGCCAGTACGGTGCCTCCTTCATCTACGACCAGCCCGGCCCCCGCGGAAAGCGCAACATCCTCCTCGGCTCCGTGATCAGCTGCGCCGTCTTCGCCGTGGTCATCGGACTCGGTCTGTGGCAGTTCGCTTCGCATGGCCAGCTCGACCCCGAGCGCTGGGCGCCGTTCACCGACTGGGCGATCTGGAACTACCTGCTCGTCGGACTGCTCGGCACCCTCGAGGCCGCGGCCATCGTCGCTGTGCTCGGTGGCGCGCTCGGCGTGCTGCTCGCCCTCGGCCGGATGAGCCACCAACGCTGGCTGCGCTGGCTCAGCTCCATCTACATCGAGATCGCCCGCACGGTTCCGGTGCTGCTGCTGATTTACCTCATGCTGTTCGGCCTGCCGCAGATCGGCATCAATCTGCCGACCCTGTGGAAGCTGGTCGTCCCGCTCACTATCGCCAACTCGGCCGTCTTCGCGGAGATCGTACGCGCGGGCGTCGCCAGTCTTCCGCGCGGGCAGCGCGAAGCGGCACTCAGCCTCGGGATGCGCTCCGCCCAGGCGATGCGCTTCGTCGTGTTCCCCCAGGCCGTCCGCAACGTCGCCCCGTCGCTCGTGACGCAGCTCGTCAGCCTGCTGAAGGACACGTCGCTCGGCTACATCGTCGCCTTCACCGAACTGCTCTACCGCGGCCAGGTGCTCGCCTCGTACCTGCACCTGCTGATCCCGACCTATATCGCCGTCACAGCGATCTACCTCGTGGTCAACGGCAGCCTCTCCTTCCTGGCGTCACGTCTGCAGCGCGGCTCACGCCGGCGCCCGATCAAGCAGCCTCCCCTGCCGGGACTCCCGGCCATCGATCACACGAAAGTCTCGAATGCCTGAGTCGCCCATCACATCCGTTCCCGCCCCTGCCGTCGCGTCGCTGGCCGAGCTGGCCGCCGTCACGAGGTCGGGTCTCGTCGAGAGCCGCCACTTCGGCTCGCTCGTCGCGGTCGACCCGTCGGGTGCGACGCTGCTCGAACTCGGCGCTCCGGATGCGGTGGTGCTGCCGCGCTCGACGGTGAAGCCGCTGCAGGCACTCGCCTGCCTCACGGCGGGAGCACCGCTCGCCGGCCCGGAACTGGCGATCGCCGCGGGAAGCCACACCGGTGAGGACGAGCACGTGCGCATCGTGCGCTCGATCCTCGACCGCGCGGGCCTCGACGAGAGCGCTCTCGGCTGCCCCGTCGACCGGCCCGAGGACGAGGACACGTTCGAACGGCTGGTGCGCGCGGGCGACCCGCGGTCGCGCATCCGGATGAACTGCTCCGGCAAGCACGCCGCCATGCTGCTCGCCTGCTCGGTCAACGGATGGTCGACGCACGACTACCTCGACACGAACCACCCGCTGCAGCAGCACGTACGCGCCACGATGGCGGAGGTCACGGGCGTTCCGGTCTCCCACGACGCGATCGACGGATGCGGCGCCCCCCTCTTCGGGACCACCGTCCGCGGCATCGCGCAGGCGTTCCGCGCGCTCGTGCAGGCGGACCCGGCCACGCCGGCGGGCCTGGTCGCGGCTGCAATGCGCGAGCATCCCTTCTACGTCGGCGGCTCCGGCCACCAGAACTCGACGCTCATGGAGACGGTGCCGGGCGCCCTCGCCAAGGGCGGAGCGGAGGGCGTCATCGGCGTCGCCGCAGCCGACGGCACCGCGGTGTCCATGAAGATCGTCGACGGCAGCCCGCGGGCGACGACGGTTCTCGCGCTCCGGGTTCTCGAGACGTTCGGCGTCGATGTCTCCGGTGCACGCGCGCTGACCTCGGTCGCGATCCTCGGCGGCGGTGTTCCCGTCGGCGAGATCCGGGTCGGCAGCGACCTCGCCGCCACGCTCGGGGCGGCCGCGTGACCGCGGTCGAGGTCTGCCTCGACGACCTGGACGGGATCTCGATCGCGGAGCGGGCCGGCGCGGACCGCGTCGAGCTCTGCGCCTCCCTCTCCGACGGCGGAGTCACCCCGAGTACGGGCACGGTGGCCGTGGCGCTGCGCACGGCCACGCGGATCGGCGTGTACGTGCTCATCCGGCAGCGGCCGGGCGACTTCGTCTTCAGTCGCGCCGAAGTCGACGCGATGGTCGAGGACATCCGCGCCATCCGTGCGCTGCCGAATCCCTCCGCCGTTCCGCTCGGCTTCGTGCTCGGAGCGCTGCACCCCGACGGAACGATCGACGTCGAGGCGACCCGCCGGATGGTCGACGCGTGCGAGGACTCGCCCGTCACCTTCCACAAGGCTTTCGACCAGACCCCCGACCTTCCCGCCGCCCTGGACGAGCTGATCGAGGTGGGCGTCGCCCGCATCCTGACCTCCGGCGGGGAAGCCACTGCACAAGAGGACGCGGCGAAGCTCGCCGAGCTGGTCGTGCGCGCCCGGGGGCGCGTGAGCATTCTCGCCGGCGGCGGGGTGCGGCCCGCGAACGTGGCGGCGCTCGTCGGCACCACGGGAGTGTCCGAGGTGCATCTGCGTGCCGGCGTGGCCGTGCCGAGTGCAGCGCGCGAAGCCGGCGCTGCTCCCACCGTCTACGACTCGGGGTTCCGGATGGTCACCTCCGAGACCGTCGTGCGGAACGTGCTCGCCGAGCTGGGCCGCCAGGGCCGGGTCGCCGCGTGAGCGCCGCTGTTCTCGCGGTCGATCTCGGCGGCACGGCGATGAAGGGGGCCGTGGTCACCGAACGCGGGGAGACTGTCGCGGAGCTCACTCGCGCGACGCCGCCGACCGAGGTGGTCGCCGCACTGATCGCGCTGTTCCACGACTTGCGCTCGCTCGCATCCGACCTCGGGATCGCCGTCGTCGGCGCCGGCGTCGCGACACCCGGCATGGTCGACGAGGAGCGCGGCGTGGTGCTCTACGCCTCCAACCTGGACTGGCGAGACGTGCCGTTGCTCGACGCTCTGCGCGACGCTCTCGACGTTCCCGTCGCCCTCGGCCACGATGTGCGCGCCGCCGGGCTCGCCGAACGACTCATCGGCGCCGCGCGCGGAACCGACGACTTCGTGCTCGTCCCGATCGGCACCGGGATCGCCGCGGCGCTCGTGACGGCGGGCGATACGGTGACCGGCGCGACCGGAGCGGCGGGCGAGTTCGGCCACATCCCGATCGTCATGGACGGCGAACTGTGCACCTGCGGCCAGCGCGGCTGCCTCGAGGTCTACGTCTCGGGCGCGGGCCTCGCCCGGCGCTATGCGGCGGCCGGCGGCGCTGGCTTGAGCTCCCGTGAGATCGTCGGCCGCCTCGGCGCCGACCCGATCGCCGACGGCGTGTGGACGGAGGCCGTCGACGCGCTGGCACAGGGCTTGAACATCCTCACGCTGCTGCTCGACCCCACCGTGATCGTTCTCGGCGGCGGCTTCTCCCGGGCCGGGGATGCGCTCTTCACCCCCCTCCGCGCACGCATGTCGGCCGGTCTGGCGTGGCGTTCGAGCCCGCAGGTCGTGCGCAGCGAGCTCGGCGGCGCAGCGGGCAGGATCGGCGCGGCCATTCTCGCCTTCCGTGCCGCCGGACGCGAGCACGTCGTTCAGGAGTGGACGGCCGTCGGCGTGGCGTGACGACGTGCCGCCGGGCGGTCTGCCCGGCGGCACGTACGTCGTCGTGACTACTTCAGGTGGTGGGTGCGGCGTAGCCGCTTCGCGGCGGTCCGGTTGCGCGTGCCGAACATCAGCACGACACCGATTAGCGCAAGCAGAGCTGCGATCGCGCCGACGCTGAGGTCGTCCGACCCCGTCTGCGCGAGTGTTGTCGCAGCGTCCGCTCCGAGGATCGTCGCCGCACCGCTAGCGGCTGTCATGGTCCCCGTCGCGAGTGCGACCGGAACCGTAGGCGTGCCACCACCCGGGGCGCCCGCGTCGCCGTCCGTCGTGGACCCAGCGGAAGTCGACGAACCCGCAGCGCTCGAGTCGCCGACGAGACTGATCGCGTTACCACCCGCCACTACCGGAACAGCAGCACTGATCGGCGCCTGAGTACCGGACGCAAGCCCATCCGAACCCGAGGTCGTCGAACCCGACGTGCTCGGGCGGGAGGCGGAGACCGGAGCCGACGACGTCGACCCCGACGACTCCGAGTCACCGAGCACGCTGATCGCATTACCCCCGACCGTCACCGGAACAGCAGCATCGACCGGCGCCTGAGTACCGGATGCGATACCGTCGCTCCCCGAGGTCGTCGGCGCGGACGCCTGCCCGGACGGGGCGGGAGCCGCGGCCGTCGTCGCGTCACTGCTCGAGGAGTCACCGAGAGCACTGACCGCGTTGCCGGACAGGGTGACCGGAACGCTCACGCCCGCGACCGCCTGGCTGCCCGAGAGCACCCCGTCGAGTCCCGAGGTCGTTACGGCCGGCGCCGAAGCGGGAGCCGCGGCGGGGACGGACGCGGTATCCGCCCCGCTGCTCGACGAGTCGCCGAGCACGCTGATCCCGTTGCCGCCCAGCGTGACCGGAGCGGTGAGGTCGACGACAGCTTGCTCGCCGGAGGCGGTACCGTCTGCGCCGCTGGTTTCGGCGGCGTTGGCCACACCGACTCCGGCAAGCGAGAGACCGCCGAGGAAGAGGGTGAACCACAGTCCCCTCGACACGTATTTATTCATGATGAATAGCCCTTCGATTGAGTGTTCTTCGCTCCCGGGAACGGGAGACGTGGTCGCGTTCCGCCATACGGGCGGAGCGGACCCACTCAGTCGGGGCTGGTGTCGTGGTCGGTGACAGCGGAGACCGGAAGTCGGTCGTCCGCAGGTGTGCCCGCCAAGCCGCGCGCCGCGGCGGGCAGGGCGGGGAGGTCGCTTGGCAGAGCGGCAGTGGGGCCGGCAGCGCCGGACCCCGATGAGGATGAGCCGCTCCCCGAGATCGCCGGCTCGCCGAGGGGTGTTGCATCACCAGGACCGGTCGGAGCCGCCGGCGCCGAGCCTGGCGAGGCGACGCCCGGATGCGCACCCAGCGCCCCGATCACCGCCGGGTGCGGCCCGGATGGTCGCGCCTCGACAGCGGGGACGGGGCTCGCCGCGACGACGAAGCCGGGTGCCACCGCGACGATCGCGTCGTCATCCGAAGCGGGTGCGGCGGACGGATCGACCGCATCCGTCGCCATAACCACGAGCGATCCGACGATGCCGTCGACCGCTTCTGCGACCGGCGCGGTGATCGTGACGGCGACATGCCGAACCGGGGTCGGCACGACGGTAGAGACCGGCCGCGCCGCTGCGACGGCCGTCTCACCGGTCTGGACGACCGGGTCCGACAGGGCGCCGCCGACCCCTGAGACGAGGGAGCCGACCGATCCGAGAACCGAGTGCGTCGACGGATCGGACGGCGCAGGCTCGGCGGCGGAAGCGGACGCTCCGCCGAAGAAGAATCCGAGGAGGGCGATGCCCGCGCCGCCGATCAGCGAACCGATCAGAAGCCGCGCAGGGCTGAGGGAGCGCCGCTCGTCGGCCTGCTCACCTGACATGCACGATCACCCCCTGATCACTCGTCAAGCCAGAACGTACTCCGCTGTCTACCCCACCGGAAGTGGCTGGTCAGAATGCTGCTCGACGGCACGGACGCGGCGCCGGCGGGCGGTGACGGCTGCGAACGCCATCACGACGACCGCGCCGACGGTGATCAGCGAGCCGGCCCAGAGGGGCGAGGTGTAGCCGAGACCGGCGGTGATCGTGAGTCCGCCGATCCACGCGCCCAGCGCGTTGCCGAGGTTGAAGGCGGCGATGTTCGCGCCGGAGGCGAGGGTCGGAGCGTGATCGGCATACATCATCACGCGCGTCTGCAGCCCGGCGACCGTGGCGAATCCGAAGAACCCCATCAGGAGGAGGGCGGCGATCGTCGCGATCGGGCTCGCGGCTACGAGGGCGAACGCGGCCAGCACGACGGCGAGGCCGGCGAGAATGATCACCAGGCTCTTGTCGAGGGCTCGGTCGGCGAACCGTCCGCCGAGGGCGTTGCCCACGAACATCCCGACACCGAAGACGATCAGGAGCCAGGGCACGGCCGCGGATGCGAATCCTGAGACATCCGTGAGGGTGTACGCGATGTAGGTGAATGCACCGAACATCCCGCCGAACCCGAGCACGGTGACCGCGATCGAGAGCCACACCTGGCCGGAGCGGAAGGCGGTCAGCTCGTGGCGGAGACCATTGCTCGTCGCTCCCTGCGTCGTGCGCGGAACGAGAACCGCCACGCCGATCAGCGCGATGACCCCGATCACAGTGATGGCCCAGAAGGTCGACCGCCAGCCGAGGGCCTGGCCGAGAAGCGTGCCGAACGGCACACCGAGCACGTTGGCCGCGGTGAGCCCGGTGAACATGATCGCGATGGCGCGCGCCTGCTTGTCGGGGGCGACCATGCCGGCCGCGACGACCGACCCGATTCCGAAGAAGGCTCCGTGGCAGAGGGCGGCGAGGATGCGCCCCGACAGCATGACCTCGTAGGTGGGCGCGAGCGCCGAGAGCGCGTTGCCCCCGATGAAGAGCACCATCAGGCCGAGGAGCACCGGTTTGCGGGGCAGCCGGGTGACAGCAGCTGTGAGGCCGAGCGCCCCCACGACGACCGCGAGCGCGTAGCCGGAGATGAGCCAGCCGGCGGCCGCCTCGTTCACATGGAAGTCTGCGGCGACCTCGGGCAGAAGCCCCGCAATGACGAACTCGGTGAGGCCGATGCCGAAGCCGCCGAGGGCCAGGGCGATGAGACCGATGGGCATGGAACTCCCTGAATGCATTTCGGATTGGTGGATGCGGCGCGTACTCTAATAGTTGCAGGCGCGTCATAAATAGTTGCACATGCAACTACTTGACGCAACCCCGCATCGACGTGAACGGAAAGGCCGCGAATGGGAATCGCCGACGACGCCCTCGAGGTGCGCGCGCATGGCTGGCGAACACTCGCCGCCCTCCACAACTTCATCGAGAACGAACTCGAACGCTCGCTCAGCAAAGAGGTCAACCTGTCGGTCGTCGAGTACACCGTGCTCGACGCCCTGAGCCGCCAGGACGGCTGGCACATGCGCATGCAGCAGCTCGCACGTGCGAGCGCGCTCAGTCCTAGCGCGACCACCCGGCTGGTCAACCGGCTCGAGGAGCGTGCCCTGCTCACGAGGGTGCTCTGCGACGACGATCGGCGCGGCATCTACACCGAGCTGACCGCTGCCGGCCACGACCTGCTCGACCGGGCCAGGCCCATCCACGACGCCGCCCTCGATCGGGCGCTCTCGGAGGCCAACGACGTGCCCGAGCTCGCCGGGCTCATCTCGGCTCTCCCCCAGCTCGCCCTCACCCACTGACCGCCGAAAGCAACACATGCTCAGAACCATGTTCAAGTCGAAGATCCACCGCGCGACGGTGACGCACTCCGACCTCCACTACGTCGGCTCCCTCACCGTCGACCAGGATCTGCTCGACGCCGCCGACCTGCTGCCCGGCGAGCAGGTGAGCGTCGTCGACATCGCGAACGGCAGCCGCTTCGAGACCTACCTCATCGCGGGCGAACGCGGCAGCGGCGTCATCGGCGTGAACGGTGCGGCCGCTCACCTGACCGAGGTCGGCCACCTGATCATCGTCATCTCCTACGCCCAGCTGACGGATGCGGAAGCCCGCGTCTTCGAGCCGACCGTCGTGCACGTCGACGCCGGCAACCGAATCGTCGCCGTGGGGACCGACCCCGCCGCGGCACTCACGCCCGGCGTCTCCGCCCCGCCGCTCGCCGTCCGCTAACGCCCCGTCTCCCGCGGCGTCGCGGGCGGTCAACGCAGGATCTCGACGAGCGCGACCCAGGAGAAGATGACCGCTCCGATGAGGGCGACGATCGTTGCCACCGCGACGACGACCAGGCCGGCAGGCAGGCCGAAGACGAGCAGCACACCGCCGACCGCGAAGATCACCAGGGGTCCCACGAACGACGCGATGTGCCCCGCGTCGTACTTGTGCAGGGTGCCCGGTGTCTGATCCTGCACGATGGCCCGCGCCGCGAGCACCGCGATCGCGCCGCATCCCGCCGTGCCGACCAGCACTTCGACACCGAACGCCCACAGCGGCTGACCGGGGATGAGCGCCAGGCATGCCAGCACCACGCCCAGGATGAGCGCGGCGACGGCAGCGCCCGCTCGCGCCGCGAGACCCCGCGACTCCGCGATCTGCTTGATGTTCACCGACAGGGCCACGATGAGCAGGCCGCCGAGAGCCGCGCCCGCCCCCGCGATGGCCACATTGAAGTCGGTCCACGACTCGAGGGCAACATCCATGCCTCACAGAGTAGTGAATCGGGATGCGGGCAATAGTGGTACGACTTCAGTACCCGATGGAAGACATCCCGTTCTATTTCCTGAGCCGATTGTCAATGAAGCCACCTAGCCCACCGGCAAGGGCGACGATCACGGCAACCCAGATGAACGGCATCCCGGCATCGACGCTCGAAGAGGTGAGCGGAGCAACCGTGACAATGCCAACTACCAAGAGAACGAGGGCAACAGCAGTCGCTGTCCCACTGATCCAGTTGATGCGCCAGGGATGCTTGGACATCACGAAACTCCATGTGGATCAGGGGCAGTGCTGACGTCGTTCCCACTCGGTGGACAGAACCGTACATACCCAGAGCGACGCACTCGCAGACCAACGTAGCAGCTTTTCCTGGCACTGACATGCCATATATCTCGACCCAGCACAGAAGATCGCTCGACGTCCGAGAATTGGCCACGCCCTGGTGCCCGCCCGGACGGATGGCGTATAACGGTGCCATGAGCGACGCGATCACGAACTGGATCGACCTCTACCGCCGTGCCTGGGAGAGCAACGACCCCGACGACATCCGCGCACTCTTCACGGAGGACGCTTCGTACCGCACCGAACCGTTCGCCGAGCCCTGGGACGGCCACCTCGAGATCGTCGAGGGCTGGCTCGACGCCCAGGACGACCCGGGCGCTGCCGTCTTCGAATGGCGGCTCGCCGGCCGCGACGACGCCGTCTACTTCGTCGAGGGCCTCACCGAATACCGGGAGGGCCCTACGTACAGCAATCTGTGGGTGGTCCGCCTCGCTCCCGACGGCCGCGCCGAGGAGTTCACCGAGTGGTGGATGGAACAGGGCGACAGCTCGGACTGAGCAGCGTCAGAGCGAGCCGAGCCACAGCCCGAGCCCGGCCGCGGCGAGCGCGAGCACGAGCATCCCGAAGCCGTTGACGAGCGCCGCACGGTAGCGCCGCTGCTGGGCGAGTCGCACGGTCTCGTAGCTCGCCGTGCTGAACGTCGTGTAGCCGCCGAGGAACCCCGTGCCCAGGATGGCGCGCCACTCGGCGGGCAGTCCGTGTGCGAGCGCCAAACCGGTCACGAGGCCGAGCAGAAACGATCCGGTGACGTTGATGACCGTCGTGCCGAGCGGGAAGTTCACCGCGAACCGGCTGCGCAGAAACGTGTCGAAGACCAGCCGGGCGACCGCTCCCAGCCCGCCGGCCACGGCCACCGCGAGCACGAGCAGCGGCGTCACCGTCGCGCCCCCGCCCGGCCGACCCGTGCTGCGAGCGCGATCCCCGCGACGGAGGCGAGCGCCCCGATCAGGATGGTCGCGAGGGCGTACAGGATGCTGCCGCCGATGTTCTGCGCGACGATCAGCCCGTCCGCGTCCACCGCGAACGCGCTGTAGGTCGTGAAGCCGCCGAGGATGCCCGTGCCGATGAAGAGGCGGAGGTCGCGGCGCATCCCCTCGTCGGGCCCGCGCAACGCGAGCGCCTCGAGGAGGATGCCGAGCAGGAACGCACCGACGACGTTGATGCCGAAGGTCGCGATCGGGAGGCCGGCCACGGACGGCACGACCGCCGACACGAGATACCGCACGGTCGTGCCGAGCGCGCCACCGACGAAGACGAGGGCGATGTAGCGCCAGCGGAGATGCACCGGCTCACTATACCGGCGGATCCTCCCACGGGAGCTTGCCGTCACCGGTGACGGGCGCGAGCGGAACCACGATCACGGGCCGGTGCTGCCGGTGCGCGAGGTGCGCAGCGATCGAGCCGTTGAAGAATTCCCGGATGCTCCCCCGCAGCCCCGCCTCCCGTGTGCCGACCACGATGTACCGGGCGTCCACCTCGTCGGCCAGCCGGGCGAGCGCCCAGGACGGATCCCCCGCGAGCTGTTCGAGGCTGTACCGCACGCCGAGCCTGTCGAGCACGCCGCTGATGTGCGCTTCCAGGTCGGGGTCGAACTGCTCCTTCTCGGTCTCGGGCAGGTCGGGGTCATAGGGAAGTGCGACCACCGTTCCGTCCACATAGTTCGAGACCAGGTACCGGTTGGGGTCGACGTTGGCGCACACGAGTGAGATGTCGAGGTCGTCGGCCAAGCGCGCCGCCTGCTCGAGCACCTTCACCGGCTGGCCGGCGACCACCGCGACCAGGACCCCTCCGGGCTGCGTCTTGTCGGTTCCGCTCATGCCTCAAGTGTGATGCGCTTGAGGCCGATCGTCCACTGCCCGCTCCGGGGGGCACCCTTGGCCTGGCGCGGATGCTGGGGTACCGTCACGACAAGACACCCTCGAAGGGAGCCCGATGAGTTTCGAGAAGCCGCCCCTGCCGCGCGAGCGGCGGCGGACGACGCGCGGCCTGCGGCCGCTCCCCGAGCTGACGAAAGACCTGGTCGCCCAGTTGCGCCGTCTGCTCGCCGGCGAGCTCGCGCTGTTCAAGGCGGAGATGACGAAGAAGGCCAAGGCGGCCGGGATCGGTGTCGGCCTGCTGGTCGGGGCACTGGCGTTCCTCTTCTTCTCGCTCTGCGCCTTCGTGACGACGGCCGTTCTCGCGTTCGCGCTCATCATGCCCGCCTGGCTCGCAGCGCTCGTGGTCGCCGCGATCCTCCTGGTGATCGCCGGGATCGTGGCGCTGATCGGCCGAGGAGCCCTCAAGCGCGGGATGCCGCCGGTGCCCGACGATCTCAAACAGGAGCTCAGCGACGACGTGAAGGCGCTGAAGGGGGAGCGACCGTGACGACCACAAGACCGGAGCGCGCCCCGCTTCCGAAGGATGCGGGCATCAACGTGCTCAAGCTCGACCTCGAAAAGACGAGGGACGAACTGGCGGACACCCTCGACGACATCTTCGCGACGTTCAACCTCGGGGTGCAGATCCGTTCGCATCCGGTGTTCTTCGCCGGACTCTTCCTCGCCGCGGTGGGTGCGGCGGCCGGTGCCGTCGCACTGCTGACGCGGGGACGTTCACGTGGCGGACGCTGACCGCTCGAGCGTCGGGTCCGCCCGGGCGAAGGCTGTCGGCCGCATCGAGGGGATGAGGCACGTCTCGTGGTTCGGGCTGCCGTGGGGGTTCATCCTCAAGCGCACCCTGCGGAGCTTCACCGTCGATGCCTGCACCGACCTGGCGGCGGGACTCACGTATTTCGCTGTGCTGTCGCTGTTCCCGGCGATGATCGCGCTGGTGAGCATCCTGGGGCTGGTCGGCCAGAGCGAGGCGGGGATCAACGCGCTGTTCGACATCGTGGAGCAGGTCGCGCCGGGGTCGCTGGATGCGGTGAAAGAGCCGATCGTCAACCTGGCCTCCTCGCCGGCGAGCGGCTGGGGCCTCGTGATCGGGATCGTCGGCGCGATCTGGTCGGCGTCCGGCTACGTCGGCGGATTCGGGCGCGCCCTCAACCGCGTCTACGGCGTTCCGGAGGGGCGGGCCGCGCTCCCGCTCCGCCTCACCCAGCTCGGTGTCACGATCGCCACGCTCGTCCTGATCGCCGTCGTGGCCGTCATGCTCGTGATCTCCGGCCCGGTCGCGACGGCGATCGGCGACGTCCTCGGCGTGGGTGAGACCGCGCAGATCGTCTGGTCGGTCGTCAAGTGGCCCGTGCTCGTCGTGGCACTCGTGCTGCTCGTAGCGCTGCTGTACTACGCCACGCCGAACGTGCGGCAGACCCGGTTCCGGTGGTTGACGACCGGCTCGTTCACGGCGATCGTGCTGCTCGGGATCGCCTCGGCCCTGTTCGCCCTGTACGTCGCCAACTTCGGCAACTACGACAGGACGTACGGCTCGCTCGCCGGAATCATCATCTTCCTCCTGTGGCTCTGGATCGCGAACGTGGTGCTGCTGCTCGGCGGCGAACTCGACTCGGAGATCGAGCGGGCGCGCGAGCTGGTGAGCGGGATCGAGGCCGACGCCGGCATCAAGCTCCCCCTCAAATCGACCAAAGCCGTCGCCAAAGCGCAGGACGCGGCCGCCGGCGACATCCTCGCCGCGCGCGCCGTGCGCCGTCGATTCCGCAACGGCTGAGCCTGCCCGCCCCGCTGGCGTGCGAACACGCACGGGGTGTCGTACGAGACCGCGCTAGCCCTAGCCCTTCAAACCGACGGACGAGATTCCGCCGACGAGCTTGTCCTGGGCGAAGAAGTACAAAATGATCGGCGGAAGCATCATGATCAGGTTCGCCGCCATCAGGATGTTCAACTGCGGGTTGAGGCGTGTGACCATGTTCGCCATGCCGAGAGCCACAGTGAAGTCGTCGTTGCGAAGCAGGTAGATGAGCGGACCGAGCAAGTCGTTCCAGGAATTGAGGAAGACGAACACGACGCACACCGCGAGTACCGGCCGGATAAGCGGCAAGACGATGTACCAGAAGACCTGGAACTGATTGCATCCGTCCATCGACGCGGCGAGTTCGAGTTCCCGCGGTATCGAACGGATGTACTGCCTGATCAAGAAGATGAAGAAGGCGTTTCCGAAGAATGATGGAATCACCAGCGGAAGGATTGACCCGTACCAGCCGAGCTGGAAGAACAGGAAGAACTGCGGGATGAGTAGGACCTGCCATGGGATGAGCAGGGTGACGATCAAGACCCCGAAGAGGAACTCGCGTCCACGAAAGCGCAGCCTGGCGAACGCGTATCCGACCAACGAGCAGGAGATGACGGTTCCGATCACATTGAGTATGACGATCACCATTGTGTTGATCGTGTATCTCAGGAATGGCCGAGCCGGATCGAACAGAGCGCGAGCGAAGTTTCCCCACTCCCAATGAGTAGTCGGGAACCACTCGGTGGGGCGTGTGAAGACCGGCGCGAGGTCGGGCTTGAGCGCCACCGTGAGCATCCAGCCCAAGGGCAGGAGGATCGTAAAACTCAGGGAAATGAGCAGCAGGTATGCGAACGAGCCCCATACCAGGCGCCGAGCGTTCTTTGTTCGACGCCGAGGTTGGGTGAGCGTGGCGGACATTTTAGGAATTCTCCGATTCGTCGTAAACCCATCGATTCGAGGTGGTGAAGATCAGGACGATCAGTCCGGCACAGACGATGACAAACACCCACGCCAGTGCTGATGCGTATCCGAATCGCGCGTTACGGAATGCCTCGTTCCACATGTAGAGCAGATAGAAGGACAGAGAGCCGCCGCTGCCGCCCCGGCTGCCGCCTAGGACGTAGGCGATGTCGAAGATCTGGAAGGCACCGATGATCCCGTTGAGCAGAGTGAAAAGCAATGTCGGAGTTATCAAGGGCAACGTAACGCTGAAGAACGACCGGATCGGCCCGGCACCGTCGAGGCGCGCCACTTCATAGAGTTGCGCCGGGACATTCTGCAGTCCGGCCAGGTAGATGATCGCACCGCTGCCGATTCCCCACAGCCCGATGAGGACCATCGCCGGCACGGCCCATTCCGGGCTCGTCAGCCATCCGGGGGGATGCGCGATTCCGAGCGCCTGCAGGAACTGGTTGATGGGTCCTGACGGATTGAGCAACTGGCCCCACAGCACGGCGACGGCCACGCCGCTCAGGACCGCTGGGAGAAACAGGATGGTCCTGAAGAGGTACATACCCGGGAGCCTCAGGTTCAGGAGCAGCGCCAGGGCCAGCCCGGCAACCTGGAAGAGCGGCACCCCAAGGAGCACGTATGTGAGCGTGACGACCACTGAGTTCTGGAAGTCCGGGTTCTGAAACATCTCGGTGTAGTTCCCGAAGCCGATGAACTCCGGCGGATTCGAGAGGTTCCATTGTGTGAAACTCAGGACGATCGAAGCGATGATCGGCCCACCGGTGAAGACCACCAGCCCGATGAGCCAGGGGCTGGCGAACAACCACCCGGCACGCGCTTCTCGGCGCCTCATTTCGGAGCGCCTCGGGCGTTTCACGCGCGTACCAGACTGGGAGGATGGAAGGGCCGCCTGCCGGCCGGAGACGATCCTCCGGCCGGCGCGGACACTTACTACTTGATCTTGTTCCACGTGTCCCATTCCCTGTTGAGGCGCACTTGCAACTCGGGCGCGAGTTTCTTCATGCCCGACTTGGCCTGTGCATCGCCGCTCGCCAGCTGGCCGTAGAAGTCGTCCAACGGGGCGGTGACCTCCCAAAAGCTCGGAATGAACAACTCCGGCTCGCTCTTGATTGCCAGCACTTGGCTGAGCTCCTTACGACCGGGGTCGTCACCCGCCCACTTCGGGAGCAATTTCGTGTTCAGCGGAGGCTTGTCGGAGACGTCGATCCGAAGCTGATTGCCCTCTGTCGCCAAAAACGAGACGAGCGCCTCGGCGGTTGCACGGTTCTGGGAATCCTTGAACACGCCGTACTTGTCCGTTCCGACGAACACAAACGGCTTGTCGCCCGCCTTCTCTACCGGCGGAGGCGCAACGCCCCATTTGAAGCCTGCCTTCGCGAGGCTGGCCGCGGCGTATTCAGTGTCGGTTATCGACATCGCCACATCGCCCGCCGCCAGCATGTCGGCCGGGAGAGTGAGCTGAAGATCTCCAGGCGTCGGGGAGACCCCGTCCCTCACCAAACCCGCTAGGACGTCGTACATGTGCACGGTCGACGGGTCATCGACTGCCACCTTCTTGCCGTCTGCGCTGAACGTGGTGCGACGGTCCGTCCATGAGAACGGTGCACCCGCCGACGCTCCCCAGGTCTTGCCCAGACCCTTTTTGAGCTTGCGCGCCATGTCCGCGTACTCGTCGATCGTCATGGGAACATCGGTGCTGGGATAGGCGACACCCGCCTTGTCGAACAGCGTCTTGTTGTAGATGAGCGTGACGGAACCGGTGAGCGTACCGATGCAATAGATCTTGTTCTCGTACTTGCATTCGGACATCGCCACCGGGTTGTAGTCCGAGACGTCGATGCTGTCCTTCTTGAGCAGGTCGTCGAGCGGCAAGACCTGTCCTGCCTTCATCCACCGCGGCTCGTAGATGAACGAGACATCCGGTGGCTGGTGGGCGAGGAGCGCCGTATCGATCTTCGTCACGAATCCGTCTTCGGGGAGCTCTGTGAGCTCTACGGTCGTCCCCGGGTACTTGGCCTCGAACTGCTTCTTCACCGCAGGCATGAAGGCGGAATCGGGGTCTTCGAGATACCACAGCTTGACGGTCCCGCCGATTTTGCCGGACGCGGCTGTGTTTGGAGCAGAACTGGAACAGGCAGCGAGCATGGCTGTAACTGCTACAGCCACCGCTGCCAACCGAATGTATTTCATGGTCGCCTCCTCTTTGATGCAAAACCATTTGCATGCTCATACTCGTCTAGCGCTCGCAGCCCTGTCAAGTCGACTGCGACATAGTCACTGCGAGTTCTCGGAGGGTCGCGCCGCTATCTGAGAGAACCGACAGCTCGCCATGAGACTCCGCAGGCTCCACGCGAAACGTTATGGAAGCGCCAGAACCCGAGAAGACCTCCACTACGGACGCGTCGAAGTAGATGAAGAGAGAGGTCGACGGAGCGGCGGCCGTCTCCCAGACAGCCTGATCATTTCGGTCCGGCGCGTAAAGGCCCGCGTAGAGGACCGCCTCCTCGTTTGTCCGGCGGATGCCGGCGCGCAATTCTCTGCCGTGGACATCGACGCCCCACGCGACCTCGCAGCTCCCGGCGTCCCAATCCAGTTCGATCCGCCCAGTCGTGCAATCGATCGTTCCCAGGACCGTTCGTACTCCCGGAAGCAACTCGACAGTTGGAGAGCGGAGGACGTCGTCAGAGTGTGCCCGGACGATCGCATCGGCCACGCCTGTGACGAGGCGCCCTTGTACAACCGACAATTCGCGGGGCAGACTCAACGTTCCAGCCCACTCCCTGGGATTCGCCCGGGCCGTCGGAGATTCCTGAAGCCACGCCCACATCAGCGGCGGACCGACGACGTCAGAAGCGATGGAAGGCGCGTAGTAGACCTCGCCACCGTCCACCAATCCCATTTGCTCGGGACGGAAGACGCGGCCATCGAATTCCCCAACGAACCACACCGCGTATGGACATACCGGCCCGGGCATCTGGACGGAGACGATCAGCACCCACTGACCGTCGATTTCGATCAACTGGGGACATTCCCAAACGGGTCCCGTGTCCAGGCCGGGGCCGCCGCTCGGCCTCGAGTACAGCACACCCTCGTAGGTCCACTCCTTGAGATCCGGCGATGTCCAGAGCACGACAGCGCCGCCTTCACCGGACAGTTCAGTGCCCAGCAGCATCAGCCACATATCGTTGTGCCGCAGGAGGAACGGATCACGCTGGTGACCTGTGCCGACGTCGCTCCCGACGTGAGGCAGGACCGCAACGGTCGGCTCCTGCTGGAAGGACGCGAGGTCGTGAGACGCCGTTGCCCTGAGGACCGTCTGGCGATGGCTCGTCTCCCCTCCCGATGCACCTGTGTAGTACGCGACGGGCTTCCCGTCGAGAATACGAATGCAGCCGGACCAGCATCCGTCGGCATTGAACGAAGCAGGAGTGGGGCTCATCGCGATCCCGAGATCTGTCCAGTGGATCAGGTCGCGTGAGACGAGATGCCCCCAGCGCATCAAACCCCATTCGGTCGAGTCGGAATTGTGCTGGTAGAAGACGTGATACTCGCCCTGCCAGTAGACGGGGCCGTTGGGATCGCTCATCCACCCCTGCGGCGGGGTGGGGTGCAACTGTGGTCGGCGTGAACGGGATTGGGAAGTTCTCGGGCTTGACATAGCTACATGATGACGGGACAGTAAGACCGTTGCAAATGGTTTTGTATCAAAAGATGGAGTAACGAATGCACGATCCCCTGAACTCGTATGACCTGGTTCACGATGAACTGGATCAGCGCGCCGAAACCGGACATGACGTGGAGGACCTTCGCATCGCGTTCGACTCTGCAGACCCGGATGACACGGAGGCCCTTGAGGAGCTCTACCTCCGAGTCGTGAACGCTCCACGCGATGCCGCGTGGACGTACGAAGAACCCGAAGGGCTGGAGGACATCCTTTCCGTTCTGCCTGCGGATGCGACTGAGTCCGGCCCGAAAGGGTCGGAACTCGAGAACAAGATCCTGGGCGGATGGCTTGGCCGAATCGCCGGCTGCAATCTCGGAAAACCTGTCGAGATGGGCACGCATTGGACCTCCGACCACATCAAGGACTACCTCCAACGCGCTGACGCCTGGCCGCTCGGAGACTATTTTCCGCTGCTCGACCCGATGCCGAAGGAGTTCGAACTTCGCGAGAACTGGCCGCAGACAACACGCGGTCGAGTTGACGGATCCGCCCGCGACGATGATATCGACTACGCGATCCTGGGATTGCACCTCTTGGAACTTCACGGAGCCGACCTCTCGCCGACACGCGTAGCCGACGCCTGGTTGACGCTGATGCCGTATCTCCAGGTCTATACCGCGGAACGGGCTGCTTACCGAAACCTGCTGGCGAAGGTGCCGATTACCGACGTCGCCCAGGTGCGCAACCCGTACCGGGAATGGATCGGGGCGTTGATTCGTGGTGACGCGTTCGGGTGGACGCAACCGGGCAATCCGCGGAGAGCGATCGAGCTCGCGTTCGGGGATGCCTCGTTGTCACACGTCGCCAATGGTGTCTACGGAGAGATGTGGTCAGCTGCAATCGTCGCCAGCGCCTTTACGGCCTCGACGATCCGCGAAGCGTATGACCGCTCACTGCTGTCCATCCCGGCGAAGTCACGGCTGAGTGAGGTCCTGCGCGCAGTGCGCGATACCTATGACACGGGGGCCACGTGGGATGAAGCTCTGCAGTCGATTCAGCAGCGCTGGGGCCACTACAGCTGGGTTCACACCATCAACAACGCTGGACTCATCGCCGCCGGACTGCTCTGGGGCGAAGGCGACTACACGAGAACTGTGGGATTAACCGTCCAGGGCGGATGGGACACCGATTCGAATGGAGCCACCGCAGGCTCCGTCGTCGGAGTCATGCTGGGCGCCGACCGACTGCCGGGCAACTTCATCGAGCCGCTTGCCGATCGGACGCGTTCTGCGTTGTTCGGCTATGACAACTCACGCGTCTCGGAGCTCGCCCGCCGGACGTTGCACTTGGCGGAAGCCCGCATCTGACGGGATGACCCGGCCGGCGCATCACGCCGATTCGCGTACGACGAACTCGTGTGCGATCGTGATGTGCCGGCCGGGTCCGTCTATTGCACCCGTCATCCGATCCAGCAAAAGGCCGCCGGCTACAGCGCCCAGTTTCCGTGCATCCGTTCGCACCGTGCTGAGGCGGGGCGTGACGATAGTGGCTGCATCGATGTCGTCGTAACCGACCACGGCAATGTCCTCCGGTATCCGCAGGCTGCGCTCGCGTGCAACGTCCATGACCCCCAATGCGATGAGGTCGTTGGCGCAGACCACCGCACGAGGTCGCTCTCCGCGGTCGAGAAGGAGCTCCATACCGCGAACTCCGCCGGCGCGCGTGAACGCCGTTCCCACAATCGCTGCCGCGCTCGGTGATATGCCGTGATTCCGAAGCGCCAACTCGAATCCATCGCGTCGCTCGCGGCCGACTGGCGCGCTTTCGTCACCGTAGATCAACGCGACGGACGGCCCATATCGGTCGAGAACGAATTCTGTTGCCTCGGCCTCGGCGGCTCGATCGTCGAAGCGGACGCTATCGATCGCCTTGCCTTCTACTGAGCGCCCGATGTTCACGATGGCGATGCCCGCTTCTTCGAGAGGCACCAGAGCCGTCGGCGGGACGCGAAAGCCCGTGAAGACGACTCCGTCGAGTCGTCGCGAGATCGCTTCGTCGAGGAACGCAAGCTCCTCATCCTCCCTGGCGTCCGTATTGCACAACAGGCTGTGGTAGCCGCTTCCGCCTACGGCGTCCTGTACGGCTCGCGCATACTCCGGGTAGAAGCTGTTGGTGATGTCGGGGACAACGATCATGATCGTGTGTGTGCGGCTCGATCGGAGACTCTGCGCTACGGCGCTCGGCCGGTAGCCGAGCCTGACCGCCACCTCTCGGACGTGGCGCTGGGTCTCGACGTTGACTGGGCGATGACCGCTATAGACGTGCGAGACGGTTGTGACGCTGACTCCGGCCTCGGCTGCGACTTCTTCAATTGTGATCTTGCCCATGCGCTGATTATCCCCCTTCGGCATCGGTCAGAGCTTGACATGCCATCGCTGACTCCCCCGGATGAACGGCGTCGTCCTCCCCGAGACTAATGGCCTCGCGGAGGACGACGGTTGATCACTCTGAGCGACCGGCGATCAGAGGCGGCGCTCCCTACGTCGACGGAAGATCACTGTTCCGAAAGTTGCGAGTCCGGCCAGCAGCACCCCGGCACCAGCAAGAAGGAGCGGAATCTGATCCGACCCCGTGACCGCCAACGCGGCCCGTGGGTCATTCACCTCGGCGGCGAGCACCAGCGCATGCGTGCCGCCGGGGAAGCTCGTCGGCACCCTGACAAGGATGGAGATCGTTCCGAACGCATCGGCGGTCGCGCGCCCCAAGGTGATCGGTTCCGAATGAAGCTCCACTCTGACGACCTCCCGAGCCTGATAGCCGTCCGCTTGAACCAGGAGTGCCGATCCGGGGTCGACCGTCAACAGATGAGGCCCGGCCGCGGTACTGAGGAGGACTGGATCGCTCCGATTCCCCGCCGTGTCCATTGCCTGCGCCCATACCCTCGACGACGACCCGGTACGCTCACGAAAAGCGCTGAGCCCTTCGAACCAATGGTCGCCGTCCGTCGAGTAGTCCATTCGGCGGATCCCCGACTCGGCATCGGTTCCTACCGCGACGACCTGACCCGTCTCCGACACCCATCCTTGGATGGATGGCGAGGTTGCGTCGACCTTCGCAGTGATCGAACCCTCGGCGCTCGTATTGCCCGCAGTATCCGTCGCCCGATAATGCACGACGTGGGCTCCTTCAGGAAGGTCCACCACCGAGTCGTAGGGCGTCCATGTCCCATCGTCGAGACGATAGTCGATGTCTTGGATTCCCGAGTCGTCCGTTGCCGAGAGGGTGAGCTGCGCCCCCGCGAGATGCCAACCGTTCGCACCTTCGTGATCGATGCTCGCGCTGACGACCGGCGGGCCCGAATCGACACTCACAGTGAATGTTCTGGACTTCGTCGCCTCGACGTTTCCGGCGACATCTGTGGCGCGGTACTCGAGTTCATGGGAGCCGGGCGACGTAACCGCGACCGGCGATTCGTACTCGGTCCACTGACCGCCATCCAACCGGTACTCGATTCGTGCAACTCCGGATGACTCGTCGTGGGATTCGAGAGAGATCTTCGGGTTGACGTAGCCTCCCCCGACTCCTTCAGGTGACAACGTCGCAGTCGTCTGCGGAGGTGTCGCGTCATCGGCACAGCGGTCGCCTCCGGTCACCGCCGTCGGTGCGACGTAGGTCTGGTCCGATGTCAGCATGTAGTCGATCCCGGTCCCGCCGGCATTGCCGGCAGCGCCATTGATCTGCTCGAGGCGGATCGTGTGAGATCCAGCGCCCAGACCACTCAAAGAGACAAGCTTCTGACCGTAGAACGCGTTCCCCCCTGACCCAGGAATCGGAGCGCTCCTTCGCTGAGTGTGGTCCCCGACCGATTGACCGTCCACGAAGACGCGCACCTGAGTCCCTCCGTCGGTCGCCATGCGACCCCAGAGCTGCACGCTGTCGCCTTCGAAGGTGCGCTCCGCGAAGCCGCCGGGAGCATTTCCTCCGATGCGGCTGCCACCGAAGGCAGACGGGTCGTCGATGACGTTCCAACCACCCCCGACGTTCCAACCGCTCGCTGAACTGTCGACCGTGTTCCAGTCGAAACCGTGACCGGCATCGACGTCGAGGAACGCGTACCCGTAAGCCGGTAGGCGGAAGGTGGTCTCATCCGTTCGCAACCACGGCCCAGGCTCACCATCGGCGAGGTCGGTCGTCCTTTGTGGAACGGTGATGCCGCTGCCTCCGAGGTTGACAGTGACGCACTGCTCCTGATCGTGGAAGTTGAAGAGCGCCAGCGCCGACTTCGACTTGTCGGTGCTCTGACGCAGCACGGCCCACAGCTTGGAGTCGTCTTGCGTTGGGATGCGTACTCGCGATGCGCCTGGGGCGAGCGCGGATGACCGGTCGATCGTGCGGAAGACGTCGTAGAACTTTCGTTCATCGTCTGCGCTGAGGTTGGCGTTCAACGTCTGCTGATGATTGAAGATCAAAAGCCCGGCGCCGCCTGCCTGGACTGCGGCATCGAGCGCCCGCAGATCCCCCGGCATGGTCTGTTCGTCGAAGTCGAACACACTTGTGCCCCAGCCGCCGCGTCCGTTCTGCCGTCGCGAGTCCACCCACGTCGAGTAGAAGTCGTCGAGCTGATCAACGCTGACCGTCTGCGGGGTGCGCGCAACTTGAGTCGCAGCGGAGTTGAAGTCGTCGCCGCTATCCCCGTACAGGACGCTGTACCCGACTCGATCCGTATAGGCCATGTTCGTGTAGGTGCCGGCGCCTTCCGCATCGAGCCACTGCGGACGCGTTTTTCCATCGGGATAGACGTACGTCTTCGCAAAGTCGAGAAGCTCGGATTGCTTGGCTTCGTCGGACCCTTGCATCCCCAGGTAGGTCTGCGGAGCGTCGAACGTGAAGCCCTGGACGCCGAGGTTCATCCAGAACCCCATGACCTGCTTCGCGTACTGCATCGCTTCGGGCTTCTCGAAGTCGAACGCGGGATATCCCTTCGGGAGGGTCCCCCCGAGCTCTCCCCAGGCCTGCACGTAGCACCGCCCGTTCGCGATCGATGGATCCCTCGTCCACGTTACTTCGCCCGGCAGGCCTTCATCCGAGGGGCACTCTGCTTGAGGCTGCGGTCGATCGTCCCAGCGAAACATACGGCTCTCGAACGAGTCCACGTCGTCGGCGCGGTCCTGGGCCGCTTTGACGAAGACCGGGTTGTCGGGGTGAATGTAGATCAGTTCGATATACATCACGACGGTGAGGCCGTGCGCGTTCGCCGATTGGACCATGTCACGAAAGTCGTCGATCGTGCCCGTCCCCGTCTGCGCATCGAAGTAGTCAAGCGGGGGCAGACCCAAGAACTCCGGGGTGGACTTCCACGCGCCGTAGATCCCGATGTGGTGGATTCCGCGCTGGGTGTACCAGCCATCGTCGATCTTGTTGGTTATGGACTGGTATGTGGTGGCGGGGTACTCGAATCCGTCGAAACCCTCCGGGTCCCGCACGTACTCCCACATGAGTCCGTTGTGCTCGATGAAGGGGTTCCCTGCATCTGCCGGATTCGGTCCCGAGGGTGGCGACGGTGCGGCGGGCGCGGCACTAGCTGGAGCAAGGGGCATGGTCGCTAAGAGTAGCGCCGCACCCACGGCGACCAGAGACCTGGTGAGCTTGACGGTACGAAGCATTGGTCCTCCTCATCGAGAACGAGTCGCAAAAGGATTTGTGCAATACGATTTGTGTAATCATGACGTTGCCTCAGGGAAACGTCAAGTGCACGGTCGCGCAACGCTCTCGTGGGTTACGTCGCCGCCTCGAGCGCCTCGAGAGCGAGCTCGACGAAACGGTGACTGCGGAATTCCTCGTGTGCCGTCACCGTGACCACGGCGTCTTGATCCTGATTGATGATCACGAACTGGCCGTAGCGCCCGACGAGTCGCCAGCACGAGCCGGGCCCCCGCCATGCCGCAATGCCGTAGTGCTCGTCCGGAGCGTCCGAGCCCGTGGCAAGCCAGTCCCTGTGCATTCCGTCGACCCACTCGGCCGAGACCAGGCGCGCATCTCCCCACACGCCCCGGTCACGGAGCAACCGTCCGATGCGGGCGAGCTCCTCGGTTCGAAGTTCGAGACCGCTTCCGGCCATGATCCAGCCGAGCGGGCAGGTGTGCCATTGCGGGTTATGGATGCCCAATGGGCCGAACAACCGGGGTACCAACCACCCGCGCACATCACCGATGACAGCGCCGAGCATCCGCATTGCCACGTAGGTGCTGGCATCCGAATACTGGAACATCCTGCCTGGCCCGCGCGTCGGTCGGCGGAGCATCTCCTGCGCAAGGTCGGGCCACGGCACCGCCTCATCAGCGAACCATGGGAAGTCGATGCCGCTGGTCATGGTGAGCAGGTGCCGCAATGTCACTCCCTCGACACCGTCGCCGAGAGTCACTCCAGGCAGAGTGTCCGGAACGGTCGCGTCGAGTGCGATCACTCCCTCATCGATCGCGATACCGGCGGCGATGGCGCACACACCCTTGGACACCGAATACAGATTCTCTCGGTCGTCGCTGCGCCAGCGGTGCTCCGACTTCATTCTGCCGACGAGGACGTGCACGCCATACGCGCCAAGGCCTTCCGCGTCGACGCCGTCGACGAAGCGAGCGAGAACGGTGGCGGATGCGTCGATCGTCACCCGGACGCCCCGCTCACTTCGTGCGCACGAGGTATGGACGTGGAGGCACCGTGCCGCGTAACCGAGATCCCTGCGGCCCTGCTGGCGATTGCCAACGCTTCGCCCAGTTCTCGCCCAGAAGCAAGCATGGCGACGAAGTAGCCCGCGAAGGTGTCGCCGGCACCAGTTGTGTCGATTGCCTTGACGGGCTCGCCGGACAACTCATGGATGATCTGCCCATCCTGCGCGGCAATCACCCCCAATGGCCCACGGGTCATGATGACCAAGCCGACCTGCTGGCTCAACTGACGAGCGGCCCGATGCTCATCCTCCTCCCCAGCCAGGTCACGCGCTTCGTGTGCATTCAGGAGAAGAATGTCGACGAATTGCAGAAGCTCGTGCTTCATGGAGTGAGCGGGCGCAGGCGTCAGAGCCGTGACGGTCCCGACCTCGTGCGCCAGCCTCATGGCGCCCAAGACAAGTGGATAGGGTCGTTCGAGCTGGCTCATCAGATAGCCCGCGTTCTGGATGTGCACGAGGAGCTGATCCGCACGCGGCTCGATGAGCGCGTTTGCCCCTGCAACGACCACGATGGAATTCTCGCCGTCGTCGGTTACGGACACCTGCGCAACGCCGGTGGGTGTCGCGACTTCGATGAGGCCGTCAGTACCAACGCCTTCGTCAGCCAGACAGGCACGCAGCTCTGATCCGAAGGCATCCGACCCGACCGCCCCGAGGAATTCAACGTGTGCCCCGGCCCGCACGGCCGCAATCGCCTGATTGAGGCCCTTGCCTCCCGGGACGACCGAGAATCCTTTCCCAGCGATGGTTTCACCGGGCCGTGGCAGCCAGGGTTGTTGCACGATCAAGTCCATGTTGGCGCTGCCGAGCACGCAGATCGAGGGACTGACAGGAAAATGGTTACGCATAGACATGACCGTAATACAAACCGATTTGCTATGCTCCCCTCATGTCACGAGTCGACCCCCTAATTACTGTTCTCGAGCACAGCAGCTTTCTCGGTTCTCGCTACGAGGGAAATGTGAAGCGCCTGCTCGATGTCGATCTGGAGCCACTACTCGACGGGTTCCGCTCGAAACCGGGCATCCATCCATGGATCGGCGAACACATCGGAAAGTGGCTGGACGCCGCGAGTCTGGTTGTGGCGACCACCGGCAACGAGCTTCTCGATGCAAAGCTGAGATTCGCCGCGCATGAGCTCATGGACGCTCAGGAAGACGACGGCTACCTCGGCACGTACCCGACGGACAAGAGATTTGGCATGTACGAAGGCGCCGATTGGGATGTCTGGGCCAACAAGTATTCGATGATCGGCCTGCTCGCCTACTATCGGGCCACCGGCGATGAGGCGGCCTTGCGGTCGGCGTCCCGGGTTGGCGACCTGCTCATGCGGACCTTCCACGATCCAGGCGATAAGGACATCCTGAAGGCCGGTACGCACATGGGAATGGCCGCGACAAGCGTTCTTCAACCGATCGTGGAGCTTTACTCCCTGACCGCGGAAAGCAGATTCCTGGCCTTTGCCCGCGGTATCATCCACAGCTGGGACAGGCCGGCGGGACCCAAGGTGATGAGCACGCTCCTGCGCTCCGGGCGTGTCAACGAGGTCGGGAACGGGAAAGCATACGAAATGCTCTCCAATCTTGTCGGCCTTGCCGACTACGCCGCAGCGACAAACGAGACCGACCCCCTGCTTGCGGTTACTCGCGCCTGGGACGACATCGTGCAGAATCATCTGTACCTGACCGGCAGCATGAGCTACGGCGAGCACTTCCACGAGCCCGGCAAGTATCCCGATTCGACCTCCGTCAACATGGGCGAGACGTGTGTGACGGTGACCTGGATCCAGCTGACCGCCCGCCTCTTCACGATGACGGGAGAGGCACGATTCGCGGCGGAGCTCGAACGCACATACTTCAATCACCTGGCCGCCGCTCAATCCCCCGACGGATCCGCGTGGTGCTACTACACCCCCCTTGCCGGAGCGCACGACTACGGGTCGGGAATCAGTTGCTGCATCTCAAGCGGCCCTCGCGGAGTCGCGCTGCTGCCGCAGACGGTCTTCGCCCTCGATGGCAACGAACTCGTGGTTGCCCAGTACGTACCCGGCGCTACCGATTTCGAGATCGCCGGCCGCCGGATGACCGCTTCGCTTCAGACGGGGATGCCGTTCGAAGGAGGCGCCACGCTGTCGATCACGGCGGAGGACGGCAATCCCGTTGAGCTGGCAGTTCGTTGGAGAGTCCCGGCCTGGGCCACCGACTTCACGGGACCGGACATCTCGGACGTCGCGCACGGCTGGGCCGCGACCGGACCTCGCGTGTTCGATCCGGGTGCCGAAACAAGCGCCGAATTCCAGGTCGGACTTCGAACCGTCGACGGCGATGGGTCCAACCTCGGGCGCGTGGCCTACCTCTGGGGCCCCCTGGTCCTCTCGTATCCCAGCGATGCAAGCGCGCCATCCGTCTTCGACGTTTCGATCGACGCACCCGAAGGTACCCTCAGCATCGATCGGCCCATCGTGGAGTGGCGTATCGCGAACCGATTCTCACCCGAAGGCTCGCGCTCGACGGAGATCGGACCGTTCGGTCTCATGACCTCGCTGGCAGGCGAGTCGAGGGTCTGGATTGCAACAGCTGAGCCGTTCGTGCCGGTCTCCGCGTTTCAGGGCGCCAACGAGACGAGAAGCTCTGGGGATCTCAGCCGAGGGTCGGTGACTGACTACGACTTCACGTCCTTCGCCGAAACAGCAGACACCCCGGTCGAATCTGATGTCTGGTTCGCGCTCGAACAGGCCAATCCGGTCGCGTTCGATCGCGTTCTCATCGCCCACGGCCGCTCACTCGTCCATGGCGGCTGGTTCGATACCACGAAAACGAAGCCCCGGATCGAGATCAAAGAAACACCCGAGAGCCCGTGGGTCCACCTCGCCGAAATCGCCGGCTACCCCGCCGCGGATGCTGTCTGGGACGCTGGCCTCCTGCCCGGGCAGCTGTTCGAGCTGGTGCTGAGCAAGCGCGTGAACGCCGCAGGCATTCGCGTGATCGGCCGAGGATCGTACGGCGAATATCCGCGCTCGACGCGGTTCGCGACATGCGCAAGGCTCGCCGCCTTCGTTGATTGATACGGCTCGGCCGGCCCCGAAGACGGTCATCGTCCTCGGGGCCGCTCGCCCGCCCGCTGGATAGGCTCGGCTCATGAGTACCGACCACCCCGGCGCCGAGGTTCCGGATGCACGCGGACGTACCGGCCTGCACCTGACGGGCCGCGACCTCGACCGGAACGCCGATGTGCGCATCCGGGACGTCGAGGTCACGAGCGACGGCTGGCACGTGCTGCGCCGCACGACCTACGACTTCCACGGCCGCGACGGCTCCTGGACCACTCAGCAGCGCGAGACCTACGACCGCGGCGACGGAGCGACCATCCTGCTCTACGACCCGGATGCGCGCACCCTGCTGCTCTCGCGCCAGTTCCGGTTTCCGGCCTACGTCAACGACCACCCCGACGGACTGCTGATCGAGACAGCGGGCGGCCTCCTCGACGACGACTCCTCCGACGACGCGATCCGGCGCGAAGCCGCGGAGGAGCTCGGCGTGGCCGTCGGCGACCTCCGCCACCTCTTCGACCTCTACATGAGCCCTGGCTCCGTGACGGAACGCGTCCACTTCTTCGCGGCACCGTATTCGCAGGCCGACGTCACCGGCGCCGGCGGCGGGGTCGAGGAGGAGGGCGAGGAGATCGAAGCCGTCACCGTGGGCTACGAGGACGCCCTCGCGATGATCGCTGACGGCCGGATCGTCGACGGCAAGACGGTGATCCTGCTGCAGTGGGCGGCACTCAACCTGTTCTAGCCCCTGCAGGGACGGCGTGCGCGTGATCGGCGGTGGCGGGGGCGCTTTCTGCGCGTTCGGGTCACGCAGAAAGCCGCCCCGCTCCCATCGCCGGCCACATTCGGTCGGCTAACGGGCCGCGCACGAGAATACCCACCCTGAGTGGGGCGACTGCTGCCGGGTACGGTCCACACGACACCGAGGAGGACCGGGGTCGCCGGCGACCCGCTGTCAGGGGATCGAGACAGCCAGTTCGACAGCGCCGGCGCGCTCGGTGAGCAGCACGTCCGCCGCCCGGGCGAGGTCGCGCAGCCCGATGCCCGGACCGGCCGAGGCGACCTTTCCACCCGACGTCACCACGACGCGCACGCCGACGCCTTCCGGCGAGATGGTGAGCGTCACGGGCGACCCGTCGCCGTGGCGTACAGCGTTCGCGAGGCCCTCGGAGATCGTGTCGATCACGGCTTCGGAGCGGGCGTCGTCCGCGAGGCTGTCCCAGACCGCGTCGTCGATCCTGGCCTCCACAGCCATGGCCGACCGCCACGTGTCGACGACTCGCTCGAGACGCGCCCGCGGGTCCGGCCCGCTCGTGGTGTCCGCCAGCTGTGACCGGATGCGGTCGACGGCTTCGCGAACGGCGGCGGACGCATCACCCGACCCATCACTGCGCAGAGCCAGCGCCTGGGCGATCAGCTCCGCCTGAACGGTCGAATGCAGCAGGTGCGCGAGACGGATGCGTTCGCTGTCGTAGGCGGCGCGCATCCGGGCGGCCTCATCCACGCTGGCACGCATCGAGGCCTCGAGCTCACGCTGGTCGGCCCGCAACCGACCCATCAGCGACGAGACGAAAGCGCCCGCGACGGCGATCAGCGGGTAGAGGCACGCTTGGAACCAGACGAACTCCCGGCTGAGCCCGAGCAGCTGCAGCAGGGCGCTGCTCTCAGCCACCAGCACCCCGCCGACGACGACGTAGCCGACGACGATCGCGCCGACTCTCACGGCGCGCGAGGATGCACGGCCGGCGAGCACCCCCACGACCGCGTTGCCGCCCCACGCCAGGAGAAAGCCGAGAACAGCCTGCACGCCCGCGACCGCGATGCCGTAGTTGCCGATCGCATACGGCGCGACGAGCAGGGTGAACAGCAACGCGGTGAAGAGCGCGGGCGCCGCGCGCATCCCGTCGAGCACCGAACCGAACCATTCCCGGCCGCGTGATGGGACGCCCGCAGCCGGCGCCACCTCGCCGGGGGTTCCCTGCTCGGCGTCGAACAGCTCGTGGCTGAGCGGACGCACCACGTCGTTCGCGATGGAGCGGAGGAGCGCCGACGCCGCGGCCGCGTCGATCCCGGGATGCGAGGCCTTGGCGACCTCCGCCTCGATCGCCTCGAGCACCACCGCCGTGCTCGAGTCGCGCAGGTCCTGGGTGCGGCGCCGAACCGCATCCCCGTCGGCCTGCGCAGCCCGCTGCACGGCCCGCAGCCGCTGGAATACCCCGCGGTGGTCGCGGATGAGGCCGACGCTGAGGGCCACGAGGGAGAAGACGGTGACGCACACGACGATATTGATCGCCACCCGCGCAGGGAACGTAGCGGCCTCGACATGCACGCCCAGCAGGGCTCCCACCTCGAGGAAGACGAAGGGTCGCAGGAATCCGATCACCGCGAAGAGCGCGACCGCGACCACGGCTCGCCACCGCTGCGGGGTCACCTGGAGCACACCCCAGGCGAGCAGGAGCAGGACGCCGACTCCGAGGTGCACGACGCAGGAGACCGCGAGCCACGCCCAGGCGGGCTGCCCCGGGAGCACGTACTGCAGGCCGGACATGAAGGTCACCGAGAACGGCGCCGTGACCGCCCACGACCATCCGGAGACCGCGTTCCCCTCGCCGAGTCGCGCGAACAGGCCCGAGGCGTTCATGCGCCCAACCCACTCGCGGGGTCGCCGAACGTCGTGATGTACAGGGAGGCAGCGGCCACGCGCGGCGTCACGGCTTCGCTGCTGCTCAGGCCGAGGGCGGCGAAGATGCGCTCGACGCTCTTCTCCACGGCCCGCACGGAGACTCCGCGGCGGCGCGCGATCTCAGCGTTCGAGGCGCCTGCTGCCAGGTGCCGAACGGTGTCGAGCTGGGTGGCACTGAGCGCGAGCATCGCCAGGCGGGCATCCCCCGGGGGCAGCTCATGCTTGACCGGGCGGCTGTCGAGGGACGCTTCGACCGCGTCCACGAGCTGGTCGATGCTCTCGATGGCCCCTTTGTTGACGAAGGATGCGCTGGCCACCACCTCCCGCCCCTGACCGAGGGCGGCGGCACGCGACAGGTTGGAGAGGAAGACGACGGCGACGTGCGGAGCTCGCGAGCGCACGATGGTCGCGAGGTCGACGCCGTTCGGACGCTCACCGAGGTCGATGTCGGTGACCAGACCATCGGGATCGAAGGCATCGAGCACGCTGAGAGCGCCGGCAGCGTTCTCCCGGGCTTCCACCTCGAACCCGCGTCCGCGGAGGGCGTCGGCGATCAGCGAACGCATGAGGGCGTGGTCCTCGACCACGAGGACCCGCCGAACCCACTCACCTGACACGAACGTCAGGATAACTCGGTGTTCAGCCGCCGCCTGACGCAAAACCTACCCCAGTTCGGGTTTGCGGTTCGGCGCCTACTCCTTGAGGGTCGCGCCCGTGGCATTGCCGAAGTCGACGTGCAGGTGGTTGCAGGTGTCGGGGAAGGGAGCGAAGTTCTGCAGAGCCATCGACGCGCGACAGCCGACCTGACCGAGTCCGGCCCCGCTCGGCACGATCGGGTCGAGGGCACGGATGAGCTTCACGGACTGTGCGTCGCCGCCGGTCAGGGCGCGGCCGTCGAGCAGGTAGAAGTCCACCGCGTGGCCGCCACCGTCGGCGTAGTGCGACGAGGCCGCGCCCGCCCCGAGGATCTGCCCGGTGCAGCGACGGTTGATGTCGCTGACGCCGACGGACCCGAAAGTGTTCAGCGCGACATCGATGGTCTGCAGCACGCGATAGTCGATGCCGCAGTTCGGCACGACCCTGCCCTCGGCGAGGTACTGGATCTCCGGGATGTGGTTGGGCGTGTAGCCGACCAGGCGCCCGGCGGCGACAGCGCCCATGAGCTTTGCGGCCAGCGCTTTGACCGTGGTCGAGACGTAGCCGCTCTGGGTCGAGTCGAGCGCGACACTGCTCTGGACCACGCTGTAGTCCTCACGCGCCGCCGACGGCACCGTCGCGGTCGCGGAACCGCTCGTGAGCGTCTGTACCGCGAGCGCGACACCGACGTCGCCATTCTCGGGGGTGGCGTCGGACGATGCGTACGCCGGAAGAGCGGCCGTTCCGACCAGCCCGGTCACGATGACCATCAGCATCGCCTGGAACCAGGGCCGTCGGGAATCCTTGCGCGGAGCGCGGCCCGGAACGGCCGAGACCCTGTGCCGACTCACCGCGGCGCGATGCTCTCGCACCTCCCGGAGCGCGCGGCGTCCCGACCGCTGCCTCGTCGGCGTTTCCTGGGTCTCCGCATCGAGGGCGGGGAGGAACGTGCGACGGGCACGCTGAGGCGTACGGGAGTTAAGCAAAGAGTCGGGACCTTCTGGGGGGTGGCTTCTCGCCGCAAACAGAGGTTCTGGCCGCCTGCGACGTTATGTGTTCGTAACCTATCCTGCCTTAACTGCTCTGGGAGTTCCATCCGGATTCATGGAAATCGTTCCATGCGTCACCCGCGGGCGAACCTCAGAGTGACGAGCTGGAAGGGCCGCAGGCCGATCTCGACGGCCGCTCCGGCCGCCCGGATCACCGCATTCGCGGGCTGTTCGCGCTCGAGCAGATCCGTCTCGACAACGCCGCGGTGGTCGAATCCGGCCGCGATCGCGCCGGTGGCGCGGGAGCCGTGCGCCTCGTAGAGCCGCACGATCACATCCCCGGAACCGTCTTCGGCGAGTTTGATGGTCTCGACCACGATCGAGGGCGTCGAGGATGCGACGAGCGGCTCCACGGCCGCCGCGGCGGCAGCGCGCACCGGCAGGTTGAGCCGGTAGCCCTGCTCGATGGCGTCGTCGACCCCGCCCACGACGATCGCACTGCGCAGCACGTGCCGGCCCTGATCGGCCTCGGGGTCGGGGAAGAGCGGCGCCCGCAGGAGCGTCTGCCGCACGAGCGAATATGTTCCTCCGCCGGTGCGGGGGTGCCGTGTGATGTCGTGTCCGTAGGTCGAGTCGTTGGCGAGCCCCACGCCGAAACCGGCGTCGGACACGTGCACCCAGCGGTGAGCCGAGGTCTCGAAGCGGGCGGTGTCCCAGCTGGTGTTCGTGTGGGTCGCCCGCTCGATGTGCCCGAACTGGATCTCCGAGAGGGCGGATGCGGTGTGCACGTCCACGGGAACGGCCAGCTTGAGCATCCGCTGGCGCTCGTGCCAGTCGACCTCGGTCTCGATGTCGAGGGTCGCGGCGCCTGCGCGCAGCGTGAGCGTCTGCACGACCGACGAATCGCCGAAGCTGCGCGCCACGCGCACGGCCACCTCCTGAGGCCCGTCGGCGATGACGTCGAGGCTGTCGAGCGCAGTCAGGTCTTCGCCCGAGCGGCGGTACTCGACATCGACGTCCCAGGCGTCCCACTGGGATGGGGTGTCCCGGAAGACCTGGAGCACGTTGGCGCGGGTGCCGGGCGGGAGCACTTCGCGCCCGCTCGCCACCTCGACGATCGACGCGACGAGACCCGAGCCGTCGACCCGGATGCGCAGGGCCGCGTTCTCGAGAACGTACGCGCCGGCGTCGGCCGCGATCCGCGCATCCGCACTCACCGCCGCCTGGCCCGCGCCGAACGCGGGCACGCCGTCGACCGCGTACGGGGACGCGTTGAACACGACCTCGGTGAGCTCGTCGCCGGTGCCCCCGAGCGCGGCGATCGACGCAGCGATCACGCTCTCGAGCGCCTCGGCGACCACGGCGTAGTTCTCCTCGGCCTGGTCGTGCACCCAGCCGATCGACGAACCGGGAAGGATGTCGTGGAACTGCTGGAGAAGAACCGTCTGCCATGCCTCGCGCAACGCTGCCACCGGATACTCGGCCCCGGCACGCACCGCGGCCGTCGTCGCCCACAGCTCGGCCTCGTGCAGCAGATGCTCGCTGCGCCGGTTGCCCTGCTTGGTGCGAGCCTGTGAGGTGTACGTGCCGCGGTGGAACTCCAGGTAGAGCTCGCCCGCCCACACGGGAGCTGGGTCGAACTCGGCCGAGGCCGCAGCGAAGAACTCGGAGGGCGCCGCGACCCGCACGGTCGGCGATCCTTCGAGGGATGCCGTTCGGCGCGCGGCGGCGAGCATCTCGCGGGTGGGGCCGCCCCCGCCGTCGCCGTAGCCGAACGGAACGAGCGAGGTGTTCGCGCGGCCCTTGTCGGCGAAGTTGCGCTCGGCGTGCGCGAGCTCGGCTCCCGACAGTCGCGAGTTATAGGTGTCGACCGGCGGGAAGTGCGTGAAGATGCGCGTGCCGTCGATGCCCTCCCACTCGAAGCTGTGGTGCGGAAAGGTGTTGACCTCGTTCCACGAGATCTTCTGCGTCAGAAAGTACTCGGCGCCCGCTGCCCGAGCGATCTGAGGCAGCGCGCCGCTGTAGCCGAACGAGTCGGGCAGCCACACCTCGCGCGGCTCGTAGCCGAACTCCTCCAGGAAGAAGCCCTTGCCCGCCACGAACTGGCGGGCCAACGCCTCGGAACCGGGCATGTTCGTGTCCGACTCCACCCACATCCCGCCGACCGGCACGAACCGGCCCTCGGCCACCCGAACCCGGATGCGGTCGAACAGCTCCGGATAGAACTGCTTCATCCAGGCGAACTGCTGGGCAGACGAGCAGGCGAACACGAACTCCGGATCCTGGTCCATGAGGTCGAGCACATTCGAGAAGGTGCGCGCGCACTTGCGGATCGTCTCGCGCACCGGCCACAGCCAGGCCGAGTCGATGTGGGCGTGACCGACGGCGAAGACACGATGGGCCGACGCCGCAGCCGGCGACGAGAGCACGCCGGCCAGAGCGGCGCGGCCGGCCGGTGCGGTGGCGTTGACGGCACCCGGGTCGACCGCATCCACCGCATCCTCGAGGGCGGCGAAGAGGGATGCGCGCCGCGGCGACTCGAGCGGGAGCACCGCGGCGAGCCCGCGCACGGTCCACACGTCCTGGATGAGCTCCCAGACTTCGCGGTCGCGGTGCACCACCTCGATGCGGCGGAGCGAGTAGATCGGCTGGTCGGAGACCGTGGATTTGCGGCCGACCGGGGTGGGCCGGAACGACCAGTCGCTGCCCACATCCGGGTTCGATGCCGCCTCCACGAACACTTCGAAACTCTCGCCCGGTGTGGCCTGCAGGCGGACGTAACCGTTGAACGGCTCGAGCGCTTTCAGGATGCTGCCATCGGTGGCGTAGACCAGCCCCTCGGCCTGGAACCCCGCCTGCCCGGACAGGAACCCGAGGTCGACCACCAGCTCGACGTCGCGCGGGTCCGCGTCCCACTCCGCCGGGACGGCACCGGTGACCCGGAACCACACGGTCCCCCAGGCGCGCCCCCACGGCTGCCCGACCGCGAACGGCTCGAACGTGTTCGCGACGGCCTGTGCGAACGGAACCGGCTCATCCGGCACCGCCCACGCCTCGATCGTCGCCGGGGCGGCAGCGCGCTCCACGGCGGGCGCTAGACGTTCGCGCAGGAAACGGTCGACACGCAACTCCACGAGCTGGTTCTGTTGATACAACGGGTCTGCTCCTTTGCTTCGATGTCCGGGCGGCTCCCGCCTGGATTCCGGACCCTGCGTAATTTATAAAACAGTTTGAGTTAATCCGCAACGCTTGTCATGACATTTCCACAGATCCGGAACGGCGTCGCCCGATCAGGTCAGGTTCGAACGCGGCGAGAACGCCCGGTCGAGCACGAGACAAGCGGCACCGATGGCCGCCACATCATCTCCGACCGCACTCGAAGCGATCGTCAGCGGGTGGGTCATGATGCCCATGTCGTCCTCCGCGAGCTGAAGTGGCAGCCGCTCGAGGTACCGCGCCTCGACCCTCCCCCAGTACGGTCCGCCGAAGACGACACGATCGATGTCGAGCAGCGCACTGAGATTCGTCAGATAGAGCGACGTGTTCGCGATCGAGTGGTCGAGGATGCGCCCGGCGGCGAATCCTCCGTCGTCGGCCGCGGCGGTCAGCGCCGTGAAGAGCTCGTCGACGGTCTCGACGTCGAGGTCGTCACCGGCTCCCTCCGGGCGGCTGAGCACGCCGTCGCGGATGCCCTGCTGCACCAGTTGGCGCGGGCGCACCGACTCGCCGTAGCAGCCGCGCCTCCCGCACGAGCAGAGCGCACCGCCGGGATCGACGATCGAATGACCGACATCACCGGCGTTGTGGGATGCTCCCGTGTACACCTGGTTCGCCAGCACCAGTCCGACACCGACTCCTGTGCCGTAGTAGACGAAGGCGAAGTCACCGCTGGCTCCCGCCGGATCACGCCAGTGCTCGGCCACGGCGGCGGCCGTCACATCCTTCGCCACGAGGGCCGGCAACCCGGTCGCCGCCGCGAGTTCGTCGCGGAGGCGCAGACCCGACCAGCCGGGGATGAGCGGCGGGCTCACCACGACGCCCGTGCCGGCATCGATCGGACCGGGCGCTGCGACGCCGATCCCCCTCACTCGGCCGCGCTCGACGCCGGATCGCTCCAAGATCTCGCCCACCGCGTCCGCCGCGAGCAAGACGGTCTCGGCCGCATCCCCCGACACCGGGGCGTGCCGCCTGGTGTGTTCGACCACGGCGCTCTCGAGATCGAGCAGCACGCACGTGATCACCGTCGGGTCGAGATGGACGCCGACCGCATACGACCCCGTCGGTTCCAGTTGCAGAATCGTGCGCGGCTTCCCCGGACCGTCGACGGGCCGGCTGCCGGCCTCGCGGATGAGCCCCTGCGTCAGCAGGCGCCTGCTCACGTTCGTCACGGTCTGCGCCGACAGCCCGGTCGCGCCGACCAGTTCAACCCGGCTCAGCCCGCTGCCGGACCGGCGGATGGCGTCGAGCAGCACCGTCTCGTTGAAGGCTGCGATCACGGGCAGATTCGCCCCTCGCGGCATGCGACCTCCTTGGTGGCTCCGCCAGAACACCGCTGGGTTGCGGTCCTCGTAGGATACGGTCTGCCTCGCGCAGAACCGCATCCCATCCGCCTCCTAGACTGGTTACGAACTCCGGGAGACGACAACGGAACCACTGCGGGTTCGACGGAGGGAACGACATGGGATCGAGGTGGGCTCGCGTCACGCGCGGGCTGCTCGCATCGGCCGTCGCGATCTTCGTGGCGGCGCTGTTCCACGTCGCAGGCGGCGGAGCCGCACCCGGCCCGATCGCGCTCGCGCTGAGCTTCGCGTTCGCAACGCTGGCCTCGCTCCTTCTCACCGCCCGACGGCTCTCGGCCTGGCGCCTGACCGTCTCGGTCGTGCTCAGCCAGCTGCTGTTCCACCTGCTCTTCGGCATCGGCGGCGGCACGGCCGCATTCAGCGTGTCCGGCGGCGCTGCCGGCATGGCGCACCTGCACGCGGGGTCGCACCTGGTGATGTCGGCGGCGGGCGGCGCATCCGTGCACGCCGACATGGGCGCGCTTCCGACGACGCCGGCCATGTGGCTCAGCCACGCGATGGCCGTGCTGATCACCGTCATCGCGCTGCGTTTCGGCGAGCGCGCATTCTGGGGTCTGTTCGAGACCGCCCGGATGGGCGTCGCCCGCATCGTCTCGCACCTCGCGTCGACAGCCCCGGCCGTTCTCGCACCCGCGGCGTCCCCGGCGGCGGCCGTCGAGTCGGAGCCCTCGCTGCTCCGCGATCTCGGCCTCCCGCTCGCCCGTCTGCGGCACCGCGGGCCACCGGCGGCCATCACCGCGTTCTGACGTCGCTCCCCCACGGATGCCGTGGGCCGCGTGCGTCTGCGCGCCCCATCGCATCCCGCATCCCGGATCCCGTGGATCCAGACGACTTCGAACTAGGACGATCTCCCGTGAAGAAAATCACCTTCGCCGCCTCTGTCGCGGCCGGCTCAACCGCCCTCCTCCTGCTCGCCGCCCCCCTCGCGGCCACTGCGCACGTGCGCGTCGACCCCGGCCAGGCGGCCGCGGGCAGCTACGCCACGCTCACCTTCAAGGTGCCGACCGAGTCGGCCACCGCCGGAACGGTGAAGCTCGTGGTCGACCTCCCGACGGCGACGCCGTTCACCTCGGTCTCCTACCAGCCGCTGGCCGGCTGGACCACGACCGTCGACACCGAGAAGCTCGCCAAGCCGGTCAAGACCGACGACGGCACCATCACCGAGGCGCCGGTCCGCGTCACCTGGACCGCCGACAGCGGGGTCGAGGTCGCGCCCGGCCAGTTCCAGCAGTTCGTGATCTCGGCGGGAGCCGTCCCGGACACGGGCGAGGTGCTGCTCCCGGCGCACCAGACGTACTCCGACGGGTCGGTCGTCGACTGGGCCGACAAAACCCCGGCGTCGGGTGAGGAGCCCGAGCATCCGGCACCCGTGCTCTACATCGACGACGCCGCGCCTGCTGCCGACGGCAGTGACCCGCTCGTCGCCACGACCACCCCGGCTCCGACCTCCACGGTCTCGAACAGCTCGGCGGATGTAGTGGCGATCGGCCTCGGGATCGGCGGTCTCGCCCTGGGCGCGATCGCGCTCGTCGTCGCGGTCTTCGCCGTGACCCGTCGCCGTGGGAGTGTGGACGCATGAACCGCGTTCGCGCTCTGACGGCGGCCTCCGCCGTGCTGGCCGCCGTCGCGCTCGCTCTGCTCCCGGCGGCGGGAGCATCGGCCCATGACTATCTCGTGAGCAGCGACCCCGCGTCCGGCGCGACCGTGACGGCACCACTGGAGCAGGTCGCGCTCACCTTCAACGACCGCGTGCTCGACCTCACCGGCGACGGCAAGAGCTCCATCGTCGAGGTGACCGATGCGGCCGGTCGCTACTTCGAGACCGGATGCGCGACGACCGCCGACACCGTCGTCACCGCCCCCGTCGCTCTCGGCCCCGCCGGTTCGTACACGATCACGTACCAGATCGTCTCGGCCGATGGACACACGGTCTCGAATTCGCTCCCCTTCACCTACCAGCCGGCGGCCGGAGCGGTGGCGGCCGAGGGCAGCGCACGTCCCACCTGCGGGCAGGCCGTCGAGCCGACGCCGAGCCCGACCGAGGCGGTCTCCACGCCGGGCCCGACAGAGGCGGTCACCACGCCCGCTCCGATCCAGGCCGCCGACGACTCCGGCAATCTCGGCCTGGTCATCGGAATCGGCGTCGGGATCGTCGTGCTCGCGCTCGCCGGGGTGCTGATCGTGGTGCTCACCAGCCGGCGGAAGCCTCCTGCGCCGGATGCGGAACACCCCGCGGACGACGACGGGCCGGTCGTCTGACCGCTGAGCCGACCGGGTGAGCGCGCCTGCGTGCGAACACCGAGCGTAACGATGCTTGGCACAGGCGCGCTCGGGGCGTACGGTACGCGCATGGACAAAGACGCCCAGAACCAGCCCGTCGCGGTTGCGCCCGACCAGTCGCGAGGGCGTCACCTCGCTCCGGTGCCGCTGCCCGACCCAGAAGCGGTCGACGACAGCGACGAGGAGGACGGGCGTCTCTAAGAGGCCCGCGGCTCGCCCGGCTCAGTCGGGCGAGCCTCCCGAAGCCGTGTCCTCCTCCGTCTCGGCGTTGTGGTGCTGCTGCTGCGACGGCTCCGCCTGCTGTCCGTGTTCCGGATCGGCGGCCGTGAAATCGGCGCTGGTCATCTCCCGCTCGCCGTCGTCGAGGTCGGGGCGGTTCTGCGGGTCGGGGTTGCTCATGCGGGTTTCCTTTCGTCGTGAGGTTCGCACGGTAGCCCTCGCGCCCGCGTCGGATAAGGGGGTTGCGAAACACACGGGAGGTTGAGGCTGTCCCCAGACTCGTGAGGCATGGTGGCCTTGTGGAGACCGTCGTCGACGTCGTGCTGGTGGTGCTCGCCGTCGCGGCCATCGTGTTCGGCTGGAGCCGTGGCGCCATCCGTTCCGCGGGAGCCCTCGTGGGGCTGGGTGTGGGACTCGCGGCGGGCCTCGCCCTCGCTCCGCTCGTCGTCGGCTGGATGGCCTCGGCCGGCTGGGGCAGCATCCTCCAGCGCTCCGTCGTCGCCGCCATCGTCGTGCTGGCCTGCGCTGCCGTCGCCTACGCGCTCGCGTCCGCCCTCGCCTCGATGATCGGCAAGGTGGTGCGGCATGGACCGATCCGCTGGGTCGACTCCTTGATCGGCAGTGCCCTCGGACTGCTCACCTGGGGAGTCGTGGTCTGGCTGCTCGCGGGCTTCGCGCTCGCCACCAACCTCGGCACCGTCGTGCAGGCGGCGAGTTCGTCGCGCGTCGTCGCAACCCTGAACTCGATCGCGCCTATTCCGTCGTCCACCGTACTCGGAGCCGTCGACGACGCCCTCGCGGGCGCAGGACTTCCCGAGGTCTTCGCGGGCGGCGAGCTGATCAAGACGATCCAGCCGCCCGACCCGAACATCCCCGCAGCGGTGAACGCAGCGCAGACGTCGGTGGTCACCGTTCTCGCAGCCAAGCCCGAGTGCGGAGTCGACTCCGAGGGCAGCGGGTGGGTGGTCTCGCGCGGGCGCGTCGTCACGAACGCCCACGTGGTGGCGGGGGCCTCGTCGATCGTGGTGCGCCCATCCGGCTCGCCCACGCCCATCCGGGCCACCCTCATCGCCTTCGATCCCGGGCGCGATCTGGCGGTGCTTGACGTGACGGATCTGTCGGCGCCGGCGCTCGACATCGGCGACGATCTGACCTCCGGAGAGCAGGCCTACGCCGCCGGCTACCCGGGAAACGGGCCGTACACGGTGAGCCCGGAGCGCGTGCGCGACCGGGTCATCGCCAGGGGAACGGACATCTACCAGAGCGGAACGGTCGACCGCGACATCTATTCGCTGCGGGGAACCGTTCGCCCCGGCAACTCCGGCGGGCCGCTGCTCGACACGGAGGGGAAGGTCGTCGGTGTGGTGTTCGCGCGCTCGACCACCGATCCGGACACGGGATACGCGCTCACCCTCGCCGAGCTGCGGCCCGTACTCAACTCGGTCGGCGCCGCGCCCATCGGGTCGGGCGGCTGCGCGACGGGGTGAACCAGCGCACACGGTCCGCCGAACCGGAACACATCCCCCGCGGGCGTGGTTGGCTGGTGACATGAAGGCAGTCACCTATTCGTCAACCGGTCCCTCCGACGTCCTCACGCTCGGCGAACGAGAGGAACCGCACGCCGGTCCCGGCGAGGTGCGCGTCCGCATCCACGTCTCCGGTGTGAATCCCACCGACTGGAAGGCGCGGCTCGGCAGCGGCCGCACCGAGCTGCCGGTGCCGCACGTTCCCAACCAAGACGGCGCCGGGGTCGTCGACGAGGTGGGCGACGGGGTCGACGGCGTGACCGTCGGCGACCGGGTCTGGGTGTGGGATGCGGCATACAAGCGTCCCGACGGAACAGCGCAGGAGCTGGTCGTGCTACCCGCCCGTCAGGCCGTCGCGCTTCCCGACGGCGTGAGCTTCGATGTGGGAGCCTCCCTCGGCATCCCGGCCCTCACCGCGCACCGGGCCCTCACGTCATACGACTATGCGCCGCGCGAGCTCGCTCCCGGGTCGCTCTCGGGCCGCACCGTGCTCGTCGCGGGTGGTGCCGGGGCGGTCGGTCACGCCGCCATCCAGCTCGCCGTCTGGGCAGGCGCCACTGTCATCTCCACGGTGAGCGGCCCCGCCAAGGCAGAACTCGCCCGGGCCGCCGGCGCCCACCACGTCGTCAACTACCGCGATGAGGACGCCGCGACTGCGATCGGGGCCCTCGCCCCCCGCGGCGTCGACATCATCGTCGAGGTGAGCCCGAGCGCCAACGCCGACCTGAACATCCGGGTCTCGGCCGTCGACGCCACCATCTCGATCTACGCGGATGCCCTCCCCCAGGTTGAGATCCCGGTGCGCCCCAGCATGGCGAAGAACCTCCGCTACCAGTTCGTGCTCACCTACACGACCCCGACCGACGTGAAGGACGCGGCCGTGCGTGCCGTGACCCGGGCCGGCGGCGACGGCGCACTGGGCGTCGGCACCGACAACGGGCTGACCATCACGCGCTTCGCGCTGGCGGAGACCGCCGCCGCCCACGACGCCGTCGAGAACGGCTTGGTGGGCAAGGCACTCATCGATGTGACGGAGTCGGGCTGGCGCCCGACGGACGCCTCCTGAGCATCAGCTGGGCGGCGATCCCGAGAACGGCGGCGACCGCGATCGCCCCCGAGTACCAGATCACCGTAGGGACCAGACCGACGACACCGATGAGCTCGCCGGCGGCGAGCGCGGGGACCCCGTAGGCCAGGTAGTTCACCAGGTAGACGCCCGCGAAGAGCTCGGCCCGCTGGTGGGTCGGCGCGAGCGGGGCGAGGATGCGCATCACCGCCGAGAAGGCCGCGCCGAATCCGCCGCCTCCCACCGCCGAGGCGAGGAACAGCAGCCAGAGCGAATCGGCCGTGACCGCGACGACGGTGAGCGCGACGCCGGCGATGATGGCGACGCTCCCCCAGATCGTGGATCCGCGCGCGGAGAATCGGCTGAGCACGAGACCGGCTGTCGCTCCCACCGCAGGGGCGAGGGCGACGACCGCACCGTTGATCAGACCGCTCTCGAGGTGGAAGACGCCGCGCACGATCGACGGTGCCAGTCCGATGAAGAGACCCGAGAGCATCCACGCCGCCACGAGCAGGGGCAGCGCACCGGTGAACTCGCGTCGGGCGGGGCGAGGGATGAGCAGCCGGGGGATGAGTGACCGCACCGCGCCGGGGCGCCGGCTGACGGTCTCGCGCGAACCCACCACCACGAGCAATGCGGCGACGAACGTCAGTGCGAGGGCAGAGAAGATCCACACCGTCGGCTGGGCCGCGAACTGCACGATGAGGCCGGTGATGAAGGCGCCGAGGGCGATGCCGCCGACGGGTGCGGTGCTGCCGATGACCGCGCCGAGCTTCTTGTGCCGCTCCGGTGCGAGTTCGACCAGGTAGGCCGTGAAGGTGGCCATCGCGGCGCCGGTGCCCACACCCTGCACGGCGCGGGCGGCGATGATCCAGCCGATGTCCTGCGCGACGAGGAAGAGGATCATCGACACGATGAGGAGGGCGAGCCCGCCGAGCAGCACCGGCCGGCGTCCGACGTGGTCGGAGAGCGAACCGGCGACGAGGAGGGTGACCAGGAGGGTGATCGCGTAGATCGCGAACGCGACCGTGAGCATCCAGTCAGCGAAGCCCCACTCCTGCTGGTAGAGCACGAAGAGCGGGCTCGGAGCGCCGACCGAGAAGGCGACTGCGAGGAAGGCGAGCGCCGATCCCACGAAGGCGGCGACCGGGCGAAGCGTGCGGCGGCTCGAGCGACGGGGGGCGAGAACAGGGGGAACGGATCCGGTATCGGGGAGTGCTTCTTCGAGTATGGCCATCGTGTCTCCTAAAGCAAAAATGATTGCTTTAGTGATAGTAGACCGAGAAAACTACAAACGCAACAGTTTTTGCTTTAACATGGTGGACATGGAATCAACGACCACACCGTCGAAGAGGACGGGCGGACGAAGCGCCGCGGTCATCCACAACGTGCGCACCGCTGTCGAAGAGCTCGTGAAAGAGCGAGGCAGCGAACGCGTCACCGTTCCGATGATCGCCGAACGAGCGGGCGTCAACCCGACCAGCATCTACCGCCGCTGGGGCGACCTGCCCACACTCATCAACGACATCGCCACGTACCGGCTCGAGCCCGACCGACCCCTGCCGGCGAGCGGAACCCTGCAGGGCGACCTCACTGACTGGGCCCGCGAGATCGTCACCCACTACCGCAAGCCCGTCAACGCGGCCCTGCTGCGCGGCGGTGCGGCGAACGCCGGCGAGCGCACCTCCGACTGCCTGCGCAACCGCCGGGCGGAAGCCGCCATGTTCGTCCAGCGATCGGATGCCACCGGCATCACCCCCGACGACATCGTCGACCACGTGGTCGCGCCGATCATCTACCGCGTCATCTTCCAGCCGTGGACGCTCGACGACGACACCGCCGAGCACCTCGTCGCGCGGCTCTTCGCCTGACGGGTTGCGTGACGGCCGGCGGGCCCCGGAGGATGGTCGGATGACCCGAACCCCCGAGGAGCGCGCAGCTGCACGCTCGGGGTGGGCGGTCGGGATCGCGACGGCCGCATACGGTGTGTCGTTCGGGGCGCTGGCCACAGCATCCGGACTCGATGTGTGGCAGGCCTGCGTGCTGAGCCTCGTCATGTTCAGCGGCGGTTCGCAATTCGCCCTGATCGGCGTGCTCGCGTCGGGCGGCGCCGCTGCCGGGGGCTCGGCGATCGCGGGCGCAGCCCTGCTCGGCGTGCGCAACTCCTTCTACGCCCTGCGGCTCTCCCGCGTCATCGGTCCGGGCTTCTGGCGCCGCGCGGCCGCCGCCCAGCTCACCATCGATGAGTCGACCGCCGTCGCCACAGCCCAGCAGGAGCCCCGGGCGCAACGCATCGGCTTCTGGACGACGGGCCTCGTCGTCTACATCGGCTGGAACCTCACCACCCTCGCCGGCGCACTGCTCGGCAACCTCATCGGCGACGTCAAGGCCTACGGACTGGATGCGGCTGCCGCGGCCGCGTTCCTCGGCCTCCTCTGGCCCCGGCTCAAGACCCGCCAGACGCAGGCGGTCGCGGTGGCTGCCGGGTTCGTGGCCACGCTGCTCACGCCGTTCCTCACGCCCGGGCTTCCCGTGCTCGCCGCGGCGGCCGTCGCCATCCTGATCGGGGTGCTCAACCTGTTCGGGCGGCGCACGGATCCACCGCATCCGGAAGCCATCCCTATGGAGCGGGAGGTGGAACCGTGACGACCTGGAACATCATCCTGCTCGGCTCGATCATCGTGCTCGGCCTCAAGGTCGCTGGGTGGCTCGTGCCGCCGAAGGCGCTCGACCATCCGACCGTCGCCCGCGTGAGCGACCTGCTCACCGCAGCCCTGCTCGCCGCGCTCATCTGTGTGCAGACCTTCGGCGCCGGCCAGGCACTCGACGTGGATGCGCGGCTCCCGGCCGTCGCGATCGCGGCGGGCCTCTACGCGCTCCGCGTCCCGTTCATCGTGGTCGTTCCGGTGGCGGCTCTCGTCGCCGCCCTCATCCGACTCTTCACGTAGCGGGCCGCCGCCTCGGTGTCGGAGGCGGTTCGTACTCTGTGAAATGCAGCGGGCCGGGCTGCCGATCGAGTCGAGGAGAGCAGTGGCCCCGTGGCACCCCGTCGTCAATGCGCAACCGTCCGAGTGGGTGCTTCGCCAAGGAGCCGCGGGCGAGCCGTACGCCGTGGTGCGCAGGTTCGCGTTCGGCGACCCGAATCATCCGGAGATCTGGTTCCGGGTCGTCACCTGGGCGCGGCGGTCGGAGGGCAGGGAGCTGATCGGCTGGTGCCGAACCCTCGAGTCCGCTGCCGCTGCCGGGTGGGATCACCGGTGCGCCTACGAATCGTGGCGCCACCACCTGGCTGCCAAGCGCACGGATGCGGGGACGATGGCCCGCGAGCGCCCGCCTGCCGCCGAGATGGTGCGGTTCTACCGTGCAGCAGTTCGCCGCCGCGCCGCGGAGCCTCAGCCCGGGGTCAGTTAGTTTCGTGCATCGCGCTCGACGAGTGCGCTGATCTCCTCGAACAGGTCGAGCATGATGACGACGGCGTCGTCACCTCGCGCACCCAGAGCCCCGGCGATCTTCGCCACACGCTCGTTCGTGACGATGCGCGCGGAATGCTCGCTCACGTAGAGATACCGCAGCACGCGCAGCTGCACCGACTCGATCGTCTCGGCGAGCACACGGTTCTCGATCGAGCCGAGCAGCAGGCCGAGCACGCGCCGCAGCATCTCGACCGGGTGCAGCAGCGGGTCCCGGTCGAGCCGGGCGGCGAGCAGGTCGTACTCGATCTCGAGGTCACCGGACAGCCGGGCGATCGCCGAGGCGACCGCATCCGGGTAGAGCACGCGCAGGATGCCGAGCGCGTCGGCGATGTCACCGGGGGCGAGCGGCGCGACCAGCGTGTACCGGTTGGGCGCCGACGTCACGAGGCCGACCACGGCGAGCCTGCTGAGCGCCTCGCGCACCGGAGTGCGGGAGACCAGCAGCCAGTCGGTCAGCTGCGCATCCTTGAGGCGCTCGCCCGGAGAGAACCCCCCGGTGAGGATGCGCTCGAGCAGCAGCTCATAGACGTCGTTGCGCAGCAGCCGACGATCGACTCCCCGCATCGTTGTCCGTGCGTGCAGAGTCGAGGTCTCGTCGATTGTCATGGATCTTCCTTGATGGAGCGAAACGGGTGCGATCGGTCGATCGCCGGCGAGCGGAGGCGTGCCCGTCGCGCTCGAACCGGATACCCGAAGGATGGCTGGAATGAACACACTTGTGTGTAATATATATTAGTTTAGCAGCGGACCGGAGCTGCTGACAACCCGACCCAGCCGAAGGACTCCCATGCCGATGCCGACCGATCATGTCGCCCGTGTCTCCCTCTCCGACGAGGCGTACGTCCGAATCGAGGCAGCCATTCTCGACGGAACACTCCAGCCGGGCGAGCGCCTGCGAGACACCGAACTGGTCGATTGGCTCGGGATCTCACGCACGCCCATCCGGCACGCGCTCGACCGTCTGATGGGGCAAGGTCTCGTCGAGATGGAGCGCAACCGCTACACGCGCGTGGCCCCGTTCGACATCGTCGGCGTGCGAGGAGCGGTCGAAGTCGCGGGCGATCTGTGGTCGGGTGCCGTGCGCCGGCGCCTCGCCTACTGGGACGACGACGACGCGGACCTCGTCGTCGAGATCGCCGACAGCCTGATCGACGCCGCCCGCAGCGCAGACGTCGTCCGAGTCGTGCAGGTCTTCGAGCACCTCGTCACCACCTGCGTGCTTCTCGACGGCAATCCCGCACGCCATCGTGCCCTCGTCAACGTTCTCCCGCAGGTGCACCGGCTCGCGCGCAAGCTCGTCGGCGGCCACATGGACCTCGGCCGCCTCCGCGACTTCCTCACGCAGCTCGTCGTGGCGGTGAAGGCCGAAGACGGCATCGCCGCCGCCGCTCACATCGACACGTATGTGACCAGGCTCGTGGCGTCCCTGCCCGCGCCGAGTTGACGTGGGGGCGCATCGGCCGGCGACGAAAGATCCGTGCCAGCCCGGATGCTCGGGGTTCGGCGGCGCGGATACCGTGGGACCAGATCTTCGCACGGGGGAAACGGGGGATCTGGGGGGCCAGAAAGAAAGGGCCGGACCTCATCAGAGGGCCGGCCCTTTCGGGTGCTGCTTTGTGCTGGGTGTGACTACTTGGTCAGCGGCTCAAGGGTCGGGTCGTTGGCGTACGCCTCGGCCGCGTTCTCCTTGGTGACGATGACCGGCTTGAGCAGGAAGGCCGGAACGACCTTCACGCCGTTGTCGTACGACTTGTCGTCGTTCGTCTCAGGCTTCTTGCCCTGCTGCAGGTCGGTGACCATGGCGATGGCCTGCTTGACCAGGTTGCGGGTGTCCTTGTTGATGGTCGAGTACTGCACACCGGCCATGATCGACTTGACCGACTCCGGCTCCGAGTCCTGACCGGTGACGATCGGGACCGGCTTGCCAGCGCCCTGGACCGAGGTGATGATCGCGCGAGCGAGGGTGTCGTTCGGCGACAGCACACCGTTCAGCTCGGTCGAACCGTAGTTCGATGCGAGCAGGGTGTCCATGCGGGTCTGCGCGTTTGCCGGCAGCCAGCCCTGGGTTGCGGTCTGCTTGATGTCGGTCTGACCGGAGACGACCTTGAGGGTGCCGTCGTCGATCTTCGGCTGCAGGATCTTCATGGCGCCGTCGAAGAAGACCTTCGAGTTCGCGTCGTCGGGCGAACCCGAGAACAGCTCGATGTTGTAGGTCTTGGCGTCCGGGTACTTGGCCTTCATGCCGTCGAGCAGGGCCTGGCCCTGCAGTTCGCCGACCTTCTCGTTGTCGTACGCGACGTAGTAGTCGACGTTCGGCGAGTTGAGGATCAGGCGGTCGTAGGCGATGACGGTCGCTCCGGCGTCGTGGGCTGCCTTCGCCTGAGCGGCGAGCTGGCCACCGTCGACGGCACCGATGATGACGACCTTGGCGCCGTTGGTGATCATCGACTGGATCTGGCTCTGCTGGTCGGCGACGGCACCGGAGGCACCGGCGTACTGGACGTCGCCCTTGAAGCCGGCGTCCTTCAGGCCGTTGGTGAACAGGTCACCGGCGAGAACCCAGTTCTCCGACGTCTTAGTCGGAAGGGCGACGCCGATGGTTGATCCCTTGTCGAAGCCGGCGGCACCGGAGGTCTCGCCTCCGGAGCCACGGCTGGAGCAGCCGGAGAGGGCGAGCGCGGCGGCAGCAGCGACGGCCACTGTCGCGATTGCGATTTTGCGCATGTGTTCTTTCACTTTCTCTTTATGGATGGTGCAGGGATGGTGCAGGAAACGAAGTTCAGTTGTTGGGGGTGACGGCCGGCGGACGCGAGGAGGCCTCGGCCGCGTCACCGGTCGGGAGCGGGGAGGACTGGTCGACGAGCGCACCCTCCGACGCCGGCGGCTTTCGACTGAAGCGGCTTATCAGCGAGGCGCCTCCGCTTCGCTTGCTGTAGACGTCGATGCCGACGGCCACCAGGAGCACGAGGCCCTTGATGATCAGGACTCGGTCGGAGGAGACGCTGAGCAGCTGCAGGCCGTTGTTGAGGACGGCGATGACCAGACCACCGATGATGGAGCCGGCGACGGTTCCGATACCACCGGACACCGCGGCACCACCGATGAACACGGCGGCGATCGCGTCGAGCTCCCAGCCGAGACCGTCCTGAGGACCGGACGAGATCGAGCGGGCGACCGAGATCATTCCGGCGAGCGCCGCGAGCACCGACATGTTCATCATGACGAAGAAGTTGATGCGCTTGATCTTGACGCCGGAGAGCTCCGCCGCGTGCCAGTTGCCGCCGACCGCGTAGATGTGGCGACCGAAGATCGTGCTGCGGGTGATGAACGAGTAGAGGATCACGAGGATGCCGAGGATGACGCCCGACACAGGGAAGCTGGTGCCGATGCGGCCTCCGGCGAACAGGAACGCCGCGTAGATGACGACCGCGTCGATCACGACCACCTTGAAGACGCTCACCCAGAGCGGCGCCTTCTCGGAGCCCATCTTGGTCTGGGTGCGACGCTTGCGCCACTCGGCGACGGCGATGACGACGGCGATGATCAGACCGAGCAGCAGGGTCGAGTTGTTGTAGCCGAAGTCGGGGCCCCAGTCGGGAAGGAATCCGCCGCCGATGTAAGTGAAGCCGTCGGGGACCGGGATGGTGTTTGCGTTACCGACGGCCTGGTTGAGCCCACGGAAGATGAGCATGCCGGCCAGCGTCACGATGAACGCGGGGACGCCCACGTAGGCGACCCACCAGCCCTGCCAGGCGCCGATCGCGCAGCCCACGAGCAGGCCCAGGATGATCGCGAACGGCCAAGGCAGGTTCCAGTCCTGCATCGCCTTCGCGACGATGATGCCGACCAGGGCCGCCACCGAACCGACCGACAGGTCGATGTGACCGGCGATGATCACCATCACCATGCCGATGGCCAGGATCAGGACGTAGGCGTTCTGGTTGACCATGTTGATGAGGTTGACCGGCTCGAGCGTCTTGCCGCCGGTCAGGATCTCGAACAGGATGATGATGACGACCAGGGCGCCGAGGATGCCGAACTGGCGCCCGGTGGACTGGCCGCCGCCGAACATCTTGCCGAGGTCGCGGATACCCCCGGACTTCTTCGTTTCGGGAATCTGTGTGGTCATTATCGGGCAACCCTCTTCTTGGCGGATGTCATGCTTCTCAGGAGTGTCTCTGGGTCGGCTTCGGAGGCCGGCAGCTCATTCGTGATCTGGCCTTCGAAGATCGTGTAGATGCGGTCGGCGATGCCGAGGAGCTCGGGGAGCTCGGACGAGATGACGATGACGCCCTTGCCCGACGCGGCGAGCGCCTGGATGATCCCGTAGATCTCGTACTTGGCTCCGACGTCGATGCCGCGGGTCGGCTCGTCGAGGATGAGCAGGTCGGGGTCGGTGAACATCCACTTGGCCAGAACGACCTTCTGCTGGTTGCCGCCCGACAGGGTGCTGACGCCGCGGTCGACATCGGGCGTCTTGATCCGGAGGCTCTTGCGGTACTGCTCGGCGAACGCGTATTCCTCTTCGTCGTTGACGACGTTGAACTTGGAGATCTTCTTGAGCTTCGCGGCGACGATCGACTGCTTGATGTCGTCGAGCAGGTTGAGGCCGAGGACCTTGCGGTCCTCGCTGACGTAGGCCATGCCCTCGTCGATCGCCTCGCTGACGTTGCGGACCTGGATCTCTTTGCCGTCCTTGTAGATCTCGCCCGAGATGAAGGTGCCGTACGACCGGCCGAAGACGCTCATCGCGAGCTCCGTGCGACCCGCGCCCATGAGGCCGGCGAAGCCGACGATCTCGCCCCTGCGCACGTAGAAGCTGGAGTTCTTGACGACGAGGCGGTCGGTGACCTGGGGGTGCTGCACCACCCAGTTCTTCACCTCGAAGAACTTCTCGCCGATGTTCGGCGTGTGCTCGGGGAAGCGGCTCTCGAGCGTGCGGCCGACCATCCCGCGGATGATGCGGTCTTCGTCGACGCCGTCTTCCTTCACGTTGAGCGTCTCGATCGTGCGGCCGTCGCGGATGATCGTGATCTCGTCGGCGACGCGCTCGATCTCGTTGAGCTTGTGGGAGATCATGATCGAGCTGATGCCCTTGCTCTTCAGCCCCAGGATGAGGTCGAGCAGGTGGCTGGACTCCGCCTCGTTGAGCGCCGCGGTCGGCTCGTCGAGGATGAGCAGCTTGACCGACTTGTTGAGCGCCTTGGCGATCTCGACGAGCTGCTGCTTGCCGACGCCGATGTTCTTGATCTGGGTGTCGGGGTCGTCGGTGAGGCCGACTCGAGCGAGCAGCTCGGTGGCGCGCGTCTTGGCTTCCCCCCAGTTGATGACGCCGAACCGGCCGGGCTCGTTGCCGAGAAAGATGTTCTCGGTGATCGAGAGCTCCGGGATGAGCGCCAGCTCCTGGTGGATGATGACGATCCCGGCCCGCTCGCTGGAGCGGATGTCCTTGAACCGCATCTCCTCGCCCTGGTAGATGATGTCACCGGTGTAGGTGCCGTACGGGTAGACACCCGACAGGACCTTCATCAGGGTGGATTTTCCTGCACCGTTCTCGCCGCAGATCGCGTGGATCTCGTCGGCCCGAACGGTGAGGGCGACATCCTCGAGCGCCTTGACCCCAGGGAACTCCTTGGTGATCTCGCGCATCTCCAGGATGACTGCGTTCGACGACATCGTCGCTCCTTCGTAATTGCTCTGTTTCATGGTGCTCTGCTTCGAACTATCTGCCTAAGTAGTAAACGCTAAGTGCGGTCTTGGCGTCAAATAGTGAACACAACGACCTGGTAACGACTTGACGGGTGCCGCTATTCCGCGGATCAGTCGTGGGCGGCGATCGCGCTCTGGATGACGATCGCGGCGGCCCCGAGCGACTCCGCGCGGTCGCCGAGCGACGACATCCTGATCGTCGTCGTCTCACCGATCGCCGGGATGGCGTTCTGCATGATTCCGTGCCGGATCGGGTCGAGCAGCGTGTCGCCCAGCCCGGAGAGCGGCCCTCCGATCAAGACGATCTCGGGGTTGATGATGTTCGCGATATTGGCGATGGCCTTGCCGATCGCGGCGCCCGCATCCCCCACCACTCGCAGGGTCGCCGGGTCGCGGGCGAGGCCGCCGGCGACGATGTCGGCCGTGCTCACGGTCGTTCCGGACCCGCGGCTCAGCGAGTCGAGCATCACCGTCGTCGAGGCCACGGTCTCCAGGCAGCCGCGGTTGCCGCACCGGCAGATGATGCCGTGCTCGGCGACCGGTGTGTGCCCGAGTTCGCCGGTGATCCCGAGGTACCCGTAGTACGGCTGCCCGTTCAGGATGAGACCCGCGCCGATCCCCGTCCCGATCTTCACGAAGATGAGGTTTCGGATGCCGCGGTTCTGTCCCCAGGTGACCTCCGCGAGCGCGCCGAGATTCGCGTCGTTGTCGACCACGACCGGGAAGTGGAACGCATCCTCGAGGTCGCGCAGGTTGACACCCACCCACTCCGGGAGGATCGCTCCCTGGATGACCGTCCCCGTCCGACGATCGATCGGACCGGGCACGCCCACGCCGACGGCGAGCACCGCCTGCCGCTCGAATCCATTGGCTTCGAGCAACCGGTCGAGCAGACCGGCGGCCGCGTGCAGGCTCTCGCTCACGTCGTAGCCGAGCGGGAGCACGACGGACTCCTCGGCGAGCACCTCGTAGCCGAGCGTCGCGAGCACGATGCGCACGTGGCGACGACCGAAGTCGACGCCAACCGCGATGTCCCCGGTGTCGGTGAGCCGCACGAGCAGCGCACGCCGACCGGAGCTGTTGACCGGCGAGGTCGCCACCACGCCTTTGGCCGCCATATCGCGAACGATGTTCGAGACGGTGGCGGTGGAGAGCCCCGTTCCGCGCGCAAGCTCCGCCTGGGTCGATGGGCCGTTGGACAGGAGGAACTCGAAGAGCCGCTCCTGGTTCAAGTGCCTCAGCGCGCCTTGCGACCCGGGGTTCGGTGCGCCACGGACGAGAGAACCCGAAGTGGCGGTCATAGCGATAAGAGTGCAATATCCGACTGTTGTAGTCAAGTTGTGAACACATGCGTTCCACCCCCGCACGGGGTTCACTCAGATCCGATTCAGAAAGCGGGGTCCGCTCCGTCGCGCTGCCGGGCCAGGTTCCAGACGCGATCCAGGACCATGCCGTCGGGGCCGTCGCCGGTGGTCACGAAATGGTCGACGTACTGGCCGATGAAGGCCTGCCAGCGCTGGTTGGCGGGGTCGGTGTCGAGCGCATCCATCGCCCCTGCGAAGTCGTCGCAGTCGACCAGGTGGAAGAGGTCCGGGCCGCTGCGCCAGATGCTCCAGTCGTGGATGCCGACCCGCTCGAACGACTCGGCGAGCTCGTCCGGAATGGCGGTGTGCGCCTCCAGATAGCCGGTTTCCCGGCCCTCTCGCAGCACGGAATGCAGGGCGACGCGCATGGATTCTCCTCGCTGAGTCTTGGGATGCTATAGGAAATAGTAATAGGGTTGCCGTGGCGAGCGGAAGGACTCTCGATGCGTTTCATGCGGTTGGGCGAGCCCGGGGCAGAGGTCCCGGTGGTGAGCGATGGTGACGTGGTGTGGGACCTGCGGTCGTTGACGGCCGATCTCGATGGCGCCTTCTTCGCATCCGGTGGCCTCGAGCGGGCGGAGGTGGCGGCCGCGGCGGGTGAGCTGGCCGGTTTCGATGGTTCCGGGATGCGTGTGGGTGCGCCGATCGCGCGCCCGGCGGCGGTGATCTGTATCGGGATGAACTACGCCGCGCACGCCCGGGAGTCCGGCTCACAGCCGCCCAGCGACATCGTGGTGTTCTACAAGCACCCGAACACGGTCATCGGCCCCTACGACGACATCATGATTCCGCCGGGCTCGGCGACGACCGATTGGGAGGTCGAGCTCGCGGTGGTGATCGGCCGGCGTGCCCGGTATCTCGCGTCGCCCGAGGAGGCGCTGGCGCACATCGCCGGGTACACGATCGCCAACGACGTGTCCGAACGCGACTACCAGCTCGAACGCTCCGGCGGTCAGTGGAGCAAGGGCAAGAGCTTCGAGACGTTCAACCCGCTCGGCCCCTGGCTCCTGCCCGCAGGCCAGGTCGGCGACGGCTCCGGCCTCAGACTCTGGTCCACAGTCAACGGTCAGCCACGCCAGGACTCCACCACCAGCGACCTGATCTTCAACGTCGCGCAGATCGTGTACCGGCTCAGCCAGTTCACCGTGCTGGAACCCGGTGACCTGATCAACACCGGAACCCCGGAGGGCGTCGCTCTCTCCGGCCGGTTCCCCTACCTCGAGAACGGCGACATCGTCGAACTCGGCATCGACCGACTCGGCGAACAACGCGCAACCATGCGCGCCGCCACCGCCTGACAGACAAGGGAGAACCGGATGACACAGAGATTCCACGGACTTGTCGCCGCCGTGACCGGCGGCGCGTCCGGTCTCGGCAAGGCGATCGCGGACGAACTGAACGAGCAGGGCGCCCGCGTCTACTGCCTCGACCTCGACGCCGACACCGTCGCGGCGCCGCACACCGGCATCCGCTGCGACATCGGCGACGACACCAGCGTGCGAGCGGCGATCGACGCGCTCGTCGCCGATGCCGGCCACCTCGACATCGTGATCGCCAACGCCGGGATCGGCGCCCAAGGCGACATCGAGGCCAACGACGACGCCGAGTGGATGCGCGTGCTCAACGTCAACGTCATCGGCTCGGCCCGCACCATCCGGCACGCCATCCCCCACCTCAAAACCTCCAGCGCACCCGCCATCGTCCTCACCAGCTCCATCGCCGCCTGGACCGGCCTCCCCCAGCGCGTGCTCTACTCCGCATCCAAGGGCGCCATCTCGGCCATGACTCTTGCACTCGCCACCGACTGCCTGCCGCACGGCATCCGCGTCAACGCCGTCGCACCCGGCACCGCCGACACCCCCTGGGTCAGCCGCCTCCTCGACAGCGCCACCGACCCCGAAGCCGAACGCGCCGCCCTCGAAGCCCGCCAGCCCAGCGGACGCCTCGTCCAACCCCACGAAGTCGCCGAAGCCGTCGCCTACCTCGCCTCTCCCACTTCCGGCAGCACCAACGGTGTCATCCTCGCCATCGACGGCGGAATGCACACCCTCCGCCCCCGCCCGGGCGACTGAACGCGGCGCGACGGTGCTCCGTCGCTGAACGCCCCGCGCTGCGCCCGATTCAGCGCAGCGCGGGCTCGACGAACTGGTGCTGCGCGAGGGATTCGGGCAGCATCTCCATGCCGATCCCCGGCGTGAGCGGCGCGCGGTAGCGGCCGCCGTGCACCTCGACCGGAGCGACGAAGTGCTCGTGGAGGTGCTTCGTGTACTCGATCATCCGATCCTCCTCTGTGCCCGAGACGGCCACGAAGTCGAACATCGAGAAATGCTGCACGGCCTCGCACAGTCCCACTCCGCCGGCGTGCGGACAGACCGGGACGCCGAACTTCGCGGCCAGCAGCAGAATCGCCAGGTTCTCGTTGACCCCGGCGACCCGGGTCGAGTCGATCTGCACGATCGACACGGCCTCCGCCTGCAGCAGCTGCTTGAAGAGCACCCGGTTCGCCCCGTGCTCGCCGGTGGCGATGCGCACGGGGGCGACCTCGCGTGCGATGGCCGCGTGGGCGAGCACATCGTCGGGGCTGGTCGGCTCCTCGACCCAGGCCAGATCGAATGGCTCGAGCGCGCGGATCCACTCGATCGCCTGATCGCGGTCCCAGCGCTGGTTGGCGTCGATGGCGATGCGGATGCCCGGGCCGACGGTCTCGCGCGCGATGCGCATCCGTCGCACATCATCGTCGAGCCGGTCGCCGACCTTCAGCTTGATCTGGCCGAACCCTTCGTCGGCCGCCTCGCGGGCGAGACGCCGCAGCTTGTCATCGGAGTAGCCGAGCCAACCGGGAGTGGTCGTGTACGCCGGATAGCCGAGGGCGAGCAGGGACGCCTCGCGTTCGGCGCGGCCCGGCACCGCCGCCCGGAGGATGCTCAGTGCGTCCTCGCGCGTGAGCGCGTCGCTCAGGTACCGGAAGTCGACCAGGTCGACGAGCTCTTCGGGCGACATCCGCGCGAGCAGCTGCCAGAGCGGGAGGCCGGCGCGCTTGGCCTTCAGGTCCCAGAAGGCGTTCACGACGGCGCCGATCGCCATGTGCATCACGCCCTTCTCGGGCCCGAGCCAGCGCAACTGGGAGTCGTAGACGAACTCGCGCCAGAAGCCGCCGAGATCGCCGAGGATCGCCTCGACGTCGCGTCCGAGCACTCTGTGCGCGACGGCTTCGATCGCGGCGACCTGCACGTCGTTGCCGCGGCCGATCGTGAAGACGAAGGCGTGGCCCTCGTGGCCGTCGCCCGCATCCGTCGTCATCCGCAGGTAGGCCGTCGAGTAGTCGGGGTCGGGGTTCATCGCGTCGGAGCCGTCGAGCATGGCGGATGTCTCGAACCGCACATCCAGAGTCTCGAAACCGGTGACTGTGCTCACTCGACGCCCTTTCCACTTCATCGTCGCGGGAACCCGCAACCAACATCCTATTGGATATAGGTAGACGTGCGCCAGCGGAACGTGCGATCTGCTGCGGTGGACCACTCGGATCGAGTGCGCATAGGTCCGAGGAGGAGCAGGATATGGGCATGGCGGGCAGGCGCAGGATCGTGGTGGTGGGCGCGCCCTCGAGCGCCGGGAGCTACGCGGCCGGACAGGAGCAGGCGCCGCGCGTGCTGCGCGAGCGCGGCATCGTGGAGCGCCTCCGCGAGCGCGGCCACGACGTCACCGACGGCGGGGACGGACCGCTGCAGGTCTGGGCCCCGGATGCCGCGCATCCGCTCGCCCAGAACGTCGGCCAGGTCATCGCCTCCGTGACCGACGTCGACGCGCGGGTGGGCGAAGCCCTCGACGACGGCGCGCACGTGCTCGTGCTCGGGGGCAGCTGCCTGGTGGCGCTCGGCGTCATGAGCGCCCTGACCGCGCGGGCTCCGGATGCGGGGCTGGTGTACATGGACCGTCACTCCGACCTGAACACCCCCGAGACGACGACGGATGGAGCGCTCGACTGGATGGGGCTCGCCCACCTGCTCGACGTGCCCGGCATCGTACGCGAGCTCCGGGATGCGCTGCGGACGACGCCCGTGCTCACGCCCGACCGCGTGCACCTGTTCGGAGTCGATCCGGCGGCGACGACGGGCGGTGAGCGGCGCATCCGGGACACCCTCGGACTGTCGGTGACGACGGGCACGCAGGTGGCCGCCGACCCTCGCGCGGCCGCGGAGAGCGCCCTCGCCGCCTACGGTCCCGGCCCACTCGCGGTCCACCTCGATGTCGACGTGCTCGACTTCACCGACGCACCGCTCGCCGAGGACACAGGCGGGCGGAACAGCGGGCCGGCCCTCGCCGAGGCTGCCGAGGCGCTCGCGGTGCTGTGCCGCGACCCGCGCTTTCGGGTGCTGTCCGTCGGTGAACTCAATCCGACTCGATCGGTCGGCGAGTCCCGCGCGATCGACCGGTTCGTCGACGCCCTAGCTCGGGCTCTCTGATTCCAGGCGGGGGTGAGCGCCGGCTCCGGGATGGACCGTGTCGACGAGATCGAGGTACTCCGGGTTGCGCTCGATGAAGGCGCGCACGATCGGGCACATGACGGTGACCGTCTTCCCGTGCGCGCGCACATCGTCGAGGACGCGTCGGATCAGCTCGGTGGCGATTCCCTGCTGACGGAACTCCGGGAACACCGAGGTGGCGAGCAGCACGAGTCGGTCGTCGCCGGCGACGTTGTACGGCAGGCCGGCGATCTCGGTGTCGCCGACGATGGCCGAATAGCTGCTGGTCTTCTCGTCGTTGACGACGGCGAATTCGAATGCCGGGGCATGCGGATCGTCGGTCACCTCGTCGATCAGGACGGCCTGATCCTGGCTGAGGGTGCCCACTCCGTCTGGGTATCCGGCCTCGTCGGGGTATTCGAAGTCGTCGCGGATCGGCTCGGTGGACGAAGTCATGGGGCTGTTCCTTTGCTGATTGCTCATCTGGTGCTACGTGGTCACGGACGAACGCTGATGATCGTCTTCCCGTTGCGTCGTCCGGTCGGGTTGAGGGCGGCCACAGCGTCGTCGAGACTCGCGACGGTGCCGATGTTCGTCCGCAGCCGACCATCCCGAATCCGTTGGACGATCTCGACCAGTTGAGCGGGAACGGATTCGACGACGAAGTCGACCGCCCGCCCCTCCTCGGGCCGCGCGTCGGCCAGTCCGGTCACGGTCACGAGCGTTCCTCCCGCCCGGATCATGCCCGCGGACCGCTCCTGGATGCCGCCCCCGATGACGTCGAAGACCAGATCGACCCCGCCGACGTCTTCGAGGGTGTCGTTGTCGAGGTCGACGAACTCGTGCGCACCGAAGTCGAGTGCCTTCTGACGGTCGGCGGCACGTCCCGTACCGATGACATAGGCGCCCGCCTCGCGCGCGAGCTGGGTGACCATCGTCCCGACCGCGCCGGCCGCACCATGCGCGAGGACGGTCTGTCCCGACCTCAGACGGCCGTGATCGAACAACCCCTGCCAGGCCGTGAGGCCCGAGATCGGCAGGCTCGCGCCCACCGTGAAATCGACATCGCCCGGCAGCGGCGCGAGATTGCGCGACTCGATCGCCACATACTCGGCCAGGGTGCCGTTGCGGTGCCAGTCCGAGATTCCGAATACCCGCTGCCCGATGGACAGCCCGGTGGTGCCGTAGCCGAGGGCGGTGACCACCCCGGCCACCTCGTGTCCGAGGATCGACGGCGCTCTGTTCTGGCCGGCTCGATCGGTCCACGTTGACGGCCAGTCGACCTCGGTCGGAACGAATCCGGATGCGTGGACCTCGACGATGACATCGTTGATCGCCGATCGCGGCTCAGGACGTTCCACCAGCTTCATCCCTGCCGTTCCCGCGGCCTGATCCGTCACCACAATCGCCTTCATGAGGCACCTCCCTGTATCGAATCTCGTGTGATCACATCCTAAACACGAATTGGACGCGAAAGTCCAGACGTGGACGAGATGCGAGCTTTGGCGAATGATGGCGGATCATCTAATCTGGACTAAATCGTCCGGGCGGACCAGGCCAGCGATGCCACACGCTTCAGCGAGTTCCTCGCAGAAGACTTCATCGTGCAGACGCCGGGTGTCACCCGGAATCGCGACGAGTACCTCGAGTACATCGCCAAGCCACGCCCCTTCAAGGACCTCGCTCTGATCGAGTCCAGGATCCGGGTGCTCGGCGATGTCGCGCTGATCCACGGCCGCGCCAGATACACCCTGCTCAGTGACGGCTCGGTGCAGGAGGCTCTGTTCACGGACGCGTATCAGAAGCGCGACGGCGTCTGGGTCTGCATCTCAGCCTGCGCGATCGCTCCCGGCGCCTGACCGAACCCGGACTGGGCTCAGCGAACCGAGAGGCTCTCGATATAGGCGAGCGCCATGTCGATTGACGTTGCCATCGGTGCGACATCGCGTTCAGTCTGAGCCAGCATGTACCCACCCTGGAGGGCGCCCATGAGTCCGGTCGCGAGCTGGTCGATCGACACCTCGGGAGCAAGCGCACCGTTGTCCTGAAGCCTGCGCAACACGCCTGTCAGCAGTCCCTGCCATTCGGTGAAGAGCGCCGACAGCGCCTGGCGCGCGACCTCGTCGTGATCGGCGACCTCGGTGGCGAGGGATCCGAGCGCGCAACCGTAAGCGCCATGCCGCAGGGCGTTGTTCTGCACGAGCGCATCCCGCCAGCGTCGCAGTCCCGCGAACGTCGAGACGTGGCCGAGAGCATCGCGTTCACGTTGGATGACACGCTCGCCCATGAGGTCGATGACGGCGCGCACCACCGCGTCCTTGCCCGCGAAGTGATGGTACAACTGCGACTTGCTCACGCCACTCGCCGCAACCACGTCATCGAGCGTGGTGGACCCGACCCCCTGCACGTACATCAGGTCGGCAGCTGCCGTGACGATCCTCGCCCGCGTCAGCGCACCACGCGCCGTCAGGCGCCTGCCCGTGGTCGAGTCGGCGATCGTCATCACGAGTTCATGTTACTTGCGAGGCGGTCGCCCCCGACTGACGGCCGTCGCTCTCGAGGCGCTGAACGTCCCAGTAGAGGCACTGGACGAGGTCGTGGGCGGGGCAGTGGGCCGCCTCGCCTCCCTCTCTCACTGTCGCAACGCGCTCGAACTCGCTGCGCGCCTTGGAGAGCAGCAGTGCGAATTCCTCTTCTCTGACCTCGCATCCGGCAACAGCGAGCCACTCCGTGAGGAGGGGTTCGACGTCTTCGCTGTAGAGCCGCGACTCCGACCAGACACGTTGCACGATCCCGGCGATCTGATCTGCACGCGGCGCCGGGCCGGCACCGTCCATGACAGGAAAGGTCTGTCGAGCCTTGGGCTTCTTGCTTGTCATGTCGGTATCCCCGATCCGTAAAACTGGACGATCTAGTCCAGAATAGACTAGTTCTCCTACGGGCCGCAGCGGTCGCGCGGTCAGAACTCGCGCCGCACGTCGGCAATGTCCCATGCTTCACGTTGAAGCCACTCTTCAAGCTCGTGGCCACGACGCATCCAGGTGTCCTGATCGGCACTTGAGGACCACCCCGAAGTGATATTCAGATGATGTTCCCGAAAGGATGTCCATTGCAGGAGTTCGTCTTGAAGTTCCTTGCTCAGACCTAACGTCTCTGCGTCGATCTCGCCGCCGACGACCCCCCAGACGGGCCAGCCAACACCCCATTCCACAAGTAGCCTGATGTCCAAAAGGCGCCCGGCCCGGTGTCGCGCCGCACGCTCGATGACACTCTCAGGGGTCGTCCACTCAGGCACTAGCAGCTCGATCTGGGTTACCGGATCGACAACCCAGGAAATCTCTGCCATGACTAAAACCATAATCATGATGCCGAGTCTGCCGACGCCCACCGCCGCGCAACGGGCTGGCGCTGCGATCAGGTATCGCTCGATGACTCCAGGCTCGCCGAGATGCGGTTGTACGACTTCGTGATGTGATCGAGCATCGCCTTCTCGGCCGCCGCCCCGTCGCCCCGGCGCAGCGCTTCGAGAACGGCCTCGTGCTCGCCTGAGGTCTCGTCGACGACGCCGTGCTTGAAGTAGATGCGGTACTGGTGCATGTGCGACCGGAGGCGCGCGATCGCATCCGAGAGCAGCAGATTGCCCGAGTGCTCGGCGATGATGCGGTGGAAGGCCGCGTCCTGGTCGGCGAACTCCTTGTAGTCCTTGTACCGGTCCTCGCCGGCCCGGGCCGCGGCACCACTGCGGTGCATTGCGTTGCAGACCTCTTCCAGCTCGTTGAGGGTGTCGGGGGTGAGCTCGCCGACCGCATTGCGGGTGGCGTACGGCTCCATCAGGAGTCGCATCTCGAAGAGCTGCCGCAGCCCCTCGCTGTCGAGAACGGGTGCCGCGGTGTAGCCCTTGAGCGCCTGCTTGATCACGAGGCCCTCCGATTCGAGCCGGGCCAAAGCCTCGCGCACGGGGGTGGGCGAGACGTTCAGCTGGCGGGCGATGCCGTCGATGCTGGCGCGGCTGCCAGGCTCGATCACCTGATCCATGAGCAGAGCGAGCACCGCGTCATAGACGTCGTCGGCGAGCGCCCTGCGAGCGGGAAGGAAGCGTGCGCCGTCTGCTGGTTCGATACTCATGAGGAAATAGTAGGTCTAGTCAGGGAAACGAAAGGAAAGAGGGTACCGGGTAGAGGATTCCATCACGGGCCCTCCGTCGACAGTCGCGCGATCAGCCCGGCGTCCTCGAGTTCGCGCCAGAGATCGTCAGGGACCGGAACATCGCCGAGCCCCGCATTGCGAGTGATCTGCGCGGCCGAATCGGCGCCGAGCACGACCGTGGATACCGACGGGTGCCGCCGCGGAAACTGCACGGCGAGCTGCGGGACGGTCGCACCGTATCCGGCGGCGATGTCCGCGATCCGCTCCGTGCGGGCTATGAGTTCCAGCGGTGCCCTGCCGTAGTCGTACGTCGCTTCGGCGGGTGGCCGCTCCGTCGCCAGGATGCCCGAGTTGAACACCGCGGCGACGGCCACCGACACTCCCCTGGCGGCGGCGGCCGGAAGCAGATCCCGCTCTGCGCCCTGGTCGAGCAGGGTGTACCTGCCGGCGCACATCACGATGTCGAGGTCGGTCTGCTCCACGAACCGCGTGAGCATCGCCGACTGGTTCATGCCCGCACCGTACGACCTGATCACCCCCTGCGACCGCAGCTCCTCGAGCGCGGGAAAGGCGCCGTCGAGAGCTTCGCGCTCGTGCTCGTCGGGATCGTGCACGAGCAGCACGTCGATGCGGTCGAGTCCGAGCCGGGTGAGGCTGTCCTCGACCGAGCGGAGAACACCGTCGCGAGAGAAGTCGAACCGGCGGCGGCGGGTCGTGGACACATCGAACAGGTTGTCGATGTCCGTATCGCCGGGGCGGTAGTCCGGATTAGGCTCGATCAGCCTCCCGACCTTCGTCGACAGCACGTATTCCTCGCGCGGCATGTTGCGCAGTGAGCCGCCGAGACGCTCCTCCGCGAGACCCAGCCCGTAGTGGGGGGCGACGTCGAAGTATTGAACGCCGGCGTCCCAGGCGGCGGGCACGCATCCGGGCCACACGTCGGCCGGCATCGCCCGGTACAGATTGCCGAGCGCGGCGACACCGTAGCCGATCGGCCCGACGGTGAGGCCCGCACGGCCGTAGGCTCTGAGCTCGTCCACACTGTTCGTATCGGTCACAGCACCGTCCTTTGAGTGGTCGTTGTGAGCAAGCCTATCCCAAGCAATGCTATTGCCTATAGGATAAGGCCGGGGATGCATCCCACAATCCATTCGACGAAGAAGGAGACTCTCGCACGTGGCCATGTTCAAAGACGACCCCGTCCGCCCCGAGAACTACCAGCGCTTCGAGCGCGACGTCCCGCAATGGTTCACCGACGCCAAGCTCGGCATCTTCGTGCACTGGGGACCATACTCGGTTCCCGCCTGGGCCGAACCGATCGGCGAGCTCGGCACCATCGAGACGCGGTACTGGTTCAAGCACAACCCGTATGCCGAGTGGTACTTCAACACGATCCGCATCGAGGACAGCCCCGCGGCGCAGCATCAGCGCGACGCGTTCGGCGGCGCCCCGTACGACGACTTCATCGACCAGTGGGATCCGAGCGAGTTCGATCCCGACGAGTTCATCGCCCTGGTCAAGAGCACCGGGGCCGGCTATTTCGTGCCCACCACCAAGCACCACGACGGGGTGACCCTCTGGGACGCACCCGGATCCGACGGGCGCAACACCGTCGCCCGCGGCCCCCGGCGCGACCTGGTCGGCGCATTCGAGAAGGCGACCCGGGATGCGGGACTCCGGTTCGGCGTCTACTACTCCGGCGGCCTCGACTGGAACTTCTCCAAGCTGCCCGCCATTATTGACGACGCCCAGGAATTCGGTCGCCCGGTCGACGCGGCGTACGCCGAGTACGCGTACAAGCACGTCGACGACCTGCTCGACCGCTACGCCCCCGACATCCTCTGGGGCGACATCGAGTGGCCCGATGCGGGCAAACCGTCCGGACCGTTCAGCATGGAGAACCTGTTCGACAAGTTCTACGCGCAGACGCCCGACGGCGTCTCCAACGACCGCTGGGGCGAGACGCACTGGGACATCCGCACGAGCGAGTACCAGAACGGGCTCAGCGTCGAGAGCGGCGGAGGCTGGGAGAACTGCCGGGGCATCGGCTTCTCGTTCGGCCACAACACCCTCGAAGACGAGACCCACCTGCTCAGCGGGCCGGATGCGGTCAAGACGTTCGTCGACATCGTCTCCCGCGGCGGCAACCTCCTGCTCAATGTGGGACTCACCGCGTCGGGGACGGTTCCCGAGCTGCAGCGCCGGACCCTCGAGCACCTGGCAGCGTGGAACGCCGTGAACGGGGAGGCGGTGTTCGGGTCGACGACGCTGGACGCATCCATCGCCGCTCCGTCCACCACCGACGACGCCCCCTGGCTGCGCTGGACGCGCACCGGCGACACGGCCAATGCGTTCATCACTGCGAGCGGCGAGGTCTCCCTCGATGGCGTCTCGGACGCGGTTCTCGCCAGCACCGCCCGCCTGGCCGACGGCACTCCGGTCGCCGCCGACCGCGACGGCGACGTCGTCCGCCTGACGCTGCCGGCCCCGGAGGTCGCCGGACCCACCCTCGTCCGGTTCGAGCTGAAGGCCTGACCCGTGACGGTCGACGCTCACCTGCACCTCTGGGACCTGGATCGGGTCTCCTACCCCTGGCTCACCGAAGCCCTGGGGCCGATCCACCGCACCTTCTCGTTCGACGAGGCGCGGCCCCAGCTGGAGCAGGCGGGCGTCGACCGCGTCGTCCTCGTGCAGGCGACGAACTCCGCCGAAGATTCCGAAGCGATGTTCGCGGTGGCCGAGAACGAGGACCGGGTGGCCGGTGTCGTCGCCTGGATCGACCTGCTCGACCCGCGGAGGGCGGCCGCGGCGCTCGACGAGTGGGCAGCGCATCCGTCATTCGTGGGCGTACGCCACCTCATCCACGACGAGTCGGACCCCGACTGGCTGGCACAGGATGCCGTTCGCACGTCGCTCGCGCTGCTCGCCGACCGAGGGCTCGCCTTCGACGTGATCGGCGTTCTCCCCCGGCACCTCGAGCACGCGCTCGCACTTGCAGCCGAGCTGCCATCGCTGCGGCTGGTGATCGACCACCTCGGCACACCTCCCGTCGGAGCGGCCGACCCGGAGCCGTGGTGGACGCTGACGTCACGGCTGGCCGCGCATCCGAACGTCTTCGCCAAGCTCTCGGGGCTCACGACGCTGGGCCCATCCGGGCAGGCGGATGCGCAGAGCCTGCGACCCTTCGTCGATCACGCCCTCGACGTATTCGGCCCCGAGCGCGTGATGTTCGGCGGCGACTGGCCGGTCTCGACCCTCGCCGGCACGTACGCGGAGACCTGGGAGACCGCGAACGAGCTCGTCCATGGGCTCTCCGCGACAGAGCGCGCGAGCGTGTTCGGCGGAGCGAGCAGCTCCGCCTACCGCCTGAGCTGACCCGGACGATCCCTGCGAAGATGGGTGCATGCCCATCCTGAACAAGGACATGCAGGTCTGCATGTCCCTGGCCGCCCGTCCCAGCAACATCGGAACCCGGTTCCACAACTTCCTCTACGACGAGCTCGGCCTCAACTTCATCTACAAGGCCTTCACGACGACCGACCTCGAAGGCGCCGTGCGCGGCATCCGGGCGCTCGGCATCCGTGGATGCTCGGTGTCGATGCCGTTCAAGGAGGCGATCATCCCGCTCGTCGACGTGATGGAGCCGTCTGCGCTGGCGATCGAATCGGTCAATACCGTCGTCAACGACGATGGCGTGCTGACCGCGTCGAACACCGACTACGAAGCGGTCGCCGGGCTGCTCGCCGAACGCGAGGTCGACCCCGGCCAGCGCGTTCTGCTGCGCGGTTCCGGCGGCATGGCCAAGGCGGTCGTCGCCGCTTTCCGCGGTGCCGGCTTCGACGATCTCACGATCGTCGCTCGCAACGCCGAGGCCGGAGCGGCGCTGGCAGAGCGCTACGACTACGGCTGGGTCGCCGAAGACCCTGCACCCGACTTCGATCTCATCGTCAATGTGACCCCGCTCGGGATGCGCGGCGACAGCGAGTCGGCCCTCTCGTTCAGCCCCGAGCACATCGACCGCGCCTCGACTGTCTTCGACGTCGTCGCGTTCCCCTCCGAGACGCCGCTGATCGCAGCCGGGCGAGCGGCAGGCAAACACCTGCTCACCGGAGCCGAGGTGATCGCCCTGCAGGCGGCGCGCCAGTTCGAGCGCTACACGGGGGTCCCCCTCACCGCCGACCAGGTCGCGCGCGCGTCGGAGTTCTCGCGGGCGGAGTAGGTGGCGACCGAATAGCCGGCGACGTCACGGCTGCGTGTACTCTGAGCGGCAACTCCGTGGAAGGGAGCCCAGCGATGGGAATCGGCAGTGGCATCTTCATTTTCGTGGTCGGCCTGATCCTCGCCTTCGCCCTGAACGTTCAGGTGGCATGGATCGACCTGAAGCTCGTGGGCTACATCCTCATGGGCGCCGGCTTCGTGGTGTTCGTGATCTCTCTCATCCTGACGCTCCGGCGGCGCTCGTCGACCGTGACCACGCGCCGCGGCGTCGACCCCGCCACCGGTCAGCAGATCGACGAGCGCCGTCAAAGCGACGATCTCTGACACCCGCCGAACTCCCACATCCGCTCGGTAGAATGACCGGATGTCCGATGACCTGCTCGCCCTGGAGAACCAGGTGTGTTTCGGCCTCGCTGTCGCGGCGCGCAGCGTCATCGCGCTCTACCGTCCGGTGCTCGAACCGCTCTCGCTCACGCATCCCCAGTACCTGGTGATGCTGGCGCTCTGGGAACGCTCCCCGCGCTCGGTGAAAGATCTGAGCGAGGCGCTCCAGCTGGAGCCGGCGACGCTCTCACCGCTGCTGAAACGCCTCGAGGTTACCGGCTACCTCGAACGCAAGCGGAGCTCGAGCGATGAACGCCTGCTCGAAGTCACGCTGACGGATGCGGGGCGAGCGCTCCGAGCGGAGGCCGAGCGCATCCCGCACCAGATCGTCGATCGCCTCGGCCTGCCTGTGTCGGATCTGGAGAATCTGCGGGAGAGCCTGCACGCGATCATCGGTGCCGCCCTGCGAACCCCCTGAGGCGGTTACGCCGCGGCGCGGGGCTCCGACGGTGCGTCCGTCGGGCAGATCAGCCGGGTGGCGTCACGCTGGCCACCGGGGCGCGCGACTGTGTGCGCCGTCATCGGCTGGCCGCAGATCGGGCACGGTGCGCCGGCCGAGCGCACATCGGGGCCCTCGGGATGTCCGGCTCCCAGCTGTGCTGGTCCGGCCACGCGGATGAGGGACCGATTCGCTCGCCCATACCAATCCATGAACCGTCCGGCCATCGTCATACTCCGTTTCGCTTCGCCCCAATTCATTAGGGCACTAACTAATAGTGTACTCTCCCGGAGGGGTTGACCATGCCCCGAAGGTGAAGGTTTACCCTGAATCCGGAGGTCAGGATGCGCATCGGCGAACTCGCCCAGCGGGCCGGCGTCACGGTCAAAGCCGTGCGCTACTACGAGAGCCTCGGCCTGGTGGTCCCCGACCGGCTGCCGAACGGCTACCGGGAGTACGGCGACGAGCACCTGCGCGCCGTGGCCGAGATCCGACAGCTCGCCGGCGTCGGCATCGCGCCCAGCCGGGCGACCCCGTTCATCGAGTGCCTCGACACCGGGCACGAGCACAGCGACGAGTGCCCCGGATCCCTGGCCGCCTACCGCAACGGCATCGCCGAACTCGACCAGGCCATCGCCGCTTTGAGCTCTCGCCGCGCCCTGCTGGCTCGCCGTCTCGAAGAGAGTGCCTCCCGTGGCTTCGAGGGCGCTGCCGCGACGCCGACGCCCGACTACACCTCCCTGCCGTCCGACCTCCCCCGGCCACACGACGACGGGGCGGCCGACCACCTGAACGGCCTGCCGGTGCCGGCGCTCACCCTGCCGACGTCTCATGGCGACCGAATCGACCTCGCGACCCTCGGGCCCGGCCGGACGATCGTCTACCTCTATCCGCTCACCGGCCGTCCCGGCGTCGACCTGCCCGACGGGTGGGATGCGATCCCCGGTGCCCGCGGATGCTCGACCGAGGCCTGCGACTTCCGCGACCACTACGACAACCTCCGATCGGCCGGAGTCGAGACCGTCTACGGGCTCTCGAGCCAGACCTCCGACTACCAGAGCGAGGTCGTCGAGCGGCTCCAGCTCCCGTTCGCGATGATCTCCGATCCGCAGCACGAGCTCGCCGACGCGCTGAGGCTCCCGACGTTCGAGGCTGGTGGGATGCGCCTCTACAGCCGGCTGACCCTGGTCGTGCGGGACGGCCGGATCGAGCACACCTTCTACCCGATCTTCCCGCCGAACACGCACGCCCAGCAGGTGCTGAGCTGGCTCGCCGATCATCCCCTCGCCGGGCGAAGGAATCATCCCGTCGTATGACCCCGTCCCGCCCCTCGGCCGATGCCGCTGGCCGTCCGCGCCGATTGACTGGAACGGTCGGCCACCGAGGGGAGAACCACCATGACGACACTGAGCCACCACCTCCCGGCGACGGGATCGGTTCCGACCGTCGAGCGAGCGCAGGGGGCGCTCACGACCGTCGCGGCGAACGCCTACCTCCGGCTGTTCGCTGTCGTCATGGTCATCGCGGCCGGCGCGGCGGCTCTCATTCTGGCGATCGCGCTTCTGCTCGACCTGGTCGTGCCGATCGTGTTCGCCAATGAGATCCACGCGCTGGCCGCACTCTTCCCGCAGACCGCCGGCTAGCGACGGCCCTGGCGCTCAGTCGCGCCGGTGCCTAGAGTCGTTCATCGGGAGGTCATCATGGGGAGGATCATCTATTCGGCCATCGCTTCGGCCGACGGGTACACCGCGGATGCGAGCGGCAGCTTCGAGTGGGCCTTCCCGGGCCTGGAGGTGCACGCCTTCGTCAACGACCTGGAGCGCAGCGTCGGAACCTACCTCTACGGGCGCCGGATGTACGAGACGATGCACGTATGGCAGAACCTTCCCGAGGGGCCGGACGATCCCGCCGTGGAGGCCGAATACGCGGAGATCTGGCGCGGCGCGGACAAGGTCGTGTACTCAACGACCCTCGCCGACGTCTGGACGCCGCGCACCCGCATCCTGCGCCGGTTCGAGCCGGATGAGGTACGAACACTCGCTGCGTCGTCGGACCGCGACGTGAGCGTCGGCGGCCCGACCCTGGCCGCCGAGGCCTTCCGCGCCGGGCTCGTCGACGAGGTGCAGCTCTTCCTCGTGCCGATCTCCGTCGGCGGCGGAACCCCGGCGTTCCCGCGCGACCACGTGGTGTCTCTCGAACTGCTCGACGAGAAGCGCTTCGAGAGCGGCGCAGTGTTCCTCCGGTACCGGGTCGGGTAGTCCTGGACGGAACCTCCGAGATCTCTCACGTTCGGAATGCGCGACGCACTTACAAGCGTTGTCGCCAGCATGACAAACGTAGGAATCATCGGTGCCGGCCACATCGGACAAGCTCTGGCCCGTCAGTTCATCAACCACGGATACACGGTCACGATCGCGAACTCGCGCGGACCCGAGACCCTCGCTGCGCTGGTCAGCGAGCTCGGCCCGAACGCGACGGCCGCGACGGCCGCCGACGCGGCAGCCGCAGGCGACTTCGCCGTGGTCACCGTTCCGTTGAAGAACTACCGCGACATCCCGGTCGAGCCCCTCGCAGGCAAGATCGTGATCGACACGAACAACTACTATTTCGAGCGCGACGGCCACTTCCCGGAGCTCGACGAGGGCAAGGCCACGGTCTCCGGACTTCTGCAGGAGCACCTGCCGACGTCGAAGGTCGCGAAGGGCTTCAACCACATCGCCTCCCCCGAGATCGCCACCGACGGCAAGCCGGCAGGCACCCCCGACCGCCGTGCGCTCGCGACCGCGAGCGACTTCGACGAGGCGTCCGCCCTGGTCACCTCGATCTACGACCAGTTCGGCTTCGACACCGTGAACATCGGCCCGCTCGCCGACAGCTGGCGCGTGGAGCGCGACCGCCCCGCGTACGTGGTGCGCCAGAACCGCGAGGAACTGGAAGCGAACCTCGCGAAGGCTCCGCGCACCATCTAGTCTCTGCGCGTAAGGGTCGATGCAGGCGGTCGGCCCTACCGCGCGAGGCGGAACAGCTGTGGCGCCGGTCCCGCATCCGTCGCCAGGTCGGCGAGGATGCGGCCGACCGTCGGCGTGAACTTGAAGCCGTGACCGCTGAAACCAGCGCCGACCACGATCGGTCCGACCCGGTCGAGGACGAAGTTCTCGTCCGAGGTGCTCGTATACGTGCACGAGATCGGGTCGAACCGGTCGGGATCCGCCCCCGGCAACCACTCCTCGACATACCGACGGAGGTCGTCCAGCTGCTGCGGTTCGGGCAAGAAGTCGCGCCGGTCGGGATCGACCTCTGGACCGGCGCCGTGCCAGCCCGCCTTGACGCCGAGCCCTGGGGTGTACATCCCGTAGATCGGCGACCGCCAGTAACCGTAGCGAGGATCCGCGCGGTCATAGGAATGGTTGAAACCGGGCCACGTCGTCGCGGCGGCCGCTGAAGCCGCGGCGGATGCATCGCGAAGAGCGAAGTGGGCCGGCTGTTCTTGCGTCACCCGGAGTCTCGGGAGCCGAACAGTGCGCCCGAGCAGCTTCTCGGTCCACGCTCCGGCCGTGACGACGGCCCGCCGGGCATGGACGACGCCCGACTCCGTCGTGACACGCACGCGCCGATCGCCACTCGAGGCGATGTCGGTGACGCGCACGCCGTGCCGGACGTCCGCTCCCAGAGCCGCCGCGGCCGCCTGCAATGCCGCGACCGCCGCATCCGCATCGAGCCGTCCCGAATCGGGCGAGTAGAGGACGCGGCCGTCGAACCGGATGCCCGGCCACCGTTCGGACGCCGCCTCCGGCGAGAGGAAGGCGGCGCTCAAGCCGACGCGCTCGAGCGCCGCAGCGACCCTGTCGAACTCCGGATTGGGACCGTGATTCACGATTCCCACCTGAGTGAGGAGCAGCTGCCCGGTCTGGTGCTCGAGCTCCCGCCAGAGGCGCAGCGCTTCGGCGAGCATCTCCGCGTAGACCGGGTCGGAGTACGCAGTGTTGAAGTTGCGCGACCGACCGTGCGACGCACCGAAAACATGGCCCACCTCGAAACGCTCGAGCAGCAGCACCGAGCGTCCACGACGTGCGAGCTGCCAGGCGGCCGCCGACCCCATTGCGCCGCCGCCGATGACGACGATGTCGACGTCACCGCTGACGTCGTTCGATGGGTCGCTCATCCGTCTCCCTCTGATGCTCCCCTCTACTCTACGAACGGTGACGCCGTCACCGGCCGAGCACGAGCGCCTCGGCAGCGCTCTGGAACCACGCTCCCGCGGGTGGCCCGCCGTCGCATTCGCCGTCGCTCGCTCCCGGATGCTTGACCCAGAGCAGAGCCTCGAGCTTGATGGTCGGCGACTCGGTGATCTGCGGATTCTGCCCGAGCGCGGCACCGGGAGGGTTGCACCAGGTGCCCGTCCAGCCGTTGCCGTTGCGCGACACATCGATCACGAAGTTCTTCCAGCCCACCCGCGACGACACCTTGCCGGCGTAGTCGCGCTCAGTCTGCGTAGCGTCGAAGTTCGACACGTTCGTGTAGAAGCCGTGCGCCTCGCCGATCCCCGCGGCGATCAGCCAGCTCGCCTGTACGGCAGGGGTCAGCCAGCGCGCGTTCCCGCCGTCCAGGTAGGTGGTGAGCCCGGCCGCGTTCAGGATCTGCACGGCGGAACGGATGAGCGGGAGCCGGATGTCCGCCTCCCCTGCGCACTTCGCGCTCGACAGCATCGAGAGCGAGTCCGGTTCGATGAGCACCGCGGCATGGGTGCCCGCCAGCGCATCGGCCACCGTGCGATTCCAGGCGAGGTACTGGTCGGGGCTGAATCCGCCGGACGAATATCCACCGCAATCGCGATTCGGGATGGCGTAGGTGACGAAGACGAGGGTCGCGTTCTGCGCCGCCGCCGCACGGATGTGCCGTTGGATCACGGTCAGCAGGAGGGCGGGCGAATACCAATCGCCGAGCCACACGGCTGTCGGCTGGTCCGCGATGGTGTCGACGAGCGCCGAAGCCCTGGCATCTCCGCCCGCCGCGAGTTGGTCTGCGACCTTGCGGGCGTCGCTGTACGGATCGACGTAGAGCCTGCCGGGGAACACGGGAACCGCATCCGCTCGGGCGGGAGGCACCTGCGCCGCACCGACGAGAACTGTCGCCGCGACGGCGACGGAGACCAGAACAGCGATGAGTTTGTGCACGGCACATCTCGATCCTCTAGAGACGTCATCCCCCGATGACTACCTCTGACTATCGACTGGGCACCGCGTTACGTCAGGGCTGCCTAGACCAGGTGGACCTGCCGCGTGTTGTGCACCTCGACCCGGGAGTCGACGAACAGGTGGACGCTCTCATTGATGTGGTACTGGGTGTGAGCGAGCCGGTTCTGGTTGGAGCGGAGAAGCGTGCGAGCAGCCGCGAGGCGGCCCTTCAGCTTGAGCAGGGAGACGAGCGCGCCGGCGAACACGGCGACGATCAGGGCCACGGCGACCCACTGGACGATCGGCATCCAATCGGTGAGGATCCCCGAGCTCTGCACCAGCCATTCACCGGCGATGATCGCGAGAAACAGGGCCGCCGTTACGAGCACGGTCTTCCGCGCGAGCGTGATCGGCTTCGTCGAGACGAGCAGGAGGGCCTCGCCGAGCTCGCGCTCGTGCTGCCGGCGACGTTCCTTCGCCCAGTGGAGGTCCCGCTCGTGGCGACGGGCGAGACGGTGGGCCTCGTCGTGGGCGCGATCGTAGGTATAGGTGTGGTTCACAGACGTGTCCTTCGGGTTGACGTGACTGTTTTTTCGGGTGTTGTACGCCTGGAGCGCTCGGTCGGGTACCGAGCATCATCAGGTGGGTTTCTGTTCCACCGGCCGCCGGGTGGGTCGGGATGCGGCCGGTGGGGTCGAGCTATCGGGTCGAGCTGCTAGGTGAGGTCGTCAGAGCGTCGACTGCGCCGCGTTGGCGAGCGGTGCGACGGGCGCAGGGGGAGACAGCTGCACGACGGGTGCGATGGTCGGCGACTGCTCGGCCGGCGCCGCAACCCGACGACCGGCGAACGCCGGCAGCGTGTCGGGCGAACGAAGGCCGACGTCGCGAAGCTTGTCTTCGGTCCAGCCTGCCTGCGTGGCCGACTGCCATGCCGTTTCGTACTCGGCGATGGCAGCGTTCAGGGCGTTCAGGCGCTGGGCCGCCGCGCGCACCGCGTCGATGCGGGCTTTGATCTCGGATTCGAGAAGCGCGTTGGCGCGCTGCGCAGCCGCATCGGGGTCGACTGCGATTCCGTAGGGTTGGTTCACGATACGTCCTTCCGTTGATTCGGAACTCCAGGCATCCGGTCGGCGGGCACTGACCGTTCGCTGGGAGCAAAGACTGTAACTCGGGTGTGTGACAGCCTTGAGCATAGCTAGAAAGAACGTTCTGTAGGTTGTTTGGAGGACACGAATTTGTACCCCAAATCGGGCGTCATACGGAGCGATTGAACGTTCGGGCTCGCGCCGTCGTGTTCTCGATGGAGCGCTGATAATCCCATGTCGTCAGTGCGGATGGAGAACACGGAGATGTCTACCTCGACCCCGACGTCACGAGAACTACCCCGGGTTCGGTCCGGGCTGCGAAATCTGTACTTCGTGCGAGCTGGGTTCTCGATCGTGTGGGTGGCGCTCGTCTTCACCCTCGCGACCTCGGCGACCGTCGGAGCCGGCCCGACCGCCGCGGCGAGCGTGCTACTGACCATCTACCCGCTGTGGGACGTCTGCGCCACGATCTTCGACATCCGGGTGAATCGTGGGACGGGGCAATCGCTGGTGCCCCAATACCTGAACATCGTGTTCGGCATCGCCGCCACCGTCGCCACGATCATCTCACTGACGGTGGGACTCACGCCGACGCTCATCGTCTTCGGGATCTGGGCGACCCTGACGGGCGCCGTTCAGCTCTTCCTCGCGATCCGACGCCGACGGGCGCTCGGCGGTCAGTGGCCGATGATCATCAGCGGCGGGTTGTCCTTCCTCGCGGGCTTCAGCTTCATCCTCACCTCGGGCACCCCGAGCACCGGACTCGCCACTCTTGCCGGCTACTCGGCCTTCGGCGCGTTCTGGTACCTCGTCGGCGCGATCTGGCTCTCGGTCGGGCGACGTCGCGCGGAGGCGTAGCCCTATCATTGTCGGGTGATCCCGCCGGCCACCGTTCGTGAGGAGTTCCTCGCGCGCGGGCCGGTGTCGCGGTTGCAGGGTGGTCGAGGGACCGCGTGGAGGGCCGGCGACGTCGTGCTCAAACCTCTCGATGTCCATCCCGACGAGCTCCTCTGGCTGGACGAACGTGCTCGTGCAACGGTCGAGAGCGACCGGCTGAGGCTCAGCCTCCCGCTTCGAAGTCGCGCCCGGCAGCTCGTCGTCGACGGCTGGTCGGCATCCCCCTATGTCGCCGGCGCACATCGGCCGGGGATGTGGATGGAGATCGCAGAGGTCGCCCGCGAATTCTCGGCGCTGTTCGCAGACGTCGAGCGACCAGCATTCATCGACCTCCGAATGCACGCGTGGGCTCAGGCCGATCGGCTCGCGTTCGGCGAGGACGAGGTTCGCGTTCCCGACGCGGCACCCCACGTTGCGAAGCTGTCGAGTGCTCGGACAGAGGTCTTCGATCCCTCGTGCATCGTCCACGGCGATCTGACGGGAAACGTGCTCTTCGCCGACTCCCGATCGCCGGCCGTCATCGATCTGACGATCTATTGGCGACCTGTCGCCTACTCGATCGCGATCGTCGCCATCGACGCGGTCTGCTTCGAGGGCGCCCCGCTCTCACTGCTCGAGACCATCCATCCGGCCCCGCAATTCGGCCAGTACCTGATAAGGGCGCTGCTCTTCCGGATCGCGACCGACTGGCTCAACGGCCTCCCTGCTGATCACTACCGCGTCTACGACGACGCGGTCGAACGCGTGCTCGAACTCGGCTGAGCCCGCGAGGGCGGCGAAATCATCTCTGGTGTGGTGGCGCTATTTCGATACGGTGTCTTAGTATATGGACATGACTGATCGGGATGCTCTGAACGTCCGCGACTTCTTCGAGCGAGCGGCGCGCGAGGCTCCCGACGATCCATTCCTCATCTTCACCGGGGACGACGAGCAGTTCTCCTACCGTCGGTCCCACGAGCTGATCACCCGGGCCGCCGCCGCCTGGCACAGTCTCGGCGTGCGCAAAGGCGACCGGGTCTCGTTCATGCTCGACAACTCGCCCGACTTCGTGTGGGCCTGGCTCGGGCTGTCGTGGATCGGTGGCATCCTGGTCGCCGTCAACACCGCGTTCACGGAGTCCGAGACCGGCTACCTCGTCGCCGACTCCGGCTCGCAGTTCATCCTCGTCGGCGAGGAGCAGGAAGCGGTTGCGCGCGCGGTCCAGACCCGGCAGCCCGGGGTGGCCGTTCTCCCCGCCCGCGGCGGCAAGGATTCGTTCGCCGCTCTCATGGCGCAGCCGTTGCCGTCTGCTCCCCTGGTGGACCTCCCGGGAGACGACGTCATCTCGCTCATCTACACGTCGGGCACGACCGGCGACCCCAAGGGCGTCATGCAGACCCACCGCAACTTCGTCCTCACCGGCGAGGCGTACGTGGACTGGATGCGGATGAAGCGCGGCGACCGGATCTACGCCTGCCTCCCGCTTTTCCACATCAACTCGCAGGCGTACTCCACGATGGCCGCCATCGCTGCTCGCGGCGCCCTCGTGCTGTCGCCCCGGTTCAGCGCGAGCCGATTCTGGCCGGAGGTGCGCCGGCACCACGTCACCGTGTTCAACTTCATCGGTGCGATGGCCATGATCCTGACGAAGTCCGATCCGAGCCCAGAGGATGCCCACAACGACGTGCGCATCGCATACGGCGTTCCGGCCCTGGCCACGGAGATCGTCGACGAGATCGAGAGCCGGTTCGGCCTCGCGTGCATCTCGGGCTTCGGGATGAGCGAGACGACGTTCGGTCTGCTCGAACCCCTCGACCAGCAGCGCCGCCCGGGCTCGATGGGCCTGCCGCGCAGCCACCCCGACCCGCGGTATCCGCGCACGGAGGCGAAGATCGTCGACGCGGCCGGCGCCGAAGTGCCCCGTGGCACGGCGGGCGAGCTGATGATCCGGAACGCGGCGATGATGACCGGATACTTCGGCCTGCCCGAGAAGACGGAAGAAACACTGGTGGACGGCTGGCTCCACACCGGGGACAGCGCATACCAGGACGACGACGGATTCTTCTACTTCGTCGACCGGATGAAGGACATCGTGCGCCGCAGGGGCGAGAACATCTCCTCTCTCGAGGTCGAACGCACCGTCGCCCGGCATCCGTCGATCGCCGAAGCCGCCGTCGTCGGCGTGCCCGCCGAACTCTCCGACGAGGAGCTGCTGCTGTTCGTCGTGCGGCGCGAGCACACGCATCCGGTCGACGCCGATGAGGTGTTCGCCTGGGCGGCAGAGAACCTCGCACCGTTCAAGGTGCCGCAGTACCTGCGATTCGTCGACGCGCTGCCGAAGACAGCGACGGCGAAAGTGCAGAAGGAGAGACTGAGGGCGCTCGACGCCGAGAACCCCGCGACGCGGATCGCCCGGGCGACCGCAAGAAGGTGAGGACATGACCGTCACGAACGCACCCGCGACCGCCGAGTCACGCGGCATCGAACTGGTCGGGTACCACGACCTGGAGAAGAACCCCGCCTTCAAGATCGCGATGCAGCGCGTCGGTGATCGCTACTACCTCTACCTCAGCCACTTCTGGGTCTCGAAGTGGTCGGTGCTGGACGTCACCGACCCGACCCGGCCGGAACTCGTAGGCCACGCGGACGGGCCGGCGGACAGCTGGACGTATCAGGTGCAGGTCGCCGACGGTCTCATGGTCGGTGCTCTCGAGCGCCCCACTCCGGGATGGGGCTACGACCCCGAGAAGACCGAGGAGATCGGAGTGCTGCTGTTCGATGTGGCGGCCGACCCTGCGCATCCGGCCCTGATCTCGCACTACGACACCGGCGGTCGTGGCTCCCACCGCAACTACTACGCGGGCGGCCGATACGCCTACCTCGCCACGGAGGCCGAGGGTTTCACCGGGAACATCCTCTCGATCGTCGACGTCTCCGACCCGGCCCGGGTCGTCGAGGTCGGCCGGTGGTGGGCGCCCGGGCAGCACGTCGCCGGCGGCGAATCTGGAAGCAAGTGGGGCCTCCACGGACCGGCGCACGTCGTCGGAGACCTCGCATACTGCGGGTGGGGCCAGTACGGCTTCGTGGTGCTCGACGTCTCGGACAAGACCTCCCCTCGGCTGGTCTCGCAGCTGAGCTTCGGAGACTTCGGAAGTCCGCTCGGCGTCCACACGGCGTACGGGTACGGGAACTACGTGGTCGCCAACAGCGAGGCGCTGGGCGAAGGCGACAGCGAGGGGATTCCGTATGCGGTCGCCATCGACGTCGAGGATCCGGAGCAACCGCGGATCGTCTCGTGGTTCCCGACACCGTTCCCCGCTCCCGCGACCGGGCTGCGCACGTACCAGGAGAAGGGCGGGCGTCACGGGCCGCACAACCAATACCAGTACCAGGGCGTCCCGGGCACCCTGGACGACCCGACGCGTGTCTACCTGACCCATTTCAACGGCGGCCTGCGCGTCTACGATTTCCGCGAGCCGCTCCGGCCGGCCGAGCTCGGCTTCTACGTCCCGGTCGATCCGACCGAGCGGCTCGGGCCGAAGCCCGCGGAGCTCACCTGCTCGTTCGAGGATGTGCTCGTCGATGACCGCGGCAACATGTACTGCACAGACAAGAACTACGGCCTGTTCGTACTGCGGCTCACAGAGGAGGCGGGCCGCCTCGACTGACGAGGCGACCCGCGACGGCCGATCAGGCGACGAAGTTCAGGCGACGACGATCGGCGTCGTCACCGAGCCGACGCGCTCGATCCGCACGTCGACGACGTCACCAGGCACGAGGAACCGCGGCGGCGTGCGCACGTAGCCCACTCCTGACGGTGTGCCCGTCGCGACGAGGTCGCCGGGCTGCAGCGTCATGCCCTGACTGAGGAACTCCAGGAGCTGCGGGATGCCGAACAGCATGTTGCTCGTGGAGTCGGACTGCACCACCTCGCCGTTGACGACGCACTGGATGTCGAGTCCGCCGTCGATCGAGCCGACCTCCGCCGCGGTGACCAGTTGACCGATCGGTCCGCTGTGCTCGGAGTTCTTGCCCAGTGTCCACTGGCTCGTGAGCTTCTGCAGCGTCCGGGCGGTCAGGTCGTTGAACGGCGCATAGGCGTAGATCGCCCCATCGGTTCCGGATGCGTCCGCACGATAGAGGGGACGGCCGACCACAGCGACGAGCTCGGCCTCCCAGTCCAGCCCTTCCTCACCATCCGGAACCGGGACAGGTGCACCCGGGAGCGACAGCGACTGGGTCCACCGCGCGAAGACGGTGGGGTACTTCGGCGGTTCCCAGCGCCCCTCCTCCGCATGCTCGGCGTAGTTGAGGCCCACGCAGATCACGCGCGCCGAGGGCCGCACGGGCACCGCGAGCTCGAGCCCGGCCAGGGGCAGCGGTTCCCCGCTCCCGGGGTTCTCACCCCAGCGGAACGGGTCCTCCCAGAACTCCTCGACCTCGGCGATCGGCTGCACCGCCGCGTCGCCGATCATGCGCCCCACCATCAGGGTGCGCCCCTGCCGGAATCCGACCAATCGCACAGTCTCCCCCTTCTATCCGGCGGTCGCCCGCGCGTACACGGCGTCGAAGGCGGCCTTGCCCTCGGTCAGCAGGCGGTCGATCGGCCACTGCCACATCGGGTCGCGGAGCGGCTCGCCGAAGGTGCCGTCGTCCGAGAAGATCTCGAGCTCGTACCAACCGTCGTATCCCGCCTGGTGGGCGGTGCGGATCACACCCTCGACGTCCAGCTCTCCGTTTCCGGGCAGCGCCCGGTCGAAGCGACCCTTCGAATCCGGAGCGCGGTCGCAGACCTGGATGCCGTAGATCGCGTCGATGTACGTCGCGATGTTCTCCAGCGGCTCGTCGGCGATGTGCCAGTCATCGAGCAGAACGCCGATCGTGCCCTCACCGCCGGCGTCGGCGATGAGATCGACGGCCTCCGGGATGGTCTGGCACAGGCTTCCGGCGCTCCCCGGGCTGATCACTTCCACCGCGAGCCGCACCCCCTCGCCCTTCGCGATCGCGGCGAGTTCCCGGAACGCGGAGACGACACGGCGGCGGGATTCGACGACGTCGCCACCCTGCGGCGCACCGGCCAGGATGCAGACGGCTTCCGGCTGGTAGATCGCGAACCGCTCGACCGACTCGCGCAGGATCTGCATCCGGGAATCGGGGTCCTTCGGATGCGCGAAGTGCCCGTTGCCGGTGAAGATGCCCGGAGTGAGCGGAAAGCAGAACGTCGCGTGGATCCCGGCTTCTGCCATGGCCTGAGCGCGCTCGTGGTCGCGATCGCCCTCGAGCTTGTGCTCCCACAGCCCGAGCCCGTGGATGCCGGCAGCGGGATACGCGGTCAGCTCTTCGATGAACGGCGCGTGGTAGGTGGTTCCGTCGCTGACGGCGAACTTCGCCTCGCCGCTCATGCGGTCACCGCCTCGCCGCCGACGCGCACGAGGATCTTCAGCTCGTCGCTGGGGACCGTGAGCACGTCGAAGCCTTTGGCCGTGATCTCGTCGAGCTCGATCTTCGCCGTCACGATGCTCTCGAGCGGGAGGAGGCCCGCGCGAGTGAGCTCGAGCGTCTTGTCCCAGGCGCGGCGGGTGTAGCCCACCGACCCGACGACGGTCAGGTCGTTGCGCGTGAGGCGCCGCACGTCGAAGGTGATCGGCCCCGGATGCACGGAGGGGATGCCGATCGCGCCGCCGGGCCGGACCGATGCCACCACCGCCTCGTTGGCGGCCGGCTTGCCCGCGGCGTCGATGGCGATATCCACTCCGAGACCGTCGGTCTGCTGCATGAGGTAGCCGGGGATGTCGTCTTTCGCCGCATCCGGAACGAGCTCGCCGCCGAGTCGCTCGACCAGGGCGGCACGCTTCGGGTTCAGCTCGAACACATAGACGTGCGCTGCTCCCGACGCCTTCGCGGCCAGCATGCACAGCACACCGATCGCGCCCGCTCCGGCGATGAACACGGAGTCGCCGGGGCCGACGCCCACGCGCTGCACGGCATTCAGGGCGACCGCAGCCGGCTCGATGACCGCGCCTGCGACTGCGGAGATGCCGTTGAGCGGTGAGAGCTGGTAGTGCTCGACGAGGACCTTCTCGCCGAAGCCTCCCCACGGTGAGCTCAGGCCGTTCCACGCCTTGATCCGACAGATCTGATACTCGCCGCGGAGGCACGCCGGGCAGGCCCCGCAGTGCAGCAGGGGGTAGACGGCCACTTCGTCGCCGACCTTCACGTCGGTGATTTCGGATCCGACCTCGTCGACTCGGGCCGAGAACTCATGGCCGAGGATGAGCGGCAGGCCGGTGTACCCGGTGAGCGGATGCGCCGTGGACTCGGCGCTGCCGCCGTGACCCGTGTACTCCTTGATGTCGGTTCCGCAGATGCCGCTCCACAGCGGCGTGACGACCGCTTGCCGCGGTCCAGGCTCCGGCGGCCCCGGGATCTCTTCCACCCGGATGTCGGCCGGCCCGTACAGACGGGCCGCCCTCATTGGCGCCCGCACTTCCTTTGAATTGGACATAGCTGAACTATTATAGATTATAGTTTTTCTGTCAAGGAGGATGCCGATGCCGAACGACCGACAACCGAGGAAGTCCACGGTCCTGACCCTCGCCGGGCACGCCGAGAAGGTGCTGCGTGAGCTGATCTTCTCCGGGGAGCTCCAGCCGGGGGCACGGATCTACGCCGACGAAGAGGCAGAGAAGCTGGGGATGAGTCTCATCCCGGTGCGCGAGGCGCTGCGTTCGCTGGCCTCGCGCGGCATGGTGGAGGCGATCCCGCAACGCGGCTTCCGGGTGCGGCCGGCAGACCGCGACGACTTCACCGAGACCTACGATCTGCGTCTCATGCTCGACCCGTACGCTGCCCGCCTCGCGGTTCCCCGCATGACGGACACGACGCTCGCCGAGATGGACAGCACACTCGAGTCCCTCGCCCGCACGATCCGTTCCGGTGACGTCTCCGACTACGACACCGACCACCGGGCGTTCCACTTCTCGATCTACAACCAGAGCGGATCGAGATGGCTGATCGACATCCAGTCGATGCTCTGGGAGAACAGCCTGCGATACCAGCGGCTGTCCACCGGCCTCCGCGGCACCGCCGAGGAGCGCGTGGCCGAGCACCAGGCCATCGCAGACGCCTGCCACCTGGGCGACGCCGACGTCGTCGCCGAGCTGGTCCACCAGCACCTCGAGCACACGCGCTCGGTCGTGTACAACGCCCTCACCGATGAGAGCGAAAAGGAGTAGCAGCACATGCCCTACCTCAGCAGCCACGCCGTGTGGTTCACGGGCCCCCGTCAGATCGAGCTGCGGGAGGCCCTCGTCCGGGCGCCCGAGGCCGGCGAGATCGTCGTCCGAGCCACCCGGTCGCTGATCAGCGCCGGAACCGAGATGCTCGTGTACCGGGGCGACACCAACCCCGGCGACCGGATGCCACCCAACTCCGAGGGGAAGTTCCCCTTTCCGACCAAGTACGGCTACCAGACCGTCGGCGAAGTCATCGACGCCGGTGCCGACTCGGGCTTCCGGGTCGGCGAGCGGGTCTTCACCCGGCATCCGCACCAGGACGTGTTCACCATCCAGGCGCGCCCGGAGTATGTCGTCCGCATCCCGGAGGGCGTGAGCGACGACGCGGCGACCTTCCTCAATCTGACCAGGGTCGCTCTGACCGGCGTGCTCGACGTGCCCGTCAAGGTCGGCGAGATCGCCGTCGTCTTCGGTCAGGGCATCGTCGGAATGATGTGCGCCCGGATCGCCGACCTCAATGCGGCAGCGACGATCGTCGTCGATCGTTTCGAGAAGCGCCGAACTCTCGCGCTCGAGTACGGCGCACTCGCCGCTGTCGAACCGGACGAGGTGAAGGATGTGGTCCTCGAGCTCTCCCACGGACGCGGCGCCGACGTGGTCTACGAGGCGAGCGGTGCGCCTCCGGCGCTGCAGGCGGCGATCGAGATCGCGGCGGACCGCGGCGAGATCGTCGCCATCTCGCTGTACGGAAGCCGCGAGGTGGCCTTGCGGCTCGCACCGGAGTTCCACTTCCGCCGGCTTCGGATCACCAGTTCGCAGGCGACCGACCAGGCGCGCTGGGATTGGGTGCGACGCACGGAGGCCTCGTTCGACCTGCTTCAGAAGCTGAGTGTCGACGCGATGATCAGCCGCAAGGTCGGCTTCGCCGACGCAGCCGCTGCCTACGAACTCGTCGACCGCGACCCGGCCAATGTGCTCGGCGTGGTCCTCGACTACGGAAAGTAGTGGTGCTCGATCACATCATGTGATAAAAACAAGACACTGTATCGACTTTAAGCAAAACTCGAGGGAGAGGAAGCGCATCATGAGTGGTCGTCTCGACGGTCGCGTGGCGCTGATAACGGGAAGCGGCGGAGACATCGCACGCGCAACCGCTCTGCGCCTCGCCGCCGAGGGCGCCCGGATCGTCGGCACAGACATCGATGCCGGGCTCGCCGAAGCCACTGCCCGCGCGGTGCACGAAGCCGGCGGGGAAGCGGAGACCATCGCACTCGATCTGTCGGAGGAGGCGGGCGCCCAGCGCTTCGCCGACTTCGCGATCGAGCGCTTCGGCCGCATCGATGCCCTGGTGAACAACGCCAAGGCCGCTCGCGGCGGCTCCGGCGAGTCCACCTCCCCCGAGGACTGGCGGTTCACGATCGACCGCAACCTGACCATGCCCTGGCTCGTCACCCGCGCGGCCCTTCCCGCGCTCCGCGAGTCCCGGGGATCCGTCGTCTTCATCGCCTCGGTCTCCGGGGCGTCGTTCGGCACCGGATACCCCGGCAACACCGCGAATCTCGTCGCCTACTCCACCGCCAAGGCCGGAGTGCTGCGCCTCAGCGTCGCGCTGGCCAACGAACTCGGGCCGGACGGCATCCGGGTCAACACCATCTCCCCCGGGGTGGTCGAGACCGCGGCGACGCTGCGCACCTACGGCGCACCGGGAACCGCCCGGCGGGAGCTCGCGACCCGCCCCTCGCTGCTGCCGCAACGGATCGGCAGCCCGAAAGACATCGCCAACGGCGTCCTGTTCCTCGTCTCCGACGATGCCTCGTGGATCACGGGATCCGACCTGCGCATCGACGGCGGCTGGTTCGCCTCCGGCGGCGCGGGACCGGCCTCCGCGGCCGATACCGCCACGCTCCAGGTCCAGGTGCTGGAGCGATGACCGCGACGCGCGGGTGACCCGCCCGCGCCGACCCCTCAAATCTGGGATCTAGTCAAATCTGGGATCTATTCAAAGGAGAAACGACCCGCCATGTCAGAAGCAGACCTCAAGAAGCCCGATTCGGAGGACACCGAACGGGGCGTCGCCGCAACCGGCGAGACCGCGCCGCCGGTGAATGTTGACAAGGGCGCGCTGCGGCGCGTCGTCGTCAGCTCGATCTTCGGCGGTGTCATCGAATGGTTCGACTACTTCATCTACGCCCAGGCGGCGGCGCTGGTGTTCCCGGCCATCTTCTTCCCGAACCAGGACCCGATCGTCGGCGTGCTGCTGTCCTTCGGCGGCTTCGCGGTCGGGCAGTTCGCCCGCCCACTCGGCGCCATCTTCTTCGGGAACCTCGGCGACAGGATCGGCCGCAAGCCGGTGCTGGTCGCAACCTTCATGTTGATGGGCATCGCCACCCTGTTGATGGGGTTCCTGCCCACCTACGCCATGATCGGCGTCTGGGCTCCCGTCCTGCTGACGATCCTCCGCGTCGCGCAGGGCTTCGGCGCGGGTGCCGAGTTCGCCGGCGCATCCGTCATCATGCTCGAGTACGCACCGAAGAACCGCCGTGGTCTGTTCGGTTCGGTCGGCACAGTGGGCTCGTCCTCCGGCCTGATGCTGGGAACGCTGGTCTTCTTCCTGCTCCAGTTCCTCCCGAAGGAAGACCTGCTCAGCTGGGGCTGGCGCGTTCCGTTCTTCTTCAGCGCCATCCTCGTCGTCGTCGGCCTCTGGATCCGGTACCGGGTCAACGAGTCGCCGCTCTTCGAAAAGGTGGTCGAGAAGCAGGAGGTGCAGAAGCTGCCGCTCGGAACCGTGTTCCGTACGGAGTGGCGCTCCCTGCTGCTGGTGTTCTGCCTCGCCGCCGGCGTCCAGATGGGCACCTACGTCTTCCTCACCTGGATCCTGTCGTACCTCAACGGCGTGAAGGATTCGACGGGCTCGGCGTTCTTCCTGCCACAGGAGAGCACCTTCTTCGTCTTCCTGGCCGGTGTCACCTCGGTCATCGGCACGCCGCTCTGGGGTCTGCTGTCCGACAAGATCGGCCGCAAGAAGGTGTTCGGTGGGGCTGCGCTGCTCTCGGCGATCCTCGTGCTGCCATACTTCATCCTCATCAACACGGGCAACCCGATCGCCGCGGCCTTCGCGGTCTGCCTCGTCGGTGGCGGCACCATCCAGGCGATGGCCGGCGTGCAGGGCTCGCTGTTCGGCGAGGTGTTCTCGACCAAGGTGCGCTACTCCGGCTTCGCAATCGGCCGTGAGATCTCGGCGGCCATCTTCGGAGGCCTGTCACCGGTCATCGCGACCGCCCTGGTCGTGGCCAGCGGCGGCGCTTTCTGGGGAGTCGCGATCTACGTCGCGGCGGTTTGCGTGCTGACCTTCGTCGCGGTGCTGTTCGCCCGCGAGACAAGCAAGACGGCCCTCAAGCTCTGAGAGCCGCACGATCGAGAAGGGGCGGATGCAGAGAGCGTCCGCCCCTTTTCTTATGCCTTCTTATGCCGAGAAGCCGAGGCGCTCTGACAGCTGCCGACCGGCGCCGATCACGGCAGCGGCGATGTCCGGCTCCTGGGAGGCGTCGAAGCGTTGCGACGGGCAGGTGAACACGACGGCGCCGAGGCAGCTGCCCGATGGGCCGAAGAACGGGGCCGCGATGGCCGCGCCCGAGAGCACGCGCTCCCCTCGGCTCACGCTGTAGCCGCGCTCGCGATCCTCCGCAGCGCGACGCACCAGCTCGTCCGCGTCGGTGACAGTGTTGGGGGTGAACTCCTTGGGGCCGGTCCGCGCGATCACCGCGCGGATCTCCGCATCCGGGAGGGTCATCAAGACAGCGCGGCCGCCTGCACCCGCGTAGAGCGGAGCCCGCTCGCCGGGATCGATCACGTAGCGCACGTTGTGGGTCGTGTCGACCTTGTCGCGGAAGATGATCTCGTCGCCTTCGCGGACCGCGAGATAGCAGGTCTCGTTGAAGGTGATCGCGAGCTCGCGCACGATCGGCTCCGCCGCCTGCCACAGGGTGTCGCGGCTGTGGATGGTCGCGGCCAGCGCGAAGAGCGCCGGTCCGACGCGGAAACGTCCCGAGTAGTCGTCCTGAGTGGCGATGTCGAGCTCGCTCAGCTGGTCGAAGAGCCGGGAGACGGCGCTCTTGTCGACGCCCAGCTCACGCGACAGCTCCCTGACGCCGATCCCCTCCGGCCGCGCGGCGAGCGCGCGAAGGAGCATGATGACCTTGTCGGAGGTGTTGTGCCGGTTGCGGCGCCGCACGGCGGCATCGACGTCGGGCGTCTCTTCCTGTGTCATCGCTCCTCGTTCCGTGGCTCGAACGGGCCCACTAGAACATTAGCCGCCCGCACGCCCGCTCCTCACAGCGTCTGCGCGAGTCCGAGCACCACCGAGGCGTGGCCGCCGAGGGTGAAGCCCATTCCGTGCGCCAGGGCGGTCTCGGCGCCGGCGACCTGACGCGGGCCGGCCGTGCCGCGCAGCTGCTGCACCGCCTCCGTCAGCAGGAACGCGCCGAGCATCCCGGGGTGCAGGAACGACAGCCCGCCACCGTTCGTGTTCAGTGGGCGGGCGCCTCCCGGAGCGATGGCACCGGATGCGGCGAACGGCCCCCCTTCGCCCTTCTCGCAGAAGCCGAGGTCTTCGAGCAGCACGAGGAGGCTCATCGTGAAGGCGTCGTACACCTCGGCCACGTCGATGTCGTCGGGGCCGAGTCCCGCCATCCGGTAGGCGCGCGCGACGCTGTCCGCCGCCCTGGTGGACGTGAGGTCCGGCATGCCGGTGATGTTGCGGTGGTCGGCCGCCTCGCCGACGCCGAGCACGTAGACGGGATCGGTCGCGAGGTCGCGGGCGCGCTCGGCCGAGGTGACGACCAGCGCGGCCGCTCCGTCGGTCACGAGGCAGCAGTCGAGCTTGTGCACCGGCGTGGAGATCATCGGCGACGAGAGCACGTCGTCCACGGTGAGCGGCCGGTCGCGGTAGGGGGCGCGCGGGTTGAGAGCGGACCACTGCCGTGCGGCGACGGCGACGTGCGCGAACTGCTCAGAGGTGGTGCCGAACTCGTGCATGTGCCGGTTCGCGATCATCGCGATGGGGCTGATCGGATGCAGCATCCCGTACGGCCGCTCCCACTCCGTCCACTCGGAGCCGGAGACCAGAGCACCCGCGTCGGAGCGCTGCGTCGACCCGTAGACGATGAGGGCGTAGTCGCAGAGGCCCGCGGAGATCGCGGCGGCGGCGTGTCCGATGTACGCCTCGAACGAGCATCCGCCGATCACCGTCGAATCGCTGTATCGCGGGGTGAGTCCGAAATACTCGGCGAAGGTGAGGCTGGGTGCGTAGTAATAGGGGGTGGTCGTGAAGAGGCCGTCGATCTGCTCTTTGCGCAATCCGGCCTCGGTGATCGCCTGACGGGCAACCTCCGCCATCATCCCGGCGGGGGAACGGCCGGCGGCGGGCTCGGCCAGCTCGGCGATTCCGACGATCGCCAGGGAACCGCGCAGCCCGCTCATCGCGCGTTCCGTTCGAGCGCCTCGAACACCACGCCGTCCGGATACGGGTGCGCGGTCACCCTGTCGCCGATCGCGAGCGGGCCGTTGTCCGCATCCGCGAGGTCGCCGATCACCCGTACGCCCTCGTCGAGGTCGACCAAGGCGACGGTGTAGGGAAGGTCGCCGACCCGGGCGGCATTGCCGGCGCGGTGCAGCGTGGTCAGACTGTGGATGGTGCCGGTGCCGACCGCGGTGTGCTCGCGCAATGCGGCGCTCATGCAGAACGGGCACACGGTGCGCAGGTACCACACGGCCGAGCCGCAGTCGTCGCAGACCTGGAACACGACGCGGCCCTCGGCGAGCGCCTGAAGGTAGGTGAGTTCCTCCCCGCGGGCATGATCGACGGGCACTCTGGACATTGCGACCACCATCCTGAATCTCTTGTAACAATGAGACACCGTTGCGATATAATACTATCAAAGTCCGATGACGACGTCGCCCACCGAGAGGACACCACGTGCCTGACATCTCCACCGTCCGCGAGTACATGAGCCGCCACAGCAATTGGGGGAAGTGGGGCGCCGACGACGAGCTCGGAACCCTCAACCACGTCACACCCGAGATCAGGCAGCGCGCCGCATCCCTCGTGCGCAAGGGCAAGCCGTTCTCGCTCGCCGTGCCGTTCGACGAGAACGGTCCCCAGCGCGGCACGTTCAACCGGTTCAACCCCATCCACCTGATGACCCGCGACGGAGCGGACGCGATCGCCGGCACGTCGGTGCGCGACTTCTACGGCAACAAGGACAGGTACTTCCGCGGTACGGACGACCTCGTGATCCTGCCACTGCAGGCCAGCACGCAGTGGGACTCGCTCGCACACGTCGTCTTCGAGGACAAGATCTACAACGGCTACAGCGCCGACCAGGTCTCCAGCAAGGGCGCCTTCCGCAACGACATCACCCACGCGGCCGTCGAACCGGCCGGTCGCGGCATCCTCCTCGACATCCCGCGGCTCAAGGGCGTCGATTGGCTCGAGCCCGGCACGCCCATCACCGGAGACGACCTGGATGCGGCGCTCGAGCGCGAGGGGATCACGGTGCAGAAGGGCGACTTCGTACTGGTGCGCACCGGAGCGATCAGCCAGGTGCGCAGCCGCGGGTCGTGGGGCGACTACGCGGGAGGCGACGCCGCCGGACTCGGACTCGGGGCGATCGACTGGGTGGCGCGCCACGAGGTGGCAGCGATCGCGACCGACACCTGGGGTATGGAGGTCCTCCCCAACGAGACGCCCGACGTGTTCCAGCCTCTCCACCTGGTCTTCATCGTTCAGATGGGCCTGCTGGTCGGCGAGATCTGGGACCTGGATGCGCTGGCCGACGACTGCGCCGACGACGGCGTCTACGAGTTCTTCTTCGTCGGTCCGGCACTCCCGTTCACCAACGCTGTCGCGTCCCCGCTGAACCCGATCGCGATCAAGTGATGACGGGGGACGGCCCGCTCGCCGACCTTGTGGTCGTCGACCTGAGTCGTGCCCTCGCCGGCCCGCACTGCTCCATGATGCTCGCTGACCTGGGTGCCAGGGTCATCAAGGTCGAGTCTCCCGGCGGGGGTGACGACACGCGCTCGTGGGGTCCGCCTTTCGTCGGGCCCGACGACTCGGTGTCCACCTACTTCCTCTCGGCGAACCGCAACAAGGAGTCCGTCGTCCTCGACCTGAAGGACCCGAGCGACCGCGGGGTGCTGGATGCACTGCTCCGGCGCGCAGACGTCCTCCTCGAGAACTTCCGCCCGGGAGTGCTCAGCCGGCTCGGACTGTCGCCCGAGCACCTCGCCGAACTCAATCCGCGGCTGATCACGGCGTCGATCTCCGGCTTCGGTCACGACGGCCCCGAGGGCACGCGCGCCGGCTACGACCAGATCGCGCAGGGTGAGGCGGGGATCATGTCCCTCACCGGACCCGACCCGGAGCACCCGACCAAAGTCGGCGTTCCCATCGGGGACGTCGCTGCCGGGATGTACGCGGCATTCGGAGTGCTCGCGGCCCTCCACGAGCGGGAGCGGACCGGGCACGGGTCCACCGTGCGCACCTCCCTGCTGGCGTCGCTGGTGGGAATGCACGCGTTCCAGGGAACCGTGTGGACGGTCGCCCGGCGCATCCCGCACGCGCAAGGGCCGCACCATCCCTCGATCAGCCCGTACGGGCTCTTCGCCGCGGCCGACGGCATCGTTCAGATCGCCGTCGGATCGGAGTCGCTCTGGCGCACCTTCGCCGACGCCTTCGGCCTGCCCGTCGACGCCCCCGGATTCGCGACCAACGCCGAGCGCGTCCGCAACACCACCGAGGTGCGGAGCGCCGTCGAGCACGCGTTCGGCAGGTACCCGGCCGACCAGCTCCTCACGGTACTCGACACCCTCGGCATCCCGGCCGGCCGGGTGCGCGATCTGTCCGAGGTGTACGAATGGGACCAGACCCGCAGCCAGGGACTGGTCATCGAGGTGGAGCATCCGGTGCTCGGCCGCGTCGAACTGCCCGGCCCCCCGCTCCGGATGTTCGCCGACGACGGCTCGGAATGGCACCGCGAGCACACCGCACCGCCGCTCTACGGCCAGCACACCGTCAGCGTCAGAGACGAGTTCTCGGCGCCATGAGCGTTCGGATCGGCGCCCGCGCGCTCCTGACCGCCACCCTCGACCGAGGCAGCTTCCGGTCGTGGGACCAGCCGATCGCTATCCCCGAGCACATCGACCCCGAGTACGCGTCGGCCCTGGAGCGCGCCCGCGAATCGAGCGGCGAGGACGAATCGGTCGTCACCGGTCAGGGAACGATCGAGGGCATCCCGGTGGCGGTCGTCGTCAGCGAGTTCGGGTTTCTGGCCGGTTCGGTGGGAGTCGACTGCGCCAACCGCATCGAAGCGGCGGTGCGCCGTGCCACCGCAGACCGGCTGCCACTGCTCGCTGCTCCGGCGTCCGGGGGCACCCGGATGCAGGAGGGCACCATCGCCTTCCTCCAGATGGTGCGCATCACTGCTGCGCTCGTCGACCACAAGCGGGCTGGACTGCCCTATCTCGTCTATCTGCGCCACCCGACCACCGGGGGCGTCTTCGCCTCCTGGGGGTCTCTCGGCCACGTCACGGTCGGTGAGCCGGATGCGCTGATCGGCTTCCTCGGCCCGCGCGTCTACGAGGCACTCACCGGCACCGCATTCCCGGAGGGCGTGCAGCGGGCAGAGAACCTGGCGGCGCACGGCGTGATCGACGCGGTGGTTCCCCCTGAGCAGCTCGGCGCCCTTGCGGCCCGTGCCCTGCGCATCATCCTCACGCCTCCGTCTCCCGTCGAGCCACCTGTGGCGCCACCGGTCAGCTCGCTCTCGACGTGGGAGTCGATCGGGCGCACGCGCGATCCACGGCGTCCGGGAATCCGGCAGCTCCTCCATCACGCCACCAGCGATGTCCTCCCGCTGTCGGGCACCGCCGAGGGAGAGCAGCACGACGGTGTCCTCAGCGCCCTGGCCCGGATCGGAGGCGTCTCCTGCGTGCTCGTCGGACAGGACCGGCTCGCCCAGCGCCGCCGCGGTGCGATCGGACCCGGCGCACTCCGCCAGGTCCGCCGGAGCATCCGGATCGCCGGCGAACTCCGGCTCCCCCTCCTCACGGTCATCGATACGCCCGGGGCCGCGCTGACGGTGGAGGCGGAGGAGGGCGGACTCGGCGGCGAGATCGCCCGCTGCCTCGCCGACCTGCTCGAACTGAGCTCGCCAATCGTCTCTGTCATCCTGGGCGAGGGAGCCGGCGGGGGCGCCCTGGCCCTCCTTCCCGCCGACCGCATCATCGCCGCCGAGAACGCGTGGCTCGCCCCGCTCCCACCGGAGGGAGCCAGCGCCATCCTCCACCAGGGCGACACCTCCTTCGCCCCTCTGCTGTCATTCCAGCAGGGCGTGGATGCGCGGCAGCTCGCGCAGCACGGCGTAATCGACGAGCTCATCGCCGAGCCCCCGGACGTCGCCGGTTTCGCATCCCTCTTCGCGGCGGCCGTGGGCCGGCACCTGGTCGAGGCCGGATCCCTCCCCTGGTCGGAGCGGGCGCCTCTGCGGTCGCTGAGATTCGCACGTTGGAGTGCGCCCAGGCCATCGGCGTGAGCCCGCGACCTCAGCCTGCTCCGTGCTCGGCTCGCTCGGCCTCCTCCTGCTCGGCCCGCTCTGCGTCGAGCACGATGCGATCGACCATGCCCGAGAAGATGATGCCGTGGAAGGGCAGAACGGCAAGCCAGTACAGCCGCCCAGGGAGCCCCTGAGGAAAGAAGATCGCACGCTGACGATAGATCGCTCCTGAACCCTCCGCCGGCGTGACGCTCAACTCGAGCCACGCGAGCCCGGGCACCCGCATCTCGGCGCGTAGTCGCAGTCGCTTGCCGCGCTCCAGGTGCTCGACGCGCCACCAGTCCACGGCATCTCCGGTCTGCAGGTGGTCGGGGTCGAGGCGGCCGCGGGTGAGGCCCACGCCGCCGACGAGCTTGTCCGCCCAGCCGCGTAGCGCCCACGCCAGAGGGAACGAATACCAGCCGCGCTCTCCCCCGATGCCCTCGATGACGCGCCACAGGCTCTGCGGAGATGCCGCGCTCGATCGCTCACGCACATCCGTGTAGACCGTGTGGCCGGCCCAGTCGGGGTCGCTCGGCAGCGGGTCGCTCGGGGCGCCGTCGACGGATGAGTTGCGCCAGCTGGTCTCGACGGTGCGGTCGCGCATCTTGGTGAGTGCGAGCCGCACGGCGGTGCGGTAGCCCGTGAGGCCGCCCTCGGGCGGCGGGATGACGCCGTCGATGTCATGTTCGCGCACGATGCAGTCGAACTGCAGCGACTCGATGATCGGCACCGCGAGGCTGCGCGGGATGGGCGTGACCAGGTTGACCCATTGCGATGCGAGCCAGGGGGTGAACACCGGCAGGGAGGCGATCGGGCGCTGCCGCAGGCCGGCCTCGACGGCGAAGCCGTTCATCATCTGCCCATAGCGCAGGATGTCCGGGCCACCGATGTCGAACGCCCGGTTCACCTCGGGCGGCAGGTCGGCAGCGGCCCGCAGATAGTGGAGCACGTCACGGATGGCGATCGGCTGGATGCGGTTGCGCACCCACTTCGGCGCCGGCATGTACGGCAGAACTTCCGTGAGGTGCCGGATCATCTCGAACGACGCCGATCCGGAACCGATCACGACACCGGCTTGGAACACCACGGTCGGCACGCCGGACTCGAGCAGGATGCGCCCGACGGCCACTCGCGAGCGCAGGTGCCGCGACAGCTCCACACCGTCGGGGTGGAGCGCTCCGAGGTAGACGATCTTCGATACGCCGGCTTCGCTCGCTGCTGCGGCCACGGTGCGTGCGGCTCCGGATTCGTCCTCCTCGAAATCCCCGGAGGCTCGCATGGAGTGCACGAGGTAGTAGGCGACGTCCACCCCGCGCATCGCCTCCCGCACCGAGTCGAGGTCGTGCAGGTCGCCGGGAACGATCTCGACCTCCGACGCCCACGGCACATCGGTGAGCTTCTGGGGGGAGCGCGCGAGCACACGCACCGCGAAACCGTCTGCCAGCAGGCGCGGCACCAGGCGGCCACCGATGTAGCCGGTCGCCCCTGTCACGAGAACCTGTCGCGTCATTCGACGACCATACGCTCCAGGTCAAGCCCGGGCGGGGCTCATCCTTGTTGTCATGTCAACCCACCTGTCGACGAACCGGCGTTGGCGTACGGTTGGCGCATGCTCATCTTGGTAATCGTGCTCGTCGTCCTGTGGGTCATCCTGGCGATCGTCGGATTCGCGATCAAAGGACTGCTCTGGTTGGGCATCATCGGGATAGTCCTCGTCATTGCGACGATCATCATCGGAGCCATCCGACGTGCGGCCGGATCGAAGAAGGCCGGACCCAAGTCACCGAGCGCGTAGCGGCTCGCCCGCGGGACACACTCGCGGACAGGCACGTGTCAACCGGACTGCTTTCGTCGTTTCAATTCCGGACTCGCCACACGCTTCGGATCGACCCGAATGGTCAGAGCTCGGGGCACTATCGTGAGCGTCGCGCCGATGACGGTGCCGTTGGGGTCCCCATCGAGTTGAATCTCCTGCGGCTCCCGGAACCGGACGCGCATGGTCTTTGCTTGTGCGTAGCGGATGGCTCGTGGTTGAGGGGTGAGACGGGCGACGAGTCTCCCGAAGCGGGTGCGGTGCAACACCCGGTTGAAGGTGAGCCGGTAGCCGATGTTCGTCCAGCCGCCTCCTCCGCGTGGCCGGAACACGACGGCATCGAGAAACCCGTCGTCCACCGTGGCCGCGGGGATCAGAAGGAGACCGGCGGTCAGGCTGCCTGAGTTTCCGACGATGACCGTGTGCGCACGCATCGACACCTCTGGGTTGTCATCCAGGGTGTAGAACATGTCGAATTGCTTGTTGCCGAGGATGCTGCGGGCTATCGGATCCGAGTAGGCCAACCAGCCGATGCGCTTTTTCAGTCTCTGGTTGGTGTGAGCGGCCATGTGCGCATCCAGGCCGATGCCGGCCATGACCAGGAACGCGCGCTCTTCCTGTTCGCCGTTTTGGCGCGTGAGCACGGCGCGTCCCATGTCGGCGTGCCTGTCCACGCCCGCGAACGCCGTGGCGACGGCCGCACCCAAGTTGTTGACCGGAAGACGCAACTCGCGGGCGAACAGATTGCCGGTACCGGCAGGAACCAACCCCAGCGGGATACCGGCGCCGGCGAGCACTTCCGCAGAAGCTCGGAGCGTCCCGTCTCCACCGACGATCACAATCAGCGCCGGACCCGACGCGGCGGCGCTCTCGGCGGCTCCGCGGCCATCATCGACCTGGCTTGTCTCGAACCATCCGGATGCGGCCCATCCGTTGCGCGACTCCACATCGGCCACGCGTGCACGAAGCGCACCGATGTCGACTTTGCTCGGGTTGAACACGATCGCGGCTCGCCGTGCCGGCGCTACGCTCTCCGGATCCGCGCTCACCCGCTAAGGATAAGGCTCCATTCAGCGACAACCCTGTGCCACGTCGAGCCGATCGTGCTGACGTCCTGACCTCGGGGCCTATCGGTGCTTGGGGATGCTTCGGCTGTTGCGGCGTCCACGGAGGACAAGGAGGGCACCTGCGGCGAGCATCGCGAGTGCCGCTGTCACTGGTAGTGCCGGGTTGCTGCCGGTCGCCGCGAGCAGGTTCACGGCTGCCGCGGGTGCCGCGGCGGCGGTCACGATGGTGTAACTTGCAGAACTCACGGGAGCCGCGCCGTTCGACGCTGTGATCGTGAACGTCGATGAGCCCGCGGTGGTCGGTGTGCCGGAGATGACGCCGGTCGTGCCGTTGAGGGTCAGGCCCGCCGGCAGCGCACCGCTCGTCACCGTGAAAGTGGGGGTGGGGGTTCCGGTGGCCGTCACCGTGTACGAGTACGGCGTGCCCGCTGTCGCGCCGGTCGGGCTGGCGGAGGTGATCTCGGGGCTGCTGGTGACGGTTCCGGACGCGGGACAACCGGTGGGGACGGTGATCGTGTTGGTGTCGAGTGTCACCGCTGCGGTGTTGGCGAGAAGCCGGCCGACGATCGTGGCCCCGGTGGTCGCCGTGATGGATTGCTTGGCGAGTACGGTTCCCTGGAACTGTGCGCCGGTGCCGAGAGTGGCCGAGGAGCCGACCTCCCAGAACACGTTGCACGCGGTCGCGCCTCCTGTGATGGTGATGAGCGTGGCCGAACCGATGGTCAGGGTGCTGGCGGCTTGGAACACCCACACGGAGCTGGCGCTACCCGCAAGGGTGAGTGCACCGTTGTCGGCGAGCGCGAGCGCGCCGCCGGAGTACACCCCCGGGGTCAGTGAGAGTCCGTTGAGCTCACTCAGCCCCGATGTCGTGGGGGTGAGGGATGCGGCGACGTTGAACGCCGTGGTGACGTCGCTTTGCGCCTGCGCGGCTGCTGCGTCGGTCTGGTGAAGGGTGCCGGTGAATGAGCCGTTCGGGGCTCCGGTGAAGCCAGTCACCGACGATCCTGGTGACACGCCTATGTCGCCTGTGACGACGGTCGGACCGGTGTTGGTGAGCTCACTCGCGGCGAGCGCCCCGTACGACGCCGCCGTTCCGAGTCCCACGGGCCCGTCGATGGTCGTGGCTGCCTGAGCACTCTGCGACCCGGCGAAAAGCCCGATCGCGGTCAACAGTCCAGCAGTGACAATGGTTGAACGCACAAAAGTAGATCTGGCCATGACGGCCCCCGCCCGAATCGGGAGGTCCTGGAGAGACACGAGGAAGCGTCGGCCATACCTCTTGTGCGGAGCATCGCACATCTGGAGCGTTAGATCAAGGATATCGCCTGAATAGGGAGAATCACTCTCACGCGTTTCACCGCGAGATGTCCGCCTGCTCGCAACCCGGGGTTCACTTGCGGGGCGTTGAATCACGTCGTATACCCCCTGTTCGAGAGGAGAATCATGCGTTCAGGTCTCGCTGTCCGTCATGTCACCCGTAGCGCCCTCGCCGCCGTCGGCGCGCTGAGTGCGGTTGCCGCATTTCTGATCGCCTCCCCGGCGGCCGCCATGCCGTCGGATGGCCTCGTCGTCAACGAGGTCTACGGCGGCGGCGGTAACTCCGGGTCCAGCTTCACGAACGACTTCGTCGAGCTGGCCAACCGCGGCACCACAGCCGTCGATCTTTCCGGCTACTCGGTGCAGTACCACTCCGGATCGGCGACAGGCGCATGGCAGGTGACCCCACTCTCGGGCTCGATCGCACCGGGCGGCCTGTATCTCGTGCAGGAGTCCCAGGGCGCGGGCGGCACAGTCGCACTCCCGACCCCGGATGCCAGCGGTACGATCGCCCTCTCGGCGACCTCGGGAACGGTCGCTCTCGTCGATTCGGCGAGCGCACTCAGCTGTGCTGACCCTGGCGCGTGCAATGCGGCCGCAGTGGACCTCGTCGGCTTCGGCACGGCGGCGCTCGCGGATGCGCCGGCCGTTCCCGGCGCGTCCAACACCTTCTCGGTGCAGCGCATCGACTCGGCAGACACCGACCGGAATGCAGACGACTTCACCTCGGGTGCACCGACGCCCCGGGCGGCGAACCTCCCGTCGATCCCGACGGACCCGAACCCGCCGACTCCCGGCCCGCTGCGCATCCACGATCTTCAGGGCTCGAGCTGGATCTCCCCGATCAACGGCCAGACGGTCACGAACGTTCCCGGCATCGTCACCGGTGTCCGGCTGACGGGCAGCAGCCACGGATATTGGCTGCAGGACCCGAACGCCGACGCCGACCCCGCTACGAGCGAGGGCATCTTCGTCTTCACCTCGGCGCCGACTGTCGCCGTCGGGGACTCCGTCGTCGTCAGTGGCACGGTGAAGGACTTCTACCCGCTGTCGTCCGGCCAGACCGTCGCGACGACCTCCAACCTGTCGGTGACCGAGATCGAGAACTCGACCGTGTCCGTCATCTCGCACGGCAACGCCCTCCCGGCGCCGGTCGTGCTGACGCCGTCCACCGTTCCCGACCTGTACGCGCCCGATCTGGGCGGTGCGAACATCGAGTCCACCCCGATCACCCCGAAGCGCTCCGCGCTCGACTTCTACGAATCGATCGAGGGGATGCGAACCGAGGTGGACGACGCCCGCGTCGTCGGTCCGTCCGACAGCTTCGCCGAGCAGTACGTGACGACCAAGCCGTCGCAACTGGCGAGCTACCGGGGTGGAACGCTCCTCACCGCGGAGAACGCGACGCCGTCCGGGCGACTCGAGGTCGTCGCCGCCAACGGCTCGAACCCCGGCGTGAACGTCGGTGACGTGTTCTCCGGCGCGACCGTCGGACCGATCGACTATTCGCAGTTCGGCGGCTACCTGATCGCCGCCACCCAGCTCGGCGCAGTGGTCAGCGGAGGGCTCAAGCCGGTCACCGCGACCGCCCAGTCGGCGGATCAGCTCTCGGTCGCGACCTACAACGTCGAGAACCTCGCTCCGGCAGACCCGGCGGACAAGTACGCGAGGCTCGCGCAGGGAGTGGTCACGAGCCTCGCCTCCCCCGACATCCTCGCTGTCGAAGAGGTGCAGGACGACAATGGCGCAACTGACGACGGAACCGTCACAGCGGACCAGACGCTCATCCGACTGACGACCGCGATCAGCGCCGCGGGAGGCCCCTTCTACCAGTGGCGTGAGGTCGACCCGGTGAACGACGAGGACGGCGGGCAGCCGGGTGGGAACATCCGCGTGGTGTTCCTCTTCAACCCGGCGCGCGTCACTTTCGACGACCGTGGCTCGTCCTCGGTCGACCGCTCGACGACCGCGACGGCAGTGGCGAAGGTGCACGGTCAGCCCGACCTGACGCTGTCGCCCGGGCGCATCGACCCGACCAGCGACGCCTGGACCAGCAGCCGCAAGCCCCTGGTCGGAGAGTTCACCTTCCGCGGCCAGAACGTCTTCGTGATCGGCAACCACTTCGACTCGAAGCTGGGCGACCAGAGCCAGGACGGCCGATTCCAGTACCCCGCGCAGTCGTCGGCCGTGCAGCGACAGCAGCAGGCCACAGAGGTCAACGCCTTCGTCGCATCCCTGCTCAAAGTGGACAAGAAGGCGAAGGTCGTCGTCGCCGGTGACCTGAACGACTACCAGTTCAGCCCTGCGCTCGCCACGCTGACCGGCAAGGCCTCGAAGAAGCCGATCCTCACCGATCTGATCTCGACGCTTCCCGCCGACGAGCAGTACACCTACGACTTCCAGGGTGTGAGCGAGGTGCTCGACCACATCCTCGTCACGTCAGGGGTGGGGAAGTCGCAGTACCAGGTGGTGCACATCAACTCCGAGTTCGCGAACCAGGTCAGCGACCACGACCCCCAGGTGGTGCGCCTGCCGTTCGGCAAAGGCAAGCCGGCCTCGCGAGTGATCCCGCCGGACGCGATCGCGCTCGGTTACAGCGATTCACTCGACAAGCTCACGCGAAACGGTGTCGAACTCGGGGGTCTCTCTTCTCTCGCCTTCGACAAGCGCACCAACTCGTGGCTCTCTGCGGTCGACAATCACGCAACCGATCCTGCTCGAGTCTGGTCCTTCCGGAATCTCTCCGATCCGAAGGTCGTGAGCGATCCGCTGGTGCTGAAGAAGGCGGACGGCACGGCCTACGACGGAACGACGGCGGACAATGAGGGCCTGGTCGTGCTCCCGAATGGCGACTATGCCGTCAGCTCGGAGACGGAGCCGTCGATCCGCATCTTCGGGCGGGACGGCATCCAGAAGACATCGCTCCCTGTTCCCGCTCGCTTCGCCGTCACCGGCACGACGCCCGGCGGACAGGCGACGAGCAACGCCACCCTCGAGGGCCTGACGATGTCACCGTCCGGTCACACGATCGTCGCAGCGATGGAGGGAGCACTCTCCGGCGATGTCTCGGCATCGGGTGACGCCAGCGCTCACCGCTTCCTGGTCTACACCCAGGATCGCCACGGCCGGTGGATCCTCGAGAAGCAGGTCGAGTACCGCACCGAGGCAGGGATGCGCGTGCCCGAGGTCGCGGCGTACAGCGACGACGCGTTCCTGGTCGAGGAGGCGTCGTTCTCGCCGATCACGGGCAACGCGGTGCAGCTGTTCGCCGTCACCGGTCTGCAGCACGCGGCGGATGTCAGCGACGTCGCCGACCTGTCGGCAGCGCCGACCCGTGATGCTCTCACGAAGAAGCTGGTCGCCGACCTCGTGAAGGGACCCACCCTGGGCGCCACCCCGCTCGAGCCTCAGGCAAACCCGCTGCTCGACAACTTCGAGGGAATGGCGATCACGTCGCAGGGTCCGTCGCACACGCTCGGGGTCAGCCTGATCAGCGATGACAACTTCGGAGCGGCCCAGCGCACACGCGTTCTCAACATCGTTGTCAAGGTGCCCTGAGACGAACGGTATCCGTAGGGTGAGTGTGTGAGGGACGCGGATTGGATCGACAGCACTCGGCAGTCGTATGACACGGTCGCAGACAACTACACCGACTTCACTCGGGCTGCGATGGATCGTTCACCTGTCGCGAGGTCGTTTCTCGACGTCTTCTCGACCCTCGTAGGGATGCAGGGACGGGTCCTGGACGCCGGATGCGGCCCTGGGTGGGTCACGGCTTACCTGCATGACAACGGCCTGGAGATCAGCGGAATCGACCTTTCGCCTCGGCTGATCGAGATAGCGCGAACGAATCATCCGGAGATCAGCTTCGACGTCGGGTCGATCACAGAGCTTCCGGTCGCTTCGCATAGCCTCGCCGGCATCACCTGTTGGTGGGTGCTTCATCACGTGCCCGACAGCTCTCTCGGCACGGTCATGGCTCAGTTCTCGGAGAAGCTCGAGCCCGGCGGCTATCTGCTTGTCGGCGGTCACCTCGGCGCATCGACGCATACGAAGACAGAGGGCTACGGAGGCCTCCCGATGAACGTCCACATGGCAAAGCGTCCGCTCGAGATCTTCGCCGAACTCATTGAATCCCACGGCTTCGTGATCGACCTGCAAGCCACCCTGGATCCCGCATCCAAGGCGCCTTCGCTCATACTTCTCGCGCACAAGGCGCTCCAGACGACCTAGGGTGTGACAACCACCTTGCCGAGCGCGTGCCCCTCGCCGGCGTAGGCGATCGCCTGCGGCACCTCGTCGAGCGCGAATGTGCGGTCGATGTGGATACGGAGGTCGCCGGCGATGCAACGCTCGGCGGCCGGCTCGAAGTACGTCGGCCCGGGCCGTGCGATGAGGAGTCCCAGATGTCGCCCGGTGAGCACGCCGAGGAGAGCCCCGACGGTGATGACCCGCAGCAGCGATCGCACCGTTCCGCCGACGAAGAGGTAGCGCCCGCCGCGCGTCAGCGCCCGCCGATAGGCGAACACTGATCGGTGCGCGACGAGATCGAGCACGAGGTCGAACGGTTCGCGCCGGGTGAAGTCCTCGCTGCGATAGTCGACCACTTCGTCGGCACCGAGCTCTCGCATGAATTCGAGCTTGCCCGCGTTGTCGACGCCTGTCACGTGCGCCCCGGAGCGCTTCGCGAGCTGGATGGCGAGCGACCCCGCCCCACCGCCCGCCCCGTTGATCAGGATGCGCTGCCCCTGGCGTGCGCCGGCGGTTCCCTGAATGGCGATCGAGCCGGACTGGGGCAATGTCGAGACCTCGGCGAACGTCAGCTCTGCCTGCTTGTGGGCGAGCACCGATTCGGGCGCTACGGCGTATTCGGCGAACCCGCCCTTGAGCGCCAGATTGTCGCCGTACACCTCATCGCCCAGGCGGAAACGGGTGACCTCGGAGCCGACATCGGCTACGCGCCCGGCGATGTCCGAGCCGAGCACCCGACGAGATGGGGCACGCAGCGCACCGATCCGCGCGTACGCCGGAGACCCCGTCAATCCCTCCCAGTCCGTCAGATTCACGGACGTCGCGACGACCTCGATCAGCACCTGCTTCGCGCTCGGCGACGGCACCGGGACATCCTCGACCCGCAGCACGTCGGGCGGGCCGTACCGGTCGTACACCACAGCCTTCATGCCACGGCCATCAGCGTCGGACGCGGAGCACTGGACATGCGGCCGAGTGTACTCGGACGCGTTCTGGAGGCGGTGCCGAGGCGCTGACGGAGGGTGGTGCGTCTGTCTACTCCGTCATTTGTGGAAGCCGCCGCGTAATGAATCGGAGCCCACCGCCTCTTCTCCTATTGACCATACAGAGTCTCATCGGCCACTCGATGACGATTGGAAGGCTTCGGGAACGAGAGGCTATTGATGTCCGATAGAACGCTCCTAGAAATCAGCTCTGACACTCTCACCGTCAAACCGCGGGGGCTTGACCGGTTGTGGTGTTGCCGTAGTGCGGTCGTCGTTCCCCTGGAGAGCCTTACTGCCGCGCGGGTGGAGCGAAATCCTTTCCGAATCCCAACCGGTTGGCGTGGCCCAGGGCTCGACTTCATGGGGAAACTGTGTGGGACATTCCACCTGAACGGCGAGCGTCATTTCTGGAACTACTCCGGGCGAGGTGAGGCGCTCGGAATCACTGTGCGGGGCGACCAACGCTTCCAAGAGCTGCATCTATCGGTTGGTGATGCGGATGCCGAGTTGCGGCGGCTTGAGAACGCTGTCCCGTCACTTCGATTCAGACAATGATTCGCTTGACCAACACGAAAGGCCGGTCCGACGTTTCCGTCAGACCGGCCTTTGTTCGTTCGCTCGGCCTATTTCGTGAATCCGTTTCCCAGATTTCCTGAAACAGCCTTCGTGGGTCCTTCAGCTTTTCTGTGGACCTTGAGTTTGCTGGGCACTTTTGGGTCGTCCCGAGAATCGTTCCAGGCTAAGGGCGATTTCATTCCAGCGATACCGGTCGATCCCAGTGAACACAAGGGATCTGAGGCCGAGGGTCAGTACTCAATCGACGTGGGCGCTACCACTCGGGTAGCGGTAGTCGGCCGTGCTCCGATCGAAGGTGGCGACACCAGAGCAGCTGCCGCGAACACCACGCAATCGGTGCCGCTGGCTACGCACCGATATCTGAGATCGACACACCTGGCGGAAGATCGCGGGTCGCGACTCGTAGCTGCCCTGTCAAAGACCAATAGACATCCATGTTAGAAACCTCGAGGTTCTCAACGCCGTCCACGCCGCCGAGAAACAGCGGCACCTTGTACCCAGCGCATTGGTCGAAGTCGAGGGGAAGGAACCCCGGGTTGACGTCCGACCATTCCTCGAAGAACTGGTCGAGGAGTGCCGCGTCACTGCTTTCGACGAGCTCGTCGTCGATGAGTTCTGCAAAAGTCGTAGGAATCTCAAGACCCATCCCGGTGCCCGGCTCCATCAACAGCACCAGCGGTTCACCGTCCCGCATTTGATCTTCATCCAATACGAACTGACGACCCAGCCAATCGAACGCAAACGGCTTGAGCCGGCCGCCGTACTCAGGGAACGCGCCGTCCACGAATGCTGCGGCCACCGGCCCGCTTTCTGCGTCATGGATGCGAAGCAGCCCACGGGCGAATGTAGACCCGGCGAACTGACGAGCAAAGGCAACGTAGCCGCGTGCCCGTTCAAGCTGAGGTTCAATCCACGGCGTTCCCGCCGTTCGCGCGGTCACGGCCGAACCGTATCGAATGACGAAATTCTCGAACATGAACAAGTCCTAGTGCCTAGGCCCGATCGCCACTGTGGGCAGTCGGGTCTGAGTCTATCCACCAGGCGATATCCGGATTGAGCTCTCTCGCGAGGGCAGCAAATCGAAGATCATCCATTTCGAGATATCGGTCGGGATCGACGTAGAACACTCCTCGATCAAATGCAGCTGCCAGGGTCTCCATCATGTTCGACAAAGACCGGAACTCGACAGGATTCTCGCTCTCCTCGATCCGGAAGTGCCGAATTTCTCCCATTGATCGCGGTTCAAAGTCAACGACATAGAAGTCCCCTCCCCCGTTCGCGAACAGTGGAAGCCAGCCGCGGTCCCACCTCGAGTCAGCCGTGAAGGCGCGGTAATTGGCAATTGCCTCCTCGAGCGAGAGCAGGTAAAAGCCCGGAAACATTTGAATGTCATCGAGTGTCACCCCAGTGGTGAGCGTTCCATCTCTCCATGAGTGAAGTTCCTCAAACAGCACACTGCGCCCCAACCCTGCGGCCACTGGTTGTCCCCGAATCTCATCGAGGTTCAACCCTGGCTTCATCAACCGAAGTAGCGGCTTACGACCAAGGCGCTCTAAGCCAGCTTCAATGCGGGACAACGTCTCCAATAGCTCTGTCATCACGGTCCAAAGGTTACGTTGACCTAGGGAACGAGCCCCGAAGTTTCGGTTCGTAGCGTCGATCGTCCGCGACATGGACCGCCAAAATCTGGTCAATATCCTCAGCGACGAAAATGCCGAATCCGCGTTTGTCGTATTCAATCGCTGCCAAGTAGACAACAGATTGAAGCCGTCCTCTTAGCGCGTCGAGGAGAACATCAATATCTCGAGCAAGAGGACTCTCATCGCGCATGCGGGCACGCCGCCGACTATAGATCGAAAGCAACTCCCTGGCAGGAATCCCGGAGAACATGAAAGCGTCGGAGGCGTGACGGGCGATGGCAACGCGGGCCTCCTGTGTCGACTCGCTGACCGGCGCGCCGGCAAATAGGGACATCAGTCGCTCTCGACCCACCTCGATGTCTCCGCTCACCAAGCAACCTCCACGCCGGAAACAGTACCGCGCGAAAGGACTCCGCCTTCGCCATACAGATCAGGTGACTCGACAACCTGATGCGCGACTGCTGACTGTGGTACGCGCAACACGACACCGTTGGGAACGAGAGACCACTACCGACTAGAAGCCGCCAAGGTCATCCCTCTCTGCGTTCGATAGTCATAAGTCAGCCGCGAGGGTAGAACCTCCTTACGTCGTAGTTCGCGATCGTCCACGCTAGCTTCCGCGGGGAGTTGCCGGCCTTGTTGACGTGGTGGGCGTCAGCCCCGCGATCCAACAAAGCCTGAATCAGGGCCCCGTCATCAGCTGAATAGAACGTCGCCGCCCAGAGAGGCGTATTGCCCCATAGGTTGGCCAGTTCCATGTCGGCGCCAGCGTCGAGCAGAGCCGTAAGCGTCTCGAGATTCTGGTTGACTGCGGCAAGGAAAAGCGGAGTGTTTCCCTGGCTGTCTTGTGCATCAATGGCGTCACCGGAGCTCAGCGCGGCATGCACGTCGTCTGCTCCGCCTTCGACAGCGGCGGCATGAAGCGCCGTTCGCTTCGGGTCGGGAACGGAGTCGTTCATCGGGACATCTCGAACATGTGGGATCGGTTGGTCACGGGATTTTCAATCTGGAAATTGCTCGGGTGGTAGCAAGTCCGCCGCCCTGCAGAGCGATTGCCTGTGATCCATCTTGATGGACCACGCTCCATGACTCGCATCGCTTGGCAGGAGTTCAGCCCAGACTGCCGGGCCCGTCACGCCAAACCTCGCTCGGCTCAAAATACTCACCTGAATCCTCGCTGGTAACCATGACGCCCGCAGCCACATATCCTCTGAAGTTCGGGCCGGCAACAGAGTAGAAGACAACGCCCTCGTCGGCCGATATTCCGGACTCACGGACGATGCGCTTGATCTCATCGTCGTCGGCAGGAGCGATACGCATTCCCGTCAATTGGGTAGGTAATTGAATGGCCCGGACGTTTTGGAACACGACGTCAACGCGAGTTTCGAATCGATCGCTTTTCGTACTGCGCAATAGTAGACGTCCCATACTCACGACGTACGCCCATAGCTGAAAGTCTCGACCATTCATTTCGCTCCTCCGCTTGCCTACTTTCCGTACAGCGCCTTGAGCCAGGCATCGACCTGATACGCAAGCACACTTCCGTCAACAAGCCGCCGCCTCCGCCGCTGGGCAGTTCATCCCATTCGGTCAGCACAGTGACTCGCGGTACGGATTCCGCATGTCGACATTGGATTCCTCGAGCACCGCCTCAAAGGCGTCGCTTCCGTTTAACTCAACGAACTCGGCCTCCGCTGCGGTAATCGGCATCAACCAGGGAAACAAGATGCGCTCTGCCGATGTATCGAGAACAAAGAATCCCGAACCTTGGTAAACCGGTGCGACGGACATCAGTGCGTTCATATCGGAATCGGGGAAGACTTCCCCCCGTTGATCCAACACTTGGGAACGCCCTGGCGCCCGGTGTGAACGAAACACGTCGAGGGCGATATCGCAGATGCGCGACTCGGCAAGCTCGGAAAGCGTCTCCGGAACTAGCATCAACAACTCGACGCGTGTGTTTCTAGCCACTCCCATCGAAAGCACGTGTGAACTCAGACCTCTCGAGATAACGGGGACAAAGCCGCCTTCCCCTGGTTCGAATGTGAGCAGATCGAATTCCACATCGAGGCCTTCAGGAGCGCCCGAGAATTTTCGGATTCCCGCGAGCCGACCGAGATATCTTCTGAAATGCGCGTCGAGCTCCTCCATGATCAGGGTCCTCCAAAACGAAGATCATTGTTGCCGCCGCTACGGTTACACGCGGGACACTCGAGATTGACTCCAGAATTATAGTCATCGATCACTCCGCCGCGGGTGATGTCGTTCGGGAACATTCGATTTGACCACGAGGGATTGTGAGAGACATCCCAGTCTCTGGGAACGCCCGACTTGGGCGCCACTCTGACGGGATTGCTACAGGTCGGGCAAAGCTTTGATCCGTCTGTGCCGTCGGCGGCGCTATCCCAGGCATCCTGTACCGTCTTGTCGCGCCAACTCCCGCGAGAAGTGAGTTGCCCTCTCTGGTTTGTTCCCCTCAACATGGCACCTTGCTCGCCACTTGAAGTGGCAGAATCCGATGCGACGTCCGCTGCCGCCCCTGATGCAGAATCTGCAGTTGCGGCCTCGGCTACGCCACCGGCAGCCGCTTCGGCAGCCGCTCCGTCTGCGGCGAGTTCGGTCCCCGCGGCAATGCTCGTATCGACTGCAGCGCCGGTGGCAATTGCGGTGCCCACGTCCACTGCACCTTCGGCCGCGATCGCTGCACCGGCCGCGATTCCGCCGCAGATTCCAGCTGTGGCGACTACACAGGCAACCAGCGCGACCGCGACCACCACCACGACCGCGATCAGTGCAACGACGGCGACCGCGTTCCAGAACCCACCCCAGTCGAAGCCAGACTTCGCCTTCTTCGAGACGGTCTTGACGCCCTGCGACTTGGTCTTGGTTGCCCCGTTTCCGGTGTCACCGTGGTCGACGTGCCCCCCACCACCGGAGCCCGCGGATGCCCCAGCACCACCGTTTCCGGGCGCGGATCCTTGGGCGGACTTGTTCTTCGTCGGTGTTGGCGAGTCCCCGTCGCGCATCATCACGAGCAGGCCGGACGGATCTGAGCTCGTGACCGGGTTGTTGTGCGCGTACGAGTAGCCGTTGTTCTGTTGCGGGCTCGATGGGTCCAGCACCGGGTCGGCGGAGAGGAACTTCCCAATCGTCGAGTCGTAGACCCGAGCCCCCAGCTGGATCAGACCCGACAAGGCAGACACGGCCGCGTTGAGAAACGCGTGGCTACTTGTCCACGTCGGCATAACCCCGCGTGCACTACCGAACGGGTCAGTGAAGCGTGCCGTAATTGCACCAGTGGAGGAATTCACCGCCAATATCGCCGTGTTCTGCCCATCGGTTCCGAGCCACGACAGGGTGCTTCCGGTCACCCCGACCGCGGTCGACCGTTCGGCGATCGCGGCACCGTTGGCGCCCGTATACGTGCGGACGGCAGTCGAGGTGGATGCGCCGGCGGCTAGGTGCAGTTCGGTCGGTCCGATGAACAGCGTCGACCCCGACGAACCGTCGCTTTGCAACAGGAGGGTTCCGTTCGCGTCGTACACGTCGGACTGTGTGACGCTGCCGACGGTGACGCTGCCCACCTTGCCGGTCTCGTTATACGTCAGTGTCTGGTTCGGCCGGGATGTGGTGTCGCCGGCAAGGTCGTACCCGTAGGTGGAGGTGCTGGTGTTCGTGCCCTGCGTGTGCGTGACCGAGGACACCGCGTGGGGGCCGGGTGCGCCTGCGGCCGGGTAGCTGTACGTGTCGGTCTGCGCCGTACCGGTAGTCGGGTGTTCGATTGTCTGGGTGCGGTTGCCGGTGGCCGGATCGACCGTGTAGCTGTTCCAATACGGGGCTGGACCGCCGAGTGTCGTCGAGCTCGGAGCGGCCGAGCAGTCGGAGGTGGAGGGCGTCCACGCTTCGGTGAGGTTCTGCAGGTGGTCGTAATTGAAGCACTGTGTGTCGGCGCCGAGCGCTCCCGCGGACGCGATGGAGGTGACGTCGCCGGCGTTGTCGCGACCGTAGGCGCGGTCTGCCTGGGTCGTGTACACACTTCCGACGGCGGTGGTGTCTTTCAGGTCGGAGAGCAGCCCGGTGGCCGAATCGTAGGAGTAAGTGGAGTACAACGACGTCGTTCCGCTGCGCTGATACTGCGAGAGCTGGCCGATCGGCGACCAGGTGTCGATCGCGTAGGTCGCGTCACCGCTCAGGTTCGCGATCTTGCCGTGGCTGTCGTAGTTCGTACGCAGTCGTTCGGAGCTGAGGCCGCCCATCGCGGGGAGAGTGGTTTGGCCGAGGGCGCCGTCTGGGTAGTAGCCGTAGCTGGTGGTGTAGCTGGTTCCTCCGAATGCGGGAGCTCCGGTGGGGATGCTGACGGTCACGCCGGCGGGATCGTACTGGTTGTCGTAGCCGGTGACGGTTGACGTGTACGCCAGCCCAGGGGTGCTCGGTGTGGATCCGGAGTAGCTGGTGGAGGAGGTCAGCTGTCCTTTCGCGATGGTGTCGTAGACCCAGGAGGCGAGCAGACTCCCGGTCGAGGACCCGGAGCGTTCGGCTGTCTTCCGTCCGAGCGCGTCGTAGCTGTAGGCCAAGGTGATGCCGCGGGTGTCAGTGGTGGTGAGCTGATTGCCCGCCGTATCGAAGGTGGCACTGCTGACGCCCGTGTCAGGGTCGGTCGCAGCTATTTGGTTTCCGGAGAGGTCGAAGGTCCAGGTCCAGGTGTTTCCCACCGGATCGACCATCGAGGTCATCTTCCCTGCCGGGTCGTACCCGTAGGTGGTCTTCTCTTGAGTAGCTGCACCATCCGTGGTGGCCGCGAGGTACTGGATCAGCGCGGTCCGCTCACCTTTGGAGTCGGTGATCGTCGTCGTTGGCGTTCCCCCAGCGGGCGGGTTCGTGTCTGTCCGATCTGTCCCGGGGTAGCTGTAGCTGGTGCGGTATTTCTCCACCAGCCCGGAATTGAGGATGGTCGCTGTCACTCGCCCGGCCCCGTCGTATTGGGTGACCGTCTCGGACGGGATCTGCTGCTCACTGGCGGGAACGAAGAGCGCCGTCGAAGGGTTGACGGACGTGGTCCAGTACGTGTTGTTCGTCGCGGACACCCGCCCCGCGGTGTCGTAGTAGCTGTCGGCGATCGCTGTTCCGCTGCCCTCGGCGGCGGTCTGGGTCTGCACGACCTGGCCGAGGCCGTCGTACAGGGTGTACGTGGATACCTGCTGCGACGCGATCAACGTGGTGGTCTTGACCGTGCTCGGCGCGGTCAGCGACTCCGTGTAGGCGTAGGCGATCGACGGGGTCGGATTCGACGCCTGCGGCGTGTTCGGCAGCCAGACCGCGGTGCGGCGACCAAGCGCGTCGTACGTCGCGGTGGTGACTTTGCCGTTCTCGTCGGTCGCGGAGGTCTCCACTCCCCAGGCCGGGTTGTAGGTCGCCGAGCTGGTCCAGTTGTATGAGCTGGTGTTGGTCTGCGACTCCCCGGAGAGCGTGCTTGCCCACTGAATGCGTCCCGCCTTGATGAAGTAGTGAGACCTGCATGGGAACGCGTTGTTGGCCACCGACGGAGACAGACTGATGTCGTGCTCGCCTCCGGAGATGTGCCAGCGTGACCGTCCGAGCGGTGTTACGACTTTGTTGCCGCAGCCAGCAGGCAACCGCCTTTGGCGGAACGCTGCTGCTGCCACGGGAGGCACTCATCGCCGCGGCACGTCGCGGCATCAATACTCCCGAGCGCATCGCAGGTGCCTTCAACACTTCCTTGGATATGGCGCGCTTCCGTTACAACACCACAGGGGTTCAGAGGCAACTGTCCGCCGGACGCAGTCGCTAGCCGGAGCAATGCGTTGAGTCCGGGCCCTCGCGCGCCGCACACAACGCCATTCAGGAGCCGGTCAGCGAGGCCCAGGCCGATAGTTGAGCAGCGTCACCACGTTGTCCTTAGGGTCAGCATCTAACACCACGTCTCCGACACGCGCCCGCCGGAGCCCCCGAATCAGCTCACCGAGCTCCGCACCCGCCAGATCAGCGTTCGCAATTAATGCGGCCAGCACCTCTCGGCGGGTCGTTCTCTCACCCGCCGCCTCAGCACGATCGACCAATGCATCCAGGCGTTGGTCCAGCGCCATTGGCCACCGGAAACTGACCTGCTTGTCCTTGCTGTCACGAAGCAGCTCTGTCATCGGGACGGAGTGTTGCTGACCCGCCATGTCGGACCCCCGCGAGAGAATAGTTATATGTCTGAGATAGGTCTATCGCACCTTCTCGCTACCATGATGGCCGCTGGTAGGGTGCCCGCGCTAGATGCGCGCGATCATCGCCTCGCCCACCGCGCGTTGAATGAGCTGATCATGTCCACCGATCCCGCAGCTGACGCCGTCCTCATTCGGTACGGGGTTCGCCGAAACACCAAAGTCGACCCCGAGGTCGGGCTCCGTGTTCCCGGGGTCACGCAAGCGATCTGGGATGCTGTTCGCGACGAACTGCTGATTCCCCGCGAATATTCAAGCGGCGCCGACCTGTGTTTGAACCTAGCCGCGGAACCTCGGTTGCGATCCGCGCTCCTCCGACTGCCCGCCGACGAAGCTGAGGCCATCTACCGGACGGCCATTGCTTGGGCGGCAGCTTCCACGTCCCGGAAAAACGCCGACAACGCGGTCGCGTCGTCCGCACCTATCCGCCGTGTCAGCTTGGCGTAACCTCGCCACGGTTTCGTGCCCACGCGGTGCTCGGCCGAGGCCGAGAGCATGCCCTTGTATCGTCCATTCGTGATGGGTTCGACGGTTACGTGGACCTGGCGAGTTCGTTCCATGCGTGCACTCGCCGGCCAGCGGCCTTGCCATTGCCCCGCAAGGTCGGCGCCGACAGTTCGCTGCCAGGAGACGTAGCTGAGTCTGTTGAGGTGTCGGAGAGCTTCCGCGGCTGATGCGTATCTCTCGTCTGGATCGGCGGAGACGAGATTGCGCATGCACGCCGAAACGCTCCGCGGAACCCACGGCGCTGGTTTGAAGTACTTGTCGGGGAGACTTCGCTGTCCCTTCGCGAGCCGCTGGTCGATTTTGTCTCTATCGAGCGATTCGTATGGGAATCTACCGTTCAGCAATTCCAGAAGGATCACGCCAGTGGAATAGAGGTCCGCACGAGCGTCAATGGTGCCCGTGACGTACTCCGGCGGGGCGTAGAGCGGTGACCCCGCTTCGGCGCGGGCTGTCCCATCCTGGGCCATGCTGGCAGCACTACCGAGGTCACCCACGTACGAGAAGTCGCGGATGTCGTTTAGCAGAACGTTTGCCGGCTTGATGTCGCGGTGGAGAATCCGTTTGGTGCCGTGGAGGAATTCCAGCGCCTCGAGCACGCCCTTGATGAGCCCGATGGATTCGTTCGTGGAGAACGGGTGCTGTTCTACCATCGCATCGTAGATGCTGCCGCCTGCATAGTAGGTGGTGACGAACGTGACTGCTTTGATCGCCGGGTTGTCGGGGTCGAACTGGGCTTCCCAAATTTCGACGATGTGCTCATGCTGCGCGTTCTTGAGCAGTCGTGGTTCGCTGCGTGCGATCGCGTCAGGGATGCCAAGCAATGAGATGGTCTTTTGCACGACAAGCCCGCCGAACAACTCATGATTGGCGACCTTGCAAACGCCCGCACTGCCTTCACCGATCGTGTGGAGAAACGTGTACGTCGGCCGGGCTAGGTACTCCCCGTGGAGAGCCATGTCATTCCCTCAGCCCAGCGACGGCAACAAGAGCGGCTAAGCCGCGATGCCCCTGCCCCCAGTGGGGGCCGACTGGTTGTACGACTTGTTCAACCAGATCCGCGAGCGTACCGGTCCTGGCAACCCCGGTGATGGTGCGGGTGGCCGCTCGGCTCAGTCTTCGGCCGTCAACACCCACGCTGCGAGCGGCGACAAGGAATGCGAGCTCTGTCTCGATCCGCCCTTTCACGGATGCATAAGTGACTACACCCCTCGTCCTCGTTTCCGGTTCCAGAACTCGTACACGGTCGACGTGATGTTGTCGGAGAGCCCGTTCTGCGTCGGCGCGAACTGCTTCGAATCGTTCAGCGGGCTCGAGCTCCTCCGGGTAGTCAAGGAAGTGGACGTCAGTGTCGAACACATTTGCGGGTTCGTCGACAAACGCCAAGTAGGCGCGGCCCGCCGCGACGTTCACCCCCATACAACGCATCACGTATCCTTTCCGCGCCAACGAGTCGAGTTTGGCTCACCTTCCGCGTGCGGGGAAGCCCCTAAGCGGGGCGCGCCGTCCGTGTGCAAGTCGCGCACTGGCTAGACACTCTGCTAGTCCGAGGGATGACCGTGTCCCCTTCCGGGGCGTAAGCCGTTACGCTCAGCCTCAAGGCAGAGTCGAGGTGATGGTGGGAAGACGTGAGGATGCGTCCGGTAAGGGGCTGGGCAGGGTGCGGATTGTTGCCTCGGTGATCGCATGGCTTGTCATCGCATTAGCCTCGGGAGTTGCGGGCGCGCTAGTTCTTTCTTGGTGGGGATTTGACTGGTTCCCCTCGTGGGCACAGACCCAGCGCTTGGCTGGGGTGTTTCTGGACTTTCTCGAAGTCCTGGCGTGGCCCTTCGCCGTGGTCGTACTCGCTCTTCTCTTCCAACGCCCGCTGGAGTCGCTGCTTGCGCGAATGACTCACGCTGAACTCGGCAGGATGTTTAGCCTGGATGCGAAGGCCGAAGCCGCCAACGAAAGTGCAACGGAGGCCGCCGTCGAAGCAGAGGAGGAAGCGGCAGCAGTTCGGCTCGAACAGGGGGAGGCGAAGGCGGACCGGGCGCGACGCGTACAAGAAACCCTCCAAGCAATGATTTCGGCAATGCGCCGGCATCCAAGTCAAGTGGGAGAGGAGGGCATCGCTGACGATCGTCGCGACACCGAACTCAATTCAGATTTCCAATCCGCGAAACGAACGCGTGCGTCGCAAGGACGGGTTGTCGGCACCTGGCAAGCGCTGAGCCCTCTCCAGCAACGAACGTTGCGCGACCTTTCCGCCGTAGAGACAACAGCTAATCGCCTGTTGGAGGACCTTCTCGGGGATGTTGAGCTGCTTCCTGTCCCTCTCCCCCAAGCCTTCCGCGTGTTACAAGAAGTGGGGTTGATTGACGACGCGGCGGTAGAAGCGGCCTACGACCTTGCGGACGTCCGAAACGCCCTCATGCACGGAAGAGCCATTACAGTCGACGCCGCGACACACACACGTTCGGCGTCAATCGAACTGCGAAGGGCATTGCAGAGCGCGCGGGAAACGGCAGCGGAGCTCGGTCTAGTTGAAGAGCGAGCAATCACGAGGCCAGACAGCAATGCTTGAACAGAACCCTCTCGCGAGCGCCACGAGTCTCACTGTCGCGTTCATGCCGCGCGCAACTTCGCGACCACGTCCAGGGTCGCCTTCCTCTCGACGAATCCGAGATATCGCGTCAGCGCCTCCAGCGAATCCACACCGGCTGCGTCGATCAACTCGGGCAGTGGCGTGCAGGCAGCCATCTGCTGCACGAGCCATGTGCTGCGCATCCGCTGGGTTTGCGCGTGAACACCGTCGACCCGCGCTTTCGCGACGAAGTTGCTGATGAGGTTCTTGCCGGCTCCGTCGCGTCCCGGCTTGAACAGATACTCTTCCGCTTTCAGCGCGGCCGCGCGTCGACCGAGGGCCGTTTCCCAGCGACGGAGAACTGGCACAACCCGGACCCGGCCTTCGCGAACGTAGACCATCACAGCGCCATCCGTCACCTCGACGTCTCCCGCGCGCACGTTCATCACTTCCTGCGCTGACAGCCCGGCACCGAAACCGAGAGCGAGAAGCACCATCGCGTCGTCGCCGCGTCGCGCTCGCTTCTCCTTGCGAGCCCACTCGAGCAGGGCAGCCTGCTCCTCTTCGGTGTACGGCATGGTCGGGTCGGATGCGGCAAGCGCTGGCAGCGCCCTTGGTGCGAGGGACGGTTCGAGCAGCGCTTCTGCTACTCGGAGGAGCTGGGAACGGCGGTTGGTGCGCGTTCCCTGTCCGAAGCCGGTCAGGCCGCCTTCGATGTGGGCGACGATGTTGTCGCGGGCGAAGACCTTCTCCAGTTCAATCGCGACGCTGTTGGCGTTCGACCACAGGACGAGCGCGGAGACGGCACGGAGCAGTTCGGAGCGGTCGTATGTGGTGTGGGCGACCGCCTGGTCGACGACTGCGACAGCGAACTCGTAGCCGATGTAAGTGTTGGTGGACATCAGGACCCCTGAGGTTCTCGAGCTTCTGCTCGGAACGCGCCTTGCGTTCAGGGAGTCTTTGCGTGTCGTTTCCTGGCGGCTGGGCTCTACTCTTTGAGCCGGTTCATGATTGTCGATAGGGCTTCTACCGGAGAGACGACGGAGGGTTGCCCCCGCTCTCGGGGGGAACGCCTTCCGGGATACCGTCGGGCGCACATGTCCGCCGGCCTGGAGTATCGCTCGAACAAATACGAGGGCGGCCCGGCTCGTCTCGAAGGTTGCTGGACGGTCGCCAATACGATCGTGGCGTGACGCTAGACATCGACACTTCGCGTGCACTACGGACCCACGACCAGCTCGCCCAGCTCGTTCGGGCGATCGTTCAGGCCAGCCCCGAAGACGAATCCCGCGCTGTCGAATGGAAAGCTGGATACGCCAGCCTGGTCAGCCCCGAAGCTTCCTTCGCTCTCGCACGAGCGATTCTCGGTCTGGCAAATAGGCCCGTATCCGTGTCCGCAGCAACCTTCGAAGGTGTCGGCTACGTCGTCGTCGGCGCCGAACCCTCGTCGCTCAACGGTCAGGCGGTGCCTGACAGTGCTGAACTGCTTAACGCGATACGCCGATTCACCGGACACGGCTGGCCCCTCTGGGATGCCCGTACCGTGAGCGTCAACTCCACCACTGTCCTCGTGGTCACGGTTGAGCCGCCCCGCGACGGCGACCGTATCGCAACACTGCATCGGCATCACCAGCCCGCAAAGGCGGCGATGGTTCCCGAGGGAACAATCTTTGTCCGCCAACCGGGCGCAACGGAGCGCGCATCCCGGGCAGACATCGACATGCTGCAGGATCGGTTGCTCGCGGGCGCTAACGACGGCGAAGCAGCCCGCCTTGCGGAGCGGAATTATCAATTCCGAGCCCTGGTCGCTGACGCAGTCGCAGCGGCAAACCGATGGTCCCAAGGGATGCAGGTCCTAACGATCATGTCCGCTAACACCCGGTGGAAGCAGTCCGACTGGATGGAGTACGTCAACACAGACAGCGGACGTCAGATGGCAACAGACATGGAGACGATCAAGGACAATTCACGTCGCCTCCGGTTACTCACTGCAGAACCAGCCCTTCTGGTTCCCCTGCAGGCGGCCAACGAGGAGTTAGAAAACGTGGGCGCATTCGACGGAATCCACCGGGACGGACCCACAAACGATGACGCACGCGCCGCTGCCTACCGCCATATCAATTCCGTCGCTCGCACCTGGGCGGCCGTCGAGCGCGCGGCAATCGAGTTACTCGCCGAATAGGAGGCACAGGCGAGCGAGGACCCTCGGACTCCCTGGCGGACAGCGCCGTTGGACGGACGTTCGGACGAACATCTGGATCCACTTCTGACCGGACGCACCCCGAATTGGGGCTCCGATCCACGCCTGCAAGCCGTCATGCGTCGATACCGTCAGAGAGTGACCGCAGCTACCCAGATCCGACCGAACGCCACCGGCCACGACGATGTAACCGTCTACGCCGAGGCGGTCGTCGGCCACGCAGCCGCCCAGTTGAGGTACCCCCGCCACGAGCTCATGCTCGCCACGACGCGGTTGGCCCAATGGTCGGCGGAGCGGAACATCGAGCTGCGGCACGACACCGTTTTCGCTGAGTCTGTGCTCAACGACTTCATCCGAGAGGGGCTTCCGACCCATACAGATGCGTCGCGAGGTAACGTCCGTGCGCAATTGCGTCGCGTTCGCGAGGCGCTTCATGAGGGCCGTGGACACGCCCATCGTCTCGCCGCGGCAGAACCGCTCGCACCTTACTCCGAAGCTGAGCGGAGCGGATTCACCGAGTGGGCTTCTCGCCAAAAGAAGACCGAGTTCAAACGGGACGCCCGCACCATCCTGGCGTTGGGCTTCGGTGCAGGCTTATCCGCGGGCGAGATCGGCGAAGTTCGCGCCGAGAACGTCGTCGACGACGATCAGGGAGTACAGGTCGTTGTCGCCGGCGAGCGTGCCCGTACGGTTCAGCTGCTGAAAGCGTACGAAGCAAGGGTTCGGTCCGCGGCGAAGGCGGTCAAGCCACACGAGTATCTGATCCGCCCGCAGCGTGTCTCAACACCGAAGAACCTGATCAGCAACATCGTCGACCGTGGCGTTGCGAGCGAACTCGGGCCGCAGTCGCAGCGGATGCGCGCGACATGGCTTGTCCGTCACCTCGAGGCGGGCACACCGGTAGCGGTCCTTATGCAGGCGGCCGGGTTGGAGTCACTCAAGGGCCTGACCCGTTACCTCGAATTCGTCACGCCGATCCCGAGCGACAGGGCACGGGCTGCGCTCCGCCGGTGACCCCGATTCACCGTCGCGCAAAGAGGGTTGCAACTTAGCGCGGACCCAACCGATCTTGTTCTTTAGAACCGTTAGACCTTGTTGGCACCCCGCCCCGCCACAGGGTGCCACTGATGCTCGCAGCCATGTCCACGTATCCTGTCGCATCCTGGCCGCAGGCGAGGCTCTTCAAGTTCACATCCTCAAGCGACGACTGCGCCACCAACCCCATCACCGGAACTGGCATCAGCTTGAGCTTCTCCGCCTGCCCGCGACGCGGGTCAGGCGCATCCTCGGGTACCACTCCGGCGAAATGCATGATCCGACTATCACCACACCACCCTCCCCGCGGTGGAAATTCTGCAGGCCACCGACTGCGATCCAGGTCGTCCCCGTCTCGCCGCCACGGCGACTCCAGCTCTTCCTTGTTCTCGTTCCTGACTCATCAGTTCGGATGAATTCGGCACGCGCCGATATCGCCGGGAGGGTGCCGTCCCTTACCGTGGCGATATGACGGTGTTGACGCGGCTGAGCCGCACGTGGCTGGCCCCGGCCGTGGCGATTGGCTATTTCGTTCTGTGGGTCGTCGGTGAGTGGACGCGGTCGGGGCTGAGCGCGAACGCGGCAGTCTTCGCACTGTTCGCGCTCGCGATCGGGCTCTCAACATGGATGCCCCTGCTCTCGCTGACCTTGATCGTCGCAGTGCCGGCTTTGCAGAGTGCCGGGCTTGCAGCAGCTCCCAGCAATACGACGTGGGCAGCCTACCTGGCGGCCGCGATCGTGGCATTCTTCGTCGGGTTCCGGGGCAAGAGGGTCACCCGCTATCTCGCACTCCCGGCCGGAGCCGCCGCCTCGGTTTTGATGGCGCTGGCGTTGATCGCACCGCTGTCGCCGAACCCGCTCGACCAAGGTCCGGGCGCATCCCTACGCAGTGTCGCGATCCTGGTCGCCCTCGCAGCGTTCGGCATCTTCACGGCCGCGTGGGCTGTCGGAATGGCGTTGCGTGAGTTCATCACCCGACGCGAGGTGGCGGTCGAGCTCCGCGAGTCGGAAATCCGGTATGAGCAGGCCGACCTAGAGTTGCGGCTCGCTCAGGATCGCGCACGGATCGCGCGCGACGTTCACGACGCCCTCGCCCATTCGCTGGCGATCATCGTCTCGCAGGCGCAGGGCGCCGTGGCCCTCGCGCCGGTTCGTCCGGGCGCCCTGGCCGAATCGGTCGAGGCCATCGCAGAGGTGGGTCGCGAGGCACTGCTCGACGTGCGCGGGCTGGTCGAGCGCATCCAGAACGACGACGAGGCGGTCGAGCCGCGCGCAACGATCGCAGACCTGGCCGGGCTCGTCAGCCACATGCGTGCTGTCGGCATGGATGCGGTCCTCGACATTCAGGGTTCGGGACACTTGATGCCATCCCACGAACTCGCTGTCTACCGGATCGTCCAGGAGAGCCTGACCAACGCACTCAAGTACGGTGGCGCGGGGGTGGCGGTGCGCGTCGCGCTGGCGTGGGAAGAGAACGACGTGCACGTCACCGTCTCGTCGGTCAGCCAGACCCTCGCCAACCCGTCGGCAGTCGCGATGGGCGCCGGGGTCGGCATCCTCGGGATGAAGGAGCGCGCGAGACTGGCTGGGGGCTGGCTGACGACCGCGCGGTCGGCCGAGAACGAGTTCGTCGTGTCCGCCTCGATTCCCGCCCAGGCGCGTACCCTGACGACCTCGGGTGCAAGGCACGAGGGATGAGCGCCGACCACATCCGGGTGGCCATCGTCGACGACCAGCCCCTGTTCGCCTCCGGCATGCAGATGCTCATCGAAGCCCAGACCGACCTCGACTGCGTCGGGACCGCGACGAACGGCGAAGAGAGCCTCGCGTTGGTCGATCGGGTTCGCCCCGACATCGTGATGATGGATTTGAGGATGCCCGTGCTCAACGGCATCGAGGCCACAAGGCTCCTCCTCGCCGGCCGCGGGCCGGCCGAGACTCCCCGGGTGATCGTGCTCACCACGATCCAGAGGGACGAAGCCGTCTACACCGCCCTGCGGGCCGGTGCATCCGCCTTCCTCACCAAAGACGCCACTCCCGCAGACGTGCTCGCCACCATTCGAGCCACTCACAGTGGGCAGCCGACGGTGACCGACAGCGCAGCAGCCGGTCTTGTCCGCGAATTCGGTTCAGCCGACGTCGGTCGGTCGCACGACGCGCTTCATGACCGACTGAGTCCTCGAGAACACGAAGTCATGCTGGCCGTCGCCGACGGCCAGACCAATTCTCAGATCGCAGCCGGCGCACACCTGAGCGAGGCCACGGTCAAGTCGCACGTACGCTCCGTGCTCAACAAACTCAACCTCCGGAGCCGAGTGCACATCGTCATCTACGTGTACGAGAACGGCCTCATCACCGCCCGCGAAGAGTCAGCTAGGAGACTCCAGTGACAACAACGACCACCGGCGCGCACGACCCGCGAACGCCGCGACCCCGCCGCCAACGAATAGCCAAGGTGATCACCGCCACCGTGACCGTGCTCGCTGTCGCCGGAGTCGCGCTCGCCGGCCTGCCGACCTGGGCTACCGGGCCCACGCCGAATCTCCCCGAAAAGGACGCCGATGCTTGGGTGATGCCGCTCGACCGCTACATCGGCGTGAGCACGGTGATGTCGGACTACGTCGAGAACCGCCTGACGATTCCGTGCATGGCCGCAGCAGGCTACGCCTGGGAGGTTCCCAAGCGCGACATCGAAGCAGCGGCAAACCGAGTCGGTGACGTTACAGTGTCACGGCCTTTGACCGCGGCGATCGCCCAGCAGCGCGGCTACCACCCTGCGCCGACGAACGATCCGGGTCAGCTGGCAACCCAGGAGCTGAACGCGAGCTCGATCAGCGACGCGGAGGACCACGCACTCACTGTTTGCACGCAGAAGGTCCGTAGGGGGATTCCGCTGCCCTCCAGGTGGCAGGCGAGCCAGGAAGCGGTGGCGCTCAGCAACGCCGCCTACGAAGCCGCGCAAAACGACGGAACTGTCGTCGCGGCCACTCACAAGTGGCAGGAGTGCATGGGCACGTTCTCGCACATGCCCCTGGCCGACTCGCCTGCCCAAATGCCGTCAGCGCCCGTCGCAGACCACTTCGCGACGAACCTCGAGGGCTCGACCGTCAACCAGGACGAACGCGACCTCGCACTGAAGGACGTCGCTTGCCAAGCCTCATCCGGCTACCGCAACGCACTTTACGAGGCCGAATGGAAACGACAAGCGTCTGTGCCGAAGCACGACGCCGACCTCTTCAGGCAGGTCGGGAGTGCCAATGAGAAGTACCGTGCGACCGTCCTCGCCGCCCTCGCGAAAGTCAGGCTCGCCGGCGGCTGATCGCACACGCACGGCCACGCCCACCACTCTCGAAAGGCACGCACATGACCACGATCGACCCAGCCGCACTGGAACTACCGCCCACTCAACCGATCGACATGACCGCACTCCTCGAAGAAGCCCGAAGAGAAGCGAATGAGCAGCCAGCACAGCGCAGCAGAAGAGGCTGATCATCGACTCTCAACTGATTCCACTCATTGGAATGCTATTGTCGATGGAGTATGGTCGGATACATGGCTGATACCTCGATGCGTGAACCCACGTTTTGGATACTCACGGCCCTCGCGACAGGGCGCCGGCACGGCTACGCACTGATCCGCGAGGTCCAGGAGCTCTCACATGGGCGCGTCGACTTGAAGGTCGCGACGCTCTACGCGGCACTCGACCGACTGAGCCGTCAAGATTTGGTCGTGCCGGATGGGGACGAGGTGATCGATGGCCGGTTCCGCCGCTTCTTCCGGCTGTCGCCGGCGGGGCATGACGTCCTCGCGACCGAGATCGAACGCATGGAACAGAACGCCCGCGATGCACGCGCCCGCCTCGCGCTGGCGCCGCAAACCGAACGCATGGTGTTCGGCGCATGACTGTGTCAGGTCTGACCCGCGCCTACCTGAACCTCTTGGCCTGGTATTCGCCGGAGTGGCGTGCCGAGTACGGCGATGCAATGCTCGGCACCTTGCTCGATCAGGCGGACGCTGAGTCACGTACACGCGTGTCTCTCGTTGAACGCGCGGAACTGATCGTGGGCGGCCTCCGCGAACGCCTGCTCAGTCCGCGGCGTCTTACCTGGCCGAACGTGGTAGCGCTGAGCGCCGCGACCGTCCTGTCGCTCTACTACTTCAGCGTCACTTGGTCACCGGGTAGCCTGGCTCCAGGCTTCATCGGACCGTTCGCCAACCCCAGCGTGATCACCGGAGTGCTTATCGTTGGCGCGTTCGTAGGCTTGATGCTCTCCCGACCGGCTTCCGTACGCGTCCTGGCTCTAGCGAGCGTGTTCGTCGAAGTCGGCGTCGGCGTTCTTGCGCACACCTTCAATTGGTTCGGGCCGAGCTGGAGCACGGTCCTCCTCTTCGTGGGACTGGCACTACTTGCCGCGCTCCCGCTACGCCGCACTCGGACCGCCATCGCGGCCGCCGCGTCGGTGGGAATCGTCGTTGCCGCTACGGTCTTCCTTCCGATCGTCTTCGAACTGAGATCCGACCTGCTTTTCTGGTCGCTCGTGACGCTGCTGTCGATACTCACCGTCACCGGCGTCGCCTACGCTGTCACGAAAGTTCGTGTGCGTCAGCACTCAATCGACTGACGACGTCCGCCCCCAAGCGGAGTCGTCGTGGCGTGAGCGCAAACCTGGTCCCCGGTTACAGTGCCCAACAAGTTTGAGAATGCCCACCCGTCCTCGCCGAGGATCGCCCAGATGATGCAGTTCTTGAGGCAATGCTTCGACAATTGGACGAGGCGAACCAGGGTTTCGAGCGACTGGTCGATATTATCGACCTTGCGGCGATCTCGTCCTCACTCAGAAGGCAGATCGCTAACGCTCTCGACCACAGGTCAAGCGGACCTGCAACGCCCGCGCCCGTACCGATCTCGCGGCGCGGCTCGAGAATGCGGGCGCATGGCCGCACTGCTTCCCCGACCGCGCTGGCCAACCGGTGAAGCGCACGGAGTCAAGCAGGTGCCGCAGTTCGATGACTATGGCGCCTTGGGGAGTGGCTCTCAACTATTCGAGGCCGGGATCCTACTTTCGAGTCGGGCAACCAATGCTCGAACGTCGGGCTTCGCTCCGAAGAAACGCTCCGACTGGAGGACGAGTGTGATCGGAAGCGGGTAGGCACCGTGAATCTCCACGGCCTTGCGAAAGGTCGTGTCGATGGCGGAGAAGCTCTGGATTGACACCCAAGGAATGCTCAGCATCGCCACGGCCGGAGATCTGGTCCATAGCTTGACTTCGCTGTCGTCCGCCAGGACATTGAGCGGCAAGGATGCCTGATAGCGGAGCGCTCCAAACACAAACGATGGCACAAGCCTCTGATATGACTTTCGATCTAGATAGCCGCCAAATTGTGCAAGCGATTCAGCTGAGGTCGGCAGCGATTTTCGGCTCGCAGCGACGACTGAGAGATTCACCAGTCTGGCGAGAGCCACCAGCGCCACGAATGCGACGAAGGCGATGAGGGCCATCACAAGGTTCTCCGACGGCCGACCGTTTCCAGCGAAGAAGAGGACGCCGACGAACACCACCATCGGGGCCAAGACAGCGAGAACTACCTGCGCGACCGAGAAAGCCCTGTTGAACGTATACATGCGCATTCCTTGAAGTCGCGTACGGGTCGAAATCCCTAGATCATTGCAATGTTATCTAGACCTCATTTTCGTCCAGTGTTCTCGAGGCCTCATTTCGTGCCAGACAGATATCCCCTATGCAGGTTCTAAGACATCAGCGAATTCGCCCCGGCCAGAGATCGGCCTCGAGCTTGTCCTCAAGCTTCGCGATCGTGTTCATGTCTGGCCACACGTCTCCGTTGAGGATGCGCTTGAGGGTATTCGTATCTAGATCCACCTTCATAGCGATAGAGCGCCGGCTTTCTTCGCCCATCGCCGCAAGGAGGTTCAGAACAAACCGCCGAGCAACCTCGCGCACGGGATCATCGATTGGCTCGTTCGGCCAGTTTGCGATGTCTCTGCTCGGATTTACGCGGGCGGAAGGTTCCTTCACGGTTACGAGGCTAGCGGGGAGGGAGCATTGCGCGGTTCTTGTTTACCGGCGAGTGTCCCGTCTCTGGGAGCGTCGGGGCCACAGATCCGTGTCGAGCGCGAACTCGAGTGCAGCGATGACGTCGAGTCGAGGTAGCCGATCACCTGCAACAATCTCCCGGAGCGCCTCCTCCTCTATACCGGCGCGCACAGCAATCGATCCGAGACTCTCACCTTCAAGCGCCCTCCTCAGCGATGCAACGAAATGCTCGGCCACGTCATCGGACGGTTCGGAACCTCTCACCGCTTAGCTTCCATCAGCTTGGAGTGCTCGCACGACGGCATGAGTCGTCCTGCCTTCCAAGATCGGGGTACCCAAGCTAACCAATGTGGAATAAAATCCACATGATTAGACCGTAGTCGGTTTCGGGACCTGATCTCAAGGAGGAATGATGGGCGAACAAGGGTACTTTCTCCGCCCCCTTCCGGAGACTGGCGTTGCCGTCTTGAGTCTCCGCGGCCTCGGCGTCGTCGCGGCGGACCTTCCCCAAGGCTGGGCACCTGCCGGACTCGCCTTCGCAATCGCTTCGCTGGCGAGTCGCCCCGGTCAGTCGATTCGACTGTGGGAGGAAGGTGGCGTATTCAGGACCGCCGTATCGGGCGGCAGCTCCGCGACCGCCGATGGCGATATCGACGAGATGTTCCTCGATTGGCTGTTCGACGACGTGACCGTCCGAACATGTCAGCTGTGCGGACGCCCTGGCCAACCAAGCCAAAAGCGTGTCGCGGTGCTCTGCGACTTCTGCGAACACCTACTTCTCACTAACGACGCTGCTGCACCATTCCCACCGAGACTGCCCCTGTTCGACTCCGCGGCGTCAGCACAACTGGAGCTCATCGATCGAGGCATCCTCGCTTGGGTGCCCGCCGGGTGGGCGCGCGTCGCTCTGCGCACCTTCGAGCGCCTGGACGACGTCCGATTGATACAGAAGGCGATCTTCAGCGACAAAGGCGACCATCTCGCGATCGACATCTCCGGCGGCGGCGGCATCGTCGCGTTCGACCAGATCCGGTCGGACCTGGAGGACTCAACGCGAGCACGATGCCGGCACTGCGGCCGCTGGTCGTCACCGACGGCGACCGTTCCCGGCCAGTGCGAAGGATGCACTGCCATTCAGGCTCGCGGTTGGGAGATCATCCGGGCCCGCAACGGAGGCGAGGTGGGGCGATGACTGAACACAACACCGAACAGCGCACTACCCTCACCGATGAGGATCACGGGAGATGGCTTGTGTCGACCTCGGCGGCCAGTACCTATCTCGTAGATCTCGACCACCGGACCATCGAGCGCGTAGAAGGACCGGCGCGCGCCGTTCCGCTGCCGTCGGACACACTTCAGACCCTATGGTCGCTGGATACCTGCATCGTCGGCGCGTCGGCACGATGGACCATCAGGAACCACGGCGGTTACCTGGGGGCGGACACGCTCTGGCAGTACAGCTCTCCCGTAGTCGCCATCGTCGCAGCTCCCAAGGAAGACGCAGATGACTAGCCGCAGTCCGCACGAGACACCCCAGGCAGTCCCTGCAGAATTGTCCATGTCTCTAGGCCCCGCCTACACCGGCGACAGCATCAGCGAGCGACTCGGCATCGAGCACGACATGCTGCGAGAGCTTGTTGTCGGTGACAAGATCCTGGAAGTCCGCACGTCCGACGGCATCGTCTATCCGGCATTCCAGATCAGTGCCGACGGGGAACTTCTACCGGGGTTGTGCGACGTAATCGCCGAGCTTGCGTCCGGCGTCGACGACTCGTGGACATGGTGGCGGTGGCTCGTCACGTGCACCGAATCGCGCGAAGGCCCTGCTGCATGGGAGCTGATGCGTGCCAGGCGATACGACGTCGTCGTGCGTGAGGCAGGTGGAATGAGATGAGCGACGACAATGCCGAAGATGTCCCCGCGTTCTTGGCCGCGTTGCCGGTCGGGGCGGTCTTCACCCACGGCACCCCCGGCAAGCAGCCGGACAGCTGGATCAAAACCGGACGTGACTCCTTCCGACGCACGTACCACTGGGTCAGATTCACAGCCGATGACTTCGCCGACTGGACTCATGTGGAGCTCACCACCCCGGTGTCATACTCGATCACCCAAGAGGAAGCCGACAAGCTCGAAACGGAAGCACGCGCGAAACCGCCACGGACAGAGATGGGCGGGTGAACGATGACCGACGACAACACCGCCGAGTGGGCTCCCGGATCCTCATTTCCGAGTCTGGCGTACACAGAAGCGACTATCTGTGACTGCCTCGGCATCGAACCGGAGACACTGCAAGCTCTGGTGGCGGTGGACCGAGTGCTTCAGGTCACGCCTGGCGAAGCGCGGCCGGTGTATCCCGCGTTCCAGGTGACCGACGACGGATCGCTCCTGTCGGGACTCGATGCGGTGATCTGCGAACTCGCCGGTGGAGTCGATGACCCGTGGACGTGGTGGATGTGGTTGCTTGCGCATCCCGACTATGCGGGCGGCAAGGCACTGTGGGAGCTGCTCCGCGATGGCGAAACGGATGAGGTCGTACGCGCAGCCGGCCGATCAGCGTGGGCATGGCGGCCTTGAACAGATCGGAGCAACCTGATGAATGAACGCCACCCGGAAATCCCGATCATTGGGGAGTTAGGCCCGCTCAAAGGCGTGCTCGTCACACACGACGCCGGCGACTGTCTACTCGAGTGTTGCCCAATTCACGCCCCGTCCGTCCACCCGCTCGCGTCTTCTGCGCTGCAATGGCGGGACGACCTCAAAATCATGGAACGCATTTGCGGCCACGGGCGCGGGCATCCAGACCCGGACTCACTCGAATACGTGGAAGCGACCGACGGGGCGCAGCGAGCTCGTGCGCTGCGGTCCCACGCATGCGACGGATGCTGTCTCGACGAACCAACGACACGAACGGGAGCGAACCTATGACCGACGACGAAGTCGAACCTGTGCCACTGCTCCCGATGACGTTCGAGCCGATGGCGGACCCCATACTTCCAACCACCGGAAGCTACGAAGTACTCACGGAGTCCGGATCCCGCTACCTCCTCCAACTGGACTTGGAATTGCTCACTCGCGTTCGCGGAACGGAGCAACCAGCGGATCCGGAAGTCGCGTACCCGTCGCGGCTTCGACGCGACGGCGACACGATACGCCTGCTCCGCCTCATCCAACTGTCTATCGGAAAGCCGATGATCGTCGATGTCGAAGCACTGGGTGACCCGGCAACGGTGGCGTTTACCAGGAGAACGACGACGATCGTCACTGAAATCCGAACCGACGGCGCCGATCCAGAGGAACAGGATGGCGCCGGCACGTAGCTTGGCACTTACAGTTCAGCCGCCCTGCATCAAGTCAGCAAGGGCGGCTGGCGCTAGCAGCGCCAACGAAACAGCTCTCTAGAGCGAGTCCCGACGATCATGGCGGCACGCAGAGCGAGTACATCCTTCAGCGTCCACACACGCCACCGTCGTGCGGGCAGAGTTCGCATGCGAACGAATCGTCGGCGCCCCGATAATCAGGCCCAAACGATCTCGGATTGCAAAAGCGCGCGCACCTGTGGGAATAAGGAAGCGAGGTTCACCAGATCGGCGAGCTGCATCAAGGATTCTCCACGATGGATGCGGACCAGTCGGTCGTATGTCATCCCTGGCGCGGTGAATTCGTCCGTGAACGACTTCAAGGTGTGCCCCTGCTCGAGCATGGCTTCGCGCGCCGCATTCGCGATCAGATGCTGCAAACGCGACGCCTTGAACCGTGGATCGTCATGTGACGCCCCATCCACTGGCCTCGGCTCCAAGCTGGACTTCCCGAATTGGCCAGGCGCGCTGATCATCTTCCGTGGTTCGAACCGGAACGCACGAGGATCAGAGGGCAGGGCCATGATCACACCCTACCCTCCAACAGATTTTTCACCTTGTGTACTGGCTTTAAACCTAGAAACTAGGGTTATATCCTGCTCAGACTGGTTCTACGCTGAAATTGATCCCAGCCGGTCCCCGCCAGGCAGCACAGACTCGACATGCCTAACAAGACAAACCCCGTGTCGCCCCTCGCCGCCGGAACCAAGCGCCCACCGATGCTTCTTCGATGGGGCCGCACCGACTGGGCCCGCGCGCACGCGGACATCCTTCTCCCCGCCATCGGCTCATTCCGCACCCACTCGAGCGGTCCCGTCGCGGCAGTCCTCGCATGCTGTGGATACAGCCAGCTGACCGAGGAAGTGAACGCGACCTTGGCCAACCACAAGCCGCAGTCGGCTCACACATCCCAGAACTGGCCGTCCATCAAGGAGTTCACCCGCGACGCATGCTCACTCGCCGCGCCAACGACCCCGTACACCGCGTCGCTACTAATGACAGTGGCGATACCGTTCGTCGCCTGGTGTGTCAACGAGCAGGGACTGCCGATGACCGCGAACGTCGTGTTCAGCCGCCAGGCAATCGATGCGTACGTCACCCTTGAGAACAAAGGCAGGGCGGAGGGCACCCGCCGGAACTACCGGGCCATGCTCATGCGCATCTCCGAGGTCGTCGCGCCCGCAGAGCACCCCGACTCACTTACGCCCCTCAGCCGGAAGCGCATTGCGACACCGTACGCGCCTCCTGAGATGTCTCAGTTCCGGTTCTGGGCCGTGGGTCAGCAAACCGCGCAGAAGAGATACCGCGCTCGCCTCATGCTGGTGCTGTGCGCCGGGGCCGGCCTTCGTCCGTCTGACATCGCGCACCTCTACAAGAGGGACGTGGTCATCGACGACCGCGGCGTCCTCGTCAACGTTCGCGGCGACCGACCCCGGATTGTTCCCCTTCTTCGCGAGTGGGAGGCGTGGATGCTCCCGCTCCTCGACGAGGCCGACGACGAACACCCGCTATGGGGAGAGCCCAACCGCCGCGACCGCTCGAACCTGCTGAGCTCCTTCACCCAGTACACCGCGGGCACCTACCCCCGAGGCGACCGCCTTCGCGCGACATGGCTTGTCCACCACCTCCAGGCTGGCACGCCCATCAAGGAACTCCTTCGCGCTGCAGGATTCGATAAGTTCGAGAACCTTCCCCGCTACCTCGAGTTCGTCACGTCCCTTGAAGTAGACGAGTATCGCGCCGCCCTCCGTGGTCAGGGCGAACTGTGAGCGACATCATCGAGCAGGCCGCGGCTGAACGACTCGAAAGGCGAATGCGTGACACCTTCGGCGTCTCGCACGGAGAGTGGGCGACAGCCAAGGCGGTCGGTCCCGTCGCGCGCGCGTACCTGACGAACGCTTCCCGCATCGTGGACCGCTCCGGTGTCGTACCCCAACTGCTCGAGTGGGACCGAGAGGCGCGGAAATCGAACGCCGGCCGCAAAGAGTACATCCCACTTCGGGCGCTTCTCATTCTGTTTCTCGTGCACATCCAGAGCGGTTTCGGCGTGAATTACAAGTCCATCGCCGAGACGCTCGACGTCCGGTTCGTGGGTGATGAAGAGTGCCTCTACCTCGGCATCACTCCCGCCCCCGGAGACCACTGGGACTGGTACCACCGCATGTGGCGCACCGTGAAGCGTCTCATTACACTCCTCGACCCGTACCCCGCCCCGCACAATCAGTGTCTAGGTCCGGCCCAGTACGCCGCGTGGGATGTCCGTCGCACGCTTGGCGCAGCCGGTGAGCAGAGCAAGCGGAACCAGCAGAGGCTCGACTGGGTGTGCGAGCAACTGCTGCACGCGTCTGTGAAGACCCTGCCAAAAGACATCCTCGCGCGTGCCAAAGGCAATATCGCAATCGACGCCACCCTCGTCGAAATCGCCGGAAAGCCGAACTCGACGAGCGGGGAGTACCCGCGCGCCAATCCCGACCCCTTCTCAGGCCGCTACCGGCGAGAGGGCAACCACGACGGGCAGGGCGCAAAGACCGACCTTCCCGGCTACGAGCTGGAAACAGCCACCTTGGTGTGGAACAAGCCAGGCGAGAATGACCTCTTCCCTTTCCTGCTAACTGCAGTCACAATGCATCGGCCGGGAGCGCTCATCGGCCACGGCGACCGACTGGGACTGTCGCACGAGCGGCTGGGCTTCCGTGACTACCTCGTCATGGCCGACCGTGCCTACAACAACGAGAAGCCCGAAAACTTTCAGATTCCCGGTCGGAAGCGGGGAATCGAGTACGTCTTCGACTACAAGTCACCCGACCTTGGACTCAAGTCCCAGTACAAGGACCTCATCCTCGTCGACGGCACCTGGTACGTGACATGGATGCCCCAAGACCTCATCGACGCAAGCCGGGAATTCATGGCAAGCGATGAAGAGCTCGCAGATGGCCGAGTCGGTCAACGCATCGACAGGGCAACGTACGAAGCACGGTTGAAAGCTAGAGAGCGCTACCAGATGAAGGCTCACGGCCGGCCGGACGCTGACGGCTATCAGCGTTACACCTATCCCAAGCCTGGGTACATCGCCATCGACCGCGCTACCGGAAAGCTCGTCAAGCCCAAGACACCATCCAGCCTCACCATTCCGCTCGACGCCGGTCGCGCAGAGGCAATCAAGAACAAGGGTCAGGGTCAGGTCATCGCGGTCAAGCACCTTCAAAAGTTTGCCTTCAACAGTCCAACCCATCGCGCACACAAGGGCATGCGAAGCCTGGTCGAAGCGTCCAACAACCACCTCAAGTCCAAGAACTTCGAGGACCTGGGTAACCCCGACAAGCGCTCGGGGCGCGGCTATGCATTCCAATACCTAGTCGCGACACTCATGGGCGTCTCATCGAACCTTCGACGAATCGTCGCCTTCTTCGTTGAAGAAGCGACTCGCCTGCACCAGGGTCCCCTGCCCCGAGAGCGCCGCCGGAAGGAAACCACCGGCAAACCGCTGGCGAAGCTAGAGCCACTGCTCCCGGCCCCACCGCTGTAACCAGCCCCCTAACACCGAGATATCGACCGCGCACAGAAGGCGCCAGCCTGCCCTCGGGCAGGCTTTCGCGCGTTTCACCAGGATCACGGCGGCGATCGCGTGCAGATCAACGGGCACATGACAAAGGGTCGGTCTGACTTTCCAGTCAGACCGACCCTTTTCTTGTTCGCTTCGGCTATTTCATGAATCCGTTGCCGGCATTTACTGAAACAGCCTTCGTGCGCGAGGGGGGACTTGAACCCCCACGCCCTTTCGAGCACTGGCACCTGAAGCCAGCGCGTCTGCCAATTCCGCCACTCGCGCGAACTCAGAGAGAATAACACGGAGGACCGCCCAACCTGAATTCGGGGTCGGGTCCTCGGCTGCTCCACAGGGGTTTCCCGGGCGCGTTCTCTACACAATAGAGAGGAGCGCTAGGACGGCTTTGCACCCAGGCCGACTAACATGCTCATAGTCGACGAGCCGGAGCGGGAGACCTGTGGGCATTCTGGACAACTTCGAGAGAGGTCTCGAGCGCGCTGTCAACGGCGCCTTCGCGAAGACCTTTCGCTCGGGGCTGCAACCAGTCGAGCTCACGAGCGCGCTGAGGCGGGAACTCGACACCAAAGCCGCCGTGGTCACGCGCGACCGCATCCTGGCCCCCAACAAGTTCGTGCTGCGCATGTCGCCGAGCGACTACGCGAGGATGCGCTCGATGGGTGCCGCCCTCACCGACGAGCTCGTGTCGTTCGTGCAGAAGCACGCCACCACCCAGCACTACCAGTTCACCGGCGGCATCGCGATCGACCTGGTCGAAGACCAGAATATCGCCGAGGGGATGCTGCAGGTCGACTCCGAGAACGTCAAAGGCTCCGTCGCCTGGACGCCCGTGCTCGACATCGGCGGCAAGCGCTACCCGCTCACCCACTCGACCACAGTGATCGGGCGCGGCAGTGACGCCGACATCACCGTCGACGACACCGGCATCTCCCGCAAGCACGTGCAGATCATCTGGGACGGCCACCGCGCCCAGGTGCAGGACCTCGGCTCCACCAACGGCTCGCAGCTCAACGGCCAGCCGCTTCGCAAGGCCATCCTCGAACCCGAATCGGTGATCACCATCGGGCGCACGCGCATCGTCTTCCGGGTCCTGCCGCAGGCGACCGCTCCGAAACAGACCACCGGATACGCCGACGACGCGACACGCCACACCGATCTCGGCGGCTTCTGGAGCGAGACGTGAACCCCAGCGAGCTGACGCTGCTCGTTCTGCGTTTCGGCTTCCTCCTGCTGCTCTGGCTCTTCGTCTTCGGCATCGTCTACGCCCTGCGCACCGACCTGTTCGGACAGCGTGTGCGCAAGCTGCCCGAAGCACAGGCCGCGGCTTCTCCCTTCGCCGCCGCACCCGCCGCCTCGCCGGTCGGTGCGCCGGCGACCGTGCCCACGATGCAGCCCCCACCGGCCTCCAACCTGCCGTCCGGCGCCAACGCGGCGATCGGGGGCGCGAAAGCGACCGTGCTCACGGCCAACCGTCTCGTCATCACCTCCGGCCCGCGCCAGGGCACCGAACTCGCCCTCGGCCGCGAACCGCTGACCATCGGGCGCTCGAGCGAGTCGGGCCTCGTCATCCGCGACGACTACACCTCCACACACCACGCCCGCCTCCTGCTCTGGAACGACGAGTGGATGATCCAAGACCTGGACTCCACGAACGGCACGTTCCTCGACGGCAAGCGGGTCACCGTCCCCACCCAGGTCCCACTCGACACCCCGATCAAGATCGGCACGACGACATTCGAGCTGCGACGGTAAGCCGTGGCCTCCCCCAACCGGGCAGCGGCCGTCTCGCACGTCGGCAAGATCCGCTCAAACAACCAGGACTCCGGCTACGCCGGGCGCGACCTGTTCGTCGTCGCCGACGGGATGGGCGGCCACGCGGGCGGTGACGTCGCCTCCGCGATCGCCGTCAACCGCATCCGGGAAGCCGACCGCGAGTACGAGACCGCTTCGGAGGCCGAGTTCGCGCTGCAGGCGGCGCTGATCGCCGCCAACTCGCTGCTCGCCGAGACCGTCTTCGAGCATCCGGAACTCACCGGCATGGGCACGACCGTGAGCGCGCTCATCAGGGTCGGCGACCAGATCGCACTCGCCCACATCGGCGACTCGCGCATCTACCTCTACCGGGACAGGCAGCTCAAGCAGGTCTCCACCGACCACACCTTCGTGCAGCGCCTCGTCGACAGCGGCCGCATCACCGAAGAAGAGGCGATGGTGCACCCGCGCCGCTCTGTGCTGATGCGCGTGCTCGGTGACGTCGACGCCTCCCCCGAGATCGACACCTGGATCCTCGACACGCAGCCGGGCGACCGCTGGCTCATCTGCTCCGACGGACTGAGCGGAGTGGTCAAGAACGACGACCTCTCCAACGCCCTCGCCTCCCACGACCCACCCAGGCAGGTCGCTGAAAAGCTCGTGCGACAGAGCCTCGACGCCGGCGCCCCCGACAACGTCACGGTCGTGATCCTCGACATTGCGGATGTGGCCCCCGGCGAGACCCTCAAAGACCCGGTCACCGTCGGGTCGGCCGCCGCGCCCCTCTCGTTCAACACCGAGGTGAAGCCCACCACACGAGCGAGCCGGCTTCCCTCGCTGCGCTTGCACCCGGTGCGTCCCGCCACCGGTCCCACCCACTTCGAGCCGGAGTCGGAGGACTACCTCGACGAGCTCATCGAAGAGGATCAACGCCGCGTGCGCCGTCGCAGACTCACCTGGCTCATCGGCGTCATCGTTCTCGTGCTGGCGATCGCCCTGGCCGCACTGCTCGGCTACCAGTGGACACAGTCGCGCTACTTCGTCGGCGTAGCCCCGTCAGGCAACGTCGCCGTCTTCCAGGGGGTGCAGCAGAGCCTCGGGCCCATCAGCCTGTCCCACGTCTACGAGGAGTCCGACGTGAAAGTCAGCGGACTCCCCTCCTACGACAGGCAACTCGTCGAACAGACCATCAACGCCGACGACCTGTCGGCCGCGCGCGCGATCGTGGAACAGATGAGCGATGTCGGTCAACAGTAGGAGCGCAGTGGCCGACCGGCCGAGACCGGCAACCGGCCCGATCAGACGACTGCATCTTCCCAAGAAGCAGCGCAACCTCGAGCTCGCGCTGCTCATCGCCGCCTGCGGGATCAACGCGGTCGCGGTGGTGCTCGTGCAACTCGGAGCGCTCGGTCACGTCGACCTGACCCTCCTCTACCTGTGCGTCGGCCTCTCCGTCCTGGTCTTCGGGATGCACATAGCGCTGCGGTACGTCGCACCCCAGGCCGATCCGTTCCTCCTGCCGATCGCCACCGTGCTCAATGGACTCGGCATCGCGGAGATCTACCGCATCGACATCCACTACAAGGACACCGGCTGGGAGAGCGCGGGCGTGCGCCAGATCGTGTGGAGCGCCGTCGCGATCATCTGCGCGATCGTCGTGATCATGGTCATCCGCAACCACCGGGTCCTGCAGCGCTACACGTACATCTTCGGCCTGGTCGCGCTGGTGCTCCTGTTGCTGCCGATGCTTCCGGGAATCGGCCAGGAGATCTTCGGCGCCCGCGTCTGGATCCGCATCGGCCCGTTCAGCTTCCAGCCCGGCGAGATCGCGAAGCTGTGCCTCGCCATCTTCTTCGCGGGCTACCTCGTTCAGCGGCGGGATTCGCTGTCGATGGTCGGCAAGAAGTTCCTCGGGATGCGGCTCCCGCGCGCACGCGACCTCGGCCCCATCCTGGTCGTGTGGCTGATGGCGATGGCCGTGATCGTCTTCCAGCGCGACCTCGGAACCGGTCTTCTGATCTTCGGCCTCTTCCTCGTGATGCTCTACGTGGCGACAGCGCGCGTCAGTTGGGTCATCCTCGGTCTGCTGCTCATCGTCGGCGGCGCCGTCGTGGCCAGTCAGGTGCTCCCCTACGTCAACGGCCGCTTCCAGAACTGGCTCATCCCCTTCTCCGACAAGATCTACAACGAGCAGGGCGGAAGCTTCCAGCTCGTGCAGGGGCTCTTCGGGCTCGCACAGGGCGGAGTGATCGGCACGGGCCTCGGCCAGGGTCAGCCATGGATCACCCCCCTCGCCAACAGCGACTACATCATCGCCAGCCTCGGCGAAGAGCTGGGTCTGGCGGGCCTGTTCGCCATCTTCGCTCTCTACCTCCTGTTCGTCGCCCGCGGGCTGCGGATCGGCTTCGCCGGCCAGGACGATTTCGGAAAACTGCTCGCGGTCGGCCTGTCGTTCACCGTCGCGCTGCAGTGCTTCATCGTCATCGGCGGCGTCACCCGCGTCATCCCGCTCACCGGCCTCACGACACCCTTCCTCGCGGCCGGCGGTTCGTCGCTCGTGGCCAACTGGATCATAGTCGCGCTGCTCCTGCGCCTCTCCGACACGGTGCGCAACCAACCCCGTCTGGTGGTGAGCTGAGTGAACCGTGAGATCAAGCGCGTCAGCATGATCGTGCTGGCCATGTTCGTCGCCCTCCTGGTGTCGACGTCGATCCTGCAGGTCTTCCAGGCCGACGCCCTGACCGCGGATGCGCGCAACAGCCGTGCGCGCAACGACAGCTACTCGCAGCAGCGGGGCGCCATCCTGGTCGCCGGGCAGCCCGTTGCGCAGTCGGTGCCGAGCGACGACGTCTACAAGTTCCAGCGCGTCTACAGCAACGGTCCCCTGTACTCGTCGGTCACGGGCTTCTTCCCGATCAACGGGCAACCGACAGGGCTCGAGGGCGCACTGAACGACAAGCTCAGCGGGTCGTCCAACTCCCAGTTCTTCGACCGCGTCAACGCGATCCTCACCGGCAAGAACCCACAGGGCGCCTCCGTCGAGACCACGATCGACCCCGTGGCGCAGCAGGCGGCGTACGACGCACTCGGCAACTACCAGGGCGCGGTCGTGCTGATGGAGCCGAAGACGGGCCGGATTCTCGCGATGGTCTCCAAGCCGAACTACGACCCGAACACGCTCGCCTCGCACGACACCAAGCAGGTCAACGCCCTGTACCAGCAGCTCCTCGACACCCCCGGCGACCCGCTGATCAATCGCACCATCGGCGGCGACCTCAACCCCCCGGGTTCGACGTTCAAGCCGGTCATGAGCGCCACCGCGTTCGGCACCGGGGACTACACCATAGACAGCCAGCTCCCGAACCTCGCCGCCCTGCAGCTCCCGGGAACCAACACCATCGTGAAGAACGACAACTTCAGCACCTGCGGCCCCGGTGAGACGGTCTCCATCGAGACGGCCCAGATCCTGTCGTGCAACATCCCGTTCGCCGAGCTCGGCATTCAGCTCGAGCCGCAGACGATCAAGACGCAGGCGGAGAAGTTCGGGTTCAACCAGAAGCTGAACATCCCCATCCCGGTGGAGCCGAGCGTCTACCCGCTCTACACCGACCCCGCTCAGCGCGCGCAAGGGTCCTTCGGCCAGCAGAGCGACCGTGCAACACCGCTGCAGATGGCAATGGTGTCGGCCGGGATCGCCAATGGCGGCAAGGTCATGTACCCGAACCTCGTGGACTCCATCCGGTCGGCCAACCTGCAGACACTGCAGAGTTTTCAGCCGCAGGAACTCGACCAGGCGACTTCGCAGGAGAACGCCGACACGATCAAGCAGATGATGGTCGACGGCGTCGATCACGGCGTGGCGAGCAATGCAAGAATAGACGGGGTCAAGGTCGGCGGAAAGACCGGAACGGCGCAGAACGGGGTCAACCAGCCTTACTCGCTCTGGTTCACGGGTTTCGCCCCAGCTGACGATCCTCAATTCGCTGTGGCAGTTGTTGTGGAAAATGGCGGTGGACAAGGTCAGAGCGGTTCGGGTAACTCCATCGCCGCTCCGATCGCGAGAAAAGTACTAGAGGCGGTGCTGAATAAATGAGACCCACAGCAGGGCTCACCTTCGGGGGACGTTACGAGCTGCAGTCGCGTATCGCGATCGGCGGCATGGGCGAAGTCTGGCAAGCCACAGACCTCGTCATCGGACGCACCGTCGCGATCAAGATCCTCAAGGACGAATATCTCGGCGACCCGGGCTTTCTCGAGCGCTTCCGCGCGGAGGCTCGTCACGCCGCACTCGTCAACCACGAGGGCATCGCCAACGTCTTCGACTACGGCGAGGAGGAGGGCAGCGCTTTCCTCGTGATGGAGCTGGTGCCCGGCGAGGCGCTCTCCACCATCCTCGAGCGCGAGCACGTGCTGAGCACCGACAAGACCCTCGACATCGTCGCCCAGACCGCCGCTGCGCTCCATGCCGCACACGCCGCCGGTCTGGTGCACCGCGACATCAAGCCGGGCAACCTGCTGATCACCCCCGACGGCCGCGTGAAGATCACCGACTTCGGCATCGCCCGCATCGCCGACCAGGTTCCGCTCACCGCTACGGGACAGGTCATGGGCACCGTCCAGTACCTCTCTCCCGAGCAGGCATCGGGCCACCCGGCGTCGCCGACCACCGACATCTACTCGCTCGGCATCGTCGCCTACGAGTGCCTGGCCGGCCGCCGGCCGTTCACGGGCGAGTCGCAGGTGGCGATCGCGATGGCGCAGATCAACGAGGCGCCGCCCGAGCTGCCGCCGACGGTCGCCGAGCCCGTGCGCAACCTGGTCTTCGCGTGCATCGCCAAGAACCCTGCGGACCGTCCGGCCTCGGCCGCGCACCTCGCGCGCGCTGCGCAGGCCCTGCGGCGCGGGGATGTGCAGGCAGCGGCAGCATCCGTCCCCGCCATCCTCGGCGTGGCCGGCCTGACCGGCGCTGCGACGGTGCTCATGCCGACCGGTGCCGCCGGAGCGACAGAGGCCACCACCGTCCTTCCGTCTGCTGCGGGCGGCGCAGGAGGCGGCAACGGCACCGGCACGACTCCGCTGGGCGAAGACGAAGAGGGCCAGAAGTCGACCACGACCAAGAAGCGCAGCCCGTGGACCTGGCCCCTGATCGCGCTCATCGCACTCCTTGCCCTGGTGCTCATCGGAACGATCATCGCGCTGGTCGCACAGCCGAGCGGAAAGCCCGCTCCCACGACGTCCGCCTCGGACACCCCGACGCCCAGCCAGACCCCGACGCCGACGCCAACTCCGACGAGCAACACCGTGCCCATCAACGAGGCCGACTTCGACGGTCTCACCGCCGACGAAGCACGCGCCAAGCTGCAGAGCCTCGGGATGGTCGCCAACATCGAGACCGGAAACGCGGCCACCACACAGGCCCAGGTCAACACCGTCTACTCGGTGAACCCCACCGGTCCGGTGCCGAAGGGCTCGCAGATCACCGTGAAGGTCTTCGGACCGGTTGCGGCCATCCCCACCCCGACGGACACCGTCTCGGCTAACCCGCCGTCGGGCCAGGGAACGGCCAACAGTGCGATCACGGTCACCTTCGGCTCGGCCGCCTGCCCGGCGGGCCAGACCCTCGTCGGCCGCTCGCTGTACGTCAACGGCCAGAAGCAGACCCCGGTCAACGCGAACTCGACCACCTGGACCCCGACCGCTGCGGGAACCTTCCAACTCTCGTACACGATCTTCTGTGGTGAGTCGATCGAGTCGGCCCAGTCCCCCGCAGAGCCGTACGTCGTCGATCCGGCCAGCGGAACGGGCGGAACCGACAACGGCTAGAAGCGGCCCGGACCACCGGCTCGCATCCATGAGGAGATACCCAGACAGCCCCCGCTACACTATCGGCAGCCCCGAGAGAAGGAGTTCGCATTGAGCCCAGATAGCCGCCTGCTCGCAGGCCGATATCAAGTGGGCGAACTCATCGGTCGCGGCGGCATGTCCGACGTGCACCGGGGTGTCGATACCCGGCTGGGCCGCACGGTCGCGATCAAGCTCCTCAAGCCCTCGCTCGCCACCGACCCCGCCTTCCGCACGCGATTCCGTCAGGAGGCGCAGGCGGCAGCCCGCATGGCGCATCCGACGATCGTCCGTGTCTTCGACGCCGGCGAAGAGACCGTGCGGGAGCCGAACGGCCACGAGGCACAACTTCCGTTCATCGTCATGGAGTACGTCGACGGTGTTCTGCTCAAAGACCTGATCAAGAAGGGTCCGCTCGAGATCACCGAGGCCGTGCGCATCGGCGAGGGCATTCTGACCGCGCTCGAGTACTCGCATCGGGCCGGCGTCGTGCACCGTGACATCAAACCGGGCAACATCATGATCACCAAGGCGGGTCAGGTCAAGGTGATGGACTTCGGCATCGCGCGAGCGATCAGCGACTCGTCTGCCACGGTCGCCCAGACCACGGCCATCCTCGGCACCGCCAGCTACTTCTCGCCGGAACAGGCCAAGGGCGAGTCGGTCGACTCCCGAACCGACCTGTACTCCACCGGCGTGGTGCTCTTCGAGATGCTCACCGGCCGGCCCCCGTTCCGCGGCGACACCCCCGTGGCGGTCGCGTATCAGCACGTCAGCGAAGCGCCCGTGGCGCCGAGCACCATCAACCCCAAGGTCTCACCGGCCCTGGACATGGTGGTGGCTCACGCCCTCACCAAGGACCGTTTCGAGCGGTATCAGACCGTTGCCGAGTTCCGCGCCGACCTCGAGACCGCGGCATCCGGCAAGGTTCCGCTGCGCAAGGAGCCGGATCCGCTCGGCGAGACACTGTTCGGCGCTCCGCCGAGCGTGGTCTCCGGCCCGGAGGCGGCGTTCCGCCAGCTGGCCGAAGACCAGACCATGGTCCGCACCCAGCGTCGCCCACCGGTCATCTGGATCTGGGCGGGGTTCGCGGTCATGGCGGTCGTCGTGATCGCGGTGCTGGCGTGGGTGCTCAGGCTCGCACCGAGCTCGACGCTCCCCGAGACGTCGCGCGAGGTCCCCAACCTCTCGGGTCTGACCGTCGACGCGGCGACAGCCAAGCTCGACGGGATGAAGCTGAAGTGGACCCAGACGCCTGAGGAGAGCGCCACCTATCCCGACGGGCAGGTCATCCGCACCGATCCCGGCGCTGGAATCGTCGTCGCCACGGGCGACACAGTGACGGTATACGTGTCGACGGGCAAGAAGACCGTCAGCGTTCCCGACGTTCATGGGATGACTCTGGACGCCGCCCAGGCCGCTATCACGGCCGCAGGTCTGTCTGTCGGTCCGGTGACGACGGAGAACTCTTCGACGGTCGCGGCGAACGTGGTGATCCAGACCGACCCCGCCTCCGCGGCGACCGCGCACCAGGGCGATGCGATCTCGCTGACCGTCTCCAGCGGAAACGTGACCCTCACCGATCTGACCGGTCAGTCCATCCAGGCGGCCACGGGCATCCTGTCGCAACTGGGCCTGACGGCCAATCCGCAGCCGGACAAGACCTGTCCGGCCGATCAGGGCAGTCCGCTGGTCCACAGCCAATCGGTCGCACCGGGCGATGTGCCTCAAGGATCGACGGTCGATCTCACCTACTGCACGGGCTGACCGCGCAGTACGGCGGCACCGGCGAACCGGCGAACGGAGTCCACCGTGCAACCGAAGCGACTCTAGGCCAGCTTCACGAGCGGGTTGAGTCCGCGCGACTTCGCTGCCGCCCCGGCGAGGCCGGCGACCTCGAGCCAGTTGCCGAGCATCCGGTAACCGCCCTCGGTGAGTACCGACTCCGGGTGGAACTGCACGCCGTAGATGGGCGCATCCCGATGCCGGAGCCCCATGATGACGCCACCGGATGTGCGTGCCGTGACCACGAGGTCGTCGGGGACCGTTCCATCGACGACCGCGAGCGAGTGGTAGCGCGTGGCCGTGAACGGCTGGCCGACCCCGTCGTAGAAGGGGCTCTCGTCGTGCGTGACCTGTGAGGTCTTGCCGTGCATCAGCTCTTCGGCGTTGGTGACGACGCCACCGAACGCCTCGGCGATCGCCTGGTGGCCGAGGCACACGCCGAGGAGAGGCTGACCGGTGCTGAGTGCGTCGAGCACCACGGGGATGGAGATGCCGGCATCGGCAGGCTTGCCCGGCCCTGGAGAGATCAGCACAGCGTCGTATTCGGCGAGGCGGGCTGAGAGCGCCGGTTCGGGGATGTCGTCGTTGCGCACGACATCGGTCGTCGCGCCGAGCTCCCGGAGGTAGCCGTTGAGGGTGTAGACGAAGCTGTCGTAGTTGTCGATGACGAGAACACGGGTCACGCGTTCACCGTACCTTCCTGCGGACCCATGAGCGAATCAACCCAAGGGAACACCCAGGTCACCAGCGCGAAGAGCACCGCTACCGCCAGGACGATCAGAATCAGGATGCGCACCCACACCGGCCCCGGCAGGATGCGCCAGAGCGCTCCGTACATGTGTCACCCTCCGTTCGCGGTCACGAGGGCCGCAATCTCGCTCGGCACATCCGCGGTCGGCCGCCATCCCTGGAAAACGTTATAGGCGATCAGGCGCTCGCCTGAGTGGAACGGCGGATTGCACGTCGTGATCGTCATGAGCCGGTCGATCGGCTGCGCGTCGGGCAACCTGGGCACCGGCAGCACGACACTGACGGCCGTCGGCTGAACGTATTCGAAGTTGCGGAATGTGTAGGTGTACCAGCCGTCAGGTGTCTGCACGTAGATGTGGTCGCCGATGTGCAGTTTGCGCAGGTCGATGAAGGTGTTCCCCCATCCGCTGTCGTGACCGGCCACGGCGAAGTTGCCCACCTCGCCCGGCATCTGGCTGCCCTTGTAGTGTCCGACTCCGGCGTCGAAGCTGTTGAGCACCTTCTGGGTGTCGACGGTCTCGCGGATCGTGCGCTTCCAGTCGGGCCCGAGACGCGGAACGTAGATCACAGCGAACGGCTGGTAGTCGGCGGGTGCCTTCATCACCGGCGGGTTCGCGGAATCACCCGCTGAGGGCGGCGGTACCTTCTTCGCGTCGTCGATCCACTTCTGGCTCTGGCTGCTGGCCGCACTGGTCTGCTGGCCGCTGAGTATGAGGCTGTTCCACCAGGTCTGCCAGCCCAGGAATAGCAGCACAAGCACGCCGGCCGTGATCAGGAGCTCGCCGACGACGCCGAAGAAGGTCGGTCGTCGCGAGGGCCGCCGCCGCCTGCGCTGGGGCGCGCGCGGGCTGGGATCGAGACTGGTCATATCCATAATTCTAGTTGGCGTACCTGTGTAACGGCAGGTGATCCACGCACCGCGAACTCCCCCCAGTTCCGCCCGCTACACTATGGTGCTATGGCCCGTACCAAGTCGAAGACCAAGCCCGAGCGCAGCGTCGCGCAGTCCGGTGAGGACTCCCCCAACCCCGTCTGGTTCAAGCCGGTCATGTTCGGCTTCATGCTGATCGGCCTCGTGTGGATCATCGTGTTCTACGTGAGCCAGAACCAGTACCCGATTCCCGCGCTCGGCGCGTGGAACATCCTCGTCGGCTTCGGCATCGCCTTCATTGGCTTCCTCATGACCACGCGCTGGCGCTAGTCGGCCCCACACGATCCAGGCTTTTCCGCCCGGGAGCGCACTTCGGTGCCTCCCGGGCTTTCTCGTGCCCCCAGCGAGTTATCCACAGGAACCGTCCACAGTGGGGAATCCGGCGCCCGGGTCGTTCTCCCCAGTGTTAATAAGCCTGTGGAGAGTTACACCGCTGTAATTATCCCCACTGTTAATAAGGCTGTGGATAACTTATCCACGCTGCAGGCAGGGATCAGGCGTTCGGCAACACGAAACGGATCAGGCTGAGCGCCACGAGAACGACACAGAGCGCCACGAGCAAGGGCACCTGCCAGCGCTGCCGCGAGATCCTCCGGGTCTCCACGTAGATGAGCCCGACCAGGGCGCCGCCGATGAGACCACCCACGTGCGCCTGCCAGGCGATGCCTAGTCCGGGAATGAAGCCGATGACGAGGTTGATGCCGATCAGGACAAGCAGCTGGGTAGCGTCACCGCCCAGTCTCCGCTGAATGACGAAGAACGCGCCGAACATTCCGAAGATGGCTCCGGATGCACCCACCACCGGCTGCGTGGGGCTCGCGATCAGGAGCACCCCGAGCGATCCGGCGAAGCCGCTGATCAGGAAGAGCGCGAGATACCGGGCTCGTCCCAGGAGCGGCTCGAGCAGCATCCCGAAGATCCACAGCGTGTACATGTTGAGGGCGATGTGGATGAAGCTGCCGTGGGCGAACACTGTGGTGAGCATGCGCCACGGCTGGAAGAGCCGAGGATCCGAGTAGATTCCCGCGTACTGGATCGCCTGGGTAACCGAGCCGCCGATGCCGGGAATGGACTGCAGGATGAACACCAGCACGCAGATGCCGATGAGCGCATACGTCACCACGGGGGCGCCGCGGCCTGTCATCCGGGTGAGGATGGCCGGCTTGGTCTTCGGCTGTGTTGCGCGCTGCTGCGCCATGCACTCCGGGCAGATCACACCGACAGCTGCAGGCGTCTGGCATTCCGGGCAGATCGTGCGCCCGCAACGCTGACAAAGGACATAACTGACGCGATCCGGGTGCCTATAGCAATGGCTGGCCCGGTCGTCGACGGGCTGACTCATCGTGTTGCCGTGTGTGACAGGTTCAGACCTGCTCGACGGTGACCGACTCGATGACCACGTCGTCGAGAGGACGGTCGCGAGCATCCGTCGGCAGCTCGGCGAGCTTGTCGACGATCTTGCGCGACGCCTCGTCTTCGACCGCGCCGAAGATGGTGTGCTTTCCCTGCAGCCAGGTGGTCGGGCCGACGGTGATGAAGAACTGCGAGCCGTTGGTGCCGTGACCCATCTGGATGCCGGCGTTGGCCATGGCCAGGATGTACGGCTCGGTGAAGTCGAGTTCCGGGTGGATCTCGTCGTCGAACTGGAAGCCGGGGCCGCCCGTTCCGTTGCCGAGCGGGTCGCCTCCCTGGATCATGAAGCCGGGGATGATGCGGTGGAAGACGACACCGTCGTAGAGGTTGTCCTTGGTCTTCTCACCCGTGGTGGGGTTCGTCCACTCGATCTCACCGGTCGCCAGGCCGACGAAGTTCTTCACCGTCTTGGGCGCGTGATCGCCGAAGAGGTTGACCTTGATGTCTCCGTAGTTAGTGTGGAGCGTGGCGACAGCGGTGTGCTTTGACATGCCATCAATTCTTGCACAGGGGTTGTGGGCTCTCGGGTCATCCACAGCCCTTTCAGTGGCAAGATGGATTCAATTCGCTACACGACGCAATGGAGGTCCAGATGAGCCTGACACGGAAGCGGAAGAAGGAACTCGAGCGCCTGCGCAGTAGCGCCGAAGAGCTGTGGGGACACCAGCAAGACGTCCTGGCCCACGCCAATGCAGTCGCGGCAGAGGCCCGTCGGCAGGCTGGCCACTACACCCGCGAGGAGATCGCTCCCCGCGTCCGCGACGGGTACGACCAGTACGTTCGTCCGGCCGCTGAGAGCGCCGGCCGCGCGGCCAGCAGTGCCCGCGACAGGCTGGTGACCGATGTGATCCCCGCCGTCGGCGCAACCATCGGCACGGCGATGTCCGTGGTCGATCACGCGAGAGATGCCCGCGCCCGTGCGTTCATCGGCGAGGTCAAGAAGGCCGGCAAAGACGTGCAGCAGAAAGTCTCGTCGGCCACCGAGAAGTCCGGACCCGGTGCCGGCACCATCATCGCCGTCGGCCTCGGCGTGATCGCCGCGATCGGCGTGCTCTACGCCATCTGGCAGACGTTCCGCGCAGACGACGAGCTCTGGGTCGCCGATGAGGAGCCCACCACCCCCGCGGCCGACTGAGTCGTCCGCTCCCCCGTCGAGAATCGGGGGAAACCCCCATAGCGCCGCCGACGATCCGGTGTCACGGTTGAAGCATGAACATTCTGCAACGACCCCTGAACGGCCGGATCCTCGGCGGCGTTTGTGCTGGGCTCGCCCGGCGTTTCGGCTGGAAGCCGTGGACCATGCGCGCACTCTTCCTGATCTCCTGCCTGCTCCCCGGCCCTCAGGTGATCGCCTACATCGCGCTGTGGATCATCATTCCGGCCGAGAAGGAGCAGCCCATCAACGTTCGAGTCGTCTAGTCCCGCTTCAGGATGCGAGCCCGGCCATCCTCAACGCGACGTTCACCAGTTCCACGCGCCGCGACGGGATGCTGTCGAGCTTGAACCAGGCGGCCTCGTCCGTCGAACCATCGACCTCGTTGGTCAGCGAGCCTGAGACGACGTTCGCGCGGTAGACGATGCGGAGCGCGTGCAGTGGTCCCGCATCCGGAATGAAGCGCTGTTCTGCGGGCACGATGTGCGAGTCGATGCCGAGCAGTTCGCCGGCCTCGGCGTTGTACCCGGTCTCCTCAGCGATCTCACGCACCACGGCGTCGACCGGGTCCTCGCCCGGGTCGATCCCCCCGCCCGGCAGCGTCCATCCTGAGCGCCCGTTCTCTCGCCAGTGAGCGAGGAGGATGCGGTCGTCGTCGATGATCACGCCGTATGCGGCTACGCGGATATCCATCTCGTCACCCTACTGCGGATGTCGGCGGCGAAGAGCAGACTAGAGGGGTGCCTGAGCTGCCGGAAGTCACAGCACTCGCCGCCGATCTGAACTCCCGACTCTCGGGCCGGGTGATCGATCGGCTCGCGGTGGTGGCGTTCGCCGCCCTCAAGACGTTCGACCCGCCTGTCTCCGCGGTCTCCGGAGCCACTATCAGCGGAGTGACCAGGCACGGCAAGTTCCTCGACATCGCAGCGGGCGACCTCCACATCGTCATCCACCTCGCCCGCGCCGGATGGATCCGCTGGCGCGATTCCCCTCCCCCACCGCCCACCGGCCGGCCCAGTCGGGGACCCCTGGCCGCGCGCCTCATCCTCGACGACGGCACGGGTTTCGATGTCACCGAGGCCGGCACGAAGAAGAGTCTGTCGATCTCAGTGGTCCGCGATCCGAGCGAGGTGCCCGGTGTCGCCCGCCTGGGCCCCGAACCGCTCGACGATGCGTTCACGGTAGAGGTGTTCTCGCGCATCCTTCACGATGCCGGCCGCGCTCAGATCAAGGGAGTGCTGCGCAACCAGTCCATCATCGCGGGCATCGGCAACGCCTACTCCGACGAGATCCTGCACACGGCGAAGATGTCGCCCTTCAAGCCCTCCGACATGCCAGCCGACGACGTCGCCCGACTCTATGACGCGCTGCAGTCCACGCTCCGCGGTGCGCTCGCCCGCGCCGATGGCCTGGCCGCCTCCGAGCTGAAGAGCGAGAAGAAGCTCGGTATGCAGGTGCACGGTCGCACCGGAGAGTTGTGCCCGGTCTGCGGCGACACTGTTCGCCAGGTGATCTTCCACGACTCGACTCTGCAGTACTGCCCGACGTGTCAGACCGGTGGCAAGCCGCTGGCCGACCGCGTGCTCTCACGACTGCTGAAGTAGCTGCTCTCCACCCGGGAGCTCAGCACGCGCAGTCGATGGCTCCGACGCCGACCGGTGCTGTGAGCTCGTCAACGGTCCGCTCGATGCGACCGGCGTCGTCGACGACTGCGAGACCTTCACGCGCCCAGTACTCGAAACCACCGATCATCTCCTTCACCGGATACCCGAGCAGGCTGAACGCGAGCGCCGCACGGGTCGAACCGTTGCAGCCGGGTCCCCAGCAGTACACGACGACCGGCGTGCCGTCGGGGATGAGCCCGGTCGCCCGCTCCGCGATCTCGGACGTCGGCAGGTGGATGGCTCCGAGCGCTCGGCCCTGCCGCCAGGCCGCCTCGCCACGGGAGTCGACGAGCACGAACGGCTCCCCCGCATCCTGAGCCGCTTTGACATCCGACGGGTCGGTTTCGAACTGGAGCTTGGCGGCGAAGTGGCGCGCGGCCTCCTGGGCTGAGATCGTCATGAGCACAAGATTATGGAACCGTTTCGCTGTTCTGAACAGACGATCACCGGCGTTCAGAGCCGTCAGCCGAAAATGTGGTGGCAGAATACGGGAATGGCCGAACATTCCACATTCAGCACGGATGCGGTGGACGCGTCCATCCTCCACGAACTTCAGCGTGATGGCCGGCTCTCGATCGCCGAGCTCGCGCGAACCGTGCACATGTCGAACAGTGCCGTCGCGGAACGTGTGCGGCGACTGGAGGAGGCCGGAGTCATCGGCGGCTATCGCGCGGTCGTCAGCCCCGAGCGACTCGGGTACTCGATCCTCGCGTTCCTCCGCCTGCGGTATCCGAGCAGCGTCTACAAGCCGCTCCACGATCTGCTGGCGGAGACGCCGGAGGTGATCGAGGCGCACCACGTGACGGGCGACGACTGCTTCATTCTGAAGGTGGTGGCCACGTCGATGCGACACCTCGAACAGGTGAGCGGGAGGATCGGAACCCTGGGGAGCGTCACGACGAGCGTGTCGTATTCCAGCCCGTTTCCGACCCGCGTGATCGTTCCTCCGCAGTGACGGCGATCGATGTTCCTGTGGAGCCTAGGAGATTCGAACTCCTGACATCCTGCTTGCAAAGCAGGCGCTCTACCAACTGAGCTAAGGCCCCGAGTGGGTGATGGTGGGGATACGAGGACTTGAACCTCGGACCTCTTCGTTATCAGCGAAGCGCTCTAACCGCCTGAGCTATATCCCCGATTGGGCAGATTAGAGACTACCTGATCTGCCACTCCAAACGAAATCGAGCGGACCCGAATCGACCGGAGCCGGACTAGTTGTTGGTGAAGCCGACGAGCAGTCCGCCGGTGATCTTCACAGAGAGGTTGTAGAGGAGCGCGAACACGGCGCCGAGCGCAGTGATCACGATGATGTCGAGCACGCCCACGACGAGCGAGAAGCCCATCACCTGGCCGAGACCGAGGATCGACTTGAGGTCGCTTCCGCCGGCACCCGAGATGTCTTTGAACAGACCGTTGATCTGGTCGAAGATTCCGGTGCGGTCGAGCACGGTCCAGACCAGGAACGTGCCCACGATCGCGATGATGGCGAGGCAGATTCCGGCGAGGAAGGAGAGCTTCACGGCCGACCAGAAGTCGATGTAGACCAGCTTCAGGCGCACCTGCTTGCTGGACGCGGGTCTACGGGATGACTTCCTGGCGAGCTTTTCGGCAACACTACTGCTCATCTACGGTTTCTTCCTTCCCGGCGGCTTCCCCTGATTCTTCGTCAATTTCCTGAGAATCGAGGTTACGCTCGGTGTTCTTAGCCAGAGCGATGATCTTGTCGGACTCGGCGAAACGTGCAAATACGACACCCATGGTGTCTCGGCCCTTGGCGGGTACCTCGGCCACGGCAGAGCGTACCACCTTGCCGCTGGCAAGAACCACAAGGACCTCGTCGTCTTCGTCCACGATCAATGCGCCCACCAGGTCACCGCGGTCGTCGTTGAGTTTGGCCACCTTGATGCCCAGACCGCCTCGGTTCTGCAGGCGGTACTGGTCGGCCGAGGTGCGCTTGGCGTAGCCTCCCTCGGTCACGACGAACACGTATCCCTCATCTGAGACGACGGATGCGTCGAGCAGCTTGTCCTCCCCGCGGAAGTGCATCCCGATCACGCCGGAGGTCGAACGTCCCATCGGACGCAGTGCGTCATCCGACGCTGTGAACCTGATGGACATGCCCTTGCGGGAGACGAGCAGCAGGTCGGAGTCCTCCTCCACCAGCAGCGCGGAGACGAGTTCGTCCTCTTCGCGGAGCTTGATGGCGATGATGCCGCCGGAGCGGTTCGTGTCGTACTCGCTGAGCGCCGTCTTCTTGATCAGACCGTCGCGAGTGGCGAGCACGAGGTACTTGGCCGCCTCGTAGTCGCGGATGTCGAGGATCTCGGCGATCTCCTCATCCGGCTGCATGGCGAGCAGGTTCGCGACGTGCTGTCCCTTCGCGTCACGACCGGCCTCCTGCACCTCGTACGTCTTGGCGCGGTAGACCCGTCCCTTGTTGGTGAAGAAGAGGAGCCAGTGGTGGGTAGTCGTCACGAAGAAGTGGTCCACCACGTCTTCGCCGCGCAGCTGGGCACCCTTGACGCCCTTGCCGCCGCGGTGCTGGCTGCGGTAGTTGTCACTCCGCGTGCGCTTGATGTAACCACCGCGCGTGACGGTGACCACCATCTCCTCTTCGGGGATGAGGTCTTCCATGCTCATGTCGCCGTCGAAGCCGAACATGATCTCGCTGCGGCGGTCGTCGCCGAACCGGTCGACGATCTCGGTCAGCTCTTCGCTGATGATCGTGCGCTGGCGGTGCGGGTCGGCCAGGATCGCCTTGAACTCTTCGATCTCCAGCTGCAGAGCATCGTGGTCGTCGAGGATCTTCTGGCGTTCGAGGGCGGCCAGGCGACGCAGCTGCAGGGCGAGGATCGCATCCGCCTGCACCTGGTCGACTTCGAGCAGCTCCATCAGTCCGGTTCGCGCGTCGTCAGCGGTCGGTGACCGGCGGATCAGCGCGATGACCTCGTCGAGCGCGTCCAGCGCCTTGAGGTAGCCACGGAGAATGTGGATGCGCTCCTCGGCGCGGCGCAGACGGTATTGCGTGCGGCGCACGATCACGTCGACCTGGTGGTCGACCCAGGCGGTGATGAAACCGTCGAGCGGAAGGGTGCGGGGAACGTTGTCGACGATCGCGAGCATGTTCGCGCCGAAGTTCTCCTGCAACTGGGTGTGCTTGTACAGGTTGTTCAGCACGACCTTCGCGACCGCGTCGCGCTTGAGCACGATCACGAGGCGCTGACCGGTGCGGCCGGACGTCTCGTCGCGGATGTCGGCGATGCCGCCGATCTTGCCGTCTTTGACGAGCTCGGCGATCTTGATCGCGAGGTTGTCGGGGTTGACCTGATAGGGCAGCTCGGTGACGACCAGGCACACGCGGCCCTGGATCTCCTCGATCGTCACGACCGAACGCATCGTGATCGACCCGCGACCGGTGCGGTACATGTCCTGGATGCCCTTGACGCCCAGGATCTGGGCGCCGGTCGGGAAGTCCGGTCCCTTGATGCGCTTGATGAGCTCTTCGAGCAGTTCTTCACGGGGGGCATCCGGGTTGGCCAGGTGCCACAGCGCGCCGTCGGCGACCTCTCGGAGGTTGTGCGGCGGGATGTTCGTGGCCATACCGACCGCGATGCCCACGGATCCGTTGACCAGGAGGTTCGGGAAGCGCGACGGGAGAACGGCGGGCTCCTGCGTGCGCCCGTCGTAGTTGTCCTGGAAGTCGACGGTCTCCTCGTCGATGTCCCGGACCATCTCGAGCGCCAGCGGCGCCATCTTCGTCTCGGTGTATCGAGGAGCGGCCGCCCCGTCGTTTCCGGGCGAACCGAAGTTGCCCTGCCCGAGAGCCAGCGGGTACCGGAGGCTCCACGGCTGCACCAGGCGCACGAGGGCGTCGTAGATCGCCGAGTCGCCGTGCGGGTGGAACTGGCCCATCACGTCGCCGACCACACGGGCGCACTTCGAGAACGCCTTGTCGGGGCGGTAGCCGCCGTCGAACATCGCGTAGATCACGCGGCGGTGCACCGGCTTGAGGCCGTCGCGCACCTCGGGCAGCGCGCGCCCGATGATCACGCTCATCGCGTAGTCGAGATAGGAGCGCTGCATCTCGGACTGCAGGTCGACCTGATCGATCCTGCCGTGGATGCCGAAGCCGGCTCCGTCAGCGATCACGATCTCGGTCTCGACGGACTCGCCTGACTCGCCGTCGGTGGGGACGTCGTTAGTGCCGTCGCCGGAAGTGGTGTTATCAGATGTCAAGGAACCGCACGTCCTTCGCGTTCTTCTGGATGAAATTGCGGCGCGACTCCACGTCTTCGCCCATCAGCGTGGCGAAGATCTCGTCTGCAGCGGCCGCATCGTCGAGAGTGACCTGCAGCAGCGTGCGGGTCTCAGGGTTCATCGTGGTCTCCCACAACTCCTTGTAGTCCATCTCGCCGAGGCCCTTGTAGCGCTGCACGCCGTTGTCCTTCGGGATGCGCTTGCCTGCGGCGATGCCCGCGGCGAGGAACGCATCGCGCTCCCGATCCGAGTAGACGTACTCGTCTTCCGAGTTGGTCCACTTGAGCCGGTAGAGCGGCGGCTGCGCGAGATACACGTAGCCGAGCTCGATCAGCGGACGCATGTAGCGGAACAGGAGGGTGAGCAGCAGCGTGGTGATGTGCTGGCCGTCGACGTCCGCATCCGCCATCAAGACGATCTTGTGATAGCGCGCCTTGTCGGGGTTGAAGTCCTCGCCGATGCCGGCGCCGAACGCCGTGATCATCGCCTGCACCTCGTTGTTCGCGAGCGCGCGGTCGAGCCGGGCCTTCTCGACGTTGAGGATCTTGCCTCGCAACGGCAGGATCGCCTGCGTCTCGGGGTTGCGGCCCTGCACGGCCGAACCACCGGCCGAGTCGCCCTCAACGATGAAGATCTCCGAGATCGACGGATCCTTCGACTGGCAGTCCTTGAGCTTGCCGGGCATCCCGCCGCCCTCGAGAAGACCCTTGCGACGGGCGGTCTCACGAGCCTTGCGGGCTGCGAGCCTGGCCGTGGCCGCCTGCAGCGACTTACGGATGATCTCCTTGGCCTGGTTCGGATTGCGATCGAACCAGTCGCCGAGCTGGTCGCCGACGACCTTCTGCACGAACGCCTTCGCCTCGGTGTTGCCGAGCTTGGTCTTCGTCTGGCCCTCGAACTGCGGCTCGGAGAGCTTCACCGAGATGACGGCCGTCAGACCCTCGCGCACGTCGTCGCCGGAGAGGTTGTCATCCTTGTCTTTCAGGATGCCCTTCTCTCGCGCGTATCGGTTGACCAGCGTCGTCAGTGCGGCACGGAAGCCTTCTTCGTGGGTTCCGCCCTCGTGCGTGTTGATCGTGTTCGCGTAGGTGAAGACGCTCTCGTTGTAGCCCGTGGTCCACTGCATGGCCACTTCGAGCGAGATCTTGCGATCGGTGTCCTCGGACTCGAAGGAGATGATCTCGTCGTGCACGACCTCCGCCTTCTTGGCGGAGTTGAGGTAGCGCACGTAGTCGGTCAGTCCCTGCTCGTAGAGGAAGACGTCGGAACGGTTCTCCTCGTCGTCATCGTGCGGGCGCTCATCCGTCAGCGCGATGCGCAGTCCCTTGTTGAGGAACGCCATCTGCTGAAAACGGGTGCGGAGCGTGTCGTAGTCGAACTCGACGGTCTCGAACGTCTCACGACTCGGCCAGAACGTGATGGTGGTTCCGGTCTCGTCGGACTCCTCGCCCATCTCGAGCGGAGCCTGTGGCACCCCGCTGCGGTAGCTCTGGCGGTAGACGTTTCCCTGCCGGCGCACCTCGACGTCGAGGCGCTCCGAAAGCGCGTTCACCACGGAGCTTCCGACCCCGTGCAGACCACCCGAGACCGCATACCCGCCGCCGCCGAACTTTCCGCCGGCGTGCAGGATCGTCAAGACGACCTCGACCGTCGACTTCTGCTCGACCGGGTGGATGTCGACGGGGATGCCACGGCCGTTGTCGACGACGCGGATGGCGCCGTCGCGAAGGATGGTCACCTCGATGTTGTCGGCGTGGCCGGCCATCGCCTCGTCGACGGAGTTGTCGACGATCTCCTGCACGAGGTGGTGGAGTCCGCGGGGTCCGGTGGAACCGATGTACATTCCGGGTCGTTTGCGTACGGCTTCGAGACCTTCGAGAACTTGGATCTCATTCGCTCCGTAGTCGTGTTCCGACTCGGCTTTTGTTGGTTCCAGCGTCATATGAAATTAGGCTCCTGACCGCACTCAGTGTGACCTCTCCAGTCTACCAAGAGCCGCCTGGACGAACGGCCAAAATCGCCCGTCTGACGCGCTATTTTTAGGCCGCCGACCTCTTTTGTGCACTCAGCCGTAAGTATCGCGCGGACCGCGCCCTGGAATCGACCTGGGGCCTCTTTTCCATGAGGGGGCGTCAGGGCCCTGGAAACGGATGGATTGGATATCAGCCTGGGGGAAGCGGTCGGCGATGGTCGCCAGAAGGTCCGAACGCATGATCCTGAGCTGCGTCGCCCACGCCGTCGACTCGCAGCGCACGGTCAGCACACCGTCGGTGATGCCCTCCGGAATCGCGTGCTTCGCCGTCTCCTCACCGGCGAGCTCGCGCCAGCCCGCGAGAAGGTCGGATTGCGCCAGCGAAGACGTCCAGCCGAGTTGCGTGGCGAGCGAGTCGACGACATCGCCGAGCCCGTGCGGATCTCGGCCTTTGCCGAACGGCTGGCTCGCACTCGGGTCGCGTTCGTCTCGCCGCTTCGCCCGCCGAGACCGAGCCGGAACGCCGCCGAAGATCTCCCGGAAGCGCAGGTACACCGCCGAAGCCTCGCTCATCTGCTGCTGATCGTCAGACATCGTCGCCCTCGACGACTGCGCCGGCCTCGATCCGCACCGTGTGCGCGGTCAGCTCTTCAGGGACATCGTCGTAGACGGCCGCTGTGATCAAGACCTGCTCGTAACCGGATACGGCGGTTGCGAGCATCCGGCGCCGGGCCTGATCGAGCTCGGCGAACACATCGTCGAGGATGAGCACCGGATCCCCCGTCGTCGACTCGCGCCGGAGCAGCTCGGCCGAGGCGAGTTTCAGCGCCAGTGCGAACGACCACGACTCGCCATGGCTCGCGTACCCCTTGGCCGGCATGCCGTTCAGCTCGAAGAGGATGTCGTCGCGGTGCGGCCCGATGAGTGTGAGCCCTCGGTCCAGTTCTTTTCTTCGAACAGAGGCGAGCGCCTCGCGGAACGCGTCGGCTGTCGCGACACCGGTCGACCCGGTTACAGCCGCAGGATCGGAAGGGGATTCCGCATCCGCGTCGTCGATGTCGGCGCCACGGATGGTGAGCAATGGAACCAGGACCGGGTGATGATCGTCGCCGGCGACCGAGCGGTAGGCCGACACCAGCGGGTCGGTGAGCCGGTTGACCAGGTCGACCCGTGCATCCACCAGCTCCGAGCCGAGCGCGACGAGGCGTTCGTCCCAGATGTCGAGCGTTCCCAGCTGACTCTCGCGCAGCCCGGATGCCCGGGCCGACTTCAGCAGTGTGTTGCGCTGCTTGAGCACCCGGTCGTAGTCGGCCAGAACGCCCGCGAAACGCGGATTGCGCTGAACGAGCAGCTGATCGAAGTACCGGCGACGGATGCTCGGCTCGCCTCGAACCAGTGCCAGGTCTTCCGGAGCGAACAGAACACTGGAGAAGTACCGCGGCAGCTCACGCGTCTTGATCGCAGACCGATTGACCTGCGCGCGGTTGGCCGAGCCGCGATTGAGCTGGAGTTCCACGAGGAGGTCCCGACCTTCGTGGTGGATGCGCGCCCGCACGATCGCGGACTCCGCATCCTTTCGAATCATGGCTTGGTCGCTCGACACCCGGTGCGACCCGAGGGTGCTCAGGTAGCCGAGCGATTCGACCAGATTCGTCTTGCCCTGGCCGTTTCGGCCGACGAAAAGGTTCGCGCCGGCCGCAATCGGCACTTCCGCCGTTCGATAATTGCGGAAGTCTGTCAGGGAAAGATGGGTGACACGCACTCTTGGATTAGCCGCGCACGTCAGTCGACTGCTTTGACGGCGTGTCCACCGAACTGGTTGCGCAGTGCGGCGACGGCCTTCATGGCCGGCGAGTCTTCTTGACGCGAAACGAAGCGCGCGAAGATCGAAGCGCTGATCGTCGGAACCGGCACAGCGTTCGCCAGTGCCTCTTCGACGGTCCAGCGGCCTTCACCGGAGTCTTGCACGTAGCCTTCGATGTGCTCGAAGTCCGGGTCCTGCTCGAGGGCGCGCACGAGCAGCTCGAGCAACCAGGAGCGGACGACGGTTCCACGCTGCCAGGCCTTGAAGGTGCCGGTGACGTCTTTGATGATGTCCTTGCGGGTGTCGAGCAGCTCATAGCCTTCGGCGTACGCCTGCATCAGCGCATACTCGATGCCGTTGTGCACCATCTTGGCGTAGTGGCCCGCGCCGACCTCGCCCACGTGCACGAAGCCTTCATCGCGGGGACCCTCGGGGCGCAGCGCGTCGAAGACCGGCATCACACGCTCGACCTGCTCCTTGCTTCCGCCGACCATCAGTCCGTAGCCGTTGTCGAGGCCCCAGACTCCACCGGAGACGCCGGCATCCATGAAGTCGACACCCTTGGGCGCGAGCTGTGCAGAGTGCTTGAAGTCCTCCGTGAAGCGCGAGTTTCCGCCATCGATGACGAGGTCGCCCTTCTCGAGCAGAGGCTCGAGGTCGGTGATGACGGCATCGGTGATCGCGCCGGCCGGCACCATGATCCATACCGTGCGCGGGGCCGGGAGTGCTGCGACGAGGTCAGCGACCGTGGCGACATCCGAGACGTCGGGATTGGTGTCGTAGCCGGTCACCTCGATGCCGTTCTTCTCGAGGCGGGCACGCATGTTGTTGCCCATTTTTCCGAGACCGATAAGGCCGATGTGCATGATTGTCCTTCTTCTCCTGTCGGACGCTTTCAGCTACCTGAGCAGCAGGTTGGGCTGCAGCAGGTACTTGTAGTTGTCTGCGCCTGCCTGGTCCTTCGAGGTTTGGCTCGTGATGAGCACAGGACCCGGCTTGTTGGGGTTGTCGGTCTTGGTGAAGGAAATGCGCACGAATTCCGAGTGCACCGCACCGAGACCATCGAGCAGGAACTGCGGCTTCAACGAAACCACCGTCTCCTGGCCAGTGAGGAGAGCGTCGATGCTCTCGGATGCTTGAGCCTGCTCCGAGCCGATGGCCTCGAGGGTGAGTCCATCGGCGGAGAAGGAGTATCGCAGGGCGGCTTCGCGCTCGAGCACGAGCGAGACACGACGTGTCGCCTCGATGAGCTCGGCGGTGTTGACGACCGCGTAGTTCTCGACCGACTCGGGGAAGAGCCGGCGCACGGGTGGGAAGTTGCCCTTGATCAGCAAGGACGTCACGGTCTTCTTGTCGGCCGTGAAGGCGATGAGCTCGCGGTCGTCGCGGTTCGTGATCGAGATGGCGATGGTGCCGCTGTGACCGAGGGTCTTGCCGATCTCGGTCAGGGTTCGGGCCGGAACGAGGGCGGTCACGGGCTCGCCAGAGGTTGTGCCGTTGTCCCAGTCGATCTCCCGCACAGCAACGCGGTAGCGGTCGGTGGCCACCAGACCGAGCGTGTTGTTGCCGACTTCGAGCTGCACACCGGTGATGACCGGGGTCACATCGTCTCGGGATGCGGCCACGCCGACCTGCGCGACGGCCTCGGCGAACTCGTCGGCCGGCACGAGGCCTGCTTCGCCACTGACCTGCGGGATGCTCGGATATTCCTCGACGGGCATGGACAGGAGAGTGAAGTTCGCCGATCCGGCCCGGACGACGATCTTGGACTCCTCGGTAGAGAATTGCACCGGAGCATTGGGGAGCTTCGCTGCGATCTCCGCCAGGAGCCGACCGGAGACCAGCACACGCCCGGGTTCTTCGACCTCGGCTGCGATCTCGGTCTGGGCAGAGACCTCATAGTCGAACGACGACAGCTGCAGACCCGTGTCGGTCGTCTCGATCAGAACGCCGCTCAGGATGGGAAGGGTCGTCCGCTGAGGGAGGAGCTTCACGGCGAACGAAACGGCTTCGCTGAATACATCCCTGTTGGCTTGGAACTTCACGAAGTCACCTCTGTCGTAAGCGGGCAATGGATCGTGACAAATCCTAGCGCTTGCCTCCGTCGGCCGAAGTTGTGATTCGAGCTGGGGCGAAGGTTGTCGGCCTCCCCACTAAGAAGAATTAACGATTAATGGTGTTAACCGCTGTGGAAACTGTGGATAACTTGCTCGAACCCGGTCGACAGCTGGGAACTACAGTCCTGTGACTTGTTGATGAGCTGGGGACTCCAGTCGTACAGCGGGGAATTCGACGGGTGCTGGATGGGGCGCAATTCACAGGGATTCACGATTCGTCCCCATTAAGTGTCCGAGTTTCGGCATCTTCTCCACAAGTTATCCACATGTGAGCAAGACAGCCTCTCCCCACGTTGGGGAGAGGCTGTGGATAACTCCGAGAACGCGCTCGCTACTTGGAGTAGCGGTGGTTCTGCTTGATGCGGCTGGTGAGCTCGGTGACCTGGTTGTAGATCGAGCGGCGTTCTTTCATCAGCTCGCTGATCTTCTTGTTCGCGTACATCACAGTGGTGTGGTCGCGGTTGCCGAACAGCTGACCGATCTTCGGAAGCGACAGATTGGTGAGCTCACGGCAGAGGTACATGGCGATCTGACGAGCGGTGGCGACAGCCTGAGACCGGCTGGAGCCGTAGAGATCGTCGACGGTGAGCTTGAAGTAGTCGGCCGTGTTCGTGATGATGTCGGTCGGAGCGATCACGTTGTCGTCGTCGAGGGTGATCAGATCCTTCAGCACCGTCTGGACCAGCGGCATGTCGACCGGCGTGCGGTTGAGGCTCGCGAACGCGGTGACACGGATGAGCGTGCCCTCCAGCTCGCGGATGTTGCTCGACACCTTCGACGCCATGAACTCGAGGATGTCGTCGGGAACCTGGATCTTCTCGCTCTGAGCCTTCTTGCGCAGGATGGCGATGCGGGTCTCGAGGTCGGGCACCTGCACATCCGTGATGAGACCCCACTCGAAGCGGGACCGCATCCGGTCTTCGAAGCCGGTCAGATGCTTCGGCGGCAGGTCGCTCGTGATGACCACCTGCTTGTTGTGGTCATGAAGGGTGTTGAAGGTGTGGAAGAACGCCTCCTGGGTCTCGACCGCTCGCTGCAGGAACTGGATGTCGTCGATCAGCAGGATGTCGATGTTGCGGTAGCGCGCTTGGAACGAAGACCCTCGGTTGTTCGCGATCGAGTTGATGAAGTCGTTCGTGAACTCCTCGGAGCTCACGTACCGGACGCGGATGCCCGGGTAGAGACTCATCGCGTAGTGGCCGATCGCGTGCAGGAGGTGAGTCTTGCCGAGACCGGAGTCGCCGTAGATGAAGAGGGGGTTGTAGGCCTTGGCCGGTGCCTCGGCGACGGCGACCGCCGCAGCATGGGCGAAGCGGTTCGACTGGCCGATGACGAAGTTGTCGAAGCTGTACTTGGGGTTGAGGCGGGTGTCGCTGTTGCGGGGCGGCGCTGTGATCTCGGTGGCGATCGAGGTAGGGGTCACGACCTGGGTCTCGATGTATGCGGCCTCGGACGGCTCGGCCGCGCCGGCCATGCTCTCCTGCTGGATCTCGGGGTTGACCACGATCGCGAACGTTGTGACGGCGAGGTCGTCGTCCAGGGTCCCGATCGCGTTGAGGAGCGGTACCCGGCTTCGCTGCTCGATCATTCCGCGAGTGAACTCGTTCGGGACCTCCAGGTAGAAGGTTCCGGCCATGATGCCCTTGGGCTCGACCAGGCTCAGAAATCCATGGAGTTGCGGCGTGATGCGGTCATCTGACTCCAATGTGTTGAGCACGCTCTGCCATGCCGCAGATATGGACGCTTCGCCGCCTGCCATCGTTCCCCGTATTCGTGTTGGTGTGGATGCCGTCAACCGACGGAGGGTGCCACTTCATCGTGACCCGGTCGTCGGTCCGACGGATTTCAGGTCTCCGCCGGATGGGTATTCACAGAGTTATCCACCCGCTGTGTGTGCAATACCGTAGCGATCTCCAGCCTCGAGAGGTAAGGCTGGGGATAACTTTCGTCCTCACGGTAACTTGTCCACAGGTTGTGGATCAAATTCGATAACCGGAATACACCGGCGCGTCGCTGCTCGGTTTCCTGCCAATCCTGTGCATAATCAATGGATTTGGCGCGATCGGTTTGACCTCGTGCGGCCGACGCCGTAGCTTTAACCAGTTGACTTCAGCCGTTCAGGCTGCCCAAAAACTTTTCACGGCCTCCCCGTGCTGGCCCATCCTTCAGCACCGGCCTGTTAAGAGACCACACGGAGATTGATATGAGCAAGAGAACGTTCCAGCCGAACAACCGCAAGCGCGCCAAGACCCACGGCTTCCGCCTGCGCATGCGCACCCGCGCCGGCCGTGCCATCCTGGCCGCCCGCCGCGGCAAGGGTCGCACGAAGCTCTCCGCCTAGTCCGAACCGGTGCTCGCCAAGGCCAATCGCATCACGCGGGGGGCGGACTACAAGGCGACGGTTCGTCGGGGTATTCGTGCCACAGACACGAACACCGTGACGTACCTCCGCCCGAATCCCGACTCTCAGGTGGTGCGATTCGGCTTTATCGTCGCAAAGACGGTGGGCACTGCCAACCGGCGCAATCTCGTGCGGCGACGATTGAAAGCGATCGCACACGAATTGCTCCCCGAGATGACACCGGGCGTGGACGTCGTGATCAGGGCTTTACCAGGCTCTGCTCAAGCGGAGTGGGCTACCCTGCACGAAGAGGTCACACGATCCGTCAGCCGCATCACCAGTAGAGGCAACCCCCGTCGATGAACACCGCGATCGCAGCCGTGCTCCTTGCGCCGAGGAACGTCGCTGTGCTGCTGCTGCGCGGATACCGGGCAGTGATCTCGCCGCTGTATGGAGATGTCTGCCGCTACTACCCGTCGTGCTCGGCCTACGCATTGCAGGCCATTCAAGAACACGGTGTGGTCGTCGGGTCGGTGCTCGGGATCAGGCGCATCGTGCGCTGTCACCCGTGGGCGGCCGGCGGGGTCGATGACGTCCCGCTCAAGAAGAAACGTCGCTATCGGGTGACTCCGTTCGGATTCGTCGTCGCCACAAGCCAGGGAAAGGCCTAGCACCCACATGGATATCTTCGGAACGATTCTGTGGCCCATCAAGTGGGTCGTAGAACTGATCCTCGTCGCCTGGCACTGGTTGCTGACCAACGTCGGTCTCGACCCGGCCGCCGGCCTCACCTGGGTGCTCTCGATCGTCGGCCTCACCGTTGTGGTGCGTGCAGCGCTCATCCCGATCTTCGTGCGCCAGATCAAGAACCAGCGGCGGATGCTCGAAGTCGCACCGCAGCTCAAGAAGATCCAAGAGAAGTACAAGGGCAAGAAGGATCAGTTCTCCCGCGAGGCGATGTCGCGCGAGACCATGGAGCTGTACAAGAAGACCGGCACGAACCCGCTCAGCTCGTGCCTTCCTCTCCTCCTCCAGATGCCTATCTTCTTCAGCCTGTTCCAGGTGTTGAACGGCGCGCAGAGCGGTCACGCAGGCGTCGGCCCCCTGAACGAGACGCTGGCCCAGCAGTTCGGCAACGCATCCCTCTTCGGAATCGCTCCTCTGCACCAGAGCTTCCAGGGAGCGTTGAACGCTCACCCCCAGCAGGTCGCCGTCATGGTGATCGCGGCGGTGATGGTCGTGCTGATGACGGGTTCGCAGTTCCTCACGCAGCTCCAGATCGTCTCCAAGAACATGTCGCCGGAGACCAAGGCGAGCCCGCAGTTCAAGCAGCAGCGCATCCTTCTCTACTTGCTGCCGTTCGTGTTCCTGTTCTCGGGCTTCGCATTCCCGCTCGGTGTCATGTTCTACTGGCTGACCTCCAACATCTGGACCATGGCCCAGCAGTTCCTTGTCATCCGCAACATGCCGACTCCCGGTTCGGATGCCGCCAAGGCCCGCGAAGCGCGCCTCGCCCGAAAGGGAAAGCTCGTCAACGAGGAGGGCGCCGTCGTGCTCACCGTCAACGAGTCCGAGGCGCCGAAGAAGACAACGCAGCGTGTTCAGCCGGTGAGCAAGACCCGTGCCAAGAAGCAGACCGGAAAGTAGTAGGGATCCCAGGATGACCGACGTGCAGCAGACCGAACCCGAGTTCACGGCAGAGACCGCCCCCGAGGCCGCCGAGCAGTCCGTCGCTGGCGCAGCTGGCACCGAGTACTCCGAGCCGACCGCCGATGAGCTCGACCGCGAAGGTGACATCGCAGCCGACTACATCGAAGAGCTGCTCGACATCACCGACATCGACGGTGACATCGACATCGACGCACACAACGGACGGTCGTACATCTCCGTGAACACGGATGGCGGAAGTGACCTCCGACTGCTGTCGAAGCCGGACACGGTGAACGCGCTGCAGGAACTGACCCGCTTGGCCGTTCAGAACAAGACCGGCTCGTTCTCGCGGCTGATCCTCGACATCGGTGGTTCGCGGGATGCTCGCCAGGCGGAGCTCTCCACTCTGGTCGACCGCGCCATCACGCGCATCGAGGAGGGTGTCGCTCAGGCTGCTCTGCCCCCGATGTCCTCGTACGAGCGCAAGCTGGTTCACGACATCGTGTCCGAGCGCGGCTATGTCTCGAACTCTCAGGGCGAGGGACGCGATCGCCACACTGTCATCACCGCTGCGTAGTTTCACGTGAAACACTGAAGGACGCGACGTGACTGAGACTCTTGAAGTCGAGCCCGCCGCCGCAGTCCCTCTCTTCGGTGATCGCATTGAGCTGGCGCGACAGTTCACCCGCAGCCTGGCAGAGCAGGGCGAGGAGCGAGGACTCATCGGTCCGCTCGAACTCCCCCGGCTCTGGTCCCGCCACATTCTGAACTGTGCGATTGTCGCGCCGCTCATCAAGCCGGGTCGGGTCGGCGATGTGGGCAGCGGCGCAGGGTTACCGGGAATCGTGCTGGCGATCGCACGGCCCGATGCAACCTTCGTGCTGATCGAGCCGATGGAACGGCGCGTGGCGTGGCTGAACGAGCAGGTCGACGAGCTGGGTCTCGCGAACGTGCAGGTGACTCGTGCGAGGGCCGAGGATGTTCGCCTCGATTCACCGCTCGACCAGGTGACCGCTCGTGCTGTGAGTGCCTTCCGAAAGCTGATCCCTCTGACCGCTCCCCTGGTCGGGGACGGCGGCGAGCTCGTCTTGATGAAGGGTGCAGGAGCGCCGGCCGAGGTCGAGGCGGCCGCGAAAGAGATCCGTAGATTCAAGCTGTACGACGTAGAGGTTCTCACCCTCGGCGATGGCGTGCTCGACGAGGTCACGAGGGTCATTCGAGCCTCCGTCCGTTGAGCGGATTCGGCGCTTAGGATCGCTCCTGTGGCGCCGAACGCACGGACAATTCGGATCATTCGACCCGAAAACCGCCTGTCGCGCGCGCGTTTTGGTCGAATGGTTGGTTACCGAGGCTGGGCTAGGCGCCGCCGTTCATTCGTCGCTGATTTTGCGACTGCCGGCACAGGCACGCCGAAGGTTTTCGTTTCGTCATTGTTGGTTCAGGGACCGTCTCGCAAGAGAGTCCAGCCGCGGGACAGACACCACGGCGCTGATGAGGAGGCGTTGTCGCGACGACGGATCTCGCCTTGCACGATGGACTCGCGACGACTTTGGGTGTGATGCGACGACGGCTTCGCCCAACCCACGGCACTCCCCCACCGTTCTGCTCTCGGTGAAGCCTGTGTTGGCGGCTGACGTGCGCTCGCGAGTGGGCGCCTTTCGGAACGAGGCAGTGGCGTGAGTGAGCCTGTTGGAACGCGAGTTCAGCCGCCAAGGAGTGCGAGCGATAGCCCACGGTCTCGATGTTTCACGTGAAACAACCAACACGATCAGAGGAGCAGGCAATTCTCGCGTCTACTACGCGTCTCGAATCGACCGCTCCCCCGACGAACTGGACCACACGCAGCACTTCGGGCGAGCCATTCCGATTGGCCCCGCCGGCCTGGGGCTATGACCGAGCAGCCGCCCGATTCCAGCCCGCCTCGGCCGACCTTGAGTAGGAGATTTCGGTCGACGCCCCGGTGAAAGCTCCGTCGTTACCGGGAAAGCAGGCCGTTCTGAGCGAGATCTCCGGTTCTGC
>NZ_JBHVWM010000001.1:0-302822 GCF_042882245.1 Leifsonia sp. NPDC058230 | reverse complement strand
GCGGGGCGGGTGGCGACGTCTGCATGGTTCAGCGATTGCTGTCGAGCGCCCTTGGGTCGGAGATTTCGGTCGACACCCCGAGGAAGGCTCCGTCGCTACGGAGAAAGCAGGCCGTTCTGAGCGAGATCTCCGGTTCTGCGGGGCGGGTGGCGACGTCTGCATGGTTCAGCGATTGCTGTCGAGCGCCCTTGGATCGGAGATTTCGGTCGACACCCCGAGGAAGGCTCCGTCGCTACGGAGAAGGTGGGCCGTGTGAAGTGAGATTCCCGGTTCTGCGGGGCGGGTGGCGACGGCCGCGCGGTTCAGCGATTGCTGTCGAGCGCCCTTGGGTCGGAGATTTCAGTCGACACCCCGAGGAAGGCTCCGTCGTTACGGAGAATACGGCCCGGTCGGGGCGAGATCTCCGATTCGGCGGGCGGAAGGCGACGGCCACACGGTTCAGCGATTGCTGCGGTGTGCTCTTGAGTAGGAGAAACTGCACCTGTGGTGCTCGTGTGAATGCCCGCCCTGCGTGGCGACCCCGGCAAGTCGTGCAGGTCAGTCAAGCTAGAGTTGTTGGGTTGGTCCGGCGACTCCGCCGGCTCTTCCCGAGTCAGTGAACGCGGTGCCCGGCACCCATCGAGCGACAAGGTTTCACGTGAAACATCCTGATCAAGACGCCCAGGTCGACCAGACCTCTTCAGTCTTCGATGGGGAGACCCCACTCGCCCGCGAAATCCAGGATCTGACGCGTCGGAGACAGGCGATCGCATCGCAGACACTGCCCCTCCCCTCCAAGACGCGTGTCTTCACCATCTCCAATCAGAAGGGTGGCGTCGGCAAGACCACCACCGTAGTCAACCTGTCTGCTGCTCTCGCGAAGTCGGGCGCTCAGGTACTGGTCATCGACCTGGATCCGCAGGGCAATGCATCCACCGCCCTCAGCGTCGAGCACCGCGAGGGCACGCCGAACGTCTACGACGTGGTCGTCAACGACAAAGAGCTCGACGAGGTCGTTCAGAAGAGCCCGGAGTTCGATGGACTCTTCGTCGTTCCCGCCACGATCGACCTGGCCGGCGCCGAGATCGAACTCGTTTCGCTGGTCGCTCGTGAGCAGCGACTTTCCCGAGCCTTGGGACGCTTTCTCGACGAGTACGACTTCGACTATGTGCTCATCGACTGCCCGCCGTCGCTGGGACTCCTCACGATCAACGCCTTCGTCGCCGCGACCGAGGTGCTCATCCCGATCCAGTGCGAGTACTACGCGCTCGAGGGTCTCAGCCAGCTGCTGAAGAACATCCAGTTGATCGAGAAGCACCTGAACCCGAAGCTGAGCGTCTCGACGATTCTGCTCACGATGTACGACTCCCGCACCAATCTGGCCCATCAGGTGGCAGAGGATGTGCGTGCGCACTTCCCGAAAGAAGTGCTCGACACCATCATTCCCCGCTCGGTCCGCATCTCGGAGGCGCCGAGCTACGGGCAGAGTGTCATCAGTTACGACATGAACTCGTCCGGATCGCTCTCCTACCTGGAGGCGGCGGCGGAGATCGCACGAAGAGGAGTACCACGCTAATGGCAGCGAAGCGCACAGGTCTGGGCCGCGGAATCGGCGCGCTCATCCCGATCGCCGACCAATCGGCTCGCCCGGTCGACGTGTTCTTCCCGGATTCCTCGGCCAGTGTCGGGGATCTGGTGGTCGTTCCAGGCGCCCGTCTGGCGAACCTCTCCCCCGCATCCATCGTGCCGAACGCGGTGCAGCCCCGCACCGAGTTCGATCAAGAGGCCCTCGATGAGCTGGTGGCGAGCATCCGCGAGGTCGGAGTGCTGCAGCCGATCGTCGTTCGCCCCATCGCCGGTGAGAAGGATCGCTACGAGCTCATCATGGGCGAGCGCCGTCTGCGAGCGTCGAAGCAGGTCGGGCTCGAGACCATCCCCGCGGTCATCAAGGACACCGCCGACGAGAACATGCTCCGGGATGCGCTGCTCGAGAACCTGCACCGCTCGCAGTTGAACCCGCTCGAGGAGGCTTCGGCGTACCAGCAGCTCCTCGCGGACTTCGGGATCACCCAGGATGAACTCGCCACCCGGATCGGACGCTCACGTCCGCAGATCACGAACACGATCCGCCTGCTGAAGCTCCCGTCGAGCGTGCAAACGAAGGTCGCGGCCGGTGTGCTGAGTGCCGGCCACGCCCGAGCCATCCTGTCGACCGGGGACGAAGCGAGCATGAACCGGCTCGCTGACAAGATCATCAACGAGGATCTCTCCGTGCGAGCTGCCGAAGCGGCCGCGAGCAAGGAGCCGAAGCCGGTTCGCAGTAAAGCGACCCCCGGCAAGCATCGCGGGCACCTCGACGAGGTCGCCGAGCGCCTCGGCGACCGCCTGAACACACGCGTGAAGATCACCCTCGGCTCAAGAAAAGGCCAGATCGTAGTCGATTTCGCCACGATCCAGGACCTCAATCGCATCCTCGATGAGATCGGGCAGCCCAGCTACAGCTGAGCGCACGCCATTCGGCTAGGAATCGGACATCGCGGCCACCGCGAGGGCCGCGTAGACGTCGCCGAGGTCGCGTCCAGAGGCCGCGATCGCCTGGGGCATGATCGAGGTCTCGGTGAGACCGGGCAGCACGTTCGCTTCGAGGAACCACGGGACGCCCTCGGCATCCACGATGAGATCGATGCGCGACAGGTGCCGCAGACCGAGAGCAGCGTGCGCGGTCGTCGCGGTCTCAGCCACACGCGCGCTGACCTCGGGATCGAGGCGCGCGGGTACGTAGAAGCGGGTCTCCCCCGCGTTGTACCGTGCGTCGAACGAGTAGACACCGTTCACGGGCTCGATCTCGACGGCCGGCAGTGCCTCGGGACCGTCCCCCAGGTCGATGACGGCAACGGAGACCTCGATGCCCTCGATCTTGCGTTCGATCAGCGCGACATCGGAGTATGTGTAGGCGTCGACCATAGCGTGCGGAAGCTCCTCGGCCGACTCCACGATGCTGACGCCCTGCGCCGAACCGCCCTTGGCGGGCTTCACCACGAGCGATGTGCCGAGGCCGGCGAGCACGGTGGCGAGAACACTGCTTGCACCGAGCTCGCGAAAGGTCTCCTTGGGCAGGGCGACGGATGCTGGAGTCGCGACACCCGCGCGGGCCACAATCGTTTTCGCGGTCGGCTTCGACCAGGCGAGCTGGGCGGCATCGGTGCGGGAGCCGACGAACGGGATGCCGGCCTGCTCCAGGAGCGCCCGAAGCGCGCCGTCCTCACCGCTTGCCCCGTGGAGTGCGGGCCAGATCACGTCGGGACGGTTCTCGACGAGGTAGCCGAGGAGGGCCGCATCCGGATCGCGGAGCGACACCCGATGGCCGAGCGAGTTCAGGCCGTCGACGACGCGGCGGCCGGAGCGGAGGGAGACGTCGCGCTCGTGCGAGATCCCGCCGGCGAGAACCATGATGTCGAGTACAGTTTTTTCAGCCATGATCAGGCCTTTCGTAGTAGGTTCTCTAGCGCAGGTCGGTCGGCGGGTTGGCGCTGTTCCGGTCCGGTTTCCGCTCGGAGAGGCGCCCGGTGCCGGCGAAGGTGTCGAGCAAGTCCTGCTCCCCGTTGATGACGTTCGCGAGTCGCCGGATGCCGACGCGGATACTCGCGGGCGTGGGATAGCAGAACGAGAGCCGCATGTTCTGCCGTCCGTTGCCATCGCCGTAGAACGCGGTCCCGGGCGTATAAGCGACGAGTTCGGTGACGGCCCGCGGCAGCATCGCCTTGGAGTCGAGATGCGAAGGGAGCGTGAGCCAGACATAGAACCCGCCGTTGGGGTTGGTCCAGCTCAGTTCGGGCAGATGCTCCTCCAGTGCCGAGATCATGGCCTCTTTGCGCTCACGGTAGACACCGCGGAACGTGTCGATCTGGGCTTTCCAGTCGGCGTCGCGGAGATACTCGGACACGACGAGCTGAGTGAACGAGCTCGGACTGAGCACCGCCGCCTCGTTGGCGAGGATCAGCTTCTCGCGGATGGCGTGGGGTGCGAGCGCCCACCCGACGCGAAGTCCGGGGGCGAGAGTCTTGGAGAATGTTCCGAGGTAGACGACGCCGTCGCGTTCGACCGATCGCATCGCTGCGGGCGGCTTCTCGCCGAAATAGAGCAATCCGTACGGATTGTCCTCCAAGACCAGGATGTCGTTCTCCCGCGCGATCTCGAGGATCTCGAGCCGGCGCTCCCACGACAGCGTGACGCCGGCGGGATTGTGGAAGGTTGGGATCGTATAGAGGAATTTCACTTTGCGACCAGCACTTTTGAGACGAGCGATGTGCTCGCGGAGTGCCTCGGGGATCAGGCCGTGCTCATCCATCGGCACATGGTCGACCTCTGCTTGGTAAGAACGGAAGATCACCATGGCCGTGACATAGCTCGGGCCCTCGGCGAGCACGACATCCCCCGGGTCGATGAAGAGCTTGCTGAAGAGCTCGAGCGCGTGCTGCGACCCGGTGGTGATGACGACGTCGTCGGCGCTGGCGGAGATTCCTTCGAGGGCCATCACGTCGAGAACCTGCTCGCGGAGGGCTGGGACGCCCTGGCCGGACCCGTACTGGAGCGCGACGGGACCCTGCTCGCGCATGACCCGATCCATCGCACCGATGACGAGGTCTTCGGGCAGAGCCGAGACGAAGGGCATGCCGCCTGCCAGGGAGACCACTTCGGGGCGGCTGGCGACGGCGAACAGGGCTCGGACCTCGCTGGCGGCCAGGCCGCTCGTACGCTGCGCGTAGTGGTTGTACCACGGGTCGAGATTGTTGCCGCGCGAAAGCGGGCTGCCCTGATCAGTCACTTGTCTTCCTTCTAACGCCGTTTGCCAATGCTATTTGTGTGTGGGTACCTGCCCGAAATCGGACGGGGGCGGTGCGGGTACAAAAAAAGACCCGCCCGGCTTGTCGCCGGACGGGTCTGGAAGGACTGGTCGGCTACGCGAGGTAGGCGGCCAGGTCGGCTTCGAGGGCGGGCTTCGGCTTGGCGCCGATGACGGTCTTGACGACCTCGCCACCCTGGTAGACCTTCATCGCAGGGATGGAGGTGATCTGATACTTCGCCGCGGTCTGCGGGTTCTCGTCGACGTTCAGCTTGACGATCTCGATCTTCTCCGCGTGCTCCGCGGCGATCTGGTCGAGGATCGGGCCGACGGCGCGACACGGGCCGCACCACTCTGCCCAGAAGTCCACGAGAATGGTCTTCTCGCTATTGAGGACGTCATCCTGGAAGGTGGCGTCAGTGACGGAACGTGCTGCCGACATTGTGTGATTCTCCTTATGCGGTAGGGGTGAGTTCTAGATCGCTGGCGTCCGCTGCGGCCAGCAGGTCTTTGGGGAGGGTCGTGAGGTACTGCTCGGCGTCCAGCGCAGCGACCGTCCCCGACGCCGCGGCGGTGACCGCCTGGCGGTAGTGGGGATCGATCACGTCGCCGGCCGCGAACACACCCGCGACCTTCGTCTTGGAACTCCGGCCGGCCACTGCGATGGTGCCCTCCGGAGTGAGGTCGAGCTGCCCGTGCACGAGGTGCACGCGCGGGTCGTTGCCGATGGCGATGAACAGACCCTGTAGGGCGAGTTCGCTCTGCTCACCGGTGACGGTGTCGCGCAGGGTGACGCTCTTCACGGTCTCGTCGCCGTTGATGCCCACGACTTCCGAGTTCCAGACGAACTCGATCTTGTCGTTGGTGAACGCACGGTCCTGCATGATCTTGGAGGCGCGCAGTGAGTCCTTGCGGTGGATGACGTAGACCTTGTCCGCGAAGCGGGTGAGGAAGCTCGCCTCCTCCATCGCCGAGTCGCCGCCGCCGACGACCGCGATCGTGCGCTCGCGGAAGAAGAAGCCATCGCAGGTCGCGCACCAGGAGACGCCGTGGCCGGAGAGACGGTCCTCGTCTTCCAGGCCGAGCTTGCGGTAGGCGGATCCCGTGGCGAAGATCACCGCGAGAGCCTCGTGCTTGGCGCCGGAGCCGAGGGTGACCTTCTTGATGTCCCCGGTCAGGTCGACGGACACGACGTCGTCGAGAACGACCTCGGTGCCGAATCGCTCGGCCTGCGCCTGCATCTTCATCATGAGATCGGGGCCCATGATGCCCTCGGGGAAGCCCGGGAAGTTTTCGACCTCGGTCGTATTCATGAGCTCACCTCCCGCCTCGACGGACGAGGCGATCAGCAGCGGGCGCAGGTTCGCGCGGGCAGCATAAATCGCAGCCGTATAGCCGGCGGGGCCGGAACCGATGATGATGATCTGCCGCACAGCGGAGCTCCTTGCACTATCTGTAGCGGTTCGGTGGGAATCGCTGTGATCTAGAACACATCCTAAGCGGATGCTATTCCTTCTCCACCCTGCGTTCGGAGCGGCGTCCCAGCCGGCTCAGAATCGGAGCGAGACCCGCCTGGAGGTCGTCGGAACGGAGCAGCACGAGGAAGCCGAAATAGACGATCAGCATCACCACACCGACCACCGCGATGGAGACGATCGCCGCCACGAATCCGGAGACCGGGAAGGCGCCGGGCGCGACACCGCCGAGCAGCGTCAGGAAGCCCGCGCCGGCGATCATCGCTGCGATGGCGGCGAGCAGGAACCGCCAGAGGCCGCTCAGGATGCGCCGACCATCCACTCCTCCGATGCGTCGCCGCAGCAGGGCGATCGCGAGTACCGCCTGAATGGTGCTCGCGATCGAGACGACGAGGGCGACGGCCGCAGCGCGGAGATTCGGGGCAACCCCGAGGCAGACCACCATTCCGACGATGATCACTCCGACCTGGGCCAAGGTGAAGAACAGCGGCGTTCGGGTGTCTCCGAGTGAATAGAACGCCCGCTGGGCCATGAAGACGATCGAGAACGGTACGAGGCCGACCAGGTAGGCCACGAGCACGAGCCCGAGCTCCTGGTAGAACGGAGGCGTGAAGACGCTCGCCAGTGGCAGCGAGACGACGATGAGACCGGCGGCCGAGAAGGCGATGAGCAGCAGGATCGACCGTGCCCCACTGGAGAAGTCGGCGCGGAACGACCCGATGTCCTTGCGGTGGGCGTGCTCCGCCATCCGGGTGTAGTACGCCGTCACGATCGAGACCGCGATGATGCCGTGCGGCAGCATGAAGATGAGCCAGGCGTTGTTCATCACCTGCGGACCCGCGAACGCTTCGCCGGCCGAGTTCGCGACGTTCGTCTCGATCGCTCCGGCGATCTGCGTCGCGATCACCATGCCGAGGGTCCAGGCCGCAGCCCGCCCGGCGTGCCCGAGATTGACCCCCCGCCAACCGAAGTCGAAGCGGAAGCGGAGCCCGACGCGTCTCCAGAAGAAGAACAGAATGAACGCTTGAACCGCCACGCCGAGGGTCGCGCCGCCCGCCAGGATGGCGATCATCACCGGGTTCCACTCGCTGGCAGTCCGGTGGCCGGCAGCGTCGGAGCCGAAGGCGACGATGAAGACGAGCAGCATCGCGATGCCGACGATGTTGTTGACCACGGGTGCCCAGGTGAACGGCCCGAACGACTTCCGCGCGTTGAGCACCTCCCCGAGCAGGGTGTACAACCCGAGGAAGAAGATCTGCGGCAGCGACCAGTAGGCGAAGGCCGTCGCGATCTGAGCCTGGTCGCCGCGGAGGCCGAAGACCTGCATCAGCACCGGGGACAGCAGGGTAGCGACGACGGCGACCGAGCCGAAAACGAGGATCCCGAGGGTGACCAGCTTGTTGATGTAGGCCTTACCGCCGTCGGGATTGGTCGACGCGCGCACGATCTGCGGCACGAGGACCGCATTCAGGATGCCCTGGGCGATGAGTGCGTAGATGCTGTTCGGCACGATGGTCGACGTCGCGTACGGGTTGGCGGCGAAAGCGACGGCGCCGATCGCCTGCAGGAGGAGCCAGGCTTTGACGAAGCCGAGGATGCGCGACACGAAGGTTCCCGAGGCGAGCATCGCACTCGAACGTCCGATGCTAGCCACGCTCGGTGTCCTCTGGAACGGTCACGCCGGTGCCGCCGGCGCCGGCTGCGTCACCGCCGTCCGCGTCACCGCCGTCCGCGTCACCGCCGCCCGCCGCGGCAGCTGCCGCTTCTGCGCGCTCTGCGCGACGCCGGTCGCGACGACGGAGCACGTTGCGCACGATCCCGAAACCGAAGAGCAGCACGAGCAGGATGCCGACGATGAGCGCGCCGATGCCCTCCCAGTCGGCGTGCACGTCGACGGTCACCGACGTCGTCGTTCCGATCGGCACGCCTGTCGGGCTGAAGAGGCTCAGCGACAGGGTCACCTGGCCGTTTCCGAGCTTGGCCTTCACCGGAACGAGCAGGGTGGCCCGGGAGTCGGGCAGGATGCGCTTGGTCACATCCTCATCGATCTCGAGCCGGCTGTTGGATGGCGAGGCGCGCAGCACGACGTTCGCCGCTTCGCTCGGGAGCTCGTTGATGACCGTGAACGGGATGGAGCCTTGAGCGCTGACGAGATTGACGTTCTCCGTCGGCACGATCTTGACGGCGTTCAGGGTCTTGACCGTGGTCGCGCGGCTCTTCGAGACCGCTGCCGTCCAGTCGCTTCGCGGGCTCTGCCACGACACGGCGAGCAGGGTCAGCAGTTCGGCCCGAGTGCGCCCCGTCATCGTCTCCGGCTTGTCGAGGATGGTCGCGAACTGGTCGATCTGCATCTCGTCGTCGACGAGGGCTTTGATGGCGTCCGTCCGCGTCGCCGCCTCGGGCGCGTCGACGAGGGCGAGGCCGTCCGTGGCCGATGCGGAGAGCGTCTGGGGAAGAGTGGTCGGGGTCGACCAGGGGCCGGTAAGGAGTGTGTCGAGGGTGCGCTGCAGCTGTGTACCGCTCGACGGCCAGGAGCGGTCGAACGAGAGCAGCAGGTTCTTCGGCGTTCCGCCCTCTTGGCTGGTGAGCTCCAGCTGTGCGTTCACCTTGGCCATCGCTGCGTTCCACGCGGAGTCGCTCGGTGCTGACGCCGCTTGACGGATGGCGTCTGAGAGCGCAGCATCGGCAACCCCGAGCTTGCCCCCGTCGAACGGCAGTACTGCGCTGCTGGTGCCGCTCAGGGTCTTCGCGTTGGTGTTCGCCCCCGAGACGATGGTCGTCGTATACCCGGCGGCCACCAGCGGTGCGAGGTCGGCCGCCCGCACCGTTCCGTCGCCGGGCCAGGCGACGCCCTGCATCGTGTACTCCCACGAGGTGAGCTCGTCGAGCGTGGGCAGCACCGGCCCGGAACCGGCGGTCGGGGTCGGGCTCGGAGTCGGGCTGGTCGGCGTTTCGGCCGGGGGCTCGCCGACGGGGGTCGGCGATGGAGTGAAGTTCTGGGGGTTGAGTGCGTATGCGAGCGATGTCGGGGCGAGCGGCTTCGTCACTCCGCTCTGGATCTGCCCGGTCAGGTCTGCGTCGCCGAAGCCGAGGGAGAAGGTGTCGTTCGGCAGAGCGGAGAGCCGCACGAGCCAGTCGGTAGCGCTCGCCGGCGCCGCGTTCCCCAGCGCACGGATCGAAGCGATGATCATCGGATCGATGCCGATGGCGACGGTGCTATGGCGCTCCAGCCCGTCGAGGTCACGGGTGAGCACCCCGTTGGCCGCGGTGTACGTCGTGAGATCGTCGGCCGAGAGGAGGCCCTTCGAGCTGGGCGGGCTGACGATCGGGAACACGACGCCGACGCCCGAGGGCTCTGCGGAGCCGCCAGGGCTCCAGACCAGGCTGCTGCGGGCATCCGCCGCCGTCGAGGTCGTGACGGTGGCGGTGGCACCGATGCCATAGACCGCTTCGGCGGGGTTCGCGGCGAAGGGCAGGGATGCAGCGGGCACGACCACCTGGACCACCGTGCTGGTGCCCGGCTCCAGCGCGCCGACCGGAGCCGTGCCGACCGCGACCGCCTTCGGCACGGCATCCGTCGACGCCAGCCAGGAGTCGAGCGCCGAGCGGGACTTCAGCGCGGTCGGGTCGACCCAGACGGACACCGTTCCACGTTCGTGGGCCGTCTCGGTGGCGTTCGTGATGGTGACGGAGACGGTGAGGTCCTGGCCCGGGGAGAGCACGCCCGCATTGTCGGTGGACAGGGACGCGGTGACCTTCGCCTCGGTGGCCGTCGCAGTGGTGGCCTCGACCACGTTTCGGACGGCGGATGGGGACGACGCGGCAGCCGCGGCGGCTCCCCCTGCGGGCAGAAGCGTGAGCGCGATCGCGGCGCTGATGAGCGCGACGATGCTGCGTGCACCCTGCGAATGGGTGAGACGGAATCGGCTCATGCGTCGCCGCGCGATCCCGTTTCGGCCTCCATGTCGACGATTCTAGAGGTCGGGCCCTGGGAGACCCCGGCGAGCGCGCCCGTAAACTGGGGCACCATGCAGAGCGTCGCCGATTCCCTCGTCCGCCTCGGCGACCTCGCACGGTCGGCGACGGTCTCCCGATTGTCGGCCGCCTTCGCCGTTGCGGGTTACGAGCTCGCCCTGGTCGGCGGGCCGGTTCGGGATGCGCTGCTCGAGCGCACCGTGAACGACCTCGACTTCACGACGAACGCCCGCCCCGACGACATCCTGAAGGTCGTCTCACCGCTCGCCGACGCCGTGTGGGACATCGGCCGCCAGTTCGGGACCATCGGCGCGCGCTTCGGCGACGACACGGTGGAGATCACGACCTACCGCACCGACAGCTACGACGGAACGACCCGCAAGCCCGACGTCGAGTTCGGCGACACGCTCGAAGGCGACCTCCTGCGCCGCGATTTCACGGTGAACGCGCTCGCATTGCGCGTGCCCGAGGTGATCCTCGTCGACCCGTCCGGCGGTATCGAGCACATGCTGAGCCGCACCATCACGACCCCGAGCAGCCCCGAGATCTCGTTCGGCGACGATCCTCTGCGCATGATGCGGGCGGCACGTTTCAGTTCGCAGCTGGGTTTCACCGTCGACGACGCCACCGAGCAGGCGATGAGCGACATGGCCGACCGCATCGAGATCGTGAGCGCCGAACGTGTGCGAGACGAGATCGCCAAGCTGCTGCTGACCGACGAGCCGCGGCGGGGAATCGAGCTCCTGGTCTCGACCGGCCTCGCCGACCGGGTCATCCCCGAGATCCCGGCGCTGAGGCTCGAAGTCGATGAGCACCACCACCACAAGGACGTGTACCAGCACAGCCTCACCGTGCTCGATCAGGCGATCGGGTACGAGAAGAGTCGGCACCCCGGCGAGGCGCCCGACCTCATCCTGAGACTGGCGGCGATCCTGCACGACATCGGCAAGCCCGCGACGAGGCGCCTGGAGCCGGGTGGGGTCGTGAGCTTCTACCACCACGATGTGGTCGGCGCGAAGCTCGCCAAGAAGCGGTTGACCGCACTGCGGTTCGACAAGGCGACGATCGATGCGGTCTCCACCCTGATCGAACTCCACCTCCGCTTCTTCGGTTACAGCGAGGGCCACTGGACCGACTCCGCAGTGCGGCGTTACGTTCGCGATGCCGGCGACCAGCTCGAGCGCCTCCACATGCTCACGAGGGCAGATGTAACGACGCGTAATCGTCGCAAGGCCGATCAGCTCGGCTTTGCCTACGATGACCTCGAGGCGCGCATCCGCGAGCTCAAGGAGAGGGAGGAGCTCGATGCGGTGCGACCGGACCTCGATGGGGAACAGGTCATGCGCATCCTGGACCTCCGCCCGGGACCGGAGGTCGGCCGGGCAATGAGGTACCTGCTGGAGCTGCGGCTCGACGAGGGCCCCCTCGGAGAAGACGAGGCGACGCGCCGCCTCCTCGCCTGGTGGGACCAGCGCTGACCACTCGAACGGTGCGGCGCCGAACCGCCTTGACCGGTTACGCCTTGCTCGCGCCGAGTCTCTTCGGTGTGCTCTGCTTTCTCGCCTTGCCCGTGCTGATCGTCGTCTGGCTGAGCTTTCAGAGCTGGGATCTGATCAGTCCGGCGCGCTTCGTCGGGCTCTCGAACTACGCGTCGGTCCTCGGCGATCCGATCTTCGGCAACGCCCTGCTCGTGACGCTGGCGTTCGTCGTGATCGTCATCCCGATCCAGACAGGTCTGGGGCTGCTCGCCGCCTCATTCCTGACAAGGGGGTTACCGGGTTCGATTGTGCTGCGCACGATCTATGTGCTGCCCTGGATCTCGGCCCCGCTCGCCCTCGGCGTGGTCTGGAAATGGATCCTCGCGCCGACCGACGGCGCCCTCAACACCATCCTCGGCGTGCGGATCGAATGGCTCACGAACCCGGCTCTGGCGCTGCCCGCGGTCTGCGCGGTGGTGATCTGGACGAATGTGGGCTACGTGACGCTGTTCTTCATGGCCGGACTCCTGAACATCCCGCCCCACCTCGTCGAGGCCGCGCGGCTCGATGGAGCCGGGCCGGTAGCGGTGTTCTGGCGGATCAAACTGCCACTCCTGCGGCCGACCATGTTCTTCGTGCTGGTGACGAGCGTGATCTCGACCTTCCAGATCTTCGACCAGGTGTATGCGCTGACGGGAGGAGGTCCGGGGCGTCGCACGGATGTGGTGGCCAACCACATCTACGAGGAGGCGTTCCAGACGTTCGACCTGGGGCGGGCATCCGTCATGGCCGTCGTCCTTCTGGCGATCCTGGTGGCGATCACGGTCGGGCAGCAGCTCTACTTCCGGCGGAGGACGACGTATGACCTCAGCTAGCCGGATGCTGCGCACCCTCGGGATCTACGCCGTGCTGCTCGTCGGCGCGCTCGTGACCCTCGGACCGTTCCTGCTCAGTGCCATGACCGCTTTCAAGACCCCGCAGCAGTTCGCTCAGCAGTCCGCGCTCGCGGCACCGGATCCGTGGAGCGTCCAAAACGTCGTAACCCTCTTCGGTGGTTCCACGGAGTTCGGGCGGGCGCTGGGCGTCACGGCTCTGATGACGGCATTCATCGTCGTCTTCCAGGTGGTTTTCTCGATCATGGCCGCATACGCGTTCGCCCGGGTGGACTTCCCGGGGAGGCGGGTGCTGTTCTGGGTCTACCTGTCGACGCTGATGGTCCCGGCGATCGTGCTGGTCATCCCGCTCTACCTGATGATGGTTCAGCTGGGGCTGCGCAATACCTTCTGGGGTCTCGTGCTGCCGTTCTCGTTCGGCAGCCCGTACGCGATCTTCCTGCTGCGCGAGTACTTCCGCGGGATCCCGGAAGATCTGATCGACGCGGCCCGGCTCGACGGCGCCTCGACGCTGGATGTGCTGGTCGAGGTGGTCGTGCCGCTGTCGCGTCCGATCATCGCGACGCTCATCCTCATCACCGTGGTGAGCCAATGGAACAACTTCCTCTGGCCGCTCGTCATCACAAGCGGTAACACATGGCGCGTTGCGACCGTCGCCACTGCTAGCCTCCAGACTCAGTACAACGGCAACTGGACTCTGGTGATGGCGGCGACGACGCTGGCGATCGTGCCGCTCATCGTGCTTTTCCTGATTTTCCAGAAGCAGATCGTACGGTCGATCACCATCTCGGGGTTCCGGTAGGCCGGATCCATCAGGAGGAGAAGCATGGCCAAGCGTTCGACCGTCGTAGCGGCATCCGTCGCGGCCCTTGCCGTCGTGGTCGCGGGCATCGGTGTCGTCGTCGCGGTCGCCGGAGGTCAGTCGACGCAGAAGCAGACCGTCACCGTGCGACTGTGGGACGACCAGGTGCAGAAGGCCTACGACGAATCGTTCGCGGCGTTCGAGAAGAAGAACCCGGACATCGACGTGAAGACGACACTCGTGCCCTGGGCCGACTACTTCACCAAGCTCCGCACCGACATCGCAGGCGGCGACGCCGACGACGTGTTCTGGGTGAACGCGGGAAACTTCGAGGACTACGCGTCGAACGGCGATCTCGTCGATGTGACGGATGCCCTGGGCGCCTCGGCCGCGAAGAACTGGCAGTCGAATGTGGTCGACCAATACACCCAGGGTGGCAAGCTCTGGGGCGTTCCGCAGCTCGCCGATCCCGGCATCGGTGTGTTCTACAACAAGGAGCTGCTCGCGAAGGCGGGGGTCGACCCTGCCGAACTGGACACGGCCCACTGGAGTCCCGACCCGGCCGAGGACACCCTCCTCCCGATCCTGCAGAAGCTGACGCTCGACTCCGCCGGTCGCAACGCCGCCGACCCCGCCTTCGACCCGGATCACGTGGTCCAGTACGGCTACAACGCGGCCAACGACCTCAACGCGATCTACATCAACTACCTCGGCTCGAACGGTGCCGCTCTTCAGAAGGGCGACCAGTTCGTCTTCGACTCCCCCGCCGGCGTGCGGGCCTTCCAGTACGTGGTCGACCTCATCGACCGCTATCACGTCGCGCCCGCCGCCGCGGACACGAACACCAACGGCGACTTCAGCCGTGACCAGTTCACACAGGGCAAGCTCGCCCTGTTCCAGACGGGCTCGTACAACCTGGCGAACGTTCAGCAGGGCGCCGCGTTCAGGTGGGGTATCTCGACCATTCCCGCGGGTCCGGATGGCGCGATCAGCGTGACCAACGGCGTGATCGCCGCGGGCAACGCGCACTCGAAGCATCCTGCCGCCGTGAAGAAGGTGCTCAGCTGGCTCGGCAGCGAGGAGGGGTCGGCTGCGATCGGCGCGGGCGGCTCGGCCTCCCCTGCGGTGGTCCCGGCTCAGCAGAGCTTCCTCGACTACTGGAAGTCGAAGGGGATCGACGTCTCGCCCCTGTATGCGGTGCTCAAGAACGGCAGCGTGCAAGCACCCCAGGGAGCGAAGTGGGCGGCCGCACAGAGCGCTTTCGGGCCGACGTTCGAGGGGATCTTCGACGGCAGCATCCCGGTGGGCGACGGTCTGCGCAAGGCACAGCACGACGCGAACGCGGCGATCGGCGCCGGCTGAGCCCTGCTGCGCGGCGTCTTCCGCACTCGTCGGGCGCACTCGCTGACGGGCGACGGCTCGTCCACAGTCGGGGCGTCCCGCTCGTTATCCACAGATCAGTCGCCGACGGCCCGCTGAGCACGACCGGCCGGGAGCATCGTGGCATGACAACCACAACAGTTGAACGTGCCGGCACCCTCGCGATCGATCAGCGGTCAGTGGGTGACGCCTGCCGCTGGCCTCGCCGAGCCGCTGAGAACGGTCGGTCGGCGCCCGTACGACGTGCGGGGAACGCCCACGTCCACGACTGGCCCTCGGCGAATGAGCGCACCCAGCACCTCATGGAGATGCTCGCCGTGGCCGGCGCCCGTCGCGACGACCTCGTCTTCGTGGGGGCTTCTGCGGCGGCGGTCTGGGGGCTCCCGATCGTCGGCGCCTGGCCGCCTGCGGTGGAAGCGCTCGCCGGAGCGCGCTCCGTCACCCGCACCGGATGGCTCGCCGGGGCACTCGCCCGCCGGGCCGTGACCTGGCACCACCGAAGCGTCCCCGACGAAGACCTCGAGCTCGTCGGGCCCTGGATGGTGACCAGCCTCGACCGAACCCTGTCAGACCTCGCCCGTCGGGCGCCTTTCGTCACAGCGGTCGCGGCTCTCGATCACGGACTGAAGCCGGCGGTCAGATCGACGGACGGCGACGTGTTCTGCGGCGCCGATCGTGAGGAGCTGCTCGACCGGGTGCGCCGCGACGAGGGGGCTCGCGGCCGAGCGAAGGCGCTTGCGGCGATCAGCTTCGCCGATGCCCTCTCCGGGTCCCCCGGTGAATCGCTCAGCCGGGTCCAGATCCATCGACTGGGATTCGCGGCCCCGCTGCTCCAGTCGCGTGTGGAACACGACGACGGTGATGCGGACTACCCCGACTTCGAGTGGGAAGGCACCTATGGAGAGTTCGACGGGTTCGCGAAGTACTCGCGCGACGAATGCGGCGGCGGCGACGGCCCAGCAGACATCGTCTGGCAGGAGAGACGACGGGAGGACAGACTCCGGATGCACGGCAAAGCGGTTGCCCGCTGGACGTGGGAAGACGCCTGGAATCCGCCCCGGCTGAGGTCGATCCTCATGACAGCCGGCGTCCGGCCGGTGAGGCCCGCGGCGTTCTCGCCCGACGCGTTCGGCGAGTGGGTGGTGAACGCGTGAGCACCGTATCGGAGGAGACGCAGGCCGCTGGTTGGCGCCCGGATCGGGCATCCGCTACTCTAGGTAGGTTGTCTGGGCGGATTCCCGCCCGCGCAACCGATGTAGAACCCTCCTGCTACAGACCGTCTGTAGCCGCTAAGTCCAAAGGAGGTGGGTTAGTCATGCATCAGTACGAGTTGATGGTCATCCTCGATCCAGAGATCGACGAGCGCACCGTTGCTCCCAGCCTTGACAAGTTCCTCAACGTCGTTCGCGACGCCGGTGGAACCGTCGACAACGTGGACATCTGGGGCCGCCGCCGTCTCGCCTACGAGATCAACAAGAAGTCCGAGGGCATCTACGCCGTCGTACAGCTGACCTCGAACGGTGAGACCACCAAGGAGCTCGACCGCCAGCTGAAGCTCAGCGAGGCCGTCATGCGCACCAAGGTCCTCCGTGCCGAAGAGGCGATCGCCCAGGTCGCCGCCGCTGCGAAGCTCGCCGACGAGAAGGCCGCCCGCAAGGCCGCCGCTCCCGCCAAGGCAGCAGCCGCCGACAAGGCAAGCGCCTAGTCCGATGGCCGGCGAGACCGTCATCACCGTGGTGGGCAACCTCACGAGCGACCCGGAGCTGCGTTACACGCAGAACGGGCTCGCGGTTGCCAACTTCACCATCGCATCCACTCCCCGCACGTTCGACCGTCAGGCGAACGAGTGGAAGGACGGTGAGGCTCTCTTCCTGCGTGCGAGCGTCTGGCGTGAATTCGCCGAGCACGTCGCCGGATCGCTGACCAAGGGGTCCCGGGTCATCGCCCAGGGTCGCCTCAAGCAGCGTTCCTACGAGACGAAGGAAGGCGAGAAGCGCACGAGCATCGAACTCGAGATCGATGAGATCGGTCCGTCGCTGCGCTACGCCACCGCTTCGATCACGCGCACCCAGTCGTCGCGCGGCCCGGGTGGAGCACCCGGCGGCGCCGTCGAAGAGCCGTGGGCAGCATCGGCTCCCGCAGACGCCTCCTCAGGGGCAGACGTGTGGAACACGCCGGGCAGCTTCAACGACGAGACTCCCTTCTAGGGTCACCAACATTCACCAGCCCGCACCGAGCATCGCGCGTCGGTGAGGGCGGAAAGCAAAGGAAATCATGGCTGGAAAGTCGAGCGGCGACCGCCGCAAGCCGATCCGCAAGGGCAAGGACGGCAAGAACGCCGCCCCGGCGAAGTCGATCCGCGTAGGCGTCATCGACTACAAGGACGTCGCGACCCTGCGGAAGTTCATCTCGGAGCGTGGAAAGATCCGCGCCCGCCGCATCACCGGTGTCTCCGTACAGGAGCAGCGCCTCATCGCCCGTGCCGTGAAGAACGCACGCGAGATGGCGCTCCTCCCCTACGCCGGCTCGGGCCGTTAGGAGCAACGGAAATGTCGAAACTGATTCTGACGCACGAGGTCACCGGCCTCGGCTCGGCCGGTGACGTCGTCGACGTCAAGAACGGCTACGCGCGCAACTACCTCATCCCCCAGGGCTTCGCTGTCGCGTGGTCCCGCGGTGGCGAGAAGCAGATCGAGCAGATCAAGGCGGCCCGTGTCGCCCGTGAGCTCGCCACCATCGAAGAGGCACAGGACCTCAAGGCCAAGCTCGAGGCGACCAAGGTCAAGCTGACCGTCAAGGCCGGCAAAGAGGGACGCCTGTTCGGTTCTGTGAAGACCTCCGACGTGGCAGAGGCTGTCAAGACCGCCGGCATCGGCGAGCTCGACAAGCGCAAGATCGAACTGCCGAACGCGATCAAGGTCGTGGGCGACCACGAGGCGACTGTTCGCCTCCGTGACGACCTCTCGGCGACGATCACTCTTCAGGTGGTCGCAGCCAAGTAGGCTCACACAAAGCTAGCCAGTGTAGCGGCGGACTTCGGTCCGCCGCTACACCTGTTCTGGGGGCAATTCAAGCGATTTTCCCCCAGCTTTGTACACAGGGCGACTCGCCCGGGAAACAACGTTCGACACTACCTTGAGGGAAGTTTCTACACACAGGGTGGGGACAAAAAAATCCCTGATCAAGCGAAATATAACCGGCAAGATTGTTTGCCCGTCCACAGGTTTCCCCACAGGTTGTGCACAAGCCACCCGGCGTTTCGCGCAGTTTGTCCCCAGCGTTATCCACAGGCCGAGTTGTGGGGAGTCGCCCGCGCTCCCTATGGTGGAGCGACGCCGACGAACAGCGGGCTGCGGGCCCGCCGCCGAGCATCCCGTGTCGGTGGATCGGCTGAGAATCGTCTCGACAGCGAGCCGTTGCACGCAGAGTCGCGTGACCACGATTCACTGGAACGAGCGCAATACCCGCACGCCCACGCAACATAAGAGGAGAAGCCGTGTCGATCGCCCATCTCGGTCTCGCAGACCAGCGCGAGCCGGGCGAGAGCAGAGGCCACGAGCGCACTCCCCCGCACGACCTCCTCGCTGAGCAGAGCGCCCTCGGCGGCATGCTCCTGAGCAAAGATGCGGTCGCCGACGTCGTCGAGGTCGTTCGCGGTGGAGACTTCTACATCCCCAAGCACGAGATCGTCTACGACGCGATCCTCTCGCTGTACTCGCACGGTGAACCAACCGATGTGATCACCGTCACCGACGAGCTCACGAAGGTGGGCGAACTCTCCCGGGCAGGTGGGGCAGAGTACCTCCACACGCTCACGAGCCTCGTGCCGACCGCGGCGAATGCCGGCTACTACGCGAACATCGTCGCCGAGAAGGCGCTGCTGCGCAGGCTCGTCGAAGCCGGCACCCGCATCACGCAGATGGGCTACAAGGCAGAAGGCGAAGTGCTCGACCTGGTCAACAACGCCCAGGCCGAGATCTACTCCGTCACCGGGTCGCAGGAGACTGAGGACTACGTACCCCTCACCGACGCGGTCACGGTCGCCATCGACGAGATCGAGGCGGCCAAGCACAAAGACGGCTCGATGACCGGCGTTCCCACCGGATTCGCCGAACTCGACGAGCTCACCAACGGACTCCACCCGGGCCAGATGATCATCGTCGCGGCGCGACCCGCGCTCGGCAAGTCGACCCTCGCGCTCGATTTCGCCCGCGCCGCGGCCATCAAGCACGACATGCCGACCATCTTCTTCTCCCTCGAGATGGGGCGCAGTGAAATCGCGATGCGTCTGCTCTCGGCCGAATCATCCGTGCCCCTGCAGAGCATGCGCAAGGGAACGGTCGACACCCGCGACTGGACTACGATCGCGTCGACCCGCGGCCGAATCAACGACGCACCGCTCTACATCGACGACAGCCCCAACATGACCCTGGTGGAGATCCGGGCCAAGTGCCGCCGGCTCAAGCAGCGGGTCGGCCTCAAGATGGTCATCATCGACTACCTCCAGCTGATGACGAGCGGCAAGCGCGTCGAGAGCCGTCAGCAGGAGGTCAGCGAGTTCTCCCGTGCGCTCAAACTGCTGGCGAAGGAGCTGCAGGTCCCCGTGATCGCCCTCTCGCAGCTGAACCGCGGCCCGGAGCAGCGCGCCGACAAACTTCCCGCGCTGAGCGACCTGCGCGAGTCGGGCTCGATCGAGCAGGATGCCGACATGGTGATCCTGCTGCACCGCGAATCCGCCTACGAGAAAGACAACCCCCGCGCCGGCGAGGCCGACCTGATCGTCGCCAAGCATCGAAACGGCCCGACCCGCACCGTCACCGTCGCCTTCCAGGGCCACTTCTCGCGCTTCACGGACATGGCACCGATCTAATCGAGGTGTGAACTGTCCACGCAAAGTGTCGTCTGACCACGCAAAGTGTCGTCTGAACACTGTGATGGTGGTCTAGCTCCGAACTTTGAGGATCCACGAAGTGTCCATTTGGACAAGCAAGGATCGAGAAAGGCAGTTGGACCGACTTGCCGCAGGGAAGACCCACGGTCTCCCGGCCATGCACCCGAAGGTCGTCGAGCTCAACGGTCGAGCCTGGCGCTGAGCCGGCTCCAGATCCCAGGCGCAGTTGGCGCGCCCGTCCGCGTCGTCCAGATCATCGCGGGGTCGAGCGCTCGGTGCCAAACGGTGAGCCACTCAGAGATTTAGCCTCGGTATCGAGGTTAGACCGGTTCGGGCAAGAGCACCACGATCGCCGGAAAGTCGCGTCAGTATTCGGGACAAGTTGGGCCAGGATTGCAGAAGGGCGGCGCCCGCAACCGCCGCTTTCTACCCAAGATCAGGAGTGCTGCCCTAGTGGTGAACCACGTCAATTTCATCTGGAACATCGCCGAGTCTCTTCGCGGTCCGTTCAAGCCTTCTGAGTATGGGTTTGTTGTGCTTCCGTTCACGGTGCTTCGCCGCCTGGATGCAGTGTTGGCTGACACGAAGACTGAAGTGCTCAAGGTCGCACCCACAGTGGCAAACGCCCCCGAGGTGCTTCAGCAGATGAAGCTAACTGATGCGTCCGGCCACCAGTTCTACAACACGAGCCCGTTCGACTTCGCGAAGCTCGTCGCCGACCCGCAGGACCTCCGCGCGAACCTGTCGTCGTACCTCTCCGGGTTCTCGACGAACGTGCGTGACATCTTCGAACGGTTCGAGTTCGATAAGGCGCTGAACAAGCTCGCTGAGAAGAACAAGCTGTTCGCGGTGACCGAGAAGTTCGCGCAGGCAGACTTCCACCCGCGCACGGTCAGTAATATCGAGATGGGCCTCGTTTTTGAGGAGCTGATCCGATGGGCGAATGAGCGGTCGAACGAGACCGCCGGCGACCACTACACTCCGCGTGAGGTCATTGCGCTGATGGTGCAGCTGCTCTTCGCGGTCGACGACGACGCGCTGACGAAGCCCGGTATAGTCCGCTCGATCTACGACCCGACAGCGGGAACCGGCGGCATGTTATCGGTCGCCGACGAGTACCTGCGAAGACTCAACCCGGGGATCCAGTTGAGCCTCTATGGCCAGGACTACAACGACGCCTCGTACGCGATCTGCAAGGCCGACATGGTCATCAAAGGCCAGGATGTCGACAACATTGCGCTCGGCGATACCCTGACCGAGGACGCTTTCGAGGACAAGAAATTCGACTACGGCCTGTCCAACCCACCGTTTGGAGTCGACTGGAAGGACCAGCGCGCAGTCATCGAAGATGAGCACACCAAAGTCGGCTTCACCGGCCGCTTCGGTCCGGGAACCCCGACGGTCAGCGACGGGGCGATGCTGTTCCTCCTCCACTTGGTATCGAAGATGCGCAACCGCGAAGACGGCGGCTCGCGCATGGCAATCGTCTTGAACGGGTCGCCGCTGTTCTCCGGCGGCGCCGGCAGCGGCGAGTCAAACATCCGCAAATGGCTGCTCGACAATGACATGGTCGAAGCGATCATCGGGCTGCCGAAGGACATGTTCTACAACACCGGCATCTCCACCTACATCTGGGTGCTCACCAACCGCAAGGAGAAAGAGCGCGAGGGTCGGGTGCAGCTGATCGATGCTCGCGAGATGTTCGCGAAGCTGCGCAAGGGCCTTGGATCGAAGCGGAACGAATTGTCAGGGAAGAACATTCGCACGATCGTTGAGCTGTACGCCGCGTTCGAGCCCGGCGACCACTCCAAGATCTTCCGCAACGAAGACTTCCTCTACCGGACGATCACCGTCGAGCGTCCACTCAAGCTGAACTGGGAAGCCACGCCCGAGCGCATCGACGCGGTATTTCAGGCGAAAGCCGTACACAAGCTCGGCGAAGCGGACGCGGTCGCCCTGCGCGCTGCCCTCGACCGGCTCCGGGCGCAGAAGGTGTGGACGAACCGCGCAGAGTTCCAGAAGGCACTGAAGGGTGCCGCGAAAGCCGAGGGCTTGACGCTCACGGCACCGCTGCTGAAGACCGTGACTATGGAACTCGGCGAGCAGGACGACACCGCCGACATCTGCCGCGACACGAAGGGAAACCCTGAACCCGATACCTCCCTTCGCGACACCGAGAACGTGCCATGGGATCGAGACGTGGACGAGTACGTCGCACTTGAAGTTCACCCTTACGCCCCCGACGCGTGGGTCGACCACACGAAGACAAAGGAAGGCGCCGAGATTCCCTTCACTCGCCACTTCTACCAGTACGTCCCGCCGCGCCCCCTCGTTGCGATTGACTCGGATCTCGAGCGCGCCATGGACGAGCTGCGCGCGATGCTTGCGGAGGTGGAGCGGTGAGCCGCTATCCCTGGACACAAGTGCCAGGCGGATGGGATGTTCGTCCACTGTGGACCGAATTCCGGCGAGGGAAGATACTCGGAGATGGCACCGCAGAGCTACTCTCCGTCTATCGGGACTACGGAGTGATTCCGAAGGCGAGTCGGGACGACAACTTCAACAAGGCCTCCGAGGACTTGAGTAAGTACCAACGAGTCTCCAAGGGCGATCTCGTGGTCAACAAGATGAAGGCCTGGCAGGGCTCGCTCGGCATATCCGCGTTCGATGGCATCGTCAGTCCCGCGTACTTCGTCTACAAGGCAGTAGGAGCGCTGGATCGTCGATACGCGCATTACCTGCTTCGAAGCAAGCAGTACGCCGACCACATGGCCGCCATCTCTTCGGGGATCAGGCCGAATCAATGGGACCTAGATCCTCTGCAGTTCGCGGTAACGCCTTTGGTCGTGCCTCCGCGCACCGTGCAGGGGACGATTGCGGACTATCTGGATCGGGAAACGGTGCAGATCGACGCGTTTATCGCGAAGAATGAGGAACTCATCGCCCTCCTCACCGAGCGTCGCGCATCGGCGATCGTTGCAGCGATTGGCGGTTATGATGCGATTCCGCTCAAGCGTCTAGTCTCGTCTGAGCGGCCGCTTACCTATGGCATCCTGCAGTGCGGGGAGCCCGTCCAGGACGGAGTGCCGTACATTGGGCCCTCGGACTTGCCAGGTGAAGGTGCATCCCCGAGTCTCGGTGCGCTTAGGCGCACCACGCCGGAGATCGCCGCCGCATATGGCCGGTCGACCCTGCGCGGAGGCGACATCGTTGTCTCGATCGGACCGGCGTTCGGCCGGGTCGGATTACTCTCCGACGACCTGGAAGGCGCCAACCTCACACAAGACACCGTCCGCGTCGCCGTAATGCCTGCGAAGGTTGATCCGACATATCTGGTTTGGGTGCTGAGCTCGCGAGTCGCGTACGACTATTGGGACCGTCAAATCCTGGGAGCGACCTTTCGTCGTCTCAACCTTGGGACTCTTGGCGATACCCCAATTCCGTTGCCTCCTCGCGAGGAGCAGGCACAGATCGCGCGCCGGATCGAAGGGGTCGTCGAAAGAATCGACGCGACTTTGATGGCCGCAAATCGCGCCATTGAGCTTGCGAAAGAGCGCCGGGCAGCGCTGATCTCGGCAGCGGTGACAGGGAAGATCGACGTGGGAGTGGCGGCATGAGCAACATCGCGGGGGCGCACCTTGAGTCGGTGCTGGAGACAGAGATCGCGGAGTACCTTGCCGCGAACGGGTGGCTGTACTCGCCCACGGACAAGGAGTACGACCGGGCCCTCGCGCTCGTCCCGGAGGACGTGTTGGGCTGGCTCGAGGGTTCCCAGCCGAACGAGTTCGCGAAGGTCGTGGGCCCCACCGACACCCCCGAGCAGCAGGACGAGGCCCGCCGCCTTATCCTCGCGCGCCTGGCCAAGACGCTGGACAACGATCCGCTGAAGAGCGGTGGCACGATTCGTATCCTGCACGACGGGTTCTCGCTCGTGCCCCTCCACGGCGGTGCGGTGAAGTTCCGGATGGCGCAGTTCCGGCCGGCGACCACGAACAACCCTGACACGCTCGCCGCATACGAGAATATGCGGCTGCGGGTGATGCGGCAGGTGCACTATTCGGCGAAGCACCCGAACAAGGCGCTCGATCTGGTGCTGTTCGTCAATGGCATCCCGGTCGCCACCGTCGAGCTGAAGACCGACTTTACGCAGCCCATCGGCAACGCGATTGCACAGTATCAGTTCGACCGGGACCCGGCCGGTGAGCCGTTGTTCGCGTTCGCGAAACGTTCGCTGGTCCATTTCGTGGTGTCGAACTCCGAGGTGCGGATGACGACCCAGCTGCAGGGCGCCAAGACCCGCTTTCTTCCCTTCAACAAGGGCAACGATCAAGGTGCGGGGAACCCGCCCAACCCTAATGGGTCGGCTTCCTCGTACTTCTGGGAAGAGATCCTGCATCCCGACACGTGGCTGGGGCTGTTCGGCTCGTTCGTGCACCTGCAGGTTGAAGTGGACACCGACCCCGACACAGGCAAGAAGACGCGCACCGAGAAGGTGCTGTTTCCCCGCTACCACCAGCTACGCGCCGTCACTCGCCTGGTCGAAACGGCGCGCGAAGAGGGGCCTGGTAGCCGATACCTGGTCCAGCACTCTGCCGGGTCGGGTAAGACCAACTCGATCTCGTGGCTCGCGCACCGCCTCTCGCAGCTGCACGACGATGCCAACAGCCGCGTGTTCGACACGGTGGTCGTTGTGACCGACCGCACGGTGCTCGATAAGCAGCTACAAGATGCCATCGCCCAGTTTGAGAAGCAGGCCGGTGTCGTGCAATCGATCACGAAGGATGGAGGCGAGTCGAAATCGAAGCAGCTCGCTGCGGCCTTGACTGGCGGAAAGAACATCGTCATCGTCACGATCCAGTCGTTCGAGGCCCTCATCACTGCGATCCAGACCATTCCGGAGTTGCAACGTCGACGGTTCGCGGTCATCGCCGACGAAGCCCACTCCTCGCAAACAGGGTCAACCGCCGGCGCGCTGACCAAGGTCCTGTCGCCATCAGAGCAGGCGGCCGTTGCTGAAGGTGCGCCGATCAATTCAGATGCGTACCTGCAGTGGGCGATGGAGGTCACCGCATCCGCGCCTAACATCTCCTACTTCGCCTTCACCGCCACGCCCAAGGCCAAGACGCTGGAGCTGTTCGGACGAGTGCCAGACGGAGGTGAGACCCCGGAGCCGTTCGACCTGTACTCGATGCAGCAGGCGATCGAGGAGGGCTTCATCCTCGACGTACTGCAGAACTACACCCCCTACAAGGTCGCGTGGAAACTGCAGCACCCTGGCGCTGACTATGACAGCGACCGGGAGGTCGACGAATCCACTGCAGTGAAGGCCCTCGTACAGTACGTGCGCCTTCACCCGACGAACATCAGCCAGAAGACGAAGATCGTCCTCGACCACTTCCGGACGTACGTGCGACCGCTGCTCGAGGGCAAAGCGAAGGCAATGGTCGTCACTGGCTCCCGCAAAGAGGCGGTCCGCTGGAAGAAGTACCTCGACAAGTACCTCAAAGAGGCCGGCGTGAGCGACGTGCGCTCGCTTGTGGCGTTCTCAGGAACCGTAGAGGACCCCGAAGATGTAGGCGAAGGCCTTACCGAACGCACCCAGAACCCGGGGGTGCAGAGCGACCTTGCGGAGGCATTTAAACCCTCGACCTACAACGTGATGATCGTCGCGGAGAAGTTCCAGACCGGCTTCGACCAGCCACGGCTCGTTGCGATGTACGTCGACAAGAAGCTCGGCGGCGTTCAGGCGGTGCAGACCCTGTCGCGCCTCAACCGTACCTATCCGGGCAAGGACAAGACCTACGTCCTCGACTTCGTCAATGACCCGGAAGAGGTGCTCGAGGCGTTCATTCCGTACTACCGGAAGGCGACCCTCACCGCGACCACCGATCCGAACTTGATCTACGACCTCGTCACCAAGCTCGACTCCGCCGGGATCTACGACATGTCCGAGGTCAAGCTGACCTTCGACGCGGCACTCGCAGGCGGTACGAACGCGAACTCGATGATCTCCGCCGCGACCGCTCCCGCCGTAGACCGATTTCAAAAACGGTGGATTGCCGCAGTCCTCGACCATGACCAGACCGAGCAAGACGAGCTGCAGCTTTTCAAGTCCGACGCGAACCAGTTCGTGAAGTTCTACGACTTCATCTCCCAGGCTCGCAACCTTGAAGACACCGACCTCCCGCGTCGGCACTATTTCCTCCGCCGCATTCTGCCGCAGCTGTCGACGGCGACTTTCGCCGAGCCTGTCGACGTCTCGCAGGTGCAGCTCGCGGGCTACAACATCAAGCCCGGCGAGGCCGTCAAGCTCAATCTCGAGCAAGGTGCGGGCCTGGACCCCATCACTGCGATCGGCTCAGGTGCAATCCACGAGAAGCACCGGAGCGCCCTGGACGAGATCATCCAGAAGCTCAACGAGCACCTCGGCGACAAGTACGGCGTCGGCGTCATCGATATCACCATGAACCACATCGTGGGAAAGCTTGCCCTCGACACTGATCTGGCCCGCCAGGCTGAGGTGAACACCCCACAGCAGTTCGCCGAATCTCCGGTCTTGCCGAAGGCATTCACGAAAGCAGTGGTTGAGGTGCGGGAGGAGACCCCTGCGTTCATCGATGACCTGCTCGGCGACAGCGGGCTATTCGCAGAATTGGGCAAGGCGCTGCCTGCGATGCTCTATGAGTACCTGAAAGACAAGGGGACCGCGCGGAGCTGACGTTGCCGGGAGCGCGCTCCATCTTGTGCAGACCTCCGGTACTTGCCGCTCTGCGTGCCGATTCGGTGATCGTGGTCCCGAACCGAGCCAGAAAAGCACCCTAGGGCCCGCTGATATTCGCGACACCCGTCGCGGAATGTGACGAACTGAGCACCGGCTCGGCCGTAGCTGCGAAAATGCTCGTATACGAGCAGAAGCGCTGGTGGTGGCTGGGGCAACCATGACGTCGCGAGCGCGGGGAGGGCCGGATGGCTAACATTGTCGCTGGGCATGCTTCGCAACCGTCAACGTTGACGGTTCGTAACGCGACTGCCAGGTCGCGTGCACTGCCCGCTGCAACCGAAGAATGGCCCCCGGATCCGCACGAGTATCGTGTCGGATCATTTCACGCGCCTTCGCGCGTTGCAACCGCCGGTCCGGCATCTGGCTTTCGGATCGGAACGGATCAATGACATCACCAGTGCCCCCTCGGCGCACCCGTAAACCCCGCAAGGTTGTCAGCGACCAGGCGCGCGCAGACGAACTCCTGGAATCCCTGCGCGCTGCTGAGTTGCAGATCAGAGAGTTGACCGAGCGTCGATTGGAGCTGGTCTTAGAGGCAAGCGAGATCGGGCTGACGATCGCGAAGATCAGTGAAGCGGTCGGCGCCAGCCAGGCATCGGTCTCAAACTGGGTGCGCAGCTCCCGCAGGGGTCGCGACCAATCCGCTTAACGGCCAATGTTTAGCGCTTTAAAGTGATGAAAAGGATGTAGTCTTCGGACTAGCGAACTCGCGCACACCATCGACCACACGGACCACGTCATCGACTACCTGAATCGGCAGGACCTCCCGAGCGCTGATCTCCTGCCCGCCTCGCATTGGCAGCTTCTCGCAGCCAGCATTAGCATCAGCCCCGGTGGCGGACGTCGTCACCTCAACGCACGCCGCTATCTCTGGCAGCGGCTCACCGGCACAAGCCTCCCAGCAGCGCTGCGCACCGGTACCAGCCACGACGATTCCGCCGAGTACACCCTCTTCGCGACGAAGATGACAGCAGAGTTGCAGGCGGCGCTCGACCGCTACGGCGACGCGTACCTGCGAAACCACGGCTTCGACGAGCCAGTCATCTGGACGCCCGAGCCGTTCGTTCAGTTGCAGTGGCCTGGGCCAGAGATCCTAGACATCGACGTCGAGTTGTTGCAGAGCATGCTCTCCGATGGCATCTACACCCACCATCTGCTCGCGAAGGAGCTGAAGGCCAACGTGCGGCAAGTTCTCCGCGCCATAGATGCCGCACCCCCTCCGACAGGCGCATCGGTAACGCCCGCCGTTTGGAAGGAGATCTTGCCTCCACGGGGATACAAAGCACCCCACTTGCTGATGGGACTAGCCCGATGTCAAGGAGTCCACCATGACGAATGAAGACTTGAACAGGAGCGAGCTGAAGCCGGACCAGATCGCCTATCTGCTTCGGTCCGGCGAGTTCACGGCGGAAGAACTCGCCGAATCAGTTGCGACCGGCACGCGCGGCGGAGCTTGGCCGGATCTTCACGCCAGCCAAGAGGCTAGAGGTCTCCCGATCGATCAGATCGTGACGCGGCTGCGGGCCACGATCGGTGTCCGCCTGGTGGCGTACATCGGGGGCGTTGGCACGACCAGTGCCGTGGCCGCTTGGGCGGAGGCGCGCGATGTTCCTGATGCGGATAAAGTGACGCGGCTCCGAACAGCCTTCCATGCGCTCGGCATCCTTCTTGAACGCTGGGATCCAGTCACAATCGAATCCTGGTTCAAAGGTATGAACCCCGATCTGGGCGACGAATCGCCCGCACGCGTGATCAGAGAAGCTGCGCCGGACGGTGCCAATGAGGTCCTCATCGCGGCTCGATCCGCGATGATCAACTAGCGCATTGCGGTGGCCATAGAGGCGCTGGTGGAGTTCGTGCGGTTGTACTCGACCAACGTCTCTCCTGCGGCTCGGGGATCTGGGCACTCCATCCACCGAGGAAGGGCGTGAGTTGCTTCGGGCTTCGTTCGGGGATGTTCGGGACTGTCAGGATCGGGTCGCAATCGGATCGAGTTTGTCGATGATTGAGCGCATCTCTCGGCGCGGCGCTGCAGGCAGCACGATCCGCGGAGGCCCGCGCGGTGGATGACCGGAGTGGCCGTCGAGGCGTGCACGGCCTTGGAGCGGCAGCTGGCAGAAGAACGCGCCACGAATCAGGCGCGAGGGGAGACGCTCAATGCCCTCATCGCGCGAATCCCGGCAGCGGACGAGGGCGAATAGCCCCTCGCTCTTCGCAGGCGGCGAACGCCAAGGCTGCGCGGGCCACGTCCAAAGGGACCCTCTCCTGTTCGATGCGGCGCGCACGTGACCATTCGGGATGCACCAGGCCGAGGTAGAGCGCGCGCTCGTCGTCAGTGAGGTTCGGCACAGGACGAGGCTCCCGCGCCGTCAACGCTGCGCCGTGCTTGTCGACGTTCGTGCCGTACCTCTCCCAGCGATCGAACGACTCCGTATCCATGAAGATCGAACGCGCAGGCACGCCGGCTGCGCGGAAACCGTCGAGGATCTCCAGCCCGTCCGCATCCATGTCACCCCAGTAGACGACCACCGGGGCCTGAACAAGCCAGTCGAAGGATGCGAGTGTGCTTCCGCCCTTCCCGACTCCCTCGACGCTGATCGCGCCATCGAGGTCGGGGAAGTTGATGGCGGTGTCCTTGTTCTCGGAGATGATCACGATCTGCGGGGCATACGCCGGCATGAAGCTGTCTCCGAAGGTGGCGCTGTCGTGCTTGCGTCCTCCCCGTGCGAGGTGGCCGGGGTCGAGATAGCTGAAGTGGATCCTCGGCGGATGATTCCGGGCAAGCCCAAGATCGGCCTTTCCGGCGAGGGCGGCCACCAGATGCTGTCGGGTGTTCAACCACTTCGCCTGGAATCCCTCCAGCGGAACCTGGCGCGGCGTGAGTCCTGCCGCGGAGTTCTCCGCGAACCACGCGCCTGCCCGCAGCAGCAACTCGAAGTCGACGTCGTCGAAGTCGTCGACTGCTCTTAGCATGCCCGAAAGCTCGGCGAGCTCGGGGAACCGTCGGCGCAGCTCGCCCAGTCGGTCGCGACCTCGCTGCAGCCGGCTCGGCCACACGCCGCCGCAGATGCGTGCAGCCTCGTCGATCGACGGAACGACCAGGTGCGACGGAATCGAGTGAGTGACGACACCGATGCGCCGGTCGCGGTTCACGAGCTCGACGTCGAATCTGGGAGCCCAGGCGCGCAAGTCCGCGACGACGTCCACCAGGGCTGTGAAGTCCGCCGCGATCGTGCGCGAGGATGCGGTGGTTAGCGAGAACCGATGCGGCCAGGCCGCCGCCTCGCTCTCCCCCGTCAGAGTCTGCGCCCACGTCCGCTCTAGCCTTCGCCCTATCTCATGGACGATGTCAGCCGGCCGCTTCACGCTGTGGCGCCCGCGTCGTCCAGCCCGCGAATCTCGAGGACGTAGGACCGGTGCGTAGTGAGGTTCTTGGCGATCTCCACGATGACGTCGGCATGCGGCTCGAGAGCGGGCGCCTTGTCGACCGGGGCACCGATGATCAGCTGGAACCCGAGGCCACGCCACGCCTGGACGGCGCGTGAGGTGAACTGGCCATCCGCCTTGATAAACCCCTCGTCGAGGAAGACCGGCGCGAACCTGGGCCGCGCACGCTGCTGATCCCCGAGCTGGAACCGCAAGGCACTGCCGACGATGAACGCGATCAGCTCCTGCATCTCGCCGCCGCTCTTTCCCTGCAGTGACCGGTAGATGCTCAGCGGCTCTCCGTCCAGGTCGCGGCGCTGGGCTGTGATCTCGACGTGCCGACGAACATCCAGCAACCGATCCCGATCCACCACCTCGACAAGCTCCCGAGGAAGCCGCACATCGTCCTTGCGCCGGAGCTGGGCCATGAACCGCCGGAGATCCTTGAACCCCTGCTCCAGCTGCTCGTCGCCTAGGCCGGTCGTCGCCATGCGGGCATGGAGGGCGAGCTCCCGGCGGAACTTCACCACGGCGTCTGGTTGCAGCCGGCGCAGGTCGATGAAGAGGCGATCGCTCGTGGCCCCGAAAGGCAGGTCGCGCAGGATCTGATTGATCGGGTCGAGGCGATCCTCGATCTCTTCGATGGCTGCAGTCAATGCCGTCGCCAGCTGCTGCAGGTGCTCGCCGCTCCACACCAGCAGGCGCCGCCGCCACTCTTCGCGCCGTTCGCGCAGACCCGATCTCACGATCTCGTCCAGGATGGCTGCATAGTCGTCGTGGAACTCGATCGTCGTGCCGAGGTTCGAGTCGTCCCACTGCGCCTGGTACCGCTTGAAGATCGTCTCGATCTGCTGGGTCAGGCGCGTCACTTCGCTGCGGGCGTCCGAGGCGCGTCGCTCCAGCTCGGCGCGCAGACGCTTGAGTTGCCGATCGAAGGACTCCGGAGTCTCCGGCTCGTCGAGGAGCACCCGTGCCCACAGGTTGTCGAGCTCCTCCGCGAGCTCGTCGCGCAGGATGACAACTCCTTCGTTCTCGATGCGCGCGATGACGGGGTTGACCTCGTCCTCCAGGTCGACGTATCCCCCGTACGCGTGCTCGAGTTCGCTGATCTCCTTCTCCAGCTGGTGGCGATCGCGCTGAACGTCTTCCAGGTCGCCATCGAGCTGGGTGATCTGACGGTCAAGCTCGGCGAGGACATCGTTGTTGTCACGGATCTCGTCGCGGCGCCGCGTCAGCTCATCCTTCTCTGCGACCGCCGTGGCGACATCCAGATCCGTCCATGCCTCGTCAGTGATGCGCGCATACGCGTCCTTCTTCGCTCCGAGAGACTTGATCTCCGACGCGATCCGCGCGGCCTCTACGTCGATGTCAGCCAGCTGTGCGTCCAAATCCTCCTTCTCCTGAGTCAGTTCCTCGCGAAGACCCGTGTTGTCGAAGCCGATGACGTTTCGCGAGGACTGCCGACCGTGGCTGCCTCCCCTGCCGCGCCGGGTCTGGCCGGCGGGGGTGACGCGGAGTCCTTCGCCGTTCAGCTGCCCTGGCCCCGAAACGCACAGTGCGTTGCGGGATTGATGCGACACATGCTCGGTCACCCAGCTCTGGTACGGCGAGTCCTTGAAGAGCAGCTTTCCCGCAACGCGGTCCGGCTCGAAGATCGGCTGCTGCTGGTTCTGGGATCGGGCCACGCCCTCGAAGTTCAGTCGTCCTTTCAGGTGCAGCGGATCGATGGCCCGGGAGAAGTGCTCCAGGTGCTCGAGCGGGACGAGCATGAGCCGTGCGCCGCCGTATAGTGCCGTCTCGATCGCGGTGCGCCAGTGCTCCTCGTCGGGCATCACGTCGATCAGTTCGGCAACGAATGGGAGGTCTGCCACAGCCAGCCCGGATGCCTCTGCCGCGGCCTTGCGCATATCGTGCAGGTATTGGTCGACGCGTCCCGCACGGGTTTCGAAGCTCTTCAGCTCCTCCCGGATCTCCTTCAGACGGTTCTGGACGGGCCAGCTGCGCGAAAGCACTTCATCGCGCTCGGCTTCCAATCGCTTATCTGTGACCTCGTGCTCAGCGACGAACGCTCGCCCGGTCTGTTGGAGATGCTCGAATTCCTCCTGAGTGGCCATCGGCGCGTTCAACACCATCGTTGCTGATACGAGCCGAGAACGTCGATCCTCACGAGCGCTGACCCGACCTGCTGCGATCTCGATCTGGCTGCCGAGCTCGATCAGCAGGTCGCCACCTTGCTCGCTGTGCGCCTTCCTCGCTGCCTCCAGTTGACTCTTGAACGACTGCTCGCTCTCGACGAGGGAGGTCAGCTTGACCCGCGCATCCCGTGCGGTCGTGCGATTGGTGTCGACGGTGACGCGCAGAATGCGGCTGTGTCGCCGCAGTCGCCACAGCCCCGCCGGCGTGTTCGTCGCATCCAGCGATCCGAGCTCGTCGTCCGTGTCGATCGCCTTCTGCGCGCGCACCAGCGCCTCGTAGGCGTTCGTGATCGGCTCGAGTAGATCGGCGCGCGCCTGGGCGGTCACCATCTCCTGGTAGACGTCCTCGAGCCGGTCGAAGTGCTCGATCGCCGCATCCGCCTTCTCGTAGGAGTCGGGCTTCTCGATCACCAACTCCTTGTACAGCCTGTCCACCGTGGGGATGTCCTCGCTGGCCTGAATACGAGCCAGCAGCCGGAGTGCGTTCGTGCCGTCGCCGCCCGTACCGATGCCGAGCTTGACGTACAGCGCCTGTGCGAACGAGCTGTACGAGTCGAACGTGCGGATCTCCGGCCAGGCTGCCTTCAACTCACGCGGAGGGAAGTGGTTCTCGCCGATCCGAGCGAACGCCTCCAGCTCACGCAGGTCGAACGCGTCATTGATCACCATCATCCGCATGCTGATCTCGGCCGTACGCGATGCGCGAGCGGGTACGAAGTACGCCCGCATGGCCGTGAACCGCTCGCCGGCGTCGCTGACGAAGGTCATCGCCACCGCACCCCAGGTGGGCTCCCCCTGGCCCCGCATGACGTCGTCGACGACCTCGCCTTCGTCCAGCGTGTCGTCGAGCTTGCCCCGCAGGTAGCTCAACAGGTTCCGCTGGTCGGCGGAACGAGCGCGCCCTCCGCCCGAGTCGTTGGAGGCGCCATTGAAGGGCACATTCGGGGGCATCATCAGCGCGATGTAGCCATCCATGAACGTGCTCTTGCCCGCGCCGGACTGTCCGCTGAACAGCGTCACCTCGGGCCCGAACTCGGCGCTGGCGTGGCCGTGGAAGCCACCCCAGTTGACCACCTGCATCTTCTCTGCCCGCCACTGCAGCTCGGGGGTCTCGATCATTGCCGAGATCTGCTCGATCAGGCTCATTCGGGCTCCTCCGCCATCGATACTGTGTCGCTGTCTGGCTCGGAGGCTGTTCGCACGTTGAGCCACGCCAGCAGATTGTTCAACGCGGTCGCAGGAAGCATCGGCTCGATCGCGGGTGAGATCCGGAACACGCCGTCCTCGTCGGTCTTGACCAAGAGCCCTGCGCTCTTGAGCGCTTCGATCGCGCGTCCGCCCCTGCGGTCGTCAGCGACACGGTTGGTGGCCGAATCCGGCCGATTCTCCCGGAGGTACTCCAGCAGCTCCGTGTGACTGACCCGGGCGTGTGCCTCCCCGCGAGCCTGCTCGTTCCGGGCCCGGACCCGGAGGTAGACCAGCAGGGCGGTCTCCTCACGTTGCCAGGACGTGTCGTGAAGGAGCGTCGGAAACTCGCGGCTGCCGGTGGCAGCGCGCTTGTAGGCGACCTCGCGTTCCGGGCTGATCACGAGCTCGAGGAAGAGGTCGTTCAGCCGCTCGCTGATCGCTTGCCGCGACTTCACGATCGCCCGCCACTCGCGAGGATGGCTCTCCGAGGTGATGAACCGGTTCTTCAACAGCACCACCAGGGCCCGACGCTCGTCGAGCTCCAGGCCGCCCTCGTCACCATCGAACAGGGCGTGCGTGGATCCTTCCGGTTCGACGGCGGCCTCGGGATCGACAGGCGGGGCCTCCTCTTCCCAGTCCTCTTCTTCCGCGACCGTGTCCGGCTCCTGCTCGACGAACGTCACAGGTTCTCCTCCTCGGGGCCGCTGCCCGGCGTGAGCTGCGGTACTTCGAACATGCGGGTCGATCCGTCGGGACGGATCGCGAAATAGGTCTCCGCGTCGTCTGTCCTCATCAGCTCGTCGCTGTTGGTCGCCAGATGAAGCAGCCCAAGAACGTCCACCGGCCGCCGGAGCTCACTAGGCAACTCGGAGAACAGCTCGCCCAGACTCCACCCGCCCGGGCGCGCCTTCGCTTCCAAGAGCGCAGCGTGGAGTTCAGCCATACGGGGCCCGCCGTAGCGGCGCAGCTCGTCGATCGAGAGCGCTTCGGGCTGCTCATCGTCGCCCTCCGGCATCTGTGGGAGGGGCACATCGTCGGAGGGATCGTAGAACCGCTCACGCAGGTGCTCGACCTGCATCTCCCCCGGCAACAGGCTGACCGGCACCGTCTCTCGCGGACCTGCCATTCCCAGCCATGTCGACACGGCGCCCTCCAGCGACCGCAGAACACGGTCGAGCTCCCGATCCTTCGCTGCGTCCCTCGTGGTGATGTACGTCCGCAGAACGTCGGTGATCCGGCTCCGCTGATCGAGGACGGAGTCCAGCCCCTGCCTCAAGAGGGGCACGATCCCTCGCAGGTCCTTCCGGTCTCGATCCATGAGGAACGACTCGCCCTGCTCGATGAGCGCGCCCACGTCCTTGCGGAGTTGATCGAGGAGGTCGTCGTCGCGCAGGAGCGCGAAGGCGCCGTCGAACGCCCGCCCCTCCGGTGTGGCGGTGATCAACTGATCGATACGCTCGAGATACCGATCGATCACCTCGCCCGGAACGCGACGTTCCGCTCGGAAGTCGTCCAAGATTTCCCCGCGTACCGTGCGGAATGCTTCTTCCACGCGCTTGAAATCCGACGGCAGCTGCGAGACAAGCGAGAGCAGCTCGTCGAACCCCTCGAGCATGCGGTCTTCGGACATCGCCTCGATCTCGCCGCCGGCCTGGAGCCGATCCCGCTCCACCGTCAGCTGGGTGATCTCCGCATCAAGAATGGCGATGCGCGACAGGCGGTCAGGGTTGCTCTCCCGATTGATCCGCCTCGCCGTTGCAACGATATTCGCGATGCGGTGCTCGCTCAGACCAGTGCGCTCCTGCCGCAGGTTGGCGATGAAGTCGAGCGACTGCTGCGCATGCGAGGTCAGCGAGTAGACCTCGCTACCATCCGAAGCGGTCGAGCGGATAAGCCACTGGGCCCTCGTCCAACGCAGGCACACCTCGCGCCCCGAACCCGTGGGCACATCGGCCATCCCCGAGGTAGCCATCTCGGCAAGCATGCCTTCGACCAGGACGTGAAGCCGTGCCGTAGGCACCAACCGAATCTCGCGCGAGAAGCAGGCGTTCAGAATGGTGACGACCACCGGTGCTTGCCGCTGATGCAGGAGCGACAGCGTCGGCTGCTCGAACGCGCTAGAGACCCGAGCAAGCTCGCCGATGGTTCGGCTCACGTCGTCGCCCTCTCGCCGGTGGATGCTCCTGTCGAGCCCAGCTTGGCAGCGACCACGGACATTTCGGCCCAGGTGGAACGCCTTCTCGCCCTTATACGTGGGGAGCGTGACTGAATCAGGATCCAGCACCGCGACATATTCATGGTCGTCGCGGGCCCGATACAGCGCGGAGGCCGCACCGAAGATTACGGATGCGGCCGCGATGCTCCAGGTCTCGTCTCAGAGCTCTGCCGCAGTAGAACCGGCTCCGGCAGCGACGACGCATGAACGAGGGCTGGCTCAGCCGGCACTGACGAATGCCCGGGCAGCGGCCATAAGCCATGTCACGAACTCGAGTTGTGGCCCAGGTATAGCTATCGAACTGATCCCGACACGGATCTTGTGTGCCCCTGAAGGGACTCGAACCCCCAACCATTTCCTTAGGACGGAACTGCTCTTCCATTGAGCTACAGAGGCTGGCTCCCCGAGTATATCGATGAGCCGGGCATCTGCTCCTACTCGTAGCCGCCCCGCCGCTCGAGCCTGACGTTCGCTAGAACTCGCTTGTTTAGACGATCTGCGACGTCGCTGAGGTCGTCTTCGAACAAGTCGGCATAGGTGTCGAGCGTCATGGCAGCCGACTTGTGGCCGAGTATTCGTTGCAGTGCCTTCACGTTCGCGCCGGCGCTGACCGCCAAACTTGCGGCGGTGTGCTTCAGTGCGTGGGGTGTCAAGTGCTGAACCCCGGCGTCGTTCAAGGCCGTTAACCACCATGACTGTCGGTTCTGCGCAGTGTCCGGACGATGCAAGAACCCGCCAGTTGAACTAGGGAAAATCAAGTCGGACGGATCCATGTTTGCTGCCAGCTCTTCGATGCGCGAGTCGAGAAAGGCTGGGAAGGGCACCGTACGAGCCTGCCAGCTCTTCGGTGCGCCGATATGGATCTTCCCGCTCACCTCCGTGGCCGTGCGGCTGACCCGCAATCTGCGTTGAGGGATGTCGACATCTCCCACCCTGAGTGCGACGGCCTCACCCCACCGTATGCCTGTGTATGCAAGGGTGAGGATCAGGGTGCTTCTCATGCTGTCCGGAGCGCAGCGCGCGAAGCGAAAGACCTCATCATCCGTGAGATATGGCCGCCTGGCCGCAACATCTCGTCGCGGCATATTTGAAACTCCGCGCGCTGGATTTGATCGGATCCGACCGTCGCGAACCGCTACGTCAATGATCCCAGCGAGGACTCCGACTGCGCGAAATACGACGCTCGCCGACCGGGGCTTCCCCGCGTAGCTCTGGCGAACGCGATCGGTGATAGCCGCGCCCTGCCCCAACTCGCGAATCCACTTCTCCACAGCCGAGGGCCGGATGGCTCCGATAGCTGTTGTGGCCCAACGGGGTGCTACGTATACCCTCCAAGCGGTCATCAGTGGAGCAAAGCTGGACGGCTTCAGAGCTTGCTGCTTGTTGGCGAGCCAATCCGCCGCAAGACCGTCGACTGTTATGCGCGCTTCCCGCGGAAGGGCACTTCTGCCTCCGGACATCGCAATTTCGATCTCACTAATGTACGCGCGGGCCTCTCGCTTGGTTCGAAATCCGCGCCTTTCGTGCTGGCGTCCGGCTTCGTCTCGCCACCGGCCGCGGTACCGGCGACCCCTGGCGGACTCGTAAGCGCTGATGCTGCCCATGATGCGATTCTTCTCCGACAACCAGAGTGTGCGCTTGCGGGCGTCGCAGCGGGTACTGACCCACGCCAGTCGTCGTCTGAGCTAGTCCCGGCCATGTCGACCGTGGGCACGTCCATTGCCTGCGGATGAGGCGCGGCCGTAGTGATCACAGACGGAGCAATGCTTCCTCTAGCCTGGGCTGGTGAAACCACGAGACGCCCAGGCGGCGATCACCCTATCGGAGCTGCCGGCGAGTGGCCGCACGCGGTCACCATTCAATGGTGCTTCCCCAGGTTTCACCGCGGATTGGTGGGACGCGGAATGGGACTACATCGACAACAGCTCCAGGCACTGCTTCATCGCGCTCGAGGACGATGTCGAGGTCGCGCGAGTGCTAACCGACCCCGAGGCCGAACTCTACAGCTTTCACTACGAGGGTTTGGCGCCACTGAAAGAACCGGTGGAGGTGTTTCGATTCGAGGTGCGAGCAGACCAACGAGGGCGTGGCATCGGCACGCGAGCGCTGCAACTGCTTAAGGATCGCTATGCGGGACGGGACCTGTACGCGTTCGGGGATGAGGTGCGTTTCTGGCGAACCGTGTCGTGGCGGGAGTACTCAAGGCTGGACGGGGACACGATGTTCGTGCCGCTGTTTGTCCACCACCATGCGGCGCAATAAGCATGTCCGCTACGTTGGGCGAGGCTCACTAATCACTCGGGCTGATGGCGCATACCTAGCTGTTCTTCCATCAACGCGCGACCGGCATTCGAATTCCACGGGTCCGCGCTCTTGACGACGGAGTTCACAATTCCGAGAGACGTCAGAACGGCAAGTACGGAGTCGAGGCGTGGTGAGCCAGCACCGTGCTCTAGAGCCCGCAGCGTGTCGCGGGTGACGTGCGCGCGGTTGGCAAGCTGCATAGCGCTGAGACCCTGAAGCTTTCGCCAGCGCTCGATGTTGGCACCGAACTCGCGGAGCGCGCGTGCTCGGGCCGGTGACTGCCGAGTGACCATTCTCGCTCCCAAAAGTGTCGCGATTGCCTGTCAATCAATTGTTCCGTGCAGTCTATAACTGTCAAAAGCGCTCTCTCACCGCGCGGAGGTCGACATTTCTACGCGGTCCAACAATGCTCCAAATATGGCGGATCAGCGCGACATCTGGCTGGTAATTGGCGCGAGCGACGACCGTGGATTCGAATAGGGCCAGCGCAATGCGCGATACTCCGCAGAAGAACTTGCGGTGTGAGCTGCTGCCCGACCTCAGCGTTTCGGCATGCAAGATTCGAACGTTGTTGGGCGACGGGGCTTCGGTGCCCATGCCGACGACCGCCGCACGCGCCTGGTCGCGAAGAAAGCTGGCCATCTCAGATCCCAATCCCTCTTCGCGTTTGCGGGCACCTTGAATTACGGCAGCGCCTGCAGCTTCTACGTCCCGTTGGCGGTCAGCAACCTGGTTCTTGAGTTCGTCGAGACTCTTTGCCATGGGACGGATCACGGCACGTCGGTCAACGAACGAGCATTAGATCGCAGCACGCAGCTACCCAGCGCCTCCGGAAGTCGAGCTGCCGATAAACGCGATTCGAGAGGTAGTTGTGGGTCCCGCGTTGCCGCCTGAGGCCGAGACTGCGCTGTCGGACGTGCTTCGCGCATATTTCGGTAAGGCAGGCGTTGGTGTGCAGATCGCTCGGAGTTCGGCACCTTATCGGTAGGGCGCGGCCGAAGAGCCCCTACGCTTCTATCATGACCCAAGACGCAGCGAATCCGATTTGGGTCGTCATCGTCGTTGGTGCGCTCTCCGGTGTGATCGGCGCGATTGTGGGCCCCATCATCCAGCGAGTCTTCAGCCGAAATGACCGTGCTCTGGATGCCAGGCAATCTTGGGCGAGGGAAAAGCTTCAGCGGGTCTTCGGGTTGGGTGACGAATGGGTACCCACGGATGGGGCTGCCGAGCCGTTTGCTCGCCTGGTCCCGCCCAGCGGGTACAAGCCGCAGCGTTACGACATGCACACCATCAATTGGGCAGTCTTAGAATCCGTCGACCTGATGATGCTCCAGCCGCGCCGCAGCAGGTGGGCTAGGCAATGGCTATACAACTGGCACTTCGTTCTGCAACGCGAATACCACGCCCTCCACACCTGGATGCACGAGCTTCGGGAACGCGGCGTGTGGAACGACAAGGATTGGGACAGGGCAAACGAGAAGTACGAGCGACGTGTGCGGCGTGTAGAAAGTTCGATTTCGATTTGGGCCACGGGCCAATGGCTCACGCATCCCAGCGTGCGCATCTGGATGTCCGGCCGTAATGCTCTTCACGAGCTGCGCCAGAGAAGGGTGACGTCCCAGCTTCACCGCAAGATGCCCGACAGCATTACGCGCGGTGAATACCGCAAGTGTGATTGCCCAGAGTGGGATGTCCTGAACGCCCGGATTGCAGAGCTTGCAAAGCAACACCCGTCTCCGCCGGCAGCGCCGTCGGATGATGGGCCCGTCGGGTAGTAAACCTGGTAAGAACCCGGCGACCGGGTCCGGATGCTCAGCAGGCTGTTCGGGTCCGGATCGCCTACCAGGCCAACCGAATGCTTGCGTTTCGCTATCCCGACGACTTCGTCGGCGACTGGCTCAGACGATCAACGTGCTAGAGGGCCAACGGCCGGCTGACGCGATCGCCGACGATGAGTTTGTCTCGGTGCGGCAGGCCGCGCAACTGGCACGCGAGAGCGGCATGCTTGGTGATCGGGGCGAGGACGCGGAGGACGACGAGCGATTCGGCGATGCTCCCTAACTCAGCATCGGCCCGAGATCACACCGCTCGAATTAGCCCTCGACCATCGCGTTCGATCCGCCCGGTGTCGAGCCCTCGCCGGAGGCCCGCATCCAGACGCGATGCGACGCCTTCGGTGAGTCGCTTGGCTCCGAACAGTGCGAGCGCCTGTCGCTTCAGCTCCTCCTCGCTCATGCCGCCACCCAGTTCTGCGACCACGGCCATCGCATTCGCGATCTCCTCGAGCGGAACGTGATCGACGTTGCGTCCGTCACCTGGTTGACTGCGCCGGACCTCTCGCCAGGTTGCCGGGTCGATGTCGATCGGCCAGGCGCAGGACGTGTCTGTGGTGCGCTGGAATTCGAGGGGGAGGCAGCGCAGGATGGCGTCCGCCCGCGCTGCGGCGACACGATGAAGACCGAACGATTCCGCCGCCAGCCGGGCTAACCTCATCTTGTGGATCGGGCCCTCCTTCTGCACGATTTCACGCAGCACGCCGCGCACCTTCTCCGTTTCGACGCTGCTCGGCAAGCGATCCAGGGTGTCGGTCGTCCCAGACCGGCGCGGCTGCCACTCGATGTACACGCGAAGGTGGGGATGCCGGAGATCCGACGACGGTGGGGCGGAGCGGAGCATGGTGGGAGCTTCGGAAGGATACGGCAGCGACGGGTTCGTCGGTGTGGCCGCTAGGGCCATGTCTGCCTGTTCGGGCGTCTGCTGCTCCAGGCGTTCACGTACCTCGCCAACGGCAGCTGCGAGCCGATCCAGTGTCTGCTCGCGCTGCTGGAGCCATTCGGGCAGCCACACCCGCTGGACGTCTGGCCACTTCATCAGGCCTTTCAGCACGTCAACAGGCAGGCCGTCTCGGTCCGCGACCGTGCGACGTGCCCGCCAGCTCTCGCCGTCGAGCAGGACCGCGACGAGGGGCCGGCCCGGCTCGTCCGTATCCGCGACGGAGATGTCCACCCGAAAATCTGAGAGACCGATGTCGGTTTGCACCGCATATCCGCGGAACCGCAGTTCGTCAGCGATCTCGTCCCTGTGTCGATCGATCAGCCGCTCACGCTGCGCGCTGTCCGTGACGGATTCCACTCCGGAGGCGGCGAGTTCGAGATAGCCCTTCAGATGCTTGATGCCGATCGAGGAGGTCTCCTCGGCACGCAACTCCGAGGGGTCGAAGCTGACGAACAGGATCACTTGACGTCGAGCGCGGGTGATGGCGACATTGAGCCTCCGCTCACCACCAGCACGGGACAGCGGCCCGAAGTTGAGTGGGATCACGCCTCGTTCGTTCGCGCTGAAGGCCACGGAGAACAGGATGGTGTCCCGTTCGTCACCCTGCACGTTCTCAAGGTTCTTCACAAAGAGGCCGTCGCGCTCATCGAGGGCACGGGCGATTCTGTCGTCAGGAACTTCTCGCAGCAGAGTCTCGATCAGTGTGCGCTGCTGCGCGTTGAAGGTGATGATACCCAGCGACGGCGTTGCCTCCGGAGAGAGTTGGAATCGCTGGACGACTTCCCTGACGATCGCTTCCGCCTCCACGGCGTTGGTTCGGAGATCTCGGCCGCGGCCGGACCGATTGAAGTGCCCAGCAACCCTCACGAGAGAGACGCCGTGATCGCGCTCAATCCCAGTTTCATTCGCCTGCCAGGGGGCTGGGAAGGATGAGAGTCGGCTGTCGTAGTAGGCGTGATTGCTGAAGGAGATCAGCGCCTCGTCCTGACTGCGGTAATGCCAGGAGAGCCACTTGCGCGGAACGCGCGCCTGCACACACTCCGTAAGAATCGACTCCTCATCGGCCACGGCGGTGGCGACGGGCGATGCGTCCGATTCGACATCGTTGATGACCTCGGCGAAACTCGTCGGCGGCATCTGCTTGCTGTCTCCGACGACGATGACAGAGGCGGCACGACCCATCGCCCCTACCGCGTCCGCGACACGAATCTGCGACGCCTCGTCAAAGACGACGATGTCGAACATCTTCGCCTTCGCGGGGAGGAAGCGAGCGACCGATTCGGGGCTCATCAGGACGCAGGGCGCAATTTGGGTGATGAGCTCGCCGTAGTTCTCGAACAGGGCGCGTACGCTCATTCCGCCCCGCTGCCTGGCGAGTTGTCGCTTGAGCTCTCCCATCATGCCGCCCTCGTAGGAGGGGTCGACGCGCCGCTTGGCGATGATCTCAGCAGGAATCCATCGGGGCAATTCGTTACGGATGGCGGCGGCGCTCGACGTGAAGCGCTCGATCGTACGGTTGTGCGTTGATACGTCGAAGGCCGACATGGCCTGTGAATCGGCGCGCTCCTGGATCGACACCTGCGCGATGCCCTTGTCGAAGGCGATCGAAGCCAGGTCTGCCGGGATCGCCCCTGTCAGGAGCGACCCGTGGGCGTCCGCCATGTCGAACCGGGTGAGCGGTTCGAGATGACGCCGGAAGGAGACCCACCGATCGAGCGTGACAGGCTCGGACGTCCCGAGGTTGCGGCCCCCGGAGCTTGATCTCCAAGCCGATAGGAACCCGTCGCCCGAGGCCCACCCTGTCATGGCGTCCGCGCCATCTCCACTCGGCTCGGCGACTCGGCTTGCCGACGCTAGTGCACGCCAGGCACTCGCAAGTCGGGTGAGCGCGTCAGCGAGCTCGGCGTCCGGCCTGCTCGCCGCGTAGTAGGTGCGAAGGGCCGCCCGCAGGGTCGGATCGTTGTCGGTCGATGCCAGCGACGAACCCAACCACACCCCCCATCCCAGGCGGCGTTTGACCGGCTCCACGCCATCACGGAGATAGGGGTTCCAGTCGGCGGGCGCGAGATCGAGCGGGAGGCTGTGAAGCGCTAACCGGAGAGCAATGATCTCCTCGGATGCCCGGACGACCTCGGCGGCCAAAGGCGTCACCTCCCGTGCAGGGAAGGAACGGGGTTCGACACGCAAAGCCGGCCCGAATGAGGCGAGCGCGGCACGCTGCCGCTTCCGACGACCGAAGAAGCCCGACGCGTCGGCTTGGATCGCGGCGCGATGTACGGCTTGGACGTCGCGGTCGAGAACCTCGGGCGCCAGCGTGGCGAACCACGAGCGATCGACGTTGCTGGCGTTCAGCCGCTCCTGCAGGGCCGGCACCTCACCGGACAGGGCGCGCGCGTGAACGGTGTCGACCGCCTCCAGAGGGTGCCGTGGCGCAGTCGCGACCGTCGCCCACTGATCGAGCCGAGCCGGGGTGGACATCAGGGCGAGAAGATTCAGATCGGCCGCACGATCGACCACATCGGCAAGGTCGGAATCGAATTCTCGAGCCGCCGAGTGAATTGCCCGGGTTTCGAGCTCGGCGTCCCTCGGCACTGCCACAAAACCCCACGGATGCGTCGGCGACGGGTGGGCGAGGTCAGCGGTCTCCGGCAGACTACGGAGCAGGTTGCGGAGGTAGTGGAAGTCGTCTTCCGTCCCAGTAGTAACGAGACTCTCCGGGATGGTGAGAGCTTCGACGTCCTCGGCGGAAGCGAGCAGCTGTACTCGAGCCGAATAGAGGGACAACCCGGCGGCGTTCGGCTCGTGCAGCCGCTGTGCGTACCGCTTCAGCGACCCGCGGCTGACCGCCGCGGTCTCGGTGTCAGCTTTGAGGGCGGCCGCATCCGGACGCGCGGTCGCGTCGATCGCAGCGCGGATCTGTGTGCGGACAGCGGTTGGTCGCGCGCCCTTGTCATGTAGGTCGAGGGCGAAAGGTCCCAATCCTACCGAGGCCAGACGATCCTTTACGACGTCGAGAGCCGCGCGCTTCTCCGCCACGAACAGAACACGCTTACCTTCCGCAACGGCGTTAGCCAGCAAGTTGGTGATGGTCTGGGATTTGCCCGTACCGGGCGGACCCTCGAGAACGAACGTGCGCCGAGCGCTTGCCTCGGCTACCGCCTCCAGCTGAGACGAGTCGGCCGGCACAGGCACCGCATTGTTGAGCGCGTCAAGGTCGATGTTGGCGGGCGCCGGGAGGGGGTCGACGAATTCGGCGGACGGCGTGTGGATCAGGTGGTTGACTAGAGAGTTGCTCGCCAGTTCTTCCCAGTTCTCGTCGAGATCCTTCCAGAGCCGGTATTTCGCGAATTGCAGGATCGAGAGGTCCACGGTGTCCTCGACCGTAAAGGGGAGATGCGCCGAGGCGAGCGCGCGACGCGTCGCTGTGAAGGCTGCGGCGAGATCAATTCCGGATTCATCCCGTGCAGGGTTGGCGAGCCCCGGAATGTCCAGCCCGAAGCTCAGCCGCAACTTCTCCAGGAGGCAGTAGTTGGGTGTCGATTCTCCCGCTTCGTCGATGCTGAAGCGGAACGTCTTGCCGCCGCCCGCAGCCTCCAACGACACCGGGACCAGGACGAGGGGAGAGCGCAATTCGCGGTCGTTGAAGATCCACCGGAGCATCCCGAACGCCAGGTAGAGGTTGTTGGCGCCCGTCTCCTCGGTGATCGTTCGGGCCTTGAAGGCGAGTGCTCGCAGCCGGGCGGTGTAGGTGGCCTCTGTGGTGCCGACGAAGACCTGCTTGCGTTCGGAAAGCATTCCGGCGCGTACTGCCTCGGGTAACTCTTGGCCCGACCGGACACCGCGGGTGCTCTCGATGGTCGGGATGCGATCGTTCGGCACGAGGGTCACTGTCGTTCCGTTGTTGACCATGTCTTCGAACGCGGCAAGGGACGGCTGCGGGACGGCGAGCGGGTAACCGGATTTCTCGCCGTAGTTGATGAGCCTGTTCCTCAGGCTCAAGTCCAGCAACGCGTTCTTCCATAGGGCGACACGGGGCGGGAGAGTGCGAGCGGCACCTCCGGTGACGGCCGTGTCAGATGGTGCGTAGTGAAGTGCTTCGGGGGTCGGCGCCACGGCGTACTCGACGATCTTCACTTCGCCCGAGTCGGTAACCGTACGACTCGGCAGGGGGAAGATGCGCGCTAAACGCGCTTGCATGATGTCGGTGATTCCTACGACGCCCGAGACATCGGCCGCGAGCGTTGTGAGGTGGTGGTGACGGCGTGCTTGCGAAAAGGGCTTCGAGTCGCCGCCCCCGGTGAGGAATGTGGTTTCGACGACTTCGATCTGACCCATGCCGACGTAGTTGACCGCCTCAGCCGCATCCAACTCGGCTGGCCCATCGAGGCTCGCATCCTCTCGCCAATACCCGAGGAAGATGTGGTTCTTGAGCAGCCACAGCGTCGAGTTAATGCCCGCTTCCTCGAGAGCGGCTGCCAAGGCCAGCGTGGTGTCGAGGCTGGTGCCCAGGCGTCCGTCGAGCACCTCAGCGGGCGTGCGAACTTTCTGGCCCTCGAGACCCCAGCTGGCCGACGGCTCGGTGTAGCGGATGTCGCGCGCCCTCATGCTCTCGTAGATCGCCTCGACTATGGCATCCACCCGCTCGCGGCTGCCCTGCTGATAGCCATCGAGCGCCGGATTTCCCGTTGTGCCTTCCAATCGCTCGGAGGCTTCGACCAGGAGCGGTGCAATCGCTGCGGAATTCGGCTGCACGAAGGAAGCGAGAAGCTCGAGGCTGAGCTGCAGTGGCTTGGAGCGCCATTCGCTTGCGGCGAGAACGGTCACGTTGGTGTCGCACGAGCCGAGCACCGTACCGTCTGGGTCGCGGAGAGTCACTTGCACCACGCCCTGGGTCGGGTGCTCGACCGCGAGCATGCGGGCTGGGTCGAGCAGGAGATCGGCGTTGCGAAGAGAGGTGGGAGTGACTCCATCAAGGTCGACGATGACGACCCTCGGGTCGCCGAGAGGTCCAATGCCGCAAATGGCAGCGACTTCGACCGATGCGCCACGCAGCTCGACGCCCTGGTAGTCGATGACTACTTCGTCTACGACTGGTATGGCGTTGCGTGCGTGTACGTAACTTAGGTCGGGAAGAGCGCTCACCGTAATTGACGCGGTGCCGCCGAGATCGGAGCGCTCGGCCTCGGCAAGGGTGGACGCTCGGTGCGAGATGCTTGCGATGGTGTCGCCGGAGTCTGAACCGGCTGCGGACACCGAGGGCGCGGCAGAGGGAGCAAGAGCGGCCGATTCGGCCGCCATGTCTGCAAGTACGGCGACCTTGAGGCCATGGATCCGGTCAGCGAAGGGACCGGCGCCAAGAGCTCGCAGCAGCATTTCGGCGGAATCGAGCGCTCGATATGTCTCAGCGGTGGTGAAGTCTTCACGATGGGCCCATTTGTTGCGGACAGTGCGAAGCTCGCTCGCCCAATTCTGCGCCTGGCGGTCGAGCTGACCCGCAAACGGGTAACCGAGAGATCCGAATGGCTCAGTGAAGACACGGAGAATCAGCGAAAGGTCACGTCGGTTGTACCGTTCATGCGTCCGCCCTGCCTGCCGGTCCTTGTGCTCGACGATCTCGGTCCAGTCGGCGATAGTGGGCACAAGTTCATGCAAGCGCCCGGCGACCACGGGCTCAAGGCCGTCCGCTAGGGCGCTCAGCGCCTCCTCGATGTGGCCCCGCATGTCTAACTCCGACATTGCACTCCTCGCTCCCGGAAGCCAATCCCATCCGTGAGGAGATCTTGTGCTTCTTGGTCGCGAGCTTATCGTCGCCGGCGTTCGGCCAACCGGGGCGAAGGGGTCGCTGGCTTAGGTGCCGATTGCGTGAGCCGGTCGGTGGTCGGTTCATTTGGCCGCCCGTGACACCGGCAACGCGCCGCCGCACCGAACTTCCTGGCGCGCTATGCGGATGAACGATCAGCTCTCGTCTGCTGGCATGGAGTTCTGGAACTCTGTCCGCACGTCCCGAAGTCTGCGGCCGTCCGCCACCGCCCAGAAGTACCAGCCGTTTGTCGCACGTTGCCGAAGGGCGCGGCCGGCGGCGGACGGTGACGTGTAGCGCTTGCCGTCTAGTTCGATGGCGCCGTCACCTGTCACGGTCGCTTCTTTGCCCTTGTAGTCGCGGTGCGTCGCCAGGAGCTTGTCGCCTGCGCTGAGAAGACCAGCTTCCATTAGGTGCTTCAGCTCGACCCAGTCTCCGGCCTTGGTCTGCGGATCGACGACCTTCCCATGGTGACCCTCGGGGACCGGCCAGACGCGGAGCAGAACGTCGATCAAGTCTTGGGTTCGCTCATCGATGAGCTGCTCGTCCCAGTCGTGCTGCTCAGTGCGCTTGATGACACGCCCAGTGAGGGTAATCGTGTTGTGGTCCTGCAACGCGGATCGCTTTGCACGCCAGGGGCCGTTGGAGACCTTTGAATTGAGGGCGTCGGTGAGGAGTGTCAGATTCCCAATGCGATTGACGTGTTCCTGCCGGGTTTCGGCCTCGTCGGGGGACGATACGGGCCAAGTCTCCTTCCAGCTTCGAGGAAGGAGGTGCTCGATCGGGTAGCCCTTGCGCTCGATCTGCGGTTGCCTGGTCTCGGCGCGGTAATGGTCTTCCGCGGCTTCGAGAATCATGCGCAGCCGGCCGCGCGGATAGCGCGCGTACGCGGCCTCTGTGGTCAAGGTTCGCCGGATTTCTTCGTCTCCTGGCCAATAAGTACTCGTAACGTTGAGTCGCGCGAAGTGACCAATGACCCGCTCGACTAGATCGCTCTTTGGTATCGCGCTGTTGGCTGCGATGACGTCTGCGATGATGCGGCCGAGGTCGCTGCCTGAGAGGCGAAGGAGTTGCCGGCGCACTACCCAGCTCTCCGCGGCGCGGATGATCCGTTGAATGGATTCTTCGGGAATGTCCCTGCCTGGCCCGTGGAGCCAGATGAGTAGTGGCTTGAGGACCTCGACGCCTCCGGCCTGCATCCGATAGACCGCCATCTCGGTTGTACTGAGGCTCCCACTCGGGTGGTTAGCCGCTTCGGTCCATGACTCGTACTGTTGTGCCTGGAGCTTGATCTCAGGGAGCAGATCTGCCATCGACAGGTCACTTTCCAGCTCGACGTAAGACTTGAACCGAGTGAACGTCGACTGAGGGCTGACCTCCTCTCCCGTTCGGGCGGTAAGCCACTGGTTGATAAACAGTGAGCTGCGGCTGACGAAGTTGCGCCCGACGCTGACGTCCTTCATCCAGAACTTGGTCTCGAACGGCCAATCCTCTCGGTACGCCTTCGCCGTATCTCCGCCCTCGGCTTCAAGACGCTGGAACACGAAGTTGCGCACCAGATCTGAGGCGGTCAGCGGGGTTCCGCGCGCATTGAGGGTCTCGAAGATCTCCTGGGAATTCTCCGTTGCCTCGAGCTCAATGGAGACGAGCTGAAGACCATCGAGAAGGACTGTTGTCAGCTCCTTAGCTTTTAGTATGTAGTCGCTTGACGCGGCCTGGCCTAGCCACTGCGCCACGACAGTTGAAAAGTAGCCGTGCGCCCCAACGATCTGAGAATCGGAGTGGACCAGGTCGGAATGGTCGACTGGTGGCTCGGCATACATCACCTCGTCGAACGCGGATCGGTCCTTATTCAGGTGGCGGACCTTCAGTCGACTGTCGCCCTCCTCGACGTAGATCTCGTCATTGTGGGTAAGTCGCTCGAGCTGACCGGCCAGTCGCACCTCGCCCGCCTCCGTTAGGACAGCGCACGTCGCGTCGGCCAAAATCTGCAGCGTCGTCAGGCGTTGCTGACCGTCGATGACGTTCCATGTGGTTAACCGCCGGCTCTGCGCCTCGTGCGACTGCAGGACCACAGCGCCCAAGAAGTGCGTGGCACTGGAACCAGGGTCGGCAATCCTGAGCTCCGTGATGCGGCGGATATCCTTCCAGAGGGGTGCCCACTGCTCGTCCTCTCTCCAGACATAAGGACGCTGGAACAACGGGATCAGGAAGTGCTGAGGCAGGTTGAACAGCTGCAACGGCGTCCGCTTAAAAGTCTCCACTCGGTAGATCCTTCCGCACCGGCCCGACATAGTCGGGCAAGACCGGCTCGCGCGCCATGCGGGCGCGCCCAGAACGCAGGACCGTTTTCTTGCCGCGTGTTCTTTTCGTGGATTTTCGGTTGACTCTGGGCGGCGGGAAGCTAGCATAATTTCGAGGTGGGCTCAATGGACATAGTGCAACGACGCGCAATGCGCACGCCACTTCCGCGAAGACTGGCATTCGGGAGATCACGCGTCGCTTGAACTCGGCCCTTGGCGCGTCGCTTGTCGCATCGATGGCCGGCAGCAAGGACCCGAAGATTAGCTACAAATGGGCCCGCACTGATGGACCGAAACCAAGAAATGATGTGGTGCGACGCCTGCAGTTCGCGCACACTCAATGACTTGCGATAACAGCTTCTGAAGGCGAGCAGGTTGCCCGCATGTGGTTTGTCGGCTCTAACCCGCTGTTGGACTATGACACACCAGTGGATGCGATCCGGGAGGACCGATTCAAGCAGGCAGCTGCGGCGGCCGTGGCGATGGTGGAAGACGGCTTCCTCGGGTGACGACACGGCTTGATTTGATCGGCGTAACGAACACTTCGGATCTGCTCGCGGCGGCACTCTAGGCAGGCATAGTCAGTGATGGAACTTCGGTGATGACCTTGACCCTGCACCCGCAGGTGGAACGGTTGCAAGCTCACGACCCTGCAAGGGAGGAGCGGCTGCATTAGCTGGCTGCCTAGGCTGGCCACAACCATCGGGAAAGGCTCACATGTTCTGCAGCATGGACCACGCACCGCTCGTTGGCCTGGTAGCCGGCACGTCATGTAATGGATCGGTGTCTCGCTGACGCGGAATAGATCTGCGGCGCCGTTTACTGCTTCGGGTGCTCCCCCTAGCTCAGGTTCTCGTTCACCGGTGGATCTTCTCGGTCGAACTTGACGGTAGGTGTTGGCCAATATGACCGATGTAGATCATCTTGTCGGTCGTGACTTGGTCGTAGTAGTGGATCCGTAGCTTTTGATGAGCAGACCAGCTGTATGGCTTGAAGTGCGCCCACATATAGACATGGCCCGACGAATCTACGGACGGGGGCACTGGGAGAAGTCGATGTCCTGCCAAGCGCGTATCTTTCCGGGTACTGCTTGTTTCGTCCTGTGCGTGCTTATTAGGCGGTACATGGAAGGCGTCTGGTGGGCCTGATTCACAGAAAGAGTGAACGTTTGAATCCCATGAACCGTCAAGCCGGGCTGCACGGTACGACGCCAGAGTTCCGAGGGAGTCCCACGCAGCCTGTAGCCCCGCTCCGTCTAAATCTAGACCGGCCACTTCCTTGGTCCGGCGCGGATTGCCGGTGAACGCTAACCCGTGTTCAGCAAGGCGGGAATCGGCAATCAGCGCGTCCCAGTCGGTCGGGCATTCCCCCAGAGGATTCGAGGGCCCGCCGGTGTCAACCCAGCTGTACGCACCCGCCGGGTCAATGTCAGCAACCTTGGCGCGGAGGAATGCAGTCTCTCGAACCTGCGAGTTAAGGTAAACCTCTAAACGATCGCGTTCCATGACTAGATCACTGTTGTTGACCTGTTCATTGATCAGGCTGTCCTCGAGCGCTTCGACGGTGGTCCGCAGGTCGTCATTGTCGCTGAGAAGTTGGGCGATAGCGCCGCTGTCTGGCTGGGTTCGAGTCGCGGCGTCTAAGAGCTCCAAGAGAGATTCTTCTTCAAGATCAGGCAGCGATAGGAATTCCTGTACCTGTTGTAGCTGACCCGCGCTTTTTGTCAATGCAGCCTGGCTCGCTTCAAGCTGTGCCCGCAAGTTGGAGATGGTCGCGTCTTCACTGGGCTGCGACTCGGAACCAGGACGCAATTCTGGCGGCTCGACGATCGGCTGTATGGGGCGTACAGCAGTTGGTTTCAGTTGCAGCTCAGGCTTACGCGCGGCTTGTCGCGCTGCAACGCGCTCCTGCAGCGGTGCGGAAACGGGGCTGACCGCGGATCTCAACTCTTGTGCTGCAAACCGGTCGAATGCTCGCGACCACTCCCGTACCGCCGATGTCAGAGGTACAGGGTGGGTGATTTGGTATCCACGAACGAAACCCTCAATGACGCGAGCGACCCTCGCCTCCGGCCCGGCAAGCGCTCGCGGGGTCAACCATCGCGCTGCTTGTTCTACCGCAGGGTCCGCTAGGTCTGCACCAGGTGGGTATGTTCGCAGGGTGGCGGGCTGAACTCCGCGGCGGTTGTGGCGACGCGCGAATTCCATAGCGGAGTTTGGATCCAGCGACACAACATGCGCAATGCCCGCACAGAGGCGCGTCCATCGCGTCACGGCCTCGAGCCATCGATCAAAATCAACGCCGTCAATAGGAGCGGCAACGATAACCGGGAATCTACGGTCGGGATTATTGATCAGGTCTTCGAGTTCTTCGATCTGGGAGTCCGCAATGTGCTGCGCGGTTGGGCGGAGCGGTCCTACGTCGGTGAAGTCAACGACACTGAGAATTCTGTCTGCTACGGCTGGTTTGTCTGTTCGTCGGGATCGATTGGAGGAGCTCGCCTGCAAGAGCAACCAGCCGCCGCCTGGGCCGTCGACAGCCAAGACCGTGACTGTGAATGTCGTCCCTTGATTGGAGTTCCAGGCCCTGAGGCGTACTCCAGCGTCACGGCCAGCCGACCGATGCAGTACTTGCACACGTCTGCTTTGGTCGGTGTTGGACACTTCACCGTTCTTGGTCAGGTCTACGTCCAGCCCGAGCCGCTCGCGCGCCCAGGACGCGAACTCACCTAGTGCCTGATCGAGCCAACCGGAAGGCGCTTCCGTCGTCCAGAATGCTTGGTAGTCGAGTCCGGAGAGAGGTTGGACCTTGTCATCACCTGACACGAAGGGCGATTCGCTTGGCACGGTCTCCATTGACTTCCCCTCAACCTGCTCGTGCGATCACACTACGCGACGTGCGGCTGGCGATCGACCGCCACACGAGGGTCTCGTTACACGATCGGCCGGATTGTGTGCGGTTGTGAAACTCGGCAGTCAAAATAACCCGCTCGAGCACTGAAACAGTAAGGCGAGGCATCGATAAGCCGCAGCAACAAGCGTGGCGAGGTCGGCATATTCTCGCTGCGTTACAAGCGTGCAGCATGCCGATGCCCCGAGAACTGGGTGCACTACTAGCATCGTGCCGCGATCGGTCCGCCCTTTAGGGTTGCACGGTGATCACTACGTGGGATTCCGCCGAACAACTTGCCGTTGAATACATGCGCCGCCTCGGGTGGGCTCACGCGAGGCTGACCGCGGCGGGTGCCGATGGCGGGCTGGACGCGGTGGCGGCCGGCGTCGGCGCCCAGGTGAAGTTCCTCAGCAAGCCAGTCGGCTCTCCCGACATCCAGCGGCTCCGTGGCGCGACCCACACCATGCCACACGCCCTCTTCTTCTCAAACAGCGGATATACGGCCTCCGCGCGAGACGTGGCTGACGCGACCGGCGTTGCTCTCTTTGGATACAACACCGACGAGCTTGTGTATCCCGCCAACGGCGCCGCCCGCGAGCTGGCCAAGCGAGCGGGCATGGATATCAAGAGTCTGACCGAGCTACAACTAATCCTTATAAGAGCTGAAGAGCTTCTCCGCATCGTCCACGCGCAGCACAAGGCGATGGTGGCCGCGACTAAGGAAAACACTCTCGCGGTGCAGACCGAGGCGATCGCCGTAAAACAGCGTGGGAACCTCACCGAGGAGTCGGTGAGGAGACTCGAGAAAAAATACGCGGATGTGACCACTGACGTGAATCTGGCGCAGGAGTCCGATCGACTCTACGAGTCTTACAGAGGCACAATCAGCGCGCGTTTACGAGAGAACGACCTGATGGCCATTGTCGAGTCTGGAGAGAGCACGCTCGAAGAGTTCGATCGCCTGGCCGCTCAGCTCAGCTTCGGAGCCGATCCGCTCGTCCCGCTCACGGAAAAGTTCGCGGAAGAGTTGCGCTCCGTGGAGGCTGGATCAAACACCGGCACCGGCACCAGCACCCATATGCACCTGGACTTCGCGGAGGCCGTTCGCAAGCTCCGCGCGTGGCAGGCTGACAGAGATAGGCTCGCCCTCGCCGACCCCGCGCTCATTGAATCCTGAGTCCGCAGAGCTTAGCCTCTCGCGCGCCAGCTGACCTGTCCCGAGATGTATGAGAAGGCTATGTAACCGCCGTTGTCGCGAACGCATTAAGCCAGCCAGCGTCGCATGGAGGACATCCGGGGCCGGAAGCCTCCCGCGTCTCAATCAGTGCCGAGACCCCTGAAGTATCGGACGTCTCGGCGCCGTTGTGGCAGCCTCGGTCGATTGCCCAGGCAATAGAGCTTGACGTGCCTTCGTCGTGGCTTCGGAGGCTGATGCCAGAGAATGGCTGCGACAACCGTCTCGTCAAGCCTGGTGGGAGCGTTTCCACGCTCCACGTCGAGCGCGCCCAGGCAAAGCCCTTACGCTGACAGCAATTACGCCGATGGTCTTCTTCGTGATTGAAAAACGCCAGCGAACCTACTGGGGTAGGGCCAAGGGCCGGCTGGAGCTGTGGGAGTTCGGGATCCGAGCATTGGCCGCACTCATCGTCCTTGGCCTTCTGGCTTACACGCTCTACTCGATTGCCTCGGGGAGCGAGTGGCTTGGACTCTCGGACCAGGGCCTAAAGGACGCGGCGCTCATTTTGACTGCCTACATCGTCATTGCCATTAGGCGAGAAAGGCGCGATTGGGTCTTCGTCCTGAATATGGCGCTGTGGTTAGTGCTCGCCATCGCCTGGTGGTTCTCGGCTGCGTTAGGGCACAGTGATGCGTCATTCATCTTGCTCATCACTACAGTGATCCAGGCCCTTGTCGTTCCCCTGCTCGCCGGGCCCTCAATCTTCGCGTGGCAAGCATGGCCGCTCGATTCGCCTTCACAAGCAAAGCCATACAAGCGTGCCGATGCAGGCGATGTCCGTAGTGACGTTGCGCCGTCCATCTTGAATGCGTCGGACTGATCACCTACAAGCGGCGACCGGCGGTGCCGTGTCCGTCGGTTAGGACGCAAATAGGAAAGCCGTCGTCGCCGACACTCCGGGCGCCAGGTATCGAGAGAACAAGGAACCAAGGGGAACCCCTCCGAGCCTTCTTGCGTCACGCCCGTTACCAATCGGACGACGTCTTATCAGCCACTATCGACTATGGCGAGGAGCTTCCATGCAAGGGACAACCGGCTCCCGTATTGCTGATAACAACCGCGCGGGGTGAGATGTGGTTCCCTGAGCGGCGCCCTACGGTGGTGCGGTGGACTTCAACGCTGTGCGTGAAACCGTCGACGACGTGATCGACGCAATGTGGGCTACTGACCGCACAGAGCGACTATTCGTCCGTGACGGATGGCCCGGTGCCTCTTGTGAGCACGTTGCAGTTGCGGTGGCAGCGGTATTGGAGGATCGCGGACTCGGGCGATGGACTTTCGTGCAAGCCTCGCGACCGGGGGAACTGAATGGCCACGCATGGCTTGAGTGGCGGGATGAGCGGGGGCGGTCTTGTTCTCTGTTGACCCGACGCTGCAACAGTTCGAGCACCACCCGAAGCCGTTTGTCGGCGAGGGGACGACGCCCGCCGCCTACGAGTTCACGGACGTGCACTATGAAGGTGCGATATGGGAATGGCCTTAGCTCGGGTCGGAGAACTAAGTCTTCCGACGGCTGATCCGAGCGGTGAGAACACAGCTAGCGGCCTAGCGATCGCGCGTGACGGGTAACCTCGCGAAGCTCAGCGACCCTCCCCAGCGCCTCTTCGAGATCTCCCTTTGCCCGAAGTCTTGCCCACGGTCCGCCCCAATCGCCGGTGAGGAAAGCGCGCTGTCCCGCGAGCACGCCAGGGGCGAGCTTTAGTTCGTCTGCAAGTTGCTCAAGAGCCGCCGCAGAACGGGCTGCAATTACTCTGTTCCGGTGCTCACGTGGCAAGAGGATGTCTTCGGCGAACTCGTTTGCCGCAGTAAGGGTGTCTCCCTGTGTATCGCTAGTCATCCTCGTATGGCTCATCCGCCAGTTCCGTCGTCACGAACTCTTCATCGTCGTCGGACGCCGCAGCGGCATGCCGTGAGTGGAGATGCGGAGCGTCTGGATCCAGCAGGGGAAGATCGAATCGTTCGAACCCGAGGGCGGCCCTCCCTAGAGCATGCGGAACTCCAGTCGCGTCCGGCCACGCAACTGCGAACAATTGGCTACGCATGTAGCTGTATACCTTTCCGAGCTGGGGCGCGCCTCCAATGGCGGGATGCGATCTGTCGCGAATCATGTCGCGCAGTACTTCGAACGGTTCCATGTCAAAGCCGTTTCCAGGCAGCTTGCCGCGTGATCGGAGGAGCTCAACGAGACGATCACGGGCCTCGTCGGTTGCATCTCCAATCATTGCCAACACGCGGCCGCTGTTTCCCCCGTGCCAGGGCTGTACAGGACGAAACGTGAACCGATCGATCGAAGCGTCGTAGTGAAGTTCCCAGATCCGGAATCGCTTCTGGCGCCATTGGTAGCCGCCAAAGATGAAGCGAACGCCAGGGTCTCCCGCCGTCATCTGACCACGAGGCAGGTCATGGATATTCTCGCGCATTTCATTGAAGACCTTGAGAGCGATTCCTTTTGCGACGCTAATGTCATTGCGCCGATCGCGAGACGCAGGGAAGAACCCGATGGCCTGCGACATCTGAACCACGAGAGGATACGCATAGTCCGTCGCGCCCGCGAAAGAGATAAGCGCGTCTGACCGAGGCAAGGTGAAGATTTTGGGCGCCACGTCCCACGCCTGCCCCGCGCGGAGCCGACTGTCGGAAGCGAAGACCAATTCCTGCGTGTTGCCCACAGACCGAATCCACGCCAGTGAGAGTGTGATGGTTGCCTCCATGGATGCTTCTTTTGCCAGTCGTGAGGACGAATATAGCGACTGAGCGCGTATCAATGCGAAGAGACTCCCGGACACCTGTTTGGCGCGACAAAATGCATGGACAACGACGACGACAAGATGTTTGGCAACCAGCGAAAACGGTGTGCCCACGGCGACAACTTGCGTGGCCGTTCACAGATGTGAACGTGCTCTCAAAGTGTCGCCTTTCACCCCAACATTTGGTCTGGGCGCCGGCGGTGACATATACATCGGAGCAAGCGCAATATCTACAAACGCGCGTACCCGGGCCGACCTGACCGGTTGGGACGCAGGGTGGACTGGCGGGGCGGGCTATATCGGTGCGGGGTATACAGGGTCATCGGTAAGTTTGCCCAATCCCTCCGTCTCGACGACTAAAGTCGGTATCGGTGTTGGCGAGGGCCTGTATCTCGGAGGGGAAGTCGGCTACACATGGGCGTGGTGAAGTTATGAGGATTCTCGCTTATGCCCCGATCGCTCTGTATGCGGTCGCGGCGGGTCTCGGTCTGGCCGGTCTGCTCACCGACATGCTGAGCGTGCCCGTGACCAGTGGAATTCTCATCCTTGCTGGTGTCTTCTTCGTACTTTCGTTGGCGCTCTCGTACTTCACCGTGAGGGGCGACACAAGGCCGGCATCCACCGCATTCATCGGGCAACTGTTCGCTGTAGGATTCTGGCGCGGTTCTCGTATGTCCCGTCTGGGCTTTTTGCTCCTGGGAACAATCGCGGTGCTTATCTTCGCCGCTGGAGCAGTGGTTCTTTCTCGCGGGACGACAGTTGAAAAAGTCGGAGACGCCTACTACAGCGTCAACTCCGGTCAGCGCGTGGCGCTGACCTCGGCAGAGGCCCACTATCTCCAGAACGCGCAGAACATTCTCGTGCCGATAGGCGGTGCGATGATGCTTTGCATTTTTTCTGCAGGGTTGCTTCGCGGCGCGTCGATTGTTCGGCGCGAGAGAACCGACGGTTTGATGCCCAACTTGTTGCAGTGATGGGTGCGCAGCGGAGGAGAGCGAGCGCCTCTCGTTCGTGACGTCTGCACTCGACCGCACGCATCTACATGAACGAACGCAGCCAGAAACTCGATGGCGGCAATCCCGGTGGTGGCAAGCGGCGATGAATCGACAACGATCGGAGCACGGATGACCCATCCCACGCCGGATCCTGACCCAGAGTGGGTGCCGGGAAGGGTCACACCTCACAAGCCGGGACCCCCAGCCGTGTGGCTGAAGATGTTGGAACGCATTACCAACGAGGTCATGGTCCTGGCTCGGTACCGAATGACCTGGCGAACCGTGAACGATCTCGTCGACGACAGCGCGGCAATCCAGGAACAGCCCTACTTCGTGGAGTGGATTTCGGAGTTGTACGCGACGACCATGGCACTCGGTGTTCGAAAAATGGCCGACAGGTCCTCCGACGCCGCCTCGTTGTTCATCCTGCTGAAACAGATCGCGGAACACCCAGATGGGCTCACTCGCGAGTGGTACCTCAGCGACATTTACGAGGATTGGGGCAAGAACTTTGATCACGCATTCACCCGGCGAGCCGATCCCAAGAAATTGGGGCACATCGACCCAGACGTTGTGCTCGCTGACCAGCGACGTCTAGTCGAGGCAGCTGATCCACTGCGGTTGTACGTAAACCATCACATCGCGCATGCTCAAGCCGAGCCGAAGGCGACGATCCCGACATTCAGAGATCTACACGAAGCTCTCGATGTCCTGAATGAGCTCTTTCTGAAATACGAACTCCTGCTCACTCGCGGTAACCGTGAGCCCTTCGAGCCGGTGATCCCATTTCCGTGGCAAGGCATCTTCGACCGTGCATGGAGCGAGAAGCGGGAGACTTGACGTCGGCTCCCTCCGTTACGGTCGTGGCATGCCCCGACGTATGGCGGACCCGACCTTCCGCGCCGAGCAGCACGCGACTGCGCACACAGCTCCGCACATTGCTCCCATCAACCGGTTTGTCGACTCGGTACGGGATCGCGACGGCCGCGGATGGGCGCCGTACGTCGCGCCGCTGCATGCGGGAGTTGATGCCCGCGTGCTCTCGATTCTTCGGGATCCGGGCCCGGCGACGCAGGACGGGTTGGGTAGCGGATTCCTCGCGATCGAAAACGACGACCCGACTGCCGAGCGGCAGATGCTCTTGTTCGAGTCCGCCAGGATCACGCCGCGGCAGGTGCTCCCATGGAACGCTTACCCCTGGTACTTCAACCGACAACCCACCGCGTCTGAGCTGGATGCGGGAGCAGAGGTCATCATCGAGCTGCTCGAGCTGCTACCTGACCTCCGGGTTGTTATGTTGCAGGGGCGCGACGCCGGACCGGATGGAAGAAGGTGGCACGCCGGCTACAGACACCGATTGAAGCTCGTGGTGTGAGCGTGCTGGCAACGATCCACCCCGGGCCGTCAGGCGCTGTTCACTCCTGGTCGCGACGAGCGCGCACGGCGAGTGGTCCACCAGGAGGCGACGTTCCTCCGCGTTGGGGAACTCATCAGGGGGTAGCCGCTAGGCGCATTAGGCCGTTGGGGAAGCCGCCGGTTCTGGCGGCCTTGTTCAACTCGGTCACACTATGGCCGCTTCCTGAGACAAAACGGTCCAACCACGAGGCTTCTCTCTGCGCGGATTGTGGCTCCGGTTCCAGATGTGGTCCTTCGACAGAAAATACTCGGCCTAGATCGCTCGAAAGCTCGCTCTTGCGCCGTTACCTCAGAGCTTCATCGCCCGCTAGAGGACGCTTGGACCATCGCTAGCTCGCTGCTCGAGTGAGCGATGACGCGTGCACTTCCCTCCAGGCAGAACGAGCGAGTGCGCACTCCGCGAGATGACGGTCCTTCACCCGCAGGGAGGGTCCTGCGCTTCAAGCGCGGCGCAGAAGTCCTCCCTATCGTGCTCTGCCGTCACCAAATGGGTCCCGCCAAGAGTGTCGCCAATCTGATTGAACGAAATGTCCATCGTGGCTAGACGAGATCGATCGGCAACGATCCAGCCCTGGCTTCGCGCCTACTTCGCCGCCGGAGGCACCTTCCGTCACGCCGTGGAAATCGCGAAACTCCTGGGTGAGATGAAGAAGGGTGTCCGGCACCGCGTCAAGGCTCGGTACCGGGACAACATCGTCGAGATCCTCCGGGAGCGCGTCAACGCGAAGACGTAGCGACCCAACGATGTGTTTGTAATCGCTCTAGATGGCCGCAGTCCACCAAGACTCGCGCGACATCGACCCGATCGCGCTTAAGATCGTCGGAGCGACAAGTTGTCTGGACAACTACAGCGACAACTTATTCGGCATGGCGCACAACTTCAGGCCCCGCGGCGACACATTGCGCGATCGTTCACATCGAGGCTGTCGACCGTCGGCATAGGTTGTCCTTCCGCCACATAGTTTGTCCGTCTAGCGAGGCACTGCGACCGATCTGACGGGTTGAAGCCGTCGGCTGCGCGTGACGTCGCCGGCGCTCGATGGTGGCTGCAACGTGATACCGCTCAGCGGCCGGGCAACAAAAACGCAAACCTGTCGTCGGGCGCGAATCGGTACTCGTCGTCGCAGCGGAAACCGCGCAGCCACTGTTCTCCGTCAACGACCCGCAGATAGAACCCTGTAGGGAAACTCGTGTCGTCAGTCAGCGGCGCCGATGCGACCTTGAGAGCGCCCGCGGGTGACTTGCCGGCCGACAGCACAGAATCCGGAGCGCTCGCCTGGGAAGCCATCGCGAGCCGTAAGTAGGGGCCGGTGTCGGGCGGGGCCAGCTCAAACCCTTGGGACTGTGCCGCTGAGAACACCTCTGGGAGAGTCGCGCTGGTCGTCAGATGCAGATCGCCCACCGCGCACTCTACGATGCTGATCTCCTCTCGGTCTCGTAGGTCGAAGACCGCGTGATCGAGAAGTGTGTCGGCGTATGCGTTGAGGAGGACGCCGCGTGAGCGGAGCGCCGCTCGGAGCTCGGCGCGGGTCAGGCCTCCGACCTGAAGACGAAGGGGCGTCATCTCGTTTGCCTCGGTGGGCTTCACGTGTCAAGGCTAGCCAGGATCACCGATGGTCTCCGTCTCAACGAGGTCGTGGTCGACGAACCCTTGGGAGCGTGCGGCGTTAGGTCGTGCCAGCAAGGAGGCACGCTACGGACAATGCACAAGGCGTCGGGTCCAACTTCAAGATGCTGGATACCTAACCAGGGGTGTGGCCTGGTCTTGACACGGCACTTCCATTTTGGAAGTGTTGGCTGCATGAGCCTATTCATCACCTGCCCGGTCGAGAGTGTCGAGCGCGCGACCACCTTCTATACCGCCCTCGGCTGGACTCTCAACGCCGAGATGTCAGATCAGAACGTGTCCTGCTTCGCGATCGCGCCCGAGCAATACGTCATGCTCGGCAGCCGCGAGATGTACGCGAGCGTCGGCGCCACCGAGGAGCTGGTCGGTGGGCCCGACACCCCTTCGAAGGTGACGGTCTCGTTCGACCTCGGCAGCCGCGAGGCGGTCGATGAACTCGTCGAGCGCGCCGCCGCTGCCGGCGGACGTGTCGGTGACATCGATGACTACCCCTTCATGTACCAGCGCCAGTTCGATGACCCTGACGGCTACCACTACTCGCCGTTCTGGATGAAGCCGGACACCGATCCGATCGCGTGAGCGACCTCGCCGCAGCCCTCGACATCGTCGGAGCACGATGGGCCCTGCTCATCGTGGAGCGGCTGCTCGACGGGCCGCAGCGATACGGGGATCTGCAGCGGGACCTCGGAATGGGGACGAACATGCTCGCAACCCGCTTGCGCGAGCTCGAAGCGGCTGGAGTCCTGCACCGGCTGCCCCTCCGGCACAACACCCGGGCCTACGCGCTGACCGATCGCGGGCTCGCCCTGCGCGCGACTATCATCGCGCTCGGACGCTGGGGCGCCGAGGAATCCTAGGTGCGCCCGAGATCGTCGAATCGTCGCGTCTTCTCGCCAGCAGTCTCCACTAACCGTCCGAGACCTCTGCGTTCAGCCGGCACCTGGCGCAGCTCGCTCGGCGCGACCCACACCTGAACTTCGGCGTATACGATGAGGCCGGAGATCTGTGTGCGTATGCCCGGGTGGTGACCGATCAGGCGACCTTCGCGTGGTTCTGCGATGTCTACCTCGACCGCGACCATCGCGGGCAGGGCCTCGGCCTGCCTCTCGTGCGCGCGGTAGTCGACAGACCGTCCAGTAGCCGATCCCTCCGCTGTAGTTGACGGGGAGCGCACAGCTGAGCAGTCATTCTTCTGGATGACGCCATTCACTCTTTCGCGGGATTCATCGCAGCGGCAGACGGTGTCGAATGGGATCATGAACGTCACACTCCTCAACCTCCTCCAGGGTGTCGGCGCCACGGCGCTCGCGATCGTGGCGTTCACCGTCGCCCTCACCTGGCCGGCACTGGTGCCGTCGATTCGGGCCGTTCGGCCCGATCGCACCCGTCACCTCCTCTTCTCGGGGCTGGGCGTCGCCCTGCTTCTCACGACGGTCCCGCTCTACCTCGCTCCGGGTGTGCTGCTGCACGACGGATTCGATGCCGCGTTGGCGACGATGCTGATCGCGACGTGGGCCATCTCGGTCGGAGCCCTCGTGATCCGCGGGCTCCTGCTGTCAAGCGTGGCCCGAGCGTTTACGCTCGCGTTCGCGGCGGTGGCGGGCACAGGGCTGATCGCGGGCTTCGGCTCGTCGCTGGCCACGCAGAACCACGTCGCCGACACGATCACGCCGACCGGCGCGTTTCTCCTCGTCATCGCCGCGGTCGCAGCAGTGATCTTCTGGTCCAACGCGGACGATCAGCGGAAGGCCGAACCCGCGGGGGCGTCGGCGTAGCTCAGTCGGTCGTGAGTTCCGGATGCGGGACCCGCGCATCCCGGGAGCCCGGCCAGCGGCGTGAGATCCAGACCACGCCGAAACCGACGACGAGGATCACCACGGCGATGAGGATCACGTAGAACGACACCGAGAGGTAGCCGTTGCGTGAGGTGGCCGGGTTGAGGAACGGATACGGGTACCAGGGCATCACACCCGTGACCGGGTCGCCGGCGAACGGACCGCGGATGAGCGTGTAGACGGCCCAGACGATCGGGAATCCGACGATCCACCAGAGTGCCTTGTTCCGCAACGGCGCCCGGCCCGGTGCGAAGAACCAGTCGAGCACGAGGTAGAGCGGGATGACGACGTGCAGAACCTCGTTCGACCACTGCACGGTCTGCCCCTGCGGCAAGGCGATGTTGCGCAACAGGAGGTTGTAGACGATTCCCGTCGTCGCCATGTAGGTGGTCGCGACCGCGCGCAGCACGGTGTACCAGTTCGGATCGGCGTCCTTGCGTGCGAATGCGAAAAAGGCACCGATCAGGAGCACGACGGCGGCGAGCACATTCGAGTCGATGGTGAAGAAGCTGAAGAAGTTGACAACAAAGGCGCCGACGCTCCCGCCCTTGCTCGCGATCGCCGACGCACTGCTCGCGAACTGGGTGACGATCGCCGCGATGCCCAGGGCGGCGAAGACGAGGCGCGCGATGCCGAATCCGGTGCGCATCGGAACTTCCTCACTGGTCGTGGTGCGCTGACGACTGACAGGCCGAGCCTACTGATCGGCGCCGCTCTCACGCGGCAAACGCGCAGCAAGGGCGCGACTAAACTGTATGCGAATCCCTGTTCTGAGAGAGGTCGCCGACGTGGCACCCGCTGTTCCCGCCCCGAAGTCCGCCCGGTACTGGGTCGTCCCGGTCGTTCGGGCCGTGATCGCCCTGATCGCGGCCGCCGTGATCACCTTCACGCGCGACGCGCACACCGCCCAGTTCGGGCTCATCGTCTTCGGCGTCTTCGCCGTGCTCGAGGGCGCGGTTCTCGTCCTGTCGAGCCTGCGGACCCTGGCCGACCGTCTCACCCGCAAGCTCTTCCTGGTGCAGGGGGCGATCGGCGTGCTGGCCGGCGTTCTCGCGCTCGCCCTGTCGGGCAGCGGCCTGGGCCTCTATCTCTTCGTCGTCAGCGTGTGGGCGGCTCTCACTGGCTTCCTGGAGTTGTACAGCGGTCTGCGCTCGCGCACCAAAGACGGCGCGGCCCGCGATTGGATCGTCACGGGGGCGCTGACCGCGGTTCTCGCGCTCACCTTCCTGCTCATCCCGTCGGATGCGATCCTCGCGATCGGACTGTTCGGCGCCTGGGCGGTCATCGTCGGCGTGTTCCAGGCGATCGGGGGCGCCTCGCTGAGGGCATCGGCCCGAGGGGCGACCGCTGAGCACAACGTCGGGAGCGGATCGTGAGCAAGCGCGACAAGAACAAGCCGGGAACGACCGCCGGCGCGACCTCCGGCGCTCAGCCGACCCGGCGCGACCGCTTCCTTCCCGCCGAGCTGCTCGGCATCTCGGGAGCCCTCGGCGTCTTCGTCGGTCTCATCGTGCTCATCGCGACCCGGGAGTTCCTCTTCGCCGGCATCGCGCTCGGGATCGCGTTCATCGTGTCGCTCGTTTTCATGGCGCTCTTCGCGATGGCGTTCAAGCCGAACGCCGCCGAGGTGCATGACATCGAGGAGCAGAACAGGGGCGACCGCCCCTCGTCATCCGGCCACTGATTCCAGCGAGCCGCCCGGGCCGTCCGCCGCTCTAGAGGTATTCGAGCAGGTCGCTGGCCACGCCGGTGTAGGTCTGCGGGGTCAGGTCGAGGAGCCGCTGGCGTGCCGCCTCGCCGATGTCGAGGCCGTTCACGAACTCGGTGAGGGCGGCATGGTCGACCCGCTTGCCCCGCGTGAGCTCCTTGAGCAGGGCGTACGGGTCGGTGATCGTCGACCGCCCGGCGGTGACCTCGGCGCGGATCACGGTCTGGATCGCCTCACCGAGGATCTCCCAGTTGGCGTCGAGGTCGGCCAGCAGCAGCGCGCGGTCGAGAGCGATCTGGCCCAGGCCGCGCTGAATGTTGTCGAGCGCGAGCAGTGAATGGCCGAGACCCACGCCGATGTTGCGCTGCGTGGTCGAGTCGGTGAGGTCGCGCTGCAGCCGGCTGGTGACGAGGGTCGCTGCCAGCGAGTCGAGCACGGCGGAGCTCAGTTCGAGGTTCGCTTCGGCGTTCTCGAACCGGATCGGGTTCACCTTGTGCGGCATGGTCGACGAGCCGGTGGCCCCGGGCTCCGGCGTCTGACGGAAGTATCCGAGCGAGATGTAGGTCCAGATGTCGGTGGCCAGGTTGTGCAGCACGCGGTTGGCGTGGGAGATGCGGTTGTAGAGCTCGGCCTGCCAATCGTGCGACTCGATCTGCGTGGTGAGCGGATTCCAGTCGAGGCCGAGGCCCGTGACGAACTCGCGGGAGATGCGCGGCCAGTCGGCCTCCGCATCCGCCACCCGGTGGGCCGCGAAGGTGCCGGTGGCGCCGCTGAACTTGCCGAGGTACTCGGTGCTCTCGATCTGCTTCCGGATGCGCTGCAGCCGGTACACGAAGACCGCCAGCTCTTTGCCCATCGTGGTGGGCGTCGCGGGCTGGCCGTGCGTGCGGGCGAGCATCGCGTCGTCCCGGTACTCGAAGGCCTGGTCGCGCAGCTCCGCGATGACCGCGCGGAACTTGGGCAGCCACACCTCGTTGACGGCCGCGCTGACGGTCAGAGCATAGGAGAGGTTGTTGATGTCCTCGCTGGTCGCGGCGAAATGCGTGAGCTCGGCGATCTCGTCGAGACCGAGGGTGTGCAACCGCTCGCGCACGAGGTACTCCACGGCTTTCACGTCGTGCTTCGTGGTCGCCTCCAGTTCGGCGAGCCGGTCGATCTCCGGCTGCCCGAATCCGGTCGCGAGAGCCCGCAGCGAGTCGATCTGCTGCTGCGTCAGGGGGCTCGAGCCGAACATCCGGTGACTCGTCAGGTAGATCAGCCACTCGACTTCGACCTGCACGCGTGCGCGGTTGAGCCCCGCCTCCGAGAGGTAGTCGCCGAGACCGAGCACGGCGGAACGGTAACGGCCGTCGAGCGGGCTCAGCGGCTGGGGAGGCAGGGCGGTCATGAGGCTCCTTGCGGGTGGGATACCCCTCTATTGTTCCGCATCCTCGGCGAACGCCTCGCCGCTCGCGCTATGAGCGGCGGGTGAGGGGGCGCAGGATCAGGCCGAGCAGCCAGGCGATCAGGCTCAGCACCAGCGCTCCCAGCACACCCCACCAGAAGCCGTCGATGAAGAGGCCGAACCCCATGAGGCTGCTGATCCACGCGACGAGGAGCAGCAGCAGTCCGTTGACGATGAACGAGATCAGCCCGAGCGTGAGCACATAGAGCGGGAAAGCCACGATCCGGATGACCGTGCCGATGATCGCGTTGACCACACCGAAGATCAGCGCAACCAGTAGGTAGGTGAGGATGGTCGCCAGTTCGTCGGGTGCATACGGTCGAACGGTGACGCCAGAGACGATCAGCGTGGTGAACCAGAGCGCGAGGGCGTTGATGATCAGCCGCAGGAGGAATCTCATGCTGCCCATGATGTCAGGCGGCACGGACACTGACGAGGGGTTGCACGAATTCCCCCGCGAGCATGTGGCCGCCGGTAGGTTTGGTCTGTGAGTACCAACGAAGCCGCTGGCGTGAAGCTCCGTCCCGAGATCGTGGCCGTCGCTGCATACAAGCAGGGGCGCCCCGCGCCGGCCGACGGCTTCAAGCTGTCGAGCAACGAGAACCCGTTCCCGCCCCTCCCCGGTGTCGTGGATGCGGTGTCCGCGGTTCTCGGCGACCTCAACCGCTACCCGAACGCCGGGGGGCTCGACCTCCGAGAGAAGCTGGCGGAACGCCACGGCGTCTCTGCCGGTCAGGTGCACCTGGGCCACGGATCGGTGTCGCTGCTGGCGCAGCTCCTCTCGGCGGCCGCGGGCGCCGGGGACGAGGTCGTGTACGCCTGGCGCTCGTTCGAGGCGTATCCGGGTCTGGTGACGGTCACCGGTGCGACCAGTGTTCAGGTGCCGAACCTGCCGAACGGCGCACACGACCTGGACGCGATGGCGGCCGCGGTCACCGACCGCACACGCGTGGTCATCGTCTGCACGCCCAACAACCCGACCGGGACGATCGTCACCGCCGCCGGGTTCGAGACGTTCATGGCCGCGGTGCCGCCGACGCTGCTCGTCGTGCTCGATGAGGCGTACTACGAGTTCGTGACCGACGAGGCATCCGTCGACGGGATCCCCCTGCTCGGGCGCTATCCCAATCTCGTGGTGCTCCGCACGTTCTCCAAGGCGTACGGGCTCGCTGCTCTCCGCGTCGGCTACGCCGTCGGTGCGGAGGGGGTGCTGGACGCGTGCCGCTCGGCGGCCATCCCCCTGTCGGTCACCGACGTCGGCCGCGCTGCCGCTCTGGCCTCGATCGACGCCGAGGAGGAGCTCATGGAGCGGGTCGCCCGAATCGCGATGCGACGCGACGAACTGCGCGCGGCGTTGCTCGAGCAGGGCTGGAACGTTCCGGAGGCGCAGGGCAACTTCGTCTGGCTGGCTACGGGCGAGCACACGGCTGCCATCAGCGATGCCTTCTTCGACGCCGGGCTCACCGTGCGAGCGTTCGATTCGGAGGGCATCCGGATCAGTGTCGGCGAGGCCGAGTCTGTGGAGAAACTCCTTGATGTGGCCGGGGATATTGTGCGGAACCTACCAAATGGGCACCCCGCCAAGCGGTTAGGTTAGTACGGTGGCTGCAACGAACGATAACCAGCGCCCGGTCGACACCGTTCAGCTCCTGACGGCCGATGGCCGTTTTCAGCCGAGCGACCCCGCCGCTGAGTACCTCCCCTACCTCGAACGCCTCACCGAGAGCGACTATCGGCGGTTCTACCGCGACATGGTCGTGGTGCGCACGTTCGACCACGAGTCCGCGAACCTGCAGCGCCAGGGGCAGCTGGCGCTCTGGGTGCCGAGCCACGGTCAGGAGGCGGCCCAGGTCGGCTCCGCGTATGCCGCGCGGCCGCAGGACCACATCTTCCCGTCCTATCGCGAACACGTCGTCGGGATGATCCGCGGGCTCGACCCGGTGGACATCCTGCGCATGCTGCGCGGAGTGACGCTCGGCGGCTGGAACCCGGCGGAGAACGGCAACTTCCACCTCTACTCGCTCGTACTGGGAACGCAGAGCCTGCACGCCACCGGCTACGCCATGGGCATCCAGCTCGACGGCAAGGCCGGCACCGGCGATCCGAGCAAGGACGAGGCGGTCATCGTCTACTTCGGCGACGGAGCCTCCTCGCAGGGTGACGTGAGCGAAGCGCTCGTCTTCGCCGCCAGCTACCGCACTCCCCAGGTCTTCTTCCTGCAGAACAACCAGTGGGCGATCTCCGTGCCGGTGGAGCGTCAGTCGCGCACACCGCTGTACCTGCGCGGAAGCGGGTTCGGTATCCCGGGCACCCGCATCGACGGGAACGACGTTCTCGCGAGCTACGCGGTGACGGCGAAATGGCTCGACGAGGCGCGCGCCGGCGAGGGCCCTGCCCTCATCGAGGCCATGACCTACCGTGTCGGCGCCCACACGACGGCGGACGACCCCACCAAATACCGCACCGAGGAAGAGCTGCAATCGTGGATCGCCCGCGACCCGATCGCGCGCTACCGCACCTACCTCGCCGATCTCGGTGTCGGGGACTCGTTCTTCGTCTCGGTCGATGAGGAGGCCGCCGACCTGGCCGCCGACGCTCGCCGCCGGCTGCTCGAGGTCACGCCTCCGCCTCTGGACGTGATCTTCGACCACGTCTATGCAGAACCGCATCCGCTGATTGCCGAGCAGAAGGAATGGGCGCAGCGCTACGAAGCGTCCTTCGACGAGGAGCGCGCATGAGCGACCTGAACCACCGTTTTCCCGTGATCGTGGACCGGACCGGCGACGCGGATGCGCACCTCGAGGTGCACGAGGCTGAGCTCGTCGACGAGCCGGTCGAGGCCGAGGTCGAGGTCAACGAGATCAACAGCACCCAGCAGTCGGAGGCGTCGACCGTCGTCGAAGAAGCCGTCATCGTGGAGACCGAACACGCGTATGCGCCCGCAACCGCGTTCGCCGACGACGATCCTGCCGATGCCGGCGCCTCGTTCGCTCCCAAGTCGGAGTTCGACGAGGAGGCGGAAGAAGAGGCTGGAGAAGAGGCCCAGGTCGAGGCCGCCGACGCGGGTGAGGCTGTCGCCGTGATCGAGCGCGAGGCAGCGCCCGAACCGGCCGCAGCATCCCCGGCCCCGGATGCGCCCCAGACTCCCGCGAACCCGATCGTCTCGATGCCGCTCGGCAAGGCCGTCAACAGGGGGCTCCGTGACGCGCTCGCGCGCGATCCCAAGGTGCTGCTCATGGGCGAGGACATCGGCCCGCTCGGCGGCGTCTACCGCGTGACCGAGGGACTGCATGCGGAGTTCGGACCCCAACGGGTGCTCGACACCCCGCTCGCCGAATCCGGCATCCTCGGAACGGCCATCGGTCTCGCGATGCGCGGTTACCGGCCGGTGTGCGAGATTCAGTTCGACGGGTTCATCTTTCCCGGATTCGACCAGATCACGACCCAGATCGCGCGGATGCGCAACCGGCACGAGGGCACCATCACGATGCCGATCGTCATCCGGGTGCCGTACGGCGGCCACATCGGGTCGATCGAGCATCACTCGGAGAGCCCCGAGGCCTACTTCGCTCACACTCCCGGACTTCGCGTGGTCAGTCCCAGCAACTCGCACGACGCGTACTGGATGATCCAGGAGGCCATCGCCTCCGACGACCCCGTGTTGTTCTTCGAGCCGAAGAGCCGGTACTTCGTGAAGAGCGAGATCAACCTCGCCGAGAACGTCTCGCCGCTGCATTCGGCCCGCATCGCGCGCGCCGGAACCGATGTGACCGTGGTCGCCCACGGCGCGATGGTCTCGACGCTTCTGCATGCCGCCGACCTCGCGGCCGAGGAGGGCAAGAGTCTCGAAGTGATCGACCTGCGCTCGATCTCGCCGATCGACTTCGAGCCGGTGCTCGAGTCGGTGCGCAAGACGGGCAGGCTCGTGGTCGTGCAAGAGGCACAGGGCAACGCGAGCGTCGGGTCGGAGATCGCTGCCACGGTCGCAGAGCGTGCCTTCTACTCGCTCGAGGCCCCGGTCATCCGGGTGTCGGGGTTCGACACTCCGTACCCGCCCTCCAAGGTCGAGGCGATGTACCTCCCCGACGCCGACCGCGTGCTCGAGGCCGTGGACCGCAGCCTCTCCTATTGACCGACCTGCGGACTGAAAGAAGTGGCAGCATGAGCGATTCGAAATTCCTCCTCCCCGACGTCGGCGAGGGTCTCACCGAGGCCGAGATCGTCTCCTGGAAGGTCGGTCCGGGCGACACGGTGACGGTCAACCAGGTGATCGTCGAGATCGAGACCGCGAAGTCGCTCGTCGAGCTGCCGTCGCCGTTCGAGGGCGTCGTCGGCGAGCTTCTCGTGTCGGAGGGGCAGACCGTCGACGTCGGCACGGCGATCATCACCGTGTCGAACGCCTCCGGGGCGGGAGTGGCTCCGGCCGCCGAACCGGTGACCGAGGTGCAGGAGGCGGCAGCCGATGCTGCAGCCAGCGTGTCGCACGAGGACGCGCCCGCGGCCGCCGAGCCGGCCAACGCGCCGCTCGTCGGGTATGGCGCGTCCGGGCACGGAAGCAGCCGGCGCCGGCGGGTGACCCACCCGGGGACGAATGCGATCCCGGTCGTGCCCGCTGCCGCAGCCGCTGCCGCTGTCGGCGTGGCTGCTCCTGTAGCTCCTGTCGCGCCCGCTGCGCCCGCCGTTCCACTCACGGTGAGGCAGGAGGTGACCCTGACGCCGAGCGTTCCGGTGATCGCCAAGCCGCCCATCCGCAAGCTCGCCAAAGACCTCGGGGTCGACCTCAGTGCGGTCACGCCGACCGGTCCGATCGGCGACGTCACCCGCGACGACGTCCTGCGGGAGGCCACGCAGGTCAGCGTGTTCCGCAACATCCAGACGCCGGAGTGGCCGAACGACCGCGAAGAACGCATCCCCGTCAAGGGTGTGCGCAAGGCGATCGCCAACGCGATGACGTCCAGCGCGTTCAGTGCCCCGCACGTCAGCCTCTTCGTCGACGTGGACGCCACCCGCACGATGGAGTTCGTCAAGCGTCTCAAGAACTCGGGCGACTTCGCCGGGGTGAAGGTGTCGCCGCTGCTCATCATGGCGAAGGCGATCATCTGGGCCGTGCGCCGCAACCCGACGGTCAACTCGTCGTGGACCGATGAGGAGATCATCGTGCGCCACTATGTGAATCTCGGCATCGCCGCTGCGACCCCTCGCGGGCTCATCGTGCCGAACGTGAAGGAAGCGCAGGACATGTCGCTGCTCGAGCTGGCGGGTGCGCTCGAACAGCTCACCCTCACCGCCCGCGACGGCAAGACTCCCCCGGCCGACATGGCGGGCGGGACCATCACGATCACCAACATCGGCGTCTTCGGGATGGACACGGGCACGCCCATCCTCAATCCCGGCGAGGTCGGCATCGTCGCCCTCGGCACGATCAAGCAGAAGCCCTGGGTGGTCGACGGCGAGGTGCGCCCGCGCTTCGTGACGACGCTCGGCGCCTCGTTCGACCACCGCGTGGTCGACGGCGACGTCGCTTCGCGCTTCCTCGCCGACGTGGCCTCCATCATCGAAGAGCCGGCGCTGCTGCTCGACTGATGATCGACATCGCTCTCGAAGATCCCGGCGCGGTCGGCCGCACCGAGGCGCTCGCGCTGTACAACGCCGTCGGGTGGAGCGCGTATACGAAGGATGCGGACAAGCTGGCGCGCGCGATCGCCGGGTCGAGCCGGGTCGCCACCGCCAGGGAGGACGGCCGGCTCGTCGGTCTGGCGCGCGTCGTCACCGACGGGGCGAGCATCCTGTACCTGCAGGATGTGCTCGTCGAGCCCGCACAGCAGCGCATCGGGCTCGGCCGACGGCTGGTGACGACCATTCTCGACGAGTATCCGGATGTGCGGCAGAAGGTGCTGATCACCGACGATGAGCCCGGCCAGAAGGCGTTCTACGAGTCGCTCGGCTACGGGGACACCCGGGAGGCTCACGGAGGGGCGCTGCGCGCGTTCGTGCGGTTCGATTGAGCCGCGATGCGATGGTTTTGACAATCATTATCAATAAGCTCTAGAGTCGAACGGTGCCCACTCGGGCGCCCCCATCGACTTAGACAGGTCTCCCCCGCATGAAGACGCGTTCCCTCGTCTCGCTCCTCGCCGTTCCCGCCGCTGCCGCGGTCGCCGCACTCGCCCTCACCGGATGCTCGGCGGGCGCCTCAGGAGCCACCTCCGACGGCGAGCTCTCCGTCGTCGCCAGCACCAACGTCTACGGCGACATCGCGCGCACCATCGCCGGAGACGCGGTGAAGGTGACCTCGATCATGGACAACCCCAGCCAGGACCCGCACTCCTTCGAGGCCAGCGCCCAGAACCAGCTGGCCCTGTCGAAGGCCGACGTCATCATCGAGAACGGCGGGGGCTACGACGACTTCATGGACACGATGCTGAACGCGGGCGGCACCAAGAAGGCCACGGTGATCAATGTCGTCGACCTCTCCGGCAAGAAGGCCGCCGGAGGCGAGTTGAACGAGCACGTCTGGTACGACTTCCCGACAGTGCAGAAGCTCACGGACAAGCTGGTCGACGTGCTCTCGAAGGCCGACGCATCCCAGGCCGCGGAGTTCAAGAAGAACGGCGACGCGTTCACGGCCGGGCTCACCGGCCTGGAGAACCGCGAGGCGCAGCTCAAGCAGCAGTACGCCGGCGCCGGAGTGACGGTGACGGAGCCCGTGCCGCTGTACATGCTCGATGCGATCGGCCTCGAGAACAAGACGCCGGAAGCGTTCAGCGCGGCCATCGAGGCGAGCACGGATGTGTCCCCCGCCGTGCTGCAGCAGACGCTCGACCTCTTCTCCGGCGGCAGTGTGAAACTGCTCGCCTACAATGAGCAGACGAGCGGCCCGGAGACCGAGAAGGTGCTGTCCGCCGCGAAGAAGGCCGGCGTCGCGATCGTGCCGGTGACCGAGACCCTCCCGAGCGGCAAGGACTACCTCAGCTGGATGACGAGCAACCTCGACGCCGTGGCCAAGGGGCTGGCCGAATGACGCAGACCGAGCCGCTCGACCTCGTACCGCCGCCGGCTGAGCGCGAGGTCGTGCTCCGCCTGCGGGATGCGGACCTCGGGTTCGGCGATCGCACGCTGTGGAGCGGGCTCAGCATCGACGTGCATGCCGGTGAGTTCGTGGCCGTGCTCGGGCCGAACGGGTCCGGCAAGACCAGCCTGCTCAAGACCATCCTCGGCCAGCAGCAGCTCGACGCGGGCGAGATCGACTTCGACGGGCATCCGGTGCGGCGCGGCGATCGGAGGATCGGGTACATCCCCCAGCAGAAGCTGATCGCACCGGGAACCCCGATGCGCGCACGAGACCTGGTCGCACTGGGCGTCAACGGGCATCGCTGGGGACTGCCGATCACGACACGCTCCGACAGGGACCAGGTCGAGAGTCTCATCGACGCGGTCGGCGCCCGGCGCTACGCGAACGATCCCGTCGGAAGCCTGTCAGGTGGTGAGCAGCAGAGGCTGCGAGTCGGCCAGGCGCTCGCCGGAGACCCCGCGCTGCTCCTCTGCGACGAATCCCTCCTCTCGCTCGACCTGCAGCACCAGCGCGGTGTGAGCGAACTGATCGACCGGCGCCGGCGTGACCACGGCAGTGCCGTCGTGTTCGTCACCCACGACGTCAACCCGGTTCTCGGGATGGTCGACAAGGTGCTCTACCTGGCCGGCGGTCGTTTCCGCGAGGGGACGCCCGACGAGGTTCTGCGCAGCGACGTGCTCACCGACCTCTACGGGACGCCCGTCGATGTGATCCGCAGCCGGGGGCGCATCGTCGTGGTGGGAATCCCGGATGCGGAGACGCACGACCACCACGAGCACGACCGTCACGAGCATCCGGAGCCCGCACAGTGATCGCCCACCTCGCCGGCTCCCCCGACCTCTGGTCGCAGCTGTTCGACTTCGCCAACTACGGTGAGCTGCTCGCACTGGTGAAGAACTCGATCTTCGCCGGTGCGGTACTGGGCATCGTCGGTGGCCTCATCGGCGTGTTCGTCATGCAGCGCGACATGGCGTTCGCCGTGCACGGGATCAGCGAGCTCTCGTTCGCCGGCGCGGCTGCAGCCCTGCTGCTGGGTGCGAACGTGGTCCTCGGATCGCTCGCTGGCTCTCTGATCGCGGCCATCCTCATCGGGGTGCTCGGTGCGAAAGCGCGCGACCGCAACTCGATCATCGCCGTGCTGATGCCGTTCGGGCTCGGCCTGGGCATCCTCTTCCTTGCGCTGTATCCCGGGCGGAGCGCCAACAAGTTCGGTCTGCTCACCGGCCAGATCGTCTCGGTCGACGACCCCCAGCTCGGCTCGCTCATCGTCATCGGCGCCATCGTCGTGATCGGGCTGCTGGTGATCTGGCGCCCGTTGACGTTCGACAGCCTGGATGCGGACGTCGCGGCATCCCGCGGAGTGCCCGTGCGCTTCGTCTCGATCGCCTTCATGGTGCTGCTCGGGCTCGCCGTGGCGGTGTCCGTGCAGATCGTCGGCGCGCTGCTCGTGCTCTCCCTGCTCGTCACCCCGGCGGCGGCGGCGATGCGGATCTCGTCCTCACCCCTGGCCGTGCCATTGCTGAGTGTGGGGTTCGCTCTGGTCTCGGTCGTCGGCGGCATCATGCTCGCACTCGGCGGATCCCTGCCGATCAGCCCGTACGTCACAACGATCTCGTTCGTCATCTACGTGGTGTGCCGGATCGTCGGAGCCCGCCGCGGAGCCCGCCGCAGCGCGGGCAGCGGCTCACGGCGACTCGTGAGCCAGGCGGGTTAGCCTAGAGCCGTGAAACGCAACACCTGGCAGCGAGAAGCCGTCCGCGAGGCTCTGACCTCGACGGAGGGCTTCATCAGCGCGCAGGGGCTGCACATGTCGCTGCACGAGACGGGGTCCCCCATCGGTCTCGCCACGGTCTATCGTGCCCTCGCAGACCTCGCGTCCGAGGGTGATGCCGACTCGCTCCAGTCCCCGGACGGCGAGAGTCTCTACCGGGCGTGCACCACCGGCCACCACCATCACCTCATCTGCCGCAACTGCGGCCTCACCGTCGAGATCGAGGCGGATGCGGTGGAGCAGTGGGCGCAGGCCGCCGCCGCCTCGCACGGCTTCACGCAGGCGCAGCACGTCGTCGATGTCTTTGGCCTCTGCGAGAACTGTTCGAGGCTGGCCTCCAACTGAGCGCATTTGGCCGAGAGCCCATGCGTCACGTAGTATTGATGTTTGGCTGAGTGGGCCTCTCCCATTCAGATCGTACGCAAACCCCCGAACTCTCCGGATCGACGGTGTTGAGCGTGCCGACAAGTGACCTTGGGCGGAGCATTCGGCTCCGCGGTATTGGAGAAAACAATGGCAGCAGTGTGCCAGGTGACTGGAGCCGTTCCCGGCTTCGGGCACAACATTTCGCACTCGCACCGACGCACCAAGCGTCGTTTCGACCCGAACATCCAGAAGAAGACGTACTTCGTTCCGTCGCTTCGCCGTAACGTGACCCTGACCCTGAGTGCCAAGGGCATCAAGGTCATCGACGCTCGTGGCATCGAGTCCGTGGTCAAGGACCTCCTGGCCCGTGGGGAGAAGATCTAATGGCAAAGCAGCAGGACGTACGTCCGATCATCAAGCTTCGTTCGACGGCGGGAACCGGTTACACCTACGTGACCAAGAAGAACCGTCGCAACAACCCCGACCGTCTCGTGCTCAAGAAGTACGACCCCGTAGTGCGCAAGCACGTCGACTTCCGAGAGGAGCGCTAGACACATGGCAAAGAAGTCCAAGATCGCCAAGAACGAGCAGCGCAAGGTAATCGTTGAGCGCTACGCCACGCGGCGTCTCGAGCTCAAGAAGGCTCTGATCGACCCGAACGGTACCGACGAGTCGCGTGAAGCGGCCCGTCAGGGCCTGCAGAAGCTCCCCCGCGACGCTTCGCCGATCCGCGTTCGCAACCGCGACGCCGTCGACGGCCGCCCGCGCGGAAACCTCAGCAAGTTCGGCATCTCGCGCGTGCGCTTCCGCGACATGGCGCACCGTGGCGAGCTGCCCGGTATCACCAAGTCCAGCTGGTAAGCACCGCACGACGCGCTCACGAGAGGGCATTCGGCTTCGGCCGGATGCCCTCTTCGCGTTCCCGGGCCGGAATGAGCCTGGGTAAATCGTGAATTGGGCCCGGAATCCGCGTGTTTCCGCGGGTTTCTGATACATTCGAGGCGGTCAAGTCGACCAAACGTTACGGCCCGCGTGGCCTCAACCGTTCCATCAAGAAAAGCTGGAGAACCAGCAATAGGTCCGAGGAGGACACTCAATGGCTGACAAGTCGCTGAACAAGACCGAGCTCGTTTCCGCTATCGCCGCGTCGACGGGTCAGAGCCAGGCTGCCGTCAGTGGCGTGCTCGACACCTTCTTCGCCACTGTCGCGGAGACCGTCGCCAACGGTGGCAAGGTCACCATCCCGGGCTGGCTCGCCGCCGAGCGCACCGAGACCGCCGCCCGCACCGGCCGCAACCCGCAGACCGGCGCCGAGATCAACATCCCGGCCGGCCACCGCGTCAAGCTGACCGCCGGCTCGAAGCTCAAGGCTGCCGTCAAGTAGTCGCACTCCTCCACCTGGGGGACAGCTTCGCGAAGGGGACGCCGCACTGCGGTGTCCCCTTCGTCGTCCCCGCCGCCTGCCGCTGTGTGCGGCCTCTCAGCGCGTGGGACGTAGGCTTGACGGGTGCCCAGAATCGCCCGGATAGCCGGCCCTGCCGTCTTGCTGATCGTCGCCGTCGTGGCGATGATCGCGGCGCTGGCGTTCGGCGGGGGCGCCGCCGCACCGCAGCTTCTCGACCCGGGCGCGCTCATCCGGTGGGGGCTTCCAGCGTCGACGCTGATCGTCAATCTGAGCGTGGCGGGCGTGATCGGTGCGCTCGTGCTCGCGTGCTTCGCATTCAGCCCCGATCGGGACGAGTACGGCAAGGCACTCGACTTCGCGGCCGGCGCTGCAGCGCTGATGACCGTCGCGAGCGCCGTCACCGGGCTCTTCACGTTCGTGAGCGTCTCGAACGTTCCGCTCTCGTTCGACGAGACCTTCACCAACGGGCTGAGCTCGTTCATCACGAGCGTCTCGCTCGGGCAGGCCTGGCTCGGCATCACCTTGATCGCCGCCGCTACGACCGTGCTCTGCTTCGCCGTTCGCAACCAGACGGCCCTCGTGTTCGTCGCGGCTCTGGCCGTGGCCTCGATCGTTCCGATGGCCCAGCAGGGGCACAGTGCGGATGCGGCCGGTCACGATGCCGCCGTCACCTCGTTCGGCCTGCACGTGCTCTTCGCAGCGCTGTGGCTGGGCGGCCTGCTGACCCTCGTGATCGTGCGGCGCTCGCTCGACGGCGCCCGGATCATCCCGGCGATCGAGCGCTACTCGTCGCTCGCTCTGGTGTCGTTCATCGTCGTGGCCGCCTCGGGCTACGTGAACGCGGAGTTGCGTGTCGGAACGCTGGCTCAGCTGGCGACGCCGTACGGCATCCTGGTGCTGGTGAAGGTCGCTGCGCTCGTCGCGCTCGGGCTGTTCGGGGTGTTCCAGCGCCGGTACCTCATCGGCCGTTTGAAGACGAACGACAAGCGCAGCACGTTCTGGTGGCTGGTCACCGCCGAGCTCGCGTTCATGGGCATCGCATCCGGGGTCGCAGCGGCTCTCGCCCGCACGGCGACCCCTGTTCCGGAGAAGCTCGGAGCGACCCCGACGCCCGCCGAGATCCTCACGGGCCAGAAGCTCCCGCCCGAACTCACCTGGGACCGGATGTTCACCACTTGGAACTTCGACCTGCTCTGGGTTCTCGGATGCGCGTTCGCGCTCTTCTTCTACCTGGCGGGCGTCTGGAGACTGCGCAAGCGTGGCGACAAGTGGCCCATCCACCGCACCGTCTTCTGGGTCGCCGGGATCGTGCTGTTGTTCTACATCACCTCCGGCGGCATCAACGCCTACGAGAAGTACCTGTTCTCCCAGCACATGCTCGGGCACATGGTGCTCACCATGATGGTTCCGCTGCTGCTGGTGCCGGGCGCGCCCGTGACCCTCGCGCTGCGCTCGATCCGCAAGCGCAACGATGGATCGCGCGGCGCCCGCGAGTGGATCATGCTGGCTGTGCACTCGCGCTTCGCCGACTTCATCACCAACCCGATCGTCGCCGCGATCCTCTTCGCGGCCTCGCTGTGGCTGTTCTACTACACCCCGCTGTTCCGCTGGGCGACGACGGACCACGTCGGGCACGAGTGGATGATCACGCACTTCCTGATCACGGGCTACCTCTTCGTGCAGTCGCTGATCGGCATCGACCCGGTGAAGTACCGCCTCGCCTACCCGTTCCGGCTGCTCCTCCTGCTCGGCACGATGGCCTTCCACGCCTTCTTCGGACTCTCGCTCATGACCAATCAGGGTCTGCTGCTCGCCGACTGGTTCGGGGCGATGGGTCGAACGTGGGGTGCGACGCCCCTGGTCGATCAGCAGACCGGCGGCGGCATCGCGTGGAGCGTGGGCGAGATCCCGACGGTCATCCTCGCCATCGTCGTCGCCATCCAGTGGAGCCGCAGCGACGACCGGGAGACCAAGCGGCGCGATCGCAACGCCGACCGCACCGGGGAGGCCGAGCTGAACGCGTACAACGCGCGACTGGCGAGGCTCGCGGAACGCGACGGCGCACCGCGCTGAGCGCATCCCGCTACGTGGGCCGGTTCTTCGGGCCTCAGTCCGCGACGGTGATGTCGAGCGCGCCGTCGTCGTAGATCGTGATGGCGGAGATCGACATCTGGAACGGCTCGTCGGATTCGCGCTGCTCGATGGTTCCGTCGAACAGCGACTGCACCTTCACCGACAGGTGCGCGGTGCCGTCGGAGGGAGGCATCGTCCAGCTGCTCTCGCCGGCGACGATCGCGACCGGCGGATAGGCGGCGATCGACCAGGTGGGCAGGCCGAGGACCCGGTCGTCGATGGAGACGCCGAACGGGCACCCTGCGGGCTGGAGCACCTGCTGTTTCGCGCATCCGTCGAGGTAGGTGTGGAGCTGCTTGTCGACCTGGGCGACGAAGGCGGCGTTCGGATTCGCGACCACGTCGACCGGGACCACCCGGCCGGGCGAGTCGGCCGTGAACACGGCGGGCTGTGCATCCAGGTACCGCGACGTGTGGCCGAGTTCGTACACACCGGGGGCGAAGACGAGGTAGTCGGCGCTCGCCGTGAACGCACCTGCCGGCTCGCCGGTGATGGCGCGAGGTTCGACCGTGTGACCGGCGATCGTGAAGGTGTCGGCATGCTGGACCGTGACGTGTGCGACGGCCAACGGCGTCTGGGCGAAGCGCCAGGTGGGGAGGAAGCCCAGCACCGACCCCGTCTGGCGCACGCTGAATCGTGCGGCGACCGGATGCCCGTTCGCGGTCGCGCGCACCTCGACCAGGTGCTCCCCCGAGCCGAGCTCGTCGTCGGAGACGACACGCACGTCCTGCAGGCGAGGGATGACGTCGGTGCGCAGCAGCTCACGCGATGGCGCCGCCGGGAGCCCCTGTGCTCTGAGCGACGCCGCCGTCGGGTTCGCGCCCGGCATGGTCATCGCCGCGGCGAGGTCGTGCCGGCTGAGGGCGCCGACGTACGAGGACACGAATCCGCTCGCGCTGTAGAAGGTGCGCTGCATGGCGCCGGCGGCCGCGATGAACGCGAGCACGAGCAGAACCGCGACGCCGGACCAGATCAGGATGGCGCGCGTGCGGGCCGAGAGGGCGCCCAGGGGATGCGAGGGAGCACCGTCGATCTCATCCCCAACCATGATGTCATCCTAGGGTCCTGTGGACAGCGGCCCCGGCGTGCCCGGTCGAGTTAGAGTAGTGCGGCAGGTCGCGCGAGGAAGGAACTCGGATGAGCCGACTCTCCCTCACCCCCGAGCAGCAGGGCGTGTTCGACGTGATCGAGCACTCCCGCGAGCACGTCTTCGTCACAGGCCGAGCGGGCACGGGAAAGTCCACCCTGCTGAATCACCTCGCGTGGAACACGGAGAAGTCCCTCGTCATCACGGCGCCGACGGGTGTGGCGGCGCTCAATGTGGGCGGTCAGACCATCCACTCGCTGTTCCGCCTGCCGATCGGGGTGATCGCCGACCACGACATCGACCAGAGCGCCGAGCTTCGCAAGCTGCTGAACACCATCGACACCCTGGTGATCGACGAGATCTCGATGGTCAATGCCGACCTGATGGATGCGATGGACCGCAGCCTGCGCCAGGCGCGGCAACGGCCCAAAGAGGTGTTCGGCGGCGTTCAGGTGGTGCTGTTCGGCGATCCGTATCAGCTGGCCCCGGTTCCGGGCGACCCGGAGGAGCGGGCGTACTTCAGCGACACGTACCGGTCGATGTGGTTCTTCGATGCGAAGGTCTGGGAGGAAGCCGACCTTCGGATCGTCGAGTTGCTCGAGGTGCACCGGCAGCACGAATCGGACTTCAAGTACATGCTGAACGCGGTACGGCACGGTCAGGTCACCAAAGAGATCGCCGACCGGCTCAACGAGACCGGGTCCCGCGCAGCGCCGCAAGACGGCACGATCACCCTGGCGACCCGCAACGACACGGTCAACCGCATCAACTCGCAGGCTCTCGGGCGGCTGCCCGGGCGGGCACTCACGGCCAAGGCGGAGGTCAGCGGCGACTTCGGTGGCCGCACCTATCCGGCCGACGAGTCGCTGGAGCTGAAGGTGGGCGCGCAGGTGATGTTCCTGCGCAACGACACCGGTCAGCAAGACGGCCCGCGCTGGGTGAACGGCACGATCGGCACGGTCACGCGAATCGACTCGAACGTGTACGTCGACGTCGACGGCGAGATCCATGAGGTCGAGCCTGCCGTCTGGGAGAAGTTCAAGTACTCGTACTCCCCCGCCACCAAGAAGCTGACGAAGGATGTGGTGGCCGAGTTCACCCAGTTCCCGCTGCGGTTGGCGTGGGCCGTCACCATCCACAAATCGCAGGGCAAGACGTACGACTCGGCGATCGTCGACCTCGGGCACCGTGCGTTCAGCCCGGGACAGACCTACGTGGCGCTCAGCCGCATCACCTCGCTCGAGGGGCTCTACCTGACCCGGCCGCTGCGGCCGAGCGATATCATGGTCGACCCCGACGTCGAGCGGTTCATGCGCTCGCGGCGCGAGTAGGCCGGCCGACGCCGAAAGGCATCGATGGGAGAAGAACATGGCGGAGACGTTCATCCTCGACTTCAGTGACGGTCAGCGCGTTGAGACGCGCGGGAACGGCGTGATCGGGCGCATCCCGTCGGTTCACGTGCCTGGAACCGAGATGGACGACCCCGACCATGTCGAGCTGATCGCGGTCGCCGACGACACCAAGTCGGTGTCACGGGCGCATTTGGCGTTCGGCCAGTACGAGGGCGTCTTCTGGGTGATGGATCTGGGGAGCGCCAACGGTACGACCATCGTCTACCCCGGCGACGGCGCGTACTCGTGCGATCCGAATACGCGGCATGAGGTCGATCCGGGGTCAGTGGTGCGGTTCGGGCGCGAATCCTTCGCGCTCAGCCGCCGGTAGGTCGCGCGGGCTAGGCGGCAGCCTTGGCCAGGGCGAGATCGTCGAAGAGCTCCGTGTTGAATCGGTAGGCGAGGATGACCTCGTCGATGACCCGCTCCCGCTCCGCGTCGTCCCAGTCGACCGCGTCGAGCTGGGCGCGGTACACGTCTTTGAACTCGCGGGGCTTGGCGATCTCGGCGAAGAGGTAGAACCCGACACCGTTGGTCTCGAAGCCGAACTGGCGTTGCATCAGGGTGCGGATGATCTGGCCGCCGGAGAGGTCGCCGAGGTAGCGGGTGTAGTGGTGGGCGATGAAGCCGCCGCACCAGGTGCCGCCGACCTCGTGGATGCGGTCGACGTAGCGCACGGTGGTCGGCAGCGGGGTGATGCGGTCGCGCCAGTCCGGTCCGAGCAGGAACTCGAGGTCGGCGACGATGGCGGGAAGGCGGGTCAGCTTCGGAGTGATGAAGGTCGCGGCGACGGCGTCGTCGCGGAGCTCGGCCGCGGCCGCTTCGAGCGCCTCGTAGATGAAGTAGTGCTGGGCCACGAGGGCGATGTAGTCGTCGCGGGTGCCTTTGCCGCTCATCAGGTCTTGCATGAAACCGGCGCCCTCGCTCGACCCGTGATCAGTGCGCGTGCGCTCGCGGAGCGCCTGGGAGAAGGGGATCACGTCAGCCACGGTGCTCCTGAGTTCGGGGAGGTAAGGCAAGCCTAACTACGACTCTCAGCTTAGGGCAGCGACAGGCGAATGCGAACCCCCGAATGGGAGTCGCATCGCACACTCCCATCCGATGCTCAGTGGCCGCCGTGCTCCAGGTGCACCGTGACCGCGCCGATCCCCGCATCCGTCACCGAGAGGGCAGGGACGGTCACACCGCAGACCGCCACGGCGCTGAGAGCGAGCGAGGCGAGGAATCGTGCGGCGCCGGTGTTCTGCGCGGCCGGGCGACCGCGGCGCAGCACAACCGCGATCGTGAGGGCGACAGCGAGGTCGAGGGCAGACGCGACAGCCAAGGGCAGGGGAGGCAGGGCGAGGATCGTGCCCGCCTCGGAGGTCGCGCCGACCGTGGCGACTGCGGCCCAGGCGGCCACGGGAACGAGTGCGAGGTAGAGGGACGCTCGCACTGCGGGAGGCCGGTCGCGAGCGAGGGTCACGACGGCCCAGCCCAGCTCCGCGGCCCCGATCGCCACGAGGACGATCAGGGCCGGGAGAGGTGCGCTCGCCGCGAGAGCTGCGTGCAGCAGTCCCGCGCCGAGCGCTGCCACGGCCAGCCAGGCCCGCACGGCTGGAGCGACGGTCAGGGTCGTCGGCAACGACCCGGATCGACGTCTCTCAGCCGGCTTGTCGGGCGCCCCCAGCGATGTCCCCATCATCATGCTGTCCACCTTCGGGCAGGCCGTGGCGGTCGTCAGGCGACGGCCGAGTTGGCGCGGACGGTCTTGTCCGCGGCGAGGCCGACACCGAGCAGCACGATGGCGCTCACGAGGTGCAGGAAGTGGTCGGGGGTGTTGAGGGCGAGGATGTTCGCCCCGGTCCCGACCAGGAAGAAGCCGATGATGCCGAGCAGCAGATACACGGCGCCGACGGTCGTGTTCGCGGCCTTGGCCGCCCCGACCCTGGTGAGCCCGGCGATGAGCAGCACAGCGCCGATCAGCAGGTGCGCGATGTTGTGCAGCGGGTTGACTTCGAAGATGCCGAGCAGCAATCCGCCGCTGGTGGCGACGAAGCCGACGCCGCTGGTGACTGCGAAGCCGAGCAGGCCGACGAGTATGTAGACGGCGCCGAAAACTGTGGCGACCAAGCGATTCGGTGAGTTGCGCATGTTCGTTCCCTCCTAGTGGACGAGCACGACGACCGTCGTGTTCATCTGCTAGTTCGGAGGGTGGCCCCGACCGGATTGGATCGCGAGCCCGTTGCGGTTCCGCCTAGTCTGTGCGTGGTTCGATGCCGAGCTGCCTGCACGCATCCCGGTAGAGGAATACGACGGCCTTCCGGATGTCGGCGCGCTCGGCGACGGGGACGGTCCACGGGATGCGCAGCTCGGCGTCCTCGTCGCCCACGCGAACCGACCAGACGCCCGCATTCTCGTCGAGAGCGATCATCGTCGCCGCGGAGGCCTCCGGGGCGCCGTTCGCACGCGCGATGATCAGGTTGTCGTCGCGATGGTCGCCGTTCATGTGGCGGAGCACCGCGTTCACCACGTCTGGATCGAAAGTCGGCATACGCCGATGCTACGGATAGAATCCGTGTTACGAGCAATCGACCATCGGGGGGTGGCACATGCGCCGACCGGCGAGTGGGACCCGACGGATCACCGTCGTCGCTCTGGCGAGCATCGTCGCGATCCTGCTCGCCGCCTGCACGCCGTACGGCAGCTCGGGTCCTCAGCTCCCGACGCAGGTGCAGGGCGGATTCACCAGCGAGGTGCAGACCAAGCTCGACGCGGCGATGACGGATGCGATGAAGCTGTCAGGCGCATCCGGTGCTGTCGTCGGAGTGTGGGCGCCGTGGGCGGGCAGCTGGGTCTCCGGGCTGGGCCGCACGACGGCCAAGGGCTCGGTCCCCGTCTCGGCCGACATGACGTTCCGCATCGCGGAGAACACGATGCCGATGACCTGCACCGTGCTGCTCGCGCTCGTGGACGAGGGCAAGGTGAAGCTCGACGATCAGGTCTCCAAGTACCTCCCCGGTTTCGTCGGCGTCGACGGGGTGACCCTCCGGGAGTTGTGCCAGAACACCTCGGGCATCGGGGACTACGTCGGTTCCCTGAACACCCAGTTCGTGAACAATCCGACCCGCCAGTGGCCGGAGCTCGAGCTCGTGAGCGACGGGATCGCGGCGGCCCCGTTCGGACGGCCGGGTGAGAAGTTCGGACTCTCGGCGACCAATTTCGTGCTGCTGGGCATGGCGCTGGAGAACGCGACGGGGTCGGGCTGGCAGGACCTCTACCAGAAGTACATCTTCGGCCGGCTCGGGATGACCTCGAGCTCGCTGCCGTCCTCCGGCGTGCTCGATGTGCCTGGCAAGCATCCCGCCGGATATGCGACGGCGCTCGATGCGGCCGGCGCACCGGTCTGCGGCACCGTGATCGACGTGAGCAGTCTGTCCCCGTCGATGGGGGCGACCGCGTTCGGAGCCGTCTCGAACGTCTCCGATCTGAAGGCCTTCGTGGAGTCGCTCGCCACCGGCTCGCTGCTCAGCGAGAAGTCGGCGAAGGCGCAGACGTCGGGGGTCTCCATCGGTGCGAGCTGGCAGCGGTACGGGCTCGGCGTGACGATGCTCGGCCCGCTGCGCGGGAGCGTGGGTGCGATCCCGGGCTACCTGTCGGCGATGTTCAGCGACCCGAGCTCGGGTCTGACGGTCGTCGTCGCGCTCAACAACTCGACCTCGGGCGAGCCGTTCATCCAGGCGCTCACCCAACGACTGGTCTCGATCGTCGCCAAGGCTCCGGCCGAGCAGAGCGGCGCCAAAGTCGTCACCGGTCTTCCCTGGTCGGAGGAACAGGCCGTCGCCGCCCTCCAGGCGAACACCGTCTGCCCGCCGGCCTGATCGCGGGTACCGACTCCGGATGCGGCGGTCAGGCTCCGGCGAGTGCGGCGAGTTCGGCGCGCACGGGGAAGTCGTCGTCGAGCACGAGCTGCAGGCTGGCGCCGGTGCTGCGGTTCACCAGAACGGGAGCGAGCAGGTTCACCGTGCTGCCCTCGCGCGAGGGGTTGACCACGACGAGGGCGAGCACCTCGTCGGCGCTCGAGACTCCGAGCTCGGCGGCGCTCGCATCCGGGACCTCGGGGGAGTAGCCCGGCAGGTGCAGAGCCGCGTCGATCGCGAAGATGCGGATCTCCGGGCGCTCGGACGACTGGATCGTGTAGAGCCCGGAGGCACCGGCGACCGCCTCGAGGTCGAACTCGCGCAACGGCTCCAGGCCGGGAGGCGGGGTGACGAAGTCGAGAGCGGTCATCGGAGGAAGTCCATCAGGGTCGGCTGCAGGACGCGGGCGGTGACGGCGATCGCGGTCTGGTAGTTCACGTCCTGCGTCTTGAGGTCGAGGATCACCTTGCTGAGGTCGACGTCTTCGATGCTCGACCGCTGCGCCTCGAGCGAGTTGGTGCTGATGGCGATGGTGTCCTTCGCCTTGTCGATGCGGGTCTGTCGCCCACCGATCTCCGCGTGCTCTCCCACGATTGCCTTCATCCGATCGTCGATCTGCCCGAGCCGCGGCCCCACGTTGACGCCCGTGCGCAGGTCGTTCACGGTGTTGTCGATGAGGGCGAAGACCGAGGCCGCGCCGGTGCCGAACGCCGCCGCGCCGTCGGCATCCACCCGCACGGTGGTGTCGGGGCCGATTCTTCGCTCGACTGTACTCCCGGCGACGCCGGTGTAGCTGTAGTCCGGCTGGAAGGCGACGCCGGCATTCGAGTTGCCGGCGAAGACGTTGCGTCCGAGGTAGCTGGTGTTCGCGAGCGAGAGCAGGCTCTTCTTGAGCCCGTCGAGCTCGGTCGCGATCGCCTCCTTGGCCTCGGGGGACATGGCTCCGTCGTTGGCGCCCTGCACGGTCAGGTCGCGAACGCGCCCCATGATGCTCTCGACGGACGACAGGGTGGAGTCGGCGGTGGCGAGCCACGCGTCGCCGCTGTCCACGTTGCGCGAGTACTGCGCGGTGGCGCTCTGGTCGGCGCGGACGCTGAGGGCGCTCGCGGTGGCGGTCGGGTCGTCCGACGGCTTGGTGATCAGCCGCCTGCTGGTGGCCTGATCGTAGAGCACGGCCTGCCGTTGCAGGTTCGCCTGCAGGTTGTGCTGCGCGTTGAGCGCCTGGGTTGCGTTGGTCACGCGAGTGAACACGGTTACCTCCCGACCAATCCGGTGTGGTTGATGAGCACATCGAGGGATTCGTCGACGGCGGTCATGACGCGGGCGGCGCCTTGGTATGCGTGCTGGAACGCCAGCAGGTTCATGTTCTCCTCGTCGAGGTCGACGGAGGAGTTCGACAGCTGCGCGTTGACCGCTCCCGATGAGGCGAGGTCGGCGAGCGCGGACTGCTGCTGCTCGGTCTTGCTGGCCACGCCGATGCGCACGACGAAGTCGGCCCACTGCTTGTCGACCGCGTTCGGGCCGGATCCGAGCTGGGAGATCGCGTCTGCGATGCTGCCCTCGCTGCCGCCGGCACCTGGCGCGCCCGTCGCGACCTCGCCGACCCCGGTGGGGACGACGGAGAGGCCGAGGGCCGCCGGCTGAGCGGGGTCGATGGCGAAGAAGTCCAGGCCGGTCGCGCCGGTCGGGGTCGCGCCGGTGCGGTGCACATCGTTGACGCGCTGGGCGAGGGAGACCGCGAAGGCGTTGTAGCTGGCGGCCGCCTCGGCCAGGACGCCGCCGGTTCCGGTGGCGTCTGCCGGCGCGAGGGTGGAGATCGCTCCGGCGATCGTGCCGCCCTCCATGGCGATGGCCGCACCGGGGCGGTGTGCCCATTCGAGTCGCACGGGATCTCCGGTGGCGTCGCTCATCCGCCGCGCGCCGGCCGCCTGCACCGCGTTGAACGTCGTTCCCGAGACGATCGCGTTGCCGCCGATGAGCACGTCGACCGTGCCGTCGGCAGCGGGGCGCACGACTCCGCCCGAGAGGTTCGCGATCTGGGTCGTGAGAAGGTCTCTGCGGTCCATCAGCTCGTTGGCGGAGCCTCCGGCGAGGAGGGTCGAGCGGATGCGGCCGTTCAGGTCCGCGACCTCGCTCGCCGCATCGTTCAGGTCGTTGACCATGCCGTCGACGTTGGTGCGCAGAGCGGACCACTGGTCGTCGACCGCCCGATAGCCTGCCTGGATCTGCGTGACGAGCGTCGCGGACTGGCCGAGCAGCACGCCGACGGGGGCCGATTCGCCCGCCTGGTTCGACACATCCGCCCACGACGACCAGAACTTCTGCAGCTGCGAGGAGAGACCGTTGGTGCCCGGCTCGTTCAGCGAGTTCTCGAGGGTGGCGAGTGCATCGGCTCGCGCGCCGGAGTAGCCGGACAGGGCCGTGGTGGAGCGGACCCGCGCATCCAGGGCGGCACTGTCGAGTCGCTGGATGCCGTCGACGCTCACGCCCTGGCCGGGCCGCACGCCTCCGGTGAACAGTCCCGCCGAGTTGAGGGCGGGCACGCCCGAGGTCGTCACCCGCTGGCGGGTGTACCCGGCGGTTCCCGCATTCGCGATGTTCTGACCGACGACGTCGAGGCCGGTCTTGGCCGCGACGAGTCCGGTGTACGCGGTGTTGAGGCCGCTGAAGGTGCTCATCCGATCGGTCCTACGCTTCCGTGTCGAAGAACCGGGCCCCGGATGAGCCGGGGCGGTTCTCCCCGCTCGCGCCGTAGATCCCGGGGTCGCCACCGCCGGCGAGGCCGCTGAGCGTCTCCTGCGTCGATCGTGCCGCCTCGCGCAGCAGTCGCTCGTTGGTGTCGCGCACATCGGTGATCTGGGCCGTGAGCTCGGTCATCGCCGTCAGATGCGAGGCGAAGATGTCGGTCCAGATGCCCTCCGGGGCGGCGGCTGCGAGTTCGCGCAGCGAGGAGTCGGGGCTGATCCCCCACTGCTCGGCGAGGGTGGCCACCTCGACGGTGCGGGCGAGCCCGACGGCGCGCATCCGCTCCATCACCTGCTCGACTTCGCGGGTGGCGTGGGAGATCCAGCGCGACTTGCCGGCGGTGAGCAGCAGCTGCTCCTCCTCCAGCTTGAAGAGCAGCAGCTCCAGCAGTTCGCGTTCTTTCCACAGTTGTGCGGACAGCTCGCTCGCGGCCATGTCGCTCCCCACTACCTCGTCAGTCGAAGTGCGCACCTGGTCCCCTCAGTCTCTCGGCGAGCGGACCGCTCGCCGTCGAGTACAACAATCGGCACCATTGGGCTCGATGTTAGGGGCGGCGACCCGGGAAATCCCTGAACTCCGTATCGCTTTTCTCATACGCGCACCTAGCCCGCTTACTGGGGGTAGGGGCAGCCCCGTAGTGGGGGCATGCAATACAAGTATTCGAAGCACCTGGATTGTTACCGTGAACACCGAGAAAGATTCCTAGCACTTGCCCGGCACCCGAACCCTCGCCGGGCAAATCTCAAGCACTGTCCGAGCACCACCCGCGTATCGTCACCCGCGACACGTGAGTGTGCTCGGCGAACTCAGGACTAGGGGTCGCCCGCGTGAACCGCACAGAACGCAACACGCTCGTCGTCGAGAACCTGCCGCTCGTCGGCTATCTGGTCTCCGACCTCTGCGCCCGCGCGACGCACTTTTCGCGCGACGACCTGGCATCCGCCGGGGCCGTGGCGCTCGTGACCGCGGCGAACGCCTACGACCCGACGCTCGGCATCCCCTTCGGCGCCTACGCCCGCACCCGCATCGTCGGTGCCTTCGCCGACGAGATGCGCGCCAGCGACTGGGCCACCCGGTCGGCACGCAAGCGCATCAAGGAGACGATGGCGGTGCAGGAGAGCCTCACCGCCGGACTGGGCCGCACGCCGACGGTCGACGAGATCGCCAACGCTCTGGGCGTCGATCGCGAAACGGCCGTCGCAGCCCTGTCGGACGCATCCCGCACCGTCACCACCCTCGACGAGTTCACCGAGGTCTTCCTCGTGTCGGAGGCCGTCTCCCCCGAGGATGCGCTGCTCGCCGGCGAACAGACCGCCTACGTGCGCGCCGCGGTCGAAGCCCTGCCCGAGCGGATGCGCTCCATCGTGCAGGCGATCTACTTCGACGACCGCACGGTCACCGAGATCGCCGAAGAGCTCGGGATCACCCACTCCGCCGTCTCGCAGCAGCGCTCGGAGGCCATCCGCCTCATGCGCGAGGGCATGGCCACCCACTACGCCGACGAGGGCGACCCCGCGGTCATCGAGGCCAAGACCTCGCAGGCCCGTCGCAGCGCCTACCTCGCCCGGCTCGCACAGCACGCGGTCTCGAACGTGGCCCGGCTGTCGCCGCACCCGACATCGTCTGCTCGAAACGCATCCTGAATCTTCTAACGATCGCTGGAAAGCGGTCGATAGATCACCATGTCGCCCACGGATGGGCGGCGAAGAACCCAATCATGGAGGAAAGCAATCATGGGTATGCAGATCAACACCAACATCGCGGCCAACAACGCCTACCGCAACCTGAACAACACGCAGAACGACCTCTCGAAGTCGCTCGAGAAGCTGTCCAGCGGCCTCCGCATCAACCGTGCGGCGGACGACGCGGCCGGTCTGGCCATCTCGGAGGGCCTGAAGTCGCAGGTCGGTGGCCTCACGGTCGCCTCCCGCAACGCTCAGGACGGCATCAGCGTCGTGCAGACCGCTGAAGGTGCGCTCACCGAGGTGCACTCGATCCTGCAGCGCATGCGCGACCTTGCTGTTCAGGCCGGTAACGACTCGAACAACGCGGACTCGCGCACCGACATCCAGACCGAGGTCACCCAGCTGACGGACGAGCTCACCCGCATCTCGGGCAGCACGAACTTCAACGGAATCAACCTGCTCGACGGCTCCAACGCGACGCTCACCTTCCAGGTGGGTGCCGGCAGCACGGCGGCCAACGACCAGATCGGCGTCGACCTGTCGAGCGCTGACATCTCCGCTGTCGTCAGCGCGCTTCCGGCCGCGGGCTACGCCGACGCCGCCACGGCGCTCACCACGATCGCGACCCTGGACACCCAGATCCAGGCCGTCTCGACCGCGCGCGCCACGCTCGGTGCCGTTCAGAACCGCTTCGAGTCGGCGGTTCGCAGCCTGAACGTCTCGAAGGAGAACCTGTCGGCCGCTTCGTCGCGGATCACCGACACCGACATGGCCGAGGAGATGGTGAAGTACACCCGCTCCAACATCCTGTCGCAGGCAGGCACCGCGATGCTCGCTCAGGCCAACCAGTCCGGCCAGGGCGTTCTGCAGCTGCTCCGCTAGCAGGCTGGCGGCCGGGATGCGCACCCCAAAAGCATCCCGGCCGCCCACCATCGACACGCACCACCGCACTGAGGGAGGGACCACCGCATGGGCATGGCCGTCGACGGACTCATCAGCGGACTCGACACGACGTCGCTGATCAACAGCCTGATGCAGGCGGAAGCGATTCCGCAGACCCTGCTGAAGAACAAGGTCAGCGACTCGACCACCTACATCAGCGCGATGCAGGCTCTCAATACCAAGATCGCCGCACTCGCCGACCTCGCGACGACGACGTCGAAGCCGGCAGGCGTCGACCTGCACACGGCGACCAGCAGCTCCACGAGCGTGGTCGCGACGGCGACGACCGGCGCGACCGACGGCACCCTCGACTTCACGGTCGACAAGCTGGCCCAGGCACAGGTGACCGTGAGCGCCCCGCTCACCCAGTGGCCGGATCAGCCACCCGTGCTCACCTTCGTCGCCGCCGACGGCACCACGACCCAGGTCACCGCCGCCAGTTCGTCGCTCGCCGACGTGGCCGCAGCGATCAACAAGGCGGGCGTCGGCGTCAGCGCCACCCGCGTCTCCGCCGGTCTCGACCCGTCGACCGGCCAGCAGCAGTACCGGCTGCAGCTCAGCTCGACCACGACCGGCGCCGCCGGTTCTTTCACCGCGTACCGCGGAACACCGGCCCAGGTCACGGCCGGCACGGCCACCGACCTCCTGAGTGAGCCGGGCGCCGCGCAGGTGCGGGCGGCCCAGGACGCCCAGGTCACGCTCTGGGCGGGAACGGGCGCCGCCCAGACGGTCACCTCCTCGACCAACACCTTCGCCGACCTCCTTCCGGGCGTCTCGCTGACCGTCAGTGCGGCATCCAGCGCCCCGGTCACCCTCACGGTCGCACGAAGCGACAGCGCGATCTCGGATGTGGCGAACTCCCTCGTCAGCGGCCTGAACGACATCTTCACGTACATCAACCAGAAGAACGCCGTGACCACGTCGACCGACACGGCCGGCGGCACCGTGGTCAGCTCCGGACCCTTCACGGGCGACTCGACCGTTCGCGACGCGACGCAGAAGCTCGCGTCGGCGGTCTCGACACCGATCAACGGTCTCTCGCCATCGACCTACGGCATCAGCATGACCAGCGACGGCCAGATCACCTTCGACAAGGACAAGTTCGCGGCGGCACTCGCGGCCGACCCCGAGAAGGCCAAGGCGGCGCTTCAGACGGTCGCCTCGCGGGTCGCAGACGCAGCCAACGTGGTCAGCGACAAGTACGACGGCACCATCACCAGCAAGATCGCCGGCGAGCAGTCGACGGTCAAGGGCCTCAACAACCAGATCACCGACTGGGACACCCGCCTGGCTGACCGCCGTTCGACGCTCGAGAAGACGTACGCCAACCTCGAGGTGCAGCTCCAGCAGCTTCAGTCGCAGTCGTCCTGGCTGACCGGGCAGCTCGCCGGCCTCTCGACGAGTTCGTCATGACCCTCATGAACGGCGCCGTCGCGAAGCTCTCGGCGTACAACCGCGACGCCGTGCTCTCGGCCTCGCCCGTGCGCCTGCTCACCATGCTCTACGACCGCCTGGTGCTCGACCTCTCGCGTGCCGAGACCGGGCTCAGCGAGCAGGACTGGGCGGTCGCAGCCGAGAATCTGCGTCACGCCGACCGGATCGTCGACGAGCTCTCGTCCTCGCTCAGGCTCGACGCGTGGGACGGCGCCGACGGTCTGCTGCAGCTCTACATCTATGTGTCGGGGCTCATCGTCACCGGCAACATCGATCGTGACGTCGACAAGGTGCGCGAAGCCCGCATCCTGATCGAGCCGCTCTGCGAGACCTGGCACGAGGCCGCGGCGCTCCTGCCGGCCGCCGGCTCACGCGGCGCGTACGCGATGTCGGGTTCACCGAGCGGGGAGGCCCGTGATCTTGGAATCGCGTGAACTGTGGGCGGAGGACGCCGACACCGACGTCGTTCGCGACTGGCATGACGCCCTCGGCCGGGTCGAGCTCGACCTGCAGCGTGCGGTCGCCCAGATCGACCCCGTGCCGTGGCGTCCGCCGATCGCGCTCGGGCCGATTCCGCCGGAGCTGGTGGAGCGTGCGGCTCGGCTGCTGGAGGCTCAGTTGCACACGATCCGCTACCTCGAGGATGTGCGGCAGACCACTGCGAAGCACCTCGCCGCCGTGCGCTCGGTGCCGCCGGCGGAGCCCGGTGCGCATCCGGTCTACTTCGACTTGATCGGCTGAGTTCTCCTCACCCGCTCCACCTGTGGATAACGCTGTGCACAAGCGGTGGATGAGCGATGCAAATGTGTGGAGGACACGCGCGGGATGTCCGGATGCGGACGGGCGTGTCGGTAAGGAAACCCGCTCTCATCAGCGGTTCTACGGCGCCAACGCGACATTCGAAGCTTTCTTCGAAATGACAGCGGTGTAATTCACCAGGTGTAAGAAGCTGTGGATGAAACTGTGGGGAAGACCCCGCACTGTGAGCCGCGAGCACGCGCAGTACATCCCCGCCACAGAGGGATTTCGGCCGACCCCTAACCATCGCGGCGACGGTGCCGATAGCAGTCAATGAGCACGGATCGCTCGCCGAACTGGCCATGGATGGGCCGAAGCCAATTGACGACTTCCGATGAGGTGTCCACGTGCTCGAATCCGTGACCAGCGCGGCGCTCGCCAGCGCCCTCGACGGGCTCGCCGCCCGCCAGCGCGCGATCGCCAACAACATCGCCAACGTCAACACCCCCGGCTACACGGCCGAACGGGTGTCGTTCGAGGATGCCCTCGCACGGTCGGTCGCAGACGGCGACGGCCATGCTTCCGCCACCACGGCACGCTCACTCGAGCCGACCCGTCTCGATGGCAACAACGTGAACCTCGACACCGAGACCCTGTCCAATGTGGACACCGTGCTGCGCTTCCAGTTCGCCTCGCAGGCGGCCGGCGGCGAGTTCACGGCGATCCGCGCGGCCCTGAGGACGAACTGATGACCTTCGACGCGATCGGCATCGCCGGCACGGGCCTGACCCTGCACCGCAAGTGGCTCGACGCCATCTCCGACAACCTGGCCAACATCAACACGGCCAAGCCCACCGACGGCGCCGCCTTTCAGGCGCGATACATCGTCGCCCAGGAGGGGGAGGGCGTGACCGGCGCCTACGTGGCCGGAGCCGCATACGGCAGCGCCGAGGGCCGCATGGTCTATGAGCCCGACAATCCCGTCGCCGACGAGAAAGGGTATGTGCGGTATCCCGACATCGACCTCTCGTCGCAGATGGGTGCGCTCATCATGGCCCAGCGCGGCTATCAGGCGAACGCGGCGGTCGTCGACCGCGCCAAAGAGACCTACCAGGCAGCCCTCGAGATCGGACGCAGCTGATGCCCATTCCCGCCATCGGAGCAGTCGGCGCCGTCGACACCACCGGCGCCCTCTCGGCCGCCTCGGGTGCCACGGCGACCGGGGGAGCCTCGTTCGGCGACGCCCTCACCGGCGCCGTCGACAACCTGCAGCAGTTGCAGTCGACCTCCAATGAACTCGCCATCCAGGCGGTCACCGGCAATCTCGACGACATTCACAACGCCACCCTGGCGTCGTCGCGCGCCCAGGTCACCCTCGAGCTCGTCGCCGGCGTTCGCAACAAGGCCGTCGACGCGTTCAACGAGATCATGAGGATGCAGGCCTGATGCCTCAGCAGGTCACGAGCTTCTTCCGGCGGATCGGCGAGACGATCCGCGGGTTCTCGTTCGCGCAGCGCACGATCGCCATCATCGGCGTCGCCGTCGTCGCGCTCGGGATCACGGGACTGACGATGTGGGCGGCCCAGCCCTCGTACACCCCGCTCTTCTCCGGCCTGCAGGCGACGGATGCGTCGAGCATCGTCGACCAGCTCAAGACCGACGGCGTCTCGTACCAGCTCGCCGACGGCGGGGCCACGATCCTTGTTCCGCAGGAGAAGGTCTACGACGAGCGGCTCAAGGCGGCATCCGCCGGGCTCCCGTCGTCGAGCACGGGCGGATACTCGCTGCTCGACAAGATGGGCGTCACCTCGTCGGAGTTCCAGCAGTCGGTCACGTACAAGCGGGCGATGGAGGGCGAGCTCGCGGCGACGATCGGCGCCATGAAGGGCGTGAAGACCGCATCCGTGCGCCTGGCGATCCCCGAGGACACGGTCTTCGTGTCGGAGAAGAAGGACCCGACCGCCTCCGTCTTCGTCGAGACCCAGAACGGTGTGACGCTGAACGACGACCAGGTGCAGGCGATCGTGCACCTCACCAGTGCGGCGATCACGGGCATGCAGCCGACCGACGTCGCGGTGATCGACGCATCCGGAACCGTGCTGAGCGCAGTCGGCACCGGAGCGGTGGGCGGCGCGGACAAGCAGGCCAGCGACTACGAGTCGCGGGTGCGCAACGCGGTGCAGGCGATGCTCGACAAGGTCGTCGGCCCGGGCAATGCCACCGTCGTGGTGGCGGCCGACCTCAGCAAGGAGTCGGCGCAGCGCACCGAGGAGACGTTCTCGACCCCGACCGATGCTCCCTCGCTGAGCGAGACCACCAACAAGGAGACGTACACGGGCACGGGCGGTTCGGCCGCCGGCGTGCTCGGACCGGACAACATCGCCGTGCCGAACGGAACGGACGGGAACGGAACGTTCAACTCGGAGTCGTCGACGAAGGACAACGCGGTCGACAAGGTCACCGAGCAGCGCACGATTCCGGCCGGAGCGATCAACCGCCAGACGGTGTCGGTGGCGCTGAACAAGGATGCGATGGACGGCGTGAGCGCCACCGAGATCCGCAACCTCGTCAACGCGGCGGCCGGCATCGACGTGAAGCGGGGAGACTCGGTCAGCGTCGAGACGGTCAACTTCTCCCAGGCCAGCGCCACAGAGGCGGAGAAGGCGCTGCAGGCGACGAGGGATGCCGCCGCGGCCGACCAGCTCAGCGGCATCATCCGCACCTCTGTCATTGCAGGCGCCATCGTGGCAGCAGTGATCATCATCTTCGCGCTGTTCCGCCGGGGCCGCAGGCGGTCCGCCGAGCAGGCGGAGCTCGCCGCCGAGACAGACTCCCTGGAGTTCGGCGCGGTTCCGTTCCCGTCGCTCGACCAGGCCGCCCCGACGGTGCCGATGCAGCTCGACCCGGTGCCCGAGGCGCCTGCGCCGGCCGCCGAACTCGAGACCGACCGCCGCCGTGCCGAGATCGAGGCCCTGGCCGAGCGGGATCCGCAGAAGACGGCTGAGTTCCTCCGCAGTCTCATGGAGGATCGGCAGACGGTATGAGCGACCTAAAGACCCCGCTGACCGGCGCCCAGAAGGCGGCGATCGTGCTGATGAACATGGATCAGCAGCGCGCCGCCCAGGTGATGAAGCAGTTCTCGGAGACGGAGGCCGACGAGATCACTGCGGAGATCCTGCGGCTGCGCCGCGTCGATCCCGCGATCGCCGAGAAGGCGATGAGCGAGTTCCACGACATCACGGTGCGCGGCGGCATGACGACCCGCGGCGGTCGCGACATCGCGGTCGGTCTGCTGGAGGCATCCTTCGGCGCGGAGAAGGCCGTCGGCGTGATGAATCGCGTGGCATCGACGATGGCCGGCAAGCAGTTCGAGTTCCTCGACGCGGTGGAGCCCGGCCAGATCCAGATGCTGGTGGCGGGGGAGTTGCCGCAGACGATCGCGCTCATCCTCGCGCACCTGCGAGCCGACCATGCGTCGCGGGTGCTCGCCGGACTCGACGAGGAACTGCGAACCGAGGTCGCCCACGCGATCGCGACGATGGGCAGCGCCAGCCCCGATGCCGTGCGCGTCGTCGCAGACACTCTGAAGCAGCGGGCCAGCGCCGTCGTCTCGTCGCGGGAGACGGATGTGGTCGGCGGCGTGCAGCCGCTGGTCGAGATCATCAACCGGGCCGACGCGAGCATGGAGAAGGCGCTGCTCGAAGCACTCGAACGTCGCAACCCGGAACTCGCCGAAGAGGTGCGGTCGCGCATGCTCACGTTCGCCGACATCGTCAAGCTCGAGGCGCGTGACGTGCAGCAGGTGCTGCGGGGGATCGACGCGGCGCTGCTCGCCGTGGCCATGAAGGGCGCGAGCGACCCGGTCACCGAGATCATCAGGAACAACCTGTCGGAGCGCAACCGGGAGATCCTGGACGACGAGATCCGCGTGCTCGGGCCGGTGCGCCTGTCGCAGGTCGAGGATGCGCGGGCCGAGATCGTTCGCGCCATCCGCGATCTCGAGGCCGAGGGAACCATCACTGTTCAGCGCACCGACGAGGACACTTATGTCGACTGACGTCGTGTTCGAGCGGGTGCCGCTCCCCGTTCTCGCCGAGACGGAGCAGTCGCAGGCCGCCTCGGAGACCGCGCGCTCCCGCGGCTTCGCGGCAGGGTACGCCGACGGCCTGCGCGCTGCCGCGCTCGAGCAGGCGGCCTGGGCCGACGCCGCCGAGGCGGAGCGCGTGCTCGAGAGCGAGGCGGCGGCCGTGCGTGTCGCGCACGTCGCCGCGACGCTGCGTACAGCAGCAGTGGACCTGACCGAGTGCACGGTCCCGGTGCTCGCCGAGGCCGAACAGGCTCTGCTCGCGGCCGCGTTCGAACTGGCCGAAGCCGTGATCGGCAGCGCGCAGAGCGACAGGCTGGCCGCCGCCCGAGCGGCGGTCGCCCGAGTGCTCGACAGCGAGGTCGCGGGCGAGGTCGGGGTCGTGAGGCTCAGCCCCGGTGACCTCGAGGTGCTCGCCCCGCTGGTCTCCGACGGCGAAGTGCGCTTCGTCGGAGATCCCGCACTGGCGCCCGGCGACGCGATCGGCGAGCTGCCGGACGGCTGGCTGGATGCGCGCATCCGCACCGCCCTCGACCGAGCCCGCGAGGCCCTCGCATGAACGCCGCGACGACCGGGTCCGCCGAGACGACGTTCGCCGCGCGCGTCGCGGCGGCGTCTGCGGCCGCGCGGCCCGAACGCGTCGGCCGTGTGGCGAGCGTGGTCGGCTTGGGTGCCGAGGTGACCGGGATCGACGCCGCGATGGGCGACCTCGTCACGATCGGAGAGAACCCCGGCGTGCACGCGGAGGTCGTCGCGACGACGCAGGACCGCATCCGGTGCATGCCCTTCGGCCGGCTCACCGGCATCGCGGCGGGCGCGCCCGCACGGGCAGTTCGCACGCCCATGCTGGTTCCGACCGGTCGAGGGATGCTCGGCCGCGTCATCGACGCGCTCGGCCGTCCCGTCGACGGCAAAGGCCCGATCGAGGCGGACACCTTCGTCTCGCTCGACCATCGAGCGCCCGAGGCGATGCGCCGCGCACGAATCGTCACGCCGCTCGGCCTCGGCGTGCGTGTGCTCGACACGATGGTGACCGTCGGCCGCGGGCAACGGCTCGGGCTCTTCGCCGGGTCGGGCGTGGGGAAATCGTCGCTGCTGTCGATGATCGCCCGCGGCACGGAGGCGGAGGTCTCGGTGATCGCGCTGGTGGGGGAGCGCGGGCGCGAAGTGCGCGAGTTCCTCGAGGACGACCTCGGACCCGAGGGCCTCGCGCGCTCGATCGTCGTGGTTGCGACCTCCGACGAGCCGGCGATCATGCGGCTGCGTGCGGCCTTCGTCGCAACCCGGATCGCCGAGTCGTTCCGCGATCAGGGCGCTCACGCGATGCTGATGATGGACTCCCTCACCCGCGTCGCCATGGCGCAGCGCGAGATCGGTCTCTCGGTCGGGGAGCCTCCGGCCACGCGCGGCTATCCGCCGTCGACGTTCTCCCTCCTCGCACAGCTGCTCGAGCGCGCCGGCACGGGGGTGACCGGGTCGATCACGGGCATGTACACGGTGCTCGTCGACGGCGACGACCACAACGAGCCGATCGCCGACGCCGCCCGGTCCATCCTCGACGGGCACGTGGTGATGGATCGGCGGCTCGCAGTCGTCGGGCACTTCCCCTCGGTCGACGTGCTCGGCTCGATCTCACGGCTGGCCTCGCGGGTGACCACCCCGCACCAGCGCGCTGCGGCGGTGGCCCTGCGCAGCATCCTCGCCGCCAAGATCGCCGCGCAGGACCTGCTCGACGTCGGCGCGTACAAGCCGGGCAGCAATCCGAAGGTGGATGCGGCGGTCGCGCACGAAGACGCCATCAACGCCTTCCTGCGCCAGAATCTCGGCGATCCCGCGAACACGGCGGAAGCCTGGGCCCGCCTGGACGTTCTCGTCGCCAAGCTCGGAGGTGTCTGATGGCTCGAGCCTTTCCGCTGGCCGGACTGCTGCGGTTGCGCCAGATCGAGAAGGACCACGCGGCGAGCGACCTGGCCGCCGCCAATGCGCTGCGCCGCGATGTCGGCGAACGGCAGGCGCGCGCGATCGCGGCGCTGCACAATGTCTCGCTCGAGGCCACCGACGCGAGCTCGCTGTTCGCGGTCGCCGCGGCACGTGCATCCAGTCGCAGCATGCTGGCCGACCTGGCTGCATTGACGGAGCGCGCCGAGAGCGAAGCCGAGCAGGCTCAGGCAGCGTTCAGCGCCGCGAAGGCGCGAGCCGTCGGCCTGGAGAAGCTCGAGACCCGGCATGTCGCCGGTGTCACCGCCCACGACCTCACCACCGAGCAGGCCGCCATCGACGAGGTCGCCACGGGCGCCTGGGTGCGCGAGCGGGAAGGGAGCGAAGGATGACGATCACGGATGCGCTCAGCCGGATCGCGCAGATCCAGTCGACTCTGGTGCAGCTCGAGAACCCGACCAAGGTCGCCTCGTCGGGCAGTGCGACCTCCTCCGCATCGTCGGCGTCCTCGGCGGACTCGGCGACCGACTTCGCGGATGCGCTCGCCGGAGTCCTCGGCACGTCTGACCCGGGCGCCACGCTCGGCGGCGGAACCGTGACCGGGGCCGACGTGGTCGCCGACGCGAAGAAGTACCTGGGAGTGCCGTACGTGTTCGGCGGCACCACGTCGAGCGGTCTCGACTGCTCGGGACTGGTGCAGCGGGTCTACAAGGACCTCGGGATCGACGTTCCCCGCCTGGTCTCCGGGCAGGCCAAGCTCGGCACCGAGGTGCCGTCCCTCGCTCAGGCGCAGCCCGGTGACCTCATCGTGACGGGCGGCGGGGAGCACATCCTCATCTACGCGGGCGACCACAAGGTGATCCACGCACCGCGCCCGGGCAAGGACGTGCGACTGGTGGAGGCGTACATGGACGACTCGCAGATCGACACCATCCGCCGGGTGGTGCCGCAGGCGTCGACCGCGACCGCGGCTTCGGGAGTCAGCGGAACGGGGTTCTCGACGTCGCAAGCCGCCGCACTGCAGGCGTTGTTCCAGTCGATGCTGTCGGGAGCCTCGCTGTGAGCCCCGTCGTGTCGGCGCCGACCGCGTCCCCGGCGACTCCGGGACCGTCGAGCTCGGGCGCCCGCAAGGCCGGGAGCGCGGATGCGTTCGGCCAGTTTCTCAAGGGGGCGACCGAGTCCACCGGCCCGACGGCGGGCGACAAGCGCAGACCGGCCGTGAAGGATGCGCACCGCGAGTCGGCTCAGCACGAAGCCGCATCCGGTGCCGCGCCCGGTGGGCCTGCGCCCGCGGATGCCGCTCGGCAACAAGACGCGCCCGCGGCAACCTCGAGTGGGACGGATGCGTCTGCGGCGAGCAACCCGACGCCGCCCGCTGCGGCGGGCGGGCAGGCGGTCGCAGACGCTCAGGTGGCTGCTGGCGTCGGTGTCGGTGCGACGACGGCGACCGCGCTCGCCGCATCCCTCATCGAGCCGACCGGCGCTGCCGCGACCTCGCCTGCTGCGGCCGGGCAGGGTTCGCAGGCGACCGCTTCTGCGACCGGCGTCGCCGTGGCCGAGGCGCAACCGCCGGCCGCGACGGCGACCGCTGGTCCCATCCCTAGTGCGGTGCCTGCTCCGCCGGCGAGCCCGGCCGCGACCAGTGCTGCACCGGCGCCGTCCAGTGTCTCCGCGGCTTCGGCTGCTCCGACCGTGCCCTCCGCTTCCTCGCCGGTCGCAGTCGCGGCGGCCGCTGCGCCGGCGACTCCACGGACCGCGGCGACGAGCGCCCCCGCGGCACCGTCCGCCGAGCCCACCGACGGCGGTTCGTCACCGCTCGCTGCGTCGACCGGACGTTCGGCGTCGGCGGGTGTGACGGCGGGAAGCGCGTCGGGCGGGCAGGATGCCGGCCAGAGTTCGAAAGGCGGAGGCGAGAGCCGCGCCGCGTCCGTGGTGCCGGCCGTGACGGCTTCGGCACCCTTCGCCGCTGCTTCGGCTGCCGATCCCGCGTCGTCGGCCTCGCGCCCCGAGCCGGCGGTCCCGGCCGCTGCGCCCGCGCCCGCGCCTGCCGCGGTGACCCCGGCATCGACGGTCACGACGCTGCAGCCGGTGGTGCCCGCATCCCCGGCCAGCGCATCCGCAACCGCGACCGCACCGGCGAACGCCGCGCCCGACCTGCCCGCACAGCTCGCGCGCCCCGTGTTCACGCTCGCATCGTCCGGCCGTGGTGAGCACGTGATGACCGTGCACATCACGCCGGAGGCGCTCGGGCCGGTGACGGTTCGCGCGCACGTCGGCGCCGAAGGAGTGCGCGTCGAACTGTTCGCCCCGACGGACGGGGGGAGGGATGCACTGCGCTCGATCCTGCCCGACCTCCGGCGCGACCTGTCCGGCGCCGGCCTCAGCGCGTCGCTCGACCTCTCCTCGCAGAACCAGCCGTCGCCCAACGGCGACGAGCGCCCAGCCTGGCTGTCGAACGGCCAGCAGAACGCGAGCGGGGACCGTTCCGGGAGCGCGCCGCGCGCATCCGCCGACCCCGACCATACCCAGCCGCGCGCACCGCGCCCGGGTGAACCCGTCCACACCATCGACCTCGTCGTCTAGGCGACAGAAAGGAGCCACCGTGGCCGTCGATCCCGTCACCGGAGCCAGCAGCGACACCCCGTCAGTCAGTGGCATCTACACGACCCAGCCGACCCGGGTCCCGAAGCAGAGCCTCGACAGCGAAGCCTTCATGAACCTCCTGGTCACCCAGCTGCGCAACCAGGACCCGAGCTCGCCCATGGACACCAACCAGATGATCGCGCAGACCACGCAGCTGGCGATGATGGAGAAGCTGACCAACATGGACAGCACCAACCAGGAGAACTTCGCCCTGCAGATGCGCATGGCGGCGGCCAACCTCGTCGGCCACACCGTGAACTACATCGACAAGGACGGCGCCACGAAGAGCGGCCTCGCCTCGTCCGTCTCCTACGAGGGCTCGGTTCCCGTCGTCACCGTCGGCGACCAGAAGATCCCCCTCGACTCGATCTCCGGAGTGGTCAGCCCCACCCCGGCTCCCACCGTCTGACCCACCACAGAAAGGCAGCATCATGCTCCGTTCGCTCTACTCCGGAATCTCCGGTCTCCGCTCGCACCAGACCATGCTCGACGTCACGGGCAACAACATCGCCAACGTCAACACGACCGGCTTCAAGGCGGGTGCCGTGCAGTTCGAGGACACCCTCTCCCAGCTCGTGAGGGGCGCCGGCGGACCGGGCGCCCAGGCGGGTGGCACGAACCCGGCGCAGATCGGCCTCGGTGTGCTCGTGGCCGGCATCGCGACCAACTTCACTCAGGGTGCGGCGCAGGCGACGGGTCGCCCGACCGACATGATGATCAACGGCGACGGATTCTTCGTCGTCAACGTCGGCGGCCAGACCCAGTACACCCGCGCCGGATCCTTCGACCCGGATGCCGACGGCCGCCTCGTCGGCCCCGGTGGCGCCATCCTCCAGGGCTGGAACGCGGTGAACGGTGTCGTGCAGCAGGGCGGAGGCCTCAGCGACGTGACCATCCCGCTGCAGGCCGTCGCCCCCGCATCCGCCACCACCGGCGGCACTGTCTCGGGCAACCTTCCCTCGACCGCTGCCGTCGGTGACCAGCTCGTGCGCGACATCAAGGTCTACGACGCGAACGGCGCCGAACGCAACCTCACACTGACCTTCACCCGCACCGCCGGGGGCTGGGATGTCGCCGGCACCGACGGCACCGCCAACGGCACCACCGCGCTCGCGTTCACCAACGGCGTGCTCACCACCGGCGGCACGCTCGCGGTGGGCGGCGTGACCGTCGACCTCAGCACTGTCACCGGATTCGCGGACCTCACCACGGTCGCGTTCAAGGACCAGAACGGCCGCAAGGCGGGCACGCTCGAGTCGTTCACCCTCGACAAGGACGGAACGATCGTCGGCCTCTTCTCCAACGGAGACCGTCAGTCGGTCGGCCGGATCGCCCTGGCCACCTTCGTCAACCCGGGCGGCCTGGAGAAGGCGGGCGGGTCCACGTACCTCGCCACCGTCAACTCGGGCAACGCAGAACTCGGCGGCCCGGGCGAGGACGGCCTCGGCAACCTGCAGGCCGGCTCGCTCGAGATGTCGAACGTCGACCTGTCGCAGGAGTTCACCAACCTGATCGTCGCCCAGCGCGGCTTCCAGGCGAACGCCCGCATCATCACCACCTCCGACGAGGTGCTGCAGGAGCTGACGAACCTCAAGCGCTAATCCGCTGCGACGAGGGGTCGCAACACGCCGTCCACGGATACCGCGACACGGCGCGTTGCGACCCCTCGTCGCGTGATCGGCTCCGCGAGGCCCACGGGACCGTCACGTGCGGGGATTCGGCAGGTCGAGGTTCCAGTGGCGGAAGACCGTCAGCAGCCATTCGCTGTCGTCGCCTCCGGGGCGGTCGGCGGGACCCCGAGTGACGTAGAAGCGCGAGACCACGCGCTGCGATCCCTCCGCGTCGCCGTAGAGCACGTCGACCGCGAACCCCTCGCGCCGCGCGCCATCGACGGCGCGCTGGTAGGCGGTCGACTGGGTGTCCCGGACGGCGACCTGGCAGAATCCGGCATCATTGCTCGGCACGTAGATGTCGCGGGTGAGGCGGTGGAACTGGTCGGCCGGCGTGATCGGTGCGGTGGGGCTCTCGGGCAGGTACCAGCCGTGCAGGACCGCGACACCGGTGCCCGCGTTGCGCACGGACAAGACCAGATACACCACGTCCTTCGTGATCTCGAGCGCGGCGCGTCCACCGTGCACGGTCAGCCACTTGCCCTCGACGAAGCGAACCTTCTGGGGTGCGTCCGACCAATTGGAGGACAACAGGATGGGCCGCAGCCCCTCCAGGAGGGCGCGCTCGGCCAGCCGCGCGGAACGGTTCGCCGAGCGGGTGGAGGTGAACGTCGCGATGGCGAGCACAGTGGTCCCGACGGCGGTGCCGAGTTCGGCGATGAGTGCCCAATCGATCATGGGGGACATTCAACGCCCTTGCGGGCAGCGAGCGGTAGGGCGCGAGATCGCGCATGCGCGCCCATACTTGGTTCATGAGCATCGACGCCGAGGTTCAGCGACTTCTCGATACGGTGACGTCGCCCATCCGGCGCCGCGATGCAGAGACCCTGATGTCGCTCTTCGCCGCAGTGACAGGTGAGCCCCCGCGGGTCTGGTACGGAACGAGCATCGGATTCGGCCAGTACCACTACTCGTATCCCAGCGGTCGGGAGGGTGACGCCGGAGCCGCCGGATTCGCGCCTCGAAAGGCCGCCACCACCATCTACCTCCCCGACGGCGTGGGCGACCACGCCGAGCTTCTCAGCCGGCTCGGCAGACACACCACCGGTGCCGTCTGTCTCTACATCACGAACCTCGACAACATCGACCTGGGCGTGCTCGAGCAGATCATCGACCGTTCCTATCGCGCGGTCACGGCCGGAACGCTCTACGTCCGTCGGTCGCCCGGCAGCGCCTCCAGCGCCGGCTGAGGGCTACGCGCGGGCGCGGAGCCCGTCGATCGCGAGTTCGACGACCTTGGTGCGCTGGGCGTCGTCTTCGAAGGCGACCCCGGCGATGCCGGAGACCATACGCACGACATCGTCGATCGCGACGTCGTTCCGTACCACGCCTGCGCGCTGCGCGCGGTCGAGCAGGGGCGCGCCGCCGGTGTAGATGGCGGTGCGGCAGCTGAGCAGTACGGGGGAGTCCTTGTTGAGTCCGTCGAGCAGGGCGTGCTTGGTGCCGATGTAGCTGACGAAACGGAGCAGCCAGGTGTTGAGCGCCTGCCACGGTTCGAGGGACTCGGCGTCGCGTGCGGCGCGCACCACGGATTCGACCTCATCCACGTAGACGGCCTCGATCAGGGCGTCGCGGGTCGGGAAGTTGCGGTAGAGCGTGCCGATGCCGACGCCGGCGCGGCGCGCGATGTCTTCGAGGGATGCGCTGGTGCCGTCGGCCCCGAAGGCCTCACGTGCTGCGGCGAGCAGCGCGTCGAAGTTGCGGCGCGCGTCGGCGCGCTGGGGGCGGTGCGCGATGAGCTGGATGTCGGGGTCGGTCGTGGTCATTCTGCGGTCCTTTGACGAAAAGACTTGCAAACCGGAGGGTACCTCCGCTAATCTATTAACCGGAGGGCACCTCCGATCGGAGCCTCCCTCCAATTATAGCCGAAATCTGCTCGGCAAACCCCTCGAGAACGGAAAGACCCTCAATGTCTCGATCCCATCCCACCCGCACGTTCGCCATCCTGGCGCTCAGTGTGGGCTCATTCGCCACCCTGCAATCGCTCGTCGTGCCCGTGCTGCCCGTGATCCAGCGCGATCTCGGCACCACCACATCCGGGGCCACCTGGACCATGACCGCCTGGCTGATCTCCGCGGCCGTCGCGACGCCCCTTCTCGGCCGGGTGGGCGACATGGTCGGCAAACGCCGCATCTTCGTGCTGGCCCTGCTCGCAGTGGCGCTCGGTTCGATCATCGCCGCCCTGGCCCCGAACATCGGTGTGCTCATCGGCGCCCGCGTCATCCAAGGCGTCGGCGGAGCGATGTTCCCGCTCGCGTTCGGCATCGTACGCGACGCCTTCCCCCCGCACCGCCTGCCCTCGTCGATCGGTGCACTCGCTTCGGTCATCGCCATCGGCAGCGGCCTCGGCACGGTTCTCGCCGGTCCACTGGCGGATGTGCTCGGCTGGCGAGGCCTGTTCCTGGTGCCGGTCGTGTTCACGCTCACCGCGGCCGTGCTGGCCCGGGCGTTCATCCCGGAGTCGGAGACACGGGCGGTGGGCGGCGTGAACCCGTGGGCGGCCATCCTGCTCTCGGGCTGGCTCGTCGCCCTGCTCCTCCCGCTCAGCACCGGCAGCCAGTGGGGCTGGGGATCGCCGCTCGTGGTCGGGCTGCTCATCGCCGCCGGACTGCTCCTCGCGGGTTGGATCGTCGTCGAACTGCGTTCGCGCCAGCCTCTCGTGGACATGCGGATGATGCGCCTCCCCGGCGTCTGGGCGATGAACGCGGCCGCCGTCTTCATCGGGGCATCGATGTTCGCAGTGTTCTCGTTCTTCCCGCGGTTCGTCCAGATCCCGACGTCGACCGGTTTCGGGCTCGGTGCATCCGTCTCCGAGTCAGGCATGCTGATGCTGCCGATGCTCGTGACGATGGCGGTGACCGGATTCCTCAGCGGCCCTCTCGCGCGCTTCGTCGGCTTCCGCTCGCAGGTGATCATCGCGAGCTCGATCATCGCGGTGTCGAGCGTGGCGATCGGACTCTGGCACGCGACGCTCCTCGAGGTCTCTCTCGAGGCCGGTGTGTTCGGCATCGGACTCGGCTTGGTCTACGCGGCGATCTCCAGCGTGGTGGTTCAGAGCGTCCCGCCGACGCAGACAGGTGTCGCCAGCGGCATGAACACGAACCTCCGCACGGTGGGGTCGGCGATCGGTGCGGCCGTGATGACCGCCCTGGTCACGGGCTCGACCGGTGCTGACGGCCTGGCCGCCGAATCCGGTTACACCGATGGATTCGTGACGGCAGGCATCCTGGCGCTGGGGGCCGTTGCTGTGACGGTGCTCTCGGTCGTTCTGGTCCGGGTGCCCCGCAAGGCCGAGGACGTCATCACCACCGCCGAGTCCCCGTTCGCCGAAAGCGAGGTCGAGGTCGAGCTGGAGGCGACGCCGGCCCTTCGTTAGGCGGCGGACTCGGACATGCCGAAGTCGACGAGCAGCTGTCTCGTCGACTTCTGCGTGTCGGCGAGATCGTTGCGCTGCAGCGCAGCGACGAGGCGTCCGAGGGATGCCCTGGTCGCCTCATCGTCGGCCGGAGCCGGGAGCGCGCCCAGTTTGAACACGAGGGTGGGCCCGAACGTCTCGAGGACCGCCGTCATGAACGGGTTCCCCGTCTCCTGTCCGAGGGCTATGAAGCCGTTCAGGAAGTGAATCCAGAACGTCTGCGCGCCGGCGCCTCCTGAGAGCGCGCCGTCGGCGGATCTCAGATGCGCGAACGTCCTGCTCGCCCGCGAAACCGGGCCGGCCGTGGAGATGACGCCACAGAGGATCGCCTCCATGGCGATGGCCGCATCGGGGGCTTCCGCGGCTGTCTGCGTGGTGACTCTCGTGAATCGCTGCGGGTGAAGCTCGATCAATCCGGTGAGGCCCAACTGGTCAATCGCGTGGCGGAGGGGTGTGCGGGACACCCCGAGCCAGTCTTGAAGCTCACCGTCGTCGAGCCGCTCGCCTGGGCGGAGGTGGCCGCCGAGGATCGCATCCCGAAGCCGGACCAGCACCAAGTCTTTCAAGAGCACCCGCGGGGCCTCGCGTTTCGTGGGCGGAACCGGCATTGTCGCTTCCTCTCGCGCAGGACCTACCCCCCCTAGGTAAGACAACGCAGTGCCGCTTTCATCACGCCGAACCGGCAAATCGGGTTCGGGAGGCGCTAGAGAGTCGCGCTCTCGCCCGGCTGCAGAAGTACCAGACGCTCGCCGACGCCTTCCCGCTCGAAGGCCTCGGCGAGCGTCTGCGGTCCCTGCGTGAAGTGCGCCCAGCCCTCGGTGTGAACGGGAACGACCGCCCGCGCGTCGAGGATCGTCGTCGCGCGCGCGGCAAGTCTGCTGGTGAGCGTGAGGTACGCATCGAGCCGGGCGGTGCGCGCGGCACCGGCGAACAGGAGCGCGAGATCGATCGGCCCCGCGTTCAGCTCCACCTCTTCGACGACGCGCAGGGAGGCGTTGTCCCCGCTGACGTAGATCGTGGGGAGGCCCTCGCCCGAGAGCACGAACCCGACCACCGGGCCGGACGAGGCGTCGGCGCCGTCGGGACCGTGCTGCGCAGGAACCACCGAGATGCGCATCCGGGAGCCGTCGGGCCGATCGACGTCCAGGTGGTGCCACGGCTCGAGACCGACCGTCGTCGCGCCCAGGCGTTCGGCCGCTGCGGTGGTCGAGACCACCAACGGCACCGTCGGCAGCAGGGCGCGCCCGGCATGATCCAGGTTGTCCGGATGCTGGTCGTGCGACAGCAGCACGACATCCACCGGGCCCAGCTCGCCGGGGGTCGCGGCCGGCCCGACGTTCTTGACCAGCACGCGCGGGCCGCTGGGATACTCGCCCGGCGCATCGAAGGTGGGGTCGGTCAGGACGCGCAGGCCGCCCACCTCGATCACCGCGGTCGGGCCTCCGATGAGGCGGATGCGGACGGATTCTGTCGGCTGCGGGTCGGTCGTCACACAGTCGATCCTGTCACCATCGCCGCGCGAATAGGCTCGGCGTATGCCGATCCTCAGCGAACTTGGCCCGACGATCATCGGCGTGCTGCTCCTCGCAGCGCTGTCGACCGTCGTCCTCGCGGCCTACCGGGTGCCGCACCGCTGGGCGCCGCTCCTGGCCATCCTGCGGGGAGCCCTGCAGCTCGCCGCGATCAGCCTCATCCTCTCCGGCGTGATCACGAGCCCGGTCTGGGTCGCGCTCGCCCTCGTCGTGATGTTCGGCGTGGCTGCCGGCACCGCGACCCATCGGGTCGGCTGGTCGCGCGATCACGCTCTGATGATGGGGTCGGCGATGGCCCTGGGAATCGCTGTGACGCTCACGATCGTCTTCGTCAGCGGGGCGATCGAGTTCTCCCCGCGGTACGTGCTGGCCATCGGCGGCATCGTCATCGGCAACTCGATGAGCATCGCGACACTCGCAGGCCGCCGGTTCACCGAAGCGGTCAACGACCACTGGGATGAGGTGGAGGGATGGCTGGCGCTGGGCGCGACGCCGCGGATGTCGACACTCGAGCTGACGCGGAGCGCGATCTACGGCGCCCTCATCCCATCGGTCGACCAGACGAAGACGACCGGTCTGGTGACCTTGCCGGGCGCGTTCGTCGGCGCGATCTTCGGCGGCGTCTCCCCCCTCGAGGCGGGACGCTTCCAGATCGTCGTGCTGGCCGCGATCATGGCCGCGGGCTCGATCACCGCCGTCGTCGTCGCAGGGTGGCTCGCGCCGGTGCGGCAACGCCCGGCGCGGCTGGCCTAGCCCGAGGCCGTCCCGGCCGGAGCGGGGGTCGCGAGGGCCTGGGGGATGAGCGCGCGAACCTTGTCGGGCTGGTTCGACAGCACCACGACATCCACCCGCCGGTTGGCCGCGAGCTCCTGGTCGGAGGAGCCGGTGGCAGTGGCCAGGGGCCTCGCGGACCCGTAGCTGACCGCGGCGATCCGCTCCTGCGGAAAGGTGTCGACCTCGACCAGGTGGCGCAGCACGCTCGTGGCGCGACCGGCGGAGAGCTCCCAGTTGGTCGGATACGGTGCGCCCGGCTGGCGGAAGTCGGCGTGGCCCTCCACCGACACCTGGTACGGGGTGGGGGCGAGGATGGGCCCGATGTCGCTGAGCACCACGGTCGCCGCCGCACTCAGCTCCGCGCGGTTCGATGCGAAGAACGTCTCGTTGCCCACGAGGCCGATGGTCAGGCCGCGCTCGTCGATCTTCATCGTCACCGCATCCTGCAGACCGTCTTTCCCCAGAGCGGCGAGGATGCGGTCCCGCAGCTCCTTCAGGTTGTCCGCCTCGATCTGAGCGAGAGACAGATCCGTGTTCTTGCCCGTGTCGTCGACCTGCGCCGGCGGGACGATCACGCCGCTAGCGGTGTCGATCTTCTCCGACTTGACCTGCCCGAACCCTGTGGCGAGCGAATCCTTCAGCTCGGCGAACTTCTTCTGGTCGACGGTCGACATCGCGAAGAGCACGATGAACATGCACATGAGCACAGTGACCATGTCCATGTACGAGGCCATCCAGCGCTCGTCGTTCTCGTGCTCCTCGTCCGGCTCATGCCGGCGGCGCCGTCGGGCGTTCATCGCTAGGCGGCTTCCTTGAGCTTGGCGTCCTTGCCCTTGTCGGCCTTCGCCTTCTCGTTCTTGGCAGCGGTGCCGGCCGGGATCATCGCCCGGAGCCGTTCGCCGAGGAGGCGCGGCTGGCTTCCCGCCTGCACGGCGAGCACGCCCTCCATCAGCAGCGTCATCCGCTCGATCTCGAGGTCGGCCAGCCGGCGCAGACGCGAGCCGATCGGCAGCCACAGGAAGTTGGCCGACAGCAGACCCCAGAGGGTTGCCACGAAGGCGCTCGCGATCATCGGTCCGAGCTCGGCCGGCTCCGCCAGGTTCTCGAGCACGTGGGTGAGCGAGACGACGGTTCCGATGATGCCGATGGTGGGCGCGTATCCGCCCATGCTCGAGAAGAACTTGGCGGCGACGCGGTCGCTCTTGGAGCGGGTGGCGATCTCGTCCTCGAGCAGCACGCGGAGTTCATCCCCATCGGTGCCGTCGGCGATGTTCTGGAGGGCGCGCTTGAGGAACGGGTCGTCGACCGCGTCGGCCTCCTGCTCCATCGCGAGCAGTCCGCTGGACCGCGCCTTCTCCGCCAGGCCGACGACCTGCTCGATGACCTGCTCGGGGGGCTGCACCTTGCCGCGGAACGCGCCCGGAAGCGCTTTGATGGCGACGAAGAAGTCCTTCAGCGTTCCGCTGGCGATACCGACGGCGATGGTCGCACCGAACACCAGGATCATCGGTGCCGGCAGCAGCAGGGAGCTCAGGTGCGCACCCTCCAGCGACACCATCGCGAAGACGGATCCGAACGCGAGGAGGATGCCGATTATCGTTGCGGGATCCATCTATTTCTTCCTTGCTCGGAGCGGAACGGCCCGGATCGGGTCGGTGCGCGGCTGCGCGGTCTCCCCGGGGTCGCCGTTCCCGTATGTGTCGTCGTCCGACTCGGCCGGCGGCACGAGGCCCAGCTGGGGTGATCCGTTCGGGCGGGTCGGGCCGGCCATCGGAAGGTCGTGGGCGAGCGCGATCACTCGGGCCCGGTAGGCGGCGATCTTCTCGATCACCTCTGCCATGCTCTCGGTGACGATGAATTTCGCTCCGTCGACCATCACGAGGGTGGTGTCCGGGCTGGCATGGATGCGCTCGATGAGGTCAGGGTTGACCGCAAACTGGCTCTCGTTCAGCCTTGTGACGACGATCATGGCGCGAATCCTGGTCTCGGCTCCGGGTGAGCCGTCACAGGAGCACTATCGGCTGCACCCTCTTCCCCGTAAGTCTGCGCACATTCCTCGATCGCGTTGGACTCGAACGCCTAACGGGAAGGGGGCGGCGGCCGATAGTCGCGTCCGTGACCATCCTGCAAGCCGACTCCAACGCTCTCGCGGCACTGGTGTACGACTTCCGCCGGCCGACGACACTGGCCCGCGAGCACTCCCGCGTGCTCGAGCTCGCATTCGAGACGTTCGCCAGGCAGTGGGCCACCCAGCTCACCGCCAAGGTGCGCGTGCTCAGCCAGGTGACCTGCGAAGCCGTCGCGATGCAGACCTACGACGAGTACGCGGCGTCCCTGCCGCCCACGACCTCGATGGTCCTGTGCGAACTCGACGGTGTCGCGCCGAAGGGTGTCATCCAGTTTCCGACGACGGCCGCGCTCTCCTGGGTGAACGCGATGCTCGGTGGACAGGGGACGCCGACGACCGAGGAGCGCACGTTCACGCAGATCGAGCACGCCCTCGTGCGGCGCCTGATGGACGACGCGCTCGAGGATCTGCGCTACTCGCTCGGCTCGCTGCTGGTCACTCCCATCGCGGTCGACGCGATCCAGTACAACTCGCAGTTCGCCCAGGCCGCGGCCACCGCCGAGCTGATGATCGTCGCCGGCTTCAACCTGCGCGTCGGCGAGAACGCCACCACGGCGACGCTCGCCCTTCCGGCATCCGTGCTGCTTCCGCAGCTCGGCGAGACCAACCCCACCAGCAGCACCGAGAACGCGCGCGAACTGATCGACGCGCAGCTGGCGCACGTGCCGGTCGAGGTCTCCCTGCGGCTGGCGCCGGCACGGGTTCGGCCCAGTGTCGTGCTGGGACTGGCGGTGGGCGACCTGCTGCCGATCCCGCATCCGCAGCACCGCCCGTTCGACCTCGCGGTCGGCGGACACCCCGTCGGCGAAGCGGCGCTCGGTACGAGCGGCTCGCGTCTCGCCTGCGTGATCGTGAGAACAGAGGACTGACATGAGTATGACCACCGACGCCCGTACCGACACGGCCACCCTCGCGCTCGCCGCGGCGCGCGCGCTGACCGGAGTGCTGCCGACCGGCACGTCCCTCACCCCGCGCCTGCACACCACCGGCGGATTCGCCGGAGCCACCGGGAACGCCGTTGTCGCGACCTTCGTCGGTGCCGTCTCGGCCGATCTGGCCGTGGTGCTTCCGGATGTGCCCGAGCTGGTCGACGAGGCCGCCGAGGCCTCGCCGGTCGTGGCGGTTCAGGATGTGCTCCAGCCGGCACTCGAGGCCGCCAGCGACACGTTCGGTGCCGGCGTGCTGGACGACGCTCGCGTCGAAGACGCCTCCGACCTCTTCGAAGACCGCGAGACCGTGGTCTTCGAGCTGGCCGGACCGACGGGGATCGCGGGCTGGTTCGCTGTGCGCATCCGCCAGAGTGCCGCCGATGCGCGCTCGGTCGGATCGTACGCAGGCAAGCTCGGCCGCATCAGCAATGTCGAGATGGCGTTGACGGTCGAGATCGGCCGCACCCGGATGCCCGTGCGCGAGGTGCTCGCGATGGAGCCCGGTGCCGTGATCGAGCTCGACCGGTCGGCCGGATCGCCCGCGGACGTGCTGCTCAACGGCCGCCTGATCGCCCACGGCGAGATCGTGGTCGTCGACCAGGACTACGCGGTGCGCATCACCAAGATCCTCGACGCAGCAGAAGATCTGGACTGATCCGAGCCGTGGACACCGTTTTCATCGCCCTTCGGGTACTCGTCGTACTCGGGGTCATCGTCGCGCTGCTCTGGTATGTGCAGCGCCGTCTGACCAAGGGCAAGAGCGGCCGTGCGCGCCGCGGGAACGCGGTGACCGTGGTGGGCCGGCAGGGCGTCGGCTCGAAGGCGTCGGTGGTCGTCGTGGACGTGGACGGCACCCGTTTCGTCCTCGGCGTGACCGAGCGCGCGGTCAACGTGCTGCACTCGGGGGACCGTCCCATCGACCTCGAAGCAGAGGTCACCCAGCTGAACCCGGTGCGAAAGACGTTCGCGAAACCGATCGAACCCAGTGAGAAGGATGCCCGGACGCAGGATGCGTCGAAGGGTGAACAACCTAGGCAGGATGCCGAATATCTGAATGCGCAGCAACGCGCATCCGTTTTCGACGAGGCCCTCAAGGGCTCGATCCTGTCACCGGCAACGTGGAGACAGGCGAGCTCGGCGGTGCGGCCGAAGCGGTGAGGGCCAGCGCGGTGACGGCCCAGGCCGGCCGTCTCATCCGCTCCCCGCGTTTCGCAGTCGCGATCCTCCTCGGAGTGATCGCCGCCATCGCTCTGGTGCTCGTCTCGTCCAACGTCGTGCACGCCGCGCAGCTGCCGATGGTCCCCGAGCCCGTCCCCACGCCGACCGGCCCCGCTGGCCCCGGCGGCGGTGGAACCGGCGGACTCACCATCGACATCAACGGCCCGAACGGAACGCCGTCGGCGGCGATCCTCACCCTCCTCGGGATCACGCTCCTCTCGGTGGCGCCCGCGCTGTTGCTGATGATGTCGTCGTTCACGAAGATCTTCGTGGTGCTCGCCCTGACGCGTAACGCGCTCGCGCTCCCGTCCATCCCGCCGAACCAGGTGCTCGCCGGCCTCGCCCTGTTCCTCAGCCTGTTCATCATGAGCCCGGTGCTCGTCGACATCAACAACCACGCGGTGCAGCCGTACCTCGACGGTCACATCGACTTCACCGCTGCGGTGCACGCGGCCGAGATGCCCCTGCGCGGGTTCATGCTCAAGCACGTGCGGGAGGAGGACATCGCGCTGATGACGCGTGCTGCCGGGCAGGCCAACCCGGCGAGCCCGGCTGTCGTACCGATGCTGACGCTCGTCCCCGCGTTCATGATCTCGGAGCTGCGGGCCGCGTTCATCATCGGTTTCGTGATCTTCGTGCCGTTCCTCGTGATCGACATGGTGGTCTCTGCGGCCCTGATGTCGATGGGCATGATGATGCTTCCGCCCGTCATGATCTCGCTGCCGTTCAAGATCCTGCTGTTCATCCTGGTCGACGGGTGGGGTCTCATCATCACGTCCCTGATCACGAGCTATCGGAGCGGCTGATGAACACCAACGCTGTTCTCGACATCGCGATGCAGGGACTCTTGATCACGGCGAAGCTGGCCGCGCCCATCGTCGTCACGGCCCTGGTCGTCGGCTTCGCGATCTCCCTGGTGCAGTCGATCACCCAGATCCAGGAGGTCACACTTTCGTTCGTGCCCAAGGCGGCAGCGGTCGGAGTGGCGATGCTGATCTGCGGTCACTGGATGATCTCCGAGATGATCACGTTCACGCACGTGCTCTTCGAGCAGATCCCGATCCTCCTCGGCAGCAGCTGATGAACATCCCCATCGACCTGGCCTCGATCGAGGCGATCGCGCTGGCGTCGCTGCGCATGGTCGCGTTCATCGTGATCGCTCCGCCGTTCTCGTACAACGGCATCCCGCTGCAGATCAAAGGGATGCTCGCGATCGGGCTCGGTGTCGCCGTCGCGCCCCGCGTCTCGGTCGGCTACCAGTCGGGTGACATCGGGGTGTTCTTCCTCGACCTGCTGAAGGAGCTCGCCGTGGGGGCGACGCTCGGGTTCCTGGTGTTCCTCGTGTTCGCGGCGATCCAGTCGGCGGGCAGCCTGGTCGACCTCTTCGGCGGCTTTCAGCTGGCGCAGGCGTTCGATCCGCAGTCGATGATCAACGGCGCTCAGTTCACCCGGATGTTCCAGATGACCGCCCTCGCGCTGCTCTTCGCATCCGGTGGCTATCAGCTGATCATCGGCGGCCTTGTGCGCTCGTACGACGCGATCCCACTCGCCGCCGGCATCGACCTCGCCGATCCGGTGAAAGAGATGGTCAACGGCGTCACGCAGATGTTCCTCTCGTCGGTGCAGATCGCCGGGCCGCTCATTGTGGTGCTCTTCCTCGCGGATGTCGGACTCGGTCTGCTCACCCGCGTCGCGCCCGCGCTCAATGCGTTCTCGCTCGGTTTCCCGCTGAAGATCATGCTCACCGTCGTGCTCGCCGCCATCGTGTTCGTCGCCCTCCCCGGCGTCGTCGACGGCCTCACGAACACCGCGGTCAAGACCATCATGGGGGTGGGCGGATGAGCGACGCACAGGAGCGCACCGAGCAGGCGACCGAGAAGCGGATGAAGGAGGCCCGCTCCAAGGGCCGCCTCGGCAAGTCGACGGACCTCACCGCGTGGATCGGTGTCGGGGCCGCCGCGATCATGCTCCCCTTCACGATCGACCTCGGCAGCAAAGCCGGTGTCGAGCAGGTGTTCTCGATCAAGACGATCATCGAGAACCCCGACCCGGCCGCAGCGCTGGAGATGCTCGGCGACGGACTCGCCAGCATCCTCGCCACGATCGGTCCGCTGCTCGTGGTGACCGCGCTCGCCGTGATCGCGGGCGCGGCCGTGCAGGGCGGCATCCACTTCAAGAAGTTCGAGGGCAAGTACGAGCAGTTCAACCTCGTGCAGGGGGCCGGGAGGGTGTTCGGGTTCCGGGCACTGTGGGAGGGGGCCAAGACGCTCCTGAAGTCCAGCGTCGTGGCGATCGGCCTCTACCTCGTCATCCAGGGCCTGATGCCGGTGCTGCTCATGGCGGGGAGCCTGTCGCTCAGCTCGCTGCTGGCCGCCGTGACGAGCGGTGCCACCGGACTGCTGCAGGCCGCCGTCGGCGCCGGCCTCGTGCTCGCGGGGCTCGACGTGCTCGTTGTCATGCGGCGCAACCGCAAGCAGACCCGAATGACCAAACGCGAGATCCGCGACGAGAACAAGAACTCCGACGGCGATCCGCTCGTGAAGTCCCAGCGGCGGTCGCGGCAGCTCGCCATGAGCCGCAACCGCATGATCGGCGCGATCGGGGGTTCGGATGTCGTGCTGGTCAACCCCACGCACATCGCGATCGCGATCAAGTACGAACCGGGCAGATCTGCGCCGCGCGTGGTGGCGAAGGGGGCGGGCAACATCGCTCTGCGCATCCGTGAGAAGGCCGAGGAGGAACGCGTGCCGATCGTGAAGGATATCCCGCTCGCCCGCGCACTGCACAGCAGTTGCCAGTTGGGCGACGAGATCCCCGTCGAGCTCTACAACTCCGTCGCGCGTGTGCTCGCCTTCGTCATGGCGCTGAAGGCTCGCGGCTCCGCCCACGGCTTCCACACCATGACCACACCCGCGGCGGCCACGACGGCCCCCGCTCCGGCGCCGACCGCCGCCGGCCTCAGTTCGCCCGCTCTCGCAGGAGGTACGCGATGAAATCGACCACCGCCAAAGTCACCGTGCCGATCGGGGTCGTCGGCATCATCATGCTGCTCGTCGTGCCGGTGCCGGCCTGGGTGCTCGACGCCCTCATCATCGTCAACATCATGCTGGCGCTCGTGATCCTGCTCACCACGATGTTCGTCAAGAAGCCGCTCGACTTCTCCGTGTTTCCGTCGCTGCTGCTCGTGGCGACCCTGTTCCGTCTCGGTCTCAACGTTGCGTCGACCCGTCTCGTGCTGGGCGACGGCTATGCGGGTCAGGTCATCCAGGCCTTCGGGCACGTGGCCGTCGGCGGCTCGATCATCATCGGGGCGGTGGTGTTCCTCATCCTGGTCGTCATCCAGTTCATCGTCGTGACCAAGGGTGCGGAACGCGTGGCGGAGGTGGGTGCCCGCTTCACCCTCGACGCCATGCCGGGCAAGCAGATGGCGATCGACGCCGACCTCAACGCCGGGCTCATCACCGAGGACCAGGCGCGCGCACGGCGGGCGGAGGTGTCGGCGGAAGCGGACTTCTACGGCGCGATGGACGGCGCCTCCAAGTTCGTGAAGGGGGATGCGATCGCGGGCATCCTCATCATCGTCATCAACGTGGTCGGCGGCATCGCGATCGGCATGATCCAGCGCGGAATGGAGATCGGGGACGCGGTCGACCACTACACCCTGCTGACCATCGGCGACGGGCTCGTCACGCAGATCCCGGCGCTGCTCATGGCCGTCTCGACCGGCATGATCGTCACGCGCTCCAACGCCGAGAGCGACATCGGAACCACGGCGAGCGGGCAGCTGAGCCAATCGCGCAATGCCCTCACGATCGCCGGATGCGCGGCCATCGTCCTGGCGCTCATCCCCGGGATGCCGCCGATCCCGTTCGTCATCGTCGGGGCGGTGCTCATCCTGGGTGCCCAGAGGCTGAAGACGTCCCAGGCCGCGGCAGCCAAAGCGGCAGCGGCGAAGAACGCGGTCGCGAACGCCGGCCGAGCCGACAGCTCCGACGATCTGCTCGAGCAGATGCGCGTCCACGCGCTCGAGATCACCCTCTCGCCCGACCTGGTCGACATCGTGAGCGGGTCGTCGGACGACCTGCTCGCCCGGGTGCGCGCCCTGCGCCGAAAGATCGCCCTCGATCTGGGCATCATCGTTCCGCCGGTGCGCACACGCGACAGCGCAGACCTGCCGCCGTCGACCTATGTGATCAAGATCGCGGGTATCGAGGCAGGCCGAGGTCAGGCGCCGTCGGGCCGGGTGCTCGCACTCGGCGACATGCTCGACGGTCTCCCCGGGACACCGACCGTCGAGCCGGTGTTCGGGCTGGAAGCCAAGTGGATCCCGAGCGAGATGCGGCACAGCGCCGAGCTCAACGGTGCGACGGTGATCGACCGGGTCTCGGTGCTGATCACGCACCTGTCGTCGATCATCACGTCGAACGCGGCGCGACTGCTGACCCGCGAGGACGTGCGCCAGCTCACCGAGGGCGTCAAGCAGGTGAACCCGTCCGCGGTGGACGAACTCATCCCGAATCTGCTCACTCTCGCCGAGGTGCAACGCGTATTGCAGGGGATGCTCGTCGAGCAGGTCGCGATCAACGACCTGCCGCGCATCCTGGAGGCCCTCGCCCTGCGCGCGAAGGTGTCGAACGACCCGGAGGGCCTCATCGAGGCGGCCCGTGCATCCCTCGGCCCGGCGATCGTGGCCCCGCACCTCGACGGTGAGACGCTGCGGGTCATCATGATCGACCCCGGGCTGGAGCAGGGGATGCTCGAGGGCCTGCGCCCGTCGGAATCCGGCACCCAGATCGTGATCGACCCCAACCGCCTGGAGGCCGTGCTGAGTTCCCTGAGGCAGACGGCCGCGACCCTGGACGAAGCGGGCGTCAGTGCGGTACTGGTCTGTGCGCCCGCGTTGCGTCCGGCCGTGCGTCGATTGGTCGCGGGGCAGCTGAACGGGCTCGCCGTACTCTCGTACCAGGAGGTCACCGCCGTGCAGACCGCGATCGAGACCGTCGGGGTGGTGCGGGTTGCGGAACCGATCGCGGCCTGAGTGGTTCGGGGTCGCGCGCGGAGTGGACCCGGACGGCGCCCCCGGCGCTGACGCGTCCGCCGAGGCGGTGCTGCCTGCCGTGTCGACCAGCAGCCTCGCGTTCCAGGCGATCCTCGACGACCTCGTGCGCACGGTCGGGGAGGCCGAAGCCCTCGTGCCCTCGAGCGTGCCGGAGGCGGAGGCCGGACCGAACACGGGGCCGGAGGCGGAGGCACTCCCGGGCAATCGCGATCCGCAGGAGGGGGGTCGCAACACGCCGCACCAGGATTTCCGGGACGACGTGTTGCGCCCCCTCATCCTGCCGGCGGTGCAGCGACCGCCCCGGGCGCCCGCGCTCCTGCGCGGCCGCGGAGACCTCACGCTGGTGGTCGGGCTGGGCGCCGACGCGGTCGCGGCCGCCCGGATGCTCGCCGAGGCGATCGGTGACGCCGAGGTGCGGCCGGGTGGATGCGCGCGAGCGGCCGCCCCGCGCGTCGACGACCGGCGCGGAGCGCTGCGGGCCCGCGCCGACGGGGTGCGGCGGGAGCGCACGATCGTGGCCGCGTTCGGGATCGCGCGGGGCGCATCCGAGATCCCCGAGCTGGCCGAGAGCCTCGCCGGAATCGAGCCCGACCAGGTGTGGCTGGCCGTCGACGCCTCCCGCAAGGTGGACGACACGGCCGCGTGGGTCAAGGCCGTCGACGCGATCCTCGGGGCGGACGGCCTGACGGTGACCAACGCAGCCCTCACCGCCACTCCCGATTCGGTGCGCGAACTCGGCTTGCCGATCGGTTGGGTCGATGGAACACCGGCCGGGATAGGCTGAGCAGATGCTGGTATTGACGCGGAAGGTCGGGGAGCGCGTGCTCATCGGCGACGACATCGTCGTGACGATCCTGGACTCCCGCGGCGACGGCATCCGCATCGGGATCGACGCCCCCCGCGGAGTGCGCATCCAGCGCGACGAGGTCATCAAGGCGATCACCGAGGCCAACCAGGAGGCCAGCGAATCCGCGGCCACCGACGACGCCGAAGCCCTCATCAAGAAGTCGCTCGGCCTTTAGGGCTGCCCCGCACACTCAGCAAACACCCGCGAAAGCGGATTAGTTTACGTATGTGAACGATCTGCAACTGAACCCCGCCACCACCGCCCTCCTCCTGATGGACCTCCAGGCCGGCATCGTCGAGTCGCATCCCGATTCCGACGCCTTTCTAGCCGGACTGCGCCGGGCCAGGGAGTCCGCCCGAAGCGCCGGCCTCACCGTCGGCTACGTGCGTGTCGCGCTCACGGCCGAGGACGCGGCCAAAGCGCCGGCGACCAACCCCAACTTCGCCGCGGCCGCCGCATCCGGTCGCCTCGACGACACGCAGCCCGCTACGCAGATCGACGCGCGCATCGCGCCTGCGGCGGGCGAGATCGTCGTTCGCAAGTCCCGCGTCGGCGCCTTCAGCACCACCGATCTGCGCGAGCAGCTGGTCGCCCGCGGCGTCGACACCCTCGTTCTCGCCGGAATCGCGACCAGCGGCGTCGTGCTGTCGACGGTCCGGGATGCGTCCGACCGCGATTTCCGCCTCGTCGTGCTCGAGGACGGCTGCTTCGACCGCGACGACGAGGTGCATCGCGTGCTCACCGAGAAGGTCTTTCCGCGCCAGGCGCAGGTCGTCACGATCGACGAGTTCGTGAGCGCGCTCGGCGCCTTGTAGTCCGCGGCGCGCCCGAGAACCCCGGTCCGACGGCGGACCGGCAGACTATGGCTGCAGCTCGTCTTCGGGCGACGGGGTTCACAGAGCGGTTCGTGAGGATTACCGTCGCTGGAGAGAAACCGGAGGAGACCACATGCGTCCCAAGACCATCTTCATCATCCTGATCGCCCTCACGGCGTACGTTCTGGGCACCCGCGCCGGCCGGGAGAGGTATGAGCAGATGAAGAATGCCGTCACCTCGTTCTGGAACGACCCGACGGTGAAAAAGGCACGCAAAGACGCCTACAACGAGGCTCTGAAGGCGCGAAAGGCCGTGCAGAAGCAGGCCAAGCAGTTCCGCTGACCGGCGCCGGCCGGCGATGCTACGGGCGGTCGCGCTCGGTGTAGTCGCCCTGCTCTTCTTCGGTCGAGACCTCCTGGGTCTCGTCCGTGTCGATGTAGCTGCCCTCGGTCTCCGATTCGGGGCCGGGGAACTCAGCTGATTCGGTGTACTGGCCGTGCACGGTACGCACCTCGGGACCTTCGTCGTCCGATTCGGTGTACGTGCCCTCGAGGTTTTCGCGCTCGACGCCGCCGGGGTCGACGCCGTTCCGGTCGCGCTCGTCGCCGGCCTGCTCTTCGTAGCTCATCCTGGCTCCTTCTGGCTTCTCCATCGACGGGCCGCGGATCGCGCTCACCGTCGGGCGTGAGGCGACTCTACGCCCCGGGATGCGGTCGGGCTAGACGGTCTCGATGCACGTCCGTGCAGTCCCGCGCCCTCAACAGGGACAGCACGGTAGGCGAGGAATGCTCACGCGGAGTAGTGTGCGGCCTCATGGCGAACTCGGAGAACGAGGAGCCGCGGATTCTGGAGTTGCGCATCCACGGCATCAAGAACACGCCGCCGTCCGAGATGCTCGGGGTTCCGGCGGCCGAGCTGAAGCTCGACCAGGGTGACGACGAGGGCGGGTTCTGGGTCTCGACCGCGGAACCGGGCGACCCGGCCGATCCGGCGACCCCGCCGCCGGGCGTCCGCCGCGAGGCGTACTCGTGGGGCGCGATGGCACGCTCCGACGGAGGGGCCCTCTTCGTGATCGGCCAGTTCTTCGTGCAGGTCGCGTGGCTGCTGCTCCTGCCGTTCGGGCTCGCGAACACGGCGTATTGGGCGCGCGAGGTGCCGGTGCAGAAGGGCAGCAACGAGTGGCGGGCGGGCCGCGGAGCATCCTCGTTGCGGGTGTTCGCCCTGGGGCTGACACTGCTCTACGTCTGCGCTCTCGCGTCGGTGAGCCTCGACCTGGTCGGCTCGCAGTGCCTCGGCGGAAAGCCGTGCCCCGCCCTGCCGACGGGGCTGACCGCGTTCTTCGAGTCGGTGGCACCCGACCGCGGCCCGCGTCTGGCGATCTTGTCGCTGGTCCCGATCGTCGGTGTCGTCGTCCTCTTCCTCGTCTCGCACCATGCGCGGATGCGGTACGAGGCCGGCATCTTCCAGACCGTCAAGGCGATGCGGGAGCACGGTGGCAGCCGCCGCCGCCCGTTGGCGGCCGATGGGTTCTGGGACCAGGCCCGGGTGGGCGCGCCCACCGAGTGGCTGCACCTCGCGGCCGCGTTCCTGCTCACCGCCCTGCTCATCGGCTGGGATCGCGTGTTCGCGGGAACGCCCGGCTGCGGCGATCTCGACAGCTTCTTCACTCCGGCCAACGGATGCGTCGATCTGGCCTCGGGGCCGCTCGGCTCCAGCCTCCTTCCCGCACTCGGGATGCTCGCGGCCGCTGCTGGGCTCGTGGTCGTCGTCATCCGCATCGCGGCGGCCGCCGATACCGTGCCCACAGGTGACGACGACGAGTCGCGAGAGCTCCAGGTGCGGCGGAAGCAGCACATCCGGGAACAGTTCGCCGGCTGGACGCTCTTCGTCGCCGTCGTGGTGTTCGGCTTCACCGCCTTCGTGGTGGCCGGAGCGGGCGACTACCATGAGGCCACCGGCGAACGGCAGTTCCTCGGGCTGGTCGCTGCTCCGTCCATCCTGCTCGGTGCGATGCTCGCGATCGCCTTGTCCGCGCTCGGCTGGCGCCGTCGCATCCCGCGCGGGCTGTCGATCGTGCTCGTCGTCGTCGCTGGGCTGTCCCTGCTGGTGGCCGTGACGCAGCGGCAGAACAGCATCCTGTGGATCACCGGGCTCTCGATCGCCGGCGCTGCCACCCTCGCTCTGCTGCTGCTGATCGTCTTCGTGCCGATCGTGCGGCGCGAGACCTACCGTTACCAGGGCTGGCGCGGTACCGGTCCCGGTGTGCTGATGCTGCTGTCGCTCGGCGGGGCGATGATCCTCTCGACCCTGCTGGTGCTCGGTGTGGAGACCTGGCTCGAGACCGGCGCCGCGGCGTCCGGGGAGGCGGCAGCGGCCTCGTTCGGCAAGCTCACGCCACCGCCGGCCTTCCGTGATTTCGGCGTGATCATCCCGGTGCTCGCCCTGCTCCTGCTGTTGCTGGTCGCTGTGGTCGTGTTCCTCCGGATGATCCGGGTGCCGCAGCTGACGACGCCGGAGACCGGCGGTGGGCGACCGTTGCGCTACCCTCTCAGCGAGTACAAGGACGGGCGCGTCCCGTTCGTCAGCGACGCGAGCAAGCTCTCGATGAAGATGCTGCGCGCGCGGCGATTCGCGGCCATGTTCCACCGGGGGGAGCCCATCCTCGGCTTCCTCGCGATTCTGCTTGCCGTCGGATTCGTCTTCGCGCTCACGGTGCACATCGATGTGGAGCTCTGGCGCAACTACCAGGCTCTCGTCGTGAGCGTGCTCGGCGGCATCGCGGTCTTCGCCATCGTGGCGGTCGCGACGAATGCGCTCACGAAGAAGGAACGTCCGCTCGGCGTGATGTGGGACCTGATCTGCTTTCTTCCGCGAGCCGGACACCCGTTCGGCCCTCCCTGCTATGCAGAGCGCGTCGTTCCGGAACTGCGGCAGCGGATGCTCAACTGGCTCGGTCCGGACGGGCTCGACGCTCAGAACGGGCGCAAGGTCGTCCTGAGCGCGCACAGTCTGGGTGCCGTGCTGGCCGTCGCATGCCTGTTCACCCTTCAGCCGGACACGAGGGTCGCCATCAGGAACGTGGGACTTCTCACGTACGGCACCCAGCTGCGCGTGTACTTCGGGCGCTTCTGGCCCGAGCTCTTCGGGCCCGGCCCGCTCGGCACCCGGCCCCAGACGGGCCCGTCGCTGTGGCGGGCCGATCCGTGGTTCCGCCAGGTGGTCGAGGACCATCGCGAGCCGGATGACGCCGTTGCAGCCCGGGCGCGCGTGGCCACCGACGCCGAGGACCCGACACTGCGGGGTCTCCTCACGCAGCCGGATGGCACGGTCGCCTGGTACAACCTCTGGCGCCGAACCGACTATCTGGGCTTTCCCGACCACAGTCACCGCACGAATGAAATCGACGGAGGAGCCGACGAGTTCGGGCCGCCGGAGTATCTCGTGCAGATCGCGACGCATCCGAACTACCAGGCGTCGGCCCAGTACGTCTCGAACCTGGAGCGGATGATCCGGCTGCTCTGACCGTGCTCAGAATCGCCCAGTCAATCGAAAACCGAGTGTTGTAAGGTATCCCCGTATTCGGGACCGTATCGAAGGAGAATCATGGTCGACCGCCTGCCCCGCGCGTCAGCGCTCACCACCGAAGAGAAGGCTGCACTCACCAGCGGCAAGAGTTTCTGGGAATCGGAGGGGGTCGACCGGGTCGGCATCCCGTCGATCTACCTCACCGATGGCCCGCACGGCGTGCGCAAGCAGCGGGAGGGCGGCGACCATCTCGGGATCGGCGACAGCGTTCCGGCCACCTGCTTTCCGCCGGCAGTCGCCCTCGGCTCGTCGTGGGACGCCGACCTGCTCGAACGCGTCGGCCAGGCGCTCGGCGAAGAGGCGCAGACGGAGAAGGTCGGTGTGCTGCTCGGCCCGGGGATCAATATCAAGCGCACGCCGTTGTGCGGCCGCAACTTCGAGTACCTGTCGGAGGACCCCATCCTGAGCGGACGGCTCGGCGCGGCACTGGTCGACGGTCTGCAGTCGAAGGGTGTCGGGGCCTCGCTCAAGCACTTCGCCGCCAACAACCAGGAGACCGATCGGATGCGCGTGAGCGCCGACGTCGACGAGCGCCCGTTGCGCGAGATCTACTTGCGCGGCTTCCAGCACGTCGTGCAGCACGCCGCCCCCTGGACGGTCATGTGCTCGTACAACCGCATCAACGGCGTCTACGCGAGCGAGGACCCGTGGCTGCTCACGAGCGTGCTTCGCGACGAGTGGGGTTTCGACGGCGTCGTCGTGTCCGACTGGGGCGCCGTGAACAACCGGGTGGCGGCGCTGGTCGCCGGCCTCGACCTCGAGATGCCCTCGAGCAACGGTGTCACGGATGCGCAGCTCGTCGCCGCCGTGAATGACGGCTCCCTCGACGAGGCGGTTCTCGACACCGCCGCCGACCGCGTCATCGACCTGGTTCAGAAGGTCGTGGACAACGCCGACGAGAACGCCGACTACGACCGCGACGCCCACCACGCTCTGGCACGCGAGGTCGCCGCCCGCAGCATCGTGCTCCTCAAGAACGACGGCGTGCTCCCGCTCGCTCCTGACGCCGGCCGCACCATCGCCGTGGTCGGCGAGTTCGCCCGCACCCCGCGCTACCAGGGCGCCGGCAGCTCGCAGATCGTGCCGACGCGCCTCGACAACGCGCTCGACGAGCTGCGCGCGCTCGCCGGGGACGCGACCGTGACGTTCACCCCCGGCTACGCGCTCGGTGCGGATGCGCCGGCCGACGCCTCCGCGCTGGTCGCCGAAGCCGCCGCCGCCGCGCAGGACGCCGACGATGTACTGGTGTTCCTCGGACTGCCGGCTGAGGACGAGTCCGAGGGCTTCGACCGCGATCACCTCGAGCTGCCGAAAGCCCAGACCGAGCTGCTGGATGCGGTGCTCGCCGCGAACTCCCGTGTGACCGTCGTCCTCTCCAACGGCGGCGTCGTGCGGGTCTCCGGATGGTCGGACCGCGCGGCGGCGATCGTCGAGGGCTGGCTGCTCGGCCAGGCCGGAGGCGGCGCGGTGGCCGATGTGCTCTTCGGGGTCGTCAACCCGTCCGGTCGTCTGGCGGAGAGCATCCCGCTGCGCATCGAGGACACTCCCGCCTTCCTCAACTTCCCCGGCGAGAACGGGCACGTCCGCTACGGCGAGGGACTGTTCGTCGGCTACCGCGACTACGACGCCCGGGATGTCGCGGTGAGCTTCCCGTTCGGTCACGGCCTCTCGTACACGACGTTCGAGCTCTCCGGCCTGTCGGTCACCGGCTCGGCCGAGGGCATCGACGTCGAGCTCACGGTGACGAACGCCGGGGATCGGGACGGCCGCGAGGTCGTGCAGGTCTACGTCTCCGTGCCCGGGTCCAGCGTGACGCGCCCGGTTCGCGAGCTGAAGGGCTTTGCGAACGTGGCGGTGGCCGCGGGTTCTGCGGACGTCGTGAGCATCCGCATCCCCAGTGAGGATCTCGCCTACTTCGACACGGCCGCGGCTGCGTGGGTCGTGGAGGCCGGCGACTACCAGGTCACGGTCGGCGCATCCTCCCGCGACCTGCGCGGCTCCGCGATCGTGGCCCTCCAGGGCGACGCCGGTCTTCCGGTGCTGACTGCCGATTCGACGCTGGGCGAGTGGCTCAAGCACCCGGTCGGCGGGCAGATGCTGATGGGCGCGCTTGCGCAGGCGGGCGACCAGGGGGTGGGCGCGATGCTCGCGGACCCGTCGCTCATGCGCATGGCCGAATCGATGCCGCTCAGTCGCGTCGCCGCCTTCCCAGGCAGCCCCGTGACCTCGGATCAGCTCGACCAGCTCGTCGCGGCGGCCAACTCCCCCCTCCCCGCCTAGCGCTCCCGCACCCCACCCCACACGCCGCACCCCACCCGCCGAGTCCTCACAAATTCGCCCGAAAACGGCCGAGTCCACGGAAAGTTCGTGGACTCGGCCGTTACTTCGTGAGGGTTCGGCGCGACCCCTTGCGAGAGCGAGGGGTTGGGCGTTGGTTGAGGGTATGAGCGATCCGAAGAACGAACCGATTGACGATTTCGACGAGACCAACGGCTTGGTGGAGGGTCTCGACGGGGACGACGGAGGTGTCATCGATCACGATCCCCACGACGGCGTGATCTTCGAGGCCCTCCGCGACCTCGACGATCCGATCACCGATGAGGATTCCGCCGAGACGCCGTACAGCGAAGAGGGACGACCTTAGGAAGGAGCCGGCCATGTCCGACAACCGTGGACTGCCGAACGTCAACTCCGAGGGCGTGCCCGAGGAGGACATTCCCGAGCGATTCGAGGAGAGCGATCGGGATGCGCAGGCGGCCGAGCCCGCCGAGACCGAATCGGGCCAGTCGGAAGACGCCGCATCGACCGACGACGATGCCGCCGAGCCGCCGCCCGCCGACTTCGATCCGGCGCAGCACCCCTCCAACCCCGATCTCGTCGACAACGTCGATCCGCCGGAGTGATCCCGGGTCAGGGATGCGGTGCTCGTGATCCGAACATCCACCCGGCGCCCACGACCAGCCCGGCCGCACAGAGCGCGATCCCGGTGACGAGCACCGCGGATCCGCTGCCGCCGGCCCGCGGCAACACGAGTCCGGCGATGACGGTGAGTGCGCCGATATTGAGCAGCAGGGCGGCTACCCAGCCCAGGGCCGTCCTCAGCGTCGGTCTCACGCTCGTATCGTATCCGCCGTCGCTTCTTCGCCGATGAGCGCGAGCGCCCGGGCTGCTAGGCCTCGCCCTGATTGCCGGAGGTCGCGGGCGACGGTTCCAGCGCCTCGTTGATGATCGCGGCGACGAGCATCTTCCAGTCGGAGCCCTCGTGGAGCGTCTCCAGATGGCCCGGCGGGATCGCGCCGAAGACCGGCTCGTGCTCCTCGCCCTCCGGGGCGACGCGCACCAGAACTCCGAGTTCGGCGTGCGACTCGTCGAGTACGACCCACCGCCCGGCCGCCTGTTTCTCTACGTGGAAGATGCGCGACCGGTAAGGGAAACGCACGCTGGACATCTCGAGCTCGCTGGCGGACATCGGTGACCCCTCTCATTGGTGCCTCAGGGAGCATCCAACGCCCGCGCGCCGCGCGGCGCAAGTGTTTTCTTGAGGACGGCTCAGGTGTCGTCCTAGGTTTGTGGCATGACCCATGTGCACAATCTCGACGCCGCACTCGCCACGATCACCGAGCATTGGCAGCCGCACCGGCTCGCCAGCGTCAACGACTACGACGTGAAAGTCGTGAAATTGCTCGGCGAATTCATCTGGCACACGCATCCGGACACCGACGAACTGTTCCTGGTGCTCTCAGGCCGGCTGACGATCCAGCTCCGCGACGGCGACGTGCAGCTCGGACCGGGCGACGTATTCGTCGTTCCGCGCGGGGTCGAGCACTGCCCGAAGGCCGACGAGGAGGTGTCGGCGGTGCTGATCGAGCCGAAGGGCACCGTCAACACGGGGGACGCACCAGGCGATCGCACGTCGCCATTGCGCGAGTTGCCGGCCGACTGACCCCGGTCTCAGAGCCCGCCCGAGACGCGGATGGTCGTTCCCGTCGCGTAGGCCGCGTCGTCGGAGAGCAGCCAGGCGACTGCGCCGGCGATCTCCTCCGGATGCCCGCCCCGGCCCAGCGGAACGGTCGGCGCGACCACGTCGGGACGGTTCGGTTCAGGATGGAAGTCGGTCCAGATCGTTCCGGGTGAGACACCGTTCACCCGGATCCCGAGCGACGCGACCTCTTTCGAGAGACCGACCGTGACCGCATCCACGCCCGCCTTGGCCGCCGCATAGTGCACGTAGCGGCCGGGGCTCCCGAGGTACGCGGATGCGGACGAGATGTTCACGATGGCGCCGCCCGCCCCGCTCGCGGTCATCGCACGAACGGCGTGCTTCGCACAGATCAGTACCCCGACCAGGTCGATGTCGATGTCACGCCGGATCGCGGAGATGTCCGCCTCGGCCAGCGGACCGAACGCACTCGCCGACCCCGCGTTGTTGACCAGGCCGGTGACCGGCCCGAGCTCTCCTGCCGCCGCGAACATCCGCTCGACCTGCTGCTCGTCGGTCGTGTCGGCCGCGATCGTGATCGCGCGGCGGCCGCGCGCCCGCACGTCGGCAGCGACGGCCTCCGCGGCCTCGGCATCGCTGCGGTAGCCGACGACGATGTCGTGGCCCTCTGCCGCCAGTCGCCGGCAGATCGCAGCCCCGATCCCGCGGCTCCCACCGGTCACGACCGTCACCCCTGCTGTCTCGCTCACTGCTTTCCGCATCCCGCCACCCTATCCAGCCGCTCGTCAGCCGATCAGCGAGACCGCACGCGCGATCACCAGCGCGAGCAGCACGAAGCCGCCGAACGATTCGAGCGACATCAGGAGTTTCGCGCGGTGGCTCAGCGGCATTGTGTCGGTCGGACTGAACGCCATCGAGTTCGACAGCGAGAAGTAGAAGTAGTCGATGTAGTTCGGCATCCAGTCCGACTTCTGGCTGGAGCCCTTGGCGACCTCGTCGATCGCGTCGTGGTCTTCGTCCTGCGGAAAGCGGAAGTCGGCCAGCGGCAGCTCGCTCCGGGGAACACTCACGCGAGAGACCGCCCCTCCGCGGTCGAGGACCCAGTAGACGATGGCGAACGCGATCACGTTGGTGACCCAGACCTGGAGAGAGGCGAGCAGGAGCTCCGAGCCGTTGCCGTGCTTGTTCAGCAGACGCACCACGGTCTCGACGAGCGCCACCTGGTTGGCGATCAGGATGAGGAACGCCAGGCCGATCTCGATCCGACGGGACCACCTCGACTGGCGGGTGAGGCGGTGCGGGTTGTACACGACCAGCACGATGAGCAGCAGCAGGCATATGCCGACGACGGCATATCGCTCGAACGCGGGGATGATGCTCGGAAGTGCGGCGTAGAGACCCAGAGCGAACACGGTCGCGATGAGGGGCGGCCAGCGGTGCTCGGGCTCGGCGTTGCGTGAGCGCCGGGCGTCCGTGGTTTTGCTCATGGCTGAGACGCTACTCCAGCCGAATCGCATCTCCCGTGCGCAGCGCGGCCACCGGCCGGGGTTGGTGGCCGGCGGCCGCTGACACAGCACGGTACGCACGCGTGGACCCGATTCGAGGGGATTGTCGCGGCCGGCACCTGGGTGTACCAGGTTGCGGTGCGCGCTACCGGATGCGCGCATCCGGTGTCAATCCCCCAGACGCGATAGGTGCAGAGTGCGCTTCGTACGGCAGTATTCAGATCATGGGAAAACTCGTTTACGGCGCAGGTCAGGAATATGACCTCGACGACCGCGTGCTGAGTCACGTCAAGCTCGCTATCGTCGCCAAACTGCGTCGCCACGAGAGCTTTCTGCTCAACTGGGATGTACCGGTCGAGCAGGGGTCCGGCCGGGTGTCGCTCTGGATCAGTCGCGAGGTGCCGCTCGCGTTTCAATTCAGCGGCAGCCGTCCTCCGGCGATCAACACGCAGTGGCTGGAGGCGCTCATGCACACGTCCCAGCGCACGGGCGGCATGGTGGTCATGAGCGAGGACGACGCCGGGGGCCATCTGCCCGGCTAGGGGCTGTGCACGCAGGCCCGCGCGGTGTGAGGATGATGCCATGGGAACTCTGATCTACGGAGCCACTCAGGTCTACCGGTTCGATGACCGTGTGCTTTCGCATCTGAAGATCGCCATCGCGTCGAAGCTGCGGATGCAGGAAGGCTTTCTCGTCAGCTGGGAGATCCCGGTCGAAGAGGGCTCGGGGCGCGTGAGCCTCTGGTTCGCGCCCGGGATCCCCGTTCAGTACCTCTTCGAGGAGACGGTCCCGCCCGCCCTCAATCGCGACTGGATCGAGGCGATGATGATCTCGGCGTCGAGTTCGCGCGGGCTGATCGTCATGCCCGAGGCCGAGATCGAGGGATACCTGCACCACGAGTGAGCGCGTGGTGGCGTGAGCGGCTCAGTGCTCTCGGGCTGCCCGCGCATCCTTCTCGGCGCTGCGAACGGCCGACTGCGCCTGCGTGATGCGGCGCCGCAGTTCGCGCTCGGCCGCCTTGGTCTCCGTGAGCTCGTCCTGGGTGCGCTCGAGCCGGCGGCTGAGTTCCTCGCGCTCCGCCTCCAGGTCGCCGCGCCGGTCCACCTCTGCGTCCAACTCGTCGTCGAGCGCGTCGGCTGTGGCTTTGGCTCGCTCGAGCGCCTTCTCGGCGGTTCGGATGCGGCGCTCCCGTTCCCGCCGATCCGCAGCCGACTCGACAGGCTCGGCGGGCGGGGCACTCGCAGAGCCGGCCCTTCCGCGCGCGCCGCCCGTGCCCCTCGTGCTCGCGTCGTCCGCCGCGGCCGAGGCTCTGCGCGGAGGCGCGGTGCCGTCGATCGGCAGGGCCACCGCATCCGACACGTCGACTTCGTCGACTCCGGTGGACTCGAGAGCGCGGGTGAGGAATCCGCTCCGCACCGCGGCTGCAGCGGATGCGTCGATCACCGCGGCCTGCAGGGTCTCTTCGATCTCGCGCTGGATCGCCGGGCTGGCGCCGCCGACACTCTTCACGGCGGTCTGCAGAAGGCGCTGCCGGTCGCCGGTGAGTGAACGGATGCTGTCGCGGTCCCGCGCGGCGAAGGCGTCGCGCATCCGGTCGCCCACCTCCAGGATGGAGTCGATCAGGTCGGGCTTCTCGCGCACGAGCGAGTTGATGGCCGCCGCCGACGCCGACGGTTTGCGAAGGGAGCGGATGTCCTTGGCCAGCGTCTTGTCGTCCGCCCGACCCGCGGCCGCGTTCCTCGACGCGGTGAACTCGGCCGGCGTGGACGAGTAGAGCTGCTCGGCGACCTCGCGCAATCCCATGCCGCGAGTGTACGACCGCCGGCCGTCGCCGTCAGCCGGGTCAGTGGTGTCGGAGCGCGTCGATCAGCTGCGACTTGTTCTTCTTCGAGTAGCCGCTGAGTCCCAGTTCCTTGGCGCGCTTCTTCAAGTCCGGCACCGTCCAGTCGTCATACGAACCGGACTCGCCGCCTTTACGCCCGACGGCGGACTTGCCCCGCGCGGCTGCGGCGTTCGAGATGCGTGCCGACTTCTCCTTCGAGTTCCCCTCTTTGCGGAGCTCCTCGTACATCTTCTGGTCTTTCAGCTGCGGCTCGCTCTGAGGCATCGCGGCTCTCCTCTCCGGTTGCAGCCAGGACGGTACGCTCCGGCCTGGAACGGCGAAACCCCCGGATCCTGGATGGATCCGGGGGTTCGATGGAACATGTCGGTGCTAGACCGAACGCCGCCCGCTGATCATGCGCACCAGCCACACGATGACGGCGAACACCAGGAGGATGATTCCCACCCAGAGCAGCCAGTTGAGGGCCTGCACGAACCCTCCGGTGAACAGGAGCACAATCGCGACGATGGCGATGATGATGAGCAGTATGTTCATTTTGCCGATTCCTGCTTTCTCTTCGACGGCCGATCCGTTGGGGATACGAAACGACCGAAGCCCAAACTAGGCCGGGAAAAGCTGGGCGTCGACTCCTTGACTACGCTGCTGCGCCGTGGTTCAGTGCAGTCCGCTCAGGCGCGCGGCGCCTTCGCTGCCTTGACGGCGGCGAAGTATGCCGATGCGGGCTTGAGCCAGATGAACACGGTGGCCACGACGGCAGCGATCACCTGTAGCGCTCCCGAGAAGAAGCCCCACGGGATGTTGACCAGCGAGAGCACCGTCAGCACCGTCAGCACGATGCGGGCCCAGTTGGCTCCGCGACGCATGAAGATTCCGAACAGCACGAACGTGGCGGCCCAGAAGATCAGGGTGACGATCGACAGCGCTGTGACACCCGCGATGGATGCGTCCGCGAGCTGCTCGATGCTCACGCCGTTGGTCCGCAGGTCCTGGGTGTTCTGCAGCTGGTCGATGATCGCCTGGCGGGTGGAGCTGACCGAGATGATGGTCACGATTCCGCTGATGACACTGAGCACGGCGGCTGCGATGTACAGCCAGAAGGCGAGGTTCACGCCCGAGGGCGGACCCGCCGGTGCAGCGACCGGTGCGGCCGGGGCCGCCGAGTATGCCGGGAAGGCGCCAGGAGCACCGGCGGCAGGCGGAGCGGGCGGAGCCGGCGGGTAGGCCGCGGGCGGTGCCTGTGGCGCGGGCGGCGCCGGCGGATAGGCCGCATCGGGCGCGGGCGGGGCCGGTGGGGTCACCGGCGGCTGGGGAGCGGCGGGAGGGACAGCCCCGGCGGCGTCAGGAGTCGGAGGAACGGCTCCGTCGGCGGCGGGTTGGTCCGGCTTGTTGTCGTCGTTGGGAATAGTCATGCCGCGACCGTACTACTGGAGGCGTGCCTAGGACTACCCTCCACGCGGGCTGCCGTCGTGATCGGTCACGGGCACCCGTGGGAGATCCTTGGTGGCCGGTCCCTCGAGGACGGAGCCGTCGGCGGCGAACCGGGAGCCGTGCAACGGGCAGTCCCAGGAGAGTTCCGCGTCGTTCCAGCGCACCACGCCGCCCAGGTGCGTGCACACCGCTGAGAGCGCACAGGTCGTCCCGTCGACGGTCGAAACGGCCACGGGTGCGCGATCGTGGCCGTGACCGACGATGCCGGTCCCCTCCGGCGGCGGTGACGCATCCTCACCGATGGCGGGTCCCTCGAACTCTGCCGCCGCCCAGCCCGTCGCGATGGCCTTTCCGACGCCCGCGTTGAATGCGGCGCCCGTGGCGATGGCGGCCGGATGCGTCACCCGGTGGTGCATCACGCGCGCCCACTCGGGTTCCTCGGTCTCGGAGATGTTGGCCGTGAGACTCAGCGCTGCCGCGACGGCGTTCGTCATGCCCCACTTGTTGTAGCCGGTGGCGAGGTAGAGACGTCCCCGTCCGCGAGGCAGCCAGCCGACGAAGGGGATCTGGTTGGCCGATCGGTAGTCCTGGGCCGCCCACCAGTGGGTGCGCTGCGCCCCGGGAAAGGCCTGCTCCGCCCAGGCGGTCAGCTCGGCCAGATGCGCCGCGGGAGACGTGGCGCGTCCGGCGATGTGACCGTTCCCGCCCGCGAGCAGCAGCTCACGCCCATCCGGTCCCGTCGCCGTGCGAAGCGACCGCGTCGACGCCTCGGCGTTGAGGTACATCCCGTGCGGAACGTCGCCCGGCACCGTGAACGCCGCGGCGTACGACCGGTGCGCCTCGGTCTTGGCGAAGTAGAGCCCACGGTCCAGGATGGGGGTCCCCGTCGCCAGCACGACGCTCTCGGCCAGCACCCTGCCCGACGTGCAGGTGATGACCGCGGGGTCGGATGCGGAGACTCCGGTGACCCGCTGGCCCTCGATGATCGCGCCGCCGAGGGTGCGCAGGTCGGCCGCGAGCGCCCGCAGCACATCCATCGGGTTCAGCTGGGCCTGATCGGGGAGACGCAGGGCGCCTTCGACGGGGAACGGCAGCCCGGTGTCGTTCTCCTGCGTGACGGCCAGCCCGGCGAGACGCGCGGCCCCGAACTCGGCGTCGAGCCGTTCGAGACCCTCGGGGGTCGTGGCGTAGGTGAACGCGTCGCGCACGTCGTAGGGGATGCCGCGCCCATCCGCGTAGTCGAGGAGCCAGCCCTTGCCGGCCGCGTTGGCGTCGACGTAGGCGGACAGCACCCGGTCGGTGGCGTTGCGGTGGACCTGCGAGAGCGTGGTGCCCTGCAGCAGGCTGACCTTGCCGGTGGTGTTTCCGGTGGTCACCGCGCCGACGTATCTGGCTTCGAGGACGCCAACCCGCATCCCGGAGCGTGCCAGCATCAGTGCGGTGGCGAGACCGGTGAGTCCGGCGCCGATGACCACGGTGTCGAACCGCGCCTCGGGCAGAAACCTGTCGGTGGGGATCGAGGCGGCTCCGTCGAGCCAGAGCGAGGTCATCGGTGATCCTTACCCGAGTGAGTCGAAATCGAACCAGAAGGCGTCGTCCTCGTCGCCTTGCCCGGTGTCGGCGGGCTCGCGCGGCAGTGTCGCGGTCTCGATGCGCACTTTGGTCTGGCTGGTCACGAACACTTCGCTGGGCGGGCGGCTGGAATGGGAGATCGAGACGAAGGCGCCGTTCGCACGACTGGCCTCCACGACTCGCTCCTTGAGGTCTTCGACCGGACCGCGGTCAACGAAGGTGAACCGCAGATCGTCGATGTAGACGTGGTACACCCGCATGTCCTCTCCCCATTGCTGTCTGCTGGCGGATAGTACGCGTGCCAGCCGAATGCACCAGTGGGGAGGAGGAATCCGTGTCCGAACCGGCTCAGAGGTAGTCGAGGTCGATCGCCTCGGTGTCCTCGGTTCCGGCCTTCACGAATCCGGCCCGGGGGGTGCCGAGAGCCGTGATGGACCGCTCGGTCTCGGCGACGAAGTCCGGGTCCTCCAGCTCGCTCGCGCCGGGGGTGTCTTCGGCGAGCATCTGGCTCGCGGGGCCGAGGAGGAGAAGGGCCGAGCCGGTCGATCCGTCGGCGACGATCACAGGGGCGTTCACCTCGGCTGCGATTCCCCGCTGTGCCAGCACTGCGGCATAGCGGACGAGGACGTCGGCGATCCGGTCACCGGTCACGAGAGTTCCGCTCGCGTAGTGGATTCGTTTCATCTACTACTCATACGGTCGAGTCGCGTGCGGGTCAAGGCCCTTGCGTTTCGGCGTGCGACGGCGTCCGCCCGCGGGCGCGAGCGACACGACGGCGCCGTGCCGAGGAGACGATGGCTGCCGCTGCCCCGGCCGAGAGGAGCATCCCGGCGGCCAGCAGAGCGGTGGACGGCTCGTCATCGGAGCCGGTGGCCGCCAATTCTCCGGTCGGAGCAGGAGCTGCTCCGGACCCCGTCCCGTTACTGGTGCCGGGGCCGACGGGTGGCGCCGGGTCGGCGATGACGGCGAAGTCTTGGTCCACGATGGCCTCACCGGCCGCAGTGATGGTCACGGTTCTGGTGAGCGCGCCCGACCCGGAGTAGCCGGCCGGCACCGTCAAGGCGACGGTGTAGGTACCAGGGGGGAGCGAGCCGAGACTGTATGCGCCCGAGGCGTTCGTCGTCAGCGTCGCGGGTGCGCCGGTGCCGGTCACCGTCAGGGTCGCGCCGGCGATCGGCGCACCCACACTGTCGGCGACCAGGCCCGACACGCTCCCCGTCCTCGCGAGGGCGAAGTCGATCCCCAACACATCCGCGGTCGCCACTGTCACGGCACGGGAGTCCACGCCTGAGACGATGTAGCCGGCCGGCGGCCCGACGCTGACGGAGTAGCCGCCGGCTGCGATCAGGGGGAACGTGTAGGTGCCGTCTGCGGCGGTGACGGTACTGACAGGAGAGCCGCCGCCGTTCGGAGTAGCCGTGACCGTGACGCCCGCGACACCGCCGCCGGACGCCGTGACCGTTCCGGAGATGCTCGGGTTCGCCGTGAGCACGAAGTCGACGTTCTCGATCGGCGTCTCCACGCCCGACACGACGCTGATCGTCTGCGGTGTCGTGGACACGGTGTATCCGGCCGGTGCCACGGGAACCGCGACCGTGTGCATGCCGACGCCGACCGTGTCGAACAGGTACGTTCCGTCGGGGCCGGTGGTGACGGCGCCCGTGCCGGGGATATCGACCGTGACGTTCGGAACGGGGTTGCCGAGGTTGTCCCTCACCGTGCCGCTGACGGCGACGGGCACGAGGTCGCGCACAGTGAAGTCCACCACCGCGTCGGTCGTCGTGAGGTCGGCGGGCTTGCTGGTCATGCCGACCGCGATCTTTCCTGCGGGAGGAGTGATCGACACCGTGTAGCCGTCGGTCGCCAGAAAGCCGGGAAACGAGTAGGCGCCTCCGCCGGCGGTCGTGGCGCTGCCGACCACCCGGCCGTTCCTGTCGGTGAGGGTGAGAGCGACGCCGTCGAGCGGGCCGCTCACCGCATCCGCCACCGTGCCGGTGATGTCACGGGCCAGCGAGGCGAACCAGGTCTGGTACACGGGCAATCCGGAGCGCTGCGTGAACACGAACGACAGCGACGAGATCGGAGCGGTCGGCTCGAACCAGCCCGCCGCGCCCGAGGTGTCGAGCGCGGCAGCGTTGCCGCTGAGGGTCGCGGTCGCAGGATTCCAGATCGCGACATCGGTCGCCGACCCCGTGCATGACGGCTTGCCGGCCACCCCTGGTGCGCAGTAGTTGAAGCCGCCGCGAAAGCCGAGCTGGTTCGCGGTGAGGGCGACTCCGTCCGGCCCGATCGCCCGGACCTGCACCTGATCCGCGTCGATGTCACCGAGCACGAACGTCCATCCGGAAGGCGGGGTCGGGGTCGTGAACGCGTAGGTCGTCGTCGACGGTGAACTCGAGTTGTCGGCTCTGGGCCGCAGGTTGAGGTAGGGCTGGTTGATGCTCGACCCGTACTTGGCCCCGACCGGCGAACCCTGCGGCAGCCAGACGGATGAGCCCGAGATCACACCCACCTGGCCGGCTCGTGAGTCGGTGGTCACGTTCGCCGTGAGGAGAGGCTTGGTGGCGACCGTGACGGTGGTGGGGATCCCGGTGGACGGCGCCCAACCGGCCCAGAGCGAGGTCGTCGCTGCGGAGGCGGAGGTCGAGAGGAAGAACGGTGCCGCGACTGCGGCGATCAGTGCGAGCAGCATGACGCGCGGTCGGAGACGCATGCGGTCAGGCTATCTCGGCACCCCTGAATGGGGAACACCTCCGTCGTGACCTGTGCGGCCCGCACTACGCTGGACACTCGTGAGCGAACCGGACCCAGACCTCGTCGCACGCCTGCGTGCGGCGGGCTGCGTCTTCGCCGAAGACGAGGCGAGGCTGCTCACCGAGGCCGCTGCGACGCCCGCCGAGCTCGAGCTCCTGGTCGCGCGGCGGGTCGAAGGCTTCCCGCTCGAACCGCTGCTCGGCTGGGCCGAGTTCTGCGGTCTCCGCATCGTCGTCGAGCCCGGAGTGTTCGTGCCGCGCCACCGCACCGAGTTCCTGGTCGAGCGCGCCGTGGCCCTGGCGGCACCGGATGCGGTGGTGCTCGACCTCTGCTGCGGTGCGGGGGCGATCGGTGCGGCCATCGCATCCCGTCTCGGTGAGGGAGCGCAGGTGTACGCCGCCGACGTGGAGCCCGCAGCCGTGCGCTGCGCCCGCGCCAACCTCGAACCGCGCGGACATGTCTACGAGGGCGATCTCTACGACGCTCTGCCGACGGAGCTGCGCGGCCGGGTCGACATCCTCGCCGTCAACGCACCGTACGTGCCCACCGACTCGATCGCGATGATGCCGCCGGAAGCACGCCTCTACGAGCCTGCCGTCGCGCTGGACGGAGGTGAGGACGGGTTGGATGTGCATCGCCGCGTCGCCGCCGGCGCGGCCGAGTGGCTCGCCCCGGGCGGCTCACTCCTCATCGAGACGAGTCGACGGCAGGCGCCCCGCACGGCCGCGCTGTTCGAAGCGGCCGGGCTGAGCACGCGGGTCGAGACCTCCGACGAGTACGAAGCGACCGTCGTCATCGCGGTGCGTCCTCTCGCACCCGGCCGGTAGGCTCGTCGCATGGCCTCAGCCCACGAATTCTTCCTCTCCAGCACGCCGGAAGCGGCCCGTGCCGTGGTCGGGCAGACGCTCACCGAACAGGGGTTCGCCGTCGAGGCGACGCCCGCCGGCGGGTTCGTCGCCAAGCGGGGGAGCGTTCCGATGACCGTGCTGTTCGGCGGGCTTTCCGGTGGCAAGCTGGCCATGACCTTCCGGGTCGAGATCATGGAGCTGCAGGGGCAGATCGTTGCGCGGCTGAGCCGCGTCACCGCTTCCGCGGTCGTCGGCGGCGGAGCGATCGGCGCAGCGAAGGCCGACACCGTGTTCAAGCAGACCGCGAACGCCCTCGGGGCAGCGCTCCAGAACGCTGGCATCCTCACGTCGTCGCGCCAGGTCGCCTGACAGCAGCGCGGGCCGCGCTCCGGCCGCAACACACGGCAATGCGCGGCAACCGACCGCGCCCGGGTGCGCGCCGCCCCTAGGCTGAGGGAATGGGCGGTGTGGTGGTCGGGTTCGCGATCATCGCGTTCGTCATCCTCGTCGGCTATCTCGCCGCACGGTTCGGCATCGGTGGACCGCACGCCCCGTTCGTGCTGAACCGCATCGCGTTCTTCATCACGAACCCGGCACTTCTCTTCGTGACGCTCGCCAAGGCCGACCTGCGCGTCGTCTTCTCGACCCAGCTCGTGGTCGCCGCCATCGCCGCGGTCGCCGCGACGGGCCTCTTCGTGCTGCTCTCGCGCCTCTTCTTCCGCCGGCCCGCACCCGAGACCACCATCGGAGCGCTCGGCTCCGGGTACGTGAACGCCAACAACATCGGACTGCCCGTCGCGGTCTACGTGCTGGGGAGCGCATCCTATGTCGCCCCCGTGCTGCTGTTGCAGCTGATCGTCTTCGCGCCGATCGCACTGACGGTGCTCGACGTGACGTCGCGTGGCTCGGTCTCCGTGCGATCGATCCTCACCCAGCCGATCCGCAACCCGATGATCATCGCCTCGCTGCTCGGGATCCTCGTGGACGTGAGCGGTCTCGAGATCCCGGATGCGGTGTTCCAGCCGTTCGTGCTGCTCGGCGGCGCGGCCGTCCCCCTCGTGCTGATGGCGTTCGGGATGTCGCTGCGCGGCTCCCGGCCGCTGCGTGCCGACGAGGGACGGGCGGAGATCCTCACCGCATCCCTGCTCAAATCGGTGGTGATGCCACTCGTCGCCTACCTGGTCGCGTCCCTGGCATTCGGCCTCCACGGTCAGGCCCTCTTCGCCGCGGTCGCGCTCGCCGCCCTCCCGACCGCCCAGAACGTCTACAACTTCGCCGCCCGCTACGAGCGCGGCATCCCGATCGCCCGCGACACGGTGCTGCTCACGACCCTGCTCGCCGTACCCGCTCTGCTGCTCATCGCCGCAACCCTCGCGCCCTGACGCTCGGTCGCCGGCCGGCTGTGCGCGTCAGCGACCGGGACGCGCTGCGTCGAGGTCCCGGAGGTATTGGGCGTTGCCGCGAACGGCGGCCTCGTAGCGGAGGAGGTCCTCGGTACGGATCTCGTCGACGGCCAGCTCCATGAGGGCTGCGACCGCGGCGTCGCTGCGGCCGGCGGCGTGCAGGGAGAGGGCGTGCCACATCCGGACCGACTCCGACCGCGGGTAGAGCTCCACGGCGCGATCGAGGGCCGCCAGCGATTCGTCGTAGCGGCCGAGGTTGCGCAGGGTGCTGCCGTACTGCAGCAGGCAGCGGCGCAGGGTGTCTCCGGTGAGTCCCGCCCTCAGCGCCTGCTCGTAGTAGCCGAGAGCGGTCTCCTCCTCGCCGGCGGTGTCGTACGAGCCGCCGACGTCGTACAGGACGACGGCGTTGCCCGGATGCTCGGCGAGCACCCGCAGAAAGGCGTCGATCGTCGGCTGCATGTCGTCGCGATCGCGGCTCTCGAAGATGTCGCGCAGGCGCTGCTCGAGTTCTGGAGGCACGTGCCCGTCTTCTGACATCGTCACATTCGTCCTTTCGCCGGGAACCGCGAGGCACCACGATACCGGGGCGTACAGTCCCGGTCGACACCCGGAACACGAGAAGAGGAGCTGCCCATGTCCACGGACCAGTACCACGAGCCGCCGAACGAACTCAGCGAGGAGACCAGGACGTTCGCCCGGATGTGCGCGAGTCTCTCCGAGGAGGCCGAGGCGATCGGCTGGTACGAGCAGCGCATCGCGGTCGAGAAGGACGAGGTGGCGAAGGCGATCATGCGCGACTCGCTCGGTGAGGAGTACAAGCATTTCAGCATGGAACTCGAATTCCTGCTGCGCGCGAAGCCGCAGTGGCGCGAGACCGCGCAGGGCATCCTGTTCAAGGACGGCGACATCGTCGCGCACGGCGAAGCGGCCGAAGAGGCCGCGAGCGACTAGCGCTCGGGCTCGCCCGCGGCCCCGCTAGACCGCGGCGAGGAGCCGCCGGAGAGGGGCGGGTGCGACCGCGTCGGCTGCGGCGCGCAGCGCGAGCTCCCGACCGTACTGTTCTTTGCGCCCGGAGGTCGTGCCGAGAAAGCGGTGCAGTTGCTGCTCGGCCGGGCGCTCCCGCTGCGCGGGCTGCCGCTGGAACGTGCGGAACAGCCTCAGGTCCCCCTGCTCGTCCAGCACCTGCTCGGCCGCATCCAGCCCGAGGGCGCGGATGAGTTCGCCCTCGAGGTCGGGGTCGCAGATCTCGAAGGCGGATGCGCGCATCCCCGCCCGCTCGAAGAACCGCACCTCGCCCTGGTCGCAGAGTCCGTGCAGTTCGAGGTCCAGTCCGCGGGAACCGAGCGCTTCGACGTAGCGCCGGATGCTCATGGCCCCGCCCATCGGCAGCACGGCGACCCGCTCGTCGCCGAGGTCGCGGCCATTCGATTCGGCCAGTGCCTGGAGGGCGGCCCGGTCGCTGTCGCCCTCGACGAGAACGGCCGTCGTCACGACTCCCGCCTCGGTGAGTCCGCGTGCCTCCGCAGCGGCAGCCGTCGCCGCCGCTCCGCCGTTGAGCCAGGAGCGTGCGGCGCGCTCGAAGCGGAGCAGCGCCTCGGCCTGCTGCTCCCCGGCCCGGGTTCTGGACGTCTCCGTCACCTTGCCCATTCTGGCACCGGGATGCTCCGAGCGGCCGGTCAAGCCCTTTTGCGGCCCACGATTCACGCGTAGCGTCCGTGCCAAGCCGCACCACCGCGGATCGCACCCATCGTTAGAGGAGGATCCATGAAGCTCGTCATCTTCGTGGCCGGCGTCGCCGTCGGCTTCGTGCTCGGTTCCAAGGCCGGCCGCCAGGCCTACGACAAGTTCCGCAAACAGGTCACCGGATTCACCCAGTCGCCTCCGGTGCAGCAGGTCGCCAGCGACGTCAAGGACCTCGCCGGCAAGGCTGCTGCCGAAGCGGGCGATCGCGTCTCCGAGGTCATCGACAAGGCGAGCGACAAGCTCGACGAGGTCACCGGCAAGGGCAAGCCCGCCAGCCCGTCCTCCGCGAGCTAAGCGCCCTGCGGCGGGTCGGTCAGCAATCCGACCCGCTCCGAGAGGTACGCCGCGAAGTCGACCGTCCCTTCGGCCGTCGCACTCCACTTCACCAGTGTGCGGCCGTCGCGCAGGAGGAGCGGACCGGTCGATGCGCGCAGGCTCGCCGCATCCACGTCGATGGGTGCAGCGTCGTAGTTGACGGTCTCGCCGTGCTCGAAGTGACCCCGCTGCGCCGCCGCCCGGTACTCGCGCCGCGTTTCGGCCGAGAGCGACTGGTACGCCGGACGACCGGGCTCGGTCGCGCGGGTGATCGAGCCTGTGGCGAAGAGGTTCGACTCGCGATCGAGGAGCAGCACGCCCAGCCGCCACACGCGTCCGGCCGGCTCCAGCACCGCCTCGCGTGTGATCAGCATCCGCCGGTGCCGTGGCACGAAGACGGCGAGGGCCTCGTCACGCGCGCCCGCTGCATCCAGGCGCCGCACGGCCTCGGCCAGGGCTTCCCGGAGCTGTGCGACCGCCTGTTCATCGCCCGTTTGGTCCACGAAGCGAGAATACCCGCGCGCCGACGGGCCGCTGTGGGTGAGGATAGGAGGATGAAGACGCTGAAGCTCACGAACACCGATCTCGAAGTCTCGAACATCATCCTCGGCCTGATGAGGATCAGCCCGCTCACCGACGACGAGATCCGCGCGCTCGTCGGCGCCGCCCGCGACACGGGTATCAACTTCTTCGACCACGCCGACGTGTACGGCGAAGAGACCCACGGCTGCGAACGCCGCTTCGGTGACGCGATCACGTTCTCGCCCGCGGAACGCGAGCAGGTCGTCGTGCAGTCGAAAGTCGGACTCCGCTCGGGCTACTGGGACTTCTCGAAGGAGCACATCCTCACCTCTGTCGACGAGTCGCTCGCTGCCCTGAAGCTGGACTACCTCGACATCCTGCTCCTCCACCGTCCGGATGCGCTGGTCGAGCCCGACGAGGTCGCAGACGCCTTCGACGTCCTCTACAGCGCCGGCAAGGTGCGGCACTTCGGTGTCTCCAACCACATGCCCGCCCAGATCGAGCTGCTGAAGAAGTCGGTCACGTATCCACTCGTCGTCAACCAGGTGCAGCTCAGCATCACGCACGCACCGCTCATCGCCCAGGGAGTGGCCGCGAACATGGCCGGCCTCGGCCAGTCCGTCGACCGGGACAACGGGATCCTCGACTACAGCCGCCTGCACGACATCACTTTGCAGGCGTGGTCGCCGTTCCAGAAGGGCTTCTTCGACGGTCCCTTCCTCGGCGATCGCGAGAACTACGCCGAACTCAACGACGTCATCGACGAGCTGGCCGCCGCCTACAACGTGCCGACATCCGCGATCGCGGTCGCCTGGATCACCCGCCACCCCGCGAACATGCAGGTCGTGCTCGGCACCACGAAGGTCGAGCGCGTGCGCGAGTCGGCGGCAGGGTCGGAGGTGCCGCTGACGCGCGAGGAGTGGTACCGGCTGTTCACCGCGGCGGGCTACACGCTGCCGTAACCCGGCTTCACTGCGTCACCGGTGTCTGCTGATACAGCGCCAGGCGCCACCCCGAGTCGTCGTGGCGGTACACGCTCGACATTGTCGCGACGAACTCGGGGTCGCCGTTCCGCTGCGCCCGGGCCCGGTAGACGATCGCAGCCGCATCCGGCGCCACCCGCACCAGAGTGGGATGCTCGATCGTGAACGTGTCCCAGGTCGGAGCGGTCTTGAGGGAGTCGAGCACGGTCTGGCGGTCGAGCACGGTGCCTCCGGCGATGACCATCACCGCGTCTTCGGTCATGATGGCTCCGTAGAAGACGGCGCCGGTGCCCACGCAGAGCGTGTCCCAGCCCTCCCGTTCGAGTGCGAGCAACATCTGCAGGTCCCGTTCGCGGCTCATCTGGCGCCTCCGTCGACTCTGATCGTCTTTCCCGAGATGGTACGCCGTCGCATCCGTGCGAAAAGGGCGCGCCTGTAGACCGGTTGGAGCGATTCGGCAACCGGGTAGAGCGGCCGGTTGCCGCGGCGTAGGTTCGGGTCGTTGTCACACCGGCAACGGTGAAGCACGGTGAGAGGAGGATGCAGCCATGGGTGCATCGGACAAGATGGAGAACGCCGCGGAAGACGTCAAGGGCAAGATCAAGGAAGGCGTCGGCCGGGCGACCGGAGACGACGAGAAGGTCGCCGAAGGCAAGGCCGACCAGGCCAAGTCGGACCTCAAGCAGGCCGGCGAGAACGTCAAGGACGCCTTCAAGCACTGACGCTCGAAGCGCCGCATCAGAACATCGAGGGGTGGGACTCCACGGAGGGTCTCACCCCTTGGTCGTGCCCAGCCAGCCCCGCAGCTTCTCGAGCGGCCAGGTGGTCACGATCCGCTCATCCGGAACACCGTTGGCCACCGCGCGGGCGGCCCCGTACTGCAGAAAGTCGAGCTGTCCGGGAGCGTGAGCGTCGGTGTCGATGCTGAACAGGCATCCCGCTTCGAGCGCCAGCCCGATGAGATCGTCGGGCGGGTCCTGACGCTCCGGCCGCGAATTGATCTCGACGGCGACGTCGTTCTCGGCGCAGGCTGCGAACACGCGCTCGGCGTCGAACTCCGAGGGCGGACGTGTGCCCCGGCCGCCCTGAACCAGCCGTCCGGTGACGTGACCGAGCACGTTCGTCTGCGGGTCCCGGATGCCGCCGAGCATCCTCCGGGTCATGGTCGCGCGATCGGAGCGCAGTTTCGAGTGCACGCTGGCGACCACCACATCCAGTCTCGCCAGCAGCTCCGGCGTCTGGTCGAGGGTGCCGTCTTCGAGGATGTCGACCTCGATGCCCGTCAGCAGCTGCGGTGAGCCGTCGGTCGCGGCGTCGAGCTCGTCGATGATCCCGAGCTGCTCCGTGAGTCGTTCGGGGCTCAGCCCGTTCGCGACGCGCAGGCTCGGGGAGTGGTCGGTGATGGCCTGGTACTCGCGGCCGAGCGCCCGAGCCGCCTGTGCCATGAGCTCGATCGAGGTTCCGCCGTCCGACCAGTCGGTGTGGCTGTGGAGGTCGCCGCGCAGCTTCGCGAGCAGGGCTTCGCCGCCCTCGGCGAGGGGATTCGCACCGCGCGCACGCAGGTCGGCCAGATACTCCGGCACCTCGCCCCCGAGCGCCTGGGTGATCACGGTGTACGTGCGATCCCCGATCCCCTTGGTGCGCTTCAGACGGCCGTCGCCCGCCCGTTCGGCGAGCTCGTCCGCCGGGACCTCGCCGATGATCGCCGCGGCCCGCCGGAACGCCTGAACCTTGAAGGTCGGGGCGAGCTCCCGCTCCAGCCAGAAGGCGATCTCGTTGAGCGCGTCGACGGGGTTCATGAGCCCATCATGCCCCTCCCCTCCGGGGCCGCGAGGGTGCAGACTCGGAACATCATGAACGACATGACCGGCAAGACGGTCTTGGTCACCGGCGGCACGGGCGGCATCGGTCGCGCGACCGCACTCGGACTGAGCAGGCTGGGCGCCCGCGTCGGCATCACAGGACGCGACGACGCACGAACCCGGACGGCCGCGGAGGAGATCGCCCGCGCATCCGGCAATCCGGTCGACGCCTTCCCCGCCGACATGTCGTCGCAGGCCGAAGTGCGCCGCCTCGCTGCCGCGGTGCTCGACGCGTATCCGCGACTGGAGGTGCTGGTCAACAATGTGGGTGGATTCTGGGCGACGCGACGCCTCACCGCCGACGGCCTCGAGCACACGTTCGCCGTGAACCACCTCGCGGGATTCCTCCTCACCAACCTCCTGCTCGACCGGCTGAAGGCAAGTGCGCCCGCGCGTGTGGTGACGGTCTCATCCGGAGCGCAGCGCATGGGCGTCATCGATTTCGACGACCTCCAGGGCGAGCGGAACTGGTCGGGGCAACGGGCGTACAACCAGTCGAAGCTCGCCAACGTGGAGTTCACCTACGAGCTCGCCCGCCGACTGCAGGGTACGGGCGTCACGGCCAACACGCTTCATCCCGGTGTGGTGCGCACCTCCTTCGCCGCCGAAGACTCGTCCACGGTCTGGAAGGTCATGATCCCGCTGATGAGGCCCGTCATGAAGTCGCCCGAGAAGGGCGCGGCGACCTCGATCCACCTGGCCTCCTCGCCCGAGGTCGAGGGCGTCAGCGGGCGCTACTTCGTCAACCGCAAGCCGTCGGAGTCGAGCACGGCTTCGCGCGACGCGGCCGACGCAGCACGACTCTGGCGCGTGAGCGAAGCCCTCGTCGGGCTCGCACCCCGGAACGACGCACCCGGGGCGTAGGATGCCCAGCGTGACAGATGATCCCGCTCAGTCCTTCGACATCCTCACCACCCAGCTCCTCGAGGATCCCGACGACGACGTCGCGCTGACCAGCCGCGGCCTCCACGTGCACGGCAAGCTCTTCGCGTTCCTCGACGACGGCGACCTGGTCGTCGACCTCCCGCAGGGTCGAGCGGCCGACCTCGTCGAACGGGGGATCGCCGCACCCGCCAGCGACCCCGTGGTCGCGCCGAAGGGCGCGTGGGTCAGGATCGGCGACCCGGAGGACTGGCCCGAGCTCGCCTCCGAGTCCCATCAGTTCGTCGGCGAGCCCGCCGTCGGGCGCGAATCGTAAGCCGTAGGTCAGAGACCCGATCGCAGCAGAGCGAACGACGACGGCGCGAGCGTCAGCGTGGACGGGTCCACGATCTCGAGCCCGGGGTCGCTCGACAGTTCGAGCGTCCAGTCGGTGTGCGGCGCATCCGGCAGCTCGAAGTCGACACCGTTGTCGGCAGCGTTCAACAGGAAGGCGAACGCGGCCGAGCCTTCGAACATGAGCACGAACGCGATGGCCTTCGCGTCGGGTTCGTCCCAGTCCTCGTCGATGAACTCCTGGCCGTCCGTCCTCAGGATGCGCACCGTGCCCGGTCCGCCCACCTCCGGTGAGTGCCGGTACCAGTCGGGTCGAAGCGCGGGTTCGGCGAGACGCAGCCGGATGAGGGTCTGCGTGAAGTCGTGCAGCTCCTGGTCCGCGTGCGCCCAGTCGAACCACGAGATCTCGTTGTCCTGGGCGTAGGCATTGTTGTTGCCCCGCTGGGTGCGGCAGATCTCGTCGCCTCCCAGGATCATCGGCACGCCCGCCGAGAGCAGCACGGTCGCGAGGAAGTTCTTGCGCTGCCGGATGCGTCGCGCGAAGATCACCGGGTCGTCGGTCGGCCCCTCCAGCCCGTTGTTGCTCGACCGGTTGTCGGATTCGCCGTCGGCGTTGTCCTCGCCGTTCGCCTCGTTGTGCTTCTCGTCGTAGCTGGTGAGGTCGGCCAGGGTGAACCCGTCGTGGGCGGTGACGAAGTTCACGCTCGACAGCGGTGACCGCCGGGACTCCTCGTACACATCCGGGCTGCCGAGGATGCGCTGCGAGACCGTGCCGAGCATCCCCTCGGTGCCTCGCCAGAAGTCGCGCACATCGTCGCGGAACTTGCCGTTCCACTCCGACCAGTCGGCGGGGAAGCCACCCACCTGGTAGCCCGCCGTGTCCCAGGGCTCGGCGATCATCTTGATCGGCCCGAGCGTCGGGTCCTGCTGGATGAGCGTGAGGAACGCGCTGTGGATGCTCGCGTCGCCGCCCTGCCGAGTGAGGGTCGTCGCCAGGTCGAAGCGGAACCCGTCCACGTGCATCTCGGTCACCCAGTACCGCAGCGAGTCCATGATCAGCCCGAGCGCTGCCGGGTGGCTCACATTGACGCTGTTCCCGGTTCCGGTCGTGTCGAAGTAGTGTGCGAGGTCGTTCTCGACGAGCCGATAGTACGACTCGTTGTCGATTCCTTTGAAACTGAGGGTCGGCCCCTGGTCGTTCCCTTCAGCGGTGTGGTTGTAGACGACGTCGAGGATGACCTCGATGCCGGCTGCGTGCAGCGCCTTGACGAGACCCTTGAACTCGTCGACCTGAGATCCACGGTCGCCGGAGGCGGAGTACTCGTTGTGTGGTGCGAAGAAGCCGAGCGTGTTGTAGCCCCAGTAGTTGCGCAGCCCCTTCTCTTCGAGGTGCGCATCCTGTGCGAACTGGTGTACCGGCATGAGCTCGACCGCTGTGACACCGAGCGACGTCAAGTAGTCGATGGCGGCCGGATGCGCGAGCCCGGCATACGTGCCCCGCAGCTCCTCGGGCACTCCGGGCATCAGCTTGGTGAAGCCCTTGACGTGGGTCTCGTACACGACGGTCTCGGAGAGGCGGGTGCGAGGCGGACGGTCGTCGCCCCAGTCGAACGAGTTCGGATCGGTGACGACGCCGAGCATGACGTGACCGGCGCCGTCGGTGTCGTCGAGCGCATCCGGATCTCCGAGGTCGTGTCCGAAGACCGCCTGTCCCCAGTCGTACTCGCCGCCGATCGCTGTCGCGTGCGGGTCGAGCAGCACCTTGTTCACATTGAAGCGGAGACCGGCTGCCGGGTCCCAGGGCCCGTCGACCCGGAGGCCGTAGCGTGTACCGGGCACCATGTCCTCGACCAGCCCGTGGAAGACGTGCCCTGTGCGGTTGATGAGTTCGGTGCGGGTCTCGGTTCCGTCGTCAGCGAAGACGCTCACGAAGACTCTGTCGGCGCGCTCGGAGTAGATGGCGACGTTCGCGCCGCCTTCGACCAGGGAAACGCCGAGGGGGTACGGCTGGGACGAAGCCCACTCGCTCAGCACGGTGCCAGCAGCCGGGCCGTGGGCTCCTGGGCCGGCGACCGCCCCACCCCGGCCGACCGGCCGAGGCGGGCTCCCTCGAGTGCGACCCGGACACGTCCTGTGGTTCCCACTGCTCGTTCCCCTCTTGTTTCCCCTGATGCACCGCTTCGCCAACCTACCGAGCTCCCCATTCTCCCTCTAGCGGTTGACAGTGGGGTCATCCGTCGATATCGCGATCGTCGGTGGCCTCAGCGCAGGACGGCCGCTCCGGGTCCGTCGAGTCGCAGTGAGTCGCCCTCGAGGGTCGCGCCGAACGCCAGTACGAGTTCGCCGCCGGCAGGCACCACGTGCGTCCCCTCACCGAGCGCGGCGACCACGTGGAGACCCCCGCGGCTGAACCGGAAGACCCGGCTCCGGGCATCCGCGGACACCTCGACCGCCCGGGCGTCCGCATCGACCTCCCGGCGCACGGCGATCAGCTGCGTGTAGAAGTCGAGGATGCGCGCATTGCCCGGTCGCTCCGGCTCCGTCCAGTCGAGGTGGGAGCGCTCGAAGGTGGCCGGATCCTGCGGGTCGGGAACCGCATCCGGATCCCAGCCCATCCTCGCGAACTCGGCGATGCGGCCCCGCGCTGTCGCCTCGCCGAGCTCCTTCTCCGGATGCGAGGTGAAGAACTGCCAGGGTGTCGTCGCACCCCACTCCTCACCCATGAAGAGCATCGGCGTGAACGGTCCGAGCAGGATGATCGCGGCCGCTGCGGCCAGGGATCCGTCGCCGACGAGCGCGGACATGCGGTCGCCGGCGGCCCGGTTGCCGATCTGATCGTGGTCCTGCGCGAACGCGACCAGCCGCCGGAACGGAGTTCCGGGGTCGAGCGGCCGTCCGTGGTGGCGCTCGCGGAAGCTCGAGAACGTTCCGTCGTGGAACCAGCCGCGGTCGAACACCTTCACCAGCGACGACAGGCCCTCGAAGTCGGCGTAGTAGCCGGTGGTCTCGCCGGTCACGTTGACGTGCACCGCGTGGTGCACGTCGTCGTCCCACTGGCCGGCGAGGCCGTAGCCGTGCGTGGCGCGCGACCGGATGAGCTTCGGGTCGTTGAGGTCGCTCTCCGCGATGAGCGTGAGCGGCCGGCCGACGGCATCGCTCAGAGCGTCGACACTCTCCGCGAGCTCCTCGAGGATGTGCACGGCGCGACTGTCGTGCAGGGCGTGCACCGCATCCAGGCGCAGTCCGTCGACGTGCATATCGCGGAGCCAGAACACCGCGTTGTCGACGATGTAGCGGCGAACCTCGTCCGAGAGCGGGCCGTCGAGATTGAGCGCCTCGCCCCAGGGACCCGCCGCGAGGTCGCTCAGGTACGGACCGTACTTCGGCAGGTAGTTGCCGCTCGGGCCGAGGTGGTTGTAGACCACATCCTGGATCACCGCGAGACCGCGGGCATGGCAGGCGTCGACGAATCGCTGGTAAGCGGCCGGGCCGCCGTACGGCTCGTGCACGGCGAACCACAGCACGCCGTCGTAACCCCAGCCGTGCTCGCCGTTGAAGGCGTTGACGGGCAACGGCTCGACCGCATCCACCCCGAGGCGTACCAGCTGGTCGAGCCGCGCGATCGCCGAGTCGAGCGTGCCCTCGGGTGTGAAGGTGCCGACGTGCAGCTCGTAGATGACGGAGCCGGTCACCTCGCGTCCCGCCCAGTTCTGATCCGTCCATTCGAATGCGGTCGGGTCGTATTCGCGGCTCAGCTCGTGCACGCCGCGTGGTTGGCGCAACGAGCGGGGGTCCGGATACGGTCCGTCGCCGTCCACGAGAAAGCCGTAGTCGACCGGTGCCGTCGAATCGAGGGGCGCGGCAAGCGCCCACCAGCCGTCGGCCGCCCGGTCGAGCTCGATCTCGCGCCGCTCGGTCCGCCGGTCGGAGGTCACCAGCGTGACCCGCGACGCATTCGGTGCCCACACGGGGAAGCGGCGGTTCATCGCGCCACCAGCAGGGCGACCGGGTAGGTCTCGAAGAGGGCGGCGACGGGGATGGGGCCGCCGTCGAACACGCGGCCGGTCAGTTCGTCGCGCATCCCGCGCCCGCCGACGTCGACACTGGTGTCGCCCCAGCCGCCCGCCGCAGCCAGCCCGAGGGGGAGCCGGGTCGCCAGCGCGACGGCTCCGCCGCGGTCGAAGCCGATGAGGTGGTCGGCCCGTGCACCGGTCGCCGTGACGGGCGTGTAGCCCGTGAAGAGCCCAGGTCGATCGCGCCGCAGACGAAGCGCCCGGGAGACGACGAGCGGCTTGGCCGCACCGGATGCGTCCAGCTGCGGCTGCCAGCCGTCGTCGATCCTCCCGAGCACAGCCGCCGCTGCGGCGAAATCGACCGGCCGGCGGTTGTCGGGGTCGACGAGCGACCGGTCCCAGAGTTCGGTGCCCTGGTACACGTCGGGCGTGCCGGGAGACAGGAGCTGCAGCAGCTTGGCGCCGACGCCGTTGGACCACCCCGCCGGCTCGACCTCGGCGACCATCGCCTCGACCCGCTCGCGCACGTCGGGGTCGTCGAAGGCCGCTCCCACGAGGTCGACGAGCCGGCGTTCGAACTGCTGGTCGCCGTCGGTCCAGGCCGTCGAGTCGCCCGCTTCGCGCGCCGCTTTCAGCGCGTACTCGTTGAGCCGCACGCGCGATGCGGGCCACGCGCCGACGATCGCCTGCCACACCAGGTTCTCCAGGGGTCCGTCCCCGACGGTGATCGTCTCGCGCATCCCGGTGACGAAAGCCCTCCACCGTTCCGGGATCTCGGCCAGCGCGGAGATCCGGGCCCGTGTGTCCTCGCTGCGCTTGGTGTCGTGGGTCGTGAGAGTGGTCATGCTCTGCGGCGACCGGCGCATCCGGTCGTCTTGCACCTGGTGGAAACGCGCGGGCGTGACCGCGAACTCGCTCGGGTCGGCACCCACCTCGGTCAGGCTGGTCAGCCGCGTGTAGCGGTAGAAGGCGTTGTCCTCGACGCCTTTCGCCATGATCATCCCCGAGGTCTGCTGAAACCTCTGGGCGGCCGGATGCGCGGGATCGGCGAGTCGCTCGACCACGGCCCTCAGCGTGTCGCCCAGGTCGGGCCGTCGGTCGATCGCCGCTGCGCACGCCTCTTCCAGATACTCGCGCCCGAACGGCAGATAGCTGCGATAGACCGGCATCGCGGCGGCCAGCTCGGCCAGCGCATCCGCCGAGCCGTCGAGCTGCAGCTCGCGTTCGAGCCGTCGGATCTCGGAGTTCAGGATGCCGTCGGCCACCGCCCGCTTGCGCCGCCGCACCAGCTCGGGCCAGTGGTCTGTTTCGTCGTTCGTGTCGAGTTCCCGCGCGAGCTGCGTCAGCGACGACTCGCCGGCCGGGTCGACGAACACCCGGTCGAGCACGGCGAGCGCGTCGTACCCGGTGGTTCCGGCGACTGGCCACTCGGCGGGCATCCGTTCGTCGCCTTCGAGGATCTTCTCGACCCAGATCGGCCGGTCACCCGCCAGCTCGTGCAGCCGGATCAGGTAGGCGCCCGGGTCCTTCAGGCCGTCGGGGTGGTCGACGCGCAGCCCGTCGACGAGTCCCTGGCTCATCCAGCGGGCGATCTCGGCGTGCGAGGCGTCGAAGACCCGGCGCCGCTCCACCCGGATGGCGGCCAGGCTGCTGACGGCGAAGAACCGCCTGTAGTTGAGGTCGTGGTCGGCGCGACGCCACGAGACGAGCTCGTAGTGCTGGCGATCATGCACCTCGCGCGGGGTTCCCTCGCCCGTGCCTTCGGCGATCGGGAAGTGGTGGTCGTAGTAGTGGAGCTCACCGTCGACGGCGACGAGAGCATCCAGTTCGTCGGGTTGGTCTCCCAGCACGGGAAGGAGCACACGTCCGCCACCCGCTGCCCAGTCGATGTCGAAGAAGCCCTCGAAGCGGGAGTCGGTTCCGAGTCGGAGCACATCCCACCACCAGGCGTTGACCTTGGGGGTGGCGACACCGACATGGTTCGGCACGATGTCGACGAGCACGCCCATCCCGAGCCCCCGTGCGGCGCCGGTCAGGTCGGCGAGACCCTCGGGGCCTCCGCGCGCGGGATCGACGCGCGAGTGGTCGATGACGTCGTAGCCGTGCGCCGACCCCGGCTCGGCCTCGAGCAGCGGCGAGAGGTAGACCCAGTCGACGCCGAGACGGTGGAGGTACGGGAGCGTGCGTGCAGCATCCTGCAAGGTGAACTCTGCGGAGATCTGCAGTCGGTAGGTACTGGCGGGCACGTGACGAACCTACGAGAGCCCGGCCCGGAACGCGAGGGGTTGACACTGCCGATCCGCTCGCGGGCACCGCACCCGGCGTGGCGACGAGCCGGTCAGACGCTCGCGAGGCGCACCTTGTCTTTGCCGGAGTCCTTCGCCTCGTACATGGCGGCGTCGGCGATGCGGACGACATCGCTCGGCGTCGGTGGAACAGCGTCGTCGGGCAGGTGGACGGCGACGCCGATGCTCGCCGTGAGCACGCCGGCCGCGATCCCGGTCATGGGCGCTTTGACGGCCTCCCGGATGCGCTCCGCCACCGCAGTCGCGGCAGTCCCGTCGGTGTTCGCGCAGACGATGAGGAACTCGTCGCCGCCGAAACGGCCGACCAGGTCGTCCTGGCGCACGGACTCGCTCAGGCGGTGCGACACCTCCTGGAGCACCGCATCCCCGACCGTGTGGTCGAACTCGTCGTTGATCTCCTTGAAGCCGTCCAGGTCGACGAAGAGGACGGAGATCGGCTGCCGAAGGGATGCCGCCTCGCCGAGTGCGGTGGTGAGCCTGGTGCGAAGGAGCGCACGGTTCGCCAGCCCGGTGAGCGGGTCGTAGAGGGCGATCGCCTCCAGCTCGTTCTGCAACCGGATGCGCCGGAGCACCTGCGACGCCTGCCGGGCCAGCGCGTACTGCAACTCTGCCGCGGCCGGGTCGGGCTCCCGCGTTCGACCGAAGAAGCTGGTCACGGAACCGATCACCCGGTCGCCCTCCAGCAGCGGCACCAGCGTGAGCTCTTCGATCCGGGATGCGTCGAGGGCGGCGATCACGCGCTCGGATGCGGTCGGGTCGCTCACCGTGACACGAACCACCGTGTCGCGCAGCCGGACGCCGGCCAGCGCATCCCACACCTCGAACGGCTGCGATCCGCCGCTCAGGTGCAGCGCGCCGTCGGTCACGAGGTGCACGGCGACCTCGCTCGCCGAGAACGCGCCCTTCACGCTGTCGGCGAGCGCTTGGGCGAGCGCTTCCGGGGTCTCGCACCCCACGAACGCGGCGGATGCGGCCTGAAGCGAACGCGTGCGGGCCTCCGACGCTTCGGCCGCGCGCCGGGCTGCGAGAAGTTGACGTTCGTAGTCCTGGCGGCGGGTCGAGTCGAACACCGCGCTATCCGTGCCGATCGCCTCGCCGTCGGCGTTGCGAACGGTGGTCGAGTTGATGAGGGCCGCGAGCGGTTCGTCGTCGGCCCGGAGAAGGGTCAGCGCGATCTCGTGCACGGCGCCGTTCAGTTCGAGGGTGGGCAGGTAGCGCGTCTCGTAGAAGATCCGGCTGCCCGGGTCGAGCAGAGTCACGAACTGCCGGCCGATCAGCTCGTCGCGGGCGATGCCGGTCCAGGCGACGAAGGTGCCGTTGACGCGACTGATCCGGCCGTCGGGCGCGGTCGAGACGAGGCCGCACGGCGCTTCTTCGTAGAGCCGTTCGTGGTCTCGGCTCATCGCAGGTAGTCGAGGATCGTCGCGGCCAGTTCATCCGGCGCCGACAGGTTGGGGCAGTGTCCCGTCGCGGAGAGCTGCACGAAGTCGCTGCCGTCGATGTTCTCGTGCACGTACCGGCCGACGCCCTCGGGCGCGATGATGTCTTCGGAGCACTGGAGCACGAGGGTCGGTGTCATGACCTTCGCGAGGTCGCGGCGGTTGTCGGAGAGGAACGTCACCCTGGCGAACTGGCTCGCGATCACCGGGTCGATGCGGCAGAAGCTCGCGGTGAGCTCCTCGCCGAGTTCGGGTACTGCCGGATTGCCCATGATCTGCGGCGCCATGGCCTCCGACCAGCCCAGGTAGTTCGCGTCGAGTGCGTCGAGGAGCCCGTCGATGTCCGCCTGCGTGAAGCCGCCGCTGTAGCCGTCGTCGTCGAGGTAGCGCGGCGAGGGACCGACGAGGACGAGTGCGCCGAACAGGTCGGGGCGGCGGGCGGCCGCGAGCACGCCGATCATCGAGCTGACGGAGTGGCCCACGAAGACCGCGTCCTCGAGCCCGAGTTCTTCGAAGATCTCGATGACATCGCTCGCGTACCCGTGCAGGGAGTCGTACCGGCCCGCGTCGTACGCAGCCGGATCCGAGCCGCCTGCACCGACGTGGTCGAACAAAATGACCCGAAAATCGGATTCGAAGTGCGGCACGACCATGCGCCACATCTCCTGGCTGCAGCCGAAGCCGTGGGCGAAGACGACCGGCCGTGCATCGGCGTCGCCGCTGACGCGCACGTTGTTGCGGCGCAGAACGTCGACCTTGTCGAGGGGGGCAAGACTCATGAAGGCTCCTAGGACGGGGGTGGGCAAGCGCCCGGGGCCGGCTGATCGATTATCTCCGATCCGGCGATCCGGCGGGAGGGATAGAGACGGCGAGGCCTCCGGGTGTATACACCCGGAACGGGAAGGTTCAAGCCCCGTTGACCCCGATGCGGGTTCCGAGCACCATCGAACCCATGACTGGTGCACGAGAGCAACTTGCCGCCGATCTGCTGCAGGCAGTCCGGCGGCACGAGATCGTCCCCGTCGTGCAGCCCCAGATCGCCGTCGCGACGGGCGCCGTGGTGGGTGTCGAGTTCCTGAGCCGGTGGCGGCATCCGGAGCTCGGCCAGGTGCCGCCCGCGGTGTTCATCCCGCTCGCGGAGATGTCGGACGCCATCCATCAGCTCGGACGGCTGATGATCCGCGCGTGCTGCCGGTTCGGGGCGAGCTGGCAGAAGCGGGGGACCGACCTGGACGTCGCGGTCAACGTCGCGCCGTCACAACTCGCGACCACGTCCTTCTACGACGCTCTTCGCGACGAGATCGAGGAGTCGGGGGTCGATCCGCGCCGCCTGACGCTGGAGGTCACCGAGGCGACCGAGATCGACGACCCTGCGACCGTGGCGGCCCGGCTGGACGCCCTCAGGGAGCTGGGCATCGTCATCTCGATCGACGACTTCGGTACGGGACACTCGTCGGCCGGCCGCGCTGTCGAGCTCCACGCCACCGAGTTGAAGCTCGACCGCCGTCTCGTCGAGGCCGAGGGCGGGGACCGCGTCGTCGAGGCCGCCATCGTCTTTGCACACGAACGCGGGATGCGCACGGTCGGCGAGGGCGTCGAGACGCCCGAACAGCTGACGCGGCTGCGCGCTCTGGGCTGCGATCGCGCGCAGGGATACTTCATCGCCGAGCCCGTGTCCGAAGACGACTTCGAGCGGTGGATCGCTCAGAGGTTGTCGAGTCCGTCGAAGTCGGGGGCTGCGGGGGCTGCGGTCGACTCGCCCTCGCCGCCGACGTCGATCTGAGTCCACGCGACGGGCATCCCCGGCGAGAAGAGGATGTCGATGCCCGGGCCACCACGCAGCGGCGGGATGTTCACGTAACCCCCGCCGGCTTTCACGGCTTCGAGGATCTTCTCGCGCAACTCGGTCACGGGCTCCGGGAGGAAGTAGTCCTTGCCATCCACGGTGAGTCGGTTGACGATCATGGGATAAACGTACCCCGCCGACTGCGGGTATCCTGCATCCAGGCCGTCACTCCCGATGGCGCTCCCGAAAGGCTGATGTGGGCACTCTCTCTTACGACGGTGAGAACTTCGAACTCGACGACCGCGTGCTGACTCATCTGCAGATCGCGATCAGCACCAAGCTGCGCCGTGGCGAGAACTTCTTCCTGTCCTGGCAGGTTCCCGTCGAGCGCGGCAGCGGCCGCCACGCGATCTGGATCGACAACGGCGTGCCGATCCACTTCTACTACAGCGGCTCCCGGGCCATCTCCATCAACCGCGACTGGATCGAGTCGATGATCGTCTCGGCCGGCCGCGCCGCCGGGCTCGTGCTCACCGAGGAGGCCGAAGCCACCACGGCTTCGTGACGCTCGCACCCCTTGCCGGGAGGGCCTTCTCGACAGACGCGCGCCGAGGAAATTAGGCTTGATGGCGTGGCTGGGCGGAAAGAGCAGGGCGATTCCAAGGTGAACGCCGCCCGCTACCTCGTCGACAAGCTGACCGAGGAGCAGGGCGAGAAACCTCCGGAAGAGCCCGAAACCGACAACGCCGGCCAGAGCACGATGGAGGCGCGGGCCCAGTACGTCGAGATCACGATCCAGCAGGCCATCCGTCGCGGCGAATTCGACAACCTGCCGGGCGCCGGAAAGCCGCTCGACCTCGGCCGGCCGAACGATCCGGATTGGTGGATCCGGCGCAAGATCGAGCGCGAGCGTCTCACGGGCCTCGGCCCACCCGCCCTCACTCTGCGCACCGAAGACGCCGAGCTCGACGGCCGTCTCGATGCGATGGGCACCGAGCAACGCGTGCGTGAGATGCTCGAAGACTTCAACAGCCGTGTCATCCACGCGCGACGGCAGCTTCAGGGTGGTCCGCCGGTCGTGACACCCACGCGCGATGTCGAGCAGGAGCTGCAGAACTGGCGGGCACGCCGCGCCGAAAGGCAGCAGGCGAGAGAGGACGCGCGCCGGCGCGAAGCCGAGGAGCAGGCCTCCATGACGTGGCGCGAGCGTCGCCGCGCAAAGCGTCAGCGCTGAGTCAACCCGTTGCCCGAACGGGCGACCCCTGCGTAGCGTGTGCAGTCCGACGACGTGTGAAAGAGGACCATGAACCGTGCTGCGCTCATCTACAACCCGATCAAGGCGGACGTCGACCGGCTGAAAACGCTGGTGGCGTCGGCAGAGGACGCGCACGGGTGGTCCGAGACGCTCTGGCTCGAGACCACCGAAGAGGAGCCGGGCGGCAGCCAGGCGAGGAGCGCCGTCGACCAGGGGATCGACCTCGTCATCGCTGCGGGCGGCGATGGCACGGTGCGGGCGGTGGCCGAGACGCTGCGCGGGTCGGGCATCCCGTTGGCCCTGCTCCCCTCGGGAACCGGCAACCTGCTCGCCCGCAATCTGGATCTCACCCTCGACGACGCCGAGCACTCGATCACCACCGCGTTCACCGGCACCGACCGGCCGATCGACATGGGCGTGATCGAGACGCGCAACGGCGCGGCGAAGACCCGTCGGGCCGCCTACCTCGTGATGGCCGGACTCGGCCTCGACGCGAAGATGCTCGCCAACACCGACGACGAGCTCAAGGCCAAGGCGGGCTGGCTCGCCTACGTGAAGGCGATCGGCGCGGCGCTCCGCGACAAGAACGAGTTGCACATCCGGTACCAGCTCGACGGTGGCGCACAGCACTCGGTGCGCGCGCACACGATCATGATCGGCAATTGCGGATCGCTGCCCGCGAACATCCTGCTGCTCCCCGAGGCCTCCGTCGACGATGGGGAGTTCGACGTGGTCGTGTTGCGTCCCGAGGGCTTCTTCGGCTGGGTGCAGATCGTCGTGAAGGTGTTCTGGGAGAACGGCGTGCTGCGGCGCACGACCGCCGGCCGCAAGCTCATGGGCCTCACCAAGGAGGTGCGTGCGCTGAACTATCTGCGAGGCAGGGAACTCGTGCTGAAGCTCAGTCGCCCCGAAGCGGTCGAACTCGACGGCGACAGCTTCGGCACGGCCACCTCGATCCGAACGTGGGTCGACCCGGGGAGCCTCATCGTGCGTGTCCCCGAACTCTAGACTGTCAGCCAGGTCGTGCGGTTTCTGAGAGCAGGGAGGCAGGCAATGGGCGTCACGGGAATCGGCGGGCTCTTCGTACGCAGTCGCGATCCGGAGGCGCGGGCCGCTTGGTACCGCGAGCATCTGGGCATCGAAGCCGGCCACGATCACATCTGGCAGCAGGAGGCGGGCATGACGGTGTTCGCCCCCTTCCCTTCCGACAGTGACTATTTCGCGGCTGACCAGTCGTTCATGCTGAATCTCCGGGTCACCGAGCTGGACGCGCTCGCCGCGAAGCTGCAAGCGTCGGGCATCGCCGTGGAGCGCCGTCCCGAATGGGACACGGCCGACTACGGGCACTTCGCTCGCATCCACGACCCGGAGGGCCTGCCGATCGAGCTGTGGGAACCGCCGGTCTAACTTTGCGCCCGTCGGCGGAACGCGATCATGTTCATCCGGTTGCCGCAGCGCACACTGCAGAACCGTTTCGAGCCGTTGCGGGAGAGATCGAGCAGCAACCCGGTGCAGTCGTCGGCCTCGCAGACGCGCAGACGTCCGGTCTCGGAGGAGCGGATGACGTCGACGAGCGCCATCGACACCTCGACACGGATGCGCTCGGCGAGCGGCGCATCCTGAGCCGTCGCGTGCAGGTGCCAGTCGAACCCGTCGTGGCGGAGCAGGTAGGGGAGGGCGCCGGCCTCCCGGAGCATCGCGTTCACCTCGACGGCTGCGTCGTCCCGGTCGAGTGACCATACCCGGCGGATCCGTTCGCGCGTCTCCTGCACATCGCGTAGTTCGGCGAGATCGTGATCGACGCGCCCGGAGTAGCGCAGGTCGGCGATCATCGTGGCCAGTTGCTCCGGGGCAGCGAGTTCGTCCTCGCCGGTTCGGGATGCGCTGGGCACCGTGTTCCCGAGCGCGACGGCGAACTCCAACGCGTCCTCGGTGTCAGGGGCAAAATGCAAATTGACTCCTTACTCCCGACCAGACTAGCGTCAGGAGCAACAAGTCGAACACCCCTGACCTTGGATTCGCCATGAAGCGCAGCTCCACCACCCTCGGACTCGTCATCGCCGTGATCGCCGCGGCCACCTTCGGCATGTCGGGTGCCTTCGTGAAGCCGCTCCTCGAAGCAGGCTGGAGCCCCGCGGCCGCGGTGACGGTGCGAGCCCTCACGGGCGGTATCGTGCTCGCTCCGGTGGCGATCCTCGCGCTGCGCGGACGGTGGGCCGCCCTGTGGCGCGGACGCTGGCGCGTCGTGGGCATGGCCTTGATCGGTGTGGCGGGAACGCAGCTCGTCTACTTCGCCGCGATCGAGCGCATCCCCGTCGGCACGGGGATCCTCCTCGAGTACATGGCGCCCCTCCTGCTCGTCGCCGTGGCCTGGGTCGCCACGCGGCGCGCGCCGAAACCCGTCGTCCTCATCGGGGCGGTCGTCGCCGTCGCGGGCCTCGTCCTGGTCGTGTCACCCGGAGGCGCCGGGAGCCTCGACGCGCTCGGTCTGATCTTCGCGATCGTCGCAATGGTCGGATGCGCCGCCTACTACGTGATCGCCGCCCGCCCCAGCGACGGCCTCCCGCCGGTCGCGCTCGCCGCCTCCGGCCTGCTCATCGGCGGTCTCGTGCTCGCCGCGGTCGGCTTCACCGGACTCGTGCCGTTCCGCGTGAGCCTGAACGATGTGCAGCTCTTCGGCGACCCGGTTCCGTGGTGGATCCCCATCCTGGTGATCGGCGTCTTCGCAACCGCGATCGCCTACTCGGCGAGCATCACGGCCTCCGAGATGCTCGGTTCGCGGCTGGCCTCGTTCGCCGGTCTCCTCGAGGTCGTGGCCGCCACCTTCTACGCCTGGCTGCTGCTGGGCGAGAGCCTCACGGTTTTCCAGCTGCTGGGCGGAGCGCTCATCCTCGTCGGAATCGGTTTCGTGCGTTCGGAGAAGCGCGGGGTTCCGGATGCGCTCCCTCCGACCCGCGTGCTTGCCGGCGAGACCGTGCCCCGGGTCCCGGAGCGGGAAGCACGCTAGCTACGGCCGACCTCAGCGTTCGGAGACGGCACCCATCAGGTCGATGAAGTTCTTCGGGAGCTGAGCGGTCACGTCGTCGAAGTCGCTCCGAGGGACGGTCTCGCGGAGGGTGATCATCACCGCCCGGGAGCACGCTGCGGCCGTCTCCAGGTCTCCATCCGCGCGATCCGCGACTCGGCGAACGAATTCGTCGAGCTGGAACGACTCCGCGATCTCCTCGGCGTCGGCCAGGGGGGCCCGCAGCTCCTCGGGAAGGTTCTCGGCGAGGTCGCGCGCCTCCCGGCCGCTGATCCTCTCGGACAGCGTCAGCAACGTCGCCCGGATCAGCACCTCGACGTCTTCGCGACCGACATCGGCGCGTTGCCCGACCCGAACGACGAACAGCTCGTAGTCCATGATTGCCTCATCCCAGGGCGGGCCAGGCGCTCTGCCTATTCGACCTCGACCGTCCAGATCACGAGGCCGGTCGGCGAGATCCTGGTCGTCTCGACGTAGGTGGCGGATCGGCCGTTGTCGTCGGTGAGCTCAGCCTGCAGAGAGTATGCGCTGAGATCCCACTCACGCCCGTCGAACGGGCCTCCCTCGAGCAGCGCGATCCTGACGTCCATAGCTCAAACGGTACTCCTCGGCGCCGCTGTTCGGTGAGCGGATCTCACGGGCCAACGGTGGACAATCAGCGAAGTCGAGTTATTCTCATGATATGAGCGTCGACTATCAGAAGTCGTCGGTAGCGGCTGCCGTGGCTGTGACCGTGCTCCTGGTCGTGGGCGTCTTCCTGACCTTCGTGAGCGAGTCGCTGCCGGGCGACATGCTCGGGGCGGCGCTGTACATCGCCGGAGTCGGGATGCTCGTGGTCACAGCGATCAGTCTCCTGACGCTGGTCCTCATCCGCCGCTGACGTGCCCGGTGCCGTCGGCCGCCGGCGCTCTCGGATCCATCGCCGCGTACGGCTCCCGGATGGCCAGGAACTCGTCGAGATCGAGCGCCGCGGAGGTCTGGGCGAATGAGCGAGCGATGAGGGATCCGGGCTCGATCGAGCTGATCGCGACGACCATCGTCTGGTGGACGACCGCATCCGGGAGCGTGACGATGCCGGGAGCCGACGGACCCCCGCGCGAATAGAGCCATGAGCGCGGGACGATGCTCGCCCAGCGCCCGGTTCGCACCAGTGAATGGAGCGACGCGACGGAATCCGTCTCGACCTGTGGTTCGAGAACGATGCCGTGTTCGGCGAACGCCTGATCGATGAGCTTGCGGCTGTGCATCCGTTGATCGAGCAAGGCCAGGGGGAGACGGTGCGCTTCGACCCAGGGCATGGCCGCGTCCCCGTCGGCGACGAGCTCCTGGGGAACGATCACCACATAGTGCTCTTCGTAGAGCGGGACGGTCTCCAGTCCCCCGTGCTCTGCGGGTCCGCTCGCCATGATCGCGCCGTCGAGCTCGAAGTCGGTGAGCATCCGAGCCAGCTCATCGGAGGCCAGTCGTGTCTGGATGCGGATCCTGGCGAGGGGGTGGATGGCGGCGAACGCCTCGATCGGCAGGGATGCGGTCGTCGAGGCGGTCGGCGTCGCACCCAGCCGGAGTGTGCCGGTGATTCCCGATCTGACGGCCTTCACCTCTGCCTTGAATGCGTCGTGCTCCGAGAGGATGCGCTTCGCCCAGATCACGAGACGCTCGCCCTCGGGAGTCAGGCCCTGGAACGCGTGTCCTCGGTTGATGAGCGTGACGTTGAGTTCCTGCTCGAGCTTGTGGATCGCCGACGAGAGCGCCGGCTGGGAGACGTAGCAGGCGGCCGCGGCGCGGGCGAAGTGCTGCTCTCGGGCCAGAGCGACGAAGTACTCGAGTTGGCGGAAGAGCACCGGTGCCTCCTCTGCGCATGTCCGCTGACGAATTGTCAGCTATTTTCCCGCGGATCGCGCGCGAGGCCAAGGCATTGATCGACTCGGCTTATCGACTGGTCGAAGAGGGGTCTTGGACAGCCGGAGCCGCGGGCGCTCACCCTGGTAGACATGAACAGCACCGCTGAGACGATCACGAGCTCGCGCAAGTACGCGATCCTCGCGGTGTGCTGCATGGCGCTCCTCCTGGTTTCGATCGACAACACCATCGTGAACGTCGCGCTGCCGTCGATCGCGAAAGAACTCGACGCCTCCATCGAGACGCTGCAGTGGACCGTGGATGCGTACCTGCTCGTGCTCGCCGGCCTCCTCCTGCTCTCGGGCTCGCTCGCCGACCGGTTCGGTCGCAAGCGGATCTTCATGATCGGGCTGTCGGTCTTCGTCTTCGGCTCGGCGATGTGCGGTCTCACGGACTCGGAGGTCTGGTTGGTGGCGTTCCGGGTCGTGCAGGCGGTCGGCGGATCGATGATGACCCCGGTCGCGCTCGCCATCGTCACGAACGTGTTCACCGGGCATGCGGAGCGGGCCAAGGCGATCGGGTTCTGGTCGGCATCGAGCGGGATCGGCATCGCGCTGGGACCGCTGCTCGGCGGAATCCTCGTCGACACTCTCGGATGGCGCTCCATCTTCTGGGTGAACGTTCCGGTGGGGATCGCCGCGATCATCCTGACCGCTCGTCTGGTGCCCGAGACCCGCTCGGCGACGCCGCGCCCGTTCGACCCGATCGGACAGATCCTCGTGCTGGCGATCGTCGGGTCGGCCGCGTACGGGATCATCGAGGCGCCGGTGAACGGATGGGCGTCATCGGCCACGCTCGGCAGTGCGGCCATCACCACGGTCGGGCTCGCCGTGCTCATCCCTTACGAATTGCGCCGCGCTCAGCCGTTGGTGCAGGTGAAGCTGTTCACCGACCGTGCGTTCACGACCTCGTTCGTGACGGTGCTCCTCGCCCTCCTCGCGTTCGCGGGCCTCCTCTTCGCCGACACCCTCTACCTGCAGGACGACCGGGGTCTCAGCGCCTCGGCGGCAGGCTTGCTGACGCTGCCGCTCGCCGGCGCCACAGTGGTCGCCTCGCTGATCTCCGGGCGACTGGTCGCCCGTGGCAAGGCGCGCGCCACGCTGGTCGTCGCCGGTCTGGCGCTCACAGCGGCTCCCATCGCGCTCGCTGCCTTCGGGCCGGCGACGCCGCTCGGCTGGATCGTCATCCCGTTCATCGTCTTCGGCGCCGGGTACGGCCTGCTGAACGATCCGGTGAACGTCACCGCCGTGTCCCGGCTCCCGAACGAGCAGGCGGGTGTGGCCGCCAGTCTCGTCTCCACCTCACGGCAGCTGGGCTCGGTGCTCGGCGTCGCGATCGTGGGTTCGATCCTCGCTGGGAGCGGCTCCTCCGGAGTCGTCGCGTCGCCCAGCGGCTTCGGCGTCGCCGTGAGCGCTGTGCTCGCCTGCTGCGGTCTCGCGATCATCGGTGTCAACGCCGTCTCGACCCGTCCTCCTGCGGCGCAACATCCCGCGCGCCCAGCGCTCGTACTCACCTCGTCACAACACAAAGGGGATCTCTCATGACGACGCTGATCATCCACCGCGACCCTGAACTCGTCCGCTCGTCGAAGGCGGTCGAGAACCATCGCTCGACGAGCCACCCGCATCACCATCACGGCTGGTGGTGGAAGACCCTGCTGGCCGGGCTCGCTCTCTGGATCGTGACGATCGTGGTCACCGCGGTCACGAGCAACGTCAATCTCGTTCCGACGCTGATTCTGCTCGGCAGCTTTCTCGTCCCGTTCTGCGTCGTCCTCTTCGTGGTGGAGCGCGTTCAGGGCAACATCAGCACACTCCAACTCATCCTGGCGTTCTTCGTGGGCGGTATCTTCGGCGTACTCGGCGCATCCCTGCTCGAGGCGAGCCTGCAGCAGAGCATCTGGACCTACGGTCTGGTCGGCCTGATCGAGGAGTTCGTGAAAGGTGTGCTGCTCGTGATCATCGGGTGGCGTGTCGTGCCGAAGACCGCCGCCCAGGGCGCCCTGCTCGGTGCCACGATCGGGGCGGGCTTCGCCGCTTTCGAGTCGGCGGGATACGCGTTCAACGCCGCGATCACGGCGCACGGCATCAACCTGGTCTCTCTGCTGCAGACCGAGGTGATCCGTGCCATCCTCGCCCCGGTCGGTCACGTGCTGTGGACGGCCCTGCTCGGCGCCGTGATCTTCGGTGCGGCCAGGCTGCGCGACCGGTACCGCTGGTCGTGGTGGATCCCGGTCGCCTACCTCGGCGCCGCCCTGCTTCACGCCCTGTGGGATTCGATGAGCGGCCTCGCCTCGCTGGTCGCCGTCCTGGTGACGGGAAACGCGGTGCAGCAGCTGACACAGGACGGCTTCCTACTCGCCGGCACGGCCGCCGCGGTCGCCTCTCTCTCGACCGTGCTGTACATCGTCGGACTGGCGATCGTCTCGGTCGTCGGAATCGTCGCCCTGTGGCGCATCCTGCGGCACTACCAGCTGAAGCAGCGGGCCATCGGCGCCCACGCGTCCGCCATGAGCGGTGCCGAAACGGACTGACGGCGGTTCGGCTACGCCCGATCGAGGATGCGCCGGAGCGTGTGCACGAGTTCGCGTCCGCGGGCATCCGGCGAGGGCTGCAGATCGTTGGTGACGTATCCGAAGCCGACCTTGGCGGTCTCGTCGGCGAAGGCGACCTGGCCGCCCAGACCGTCGTGCCCGAACGAGGTGTCGGACAAGAAGGGCCGCGACTCCGAGTTCAGCATGAAGCCGGAGCCCCAGCGGTGCCACGGCCCGGGCTCGCCGAGAACGGTCATACCGCTGCTCTGCTCGGTGCGCATGTCGTGGATGATCTGTTCGTCGAGCAGGCGGACGGTCTCGTTGTCGGAGACGGTCGCACTCCAGATCGTCGCCAGCGCGCGAGCGGATGCGACACCGCCGGCGCCGGGCAGCTGACCCTGGCGGATGCGGGTCTCGTTGAAGCTGTCCTCGATGCGCGGCGAGATGGCGTTGCCCATCGTCATGCCCTGGTCGCCGTACGCGGCGAGGTCGTCGGCGTCGTCGGGCGAGACCTCGACGGGCACGGGGCCGGCGGCGTCCGGAGCGCTCGACGTGAGCTTCGCGACCCGGCCGAGCTGCGCATCCGGAACCCCGATCCAGGCGTCGGCCCCCAGAGGCCGGGCGATGCGTTCCGCGAAGAACTCGCCCACCGAGCGCCCGCTGGCGCGTCGGACGAGCTCCCCGGCCAGCCAGCCGAACGTCATCGGGTGGTAGACGTGAGCCGAACCCGGCGCGAAGAACGGCTTCTCGCGCGCCAGGAGATCGACCATCCGGTCCCAGTCGAGGATGTCGTCGGTGTCGAGGGATTCCCGGATGAGCGGAAGACCGGCGCGATGGGCGAGCAGCTGACGCACACGGAGGTCGTCCTTGCCGTGGCCGGTGAACTCCGGCCAGTACGTGCTCACCCGTTCGTCGAGGTCGAGCACGCCGTCGCGCACGAGTTCTCCGATGAGGATGCTGACGAGCCCCTTCGTGCAGGAGAAGATCACGGAGGGCGTGTCCGCCGTCCACGGTTCGCCGGTGCGCGCCCATCCGGACCACAGGTCGACGACAGGACGGCCGTCCACCCGGATGTGCAAACCGGCCCCGTGCCCGTGCGAGAGCGCCATCGTGTCGGCGAAGACGTCGGCGAGCGGCTCGAAGCCTGCTGCGACAGTTCCTTCAATGGTGGTGAGGGTCACTTCGAATCCTTTGCGGGAGTGGCGGACGGAGAGCGCTTGTCGGAGAGCGCCGGTCGGGGTGCAGCCGGCTAGATCGATTATCGGCGCTACGCCGAGAGGGTGATGTCGTCGAAGGATGCGAGTCTCACCCAGCCGGCCCGGCCCGACGCCGCGTGCGGTGCGGCAACGGGGGCGAACCGGTCCGCCGCAGCGAGCTGCTCGACGTCGAGTCCGGTGAGGGCCCCGATGTCGGCGATGGGCACCTGGTACGTCTTGTACGGGCCGAGAGGCGGCGGGTCGCCGGCGGCGAGGGCTCTTCTCGTCGCAAGGCCGACGTCGTCGAGCTCCGGCGTCTGATCCAGCACGTACCCGGTCGCCGCGAGCGCGACGGTGCCGTTCGCACGATGCTCGGTCCAGGCGGCGACCTTCCAGAACAGCCGTGGAATCCGGACGCCTCGATACGTCGGATCGTCGGCGGCCAGCACGGGCGCGGTGAACACGCTGATCTTCTGCTCGGAGGTGCGGGCGTAGCCGAGCACGTAGTCCTCGAGCCCCGCCCACAGCTCCTGCGACTGGTTGAAGACGGCGACCTGGGGCGCGCAGTTCGTGTAGACGAAGGTCGCAGCGTTGGCCGTGGCGGCGACGGCCGGATCGCCCCACACCGGGTCGCGACGACGCACTTGGTGACCGCGATCGAGATCGTTGCCGGCGTACAGCTCGGGACCGGCCTGCTCCGAGGCGGGGATTCGCGGGTCGAGGTGCCAGTCGTCCTCGCGCTCCACGTCGACCAGCGCCCCTCCGTCGATGTTCACGCCCGTCGAGACCGGGAGCCTCCGCGCCGGATCCTGCAGCACGGTGAAGTGCACGTACGGCAGCATCCGGACAGCCCGGGAATCGGTCGGTGCCGGAATCTCGACCGTGACGGGGAGGAACTCGGAGTCGAAGCCGGTGGATGCCATGCCACCCAGTGAAGCACCCGAAGGTGACGTAACGGTGACGTCGGCGGAGCGGTCTAGGCTGACCCACATCATGCGATTGCTGCTCATCCGCCACGGCCAGACCCCAGCGAATGTGCTCGGGCAACTCGACACCGACAAGCCCGGGCCGGGTCTCACCCGGCTCGGCGGGTTGCAAGCGGCTGCCGTGCCGGGCGCCCTCGACCAGGAGCACATCGGCGGGATCTACGCGACGACGCTCACCCGCACCCGGCTCACCGCCGAGCCGCTGGCGGAACGCCTCGGGCTCGACATCACCGTGCTCGACGGCCTTCGGGAGATCGAGGCGGGCGACATCGAGGACCGCTCCGACCCGGTGTCGGTGAAGACCTACGTGACGACGGCGTTGTCGTGGGCGCGAGGTGACCTCGACCCGCGCATGCCCGGCGCCTCGGACGGCCACGAGTTCTTCGACCGCTTCGACGCCTCGATCGAGGAGATCGTGGCGGCGGGCGCCGAGACGACGGCGGTGTTCAGTCACGGGATGGCGATCCGCTGCTGGGCGTCCGCCCGATCGGCGAACATCGACGGCAGCTACGCGGCGAGCCATCAGCTCGACAACACCGGCATGGTGGTCCTCGACAGCGATGAGCACGGACGCTGGCAGATGATCCAGTGGCACACTCCACCCATCGGCGGGCTCACCCTGCACGACGCCGCCGCGGTCGACCCGACCGGCGAATCGGTGCAGGCGGGCGGGCCGGATCCGTCCGAGTAGGCGATCCGGCGATCGGATGCATCCTGGCCGTCGTACCGGGCGGGTTCTGCGTCGGCGTCGCGCGGTGTAGCGTTCGGCGGGAGAGCGAGGCACCTGGCCAGCGAGGAGGGAAGCATCATGGAGGACCGCATCCCGGAGGACGGCGTCGACGACGACGATGCGATCGGTGAGGCCGACGCCGGCGAGACCCCCGGCTGGATCGACCCGGCCGACGGCGAGGTCGATTACGCCCTCAACGACCCGATCGCCGAAGCGGACTTCGCCGACGATCTCGTCACGAACGACGCGGTCGGCGGCGAGACCATCTGGCCGGGCGCCGGCGGCCCGGATGGAGCCGAGCCGCGCGAGACGTCGCCCATCCTCGACGAACACGAGCACGTGGTCGAGGACGACCCGGACGACGTGGTGCTGACGCAGGACGAAGCGGACGACGAGGGCATCTAGCCGTCTCAGTCCGCGGGTCGGTCGAGGCCGAGCTCGTTGCGCCAGTGGGCGAGGAACTCCGCCCCTGCAGTGTCGTGGATCGCATCCCCGATCGTGATCACCTCGTACGGCTTCTCGAGGATGCCGTCGGCGGGCCGCACATCCACGTGCGCCACGTCGTAACCGGCGCTGTGCACGAAGTCGGCCATCTTGTAGTCGCTGCGGGAGTCGCCGATCGAACGCCAGCGCCGGGGGAGCGGACCGCGCGCGGCGAAGTAGTCGAATGCGCGCTGCGCTCCGCGATCCTTGTCGAGCAGCACGGACTCGATATCGGTGGAGATGATGGTCGGATCGATGCGGAACGGCGTCTCGTCCGATGCGTCGAGGGCCGTTCGGTCGCCGTAGCGCAGGCCGATCCCCAGCCCGGCCAGCACGTCGAACGCGGCGTCCTGGAACCGGGTCTGCGCGTCGGAGTACGTCGCCGCATCCACGTCGGTGCGCTGCTCCACCGAGATCATCGCCTGCTTCGTCTCGTCGAAGAACATCGTGTCGGCGTACTTCTCGCGCACGAGTCTCCGGATGCTGTCGACCGCGTCATCGCCGAAGGCCACCGACTCGTCGACGGTCACCTCCCCCATCCCCTCGCCGGTGATCGGGGCCCAGGCGCCGCCCTTCTCGAACACGCCGAACATCCGCGCCCCGTGCTCGTCCAGCGCCTCACCGAGTCCGGCGTCGCAGAGCGGAGCGACCACCTGGTGACGGATGAAATCGCCGGACCGCCCGGTGATGAAAGCGATCGGGACCCCGGCCGCCGTCATCGCGACCAGGTCGGTGACGATGCTCCGGATGTTGATGGTGCGGGTGACCGGGCTGGCGATCGGCCCGTCGACGTCGAAGAGGAGTCCGAGATTGTGCACACCCCATTGTCGCGGAGTGCGGTGACCGAGTGAACCTCGGAGAGCTCTCAGCCTGACGCGCGGACTGTCAGGAAGCGCATACGAACGTGATTGAACGGGCATAGGAAGCGCCCCTAGCGTCTGCCCGGCGGCACCGCAGTTGCCGTATTCGTGAGCGTGAGGTCGGCATGAGTCTAGGAAGTTCCTTGAGGCGCGTTCGAGGGCGCACGTGGGTGATCGCGGCCGCGGTGGTCGTGGTCGTCGCGGGCGGCTCCATCTACTGGTTCGGCTTCGGGATCCACGCGGGTGCGCAGAGCGCGCAAGCCGCGACCCGGTCGGTCACCGCGAGCCTGCAGACCCTGCAGAAGACCGTGAGCGGCTCCGGCGCATTGACGCCGGCGGTGCAGGACGACGTCGACTTCGCCGCATCCGGAACAGTGACGGCGGTCGACGTCGTCGCCGGAACGACGGTCGCGGCGGGACAGACGATCGCGACACTGGACACGCTGACGGAGAACGCGAACCTGACGAGCGCGAAGGCCGCCCTCGCCTCCGCGAACGCCCAGCTCTCCTCAGCGCAGTCGGCGAGCGACGGAAGCAGTGCCGCTGTCGCCAAGATCACGGCCGACCAGGCGGCGGTCGCCGTCGCCCAGGCTTCGGTCGACGCTGCGCAGACCGCGTACAACGGAACGACCTTGACCTCCCCGATCGCGGGGCTCGTAACGGCCGTCAACCTCGCCGTCGGTGATGTGGTGACGGGCGGATCTTCGGGCGGCTCGAGCGGGTCGTCTGGCGGATCGGCATCGGCCGGCTCCGGATCGGCCGGCTCCGGATCGAGCGGGTTCGGCAGCACAGGCTCGGGCGGGTCGACGGGTTCCTCGGCCTCGACCTCCGCGGCGCAGTTCACGGTGGTCGGAACCGGTGCCTGGCAGGTCACCGTCTCGGTCGGCGCGACCGACCTGAAGAACATCGCCGTGAACCAGCAGGTGCAGCTGTCGAGCACCGAGAACCCGGCCTTCTTCGGGACGGTCGCCTCCATCGGCCTCCTGCCGACGGCGACGACCGGGGCGGCGACCTACCCGGTCGTCGTCGCCGTGACCGGGACTCCTGCCAACCTCTACGACGGCGTGACGGTCACGGCCGCCATCGTCTATCAACGCCGCACCGACGTGCTGACCGTGCCGAGTGCCGCGATCACCACGGCCGACGGGATCTCGACGGTGAACAAAGTCGTGAACGGCACGACGGTCAAGACCACGGTCACCGTCGGTGAGGTGAGCGGCAATCTCACCGAGATCACGAAGGGCCTCAGCGAAGGAGACACCGTCGCCGTCGCCACCTTCAACCCCGCCGGCGCGGGTGGAGCGACGGGCGGTACGCAGCGATTCGGGGGCGCGGGAGGCTTCCGCGGAGGCGCAGGCGGCGGCTTCGGCGGCGCAGGGGGCGGATTCGGTGGCGGCGCAGGGGGTGGCTTCGGCGGAGACGCCGGCGGCGGCTTCGGCGGAAACCGCGGAGGAACCAATGGCTGAGCCCGCGATCGAACTGGTCAACGCGCGCAAGGTCTATCGTTCCGGAAGCATCGAATTCGAAGCTCTCCGGGGGATCGACCTCTCCATCGACGTGGGCGAATACGTCGCCGTGATGGGCCCGTCCGGGTCGGGCAAGTCGACGATCATGAACATCCTCGGATGCCTCGACACGCTGACCGAAGGCCAGTACCGTCTCGGCGGCGACGACGTCGACGACCTGGACGAGATCGACCTGGCCGCCATTCGCAACGAACAGATCGGATTCGTGTTCCAGGGCTTCAACCTGATGCCGGCCCTGTCGGCGTGGCGCAACGTCGAGGTCCCCCTGATGTACGCCCGGGTGCCCAAGGAGGAACGGAGACAGCGCGCGCAGCGCGCACTCGAACGCGTGGGGCTGGGCGATCGCTTCGAGAATCGCCCCGGCGAGCTCTCGGGCGGGCAGCAGCAGCGCGTCGCCGTCGCACGAGCTCTCGTGGGCGAGCCGACGATCATCCTCGCCGACGAACCGACCGGAAACCTCGACTCCGCATCGACGTCGGATGTGCTCGCTCTGTTCGACGAACTGCATGCGGCCGGTCGCACCATCGTTCTCATCACCCACGAACTCGAGGTCGCGCAGCGAGCGAGACGGATCGTGTGGGTGCGCGACGGGGAGATCACACGCGACGAGGTGACGGCCGCGTGAACTGGTCGGAGACCTTCCGGATCAGCTGGTCGGCCGTTCGCTCCCACGGCTTGCGTTCGGCACTCACTGTTCTCGGCATCCTGATCGGCATCGCCGCGGTCATCTTGACGGTCGGCCTCGGCCTGGGGACGCAGAAGGATGTCAGCGCTCAGATCAGCTCGTTGGGAAGCAACCTGCTCATCGTGTCGCCGGGCAGCAGCACGTCGACGACGGGGGTGCGAGGGGGCTTCGGCACGAGTTCGACGCTGACGCTGGCCGACTCGCAGGCCCTCTCGTCCACCGTCAGCACGCCGGACATCAAAGCGATCGCGGCCGAGAAGTCGCAGCCGATGGCGCTCACCGCGAACACGACCAACTGGACGACGACAGTGACGGGTGTCACACCGGACTGGCTGTCGGTGCGTGCCCGAACGCTCACCTCCGGAAGCTTCGTCACCGCAGCGGACGACACCGACTCCGCATCGGTGGTCGTCCTGGGATCGCAGACCGCGACAGAGCTCTTCGGCTCCCAGAACGTCGTCGGCCAGACGGTCACCGCGAACGGCAAGACCCTGACGGTGATCGGAGTGCTCGCATCCGTCGGCTCGAACTCCTCGAGCACACTCGACGATGTCGCCCTCGTGCCGATGTCGACCGCTGCCGACGAACTGATCGGTGGCGCATCGAGTGCCAGCGTCTCGACGGTGTACATCGAGGCGAAGTCGAGCGCCCAGCTCTCCGCCGCCTACCAGGAGGCCGACTCCCTGCTGCTCAACCTGCACGGGATCTCCGACGCGGCCGACGCCGACTTCACGATCAGCAGCCAGGACGCCCTGGTGAGCACAGCCACCTCGGTCTATCGCACGCTGACCGTGCTCCTGACGGGAATCGCCGGGCTGTCGCTCCTCGTGGGCGGCATCGGAGTCATGAACATCATGCTCGTGTCCGTCACCGAGCGGACGAAGGAGATCGGTCTGCGAAAGGCACTCGGCGCCCCGCCGTGGGCCATCCGGCGACAGTTCCTCGCCGAGGCGGGCATCCTCGGCCTCACCGGCGGCGTGCTCGGTGCGCTCCTGGGCGTGGTGTCGGCCTGGGTTCTCCCGGGGCTGATCGGCAGTTCGGTGGTGATCTCTCCCGCAGCGGTCTGCGTCTCCATCGCCGTCGCGATCGCGATCGGGGTGACGTTCGGGGTCTATCCCGCCACACGCGCCGCGAGATTGGCTCCGATCGACGCGCTCCGCGCGGAGTGAGCGGGGCGGGCGGCATGAGAGCGACCCGGCGGGACAGCACAGGCATCGGGCAACGAGCAACAACGGAGAAGACCATGAAGAGAACCACATCACTCGGACGAGCGGGCGTGGTCGTCGCGGCACTGGCGGCGGGCGCGTTCCTGCTGACCGGATGCGCGGCGGCAGCAGCCCCGGCGGCCCCGGCGACCGGGTCCGCCACGTCCGCCCCGTCGCGTGGCCAGTCGGGCGCCGGAAGGGGGATCTCCGGACAGATCGCAGCGGTGGCGAACGGCACGCTTCAGGTGCAGGGCGGGTCCACACAGACGGCCGTGACGTACACCGACGCGACGAAGGTCACCCAGGCGGTCGGCGCCTCGGCCTCGGCCGTGACCGTCGGAGAGTGCGTCACCGGGATCACGCCACCGGGCTCAGCCGCCGCATCGAGCGTGCAGATCACTCCCGCGGTCAACGGAGCGTGCGCCGCGCGCGGTGGCTTCGGCGGCGGCTTCGGCGGCGGCGCGGGAGGGACCCGGGCCACCCGGGCGCCCGGCGCCACAGGCACCCGCCCCAGCGGTGGTTTCGGTGGCGGCGCCGGCAGGACGCGCCCCAGCGGTGCACCGGGCGGTGGAGCATTCACCCGTCCGGTCTCCGGCCTGGTCACCGCAGTGACGAGCACCGACGTCACTGTCTCGACGACAGCGCAGGGCGGGTCGGCGTCGACGGGCACGATCGCGCTCGACGGCAGCACGAAATTCACCGTCACCCGCCCCGCGACAGCGGCCGCTCTCGTCGTGAACGAGTGCATCTTCGCTTCCGGTACCGCGGACAGCTCCGGTGGCTTCGCCGCCACCAGCATCGCCGTGACCGACCCCGGAGCCAACGGGTGCGGGCTGGGCGGTCGTCCGGGTGCTGCGAATGGCTGAGCGCGACCGGGCCACTGGCCGCGAGCGCGAATCCCTCACCTCCAAGCAGCGTGGCAAGCGCAGACGCCGACGCAACGTGACGCTGGCGACCGCCTTGGTCGTCGCACTGTGCGCTGTCGGCGGCGGTGTCGCGTACGCGACGGCCATAGGGGCCGGCACGAACGACTTCCGAACGGCGAGAGCGACTGTCGGCGATGTCACCGAGGTGGTCGATCTCAGCGGAACGATCGCCTCGGTCAACCGTCGCGACGTGGCCTTCGAGGCCTCGGGAACGGTGGGTGCCATCGATGTCAGTGTCGGCCAGACGGTCGCTGCCGGCACCACGCTGGCGACTCTGGATCCTGCCAGCCTCGCGTCCGCTTCGGCAGCCGCCCAGGACAGGGTGACCACGGCGAAGCAGACCCTGGCGACCGATCTCGCGTCCCAGACGGCCGGAGCGACCGCCGCTTCGACCGAGTCGAGCTCGGCGTCGTCACGGTCGCAGACGTCGCCGGCCGGATCGTCGACCGCGTCCGCTGCGACCGCTGCGATTCAGGCCGCGGCCAAGGCCGTCACGGCCGCGCAGCAGAAGCTGATCGCGCAGTACGGCGTGGCATCCGGTTCGCTCACCGCCACCCAGGCGCTTGTGGCGGCATCCGATCCGACGTGCCAGCCGTTCATCAGCGCATCGTTGAGCGGCACAGCGTCCGGACCCGCTCCGACGCCGACCCCGACGCCGACCCCGACCCCGACGCCGACGCCCACCCCAACCCCGACCCCCACGTCGGATCCGCTCACTGCGGCCCAGCAAGCACTGTCCGCCTGCCAGACGGCGATCCATGGGGTCCTCGCCGGCCAGCAGGCGACGAACGCCGCGCAGCAGCAGTTGCAGACTCTCGCGACCGGCCTGAACAGTGCGGTCGCTGCCCTCAGCGGTGCACTCCAGGGTGCGACGGGCGGGTCGGCCTCGACGGGAGCAGGCGGGCCGGGCCGGTCCGGTTCGTCGGCCCCGTCAGCTCAGGCGCCGGGATCGAGCGGTTCCGCGGGCGCCGGCTCAGTCGCATCCGCCGCCACCATCGTCGCCGACGAAGCAGCGATCACCGCCGCCGATGCCCAGCTCAGTCTCGCCCAGAACGACGAGGCGCTCGGCAACCTGACGAGCCCGATCGCCGGGACCGTCGCCGCTGTCTCGATCACGCCAGGATCGAGCGTCTCGGCGGGTTCGACCAGCCAGGTGATCACGGTGATCGGCGACGGGGGCTACCTCGTGAACTCGACGGCGACCCTGACGAACGTCTCGAAATTGAAGGTGAAGCAGCCTGTTGCGATCTCGGTGGTCGGCTCCCCGAAAACGCTCACCGGCGAAGTGAGCTCGATCGGTCTGATGAACGTGTCGAGCACGACCTCGCCTGCGTACGACGTCACCGTAGCGATCACGGACACGAGCGCGAAACTGCTCAACGGCACGTCGGCCGCGCTGGCGGTCACGGCCGCCACCGCCACCTCCGTGCTGACGGTTCCGACGTCTGCGCTTCACAGCGTCGCGAGCAGGCACACCGTCGATGTTCTGAAGAACGGCAAGTCGGTGCCCACCATCGTCACGGTCGGCGCCGGCGGCGCCCAGCGAACGCAGATCACCTCGGGCCTGCGCAGCGGTGATGTCGTGATCCTCGCGGACCTCTCGTCCACGACCGGCATCACCAGCCCGACGACGTCGACGAGCACCGGCCTTTCGGGCCTCGGAGGGTCGGCCACCACCCGAGGCGGCAGAGCCGGCGGGTTCACCGGACGGTTCGGCGGGAGCGCCGGGGGCGGAGGAACACGAGGCGGCGCCGGGTAGGAGTCCACTGCCAGAAGTGATTGGATGAGCACGTGGAGCAGCCGTCGGAACCGCGTCGGGATCCCGGCTCGCCGCTGGAGCAGGAACATGGACCTGAACGGATCGCGTCGCAACCAGCATTCGACGTCGCCCATGCCATCCGGGGCGCATTCCGATCCGCAGGCCTTTCTCGCCGAGCTCGTCGACAGTGTGCAGCGTGCGATTCCGGCCGACCTCGCCGCCCGCGTTCTCACGGTCGAGCGCCGGCGTACTCTCGGTGACCGGATCGCCCGTCGGCCCGGCCAGATCGTCAGCCTGCGGCTCATGGGTGCGAGCGACGCCCTGATCTTGAGCTACGAACCGGGCATCGGGTGGACGCCCGAGGCTGCGCTCGTGCACGGCGTGGTGATCGTCTCGCCGCGGACGATGGCCCTCGGCGCCTGGCTGACGGCGTTCGCTGCGCGCATCGCATCCCTCGCCGCGCACGCCGCGCGGGACTCGGCGCAGTCCGCGCAGGCGCTGCAGGCGCTCGGGATCCTGCCCGCCGGTGCGGACATCCTGGTGCGGGAGGCGAATATCCACGGTGATCTCCGTGCGCTGGCCGCACGGCTCGGCGGTCGCCTGCCCGCGCTCGCCGTGACGTCCGTCGAACGGATCGGCGAGCTTCTCAGCGAGACGCTTCCCCGGGTGTCCGGCACCGGGGAACAGGAGGTGATCGTGCTCCGCACCGCGACCGTCTACCTGCCCGACACGATTCGCGCCTACCTGTCGATCCCTCCCGACTGGGCGGCCGCGCACGTGTTCGCCGACGGCATGGCGCCCGCGCAGGTGCTGGTGGCGCAGTTGAACGAGCTCGAACGCGCCGCTCGCCGGATGCGCGATGCGGCCGTCGAGCAGGATGCATCCGCCTTGCTGATCAACGGAAGGTTCCTCGCCGAGCGCTTTGCGACGCCGAGACTCGACCCTTCGTGACCGCGTCCTGTCAGCTCGTCTGCGACCGCGAACGATCGAGGTAGCTCGCCGACCGGGCCACCTGCTGCTCGAGGGCTTTGACCGTCGTCTCCATGCTGTCGATCGCCTTCGCACGGTAGCCGTCGATCGCATCCATCGTTGCGAAGACGTTGTCGAAGGCCCGCTGCAGCGTTTCGATGCTGACGGCGGGGGAGGTGGCCTGATCGTGCACCACGCCGGTCTGCTGCTTGAGCAGCTCACTCGTCCGGTCGATGAGGGAATTCGTCGTGTCGGTGAGCGCGCTGATCTGGTCGAGGACCAGGCGCTGGTTCTCGAGTGCCTGGGCCACGATCACGGCGGTGCGCAGGGCGGCGACCGTCGTCGTCTTCGCGCGCTGGACGCCCTTGATCAGCTCGAGATTGTTCTTGCGGATGACATCGAGCGCCAGGTAGCCCTGCACCGAGACAGCGATCTGCGTGGTGAGGTCCTGCCGGCGCTGACGGATCGGGAAGAGCGCGTCGGCGGTCAGCGCATCCGCGGCGGACGGGTCGGTCGGCCGCAGCTGATCGATGCGAGCGACGGTCGCCTCGTCGAGTGCCGCCGCGAGGGTGGCGTACTCGCCGAGCCGCTGCATCGTCGCCCAGAGGCCGGCGCGTTCCTGGTCGATCGAGGCGTTGTCCTTGAGCAGTTCGTCTTCGCCGGAGACCAGGGCGGCGATGATCGCGTCCAGTTGCTTCTGCGCCGACTGGTACCGCTCGAAGTAGTGCTTGAGCCTGCTCCCACCCGGGATGCGCGCGAGCAGGCGCTTCGGCCCGCTCAGGTTCGCTCGGCCAGGGTCCAGGTCGGTGATCGTCACCCGGAGCTCCTGCAGCGTGCGGGCGACCGTGGTCTGCGGATCCGACTGCGCCCCGCGTCCCCGTGCTGCGGCGAGGGACGATGCAGGCCGCTGCAGCATGCGGTTCGAGACCTGTGCCGCCGACCGGATCTCCTGTTCGCCCATCCGGGCGACATCGTCGACCTTTCGTGCGAACTCCGGGCTTCCCGGTTCCACGGCGGCGAGTTCGGCGACGAACTCGTTCGCCTTCTCCCGGATCTCCGCCCGCTTCTCCGGCGGAACCGCCACCATACCCACCGCCTGATCGCCCGGCACCTCCGGCACAGCGGGTGGCGGGGTGAGGACGATCTCGGTGTTCGCGGCCGAATCGGGCGGCGTCGGCGGCGGGTTCAAGTCGAGTCCGGACATCTGCATCTCCTCTCGGCGGGCGCAGCACCCTTTGGCTAAGAGTAGAACCATCGTCTCGGCAGCGCTCGTGGCACGCGTTCGCGGTGCATTTCGCGGCGGTCCCGCGCTACATTGTGTCGACCGAGTGAACGCGACGATGACGCGGAGCTGTGTGCGTCTGCGCAGAAAGGTGCGAGCGATGGTGACCCCGGCTGAGGCGGCACAGGTCTTGGCCGAGCGCGATCCGGTGATCGCGCGGCTCCTGCGCGAAGACGGCCCGCCGCACGTTCCGTTTCCGCCCGAGACCCCGTTCGCGGGACTGGTGCGCGGGATCACCTCCCAGCAGATCGGCGGGGCCGCCGCCACAGCGATCCATGGCCGCCTGATCGCGGCGCTCGGCGGGGACATCACGGCGGAACGGATGCTGACACTGTCGGACGAGACGTTGCGGACGGTCGGGCTCTCGGGCGCGAAAGTCCTGTCGCTGCGCGACCTCTCCCGCAAGGTCATCGCCGGCCAGGTCGAGCTGGCTCCGCGTGTGCTCGAGCACCAGACCGATCAGGAGATCGTGGAGCGGCTCAGCACCGTTCGCGGCATCGGACGGTGGTCGGCCGAGATGTTCCTGATCTTCCAGCTCAACCGGCTCGACGTCTGGCCGACGGGAGACCTCGCCGTCCGCAAAGGATTCGGGCTCGCCTGGGGCATCCCGACGCCGACAGCGAAGGAGCTCGAACCGCTCGGCGAGCCCTTCCGCCCGTATCGCACCGTCGCTGCGTGGTACTGCTGGGTCGCCGCGCGACTCTACGGGCGTTCCTCGGCCGGTCCGACGACAGCCTGATCGGCCGGTTGCTGCCCGGGTCTACCATGCGAGCAAGGCAAGACTTCCTCTCTTCCGGCGATCAGTGACGGGGGTGTCCGATGCCGCACGCAGTCGGCATGCAGTGGCGCAACACGGGCTGGTGGGTCGAGCCGTCCGATGCGAGGCAGGTGATGAGCCTGATCGGATGCATCGGCGCCTACAGCGCGCGCGCCCGGTTCGCGTGGCGAGGCCTGTCGAGCGCCGACTACGCCCTGCTGTCGTCCCTCCATCGCTGGGTCGGCCCGACAGCCACCGAGAGCATGATGCGGGCCGCCGAGGTCGAGTTGATCGCCGCTGCCCGGGAGTGGGGGCTCGGGCGCGGCCCGATGGGGCATGTCGACGATCTCCAGCTCCTGGCCGACCTTCAGCACTACGGCATCCGCACCCGGCTGATCGACTTCAGCAGCAATCCCATGACCGCCCTGTGGTTCGCCTGCCAGACTCCGAGCCGTGTCGGTGTCGCGAAGAGCGGCGTGCTGCTCGCCGTGAACCGCTCCGGATGGTCGGAGTACGCGACCGTCGCGAGTCCCGCCGCACTGACCCGCGGCGATGTCGATGATCCGACCGGCAACCGGCTCAAGCAGGCGTTGTCGGAGCAGCGCTGTTTCGTCGTGAACTCGTCGACGCCGAACGATCGCCTGCGCGCCCAGGAGGGCTTCTTCATCACCGGCCCGATCCCGGACGAGCCCGCTCCGCCGTTCACCGGTCTCGCGGTGGAGTACTCCGAAGGGGACCCGGCCCAGCTCAGCGCGTGGCTGAGCGACCCGCGAGGTCAGGGCAACCCGTCGAACATCCCGTTCGTCGCGGTCATCATCAGGGCGGGTCTGAAGCAGCGGCTCCGTCTCTACCTGGAGGGCACCTACAACCGGTCGGCGCGCATCCTCTTCCCCGATTTCGCCGGTTTCCGGGAGTTCGAGAACCTCGCGAGACCGCGGGAGGGCGTGGAGTGACGAAACGCCCTGCGCCATTCGCGACGCAGGGCGTTTTCGTTCTCGGAACCGGTCAGTGCGAGATGTTCACGTCCACGTCGACGTACCGCGGACGGTAGTTGTCGACATCGGCGTAGACATCGGCGGTGTCGAAGCTGTTGACGTTGTAGGTCACCAGCAGGGTGTTGCGATCGCCCAGCTCCGGATGCGCCTTCGCGTTGTAGGTGAACACGTTGCCGGAGGTCTCGGGTGTCGTGTAGAGCACCGTCTTGTTCAGGAACGGGCCGGTCAGCGCATCCGCCCGGTACATGACGACCTTCGCGCTCAGCGCCTCGGTGGTGTCACCGGTCACGAGCGTGTACTTGCCCTGGAACTTCGTGACACTGAATTCGTTTGCCACGCCGTCCATGATGCGCGCCGACGTCGACTCGTCGGTCGACCATCCGGTGCCCGTCCAGTACTGCCGCACGCCGGTCGTGAGCTGGCCGTTGCGCACGCGGGAGAGGTGGAGGTACTTGGTCGACTGCAGGTCCTCGACGCCGTAGACGTACGTGTAGCCGCCGTCTTCGTAGATGGCGGAGCCCCACTGCACGATTCCCGCCGGCCGCTGGGTGATGCCTTCGAGCCGCATGCTGGGCAGCGAGAACGAGGCGATCGCGGAGTTCTGGAACGCGAAGTCGAAGCCACCGGTTCCGGTCCTCGCGAATTCGAGCAGAGAGACCCGCAGGTGGTTGCCTTCGACGGTTCCGTCTCCGAACCAGTACCAGTTCTGGGCTTCGTCTCCACCGGGAACGCGCACCAGCGACTCCGGCGCCGTCGCTGTGCCGCCGTTGTACGTCGTCAGCGTTCCGTGGTTGTCGACGATGATCGAGTTGTGGATGAAGGGCGAGTCCGCCGGTCGCGAATGGTCGGCGTTCACCGTTCCGAGGAAGGTGTCGGAGTACAGCCAGGCCGTCTTGCCGCCGGGAAGCGCGACACTGTACGCCGAGTCGGCTCCGGTCCAGCGGCCGGCGGTGTCGCCGTAGGTGCCGAACTTCTGGGTCAGGGGCTGATCGACGGCTGCGCTGGTGGTGATGGTCTCGGCTCCGCCGTGGTGACCGTCGGGGTGGCCGGCCGGGCCCGCGGGCGCGGCGGAGGCCGCGAGAGGGGCCGTCGCGGCGAGCGCTGCGCCGAGGAGCAGGGCGGTCGCCGCGCGAACGCGGGCGCGATGGAACGTCATAGTTCTCCGATCGTGTCGAGCGGTCGTCCGGATGCCCGGACGGCGCTGTCCAAAGAGGAAATAGTGCTGATATCGTTACCAACGTGGGTCAAGCTACACCGATGTGGCCCTGCTGTACAGCAATCCGATAGCTGGATGCCGGCCGGTAGTAGGTTGAGTTCCGACCGAGTGGCCGGTCAGACGAGGAGCGAGCATGACCACGATTCCGCTGAACGGCGGCGCGGCCAGGCAGCCGACGATCAAAGAAGTGGCCGCCCTCGCAGGTGTGAGCCCCATGACCGTCTCGCGCACTCTCGCCGGCGGCAAGAACGTGCGGCCCGACGTGCAGGACCGTGTGTTCGAGGCGGTTCAGTCGCTCGGATACCACCGCAATGAGAACGCCAGAAGCCTCCGCCCCGGGCAAGCGAGCGGACTGGTCGGCGTGGCCATCACGAACCTCGGCAACCCGTACTACGGCAACTTCGCCCTGGGCGTGGAAGAGGTTGCCTCGTACTACGGCCGCCGCATCGTGCTCGGGAACACCGGGGAGGACGTCGGGCGCGAGCGTCAGCTGATCGCCGACTTCATCGGCCGGCAGGTCGAAGGACTGATCGTCGTTCCGTCCGGAGGCGACGACGCGCATCTTCAGTACGAGGCACTGCAGCACACCCCGCTGGTTCTGGCCTCGCGCACCGTGCCCGGGGTGCTGGCGGATGCGGTGGTGCTCGACGACATCGGCGGCGCCTACCGAGGTACGTCCGCCCTGCTCGACGCCGGCCACACGCGTGTGGCGTACCTGGGCAATGTGACGAGCGTCTTCACGGGGCAGCGCCGCTTCGAGGGCTACCAGCGCGCGCTGGAGGAGCGGAGCATCCCGATCGAACCCGAGCTGGTGCGCCGCGGGCAGCAGGATGCCGAGACGGCGAGTGCGGCGATGAGTGCCCTGCTCGACCTCGTCGAGCCGCCCACCGCGGTGTTCAGTGCCAACAACCGGAACTCGATCGGCGCCTTGCAGGCGATCGCCGCGCGCCTGCGAGCGGATCCGGATGCGATGCGGCCCTCGATCGTCAGCTTCGACGATTTCGAACTGGCCGAGCTGATGCCGGTGCCGGTCACCGTGGTCGACCACGACCCGCGCGAGCTCGGCAGGGAGGCCGCTCGCCTGCTTTTCGCCCGTCTGCTCAACGCTCCGGATGCTCCGCCGAACGAGGTCGAGATGCCGACGCTCCTGCGGGTCGCGCGCCCGTAGTCCCGCGCCGTCGCCATCGGGAGGCGACGCCTGAGCGATGAGCCGACTTGACGACTGGTCGCCGATGTGCGCTATGGTAACGATACCAACCACCACGATGTCGCCGACAGAAGGAGAGACGATGACCGCACTGTGCATCGACTTCGGCGGCACCGAGATCAAGCTGGGCGTGCTCGACGGGGGAGAGATCCTGGCCGCGAGCGCTCTGCCGAACACCGGGCGCGAATCCGATCTGGAGGCCGTGCGCGTCGCGGCCCAGGAGCTGGCCGACCGCGCCGCCGTCGGCTTCCACGGGGTCGGGATCGCGCTCCCCGGCGTCGTCGACCGCACGCGCGGCGCTCTCGTCGCCGCTCACGACAAGTACGACTGGGCCACCGGCCGCGATCTGCTCGCCTGGGCCACGGAGGCCTTCGGCGTGCCCGCTCTCGTCGAGAACGATGCGCGTGCCGCGCTCCTCGGCGAGACCACCTACGGCTGCGCATCCGGAGCCACCGACGCGGTGCTCGTCACCCTCGGAACCGGCATCGGAACCGCTGCGATGATCGACGGCGTGCTCCTGCGGGGCGCGCGCGACCACGCGGGCATCCTGGGCGGCCACATCACCGTCGACCTCGACGGGCCGGCATGCAACTGCGGCAACGTCGGCTGCGCTGAGGCCGTCGCGAGCACCTGGGCGTTGCAGCGCGACATCGCGGCGAACCCCGACCTGGCCGCGGCTCTGGCCGATGACGGGATCGCGGAGCGCGCCTCCCGTCCGGGTCTGAAGGAACTCTTCGAGCACGCCGACGACCCCCGCGTCGCGCCCGTCGTCGACCGCTACCTCCGTGCGTGGGCCGCCGCCATCGTCGGCCTTTGCCATGCATACGACCCGAGCGTCGTCATCGTCTCGGGAGGCGTGATGCGCTCGGCCGGCCTGGTGCTGCCGCGCCTCACCCAGCTCGTCCACGAGCACCTCTGGTCATCGTCTTACCGTCCGCCGCTGGTCACGCCGGCGGCGCCGGAGCACTCCGTGCTCCTCGGCCTGTCGGCCGCCGTCTCACGAAAGGACACTCCGTGACGTCATCCCCCTCGACCTACGACAAGCAGCCGTCCGTGCCGCTGCCACCCGGCAGCCGCGTGTGGCTGGGCGCCGAGGCGTGGCAGCAGCTCGACGAGGCCGCCCGGGCGGCAGCCGGCGACCGTGCGCCGATCGTGGCGGTCGACTGCTATCCCGGAGTGGACGTGGCGGGCGTCGTCGCGGAGCTGAGCGAGGCCCTTCCGGCGTATGCCGTCATCGACATGGAGGGCGCGGCGAAGCCGATCACGCAGATCGACCACCTCATCTGCCGCTCACTCACCGATGACCGCGTCTTCGGCGTGATGAGCCACTTCACTCTCGATGAGTTCTATGTCGAAGCCGAGCTGGACGCACTGGCCGAAGCGGTCGTGGCGACCGGACGACCGACCATCCTGGTCGGCTGGGGAGCGGCGCTCGTCCCGGTCGAGGCCGATGTGCTCGTGCTCGCCGATCTGGCGCGCTGGGAGATCCAGCAGCGGCAGCGCAAGGGTGCGACGAACTGGCACACCGACAACGGCGGCGAAGACAACCTGCGCAAGTACAAGCGCGGCTTCTTCGTCGAGTGGCGCACCGCCGACCGGCACAAGCGCACCCTGTTCGACCGCGTGGACTTCGTGCTCGACACGAACACGAGCATCCGGGAGGCCGGGCTCATCACCGGCGACGCGTTCCGGGGCGCTCTCGCCCGCGCCGCTGCGGCGCCGCTGCGTGTGGTGCCGTTCTTCGACCCCGGGGTCTGGGGTGGCCAGTGGATGAAGGAACGCCTCGACCTCGACCCTTCGGCCGACAACTACGCCTGGTGCTTCGACTGCGTGCCGGAGGAGAACTCGCTGCTGCTGGAGGCCGACGGCCGCGTCGTCGAGATCCCGGCGATGGACCTGGTGCTCACACAGCCGCGCGCCCTGCTCGGCGAGAAGACGTTCGCCCGCTTCGGGGCGGAGTTCCCCATCCGCTTCGACTTCCTCGACACGATGGAGGGCGGCAACCTCTCGCTGCAGGTGCATCCGCTCACCGATTACATCCTCGACACGTTCGGGATGCACTACACCCAGGACGAGAGCTACTACATCCTCGACGCCGAGCCGGATGCCCAGGTGTACCTCGGCCTCAAATCGGGCATCGACCCGGATGCGATGGTCGCGGCACTCGAGGCCGCGACCGACGGCGCGCATCCCTTCGTCGCCGAGGACTTCGTCAACACCTTCCCGGCGCGCAAGCACGACCACTTCTCGATTCCGGCGGGCACCGTGCACGCATCCGGTGCGAATGCGATGGTGCTGGAGATCTCGGCGACGCCGTTCATCTTCACCTTCAAGCTCTGGGACTGGGGACGGGTGGGCATCGACGGCATCCCGCGGCCGATCCATCTGGAGCACGGCCGCAAGAACATCCAGTGGAATCGCGACACCGAGTGGGTCGACGAGAATCTGATCGACCAGGTCGAGCTCGTGAGCGAGCAGAACGGTGTGCGCGAAGAGCGGACCGGCCTGCACAGCCTCGAGTTCATCGAGGTGCGGCGCCACTGGTTCGACACCGAAGCCCAGCTCGACACAGAGGGCACGGTCAACGTGCTGAATCTCGTGGAGGGCGACGTCGTGGAGGTGGTGAGCCCGACGAACGCGTTCGAGCCGTACCGCATCCACTACGCCGAGACCTTCATCGTGCCCGCATCCGTCGGGCCCTACCTGATCCGCCGCACCGCCGACTCGACCAGCGAGACATTCGCCACGGTCACCGCGTCGGTGCGGGGTACCCGCACCACCGACAACTGAACACAGTCCGCACCACAGCAGTACGAACAATCCGCGTCCTTGCAGGGCAAAAGAAATCCTGCTAGCTTTGCTGGCGGTATTGGTAACGATACCAAATCGAGCGGGGGCGCAGGTACGGTCAACCGGCCGTACCCGAACAAGGGAGTTCAGATGAACAGAAAACGCACCATCGGACTAGTCGCCTCCGTGCTCGCGACGGGTCTCCTGCTCGCCGGGTGCTCCGGCAGCGGCTCGAGCACGGCGACGACCGGGACCCTCAAGTTCTACACGGACAAGGCCGCGTGGAAGCCGCAGTTCCAGTCGCTCAACCCCACGTCGCAGAAAGACGTGAAGATCGGCCTCACCACCACCGGGTACTCGGACGAGAACCAGTACCAGGCGTTCGTGAAGCAGTCGTTCCGCACCCAGCAGAGCCCTGGCCTCTTCACCTGGGCGACAGGCGACTCGCTGAGCCAGCTGGTCGACCAGAAGCTCGTCGCCGACACCTCCTCCGTCTGGAAGCAGGCCATCGCCGACGGCAACGTGAGCAAGGATCTCGAGAAGTACTACACGTTCGACGGCAAGCAGTACTGCGTGCCGATGAACATCGCGTACTGGGTCATGTACTACAACAAGAAGATCTTCGACAAGTACGGCATCGAGAAGCCGACCACGTGGAAGGAGCTGATGGAAGACGCCGCGAAGCTCAAGAAGAACGGTGTGACGCCGTTCTACCAGACCAGCACGCTCTTCACGTTCCCGTGGTTCGAGACGCTGGTGGCCGGAACCGACCCCGCGCTCTACAACGGGCTGGCCGACGGCTCGGTCAAGTACACCGACCCGAAGATCGTGGCGATCATGAACGAGTGGCTCGACCAGGAGAAAAAGGGCTGGTTCAGCGACGCGGGCAGCAAGACCGACCCGGCGCAGATGCTGAAGCAGGGCGACATGGCCATGATCAACTTCGGCACCTTCTTCGGCGCTTCGCTCGACGGGGTCGGGATGAAGGCCGGCAGCGACTACGACTACTTCATCATCCCGTCGGTCGACCCGAGTCTCTCCAAGACTCCGGTACCCGTCGAGACCGGGCCGATGTGCGTGGCGCAGAGCTCGAAGCAGAAGGACCTCGGACTCGCTTACTCCAAGTGGTGGATGACCGCGCCCGCTCAGACCGCGTGGAACAACGCGCGCGGCGACGTGCCGTTCAACCCGAAGGCCGAGGTGAAGGACTCCGAACTCAAGAAGCTCGGCGAAGACGTCGCCGGTGGCGACTACCAGCTGGTGACGCGCTACTTCGAAGCAGCGCCGACCCCCATCCTGAATGTGGCGCTGGAGGAGTTCGGGGCGTTCTCCGCCAACCCGGGCGACCCGCTGCCGTATCTGCAGAAGATCCAGGATGCCGCTGACAAGTACTGGGCAAGCAAGAAGTAGTGAAAGCCAAGAAACAGCAGTACCGCTGGGCCGCCCGGGGTTTCGTCACCCCGGGCGTGCTCCTGGTGGCGGTCCTCCTCTACCTGCCCCTGCTCTGGACCGTGTTCCTGAGCTTCACCGACTACAACGGCCTCGGCGATCCCACGTGGGCCGGCTTCTCCAACTACCTGGAGATGTTCGAAGACCCCGACTTCCTCAACTCGCTGTTCAACACCCTGCTCTGGGTGGCCGGAACGCTGATCATCCCGGTCGGCCTCGGGCTCACGCTCGCGCTGCTCACCTGGAACCTCAAGGGCGGGGTGTGGTTGCGGCTTCCGTTCCTCATCCCGTACGCCATCTCCGGAATCGGGGTCGGCCTCATCTGGTCGTTCGTGCTGCAGAGCGACGGCGCGCTCGATCAGGCCCTGCACTTCTTCGGGATGGGCGACACACCACGGTGGCTGCTGGATGCTCCGCTGAACACGGTCGTGATGATCATCGCCGCCGCGTGGCAGGGTGTCGGGGTCAATGCGCTCCTCTTCACGATCGGGCTGCAGTCCATTCCCAAGGAGCCGCTCGAGGCCGCACGTCTCGACGGCGCACGGGGGTTCCGGCTCTTCGGCAGCATGCTCTGGCCGATGCTGCGCCCCCTGACCACCGTGGTCATCGGGTTGTCGATCGTCGCCAGCCTGAAGACCTTCGACATCGTGCTCGGCATGACGAAGGGCGGCCCGGGCCGGGTGTCCGAGACACTCGCCCTCACCATGTACAACGACACGTTCGTGAACAGCCAGTACGGGCTCGGGTCGGCGATCGCGGTGTTCCTCACCGTCGTGACGCTGCTCGCGAGCATCCTGTACCTGCGTCAGCAGCTGTCGAAGAAGAACGAGATCTAGGAGCACCCCGATGGCATCGACCGCTTCCCGCGCGTGGCGCACCGCCGTGCTCGTCTTCTTCGGGCTCATCTGGCTGGTGCCCGTCTACCTGCTCGTCATCAACGCGAGCAAGTCTCCGCAGGCGTACGACTCCCACCAGTCCTGGCTGCCGAACGGCACCGATCTCATCGGCAACATGGTGGAGGCGTGGAACCTCAGCAACCTGGGCGACAGCCTGCTCAGCACCGTGATCTACTCGATCGTCTCCCCGGTGATCGCCGTGCTCGTCGGCGCCGCCGCCGGATTCGCGATCGTCGCGCTCGGACTCAAGCACGGCTTCTGGTGGTTCGTCTTCATCTTCGGCGGAACCGTGTTCCCGCTGCAGATGGTGCTGCTGCCTCTGTTCGACGGATACTCGCGCACCGGCCTGTTCGACACCCAGCTCGGCATGGTCATCGTCTACACGGCGATCTCGATCCCGTTCTCGGCGTTCGTGATGCGCAACTTCTTCACCGGGATCGCGCACAACGTGTTCGAGGCGGCGGTGGTCGACGGCGCCTCCAGCGTGCGGATCTTCTTCCGGCTGTACCTGCCGATGGCGTCGAGTGCGCTCATCGCGGTGTTCATCCTGCAGGCGACCTTCATCTGGAACGACCTGCTGCTCGGCCTCACGCTGAGCCAGTCCGACAACGTGCGGCCGATCGTCACGACCCTGGCCGGCATGCAGAGCACCTACGGCGGCGCCCAGCTGTCCACGGTTCTCGCGGCCGGCATCCTGGTGTCGCTGCCGACGGTCGTGCTGTTCCTCTTCACGCAGAAGTTCTTCTCCCGCGGCCTGGCCCTCGGCCAGTACTGACCCAGCTAGGAGCATCAATGCCCCGCACCATCCCCACCGTCGACGACCTCGCCGCCGATGTCATCACCCACCACTACGACGACCTGATCGCACCTCCCGGACTCACGAACTTCCTCGGCACGACCGTGGTGGGGCACGATCTCGCTTCGCTGCAGGCCGTTACCTTCCCGCCGGTGTCCCAGGGACTCGCCCAGACCGGCGCCCTGTTCGTCGACGGCCGCGTCTTCGAGTCGTTCGGCATCCCGATCGCGCATGCCTGGCGCCCCGACCGGGTGGTGCGGAGCGCCTCGGTCGACGGACTCGACATCGCGACCACCACGGTGTGCGTGCCGGGCGAGACAGCTGTCGCGATCGACGTGCGCGTCACGAACCGCGGGACCGCGCGCCGCTCGGTGACGCTGACCCTGGCCGTCAACGCTCGTGTCGTTCAGGCCGATGGCGCCTGGGGAGACGCCGAGTCGCCGAGCGAGCGCAACGAGGTCGAGGTGGATGCGCGTGGCGACCGCCTCGTCTTCGCCTCTTCTGCTCAGACGGCGTGGAGCATCCAGGGCATCGACCGTCCGTCGCGGGCGGCGAAGAGCGCGGTTCCCCCGACTCCGGTCGACGAGTTCGAGGTGGGGATCGGCGGAGCCGGCCGCGGCGGTGAGCTCTCGACGGTGCTGGACCTCGAGCCCGGGGAGACCGGCCGGTTCGGTTACGTGCAGGCCGTCGCGACCACGCGCGACGAGGCGGAAGCGGTGTTCGACCGCGTCTCAACCGACGTTCCGGGGGCGGTCGCCGCAGCCGAGACGATGTGGAACGACCAGCTCGAAGCGATCTTCACCCCGGGCAACAGTGAGTACTCGGGCCACCTCCCGGCGCTCGAGACCACGTCGGACACCCTTCGGCGCCTCTACTGGTGGGGGGCGCTCGGCGTCATCTGGTTCCGCCGGGAGTTCGCCGGCAACGTGCACGGGCGCAGCTACGACACCTTGATGCCCAACTACTGGGCGACCACCACGTTCATCTGGGACTACAGCCTCAGCTCGGTCGTGCACTCGATGCTCGACCCCGATGAGATGCGCGGACAGCTCCGTCACTGGATCGCCAGCGACATCCACACCCACTTCGGCACATCCTCTCTCACCGGAGGGGCGGTCGGCCGCTGGTACTCGGTCAACGACTACGCCATGACCCGGCTGGTCGACGACTACGTGCGCCACACCGGAGACCTCGGCTTTCTCGAGGAGCTCATCGGGGCCGGCGACCGCGAGGCCACCCGGGTCGCCGACCACGTGGTCGAGTGGGCCGAGGCCTGGAAGGGGCTGCGGAGCGCGAGCGCCCTGGCCGACTACGGCGAGATCGACAACCTTCTCGAGTGCGTCAGCTCGTACACGCACGAGGTCGCGAGCCTCAACGCCGCGAACGTGTGGAACCTGCGCACGGCGGCGGGCATCCTCGAGCGGCTCGGCGACGGTGCGGGGGCCGAGCGGCTGCGCGCCGAAGCGGAGGCGTTGGTGCCCGAGGTGCTCGCGCTCTACCTCGACGGCACCGGACACTTCGCGGCCGGGCAGCCCGACGGCACGCGCATCCCGGTGAAGCACTGCTACGACTTCAACGTGGTCGGCACCACCATTGCGGCCGACCTCGACCCGCGCATCCGGGAAGAGATGGTGCGCTTCTTCGAGCACGACCTGCAGACCGACAACTGGATGCGCGCCCTCTCGCCCTGGGACCCGGACGCGAGCTTCAGCGTGCGCCCCGACCATCAGTGGAACGGCGCATACCCGGCCTGGCCGGCCGACGCCGCCCGCTCGCTGTTCGCGCTCGGCGCGGAGGACGTGGCGCTGCCCTGGCTCGACGGCCTCGTGCGCTCCACCAACCAGGGGCCGGCCGGTCAGGCGCACTTCGTGGAGGAGGCGCTTCCCGGCATCAACGGCGGCGCCCGCAAGGCCCCGCCCCAGCTGCCGTACATCAACGACTGGGCGTGCGCATCGTCGGGCGCGTGGGTGCAGCTGATCCTGGAGTCGGTGTTCGGCGCGCGCGTCGGCATCGACGGCACGGTCACGGCCGACGGAACCGCGACCCGGCTCGATCCCGACGCGACGCTGACCGGGTACCGGGCCGGCGGACGCAGCTACACGATCCACGCCGACGGGCGAGTGGAGGAGGAGTGACCGCAGGCGCGGCTCCGTCGACGGGCATTCGGCCTGCCGACGTGCCGCTGGCCGACGTGCCGCTGGCCGACGTGCCGCTTGACGGCGGACCGGTCGAGATCCGCGGCGCTGTGCGCGTCGAGCGCACCGGGCGAGGCGTGCTTCCCCGGCGGCTCGGCGCCGCCCAGTGGTCCCAGATCCCCGACGACTTCATGCTCGCCTCGGTGTCGCAGAGCGCGGGCGTCCGGCTCGCATTCCGCACGTCGGCGACCACGCTCGAACTCGACGTCCTCGCCACGAAGATGATCGAGAGCGAGACGGCGCCGATGCCGGCAGCACTCTATGAGCTCGTGGTCGACGGCGAGTTGGTGCAGACGCAACAGTCGTCGGTCGGCAACCGGTTCGTCTTCACCTTCGAACGGCCCGAGGCCTACGTGGTGCCGGGCGAGCCCGACACGGTGCGCTTCGACGGTCTGGCGGCCGGAGCGAAAGACGTCGAGCTGTGGTTGCCGTACTCCGACGAGGTCGAGCTGCTGGCTCTCCGAGCGGACGCACCGGTCGACCGTCCCGCGCCCGTCACGACCGTGCGCTGGCTGCACCACGGCTCGTCGATCAGCCACGGGTACGTCGCCACGCGCACGAGCCGCACCTGGCCGGTCGCCGCGGCACGGGCATCCGGTGTCGAGCTCACCAGCGTCGCCTTCTCCGGCAACGCCTTGCTCGACCAGCTGACGGCGCGAACGATGCGGGATGCTCCCGCCGACGTGATCAGCGTGAAGGTCGGCATCAACATCGTCAACGGCGACATGATGCGACTCCGCGTGTTCCGCACCGCCGTGCACGGGTTCATCGACACGATCCGCGACGGGCATCCGGATGCTCTGCTCCTGATGATCTCGCCGGTGTTCTGCGGTCCTGTGGAGCAGTCGGCCGGACCGACCGTGCAGGACCCGACCCGAACCGACCCGTGGACGATCTCGGCCGGCACCCCGGAGCAGGTCGCCGAGGGAAAGCTGAGCCTCTCGGTGATCCGCACCGAACTGGAGCGCATCGTTCGCGAGCGCTCGCAGACGGACCCCGCCCTGCGCTACCTCGACGGACTCGAGCTCTACGGTGCGGCCGACAACGCGCGCCTGCCGATGCCCGACAACCTGCACCCCGCCGACGACGTACAGCAGCTGATCGGCGAGCGCTTCGCGCGGATCGCCTTCGGGCCGCACGGGCTGCTGCGGGACTAGGCGACGAAGGGCGTGCGAGCATGACGACGGTGAAGCGCTATCCGGAGCCCGAGGTCGTGGTCCCGGCCCAGGCGGCGGTCGGGGAGGGCCCGGTGTTCGACGTGCGCACCGCGCGGCTGTGCTGGGTCGACATCGAGAACGGCCTCCTCTTCGAGACCGACCTGGAATCGGGCGTCACGATCTCCCACGCTGCGGGGATGACGCTCGGTGCAGCGGTCCCTCGGGCATCGCATCCGGGGTTCGCGGTCGCTGTCGACGACGGCTTCGGAATCCTCGACGCCGGCGGCCTTACGCTCGTCGATCCCGTGCTGCCCGAGCCCGATTGGCGGATGAACGATGCGGCCTGCGATTCGCAAGGACGGCTGTGGGCCGGGAGCACGCACCGTGCGTTCGAGCCCGGCGCCGGCACGCTGCACCGCTGGGACGGCGAAGGGCCGAGCGAGGTCGTGGCGACCGGATTCACCCTTCCGAACGGAATCGGCTGGAGCCCGGACGACACGCGCCTGTATCTCGCCGACAGCATGACCCACGAGCTGCTGGTCGCCGACTTCGTCGCGGAGAGCGGAGCGGTCGGGCCGTTCGAGGTCCTCTGTCGCGTCGAGGCCGGGCTGCCCGACGGGCTCTGCGTCGACAGCGACGGATGCCTGTGGGTCGCCGTCTGGGGGGCATCCGTCGTGCAGCGCTACACCTCGACCGGGGAGCTCGTCGGCGAGGTCGCGATGCCGGTGAGCCAGCCGTCGAGCTGCGCTTTCGGGCACGACGGGATGCTGTACATCACCTCCGCACGGTCGGGACTCTCCGGGCCGGAACTGTCCGCGCAACCGCTGGCCGGATCGGTCTTCGCCGTCGCCACCGAGACCAGCGGCGTGCCCGTGCACGCGTTCAGAGGGTGACGATGCCCACCGCTCCCGTTCCCGCCATCCGGTTGCGGACCGAGTCGATCCGCGCGGAGATCGACCCGGGACGAGGGAGCGACATCCTCTCACTCGTCGACGTGCGCACCGGGATCGACGTTCTCTTCCGCACGCCGTGGCGCTCCCGTGCCGATGCCGTGCGGTCCGGGCAGGCGCCATCGACCGCGGATCCGACGGCCGCCTGGCTGGAGCAGTACCGCGGCGGCTGGCAGACGCTCTGCCCCGTCGCCGGTGACCCGCGCCGGGTGCACGGCGCACCGGTCGGCTTCCACGGTGAGGCGTCGGTCGTGCCGTGGGCTGTCGACGAGGTGACCAGCAGCTCGGCGCGTCTCCATGTCGAGCTCTTCTCGGTCCCGGTTCGCATCGACAGGGTCGTCGAGCTCCAGGGAGCGACGATCACGGTCACCGACACGCTCACCAACCTCTCCGACGTGACGATCGGGCTCGACTACTCGCACCATCCGGCGCTCGGCGGGCCGCTTCTCGACGGCCCCTGCGTGATCGAGACGGGTGCGACCCGGTTCGTGAGCGACCCCGAGCGAGCGACCGCGCTCGCTGCCGGCGCGACCTTCGACTGGCCGCACGCCGCCGATGCGTCGGGCGAACCCGTGGACCTCGCCGCCGTTCCCGCGCCCGGGAGCCGTCGTGAACTCTTCGGCTGGCTCGACGGATTCGCGCAGCCGTTCGCGACGATCGTCAATCCCGGTCTCGGGCTGGGCGTCCGTCTCGACTGGGACGGAGCGCTGCTGCCGTACGCGTGGCTGTGGCAGGAGCTCAACCAGACGGACGCGTTCCCGTGGTACCGCCGAGCCCGGGTGCTCGCGATCGAACCGGCCAGCGTGCCGACGAGCGGGCCCGATCGCGCGAGTACTCTTCGCCTCGGACCGGGCGCGTCGGCGCGCATCCCCGTCAGCATCACCATCGAAGACAGGAGAACCTGATGCCCGAACAGGATGGGCGGGTCGCCCTGGTGACCGGCGGCTCGCAGGGAATCGGTCGCGGGGCCGCGCTCGCCCTCGCGCAGCACGGTTCGGCCGTCGTCGTCCATGGTCTCGACCTCGCCGGCGCCGAGCAGACGGTCGCGGAGATCACGGCCGGTGGCGGCCGCGCGGCCGCGGTGGCCGGACCGATCGACGATCCGGAGACGACCGAGTCCGCGGTGCGCGCTGCCCTGCACCACTTCGGCGCGCTCGACATACTCGTGACGTCGGCGGGCATCCAGCGGTACGGCGATGTACCCTCGACGTCGCTCCACACCTGGAACGAGGTCTTCGCGGTCAACGTGACCGGCGTCTTCCTCGCCGCCAAGGCCGCCCTGCCCGCGCTGCGTCGCAGCGGAGCGGGCGCGATCGTCATCGTCTCGTCGGTGCAGGCGACGGCGACCCAGACGCAGGTGGCCGCCTACACGGCGAGCAAGGGCGCGTTGCTGTCGCTCACGCGCTCGCTGGCGGTGGACGAAGCGGCGCACGGCGTGCGCGTCAACTCCGTCAGCCCCGGCTCCGTCGACACCCCGATGCTGCGCGCATCCGCCGCGCTGTTCGGCGACGGCACCGGGCAGGGCGTCGAGGACGTTCTCGCCGACTGGGGCACCGCGCACGCCCTCGGCCGGATCGCGCGCGCCGAGGAGATCGGCGAAGTCGTCTCGTTCCTCGCCGGCCCCCGCGCGAGCTTCGTCACCGGCGCAGAACTGCGCGTCGACGGCGGGCTCCTCGCCCGCCTGGCCGCAGCCGTTCCCCCCTCGAACAACGGAGACACACCATGATCCAACTGAGCGAGATGCTCGCACCGCGGCCCGAGCCCCTCTGGAGACTCGTCAAGCAGTGCGGCGTCGACACGGTCGTCGCGACCCTCAACGGCGCGGAACAGGACCAGCGGATGTTCGCATCCGTCGGCAAGAACGGTTTCGTCGGAGCCGCAGCCGACGACACCCCGTGGAGCGAAGCGGCGATCGCCCGCGACGTCGAGACCTTCGCGGGCTACGGACTGACGACCATCGCGATCGAGGACACCGCGCCGATGGACAAGGTGCGGCTCGCACAGGCGGGACGCGACGAGCAGATCGACAACGTGATCACCCAGGTGCGGGCAATGGGACGACTCGGCATCCCGACCCTCTGCTACAACTGGATGTCCGTCTCGAGCTGGGGGCGCACCAGCACCGACACCCGCGGTCGTGGCGGTGCGCTCGTGACCGGATTCCGCGCCTCCGACTCCGAAGCGCTGCCACCGCTCGCCGAGCCGGGCGAGGTGACGGAGGAGCAGCTGTGGGCCGGTCTGGAGTACTTCCTCGAGGCGGTCATCCCTGAAGCGGAGCAGGCAGGCGTGCGGCTGGGCATGCATCCGGACGACCCGCCACGGGCCCTCGGACGCAACGTGCCCCACATCATGCGCTCACCGGATGCGTACCGCCGGCTCATGGCGCTGAAGCCGTCGCCCAGCAACGCGATCACGTTCTGCCAGGGCAACTTCGCGCTGATGGGCGAGGACCTCCCCACACTGATCCGTGAGTTCGGAGCCCGCGACCAGATCGCTTTCGTGCACTTCCGGGATGTTCGGGGCACGGCGGACGACTTCGTCGAGACGTTCCACGACGAGGGTCAGACCGACCTCCCCGAGTGCATGCGCGCGTACGCCGAGGTCGGCTTCTCAGGCCCGATGCGACCGGACCACGTCCCCACCATGGAGGGCGAGAGCAACGACCGGCCTGCCTACGGCACGCTGGGCAGGCTGTTCGCGATCGGCTACATCCGCGGGCTGGAGCACTCCGTCTACGGAAAGCCCTCGGCATAGGGTGCTCGCCGGCGGCTACTCCGGAACGTATACCTGCCGCAGGGCACCCCTGGTCGCCCGTTCGATGTATCCGAAGTCGCGGTCGCTGTTGAGCAGAACCGCGTCGTTCGCGAGCGCGTATGCGGCGATCAAGCAGTCGAACGCGCCGGCGGCCCTCATCATCCCGCTCCGCCACAGTGCCTGCTGAAGCTCGAGGGCCTGCTCCTCGGTGGGGTGGCTGAGCGCGGGAAGGAGCTCAGCCATGTCCTGTCGGAGCTCCTGGTACTCGGCTTCGTTGCGCGCGGAGTGGCAGTATTCGAGAACCTGCGGCGGGCACGTGATGATGAGGTGTTGCGGAGACAGCTCCCGGAGTCTCGCCGTGATCCGGGCGCTGCGTCCGGCCTTCTGCCACACCGAGTTGTCGACGAGGTAGGTCGTCACTGGGCGTCAGGCGTGATGGTGGGAGCGTCGATCTGCGCGGACTCGAACCGGCGGGCGATGATGCGCTCCACGGCAGCCGGTTGCCGCCGGACCGCGATGAGCGTTCGCAGGGCCAGGTCGACGGTCTCGCGATTGCTTGCCGCACCTGTCAGTTCTTTGGCGATCCGGAGCTCATCCGGGTCGATGTCGATGGATGTGACCGTCATGACTGCCCCCTCGTCTATATAGACGACTATATAACGATCGCGCCGTGCAGTCGACCCCGGTCCCGTCACTACTCCCGCAGAAGACTCCTCAGCGTCTGGATCGTGTCGGCGTCCTCCGCCGGCTTGTCGTCGCGGTACCGCTTGACGCGCGCGAACCGCAACGCGATCCCGCCGGGGTAGCGGCTCGAGCGCTGCACCCCGTCGATCGCGATCTCGACGACCGTGGTGGGCGCCACCCATACGGTGTTGGCGGTGCGGCGCACCTCGATCTGCTGGAAGTACTCGGTCTGCCACCGCAGCAGTTCGTCGGTGAGACCCTTGAACGTCTTCCCGACCATCACGAACCCGCCGGGATCGCCGAACTCGCCCGTCGGATCGAGGGCGCCGAGGTGGAGGTTCGAGAGCCAGCCCCGGCGCCGTCCGGAGCCCCACTCGCACGCCAGCACAACGAGGTCGTAGGTGTGCACCGGCTTCACCTTGATCCAGCTGGACCCGCGTCGGCCGGCCGCGTAGGGCGAGTCGATCGCCTTGACGACGACGCCCTCCTGGCCGGCCGCGAGTGCGTCCCGCGAGACGCGCTCGGCGACCTCCGGGTCGGCGGTGACCTCACCCGGGATGCGGTGCTCCCCGGCGACGCGCTCGAGTTCGACCAGCCGCACGCCGAGCGGCTCGTCGAGGAGGTCACGGCCGTCCACGTGCAGCACATCGAAGAACCACGGATGCAGCAGGGTCTCGCGGGCCGCGTCAGCACCGAAGCGCGACATCGTCTCCTGAAAGGGCCGCGGGGCGCCGTCCTCGTCGAGGGAGAGGGTCTCGCCGTCGAGGATGACGTCGCGCACCGGTAGCCGCCGCACCACCTCGACCACTTCGGGAACGCGGTGCGTGATGTCGGCGAGATTGCGCGTGAACACCCGCACCTCATCGCCGGCACGGTGCACTTGGATGCGCGCTCCGTCGAGCTTGTACTCGACCGACGCCTCGCCGGTCACCGCGAGCGCTGCGGACGCGCTCGCCGCCGTCGCCGCGAGCATCGGAAGTACCGGTCGCCCCACGACAAGCCCCACCGCATCGAGCTCCTCGGCGGTGCCGGTCAGGGCGAGTCGAGCCGTCTCGCCGAGGTCGCCCGAGAGCATCGCGGCGCGGCGCACGGCATCGCCCGACCGGTCGGAGGCGCGCGCGATCGCATCCGTGAGCACTCCCTCGAGCGCCCCGGTACGCATCTCGCCGAGCAGTACCCGGCCCAGGAACTCCTGTTCCCGTCCGGTGGCGCGGGCGGTGAAGTCGCCGAGCTCCCGGCTCCGGTCGCCGGCCGAGCCCGCGCCGGATGCGGCGGCGAGCCTGTCGAGCAGTGCGTCGAGGTCGGCGATCGTGAGGCTGGATGCGGTCGCCGGCTCCCCCATCGCGGCGGCGACACCACGCCAGCCGACCCCCACGCGTCCCTGGCGAGGCTTGCCGACGACGAATCCGACCGCCGGCGCGATCTCGTCCGGCTCGAGCTTCGTGAGCAGACCGGCGAGCGCATCCACTTTCGCCAGTCGCGACCGGGTGGATGCGACGGCATCAGCGGTATTGACGAGCGCGTCGAGCAGCATGCTGCCAGTGTGCCACCAGCTCCGAGAAGCCCGCGCCCGAAATCTCACCTCACTTCTCACCCGACACGGTTGGGCAGAACGCGGTGTCTGCCCCTCGTGTCGTGGCAGTCTGGAAGGAGCTGGGTGGAAGGGAACATGAGACGAGTGATGGTGGCTGCACAGCCGCCCTTGCCGCTGCACCTCATCCGCAACCGCACGCTCGAGGATCGACTGCAGTATCTCGCCGAGTCCCGTCCGGTCATCTGGATCTCCGCTCCGCCGCGGAGCGGGAAGCGCACGGCCGTCAATTCGTGGCTCCAGAATCGCAATGCCTCCGTCCGCTGGCACCACCGTCGTGGGGAGCCGGTTCTCGACTCGGTTCTCGGTGAGATCTCCGCACTGGCGGGCCAGGACGAGCCCCTCGTGCTCGTGGTCGAGTCGTCCGCTCCGGTCTCGGGCTCGGACGTGCTCGAGCTGGATGATGTCGTGTCGCGGCATCCCCAGCTCCGTGTCGTCGTCGTCGACGATCAGGCCGACGGCGCGGCGTCGAACGACGATGGCCGGCTGCCCGAGCTGACGACGTCCGACGTGGCATTGACCGTGCCGGCGATCGAGGCAGCGGCGGTCGGCCTCGGCGTGCACGTGCCGGGACCGATCATGGGCGCGCTGACTGGGCGATTCGCGGGCAACCCGCCGCTCGTCGCGTCTGTGATGACGGACCGGCTGGAGACGCCACTGCACACAGCCCGGGAGAGCTTGAACCTCGCCCACGCCGGCGAACTCGTCGTGCTGGCGAGGGAGCTGCTGCACGATCGGGCCGACGACCTCTTGGCGCTGCTCGCCCTGGTCGGCGCGGTGCCGGAACGCGTCATCGTCGAACTGGCCGGTTCGGAGGAGATCGCTCACGTCCTCCGGGCGATGTGGCGCCGCGGGCTGCTGGAGATCGAGGACGAGGCCGGCACCCACGACGCGCAGTACCGGCTGCCCCGGGCCGTCAGTGAGTTGATCCGCGCGCTGACTTTGCCGCGCTACCTCGAGAAGCGGACGCAGCTGCACCGCATCGCCGCCCGCGTCTTCATCCTCAAGGACGAGCTCGCCCGTGCTGTCGGCCACCTCGCTCTGGCCGGCGACTCCGGAGCGGCCGTGGAGCTCTTCTGCGAGCACTGGGATCGCCCTGTGGGCCGGGGCGCCTGGGACGAGGCGCTGACGGCATTCGACACCCTCGACGCGGTCGAGGTCATGAAGGACATCGTCGCTGTCTCCGCCGGCTGCATCGTCGGCTCGGTCAGCGGCAGTCCGACGATGGCGCAGTTCGAGGCGCGGATCCGCACAGTCAAAGAATCAGAGCTCGAATCGCTGAACCTGCGGCAGCAGACGACCGTCCGCATCGCGCAGGCCCTTCTTCTCATGAGGGCCGGTCGCACGCGAGCTGCGCAGAGCCTGGTGACGGATGCCCTCGCAACCTATGAGCGCAGAGCGGTGGCAGAACGTCTCGAACTGCGCGGCGTCTACCTCGAACTGGTTCTCGCCGCGGCCCGGACCGCTCTTCTCCGGGGCGCGCTCCGTCAGTGCGTGACCCTGTACACGGAGGCGGTCGTTCTCGCCGAACACGAGGATGCTCCCGCCGGGCTCTACCGCGCGCTCTGTGGCAAAGCGCTCGCGCTGTCTCTGAGCGCCGAGTTCGATACGAGCCAGGCGCTCATCGATCGTGCGAAGCAGCTGCGCGCCGACCACGCGGAGGTTGCGCACCTCTCGTCGGCCGAGCTCATGTGGTCTCAGGGGATCATCTGGCTGCACAGTGGTTCCGCGCGCGAGCTGCGAGCCGCGATCGACGACATCGCCGTGAGGGACTCGCCGGAGGATTCGCTGACGTGGGTCGGCAGCCTCCTCGAGGCGCGCACCCTTCTGGCGAGGGGCAACAGCGTCGAGGCGGCGAGTGCGCTCAGGTCATGGTTGGCTTCGGTGCGATCCGCACCGCGTGACGTGCCGTTGCTCCGAGAGGCCGCGATCGTGAGCCTGGGCATGGCCCTCGTGATGTCGAACCAGGCTGGAGCCGCCCTGCAGGTGGTCGAGGCTGAATCGACCAACGAGAGCCACACGCCCTGCCTGGCTCGCGTACGGCCGTACGCGCTGATCCTGCAGGGTCTGCCGCGGGATGCGCTCGATGCTACCGACGAATGCGTCGCTCTGGGGCATGAGCACTCCCTGCTCTCCCTCACGTACGTCTACATCGCGCGTGCCCTGGCGTACGAAGCCCTGGACCTTCCGTCGTCCGCCGAGGACGCCCTGCTCTCCGCCCTGGGTCTCACGGTCAGTGCCGGGACCCACATCGACATGCGAACCTGTCTCGGCGACAACCTCTGGGACGTTCTCGCGCGAGCCCGGCTGAAATCCCCCGACCTGGTCCGTCGCGCGGAGCGGCTGTTCGACGGCTCACCAGCGCAGGAGGGCAGCAGCTCACCGCGTTTGGCGCGTCTGACGCAGAGGGAGCGTGACGTGCTGGAACGACTGGCCGGGCCCGACACCATCTCCGTAATCGCCGCCGCGATGTTTCTGAGCGACAACACCGTCAAGACGCACGTCAAGAACCTCTACGCGAAGTTGGGCGTCGTCTCGCGGCAAGAGGCCGTCGACCTCGCCGTGAGCTGGGGAACGCATGTGGGCGATCGGCGGTCTGGCGGCTAGCAGCGGGTGGGGTGAACCCGCGGGTGAGAACGGCAAGGAACCGGGCTTTCCGGTCCGTTCGCCGGGTTAGCTTGCAATGTCCTGACTCCCGGATCCTGGATCCGTTCGACAGGTTCATCCCCGTTGCCGGCGGTTCGGGTCCGCCTGCGACGCGCTGTGGAGGCTCAGGGTCTCCGCGGTGAACGGCGGGGTCCAGCAGGAGCCACCGATCTGGACCCCGCTCAACCCGCCCATCCGCCACCCTGTCGCGACACCTGGAGTCCCACTATGCGAACACTGCCGCGAAGAACCGCACGACGATCCGCATTGATCATTGTGGGGGCACTCGTGACAGGTATCGCGGGGCTGGGAGCAGTCCCGGCCGACGCCGTCCCTGCTCCGCCTACCGAGTACGTAACCGCAGCGAGTGTTTCGACGGGGGCCACGACCCCGTGGTACGCCGACCCCACGGGACAGGGTTCCTACGGATTCGCCGGAGCTCCGGACAGCACGCAGGCGCTGCACCTGACTGCACCGACCGGTGCGGACGGCATCCGGGTGCTGAAGCGCATCGCCGACGCGACCGACGTGAGCTCCCTCCTCGCCGGAGCGAGCTACACGTACCAAGGCACAGACGTGAATTTCCAGCTGGAGCTGTTCTTCACCCCGGCGGACTCCAACTACGGCCCGGAAGCCGCGGACCCGGCGAATCGGTGCACGCCGGCCATCGCCAACGGAGTCGTGAAGCCCGGGCAGTGCTACACGGTGATCAAATGGGAGCCGCTCTCCGACGCGGCAGCGTGGAAGACCGTCGACCTCACGGCTGACACCGCGGCGAACAGCGCGACCGGAACGGCGGGCTGGTTGAACACGAACCGGATCGGCCAGTACGCGAAGCCGGGTCCCCGGATCGGGAACACGCTGAGCGAATACCTCGCGGAGATGAAGAGCTACACGGTCGTCGGGGCCGGCATCGCCCTCGGCTCGGGCGCGGTGGACGGGTCCGGCTGGGTCAGAGATGCCGCCATCGGCGGCGTCGACTACCGGTTCTCGAACCCTCCGGCCGTCGCGACGACGACAGTGTTGCAGGCTCCCGCGGCCGTCGTCGCCGGATCGTCGGCACAGCTCAGCGCATCCGTCTCGCCGTCGGATGCCGTCGGCGCGGTCACATTCTTCGACGGCACCACCGAACTGGGACACAGCCCGGTCGCAGCCGGGACCTCCACGCTCACCGTGTCGGGACTCGCAGAGGGCGCACACGCGCTGCACGCCGAGTTCGTGCCGACCGACGCATCCGCTTTCGTCGCTTCGACATCTGCCGTGACCACGCTGCAGGTCAACGTCGAACAGGCCCCGGCCGCCCCACCGGCGGCGAGCGACGCGGCCCTCGACCAGCTCATCCAGAACGAGCATCTGGACGTCGCGGCCACGACGGCGAGTTTCGTCTCCGACGGCGGTAACGCTCCGGACGCCGTCGACGCCGGACTGCCCTTCTCGGGCGAACTGCCGTGGGCGTCCCCAGCCGACAGCTTCGTGGATGTGTACGCGTACTCGACACCGGTCTTCCTCGGAACGTTCCCCGTCGTGAACGGCAACGTCCAGCTCAGCGGAGTCGACCTGTCCGCCCTCGCGACGGGCGCTCACCATCTCGTCTTCGTCGGTCAGACGAGCAACACGACGGCCGCGATGGCGCTGACGGTCACGACGGCCGCGGCTTCGGCAGCCCTGAGCGGACCCGGCGTGGAGCTGCTTGCGAAGACGGGCCTGGACTCCGAACCATTGCTTCTGCTCGCGGTGCTCATGGTGCTCCTCGGGGCGGCAGCGCTCTGGATCGGCCGCCGGATGGCGACACGATAGTCCTCGGCGGCTGCTCAGCAGACGCGGGTCAGCGGCTCGATGAGGCCCTGAGCTCCCGCCCGTCGACGTCGACCCGCCCGTCGGCGATCAGCCACTGCAGTGCTTCGGCGACGGCGTCGAGTGAGGTGTACCGGGGCGCGTAGCCGAGCAGGCGCTGCGCCTTCTCGATGCTGATCGAGGGGCTCCGCGAGATGTGCTCCCAGGTCGCCTGCGCATGCTGGGGAGCAGTCGACTGGGCGAAACGCTCGAAGGGCTCGAATCGCAGATCCGCCTCGCTGCCGAACCAGCCGGCGACAGCCGTGGCGTAGCCGCGCAGGGTGAGCGCCCGGTCGGACACGAGATGGAAGCCCTCGCCGACAGAAGCGCCCGGGTTGTCGAGAGCGAGCTGGAATCCTTGCGCGACGTCGTCGGCGTGCACGTGGTGCACGGTCTCCAGTCCGAAGTTCGGAAGCACGACCTCCTCCCCGCGCGCGAGTCGGCTCCAGACCTCGAGGTCGAGGTTGCCCGCCGGGTTGATCATGTCCCAGCCGGGCCCGGTGATGTGTCCCGGATGCAGCACGGTGGAGGGCAGGCCTCCCGGCCTCCGCGCCTCGGCCAGCAGGAACTCCTCGATCTCGTGCTTGCCGACCCCGTAGTCACCGAACGGCTGCCGTGCTTCGTCTTCCGCGAGCGGTACGGCGGTCGCAGGTCCGTGGATCCAGATCGTCCCGCAGCTGAGCAGGAGCTGCACCCGGCCCCGCAGGGCATCGACGAGCTGCTCGGCGGAGGACTTGGTGAAGCAGACCATATCGATCACGGCGTCTGCGTTCAGGTCGGCGATCCGGCCGGCGAACGTGCCGTCCGCATCCCCGCGCTCGCGATCGAGCTGAACCCGTTCGACAGCGTCCCATGCGGAATCCGGATGGTAGGGCTCGCTCAGACCGCGACTGACGGCGACGACCTGATGGCCGGCCCGAACCAACCGTGGAACGAGGTAGCCGCCGACATGGCCCGTGGCCCCGATCACTACTATGCGCATGGCATCCACACTCTCATCGTCGCAGGTCCGCGATTCGCGCGGTAATGGTACGGGGTGAGCGCGACCTCGAGCGCGCCGTCGTCGACCGGCCGGTCGGGTCCGCCCACGTACGGCCAGTCGCGTGACTCGAACCCGACGGCGCGGGCGGTGACCACAGTTCGACCGTCCCGGATGCGCGGCTCGCTCGCGCTCTCGATCCGCAGCTCGTTCACGCTCATCCCCTCGGGCAGGTCGACCGATTCGACGCACAGTACGAGGGGACCGGACTCCACGGCGACGCTTTCGCGCACCGCGTCGATCCGCGGGTCGGGGTACGTGAAACGCGGGGAGACATCGAGCCGCAGTTCGACCGTGTCGCCGACGGCGAAGCGGCGTCGAACCGTCGCGGTGCCGGGTGCGACGTCGGTCGGCTCCTCGCCGTTGACCACGAGCCGAGCACCGGTCCGCGCCCATCCGGGCACCCGGATCGCGAGCTCCCATTCGGCGTCGACGCTCTCGGTCACCGTGATGCGCACGGTGCCGTCGAGCGGGTATTCGCTCTCGACACGCACGGCCACCGCGCCATCCGGTACCTCACCGCGGATCTCGCTCGTCGCGAACTGGTGGATCTGCAGCCCGTCGGGGGAGGTGGTCGCGATGTACGTTCCCAGCGAGGCGAAGGTGCGCGCCACGTTGGTGGGACAGCACGAGACCTCGAACCAGGGGGCCCGCAGACTGGACGACGCCCGGGGGCTCTGCTCGTCCGCGGGCGGGGTCGCACCGGGAACACGCTGGTGCAGGGTGTTCGTGTAGAAGAAGGATGTGCCCTCCGCTCCGGGGGAGCCGGCGACCACGTTGTACAGGGTGCGCTCGATCACGTCGGCGTAGCGCGAGTCGCCGGTCGCCAGCAGCAGGCGGAAGTTGACCATCACCGATCCGACACCCGCGCAGCTCTCCGAATACGAACGGTCCGGCGGCAGCTCGAAGTCGAGTCCGAACGACTCGCCCTCGTGGTGGGCGCCCATGCCGCCGGTGATGTAGGTGCGCTTCGCGACCGTGTTGGCCACCTGGCGTTCGAGCGCCTCGAGGAGATCGTGGTCGTGGGTCTCGACGGCGAGGTCGATGCCGCCGGCCGCCAGGTACAGAGCACGCACGGCGTGGCCGCTCATGACCTCCGTCTCGCGCAGCGGCGTCTCGTCCTGGAAGTACTGCCGGCCGAATTCGATGTCGGCGAGCGTGTGGTGGCCGCGCCGCTCGATGAAGAGGCGGGCCTGCTCGAGGTATTTCTCGTCTCCGGTGTACCGGGAGAACTCGGCCAGGGCCACCTCGATCTCGGGATGCCCGCAGACACGCTCGATCCCGCCGATCCCGAAGGTGTCCACCACGTGGTCGGCGGCGCGGGTGGCGATCTCGACGAGGAGGTCGGGGCCGGTCGTTCGACCGCGGGCGATGGCGGCCTGGATGAGGTGACCGTAGCAGTACAGCTCGTGGCCCCATTCGAGGTCGGTATAGCGCGGCGCCTGCCCGGGGCGACCGAAGAACGTGTTGAGGTATCCGTCGGGTTCCTGCACGGGTGCGATGCGTTCGACGATCGCCTGGAAGCGCTCGTTCATCGCTTCGTCGCCCGCCCGGCCGATCTCCCAGGCCATCGCCTCGAGCAGCTTGTACACGTCGGAGTCGGCGAACTCGCGACCGGTGTGGGCCTGTGGGAGCCTGCCTTCACGTGCGGCGTCGAAGTTGGCGACCCATCCCGCGCGCTCGACCCAGTATTCGCAGTGCTCGATGAGGGCCCGGGCGTTCAGGGCCTGGCGGTCGGCCCAGAACCCGCCGTCGATGCGCACGTCGTCGATGCCGAGCGGGCGCAGAACGCCCTCGGACGGAGCGACGGGTCGTCCGCGATCGAGGCGGAGGGATGTTGAGGTCATGTGGTTCTCCAAGGTCATTTCACCGCGCCGAGGGTGAGACCCTCGCGCAGGAGTCGGTAGGTGCAGGCGAAGAGCACCAGGATCGGAATGGATGTGATGACGGCCAGAGCCATGAGCCCCGGCCAGTTGATGCCGAAGGCCGACACCTGCTGCGCCAGCAGTGCGCTCAACGGGTACTTGCCCGGCGTGAGCAGGAAGTTGACGGCGTAGAGGAACTCGCCCCAGGACAGCAGGAACACGAGGGTCGCCGCGGTCGCGACGCCGTTGCGGGCGACAGGCAGCACGATCGACCGGAACGTGCGCCAGGTGGAGGCGCCGTCGATGGAGGCGGCCTCTTCGAGCGCATCCGGGACCGCGCGGAAGAACGGCCGCATCAGCAGGACGGCGAACGGGATGAGCAGGGCCGTGTCGGCGAGGATCACGCCGAACGTCGAATCGAGCAGTCCCCAGCTTCCGAAGATCTGGAAGAGCGGGATGACGTTCGCCGTCTGCGGGACCATCTGGAGCACGATCAGGAGCCCGAGGCAGATCGTCGTGATCCGGCCGCCGACCCGGGCCAGCCCGTAGCCCGCCGGGATGGCCACCGCGAGCGTCAGGATGGTCGTGCCTGCGGCGATCGTGAACGACTGGCCGAGCGCCTCGAACAGCCCGCCCGACTGGAACACGCTGGTGTACGCATCCAGGGTCGGCGTGAAGAAGAACGCGGCTTTGTCCGAGAGCACGTCTCCGGGGTTCTTGATCGACGTCAGGAGGATCCAGAGCACGGGCACGCCGTAGATGAGGAAGAGGAGGACCCGTGAGAGAACGGCGATCGGCGTGCGCTGGTGGCTGCGGCGGCGGCTGTTCCGGGTCGCCACGCGCGGCTTCGCGATGGTCTGACTCGGTGGTGTGATGGCGGTCATCAGTCCGATTCCTCCTTGCGCACGCTGCGTGCGTAGATGACGGCGAGCACGATCACGAAGAGAACGGCGATGATCGCGGTGGATGACCCGAGTCCGAAGTCGAAGCGGACGAAGGCCTGGAGGTAGCCGAGGAACGGCAGGGTGTTCGTCGTCTTTCCGGGGCCCCCGTATGTCATCACGTAGATGAAGTCGAAGCTGCGGAAGGCGTAGACGATGGTCAGCACGGCGAGCACCAGGGTGGTCGGTCGCACGGCCGCCATCATGATGTGGCGGATCTCCTGCCACGGGCTGGCCCCGTCGAGCTGGGCCGCCTCGTACACCTCGGTGGGGATGCCGAGGATCGCCGCCCGGAAGACCAGCGCATTGAACGGGATGATCGCCCACGAGTTGACGAGCGCCACCGAGAGCAGCGCGAACCGGGTGTCGTAGAGGAACGGGAAGGATTGCGCTCCGAAGAGGTGGAACACGGAATTGAACAGGCCGTTGTCGCCGAGGAGGAACTTCCACACGCTGCCGTTGACCACCGGCGGGAGCGCCCATACGAACACCATCAGGCCGAGCAGGATGGCAGATGCCTTGGTGTTGGCGCGGAGCGCGACAGCGGCCGCGAATCCGCCTCCGAGGCCGAGCACCGTGACGACCACGACGAAGATCGCCGTGTTCACGATGGCGTTCTGGGTGTCCCCCTGCTCCCAGCCGTTGGCGAAGTTCTGCAGGCCGACGAACATCCAGTCGGTGTTCAGTGTCGCCGACGTCACCGCGCTCACGCTCATGCGGATGAGCTGGATCAGGGGGAACGCCGCCAGCACCGCGAGCACGATTCCGGCGGGGACCACGTAGAGGAGGCGTCCGTGGGTCGAACGCCTCCTCCTGCGGGCGGACGGCACCGGCGACGTGGGGACGGCGGAGCGGCGGGATGATTCTTGTGCGGTAGTCATCGTCGGTACCGGTCGTTGCTACTTGGCGCTCAGGAGCTGGTCGAGCGACTGCTTGTACTTGGCGGCGGCATCGGCGGGCGACGACGATCCTCCGAGCACGGAACTCCACGCCTGTCCGCCGGCGAGCTGCTGGTTGGCAACGCTCGCGGCCGGCACCGCGTCGGCGGGGTAGTTGGCGCCCATCGAGGAGATGGATTCGGCGAAGGGCTTGATCAGCGGGTCTCCGGTGACGGCCGAGTCCGAGGCGGTGTCCGCTCGGGCGGGGATGGTCCCGGAGTCCTTCAGCGCGATCAGCTGACCTTCGCTCGAGTAGTAGGTCTCCTGCAGGTACTTCCACGCGAGATCCTGGTTCTTGCTGAACGCGCCGATGCCCTCGCCTTCGCCACCGAGGTAGACCTTGCCCGACTTCCCGAGCGGGAGGGGCACGACGCCGTAGGTGAACTTGGCCGTGGACTTGGCGGTCGCGAGCTGCCAGTTGCCGTTCTCAGCGAACGCGACGTCTCCGGCTGCGAACTTCTGGAAGGGCACCGTCTGGTCCCAGGTGGTGGCTTCCTTGGAGAGGTATCCCTTGTCGACCCAGTCGGCGACGGTCGAGAATCCCGCCGTGAGTGCGCTGGTCGAGGGCTTGGAAAGGTCGAAGCCGGCCGCGGTGAGCCACGGGTACGCCTGCCATTCGCCCTGCGAGTTGGGGAGGCCGGAGAGGGTGATGCCCGACTTGCCGGCAGCCTTGACCTTGGCCAGTGCGCTGTTCAGCTCGTCCATCGTCGTCGGTGGCGTGATGCCCAGCGAGTCGAGGATGTCCTTGTTGTACCAGAGCCCGAGGAGGTTCACGTAGCCCTGAACGGCGTACGTCTTGCCGTTGAGCTTGTGGACGACGGACTCGGGGAACTGGCCCTTGTCGGCGAACGAGGACCACTTGTCGTCGAGCGGAGCGAGCGTGCCCGCAAGCGCGAGGTTGCTGGCGTCGGCGCCGTTGAACACGACGACGTCGGGCCCGGTCTTGGCGCCGGCCGACGCGATGAGCTTCTGGTCCATCTGGTCGTACGGAACGTAGACGTTCTTGACCGTTACGCCCTTGTTGTCCTTCTGGAACAGGTCGGCGTAGTCGGTCATCACCTTCACCTGGTTCGGGTCGCTGAAGTAGTGCCAGACCGTGAGGGTGTTGGAACCGCCCGCGGTGGACGAGCCGCTCCCGGCCGAACAGCCGGAGAGGATGAGGCCCGCGGCCGCCGCGATCGCGCCGGCCATCAGGCCGAATCGGATGCGGGGGCGACTCCTGTTGTGGGTGATCGTGCGTCGTTCTTCGTTGAAATTCATCATTGATCCTTCGTTGGATGTGATTGCACACGCGCCACCGAAACTTACCGAAAACCTTTTCGTGACGAGTTGCCAGCAATTTACCTCAACCAGATCCGATCGTCAACTGCCTATGATGTACTCACTGAAACCGTTTCGGTAACGGTGCTCGGCGGGAGGATCGCTATGGACGAGGTCGACGAAGGTCGCGTGCGCAACCCGACGCTGAAAGATGTCGCCGCTCTGTCGGGCGTGTCCATCGCCACCGCATCGAAGGCTTTGAACAACCGGGGACAGGTGCACCCCGACACCCGAACCCGTGTTCTGGAAGCCGCCCACAAGATCAAATTCCGCCCCAACCCGATGGCCCAAGGTCTGCTGGCGGGACAGACCGGCACCGTCGGAATGCTCACCGACGACCTCATCGGCCGGTTCAGCATCCCGATCCTGACCGGCGCAGAGGATGCGTTCGGCACCGGCCGCATGTCCGTGTTCCTCTGCGATGCCCGCGGCGACTCCATCCGCCTGCAGTATCACCTGCAGGCGCTTCTCGGCCGTCGCGTCGACGGGCTCATCGCCCTGGGCGCCAACACCGATCCTCGACGTTCCCTCGGCCGGGACCTTCCCGTACCGGTCGTCTACGTCTACGGGCCGTCCGACGACCCCCGCGACCTCTCCCTCGTGCCCGACAACGTCGGTGCGGGCGTGCTGGCCGCACAGCATCTGATCTCCACCGGCCGCCGGCGCATCGCCCACGTCACGGGCGAACGCGGCTACGTCGCCGCCCGCGACCGCGCCGCCGGCATCAGCGAAACCCTCCTGGCGGCCGGGCTCGATCTCGTCGCGGGCGATGCGATCTACGGCAGCTGGTCGGAGTCGTGGGGCCGTACCTCGACGCTGGCGCTGCTCGATCAGCATCCGGACCTTGACGGCATCATCTGCGGCAACGACCAGATCGCGCGCGGGGCGCTGGACATCCTTCGCGAGAAGGGGATCAACGTCCCGGTGGATGTCGCCGTCATGGGATTCGACAACTGGGAGACACTCACGACCGAGTCGCGTCCCCAGCTCACCAGTGTGGACATGAACCTCGAAGAACTGGGCCGTCAGGCTGCGCAGCGCCTCTTCGCCGCGATCGACGGGGAGGAGCAGTCGGGCATCGAGTCGCTGCCCTGCCGTCTCGTGGTCCGTGCGTCCACCGCTCTCGAGTCCTGACTCCGATCCGGAGCGGGCTCGGGATGCTCCTAGTCCACCGCGACGAAGTGCTCGACCACCGGGAACGGATCGTAGAAGTGATGCAGCAGCCCGCGCCACTCGGCGTAGCCTGCCGATCCGCGGAACCCCTCGGTGTGATCCTCGATCGTCTCCCACTCGATGAGGAGGAGGTAGCTGCTGGGCGACTCGACCGAGCGGGAGAGGGATACGCTGCGGCATCCGGGCATGGCGGCGACGATCGGCCGCGCCAGGCGGAACGCGGCCTCGAAGTCCTTCTCGCGTCCGGCGACGACAGGGAGCAGCGCGTGTTCCGTGATCATGGAGTCCACTATGGCAGCCGATCCCGGAGCGGCCGGGCTCAGGCGGGCAGCAGACGCTGCCGGAAGGCCTCCGCGACCGCTGCCGCCCGATCGTTGACGCCGAGTTTGGCGTAGATGTTGAGCAGGTGACTCTTCACCGTCGCCTGGCTGATGTAGAGCTTCTCGGCGATCGACTGGTTGGTGTTGCCGTCTGCGACGAGAGACAGCACAGCGAGCTCGCGAGCGGTGAGCGTCTGTGCTGCCGGTGCACGAGTGCCCCCGAGGAGGCGGCCCGCCACGGCGGGGGCGAGAACGGTCTGGCCTCGGGCGGCGGCGCGCACGGCCCCGAGCAGGTCTCCGCGCACCGCATCCTTGAGCAGGAATCCGATCGCACCGGCCTCGAGCGCGGGCAGGACGTCGGCGTCGGTGTCGTAGGTGGTGAGCACGATCACGCGTGCCGCGCTCCCGATCGCCCTCAGCTGCGCGATCGCCTGGAGCCCGTCCATCCGGGGCATGCGGAGGTCCATGAGCACGACGTCGGCGCGTAGGTTCTGCGCGAGCTCCACGGCCTCGTAACCGTCGGCCGCCTCGCCGACGACGAGGAATTCGGGATCCGACGCGAACATCCCGGCGAGGCCGTCTCGGACGACGGGATGGTCGTCGGCGATGACGAGGCGGATGGGCGCGGTCATCGCACCATCGCCCGCGACGGGATCGAGACGGAGACCACCGTTCCGCGAGCGGGCTCCGACTCGACGGACACCGTGCCCCCGAGGGCGGCGACCCGCTGCCTCATCGCCAGGAGCCCGAACCCGCCGTCCGCATCGCCGCGTTCGCCTCCGTCGCCGTGGGCCGCGAGGTCGAAGCCGCTACCGTCATCCCGCACGTCGAGGATGACCTGGTCGGGCAGGTACGAGAGTGTCACAACGACGCGCTGCGCCGCGGCGTGCCGGGCGACATTGCTGAGGGCCTCCTGCCCGGCACGGAGCAGCCCGGTCTCCGCGTCGGGATCCAGCGGACGCTGCTCGCCGACGACGGTGGCCTCCACCGCAATGCCGTGCTCGTCCGACCACCGGTGCGCGACGTCGCGCACCGCGTCGGCCATCGAGGTCGACTCGAGAGCGGACGGACGCAGGGCCTGAACCGAGCGGCGGGCCTCCGTCAGGCTCTCGCGCGCGAGCGTCTCCGCCGCCGCGAGATGCCTGCGCTGCTCGCCGATGTTCCCGCCGGACTGGTCGGCCGCCTGAAGCTGGGTGACGATCCCGACCAATCCCTGCGCCAGCGTGTCGTGGATCTCTCGCGCCATGCGCTGACGCTCCTCCAGGATGCCCGCCTCACGCGCCTGCTCGACGAGCTGTTCGTGAAGCCGGGAGTTCTCCTCCAGCGCCTGCCGACGCTGCTCGCTGACGGCGCCGCTGCTCCAGTGGATCCAGGTGAACACACACAGCGCGATGACGTTGATCCCGATGATCGCCGCGTAGGTCACCAGGCCGCCGGCGGTGTCCTTCGGGACGCCCGACGCCTGCGCGGTCGCAGCGAGGACGGCGAACGCCGCGACCGCGAGCATCCGCCACGCCCACGGCACGACCGCGAACGAGTAGATGTATCCCACGATCGCGAGCGCGCCGAACCACGGCTCCCGAGCCACGAGAACGGTGACGATCGCGAAGACGACGACCACGAAGACGGCCATGGCGACCGGATGCGCGTGCCAGCCGGGATGCAGGGTGAACACTCCGAGCATCCACACCCCCAGCAGTGCGAGCAGGGCGAGGTCCACCGCGACGTCCGTGCCGGAGCCGCGCCCGTCGACGACGGCGAAGATCGCGACGATCGCGAGCACCAGGTACGGGCCGATCGAGACGACCAGGCGAGGCCAGCGCTCTGTGCGACCCATCCGGCCCTCCTCAGGGGTGTGTGCGGCGAAACACGAGCGCCGCCACGCCGATGAGGAGGACCCCGCACAGAACCTGCTCCAACCGCATCCACAGCGGGATCAGTCCGGGAATCGACACGATCACGGCGATGGCGACGATCATGACCGCCGCCACGATACGCCATCGCAGCAGGGCGCGCCTATGACCTCTGACCGCTTGATTGGCGAACACGAGCATGAGGATCGAGGTCGCCGCGACGATCGTCCCCCGGATCCACGCGGCCGGACCGGCGAGATCCGGGGCGACGGCCTGCAGCACGGCGATGGCGGCCACGGTCGCGATGCTGAGTGCCGCGTACACGCCGACGAGCACGCGGGCGGCCACGAGAGGCGACTGCTGAATGGTGTTTGTCATAGTGCGAGGCTGCCGGACCCCGCGGCGCGACACATCGCCCGGTCGGTTGCGCCCCGCCCAGCCGATCGGCTGAGCTTCGAGAAGCGGTCAGGAACGCCGGCGGGTTCGAGCGGCAGCGTCCTCGAGGCCCTCGTTGAGAATCATGGCGGCGTCGATGAGCGCCAGGTGCGTGAATGCCTGTGGAAAGTTGCCGAGCTGCTCGCCGTTGGGTGCGATCTCCTCGGCGAACAGGCCGAGGTGATTCGCGTAGGTCAGCATCTTCTCGAACGTGAGGCGGGCCTCATCCAATCGGCCGGCCCGCGCGAGTGCGTCCACGTAGTAGAAGGTGCAGAGCGAGAAGGTGCCTTCGGAGCCCTTCAGACCGTCGGGGGATGCGCTCGGGTCGTAGCGATAGACCAGGCTGTCCGAGACGAGCTCGGCTTGGATCGCATCCATGGTGCCCTCCCACATCGGGTCATGCGATGACACGAATCCCACCTGCGGCATCTTCAGCAGCGAGGCGTCGAGGATGGGCTCGCCGAACTGCTGCACGAACGCGTGCCGCTCCTCATTCCAGCCCTTCTCCATGATCTGGTTGTAGATCGCGTCGCGCTCCGTGAGCCAGCGGTCGAGCGGTGCAGGCCGCCCGTGCTTGGCCGCGAGCCGGATCGCACGGTCGAAGGCGACCCAGCACATGAGTCGTCCGTACGTGAACTCCTTGCGCCCGCCCCGCGTCTCCCAGATGCCCTCCTCGGGCTGATCCCAGTTGTCGGCGAGCCAGTCGAGGAGTCTGCAGATGGCGTCCCAGCCCGGCTGGCCGATCTCGACGCCCGCGAGATCAGCGTGGTAGAGGGCATCCATGGCCTCGCCGTAGATGTCGAGTTGCAGCTGGTCTGCCGCGCCGTTCCCGATCCGTACCGGATGCGAACCGCGGTAGCCCTCCCACTCCTCGATGATCTCCTCCGAGAGGTTCGGGTCCCCGTCGATTCGGTACATGATGTTCAGCGGCCCGGTGGTCGTGCCCGCCTGCTCGGCCACCCGATCGCGGAGCCACACGCCGAACGCCGTCGCCTCCTCGAGGAAGCCCATCTTCACCAGTGTGTTGACCGAGAACGACGCATCCCGCACCCAGGTGTAGCGGTAGTCCCAGTTGCGCTCGCCTCCGATCTGTTCCGGCAGACCGGCGGTCGGGGCGGCGACCAGTCCTCCGGTCGGCGCGTACGTCAGCAGCTTCAGGGTGATCGCAGACCTCTGCACTTCTTCGCGCCAGCGGCCCGTGTAGTTGGCCTGGCCCACCCAGTCCTGCCAGAAGTGCGCTGTGTCATCGAACAGGCGGCGGGCGTCGTCCGCCGGAACGGCGCGCGGCGCCTCATCCGTGCCCGTCTCGACGACGACCCCGCGCGTCTGGCCCTCGCTGAGACTGATGGAGACGTGCAGGTCCGCCGCTCCCACCCGCTCGACGATGCCCAGTCTCTCGTCATCGGGATCTCGGATGACGCTCAGGGTGAGGGTGGTGCCGCCGGCGACGAAGGTCGCTCCATCCTCGGCGATGGTCAACTGATGAGGTGTGCGCCCGTAGTCGAACCGGGGGGCCACCTCGATGTCGAACGAGATCGTTCCCCGCACGCAGCGGATCAGCCGGACCAGCCGGTGATCCTCGCTGGGGGTCCCGTTCGCCGTCGGCATGAAGTCGATAAGTTCTCCGACCCCGCCGTCGGACAGGAAACGCGTGACGAGGATGGCCGTATCCGGAAAATACAGTTGCTTCACGTCGAAGGCATCATCGTGTGGGCGGGCACTGAAGTGACCTCCGCGCTCCTCGTCGAGCAGCGAGGCGAAGATGCTCGGCGAGTCGAAGCGCGGGCTGCAGAACCAGTCGATGGTCCCGTCGGTTGCGACGAGCGCTGCGGTCTGAAGGTCGCCGATCAGACCGTGTTCGGCGATCCGGGGGTACGTGCTCATCTCATTTGCCTTCTTGCGGTTGTCGAGCCGGAACCAGTGCTGTCGCGTCGAGGTCAGGCGCCGTTCCGGGCGAAGTAGGACGGCGCCTTCCCGAGGAAGAGCAGGCCGAGGACGACGAGCGAGACGACGATGCTCACGATCGCGCCGACGACCGAGGCGCCGACGAACATCGAGTAGACGTTCGCGGCGATGGAGACCACTTGCACGATGGCGATGACGGTACGGGCCGTGCGATTGCCGCGAAGCAGGATCGACGCGACCGAGACGACGATCAGCCCGATGACGATGAGAAGGATCCCCGTCACCCACGCGCCGCCGACGGACTGCTGCACCTCGCCGACGGAGGCGAACACGACCAGCAGCACGCCGCTGATGAGGTCGAAGAATCCCTTGAGGTACGTGAGCACCCCGACGAGGGTCACACCCCCGGGCCGCTTGGACTCGATGTCGGACATGCGCAACTCCCTCCAACGGACCCGCGCCCACGCCGAGCGGCGACGAACGCCGAGTTGGCTCGACTGTATTGCGGCTCCGCGTCGTGAACGTCACCTCATTGGGATGATCTGCCTCGCGCGAGGGAGGTACTCACACGCCCTCCCATTGCAGCAGGCACGCGGCTAGCGTGGAGACATGGTCACGCAACTCACTCTCAACAACGGCGTCACGATGCCGGCCCTGGGCCTCGGGGTCTTCCAGAGTCCTCCCGAGCTGACCACCGCGGCCGTCGAGACCGCGCTGGCGACCGGATACCGCCTCATCGACACCGCGGCCGCGTACCTCAACGAACGCGAAGTGGGCGAGGGCATCCGGCGGTCGGGTCTGGATCGGTCGGAGGTGTTCATCGAGACGAAGGTCTGGGTGAGCGACTACGGATACGATGAGACGCTCCACGCCTGGGAGAAGGCGACCGGCAAGCTCGGGGTCGACCAGCTGGATCTGCTGATCCTGCATCAGCCGGCGCCTGACCGCTTCGACAAGACGATCGCCGCCTACCGCGCCTTGGAGACCCTTCTCGGCGACGGCAAAGTGCGCGCCATCGGCGTCAGCAACTTCATGCCGCACCACCTGGAGCGGCTGCTCGCGGCGACCGATGTCGTTCCGGCCGTGAATCAGGTCGAGCTGCACCCATACTTCACGCAGCCGGCCGTGCAGTCGACGGATGCGGAGAGCGGCACCCTCACGCAGGCGTGGTCCCCGATCGGCGGCATCACGTTCTACCCCGGCTGGGGTGAGCACCGCCGGAGCGTGATGGACGACCCGACGATCCTCGACATCGCCGGCGCGCACGCCAAGAGTCCCGCCCAGGTGATGCTCCGCTGGCACCTCCAGCAGGGGCGCTCGGCCATCCCGAAGTCGACCAACCCCTCCCGCATCGCCGAGAACTTCGACGTGTTCGACTTCGAGCTCAGCCCGGAGGAGCTCGCCCGTATCGACGCTCTCGACACCGGGGTGCGCAACGGCCCAGACCCGGACGTAGCGCGCGCCGAGCTGTTCGCGATGGTCATCCCCGAAGCCTGAGACAGAGACAGAGAGAAGGATCTCGCATGGACTACCGCCCACTCGGCCGCACCGGAGTCATGGTCAGCCCGTTGTGCCTCGGCGCGATGATGTTCGGCCCGTGGGGCAACGACGATCGTGCCGACTCCACCCGGATCATCCACCGAGCACTCGACGCGGGCATCAATTTCGTCGACACCGCCGACGTCTACTCGGCCGGGGTCTCCGAGGAGATCGTCGGCCAGGCGCTCGAGGGGCGGCGTGACGACGTGTTCCTCGCGACGAAGTTCTTCATGCCGATGAGCGAGGACCCCAACCAGCGCGGGGGCTCCCGCCGTTGGATCATCCGCGAGGTCGAGAATTCGCTGCGCCGGCTGAACACCGACTACATCGACCTGTACCAGGTGCACCGGCCCAGCCTCGACATGGACGTGGAGGAGACCCTCGGGGCGCTCACCGATCTCGTCCGCCAGGGCAAGGTGCGATACATCGGCTCCTCGTCGTACTCCGGATCGCAGATCGTCGAGGCACAATGGGCGTCGCGGCAGCGCAATCTCGAGCGATTCGTGACCGAGCAGCCGCCGTACTCGATTCTGGTGCGGGGCATCGAAGAGGATGTGCTTCCGACGACCCAGCGCCACGGGATGGGCACGCTCACGTATGCGCCCCTCTCCGGCGGCTGGCTGTCGGGCCGGTGGCGCAAGGATTCCCCACCGGCGCCGACGTCTGCGGCCCGCCCGAGCGCACGTTTCGATATGAGCAGTCCCGCGAATCAGCGCAAGCTCGACATCGTCGAGCAGCTCGCCCTGCTCGCCGAACAGGCCGGTCTGACGCTCATCGAACTGGCGATCGCGTTCGTGATCAACCACCCCGGTGTCACGGCGGCGATCGTCGGACCCCGCACGATGGAGCAGCTCGAGTCGTACCTGTCCGCGCCCGACGTCTCGCTCTCGGCCGATGTGCTCGACCGCATCGACGAGCTCGTTGCTCCCGGCGTGACCATCAACCCCGACGACAACAGCTACGGGATGCACGAGCTCACCGCGGTGGCGCTGCGGCGAGGCCGTTAGCGCGCGCTTCTCACGGCTGAGGCAGCGGGGCCGGCACCCCGGCTCCGATTCTCGTCAGCTCGCCCTCGACGACGGTCGACCACTCCGCATCCTCGGTCGGCCGGAACTCCTTCATCCAGCGGTAGCCGTCAGGCACCTCCGCATAGCGGGTTCTGCTGTGCCCACGAGCGGTCGAGCGAACGAGGACCAGTTCTCCTCCGATCCACGATCCTCTGGCCCGCGGGTCCGGCAGGTAGCCGACGGAGTCGAAGGAGTACAGGAAGACGTCACCGGTGGCGGCGTCGAGGGTGAAGATGTTGAGCGCCTCGAAGTCGGGCGCGCCTTCTCGCGACTGCACCTGCTCCTGGATCAGGGCGAGGGCGGTGAGCCGGCCGTCGGCGCGGCCGTGAGCGCGACCAGCCGGCGCCCACGCCGTCTCGTGCATGAGTTCCGGTCCGCCGAATCGGCCGATCAGAAATCCGAGTTGATCGAGCAGGGTCCGCTCTGCTGGTGCGTCCGGGAGCACGTTCGACACGGTGTCGCCTTTCCATTGTTGTCCGGCGCGCGCATGCCGCTTGCGCCGATGATGTGGTCAGTGTCTATTATTGACAGGTGCCTGTCAATAATCCAGATCCGGACGAACTGCTCACGCAGCTCGTCGACGAAGTGTTCAAGACCAGCGGCGCCCTGCTGCAGCAAGGCGATGCGCTCGTGAGCGAACAGGGGCTCACCGCGTCGCGATGGCTCGTGCTCGGCCGCCTTCAGGATGGTCCCACCACGGTTGCCGCCCTCGCCCGCGACCGTGGACTGCGCCGCCAGAGCGTGCAGGAGTCCATGAATCGTCTCGACGAAGACGGCTACGTGACCAGATCGGCCAATCCGGCGGACCTCCGCGCTCCGCTGTGGTCGCTCACCGCCGTCGGGCACGAAGCCCTCGAGAACGTCGAGCCGGCTCGTCAGGCCTGGGCCGACCGGAAGGCCGCCCAGTTCCCCGTCTGGAAGCTCGAGGCCGCGCTCGCGGTCCTCCGTCAGCTGCGACAGGACGACCCGGATGCGGAGACCGGCCGATGACACCCTCCACGAGCCTCCCCTCGCCCGACCGGGTCGACGCGACAGCCGACCGCGGGTTCTCCTTGCCCTCCGCCGCGCCGGCCATCGCCGGATTCGCCTACGTCGTCACGTGGGCTGTCGGGCTGAGCGTCTTCCCCGTCAACCTCGCGCTCGACGCGCCCGCCTCCGAGATCGTCGACGCGTACGCGAAGCAATCGGCCCTGGGCACTCTGCAGTTCGTGCTCGTCGAAGGCCTGGCCGGCATCCTGCTGGCGTTCGTGCTCGCGCTGCTCGCCACCACACAGCAGGCGAGGGGATACGCGCTGAGCCGGTCGGCGCTCGTGTCCGCTGCGGTCGCGGTGATGATCTCGTTGACGCAGTGCGCACTCGGGCTCTCGATGATCGCCGCCTCTCAGCAGCACACGGCGCACACAGCATTCGACCTCTACGGCGCCGTCAATCGATTGGATGGCGTCAAGATGCTCGCTCTGGCGTTCCTGGCCGCATCCCTCGCTCGACACGGGAGCGGTGCCCTCCCACTCATCCTTCGCGTGTGCAGCGTGGCGCTCGCGCTGACGCTCCTCGGCTCGGGGGTCTCCTACCTCCTGCTCTGGAACGCGCTGGCGTGGACGGTCTACGTCTCCGGCCCCGTCCTGCTCCTCTGGGTCGCCGGACTCGGGCTGTGGCTGTCGATCGTGAGGCGCCGGATGCGCCGGGAGCCCGCGTGACCGCTCCCGGCGAACAGGGGCTTGAGGGACGCGCCCGCGGGAGGTAGCCTGACTGGCTGGTCGAAGGAGGCGCGCGTGTCACACATCTATTCGCGCGGTCCCGTTCCCGCCGGGATGACGACCGCAGAGTTCGTCCTCCGTCCGATCGTCGCCGGCGACGCGGAGACCGACCACGCCGCGCTGATGGAGACCCGCGAGCACCTTCGGCTCTGGGAGCAGTCGAGCTGGCCCGAAGACGATTTCACGGTCGAGGCGAACCGAGAAGACCTGGTCGGGCTCGAAGAACGCCATGCCGAACGTCGCGCCTTCACGTACACCGTGCTGGGCCCCGATGGCGCCGAATGCCTGGGCTGCGTCTACATCTTTCCTCCGGGCGCCCCCTTTCTCGCGAAGTCCGCAGTCACTCCCGTCGGCGACGACCAGTGGGCCGACGTCGACGTCGTCGTCTACTTCTGGGCTCGTCGAGCCCGGATGGACACCGGCATGGACGAGCGGCTCCTCGCAGCCCTCCGGGTGTGGTTCGCCGAGGAGTGGATGGTCGACGCAGCCGTCTTCGTCACGAATGAGCAGTTCACCCAACAGGTGGAGCTCATCCGGCGCACCGATCTCGACCTGAAGTTCGAGCTCGTCGAGCCGGGCAAACCGGGGACGTACCTCGTCTTCGGCTGAGCCGGGTGCGAACGGCACCCGGCCGATAGCAGTACACGACCAGTGAGGGATTCCACAATGAGCATCGTCTTCAGCGACCTCTCCGTCTCGGCAGACGGGTTCGCGACCGGACTCGGCCAACGCGAGGAGGCCCCCTTCGGTGACATCGACGAGACGTGGCTCCACGGCTGGATGTTCGACACCCACGAGGAGAACAAGGCCGAAGTCGACGCAATCGTCGATGCAGGCGCCATCATCATGGGCCGCAACATGTTCGGCCCGGTCCGCGGCGAATGGGACCGCGAGTGGCGAGGCTGGTGGGGCCCCAATCCGCCGTTCCACAACCCGGTCTTCGTGCTCACCCACCACCCGCACCGGCCAATCGAGATGGAAGGCGGAACCACCTTCCACTTCATCACCGAAGGGATCGGGGCAGCGCTGGAGTCGGCGCGGGCCGTGGCCGCCGATCGGGACATCTCGATCGCCGGCGGGGCTCGCACGGTCAACCAGTTCCTCGCCGCGGGCCTCCTCGACGAACTGCGACTGCACGTCACGCCGAGCATTCTCGGCGCCGGCGAGCGCATCTTCGACGGGGTGCCCGCGCAGCAGCTCGAGCGGGTGTCGGTTCGGGTCGCCTCCCTCGTCACGCACATCACGTACCGGCCGGTGCGCTCGTGACACCGTTCACCAGTATCCGGTGAGCGCCTTCGGCGATACTCTGTGGCTGAGGCCGACGGCGGCCGGATGGGCGTGGAGAATGACCTGTTTGACGCACGGGCCGTGCACTCGTGAGAGCGCGACATGACGAGTCTGCCGCGGGATCCCGATTCGGCTCGCCGGACGCGCGCCGCCCGGGTCGACTTCATCACCGAGGAATCGGTCTACGGAACGATCCTCGTCAGTGGCATGGTCGTCGCCGTCGGCTCCTATGGCGCGTCTTCCTGGCAGGTCTTCCTCAGCGTCTTCGGCACGGTCGTGGTCTTCTGGGCTGCACACGTCTATGCGGGCACGATCGCGGGGCACGGCGTGTTCGAGGGCGACGACACGACTCTCGGGACGGCGTTCCGGCGTGCCGTGCGGCGGTCGGCCGGCTTTCTCACGTCCGCTCTTCCGCCTTCGATCATCCTGCTCATCGGAGCGCTGGAGATCGTTCCGGACCTGGTCGCGATCTGGGCCGCACTCTGGCTCGGCGTACTCATCCTCGCTATTCTGGGCTACGCAGTGTTCGCCCTTCGCGGCAAGCACTGGACGATCTGCGCTCTCGGTGCGCTGGGAACGGCCGCCTTCGGCTTGGCGATGATCTTCCTGAAGGCGGTGATCCACTGATGACGGACGAACTGCCGTCCTGGCGCACGACGGCCACCCGATCAGCGATCGTCGACTTCGTCGAACGGGTCAGCGGAAACGGACCGGATGCCGTACCGGCGGAGGAACGCGTCGCCGTCTTCGACAACGACGGCACTCTGTGGACCGAGAAGCCGATGCCCACTCAACTGCACTTCCTCGTCGAGCAGTGGGCGGCCGCGGCGAAGGCCGACCCTGCCCTCGCGGACGCGCAGCCGTACAAGGCGGCGGCATCCGGTGACCTGTCGTGGTTGGGCGATGCCGTCGACAAACACTACTCGGGCGACGAATCCGGCCTGAAGGTGTTGATCGCCGGCATCCTCGCGGCGACCTCCGGGCAGAGTGTCGACGAGTACGAGGCATCCGTCGCGGAGTTCTACCGGGTCGCCCGGCATCTCACCCTGGGCCGACCGTACAGCGGTGTCATCTACCAGCCGATGCTCGAGCTGCTCCGCTACCTCGAGGCCCACGGCTTCACCTGCTACATCGTCTCGGGAGGCGATCGCGACTTCATGCGTCCGATGACGGTGGCGAACTATGGCATCCCGCCCGAGCGTGTGATCGGCTCGGCGGTCGGCCTCTCCTACACGGACGACGGCGAGGTGCGGTACGGCTCGTCCTTCTCGTTCATGGACGACGGACCGGAGAAGCCCGTGCGGATCTGGACCAGGATCGGCCGGCGGCCCATCCTCGCCGGCGGAAACTCGAACGGCGACCTGCAGATGCTCCAGTACGTGCAGAAGCATCCGCTCAGTCTCAGCCTGCTCGTGCACCACGACGACGACACCGGTCGCGGGGATGTGCCGTACGACAAAGGTGCGGAGAACGCCCTCGCCGCGGCTTCCGACCCCGCCGGCGGCATCACCGTCGTGAGCGTGAAGGACGATTGGGCCGCTGTCTTCCCGGAGCAGGCATGACGCTGCACAGCAGGTCGAGCGCTCCCTCCCAGGCGCTGTCCGAGATGGCCGAGAAATTGACGACGAGCCCGTCGTGAACGGCGGCCGTCGCGTGCAGGGCTTCGTGGCGGAACTCCGCCATTCCGCTGACCATGAGCCCGAGCCGGGCCGCTGCCTGCACCACCGCGGCCTCTGTCCCGCGCGGAAGTTCGATCAGCGCTTGCAGTCCGGCCGCCATGCCCTTCACGCGCACCTCGGGTGAGCTCTGCGCCAGGGCTGAGATCAACTGGTCGCGACGTCGCCGGTAGTTCTGGCGTCGTGAGCGCACGTGACGGTCGAAGGCGCCCGAGGTGACGAACTCGGCGAGGGTCAACTGGTCGAGCACGCTCACCGTTTCGACGCGCCCCTTCGCCGCGAGGATCTCGGGGAGGATGCTCTCCGGAACAACCATCCAGCCCACTCGGAGGGCCGGTGCCAGCGACTTGCTCGCGGTGCCGAAATAGAGCACCCGCTCCGGGTCGAGCCCTTGAAGCGCTCCGACGGGTGTGCGGTCGTAGCGGAACTCGCCGTCGTAGTCGTCCTCGAGGATCAGGCCACCGGACGCGCGGGCCCAGTCACGCACATCCGCGCGCCGCGCCGGGGCCAGGGCGACACCCGTCGGGAACTGGTGTGCGGGCGTCAGCAGCACCGCGTCGGCGCCGAGGTCCTTCAGGTCACCCGTGCGAGCACCGTCGTCATCCACCAGCAGCGGCGGGATGCGCAGCCCCGCATCCGAGAGCAGGGCGCGGTACAGTCCGAGCCCGTACCCTTCGACGGCGACAGTGCGCGCGCCCCGAGCCGTCAGCGCCTGGGCCGTCAGCGCAAGGCCGTGGTGGAAGCCGGAACTGATGACGATCCGTTCCGGCTCGGCTCGCACCCCGCGCACCCGCGAGAGGTAGTCGGACAGAGCGACGCGCAGCTCCATCCGTCCGGCAGGGTCGCCGTAGCCGAAAGCGCTGTATGGTGCAGCAGCCAGCGCGCGGCGGGCAGCGGCGAGCCATTGCTGGCGGGGGAACTCCGCGAACTCCGCTGCGCCGGGCAGCAGGCCCTGCACCGCTTTCCCGGGATGCGCGTCGGCTGCGGGGGCAACCGACGAATCGTCGCGCGGCGGAGCGAGTCGTGCCACCCGGGTGCCGGAGCCCTGCCGGGCGGTGAGCCAACCCTCCGCGACCAATTCGGCATAGCACTCCGTCACCGTACTGCGAGCGATGCCGAGGTCGTCGGCGAGCACCCGGGATGCGGGGAGGCGGGTGCCCGCGGCCAGGCGTCCCGACCGTATCGCGTCCCGGAGCGCGTCGATCAGCCCCGCACGCAGCCGGGGGCGCTTGATCTCGAGGAGGAGATCGAGCCCGGAGCCGGTGCTGGGATCATCCGCGAAAGTGGTCTGCTGATTCGGCATACAAGTGGACCATACTCCCATACCGCTTGCTGCGTAAGGTCGAGCTATCACCTTCGATTCCACCAAGAAAGCAGGCACTTTCCATGTCCAGAATCTTCCTCGCCGGCGCATCCGGCGTCATCGGTTCGCGTCTCATCCCTCTGCTCGTCGATGCGGGCCACGCCGTCGGCGGGATGACGAGGTCGCCCGGCAAGGCCGATCTCCTGGCAGAGCTGGGCGCCGAGCCGATCGTCGTCGATGTGTTCGACCGTGCAGCCCTCATCGAGGCCGTCCGGCGGTTCGAGCCCGACGTCATCCTGAACGAACTCACCGACCTCCCGGACGATGTCACGAAGATCGGCGATCACGCCGAGCTGAACGCGCGCATTCGCACGGAGGGCAACCAGAATCTGATCGAGGCCTCCCGGCAGACGGGCACCCCGAAGATCCTGGCGCAGACGGTGGCATGGGAGCTTCCGGACGGCCCCGACGCGCTCGCGGTCGCAGAGCTCGAGCGCTCGGTGCTCGCCGAAGGCGGCGTCGTGCTGAGCTATGGCCAGTTCTACGGTCCGGGAACCTACAACGAACAGCAGATCCCGTCCGAGCCCCGTGTGCACATCGATCGCGCGGCGGAGCTGACGGTCGAACTGCTGGACAGCCCGTCCGGTGTCGTCGTCATCATCGACTGATCGCATCGGCACCAAGGAGAATCCCGTGTCCTCACACCACGCTGCAGATCCGGCGCCCGCCGGTCGCCGTTTCACGCTCTCTCGAAGGGTGGCTCTCGCCGGCACCGCACTCGCGTTCACGAGCCTCTACCTCTCGGCAGGAGTCCTGACTCCGCTGCTCGTCGTCTACCGTCAGCAGTGGGGTTTCCCGCCGTCGCTGCTGACCGTCGCCTTCGCCGCCTACGCCGCCGGCTTCCTCGCCGCAGTCCTGACGCTCGGGTCCCTCTCCGACCACCTCGGTCGACGGCCGGTCCTCGTGGCGGCCCTGGTCATCCAGATCGCGGCCAACCTGCTCTTCCTCGTCGCGCCCGACGTCGGCTGGGTGATCGCCGGCAGGATCGTGCAAGGGGTCGCGAGTGGTGCGGCGACGGCAGCGTTCACGGCCTCGCTCGTCGAACTCTCGCCGACGGGGCGCAAGTCGCTGGGAGCGATACTCGGAAGCGTCGGGCTCACCGGAGGCCTGGCGGTGGGATCGCTGGTCGCCGGCATCGCGATCCAGGTCACCCCGTCCGCCAACACGATCATCTTCGGGGCTCTGCTCGCGCTCACGATCGCCGGAGCGGTCGTTGTCGCCCTCTCGCCGGAGACGGTGTCGCGCACTCCCGGCGCCGTGCGGTCGATGATCCCCCGGATCGTGATCCCCGCGTCGGCACGCAAGGAGTTCATCGCCGCCGCACCCGTCGTCGCCGCCGTGTGGATGCTCGCAGGATTGTCCGGCGGTCTCGCCCCCAGCCTGGTGCGCAGCGTCTTCCACCTGGACAGCGGCGTGCTGAACGGCGTCGCCGGTTTCATCGCGCCGGCCGTGTCCGTCATCACCGGCTTCGCCCTCGCCCGGGTCGGCTCCCGACGAGCGATGACGATCGGCATCGTGGCGGCCGTTCTCGGCTCGCTCGGGATCATCGGGGGCGTGTTCGCCGCAAGCCTGCCACTCATGTTCATCGGGCAGGCCATCGCCGGCGTCGCATTCGGGGCTTCGTTCACGGCCGCCCTCAGCCTGATCATCCCGCTCGTCGCTCCGCACCAGCGGGCCGGCGTCGTCGCCGGGATCTACGTGGTCTCGTACACCGCTTTCGGCGTCCCGATCATCATCGAAGGCCAGCTGGCCGGCGTGATCGGTGATGTGCCGGCCGTCGTCGGGTACACGGCATTGACCGTCCTTCTCGCGGTCATCAGCTTGTTCGCCCAGGCGGGCGTGCGTGGGCGGCCGACGGTCACCGATCCCGCAGTCGCCGCTGCAGGAGCTCGGACGCACTCTGGATGAGGCGCCTTCCCGCCGACGTCACAGCTTGTCCGGATTCGCGACCCTCGTCTTCAGCGCACCCTGCGCAGCCCCGGAACCGGCCGATCCACCACCCTGGCCGCGGAGCACGAACGCCGCTCCGACCGCGATCACGGCCCCGGCGATCGGCCCCAGGGCGTAGACCCAGTACGACGTGAAGTCCAGGGAGATGAGGTCGGGTCCGAAAGTGCGTGCCGGATTCATGGATGCACCCGAGATCGGGCTCGCCCACAGCCCGGCGAGGATGATGTACGCGCCCACCCCGAACGCGCCGATGATCCCGAGGTTCTGGGCCCCCGAGGCCGTGCCGAGGATCACGCTCACCAGGCCGAAGGTGAGCACGAGCTCCATCACGAAGGCGATGCCCGCCGCGTAGCCGCTCGCGGGATAGTTCGAACCGGATGACGCCGAGACGGGGAGCACACCGGTCAGGAACCAGGCGGCGAGCGATGCCCCAGCCAGCTGCACGACGATGTACCCGGGCACCCGTGCCCACGGGAAGTCGCCGCGCAGAGCGAATGCGATGCTCACCGCGGGGTTGAGGTGCGCACCGGAGACCTTGCCCATGAACAGGATGATCGCGAACACCATGAGGCCGGGCGCGACGACCGCATCGGTGCGGGTGATCGTGTCGGGAAAGGCCTGGCCCATCATCCCGCCACCCGCAGCGACGAGCACGAGGAAGAAGGTTCCGAGGAGCTCCGAGAAGAGCCTCCGCCATTCCTGGGACGTGTCGTGGAAGTCCTCGATCGCCGCGTCGACGCTGATCGGCAGGTGCATGATGCGGCCGTGCACCAGGTCGGAAAGCACCGTGTTCGCGGGCTTGTCGAGTTCGCTCCGATCGGTCATGGCGACAACGTAGTCCTCCCGACCGCTGGGGCGATCACCCGAAGAGGATGATGTCGGTCGTGGTGCTTTACTCGGCGGGCCGAGTGACGCATGCTGGGGGCGGGACCATCGAGCGATCCTGGAGGACCAGATGGCTTACTCGGAACGCCACGCCACGCTCCCCGACTTCTCGACGGGCGCCCTGGCCGACGACGCGCCTGCGGCCGTGCATGAGGCGGTCTCGACAGGCAGCCTGCCCGATGTCGAGCGCATCACGGCGCTGCTCGAATCAGCGCACGCCCGGTACCGCGACCTCGACACGGGAAAAGTCGCCGACTACATCCCGTCGCTCGGAAACGCCGACCCGGCGCTCTTCGGTTTGAGCGTGTGCGGCGTGGTCGGGCGGTCGACGAGCGTCGGTGACGCAGCGTATCCGTTCTCGATCCAGTCGATCTCCAAGGTGTTCGTGTTCGCGCTGGTCTGCCACGCACTGGGGCACTCCGAGGTCTCCCGTCTGGTCGGCGTCAACAACACCGGTCTGCCGTTCAACTCCGTGATGGCCTTGGAACTGAGCGACGGCGATCCGCGCAACCCTCTGGTGAACGCCGGCGCGATGACGACGACGGGCCTCGTACCGGGGACGACGTCGGATGCGAAGTGGGCGTTCATCCGGGACGGGTTGTCACGCTTCGCGGGGCATCCGCTCGACGTCGACGAAGCGGTCTACGAATCGGAGGCGGCCACGAACCAGCGCAACATGGCGATCGCCCGTCTCTTGGAGAGCTACGGGCGCATGCAGTTCGATCCCATCCAGACGACGGACGTGTACACGAAGCAGTGCTCCCTGCTGGTCACGACCGCCGATCTCGCTGTGATGGCGGCGACTCTCGCGAACGGTGGCGTCAATCCGATCACCGGAGAGAAGGTGGTCGACGCGTCAGTGAGCCGGGACACTCTCGCCGTGATGGCCACGTCCGGCCTGTACGAGTTCTCGGGCGACTGGCTGTTCGAGGTCGGCGTACCGGGCAAGAGCGGCGTCTCGGGGGGCATCATCACGGTCGCACCGGGCAAGGGCGGCCTGGGCACCTTCTCGCCTCGGCTGGATGCGGCGGGCAACAGCGTCCGCGGGCAACGCGCTGCCCGCTACCTCTCCCACGCCCTCGGCTTGGATGTGTTCGCGTCGAAAGCCTTCGATCCGCAGGCAGGCTGACGCCCACCCCTCCGGCGGCCGGCGGGGCCGAGCTGCGCGGCCGGCGACGAAAGACTCGATAGCCTGAGTGACATGACGCGTCCTGAACCGACTTACACGATCGAACAGCTCCAGAACGTCCCGCCCGCCGAGGTGTCGTCGTTCACCCGGGACGACGCGGTGCGGCTCGGTGAGCTCGCTGTCGAGGTCATCCGGGAGTGGGGTCGCGATCTGGCGGTCGACGTCCACATCGGAGACGAGCTCGCGTTCCGCGCCCAGCTCGGGAGCACCGGGCAGGGCAACGCCGAGGTCATGCAGGGCAAGATCCTCGTGACGAAGAAGTTCGGGGTCAGCTCGCTGCTCGCCCGGCTGCTGAAGGAGGCCGACCCGTCTATCGCCGATGGCCTCGACGAGAGCTACAAATTCTGGGGCGGGTGCGTCCCGATCTTCGTCGACGGGCAGCTCGCCGCGACGATCACGACCTCGGGCGAGCCGGATGTCGTGGATCACGAGGCGACGGCCGAGGCCGTCGCCCGTTACCTCGCCGGCCGCTAGCCGCCGGGTCAGGCGGTGGCCGCCGCTGATCCCGGATGCTCGTCGACGATTCCCACGAAGCGGGTTCCGATCCCGTCGACCTCGCGACGGCTCAGGCCCGGTAGCGGGTCGGGAAGTTCGCTCGCCGGGTGGTGGTCGCAGCTCAGGTAGCTGAAGTCGGGCCACCACTTCTTCGGGCGTGCCGATTCGGTGTATCCGCAGATGTCGCACGTCAGCTGAACCCAGACCGGTTTCTTGCCGGTGCGGTTCGCGCGCGACTGCTGCAGCCAGGCGGGCGGGTTGTCCGTGAGCTCCGAGAACTCGTGCTCGCTCATCCGGGAGGGGAGGTCGTGGCGCCTGGCCATCTCGAGGGAGATGTCGAGGCGCAGGGCCGCTTCCCGTCTGGTGATCATCCGTTCACTGTAGGCGAAGCCGGATGCTCGTTCTCTGCATGGCGTGCACGTCTGGCCCCGCGTTCCACCTACTGCGCGACCACCGGCTCGGTCGGCTGGGGCGTCGTGCCCGCACCGCTGGACGACGCCGGCAACGGCTCGCCGAGCGTCGCGCCGACGCCGCGGCGACGGTACAGCAGAGCGGAGAGCACCGCGCCGAAGGCGAAGAAGCCGGCGCCCCACCAGTACGCGGTCGCGTAGCTGTGAACGGCGGCCTGGGCGGCGACTTCTGCCGTGGGCGGAAGGTGCGAGGCGAGGTAGCTTGTGGCGGCTGTGGCGGCCAGCGTGTTCAGCAGGGCGGTTCCGATCGACCCGCCGACCTGCTGGCTCGTGTTCACCATCGCCGAGGCGACGCCCGCGAACCGGCGGTCGACTCCGAGCGTGGCGGTCTGGATCGCCGCGGGCATGATCGAGCCCATTCCGACACCGATGATCATCAGCGGCGGGAGCACGTCGGCCGCGTAGTTCGCGGTGACTCCGAGGTGCGTGAGGTACACCATCCCGCTCGATGCGATGGTCATGCCGATCGGCACCATGACCTTGGGGCCGAACCTCGGCACGAAGATGTTCGTCGAGAGCTGCGCAGCCGTGATCAGCATGATGATCATCGGCAGGAACGCCAGGCCGGTCTGCATCGGCGTGAACTTCAGCGTGGTCTGCAGGTAGAACGTGACGAAGAGGAAGACGCCGAACAGCCCGGCGCCGGCGATCAGGATCGAGCTGTACGAGGCCGCACGATTGCGGTCGAGCACGATCGCCAGTGGCAGCAGCGGATGCGTGGCCCGGCGCTGCCAGAGCACGAACGCGACGAACAGGATGGCGGATGCCGCGAGCATCCCCCAGCACAGCGGCGAGCCCCAGCCGTCGGTCTCGGCGTTCGAGAAGCCGTAGACGAGGCTGAAGAGCGCGCCGGAGACGAGCACGGTGCCCGGAACATCGAGCTTGGGCCGTGGACCCGACCGCTTGATCGAAACGACGAAGATCGAGGCGCCGATGATCGCGATGATCGCTATGAAGACGTTGATGTAGAGGTTCCAGCGCCAGTCGAACTGCTCGGTGAGGAACCCGCCGAGCAGCAGGCCGATCGCGCCGCCGGCTCCGGCGATGGCGCCGAAGACGCCGAACGCGCGAGCGCGTTCCTTCGGAATGGTGAACGTCGTTGTCAGAACGGCCAGCGCGGTGGGGGCGAGCAGTGCGCCGAACGCTCCCTGCAGCGCTCGGGCCCCGACGAGCATCCCGAACGTCGTCGCGGCGCCACCCAGCGCGGAGGCCCCGGCGAAACCGATGAGGCCGATGATGAACGCGCGTTTGCGGCCGATGAGGTCGGACAACCGGCCGCCGAACAGCAAAAGGCTGCCGAAGGCGAGGGAGTACGCCGTGACGATCCACTGGCGCTCGCCGTCGGAGAAGCCGAGTTCGGCCTGCGCGGAGGGCAGGGCGATGTTGACGACCGTGGAGTCGAGCACGACCATCACCTGCGCGAGGGCTACGGTGACGAGCGTCCACCAACGATGCGGCGCCACGGGGATGCTGGGGGTGTCGGATGCGCCCGAGGGGGATGTGGTCTGCGACATGGATGCCAGCATATACGAAACTACTGAGTTTCGGATCTATGCAGTTCTGAAATTAACCTTACAATGGACTGGATGGACATGACAGTTACGAAGGAAGCCGCAATGACGCAGCTCGACACCACGACCGACCCGCTCGCAACCACCGCGAAGCTCGGGCGCAAGCGCGACCTCACCCGCGACCCGGAGATTCTCGCCGCCGCCCTCGAGGTGCTCGGCGAGACCGGCTACGACGGCATGACCATCGATATGGTCGCCGCCCGCGCGAAGGCCGGCAAGGCGACGGTCTACCGTCGATGGGCCTCGAAGGCCGACCTCGTCATCGACGCGGTGGCCTGCATGAAGAGGGCCGACGCCGACCTCGACTCCCTGCCGGACACCGGAACGCTGCGTGGAGACCTCCTTTCCCTGATCAAGCCGCACAGCATCGAGGAGGGCGAGAAGAAGCTGCAGATCATGGCCGGCCTCATGTCGATGCTGACGAAGGACCCCGATCTCGCCGAGGCGGTCAACGACGCGATCGTCGAGCCGCGGGCGGCGGTCTACCGGGCATTCATGCGCCGAGCCGTCGAGCGGGGTGAGATCTCGGCCGACAGCGACATCGAGACGCTCTCGCACATCACGCCGTCGATGGCGGCCTACCGCCTGCTGATCCTCCGCAAGCCGGTGGATCGCGCATTCTTGATCTCGTTGATCGACGGCGTACTGCTGCCCGCGGTCGGCCTGGCCCGCGAACCGGAGCTCGCCGCCAGCTGACCGATCGTCGCCGGGCGCCTCAGCGGCGGCCGGCCTGCAGCGCATCCAGGGCAGCCACATCCTCCGGGGTCAACTCGAAGTCGACGTCTGCGTTCTCGACGATACGGCTCGGCGTGGTCGACTTGGGCAGCGGCAGAATGTCCTTCTGCAGCAGGTACCGGATGCTCACCTGCGCCACCGACTTGCCGTACTTAGCAGCGATCTTCGCAATGTCGCGATTGCCCAGCAGGCGACCGGTGGCGAGGGGCGAGTATCCCTCGACCAGGATGTTCCGCTCGTGGCAGTACGCGGTCGTCGCCGGCTGCGTGTTGCCGACGAACCAGCGGATCTGGTCCGCGTGGGGGACGATGCTCGTCGCCGCGGTGAGGGACTCCAGATCGTCCACTTCGAAGTTGCTCACGCCGATGGAGCGAGTGCGACCTGCCTCGTAGAGCTCCTCGAACACCTTCCAGACCTCGATGTTGCCGGCGCGGTGGTCGCTGCCGATCGCGTTCCAGGGCCACGGCGCGTGGATGAGGTACAGGTCGATCGTGCCCAGATCCAGAGCAGCGGTGGAACGCTCGAACGCGTGGTGGGCGCCGGCCGCATCCTTGACCTCGGCCGGGCATTTCGTCGTGATGAAGATGTCGTCGCGAGGGATGCCGCTGTCGCGGACTGCCCGGCCGACGCTCGCCTCGTTGCCGTAGGCGCGCGCCGTGTCGATGTGTCGGTACCCGGCGTCGAGTGCCGTGCGCACCGAGTCGTACGTTGCAGGGCCGTCGGGAATCTGCCAGGTGCCGAACCCGATCTTCGGAATTCTGACGTCGTTGGAGAGTGTGAACGTGTCGGTCAGCGCGGGCATGGGGGAGTTCCTCTCGAGATGTGTGCGGTGCCGGTCATGGTAGCCCTTCGTCATGGGTCGCACACCAGCCGCCGCCGCGCGATCCCGGCCTTCCTACCGGCGGGCCCCAGGACTAGCGTCGGCTTCGGACACGGCAGCCACCCCGAGTTCTCGGTGGGCGGAGCTGTCCGTCAGGACAGGAGAGAAGTCATGAGCCTCATCGACGAGGCGCTGAGCGCGAACGCGGTCATCGCCGAAGACTACGATGCCAGCCACAGCGGTCCACCGGCGCCTCGAATCGCGATCGTCACGTGTGCGGATCCCCGCCTCTCCGGCATCACTCGGATGCTGGGGCTGGACGACGCAGACGTCGACATGATCAGGAACGTCGGCACCGTGATCGACGACGACTCCGTGCGATCCCTGGTCATCTCGACCCAGGTCCTCGGATCCCGGGAGATCATGATCATCAACCACAACGAGTGCGGGATGACCACGTTCGCCGACGCAGAGCTGGAGGAGCGCCTCCGCCGGGAGACGGGCGTGTCGCCGATCGCGCCGGCCAGGTTCTACAGCTTCACCGACGCCGAGCAGAACACGAGGGAACAGGTGCAGAAGGCCCGGTCGCATCCGTGGATCTCGCCGGACGTGCCGATCAGGGGGTTCGTCTTCGACGTCCACACCGGCCGGCTGAGCGAGGTGCTCTAGCGGTTCGCATCACGGTCGGCGCGACGGAGCGCGTCCACCGTCGCCCGGCTCAAGGCGGGGTCGCGCGGACCGTTGACGCCCACGGTCAGCGCCCCGGCCGCCATCGCGACGTCGACGGCTTCGCGCACGGAGTCGCCACCGGCCAGTGCGGCGACGAGCCCCCCGACGAAAGCATCCCCGGCTCCGACCGTGTCCACGACGTCGACCGCGAAGGCGTCGACGGTCGCGAGGAGGCCGTCGAATCCGCGGAGCAGGGAGCCGCTCCCACCGAGAGTGACGATCACCTCGCCGCCGATCGAGGCCGACCCTGCGAGCAGTTCGGCATCGAAGGCCTCGACGCCGAGGAACCCCGCCGCCTCGCCTTCGTTGACGACCACGATGTCGGCCGACCGCACGATCTCGGCGGCGCGCGCATCGTATGGGGCCGCGTTGACGACGAGACGAGCACCGGATGCACGCGCGTGCGCACCGATCTCGGCCACGACGTCGAGCGGCGTCTCCAGCTGGCAGACCACGATGTCGTCGGCGGCCAGGGGGACCGACCGCACGGACCCCGCCGGCCAGAGGTGGTTCGCCCCGGGAACGACGACGATCGTGTTCTCCCCGTCCGCGGCGACCTGGATCATCGCGAGTCCCGTCGGTGCGTCGACCGCGGTCACGTACGTCGTGTCGACGCCCGATGCGTTCAGTTCGGCCGTGAGCGACTGCCCCTCCTCATCCCGGCCGACACACGCGACGAGATGGACGACGACGTCGTCATCGGCGATCCGGGATGCGGCGAACGCCTGATTCGCGCCCTTGCCACCTCCCCGGCGCAGGAAGTCACGGCTGACCTGCGTCTCTCCCGGCCGGGGCAACGTGTCGACCGAGGCGATCAGGTCGCGGTTGATGCTGCCGAAGACGTAGATGTGCGTCATGGTCTTCCTAGTCCACACCACTCGACAAGGAAAGCTGTCCGAAGACTCGCTGGATCGTGAACACGATGGCGGCCGGGATGAGCGACAGCATGATGATTCCGGCGAAGTTCTGGCCGTAGTCCGCCGAATGCTCCCCGAACGTCATGGCGAGCGCGACCGGCGCCACCTGAAGCGAGCTGTCGCTGACGACCAGGAGCGGCCACAGATACGCGGTCCACTGGCCGAGGAAGATCAGCAGCATCGAGTTCGAGATCGCCGCACCGCTCATCGGCATGTAGATCGACCACAGGATTCTCGGCTCCGAGGAACCCTCGAGCATCGCGGCCTCGCGATACGACTGCGGAATGTTCAGGAAGTGCTGCCGGAGGTTGAAGATGGCCAGGCCGTTTCCGATACCCGGCAGGATCAGCCCGGCGAGCGAGTTGGTCAGCCCCCAGTCGCTGAAGAGCTGAGAGAGCGGAATGGCGATCGCGTCGAACGGCATCATGAAGCTGATCACGACGAACCCGAAGACCAGATTGCGCCCCCGGAACGTGAAGGCCGAGAGCGCATAGGCGGCCGGCAGCGTGAGCACCAGGCCGAGGAGCACGGAGCCGATGCAGACGAGTGCGGTGACTCCGAGGGCGTGGGCGAACCCTCCGCTGAGGAGGGCGATGTAGTTGTCGAACGACGCACGCGTCGGAATGATGAGGTTCCAGCTCAGCGGGGTCAACGACGCGAAGATGTCGTCCGTCGGACGGAACGAGCCGATCAGGATCCATAGGGCCGGGGCGACGAACACCAGACCGATGAACGCGGCCAGCGTGGTGTATCCCCAACTGGTGCGTCCCAGTCGCCGCCGGCGGTGCGCGACGTGCGTGATCGACCGCGTGCCGTCGACGCGGCTGATGCCGAGTTGTGAGGTCATGAGCGCTCGGAGTCCTCTCGAAGCAGGCGGAATTGGAGCAGCACGAAGACGAGCATGATCGCCGTGAGGATCACGACCTGGGCCGCCCCGAGGTTGCGGCTGCCGAACGCGAACGTCGTCTGCCAGGCGTTGAACATCAGCACCGTCGTGCTGTGCTGCGGGCCTCCCATGGTCAGCAGCTGCATCGGCACGAACAGCACGAAGTTCGAGACGGTGTCGGCGACCAGCACGAACAGCAGCGGGCGCTTGAGCTGCGGGATGGTGATCTGGAAGAAGGTGCGTACTGGCCCGGCTCGATCGAGGCGCGCGGCTTCGTAGAGTTCCGGTGGAATCGCCTGGACTCCGGCGATGAGGAAGATCATCCAGAACCCGATTCCGACCCACGACGCCAGCACGATGATCGACCCGAGCGCCTGCGACGGCGAGGTGAAGAACGGCTGCGGCTGCCCCCCGAGCGCCGAGATGATGGAGTTCACCGGCCCGTCGGGCTGCAGTGCCGCACCCCACGCGATGCTGGACCCGACGAGGGGGATCGTGACCGGTATGAAGACGAGCGTGCGCCAGACGCCGGACAGGTGGATGCGCTGCGTCATGACGACCGCGATCAGCAGGGCGAGGATCACCTGAAGCGGGTTGATGATCAGGTTGAATCCGATGGTCCGCCAGATCGTGGCGATGAAGTCGGGGTCGGCGAACAGCTGCTCGTAGTTCGCGAAGCCCGCGAACGTGGCCGGGATGATGCCGCCCGGGAACCCCTGGTAGAGGCTCGACCCGACGGCCGAGATCGTCGGCGCCAACCGCAGCGCGCCGATCGCGATCAGCGCCGGCGCCAGGAAGACCGTGGCCCAGAACGCCTGGCGCCGGCCGCCGAGGCGGTGCCGGCGACGTGATGTCGCCGGCACCGCTCGCAGCGCGCGAGCTTTGGAAATCGTGCTCATACGCTCTGACCTCTTACTTCTTGTACTTCGCCCAGGCCTTGACGAGCGAGTCCGAGGCCTTCTCGAGCGATGTCTTCGGATCCGCGCCGTTCCGGATATCGGCGAAGGTGGCGTTCAGAATGCTCTCGAACTCGATGTACCCGACCGTCGTCGGCCGGTTCACGGCCGTGTTCGAGGTCTCGTAGTCGACGATCTTGGCCGCTACCTGACCCTCGGGCGATGCGAAGAGATCCCTGGCGAAGTACTCCTTCTTGCCCTCGACGTTCGCAGGCAGGTCGCCCACGTACCCGTTGTCGACCGTCATCGCCTTCATGAAGATGCCGGCGGCCTCCTTCTGCTTGCTGAAGGGGTTCATGGCGACCGACCACGACCCGTCGGGCGTGACGGCCTTGCCGCTTTCGAACTTCGGCTGCAGCGCCACTCCCCAATCGACTTTCGAGGCCTTCAGCCGGTCGACGAGCCACGGTCCGTCGACGAAGTACGCCGTCTTGCCGGCGAGGAAGTCCGGAATGGTCTGCTCCACCGCGACGCCTCTGGCCGAGGCGCCGTCGGCGAAGATCTTGCCGTACCAGTTCATCGCGTCCACCCACGCCTGAGAGGTGATGTCAGGTGTCAGGTTGTCGCTGCCCTTCACTCCGGGCGAGCCACCGAGGGAGACGCCCAGCGGCTCGAGCTGGTAGTAGCGATCGACCTGCTCGAACATGAAGCCGTACTGTGCTCCCGCCGCCTTCGCCTTCACGGCGTCGGTGTCGAGCTGCTCCCACGACATCCGGTCATCCGGGTCCGCTGACGGAGGGGTGAGGCCCGCCGCCTTCAGAAGGTCCTTGTTGTAGAACAGCAGCTGCGTCGAGTTGGTCATCGGCAGCGCCCAGAGCTTGTCGTTGTAGATTCCCGACTCGTAGCTCGCCGGGTCGAACGCGCCCTTGTACTGAGAGAACTGCTTGGTCAGGTCCTCCGCCTCACCCCGCGCGGCGAGCGAGGCGATCCTGGGCTGGTCGGCCCAGTAGAGGTCGGGGCTTCCCGACTTGTTGCCGACACGCGAGTCCACGGTGTTGTTCAGCGAGTCGAACGGTACGACGTCGTACTTGACCGTGATCGTGGGGTGTTCCTTGTGGAAGGTGTCGAGGAAGTCCTTCATTCCCGTCGTGGTGTCGAGCGCGAAAGTGCTCAGCACGTGGATGGTCGCAGTCGGGTCCTTCGTCGGAAGGCTCCAGCTGCCTCCATTGGCAGCCTGGCCCCCACCCGATGAGCAGCCGGCCAGCGCCACTGCACCGAGGGACAGTGAGGCGAGAACGGCGAGACGACGGACAGAACGCCCGGGTCGCTGTGACATGGTGTTTCCCTTCACTTGTTGTGTTCTGTTTGGTGGAACGTGGTGGAACGGTGGGTGCTCCGGCTCAGAGCCGGGCGATCGTTCCGAGGAAGTGCGCTCGGAACGCTTCCGCATCGACATCGACAGCGATGCGGCAGTTGGCCGCCGGCGGGTGCTCTGAGGTCAGGAGGTCCGCGACCATCACGCCACGGGCGAGACCTTCACCGGTGACGATGTCGACATGGGCGTCCCTCCAGGTCACGAGTTCGGGCCTGGTGAGCACCGCGACGGCGAGGGGATCGTGCATGGCGCACGAGTCGGCCTGCGAGGTGTCGCCGGGATTGGCCGCTGCGAGGAAGTCGATCCAGGCGGCGGTGTACTCTCCTGCGAACGGAGCGAAGGAGCCTGTGCCTGCCGACAGAGCCCCCGCATCCTCACGGCTGAGCCGCACCCGCATGGTGACGTCGAGACCGACCCATCTGAGCTGAGCGCCGGAGTGGAGCACGGCGGATGCCGCCTCGGGGTCCACCCAGACGTTGAACTCCCCGGGCATCTCGGCCTTGTTCGTCTGACCGAGGAAGATGCCGCCCATGATGACGATCTCTTTGACCGCCGCGGCGAAGCCGGGATCGAGCGACATCGCAACGGCGATGTTCGTCAACGGCCCGATCGCCACCACGGTGATCTCGCCCGGATTGGCCATCACGAGCTCGACGATCTTCTCGGCGGCGTGGCCGGGCTGCGGCGACCGGTGCCCGTAACGCTCCCGGATCCCGCCGGGCGCTCTCCGGGCCCGATCCGGTCGCAGGAGCGGAGCCGAGGCTCCCATCACGATCGGGATCGACGTTGCCCCGAGCCTCTCGGCGAGTTCCAGGCCCAGCAGCGTCGCGCTCTCCACATCCGTGTTGCCGTTCACGGTCGTCACCAGCTCGATCCGGATGTCCGGGTCGGCGTGGGCGAGTGCGAGTGCGAAGCCGTCGTCGATGTCGGAGCCGGGGGCGCCCATCGCCAGGTCGGTGTCGAGGATGATGCGGATCATCGGGTCTTTCTCCTTCGATCGGTGTCGAAATCGTGGTCGGGCACAGCAGTGAGTTCGTCGGCGAGTGCGCGGACGATGTCGGCGTCCCCGATGAACTCGTCGAGGTCGTTCAGGGGTCGGTCTGCCGTCACGGCAGAGTGGAGCGAGCGCCAGACCGACCGGCGCGCGCTTTCGAAGACGGTCGGCATCAGGATCGAGCCGTCGCGCGTCGTGAGCGTCAGCTCGGCCGGTCTGGATGTCGACGGATCGGGGATCGACAGGTCGACCGAACCATCGCGACCGATGAACCGCAGTCGGGCCGACGTAGGCCGAGCATCGGTCTGGATGGTCACGAGCTTGACACGTGCATCCGGATTCATGGATCCCAGGATCGTGCAGCCCCGTGCGGTGGCGGCGACCAGCTTCGCGGATGTGACCGGCCCGGAGAGCGAACGAACGAGTGCGAGTTGAGCGGCCACCGTTGCGAGGACGGGCGCGCCGAGCCCGGAAACGACCTCGAGTTCGAGCAGACCGCCGCCGCCGCTCAGCCTGCGGGAGAGCTCCGCGGCCGCGGCGGGCACGGCCGGGTTGCGCGACCACGGAGAGTCGAGCGCGATGGTGGCTCCGAGGCGCTCAGCGTCGGCGAGCAGCCCGCGGGTATCCCGCGGTTCCGGATCACTGACCACGAGTGCGCGCGCACCTCCCCGCAGCGCCTCCTGGGCCCGTGCGGTCCAGTCGCCGTCTCCGTCGAGGGCGACCACGTCCGCCGGGCCGTCCGTGAGGTGGAACGACGCGGGTAACGATGCGACCATCGCGGCGACGCGGTGACGCAACGCGGGCGACCCGAGTGCCCTCGTGCCGAGCGACGGGCTCACGACGCCACCACCAGACGTGGCGCGTCGAGCAGGGCGGCGGACTCGTCTGCGACCCGCAACGCGAACGCGATGTCTCCGCCGATCGTGTCGAGCGATTGCGCGGGTGTGCCGCCGTCGGCGAGATCCGCTACGTGTCTCCATTCGTCTTCGTAGCCGTTCGCGGGCCACGGACCGAACACCTCGACGCCCGACGGTGACCGGAGCTCGGCGACGCTCGACCCGGCCTGCACGTACGACGGCGGAAAGCTGAGGCACAGCGAGACATCGTCGGCGAACGCCTCGAGACGCCAGTCCGGCTTCCAGGTGTCGGTGAAGGCGGCGCGCAGCTCGATCGTCGTCGTGCCATCGCCCAGGACGATCAGGTATCCGAAGGGCGACTCGAAGGACGCCGAGAGGACGCGGAGCGCATCCGGATCGACGAGGAACGTGCGAATGAGCGGCAGATCGTGCACGGCGACACCGAGCACAGCGTCGCGCAACAGGTCTGCGGGCGAGGTGGGAGACGCGGTTGCGGAATCGGCGAGAGGGGCCGCCCGTCCCACGAGTTCGGTGGCGAGATCCTCGAAGCGAGAGTTCGGCGGCAGAACGATCGAGGATCGGATGGTGTGCGCGACCGACCCCGAGCGTGCCCATGCGGCGCGCGCCGCGAGCCACGCGGAGTCGAAGCTGTGCATCGCACCGACGAGCAGCGGAACCCCGAACTCCGCCGACGCCGCGATGGCGTCGAGCGCGTCCTCGACACTGAGCGCGAAGGGCTTCTCGCACAGCACGGCTCGTTTGCCGGCCCGGCACGCTGCGATCACTTGCGACACGTGGTATTCCGGCGGACTGCAGATCGCCACCACATCCACCGACGGATCGGCGAGGAGGTCTTCGAGAGTGGTGGACCACGACGCGCCGGCTCGCAGGCCGACCTGCTCGGCCAGAGCGGGTGCGACATCCATGACGTGCGTCACGCGGAAGCGATCGCCGAGCTTGGCGAGGGTCGGCAGGTGGATCGCCTGGGTCACGGGGCCCGCGCCGACGATTCCGACTCCGAGGGGGATCCGTTGTTCGAGGGTCTCCGCGGACGCCAGCGGACTGTGCGCTGTGTGCCGGTTCTCGGGTCGTTCGGTCATTCGTGCCTCTCGTCATTGAGCCGGTTCCGGCGTCGTGTGAACTGTTGTCACATGTTCACGATTCGCCAACTATAAACGAGTGATAACATTTCCGCAAGGAAGCGTTCCCCGACTGCGATCTGAAAGGTGATACGTGTCGACGACCGTGCGCGGGCCCTACAAGAACGGGATCAAACGCCGGGCCGAGATTCTCCGGTCCGCGGCGAAGGTCTTCGCGCAGAAGGGCTACGCCGGGGGCTCGCTCAGACAGATCGCCGATGAGGTCGGCGTGAGCCCCGCCGCGCTCATGCGCCACTTTCCGAGCAAGGAGTCGCTCTACATCGCGGTCCTCGACTACTGGGCGAACGAGAGCGATGTCGACGTACCCGCGGGCGACGACGGCCTCGGGTACTTCCGGCGGTTCGCCCACCTGATGAAATACCACACCCAGAACCGCGGCCTGATCGAACTATTCCTCACCCTCGCGGCCGAGGCCTCCCACTCGGACCATCCCGCCCGTTCCTTCATGACCGGCCGCTACGCGGCGCTGATCGCCACGGCCACCGATCAGCTGCTGCACGCAGCGAGCCTCGGGGAGGTCCGCCCCTTCACGCGGGCCGAAGCCGCACTCGAAGTGCGCGGACTCTTCGCGATGATGGACGGGATCGAGCTCCAATGGCTGCTCGATCCCGACATGGACCTGGTGGAGGTCTTCGACTACCAGTTCGGGGCGCTCCTCGAACGGTGGACCGACGGTGCATCCGGGCCGCACCCGAGCTAATCGCGGAGGCCGGTCTCTGTTTGGTCCGTTCCCGAGATCGAGTGCCGACGAACGCGAGCTCTCGTCGCCGCGCAAGCGATCCCGGTGAGGATGACGATCGACAACAGTGTGACGAGCGACCAGAAGAAGAAATCGGAGCTCAGGTGGACGGCGATCGGAACAAAGACCGCGGCGGTCACGACGATTCCTACCGCTGCTGTTGCAGTGACAGCGGTCGTCGTGCGGCGCATCGGCAGGGCGGCAAGTAATGCCAGTGCGGCGAAGAGGGCTACGGTGCCCCAACTCGTCCCGAACCAGTCGAAGGTGTGCCCGAGTACGCCGACCGTGACTTCGACGACGACGCTCGCGAGACTCAGGATGCGAGCGAGCACGGGTCGCGAGAGCATCATGCAGAGGAAGGCTCCGACGATCAGTGCGGCGGTGACCACGCTGGGGTTGGAGAACGGTTCGGCGAATCCGGCAAGCGGGAGGCCCGGAGACCGCCTGACGCTGGAGTCGGCGAACGACACGACGGTCGCGGCGCTGAGAGCAATCACGTTCGGCAAGGCCAGATGCCGTGGACCGAGTAGGCGCTCTCGGAGGCCGCCGGTGATCAGCTCTGCGCGCTCAGCGAGAGACACGTGCGTTCGGGACTCGGCATCCGCCCGGTCGAGCAGTGTGCCGAGCATCGCGTCGCCGTGCTCGGCACGCCATTCCGGGGAATACCACGCGAGGAGACCCACATAGGCGCGGCTCAGATCCGACGTCGTCATGCGCCGAACCCCGCCTGTGGCGTGCGCGGCGCTAGGGCGAGGCGGGCGCGTGCGTCCCGGGCATTCTGTTCCATGCGTTCGATCTCTGCCGTGAGCGCGCTACGACCAGCCGGCGAGAGCCGGAAAAACCGACGAAACCGCCCGTCGATCACCTCATCGCCGTCCGGCACGACCAGATCCTGACGGCTGAGCCGATCCAGAGCCGCATAGAGCGTCGCAACTTTGAGGTCGACGCGCCCGTGCGAGAGCTGCTGTACCTCGTGGATCAGCGCGTAGCCGTGCCGTCGCCCGGTCGAGAGCGCTGTGAGTATCCAGAATGTGGGTTCGCGCATCGAAGTGTCCGCCATGCCTCAGAAGAATACTCTATTGACAAGAGCATTCCAATGAGAAGATGTCGGCCGCGGGCATCCGCTCACTGACGGGGGATTGACGAAACGACTCGAGGGGGCCACGGTGATCGGCACCTGGAGACGTCGCCGATCACCGCTGCGCCGTGATCTCGGGCGAGAGCCGCGCAGGGCAGTACGACCACCCCACAATCGAGAAGGCGTTCAAGGAGCTCCTCGGGGGCATCGACCGAAAGGACTGACAAATGAACGAAGCACGAGAGTACCCGCCCGAGTACGGTGACCCGCTGGACATCGATCCGGAGGACGACGCGATGGGCGAGAGCGGGCCGGGGCCGTACGACGCCGATGGCTTCGTCGAGCCGAAACGCGACGGCGACGACCCGGACTGACACGATCCGGCGACCCGCCTGACCGCATTGGCCGGCTGCGCCGCGGACGTTCGGCCCCCTGGTGTGGACGATCGGTCCGGTATCGATTGCGCATTCTCGAAAACATCGGAGGATGACAACCAGTGCCGCGCCCGACATCCTCGCCCCTGTTCGCTCCGAGCGCGCAGGATGGATCGGGGCGATCATCCTCATGGCCACCAGTTTCACGCTGGTGATCGCCGAATTCCTTCCGCCCAGCCTCCTGACCCCGATGGCGGCATCGCTCGGCATCACCGAGGGCCAGGCGGGTCAGGCCGTCACCGTGACCGCCTTCGTCGGGTTTCTGGTCGCCCCGGTGGTGGGCATCCTCTTTCCTCGCTTGAACCGGCGGACGCTGCTGATCTGGGTCGTGCTGGCCGCAGCGCTGTCCAACGCGCTGGTGGCTTTCGCACCCGACCTCTTGCTGCTGCTTGCAGCGCGATTGCTACTGGGCGCAGCCATCAGCGGCTTCTGGGCGATGTCGCTGGCGATCGTGTCCCAGCTGGTGCCGCCGGAGCGCCTGGGCCGCGGCCTCATGTTCGTGAACGGCGGAACGGCGGTGGCCACGGTGGCCGGTGTTCCACTGGGCGCCTACCTCGGCACCGTGTTCGACTGGCGTGTGGTCTTCGGCGGTGTGGCCGTCGTGTCGGTGCTGGTCGCCATCCTGCTTCGGCTGGCGTTGCCGTCGATCGCTCCGGTGGCGGTGTCCGGGCTCCGTGAGCTGGGAGCCACCCTCAAGATCCCTGGCCTGTCGTTGGGGCTGATCGGGCATGTGCTCACCGTGCTCGGCCATTTCGCCGCCTTCACTTTCATCCGGTTGGCATTGGAGCGGGTGCACGGCATCGACGCGGGCGGGATCGCCGCATTGCTCGCGGCGTTCGGTATCGGTGGCCTCGCCGGCAACCTCGTCGGTGGATTGCTCGTCGACCGGCATCTCAACGCGATGCGCCTTGTCGTACCGATTCTCATCGGTCTGGGCATCGCGACCGTCGCTCTGTTTCCTGGACAGTTCTGGGCCGTCGCGGTGGGCGCAACGCTGTGGGGCGTCGGGTTCGGGCCATGGCTGCTCGTCGTCAGCACGTGGATCGGGCAGCTCGCCGGCGATCGGAAGGAAGCCGCGGGCGGACTGATCGTGGCCGGATTCCAGCTCGCGATCACCCTGGGAGCCGGAATCGGCGGTCTGCTCACCGACAGTGCCGGAGTGCAGGTGGTGCTGATCTCCGCTGCGGTCGCCACTCTCGTCGGCGGGATCCTCTTCCGAGTGGCCAGGTCCGTGAGGGTTGGGCACGCGACGTCGTAGACGGTTCGTCGTCGACGGTTCTACGCAGCAGGGAGAACGTCGGACCGCTGCCGTCCGCGCCAGGTGGCGGGGGCGGCTCCGGTGTGCCGCCGGAAGGCTCGCCTGAATCCGGCCTCGGATTCGTACCCGAGCTGCTGGGCGGTCTCCGAGACGCTCATCCCGCGGGCCAGAAGCGTCTTGCCGGCCTCCATCCGAACGGCGGTCAGATACGACGACGGGGTGCGGCCGACGACCGTGGTGAAGCGTTCCGCGAAGGCTGATCGGGACATGGTCGCCACCCGTGCCAGGTCCTGCACGGTCCAGGCTTCCCCGGGGGTCTCGTGGATCGCATCGAGCGCGCGAGCGATGAACGGGTCGGACACCTGGTGCAGCCATCGTTCGGGAGCGCAACCGAGCTCCGCCCACAGCCTGATCGCGGCCGAGACGACGGTGGTGGAGATGAGGCTGCACACCACCGCGTCGCCCGCGCGAGTGTAATCGGAGTCGCCGGCTGCTCCGCAGACCATGCCCTCGATGAGCATCGCCATGTTCGGCTCCCGAGCGGAGAAGTCCCTCACCAGCAGGGTGTCGGGGAATGTGGCGAGGGTCTGCGCCGAGCCTCCGGATGGGTGGAACCAGGCGTTGACGACGCTGGCCTCACGCGTGGCGCGGATCTCCACACGGTGGGCGCGGGGCAGGATGGCGAGATCGCCGGCGGAGAGCTCGCTCCGCTCGTGGCCGGCTCGAACCGTCACGGTCCCGGCGGAGACGTAGATCAACCCGGCGGAGTCGTGCACCCGCCGCACGCGTTCACCGGATGCCAGTCGCTCACGCCGCGCGGCCTCGATCGGCCAGTCGAGCGAAGACAGCGCACGATCGAGGGCGCCCCGCTGAAGGGATCGATGCGCTGGAATCGGGAACACGCTAACTGCAACCGCGCAATCGAGTGCGGGTATTCCGGCAGACGAGCCGCCGGGACGTCGACCACGAAACACGAGAGCGGGCCGCGGGGATGTCCCGTGGCCCGCTGCTCGTGAGGCCGATCAAGCGAGGTAGTGCGTGAGGTCGGCGATGGCGTGCCGGAACGAGGTCTGCACGCCGGGCGTGGACTGGATGGGGTTCAGAAGCATCCAGTCGTGGATGAGTCCGATGTATTCGACGGCACTCGCCTCGACCCCCGCCTCGCGGAGCTTTCGGGCGTAGGCGATTCCTTCATCGCGAAGCGGGTCGTTCTCTGCGGTCATCACGACCGCCGGCGGGAGCCCCCGAAGCTGCTCGGTGGTTGCCTTCAGGGGGGCGGCGTAGATGTCGTTGCGGATCTCCTCGGTTGGGGCGTAGACGTCCCAGCCGAACTTCATGAAGTCGCGGGCGAGGAAGCGGCCCTCGGCGAAGTCCGCGTACGACTGAGTGTCGACGTTGGAGTCGGTGGCCGGGAAGAGCAGCAGCTGCAGCTTGATCTCGGGGCCGCCGTTGTCACGCGAAAAGAGGGCGAGTGCGGCGCTGAGGTTGCCGCCGACGCTGTTTCCGGCGACGGCGATCCGCGACGCGTCCAGTCCACTGGCGGCTCCTTCCTGCGCGATCCACTTCAGGGCCGCGAACGACTCGTGCAGTTGGGTGGGGAAGATCGCATCGGGAATCGGCGTGTACTCGACGAAGACGGCGGCGAAGCCGGTGCCGACCGCGAGGTCGCGGCTGAAGCCCTGATGGTTGTTGAAGTCGCCGGCGATCCACACGCCGCCATGGATGAAGAGAATCACTGGGAGCGCGCCCTCGGCGCCTTCGGGCCGCTGGATGTAGAGCTTGACGGATTGTCCGTCGACGACCACATCTTTCTCTTCTACGGTTACCCCGGTGAGGTCTCGCGGAGCGGAGGCCTGCAGCCCGGCCAATGTCGCTCGGACCTGCTCGCCGGGGAGGAGCCAGAACGGCGACGCATCCTTGTTCGCTTCAGCGAGGAACGCGCGGATCGTGGGGTCGATGCGGGGGTCGGTAGCCGCATCCGGGATCTGGTTGTCACTCATTTGTCGTGCCTTTCGGTGTCGGTTGTGGTGTTTCGATCGGTGGTTACAGCCTTCTCGCGGAGCACGCGGCCGCCCATCGAGCAGGCACCACAGTCCCGGCCGGGGTGACGTGGGGATTTCCCGACGCCGGGTGAGTGCCGCCCCTAGGGTTGAGGGGGAGGTGGCCGACGTGCGCGTACTTGTCGCCGAGGATCAAGCGCTGATCCGTGAGGGAATCGTCCGGCTGCTTGAGCGGGCCGGAATGGAGGTCGACGCCGTCGACGACGCCGACGCGCTCAGAGAGAGGGCGATCCGCGATCGGCCCGATGTCGTCGTCACCGACATTCAGATGCCACCCGGGATGGGCGACGATGGTCTCGAAGTGGCCCTGGAGCTGCGGAGTTCGCATCCGGAGATCGGCGTCGTCGTGCTGTCGCAGTACCTGGACGATCGGTACGCGCTCGACCTGGTCGCCGACCGGGCGGAGGGAGTCGGCTATCTCCTCAAGGAGAAGATCGCGCGCGGCGAACTGCTGGTCGACGCCGTGCGCCGAGTGGCCGAGGGCGGTTCAGCGCTCGACCCGGATGTCGTGGCCAGGCTCGTCGGACGGCGGCGGGTCGAGGATCCGATCGCGCGGCTCACTCCGCGGGAGAGGGAGGTGCTCGCCCTGATGGCCGAGGGGCACTCCAACGCCGGAATCGCGCAGAAACTGTTCGTCACGGTTCCGGCCGTCGAGCGGCACGTGACCGGGATCTTCCTCAAGCTCGGTCTGCCGGCGGAATCCGGACAGCATCGGCGTGTGCTCGCGGTGCTGCGCTATCTCAACGCCTGATCGATTCCCGCGACCGGGATGCGAGCCAGGATGCGCGTTCCGACCCCTTCTGACGAGGCGATCGTGAACTCGCCCTCGAATGCCTGTACGCGGTCGCGCATGCTGTGCAGCCCGGTGCCCGCCAGGCGATAGTCGACACCGCCGATACCGTCGTCGTCGACCTCGATCTCGAGCGCGTCGGCGAGGTCGAGCCGGATGCGGACCCGGGTCGCAGCAGAGTACTTGACCGCATTCGTGACCGCCTCGGCGATGAAGAAGTACACGTTCGACTCGATGAGGGGCGGCAGCCGACGGTCGCCGATGTCGCCGCTCACGATCAGGGGCAATGTGAATCGGTCCCCGAGCGAGCAGACCGCGGCGTACAGGCCGCGCGAGGTCAGAACCGGCGGATGGATGCCGGCGACCAGTTCCCGCAGTTCGCCGATAGCCGCCTGCGCATCCTCCACGAGGCCGTCGACGAGAATGAGCGCCGAGTCGTCCAGTTCGGCCGTCTGCCGGAGGAGCTGTGCAGAGAGCGCAAGCGCGACCAGGCGTTGCTGAGCGCCGTCGTGCAGGTCGCGTGCGATCTGACGGCGTGCTTCGTCCACCTCCTTCATCAGCCGGATGTGGGCGGCGCGTAGTTCTGAGCGACGCAGCTCTGCGAGTTCCCTTTCCCGTGACTCCCTCTCCAGTTCGAGACGGGTCGTCAGATTGGTGAACGAGAGGACGATCCCGCGCCCGTGCTCGAACTCGATCGGCGCGGACATCCAGGAGACGGGGAAGAACGTGCCGTCTGCGTGCTTCAGCCAGTCCTCACCGTTGACCGCCGTGCCGAACCGGGCTGCGTCCAACATGCGGCAGTCCTCGACGGGGTATGGACTTCCCTCCGGATGTGTCGGGTGGAGCACAGTGTGGCTCGGGAGACCCTCGACCGTGGCCAGGTCGTCATGGCCGAGGGCGCGCAGTGCAGCCGGATTGGCATAGAGCACGCGGCCGTCGTCGCCCACGACCCACACAGGCTGGGACGTCTTGTCCAGCACTGCGGGAATCAGTTCGTCCAGCCGTGAGGAAACAGGCTGGTCGCGATCGGCAGGCATGCGACGGCTTTCGACGGGTGATGCAAGCGTAACCGCGCATGGCGGCGAAGCGACACCCTCGGGTTAACCACATGGACATCGGGGGTGTCGACGAGGAGCCTTGAGTGATGCCTCTGACGGTCACCATCATCGACGACGACGAGCGATTCCGCTCGATCGCTGCCGCGCTGGTGCGCGCGCGTGGACTGGAGCTGGTCGGCTGCGCAGCCGATGCCGCCACCGGTCTCGACGAGGTCGCGCGCCTGCGGCCGGATGGCGTCCTCATCGATTACCACCTTCCCGACGACAACGGTCTCTCTCTTGCCCGTCGCCTGAGCCGGCTGGATCGGCCGCCGGTCATCGTTCTCACGTCCGCCGGCCTCGACGAGGTCACCAGGGCAGAGATGGACCGCGCGGACATTCGTGCTTTCGTTCCCAAGGACAGGTTGGCGGCGGCGGACCTGCCGCGTCTTTTCGCGAGCGCCGAGCGTGGCCGCGCATCGAAAACAGCCACCGACTAGTGGGTAGCGTCATGCCCGCCATGGCGTGAGTCGCGGCCACCACCCCGGCACGTTGCGGCGGTACTCGAGGTACTGCTCTCCGTAGGTCTCGGTGAGGGTCGGCTCCTCGTAGCCCTTCACGAAGGCGACGACCGCGGCCAGGGCGATCCCCGCGTACAGCACGACCCACCAGCTGCCGAACAGGAGTGCCTGACCGAGGATGATCGCGAGCACCGCGAGATACATCGGATTGCGCACGAAGCGGTAGACCCCCGTCACGACGAGCGTCTGGGTCGGAGCGACCGGAGCGGGCGTTCCGCGGTGCAGGGCGAACAGCGCGAAGGCGTGCAGGAGAAAGGTCACCCCGACAGCGATCGCGATCCAGGCGATCGGCACGACGACCCAGCTTGCGCCGCCCCAGTCGTACCAACGCCAGCCGGTGATGAGCCACGGGATGAGGCCCGCCACGATGCCGGGCGCGAGGAAGAGGAAGACGATCGTCCCGATCCACGCGCGTGCGAGGGAGGCTGCCCGGGCCATGACTCGCCTACGCGTTGCGGGGGAAGCCGAGGTTGATGCCGCCGTGGCTGGGGTCGAGCCAGCGGGAGGTGACCGCCTTCTCGCGGGTGAAGAAGTCGACGCCGTGCGTCCCGTACGCCTTGGCGTCGCCGAAGAGAGAGTCCTTCCACCCGCCGAACGAGTGGTACGCCACCGGCACCGGGATGGGCACGTTGATGCCGATCATGCCGACCTGCACTTCGCGCTGGAACCGGCGGGCGGCGCCGCCGTCGTTGGTGAAGATCGCGGTGCCGTTGCCGTAGCGGCTGGCGTTGATGATGCCCAGACCCTCGTCGTAGCCGGAGACCCGCACGATCGAGAGCACCGGGCCGAAGATCTCGTCGATGTACACCCGCGAGTCGGTCGAAACGTTGTCGATGACGGTCGGGCCGAGCCAGAATCCTTCGGCCGCTCCATCGGGCACCACATCGCGCCCGTCGACGACGACCTTGGCCCCGTCTGCGATGGCGATGTCGATGTAGCCCGCCACCTTGTCGCGGTGCACTTCGGTGATCAGCGGACCCATGTCGCAGGAGCGGCGACCGTCCCCGGTGGTCAGCCCCGCCATCCGGGTCGTGATCTTCGAAACGAGCTCATCCGCGATCGAGTCGACCGCCAGCACGACGCTGATCGCCATGCACCGTTCGCCGGCCGACCCGAACCCGGCGTTGACGGCCGAGTCCGCGACCAGGTCGAGGTCGGCATCCGGCAGCACCAGCATGTGGTTCTTCGCCCCGCCGAGCGCCTGCACCCTCTTGCCGGCCGAGGTCGCGGTCTCGTACACGTAGCGTGCGATCGGGGTCGACCCGACGAAGGAGATCGACTGCACATCGGGATGCACGAGCAGCGCGTCGACGGACTCCTTGTCGCCGTGCACGACGTTGAGCACGCCGTCGGGCAGCCCCGCCTCCTGCATCAGCTTCGCCAGCCAGATCGATGCCGACGGATCCTTCTCGCTCGGCTTCAGCACGACCGTGTTGCCGGCGGCGATCGCGATCGGGAAGAACCACATCGGCACCATCGCCGGAAAGTTGAACGGACTGATGATGCCGACCACCCCGAGCGGCTGGCGCAACGAGTAGACGTCGACCCCGGTCGACACGTTCTCCGAGTACTCGCCCTTTGCCAGGTGCGCGATCCCGGCCGCGAAGTCGACGACCTCGAGCCCGCGCGCGATCTCACCCAGCGCATCCGACAGGACCTTGCCGTGTTCGGCGGTGAGGATCTGAGCGAGCTCCTCCTTGCGGGCGTTCAGCAGCTCGCGGAAGGCGAAGATGACGGTCTGCCGCCGGGACCACGACGTGCCGCCCCACTCGCCGAAGGCGGAGAGCGCGGACGCGACTGCCGTGTCGACGTCGGCTGCGCTGCCGAGCCGCACCTCCTTCGTCGAAGTGCCGAGCGCCGGGTCGTACACCGGCTGCGTGCGGGTGGAGATGCCGGTGGCCTCGCGGCCGTCGATCCAGTGGTTGATGAAGTCGGTCATTGTCCGAACCTTTCGACGGAAGTGAGCACCGCGTCGTACGCGGCCATCGCCTCGCCGACCTCGTCAGCGGTGACGACGCACGGCGGCACGACGTGGATGCGGTTGTCCTGGATGAACGGGATGACGCCGCGTTCGAGCAGCCCGGCTTTGATCTGTCCCATCGTCGCGGCCGCCACGGGTTCGCGGGTCTCGCGATCGGCGACGAGCTCGATCGCCCAGAACACTCCCTCACCACGTACCTCGCCGACGAGGGGATGCGCGGAGGCGAGGGCAGCGAGCGCCGGCCCGATCACGTCCGACCCGATCGCCGCCGCGTGGGTCACGATCCCCTCGCTCTCCATCGCATCCAGCGCCCCGACGATCGAGGCCATGGCAAGCGGATGCCCGCTGTAGGTGAGGCCGCCCGGGAAGACCCGCTCGTCGAAGTCGCGTGCGATCGCATCGGAGATCACCACGCCCCCGACCGGAACGTAGCCGGAGTTCACGCCCTTGGCGAACGTGATGAGGTCGGGACGGATGTCGTAGCCGTCGAAGGCGAACCAGCGGCCGGTGCGACCGAAACCGGACATGACCTCATCGAGGATGACGAGGATGCCGTGCTGGTCGGCGAGCGCCCGCACTCCCGCGAGATAGCCCGGTGGCGGCACGAGGATGCCCGCGGTGCCCGGGACGGTCTCGAGCACGATAGCGGCGATCGTTGCCGGCCCTTCGCTCTCGATCACGCGGCGCAGGTGGGTGAGCGCGCGCTCGGATTCCTGTTCCGGCGTCTGCGCCCAGAACTCGCTGCGGTAGAGGTACGGCCCGAAGAAGTGGACGTGACCGCGTGCGAACTCGTTCGGTACGCGACGCCAGTCGCCGGTGGCGACGATGGCCGCGCCGGTGTTGCCGTGGTACGAGCGATACGTCGAGAGCACTTTGTCGCGCCCCGTGTGGAGGCGGGCCATGCGGATGGCGTTCTCGTTCGCATCCGCGCCGCCGTTGGTGAAGAACACCTTGTCGAAGCCGTCGGGCGCGTGCGAGACGATGCGTTTCGCCGCCTCGCCCCGGGTCAGGTTCACGGTGGCCGGTGCGATGGTGGTCAGAATCTCGGCCTGCTCGCGGATCGCAGCGACGACGGCCGGATGCTGGTGGCCGATGTTCACGTTGACGAGCTGACTGGCGAAATCCAGGTAGCGGCGCCCGTCGAAATCCCAGACCGTGGAACCGCTTCCGCCGGCGATCGCGAGACCGGCGAACGACCCTTGCGCCGACCAGGAGTGGAAGACGTGGGTGCGGTCGAGCTGCTGGGCGAGGGCTCCGTCTGCGGGGTCGAGGGGTGGGGTCATGGTCAGCCTTTCGCGGTGACGTGCTGGGAGAGCGCCGGGATGACCGTCTCGCCGTAGACGCGGAGGGTCTCCTCCTTATTGTCGTGCTGCAGATAGCCGGCGAACTGGTCGACGCCGAGCTCGGCGAGCTGCTTCAGTTTCGCGATGTGGTCGTCCGCCGTGCCGAGCACGCAGAACCGGTCGACGATCTCGTCGGGCACGAACTCGGCATGCGTGTTGCCGGCCCGGCCGTGCTCGTTGTAGTCGTAGCCCTCGCGCCCGGCGATGTAGTCGGTCAGCGCTTTCGGCACCGCCCCACCCGTTCCGTACTTGGCGACGATGTCGGCGACGTGGTTGCCGACCATCCCGCCGAACCACCGGCACTGCTCGCGCATGTGCTCCCAGTCGTCGCCGATGTACATCGGGGCCGCGACGCAGAACGTGATCGACTGCGGGTCGCGGCCGGCGCGCTCGGCCGCCCGCCGGACGGTGCCGATCATCCATTCGGCGATGTCGGGATCGGCGAGCTGCAGGATGAAGCCGTCGCCGACCTCGCCCGCCAGTTTCAGCGCGAGCGGTCCGTAGGCGGCGACCCAGAGCTCGAGCTCGGATCCCTTGCTCCACGGGAACTGCAGCGTCGAACCCTTGTACTCGACCGACCGGCTGTTGCCGAGTTCGCGGATGACGTGGATCGCCTCGCGCAGCTCCGCCAGCGTCGTCGGGGCACCGTTGATCACGCGCACCGCCGAATCGCCACGCCCGATTCCGACCACCGTGCGATTGCCGTACATCTCGTTCAGCGTTGCGAAGACGGATGCGGTCACGGTCCAGTCCCGCGTCGCCGGGTTGGTCACCATCGGCCCGACCGTGATGCGCCGCGTCTCGGCGAGGATCTGGCTGTAGATCACATACGGCTCCTCCCAGAGGAGGTGTGAATCGAAGGTCCACACGTGGCTGAACCCGTACTGCTCGGCGAGTCGGGCCAGGTGGATCGTGCGGGAAGCGGGCGGATTGGTCTGGAGTACTGCGCCGAAGTCCATCGCGTGCTCCTAGACCAGGTACTGCGACAGGCCGCGCTTGAGGAAGCGCCCGTCGCCTTTCGTTCCGAGGTACTGGTTGTCGTCGACGACGACCTTTCCGCGGCTCAGCACAGTGTCGACGTGTCCGTCGATCTCGAACCCCTCCCATGCCGAGTAGTCCATGTTCATGTGGTGGGTCTTCTCCAGCCCGATACTCGTGTGGCCGTTCGGGTCGTAGAGCACGATGTCGGCGTCGGCACCGGGCTGGATGACGCCCTTCTGGCCGTACAGCCCGAACATGCGTGCCGGGGTCGTGCTCGTGAGTTCCACCCATCGTTCGAGCGTCAGCTCGCCGGTCACCACACCCTGGTACATGAGGTCCATGCGGTGTTCGAGCGACCCGATGCCGTTCGGGATCTTGCGGAAGTCGCCGAGGCCGAGCTGCTTCTGGTCCTTCATGCAGAAGGGGCAGTGGTCGGTCGACACCATCTGCAGGTCGTTGGTGCGCAGGGCCTGCCACATCGAGTCCTGGTGACCCTCGGCCCGCGAGCGCAGCGGCGTGGAGCAGACCCATTTCGCGCCCTCGAAGCGACCCCATTCCGGGCTCGAGGCGCCGAGCTGGTCTTCCAGCGACAGGTAGAGGTACTGCGGACAGGTCTCGCCGTAGACGTTCTGGCCTTTGTCACGAGCCCAGGCGAGCTGCTCGACCGCCTGCTTCGCGCTCACGTGCACGATGTAGAGCGGGGCGCCGGTGAGGTTCGCGAGCATGATCGCCCGGTGGGTCGCCTCCTCCTCCATCTGCCAGGCGCGTGCGATGCCGTGGTAGTAGGGATCGGTCTTGCCCTGCTCCACGAGCTGGGCGGCGAGCACGTCGATGGCCGGGCCGTTCTCGGCGTGCATCATGGTGAGCATCCCGGTGTCGCGCGAGACCTGCATCGCCTTCAGGATCTGGGCGTCATCCGAGTAGAAGACACCGGGGTAGGCCATGAAGAGCTTGAAACTGGTGATGCCCTCGTCGGGCAGCGCGCGGAGGGCCGCGAGCGAATCCTCGGTCACGTCGCCGACGATCTGGTGGAAGCCGTAGTCGATCGCACAGTTTCCCGCGGCCTTGGCGTGCCACTTTGCGAGTCCGTCCTGGATGCGGGTGCCGTACGTCTGCACCGCGAAGTCGATGACCGACGTCGTGCCGCCCCACGCGGCGGCCCGGGTGCCCGACTCGAACGTGTCGCTCGCCTCCGTGCCGCCGAAGGGCAGCTCGAAATGGGTGTGGGCGTCGATGCCGCCCGGGATGACGTACCGGCCCGTGGCGTCGATCACCCGGTCGACGGATGCTGCCAGGTCCGTTCCGAGCAGCACGGAACCCGGCTGCAGCACAGCGGCGATCGTCTCGCCGTCGACGAGCACGTCGGCGAGGCCGCGACCGGTGGCAGAGACCACGGTGCCGCCGGTGATGAGGGTTGTGGTCATGGAGCGCTCCTTGGTCGTCGCAGTCAGGGCTTCGGGATCGAGGTGTACGAGTCGGGGCGGCGGTCGCGGTAGAACTGCCACGCGTTGCGTACCTGTCTCACCATGTCCAGGTCGAGATCACGGATGACGACCTCCTCGTGCTCGGCGCTGCCGTACTCCCCGACCAGGTTTCCCTGCGGGTCGGCGAACTGGCTCTTGCCGTAGAAGGTGACGGCGAGGTCGCCGTACTCGTTGTCCTCCCTGCCGACCCGATTCGGCGCGGCGACGAAGTAGCCGTTGGCGGCTGCGGCAGCCGGCTGCTCGAGCTCCCAGAGGCGGTTCGACAGCCCCGGCTTCGTCGCGTTCGGGTTGAAGACGATCTCGGCACCGTTCAGGCCCAGCTCCCGCCAGCCTTCGGGGAAGTGCCGGTCGTAGCAGATGTAGACGCCGATGGGGCCGACGGCCGTTTTGAAGACCGGGTAGCCGAGATTGCCGGGGCGGAAGTAGAACTTCTCCCAGAACTTGTCGAGATTCGGCAGGTGGTGTTTGCGGTACTTGCCGAGGATCGTGCCATCGGCGTCGACGACGACGGCGGTGTTGTAGTACACCCCCGGCATGTCCTCTTCGTAGATGGGGAGCACCATGACGATGTTCAGCTCTTTGGCGAGCGCGGCGAACCGCTGCACGATCGGACCATCGGCCGGTTCTGCGTAGTCGTAGTACCTCGCATCCTCCGTGATGCCGAAGTACGGCCCGTAGAACAGCTCCTGGAAGCAGATCACCTGCGCGCCGTCGGCAGCGGCATCCCGTGCGAACTTCTCGTGCTTGGCGAGCATTGACTCCTTGTCGCCCGTCCACGTCGTCTGGGTGATTGCTGCTCGAACGATTGCCATGTGCTGCCTCCGGGAGGGTTGGAACACTTCGCTGATGTTCTCTATGACTACTGCCTCGGACTCGCGAAGGCAATGGTCGGTGTGTGCGAAATCGAGCAACGCATCGGACACCTTCGAGGGGTAGCCTTTCGCAATGGATCGCGGGCGGCTCGCAGAGGATCTTCAGATCGCGATCGACCGCGCCCTCGGCGGCGAGCGGCTCACGGTGGACCAGGCCGAGGCGCTGGTCGGCGCGACCGGTGCCGACCTGGAGCGCCTGCTCGACGCATCCGCCCGCCTTCGCGACGAGGGGCTGGCCCGCGCGGGGCGCCCCGGCGTGATCACCTATTCGAAGAAGGTGTTCCTTCCGATCACCACGCTGTGCCGCGATCGCTGCCACTACTGCATCTTCGTCGACACGCCGGGAAAGCTGGCGACCAAGGGCAAGCCCCTCTACATGTCGCCCGAGAGCATTCTGGACGTCGCCCGGCTCGGCGCCTCGATGGGCTGCAAAGAGGCCCTGTTCACGCTCGGCGACCGACCGGAGGACCGGTGGCCTGCAGCGCGCGACTGGCTCGACGAGCACGGCTACGAATCCACGCTGCACTACGTGCGGGAGATGGCCCAGCTCGTGCTCGACGAGACGGGGCTGCTCCCGCACCTGAACCCGGGCGTGATGACCGCCGAGGAGCTGGCGTGGCTCCGGCCGGTGGCCCCGTCGATGGGGATGATGCTCGAGACAACCTCGCAACGGCTGTGGGCCGACAAGGGCGAGGTGCATTTCGGCTCGCCCGACAAGCAGCCCGCGGTGCGCCTGCAAGTGCTCGAGGATGCCGGGCGGGCCCGTGTGCCGCTGACCACCGGGCTGCTGGTCGGTATCGGAGAGACGGCCCGCGAGCGCGCGGAATCGCTGGTCGCACTACGGGACGTGCAGGATCGCTTCGGTCATCTGCAGGAGGTGATCGTGCAGAACTTCCGCTCCAAGCCGGCGACGGCGATGCAGAACGACGACGACCTCGGCCTGCACGAGTACGTGGCGACGGTGGCGGCGGCGCGACTGGTGATGGGGCCGGATGCGCGCATCCAGGTGCCGCCGAACCTCTCGGATGCGAGCGAGCTCGGCCTCCTCCTGCGTGCCGGGGCCGACGACTGGGGCGGGGTGAGCCCACTGACCGCCGACCATGTGAACCCGGAACGGCCGTGGCCGCAGATCGTCGAGCTGGTCGAGCTGACCCGGCGCGAGGGTTTCCGGTTGACCGAGCGGCTCACGGTGCATCCGCCGTACATCCGGGATGCCGAGCGATGGATCGACGCCGCCGTGCGTCCGCATGTCGATGCACTCGTCGACCCGTCGACGATGCTCGCCGACGAGGGAGCACGGGCGACCCCGCGCCTCGCCGGCGACGGATGGCCTGCGCGGGCGCGGTCGGTCGCCATCCACACGTCGCCCGTCAGGTCGGCGCTCGCGCGCGCTGCGTCCACCCCCGACGGGCTCACCGATCGCGACTACACGGAGTTGATGGAGGCGGAAGGCGACGACCTCGAGGCCCTCGCCGCGCTCGCCAACGACCTGCGCCGCTACACGGTCGGTGAGGCGATCAGCTTCGTCGTCAACCGCAATGTCACGTCGACCAACCTGACCCCGACCGGCCTCGGCGACGCCCCGGATCGCACGGCCCTCACCTTCGAGACGCTGGCCGACATCGTCGACGATGCGTGGGCGCTCGGCGCGACCGAGCTCTGCGTGCAGGGCACGATCCCGGATGCACTGCCTGCCGGCTCCTACCTGCGACTGGCCCGCATCGTGAAGGCCACCCGCCCTGAGCTGCACCTGCACGCGTTCCGTCCCGCCGACATCGCCGACGGCGCCGCCCGGCTCGGGCTCGACGACGTCGACTACCTCGTCGCGCTCCGCGAAGCGGGCGTCGACACCGTGCCGGGAACGGGAGTGAAGATCCTCGACGAGGCCGTGCGACTCCGGGTCGCGCCGGGCGACCTCCCCGTCGACCGTTGGACCTCGATCATCATGGCGGCGCATCGCACAGGATTCCGCTCGACCTCGGTCATGGTCTACGGAAACGGCGAGTCCCCGGCCGATCGCGTCGGGCACCTGCGCCGGCTGATCGAGCTCCAGAGCTCGACGGGCGGCTTCACCGAGTTCGTGCCCATGCCGGCGGTCGGCCTGTCTTCCAGGCCGGCCGGGCGGGAGTCGGATGAGCACCGCCGGGTCCACGCGGTCGCCCGGCTCATGCTGCACGGGCACATCGACCACATCCAGGCGCCGTGGACACGACTCGGGTTCGCGGAGGCCGCGCTGATGCTGCAGAGCGGAGCCGACGACCTGGGCGGCACCCTCCTCGACGGTCGCGTCCTGCCTGACGCGGGGGTCGAGCACGGGCACGAACTGCTGCCGGCCGACGTCGACCGGATCGCCCGGTCGCTGTCCAGGCCTGTGCGCCAGCGCGGGACGACCTACGGCGATCCGACGGCTGAGCGCAAACGCGTGGCCCGCGCATGATGGAGCTCGATGTCGCGATCGTCGGCGCAGGATTCGCAGGACTCGGACTCGGCATCCGTCTGAAACGTCGCGGCGTGACCTCGTTCCTGATCTTCGAGCGCGCGGATGCGGTCGGCGGCACCTGGCGCGACAACACCTATCCCGGGGTCGCCTGCGACGTGCCCTCGCACCTGTACTCCTGGTCGTTCCGACCGAACCCGCGCTGGTCGTCGTTCTTCTCGGAGGGCGCGGAGATCCGCGACTACCTCGTCGCCGGTGCGGACGAGGAGGGGCTCGGCGATCACCTGCGGCTCGGCATGGATGTGGACGCCATGACGTGGGACGAGTCGCGTTCGCGCTGGGCGCTCCGCACGAGCCGGGGCGAGTTCTCGGCCCGGACCGTCGTTCTCGCGTGCGGCAGGCTGACGGAACCGCGCATCCCCGACGTTCCGGGGCTCGACACCTTCCGGGGGCCGATGTTCCATTCGGCTCGCTGGGATCACGACGCCGACCTGCGCGATAAGCGCGTCGCGGTGGTCGGGTCGGGGGCCTCGGCCATCCAGCTCGTTCCGCAGGTCGCGGAGATCGCGCGCGAGCTGGTGGTCCTGCAGCGCAGCGCGCCGTACGTCATCCCACGCGAGGAGCACCAGTACACCGAAGCCGAACAGGCGCTGTTCGAGCGCGACCCCGAGGGGCTGACCCGCCTCAGGTCGACGCTGTTCTGGGGCGCGGAGGAGGCCTACGCGCAGCGTGCGGGCGTGCCAGTGGCGGTCGAGGAGGCGCGGAAGCGTGCGCTCGATCACCTCGCGGCGCAGGTCCCCGACCCGGCGCTGCGGGCGAAACTCACTCCGCACTACGAGATCGGCTGCAAGCGCGTTCTCATCTCGAACGAGTACTACCCCGCCCTCACCCGCCGAACGGTGACGGTCGAGCCGTCGGCGATCGAAGCGGTGAACGGCAACACGCTCATCACCGCCAACGGCGCGCAGCACGAGGTCGATGCGGTGATCTTCGCCACCGGATTCCATGCGGCCCAGCAGCCGTATGCCCGAATCGTGCGCGGTATCGGCGGCGAACTGCTGGCGCGGCACTGGGCCGGAGGTATGACCGCGTACGCGTCGACGGTCGTCAGCGGCTTTCCGAACCTCTTCGTCGTCAACGGTCCCAATGCCGGGCTCGGACACAACTCGGCGATCTATATGATCGAGACGCAACTGGACTACATTCTCGGCGCACTCGATCACCTCGAAGCCGACGCAGACCTGGTGCTCGACGTGAGCCGTCAGGCAGAGGACGAGTACACCGCGCTGATCGACGAGTTGAGCGCCACGACGGTGTGGATGACCGGCGGCTGCGAGAGCTGGTACCGCGACGGACGCACCGGGCGGCTCACCCTGCTCTGGCCCGGATACGCGCACACCTTCCGTGAGCGCAACGGCGAGTTCTCGCTGAGCCCCTTCTCGTCCTCACCTACCCGACTGATCGCGAACTGAGGAGAACCACGTGCCCATTCCCCTGCGCTTCGGCTACAAGGCCTCCGCGGAACAGTTCGGCCCGGGCGAGCTGCTGAGATACGGAGCACTGGCCGAGAAGGCGGGCTTCGACTCCGTGTTCGTCTCCGACCATTTTCAGCCGTTCCTCCACGAGGGCGGCCACGCGCCCGCCGCGATCCCGTGGCTGGGCGCCCTCGGGGCGAGTACCGAGCGCATCCTCATCGGCACCTCCGTGCTCACGCCGACGTTCCGCTACCACCCGGCCGTCGTCGCCCAGGCCTTCGCGACGCTCGGCTCGCTCTTTCCGGGCCGGGTCGTTCTCGGTGTGGGAACAGGCGAGGCGCTCAACGAGGTCGTGCTCGGCATCCAGTGGCCCGAGGTCAAGGAACGATTCGCCCGCCTCAAAGAAGCCGTCACGCTGATCGAGAAGCTGTGGACCGAAGACGAGGTGACGTTCGCGGGCGACTTCTACCGCACCGACAACGCGACCATCTATGACAAGCCGGATGCTCCGGTGCCGATCTACATCGGAGCATCCGGCCCCGCAGCGACCCGGCTCGCCGGCCGGATCGCCAGCGGGTACATCACCACCTCGGGCAAGGAGCGGACCCTCTACACCGAGACCCTTCTGCCCGCGCTCGAGGAAGGCATCGAGAAGTCCGGCCGCGCACGCGACGACGTCGACACGCTCATCGAGATGAAGGTCTCGTTCGACCACGACCGCGAACGCGCTCTGCAGGACACCCGCCACTGGGCGCCTCTCGCGCTCACGCCGGAAGAGAAGATGAGCGTCGACGACCCGCGCGAGATGCAGCGCCTGGCCGACGCGCTGCCCATCGAGCGGGCGGCCTCGCGCTGGATCGTCGGGGCCGACCCGGACGAGCACGTCGAGCGCATCGAGGAGTACCTCGATCTCGGCTTCAGGCATCTCGTGTTCCACGGTCCCGGCACAGACCAGGAGCGATTCATCGAGCTGTACGGCGCGGAGATCCTGCCGCGCCTGCGCGAGCGGCACGGATCGGCGGTCACCGGATGAGGGGGATCACCGTGCTCGCGGGCGGGGTCGGCGGCGCGCGCTTCACGCGTGGGCTGCTCGCGCACCTCGCCGCGGAGTACCCGGCGGCAGACGGCCACGGCTCCACGGTGCCGGTCACGGTGGTCGTCAACACCGGCGACGACATGTGGCTCACCGGCCTGCGCATCTGCCCCGACCTCGACACCGTCATGTACACGCTCGGCGGGGGGATCGCCGAAGACCAAGGGTGGGGCCGCGCCGACGAGACGCGCCGCACATCCGGCGAGATCGCGGCCTACGGTGCCGGCTGGGACTGGTTCACCCTCGGCGATCTCGACCTCGGCACCCATATCGTGCGCACCGACCTGCTCCGCTCCGGCCGAACGCTGAGCGAGGCCACGGAGATCCTCGCGCGACGGTGGCGCCCGGGCGCCCGGCTGCTCCCCATGAGCGACAACCCGGTCGAGACGAACGTGCGGCTCGCAGCCGACATCGACGAACACCGGGCAGGCGACCTCATCCACTTCGAGGAGTGGTGGGTGCGCTACCGCGCTGCTGCCCCAGCCAGCGCGTTCGTTCAGGTCGGCCTGGAGCAGGCGGAGGCCGCCCCAGGCGTGCTGGAGGCGATCCGCGACGCCGACGTCGTCATCGTCCCTCCGTCGAACCCGGTCGTCTCCGTCGGCACGATCCTCGCCGTCCCGGGTGTGCGCGAGGCGCTGCGCGACACCGACGCACGGGTGGTCGGGGTCTCGCCGATCATCGGCGGCAGCGTCGTGCGCGGCATGGCCGACCGGTGCCTGGAGATCGTCGGGGTCGAGTCGACCGCCCTTGGCGTGGGACTGCTTTACGGCTCGCGGGCCGACGGCGGCATCCTCGACGCCTGGCTCGTCGACGAGACGGATGCGGGGCTCGTGCCGGCCCTGCAAGCGGCCGGCCTCCGCGCCTCAGCCCATCCCCTCTGGATGCACGATGTCCGGGCGACCGCCGCGATCGCCGCCGACGCTCTCCATGCCGCCGGCGCCGGCGCACTCGATTGACCGACGACGACCTTGAAGGAGCCCCATGACTGACCGCCCCGTCCGCATCGGCGTGCAGCTCGCGCCGCAGCACGCGACCTATGCGCAGCTTCGCGACACCGTTGCCGCCATCGAAGACCTCGGTGTCGACATCGCCTTCACCTGGGACCACTTCTACCCGTTGTCGGGCGAGCCGGACGGCTCGCACTTCGAGTGCTGGACGATGCTGGCCGCGTGGGCCGAGCAGACCAGCCGGATCGAGCTCGGTGCCCTCGTCACCTGCAACTCGTACCGGAACCCCGACCTGCTGGCCGACATGGCCCGGACGGTCGACCACATCAGCGCGCGCGGCGGCGAGGCCGGGCGTCTCATCCTCGGCATCGGCTCCGGCTGGTTCGAACGCGACTACCTCGAATACGGCTATTCGTTCGGCACGGCCGGGGAACGTCTCGACGCGCTCGCCGAAGCGCTCCTGCGGATCGAGTCGCGATGGGCGACCCTGAATCCGGCCCCGACGCGCTCGATCCCTGTGCTCATCGGCGGCGGAGGCGAGAAGAAGACGCTGCGGATCGTCGCCCAGCACGCCGACATCTGGCACAGCTTCAGCGACGTCGAGACGCTGGAGCGCAAGCTCGGGGTGCTTCAGGAGTGGTGCGAGCGCGTCGGTCGCGACCTCTCCGAGATCGAGATCTCGACCGGCGTGCGGCGCACCCACGACGGCACGATCGGTGCGATGGATGCGATCGAAGCGCACCATGCGCTCGGCGCGCGGCTCTTCACGCTCGGAATCAGCGCACCCGACCTCGATCTCGGTCAGGCCCGAGAGCTGGTCGCGTGGCGGGATCGGATGAACGCGACGTGACCGTCCACTCCAGTACCGCGCGCGTCGCCTCCCCCAGACCGAGCAGCCGAGCCCGCTCGAGGTCGGTGGCGTCGTCGATGTCGAGTCGCAACGACGATTCGGGCGGCAGCGCCAGCGCACGGTAGCCGGCGGTCGTGTGAGCGGCGCACGACCCGATTCCGAAGTGCGTCGCAGCGTGGGCGCCGGGTGCGAGTGCCACCATCGTGGTTCCGGAGCCCTCCCGGTCGGGAACGAACGTGAGCCGCGCGCCGGCCGTCGCCGCCGCTTCGGCGAGGTGGAAAGCCTGCGTGAGGTCAGTCGGGCGCAGGGCGGCGAGGTCGCCGGTGACGGCTGCGGTGCAGGCGCCGGGAGCGGCCGCGCGAAGGTGTGCCAGACCGGATGCGACCGCCGCGTTGACGCCGCCGCCCGGGTCGGGGATCACCTGCGTCTCCACGTCGGCGCTGCCGGGAGGACGAGCGACCGCCGCCGCGAGCTCCGCGGCGAGCCCCGGCTGGTTCGAGACCACGATCACGCTCGACACAGCGGGCACCCGGCTCACAGCCCTGACGGTGTCGACCAGGAACGCGACCGCGATCGCGGCCCGCTCGCCGTCGCCCAGCGATTCCGTGAGCCGGCTCTTCGCATCCGCGCCGCCCTTGAACGGCACGACCACGGCCCAGCGGGTCACTCGGATGCCCGCCCCGCCTCGAAGCCGCGTGCGTACCCCTCGGCGAGCGCCTCATCCGTGCCCAGGCGGAACATGTCGGTGGGGCCCGTGCGCACCAGCGTTCTCGCACCCGGGGCGTCGAGACCGGTGACGAAGCGGCCGAGCCCCCGCACCACGGCGACCGGCAGTCCGTTCGCCTTGCCCTTCACAAGATCGGTCAGCGCCGCGATCTCGTCGGCGACGACGGGCTGGGTCACACCGAGGGGCCGGCCATGCGCATCCGTCGACCCCCGAAGGTCGTCGGTGACCAGCACGCCCGCGGCCCCGATCGCGACGTCCGTCTGGCCGATGCGCCAGGCGCGTCCGAGCGTGTCGCTCACGATCACGCCGACATCGACACCGAACCGCTCCCGGAGCGCCGCGCAGATCGAGCGGGCGGAGGCATCCGGTTCGATCGGCAGAAGCAGCACGGTGCCTTCGGGTGTGTTGCTGGCATCCACTCCGGCTGCCGCGCCGACGATGCCGAGCCGGTTCTCGACGATACGGGTGACATGGTCGCCGGCGACACGGGTCGCCACGACGCGCACCGTCTCGTCCGTGATCGCCTGCTCACGGTCATCCGCCCGCACGATGCGGCCCTCCGCTTTCGAGACGATCTTGCTGGTCACGACGACGATGTCCCCCGCCTGCAGCTGGTCGTCGGGTGCGGATGCGGCGAGCGCGTCGCCGATGAGCCAGGCCAGCTCGTCGCCGGGGGAGACCTCCGGGATGCCCGCCACCGCCCATGCCGAAAGTCGCGCCGTCATCATTGCCCAACTGTAGAACGCCCGGGTAGAGACGAGTCCACACATTCGCGATAATCGCGTTATGAGCGTGAGCACCACGGAATCGGTACCGGCGGCGCGCCACATCATCAGACCGCCCGGACTTCACCGACTGTCGAGTCGGCCGCAGAGCTGGGCCGACTCCGAGGGGAATCCTGTTCTCGATGCGGCGGTCACCGATCGTTTGAATCGCCTGCGGATTCCGCCGGCGTGGACACATGTCTGGGCGTCCCTGGATCCGGCCAGCCCCATACAGGCGACCGGTGTCGACTACCGCGGCAGAACCCAATACCGCTACTCCGCCTCAGCCACGGCTGCTGCGTCGCAGGACAAGTTCGACCACCTCCTCCAGTTCGCGGCGTCCCTTCCTCAGCTGCGGGAACAGGTAGACGCGGATCTCGGGCCGGTGCCGCTCGGATCGACGGAGAACCTGGAACCCAGGCGTGTCACCGCGGCCGTCATCCGGCTCCTGGATCGCGGACTCTTTCGTGTGGGAAACGAGCGGTACGCGCGCGACAACCACACCTACGGACTCACCACGCTCCGACGAAGCCAGGTCTCCGTCGCCGGCGACACCGCCACCTTCGATTTCATCGGCAAAGAGCACGTCGCGCATCACCTGGTCGTCACGGACGTCGGCGCGGCAGTCGTGGTCACGGGCCTCCTCGGGCAGGAAGCCGATCCAGAGGTCCCTGTCTTCGCCACGGCGGATCCGCCGCTCTGGCGTCGGATCGACAGCGTGACCGTGAATTCCTACATTCACTCCCACGGTGCCGTTGAGGCGACCGCGAAGACCTTCCGCACGTGGGGCGCGACCGTCGTCGCAGCATCCGTCGTCGCCGGCGCCTCCTTTCAGGACGCCGCCAGGACACGACGCAACGCTGAGCTCATTCCGTACGATGCGGCCGCCTACCTGCTCGGCGACACGCTCGCTGTGGCACGCCGGTCGTACGTGCACCCCCTCGCGGTGCAGGCCGGCCGTTCGGTGGACGTGGCGGCAGCCGTTCGTCGTGCTACCGCCGAGTCCGACTCAGATGACGTGCGTGATATCTTCCACCACCACGGGGTCCAAGCCGCCGTGCTCGACTTCTTGGTCTCGAATGCGGGAGCTGCACCCATCCCCCGATAGCGTCGCGCGGCGCATCGTATGCGCAGCTACGCAACCCCTGCGGGAGTAGTGCCGGCCTTATGGGAGTCGGCCGGCACTACGAGGTCGCCCGCGAACCGATCAAACCAGGGGCGCCCTCAACTGTTAGGACACGACAACAGCGCATCCATTACGGCAAACGCCAAAACACGTGTGTGAGGGCACCGCCGGCCCTGCAAGGGAGGAGACCACAAGGGGCCGGCGGTGCCGCTTCGCGGACCCGACCTCGAAGCGCGACGTGAGCCAACCCGAATGGCCCACGTCAATAGCTATAGACCGCCGCCCGGCTGATTCGTAACGCTATGTGTGAGAACCGGTCGGTGCTGATGCTTGGTGCGCGGTCCACACCGCGAGCTGAGACCTCGAGCCGAGGCCGAGCTTCGCGAGACTGTTCGCGACGTGTCCTTCGGCAGTCCGTCTCGAGATCACGAGCCGGTCGGCGATCTCCCTGTCGGTGAGTCCTTGTCCGACCAGCGCGGCGACCTGACGCTCGCGCGGGGTGAGCGAATCAACGTTCGCCCCACGCGATTTCGTGTCCGAGCGCGGGGGAAGCTGTGCGCCGAGCGCGTACGCGATCCCATCTTCCATCGTCATGGCCTTGCCGCTGGCGATCGCAGAGTCAGAGGCGCGCGGACCGAGCATTCGGCGGACGACGTCCTCTGTGTCACCGCGAACCGCCGCATCGGCCGGGAAGACGGACGCGATTGCGCCGACCGGGCCGACGATCGCGCGAGCGATGCCCAGAAGCGTGGCCGCCCGCCGGTAGTCGTGACTGTCTGCCGCGACGTACGCCAACACCTCATCGACTTGGGCGAGCCCGAGCGCATGATCGAGGTTCTGCATAAGGCTCAAAGCCTGTCGGAGAATCTTGACGGCAGTGTCCAACTCGCCGCGCCGGGCGGCTAGCAAGCCGGTGTTGTAGAGCAGGAACACGGTCTCGAACGACTCTCCCGCCCGGATCGCTCGAGCGACGAGAGTGTCCCGCATCCGTTTGGCGATGTCGGGGTGCCCCAGCCGATCGTGTGCGTTCGCGATCCGTTCCTCGAAATTCGCACGAGCGGGCATCGGATTGCTTCCTCCGAGCAGGGCAAGCGACTTCGTGTAGAGCGCCAAAGCCTGCTCGGCGTCGCCCCCGACCGAACCGCGCATCGTGTAGACGAGCGCCTCGGAGAATCGATCGCCGAGCTGCTGCGCGAGCTCCGCGGCTTGGGAGAGTCGTCGCGCTCCCGCGTCGGTGTCCCCTTGGACGACCTCCATGCCGCCGAGGATGGTCATCGCCTGGCAGAGGTCCGGCGTCGGTAGTGTGTCGAGTTCCATCACTCTGGAGCACCATCGAGCCAGCTCGTCCGTGCGGCCGTGCGCCTGCCAGACCACCCGCCACGCGGTCACCAAGAGCGTTGCTCCTCGTGCGCCATCGTCCTCTGCGATGCAGTACTCGAGTGCGGCTCGGATATTGGGTATCTCTCGCTGGGTCAAGGCCAGCCAGTACGACTGTTCGGGCCCGTACCAGTCGGCCTCGAGCGCTGCCAGACGTTTCAAATACCAGTCGCGGTGGCGAGCCTTCGCAGAGTCCACTTCGCTCTCGGAGGACACCTCGATCCCGAACGTGCGGACCGTGTCGAGCAGGCGATAGACGATGCCGCCCCTCACTCGCCGCCCGGCGACGATGGACTTGTCGAGCAGCGACTGGACGACATCGAGCACCGACTCCGCACCCGTGGATGGACCGGACATCCACTCCGCCGACTCGAGATCCCACCCGCCGGCGAAGACGGACATCCGCCGCCACATCGCCTGCTCGCTCTCCGTGCACAGCTTGTAGCTCCACGCGATGGTCGTTCGCAGCGTCTGTTGCCGATCGGGAGCGTCCCTAGCCCCTCTGGTGAGAAGATCGAGGGGCTGGGCGAGCCGGTCGAGGAGCTGAGCGGGGGTGAGCATCCTCACACGGGATGCGGCCAGCTCGATGGCGAGCGGCAGCCCGTCGAGTCGGCGACAGATCTCCGCGATGGCCTCGAGATCCACCGGCGACGGATCCGGAAGGTACATCGCGCACCGGTCGAGGAACAGGGTGACCGCCGGAGATGCGGCACCTCGATCCGAGCCCGTCGTCTCGAGCGGTTCGACCATGAATGTCGACTCGGCGGCTATTCGCATCGCCTCGCGGCTCGTTGCGATGACCGTCATCGCCGGGCACTCGCCCAGGAGGTGTCGAACGAGCTGGGCGCACTGCTCCACCACCTGCTCGCAATTGTCGAGCACGAGCAGTCCCCGTTTCGACCCGAAGAACTGCGAGAGAGCCTCGTGTCCGTCACGGGACGTGCCCTGCGAACCGACGATCCTGCCGACTTCGTCCACGACCGAACCCTCCGGGCTCACCCCGCTGAGATCGACGAACCACACGGCGTCCGCATACAGCCGGCGTACATTCTTGGCCAGCCGGACCGCGAATCGTGTCTTGCCGACACCGCCCGCACCCAGCACCGTCAGAAGTCTGGTCGAACCCAGCACAGATCGCGCCGCCGCGAGCTGCGACGTCCGCCCCACGAAAGTGGAGAACTCGATCGGCATGGAATCCGCCCGGGCCGAGTCAATTCCGCTCATACCCGCACGGCCTCCGACCTCTCGCACTCCCGCCATTCTGGCCGCCCGATCCGAATGCCGGAAGCCCTTTCGCAGATCTTGGCCTCCGGGATGAGGAGCTTCACCCTTTCGGATGACGATCCCGAGCCTGAAATGTAGAACCCTGGTCGAAGGGCGCCGGCGATCGTGCATCCCGATGAGTTCAGACCGCTGTCCACACTGGAGTATCCAAGATGACCGACCCTTCATCAACCCATGCCACTCGTGAGGGTTGGGGTGATGCGCTCAAGGGTGTGCTGATCCTGCTCGTGGTGCTGTGGCACGTCATCATGAAGAGTTACCTGCAGGTCGACTGGCATATCAGCGTGCCGATTCCCGGAGCGTGGGGGCTCTTCGGCGACCTGATCTGGCCGTTCATGATGCCGCTGTTCCTGCTGGTATCCGGCTACTTCGCGGCGAACGCGCTCACCCGACCCTGGTCGGCGGTCGCCCGCCCGCGTATCCTGCGGTTCCTCTACCTGTACCTGTTGTGGTCCCTCATCCACATGGCCCTCCTGTGGGCGTTCCCTGACTTTCCCACGCTGATTCCGCGGAGCCTCGCCGAGTTCGTCGAGTTCGTCACGATCAGCCCGCCGAACACGTGGTACCTGTACGCGCTGGCGCTCTACTTCCTGGTCGCCAAGGCGCTGTCTCGCTTCCGGCCGTGGCTGATCATCAGCGCTGCCGCCGTCCTGTCGATCGTCGTCTCGGCCGGCTATGTCGATGTGGTGAGCAATCGGGCCTCGCTGCTCTACAACTTCACGTTCTTCCTGCTCGGACTGCATCTCGCCCCGCAGATCCGTCGCTTCGCCAACCGAGTCACGCTACCTGTCGCAGGGGTGCTCATCGCCGGGTATCTGGTCGTCTTCGGGGCGATGCGCCTCACGGGCACCGAGACGCTACCGGGCGTTTGGCCGCTCGTGTCCGTGGTCGGGGTCGCAACAGGGCTGGCAGCAGCGAGGACGATCTCGCGGATGTGGAGGGTTGGAGCGGGGTTGGCGTGGTTGGGACGCCGCAGCCTGCCGATCTACCTGATTCACATGCCACTGCTCGCCATCTGCGACCTCGTCCTTGTCCAATGGCTGTCCGACGCCCGCGTGGGAGTGCAGCTCGTCGCCGCTGTCATGCTGCCCGTAGTGCTTTCCGCCCTCCTCGTCGCGGTGTCTCTGCTGCTGGACCGTCTCCTGGCTCGCGACGGCGCCTCCTGGCTCTTCGATCTGCCACGGCGGCCCGTGCCGTCTCGCACACGCCGGTCGGTCGCCTCGGGTGCCGTGCTCCGCCGCGCGCCTTGGCGGGCAGGCGTCGCGGTGATGCTGCTGGCCGCGAGTGGAATCGTCGCCGCACGCGCGATCGCGATTCCCGGATGCGCGCCCGACTTCCGCAGTCAGCCCGCCGACCTGCCCGGGCAGGTCAGCATCGGCGCGACCGGCGATCTCCTGATCCACGACATCGGCCACGGAGTCCCTGACGACGGCGGGGCCGACCATTTCGAGGCGGTCCGTCCGTGGTTCACACAGGACGTGGTGACCGGAAACCTCGAGCAGGCGATCACCGAAGACACCGGTTATGACAAATGCGGAGCCGACACTGACTGCCTGGCGTTTCGCAGTGATCCGGAAACCGCGCAGTACTTCGCCGGGTTCGACCTGCTCAATCTGGCGAACAACCACACCAATGACTTCGGTGCCGCCGGTTACGCGAACACCCGGTCGAATCTCGCCGCGAACGACATCCGGACGGTGGGCGATCGGAACGAGATCGTCTGTACGCGGATCGGCGACACGACAGTGGCCGTGATCGGATTCGCTCCGTACCAAGGCACCAACCGGGTGACTGACCTGCGGCACGTCCGGAACCTGGTGAGGGCGGCAGCCGCATCCGCTGACCTGGTGGTTGTGCACTCGCACATGGGCGCAGAAGGACCGGATGCGAACGTCGTCACCTCTGGCGTGGAGCGGATGTACGGCGAGAATCGAGGCGATGTCATGGCGTTCTCCCATGCGGCGGTCGATGCCGGTGCGGACCTCGTGATCGGCCACGGCCCGCACTCGTTGCGAGGAACGGAGTTCTACAAGGGACGGCTCATCGCCTACAGCCTTGGCAATTTCGGCGGCGGCGGCGTCTTCGGCGCGGAGCAGTCCACCCGGTACGGCGCCTATCTCGATGTGAGCCTCCGCTCCGATGGCGGCTTCGTGAGGGGCGCACTGCGCTCGGTCATCTTCGACTATCAGGACGGCAGGCCACGGCCTGACCCCGACAGCCGGGCCGCCCGGTTGATGGACGAATTCAGCCAGCGCGATTTTCCGGACACGGCGCCCCAGATCGACGCGGCCGGCGTTCTCACCCCCACTCGGCGGTCAGGGTAGAAGCGGAAGTCGCTCGTGTCATATGTGGTCGAACGCGTTATCAGATCGGCCCTGCCTGATCCTGTCCCAGTGTGAAGATCATTCGATCTCCGCGCGCTCGAAGGGAAGCTTCCATATGTACGACGAAACACTCGCTATGACTGGATTGGGCGCTGTCGTTCTCGGTACCGCCGTTGTCGACCTGTGGTGGCTCGCCGCTGCCAGCGTCGCGGCGATGGCGGTCGGCGTCACGATCATGCGTTTGACGCGCCGCGGTTCGCGCCGTCGCTCCACGCACCAGTGAGAGTAGCGGGGGCCGTCGCGTTCGCGGCGCTCGCGACCGCCTTCGCTTACCTCTGGTGGCTGAACGGAGGACCGAATTGGTACGGCGCGGCGGTCATGGGACTGCTGGCCGTGAAGCTCGTTCTCTCGTGGAGTCAGCGTCCGATAGCCGCACGAACTGCGATTCACCGGGAGCGTCTCGCGGGAATCGGAGTCGGGGTGGCGATCCCGATGTACAACGAAGATCCGGCGATGCTCCGGGCGTGCCTCGGCTCCATCCTCGAGCAGACGCGCTCGGTCGCCTCGCTCGTCGTCGTCGACGACGGATCGAGCGACGACCGGTCCGTCATCGAGGCGGAGACCTGGATTCCGAGGTTCGCCGACGCGGGCATCCGGATGGAGGTCGTGCGGTTCGCCGACAATCTGGGCAAACGCGAGGGCCTGATCGCGTGCCTCGAACGCCAGCCCGACGCAGACCTCTTGCTCTGCGTCGATTCGGATACGGTGCTCGACCAGCACGCGCTCGAACGGATCCTGCCTCCGTTCTTGGACGATGAGGTGAAGGTGGTGACGGGCCTTGTGCTTGCGCTCAACTACCGGACCAACATCCTCACAAGGCTCATCGATCTCCGTTATGCAAACGCCTTTCTGTTCGAGCGCGCGGCGTACTCCGCCCTCGGTTCCGTGCTGTGCGCTTGCGGCTCGCTTGCCGTGTATCGCACCGAAGTTATGCGCAAGTACTCGCACGACTTTCTCACGCAGACGTTTCTCGGCCAGCCGGCGATCTTCGGCGACGACCGTCGGCTCACCAACTACGGGCTCCTCGAGGGCAAGGCGCTGTTCCAGTCGAACGCGATCGCCTACACCGCCGTGCCCGAGCGTTCGGCCATTACGTGCGCCAGCAGGTCCGCTGGAACAAGTCATTCCTGCGGGAGTCCCTGTGGGTCCTCAGATCGATGCCGCTCGCAAAGCCGGCGTTCTGGCTCACGGCGCTCGAGCTCTTCACCTGGGCGATCTTCTCGACGGCGATCGTCTTCGCCCTCATCATCGCTCCCATAACGACGGGAGCTCACCTCTTGATCCCGTACCTGCTCTACATAGCGCTGCTGAGCTTCGCGCGTTCTGTGCGCTACTTGGACATGACCGGCGTCAGACAGTCCCGCACCGACACGTTCGTCGGCTTCCTCATCGCGCCGCTCTATGGAGTGATGCACATCGTGTTCCTGATCTGGCTGCGCCTCTATTCGCTCGCGACCCTGCGCAGCGGAACGTGGGGCACACGCTCGTCGGTCGAGGTGAGCCTCGGCGACGGTTCCACCTAAAGCCTGGAACCCGATATGCAGTCTCCTCACTCCCGCTAACCGATGGCGGATGCGCCGAGTTACGGCACGCCCTAGTTTGGTTCGTAGGCGGCGAGCCGGACCGAGGAGCCGGCGGCCGAGAGGGAGACCGGCATGGGCCACGCATCCGATGTCGCGTCGGTCGCGCGCGAACTGTTCGGGTGGACCGAATTGCGCGCAGGCCAGGGCGAAGCGATCGCCGGCGTGATCGCGGGCACCGACACGCTCGCGGTCATGCCGACCGGACACGGCAAGTCCGCGATCTACCAGGTCGCGGGCGCGATGCTCGACGGTCCTGCGATCGTGGTGTCGCCCCTGATCGCGCTGCAGCTCGACCAGATCGAGGGGCTGGCAGAACGGCCGAATGCCCCGAGTGGGGTCGCGGTGAATTCGAACCAGGGCCAGCGGAAGAACGAGCGTGCCTGGTCGCGCATCGCTGACGGCACCGCGACGTACCTCTTCCTCTCGCCCGAGCAGCTGGCCAAAGACGACGTCATCGAGCGCCTGCAGCCGCTCGGGGTGAGCTTGTTCGTCGTCGACGAAGCCCACAGCGTGTCGTCGTGGGGCCACGACTTCCGGCCCGAGTACCTGCACCTGGGTTCGGCGATCGAGAAGTTGGGCCATCCGGTCGTGCTCGCGCTGACGGCGACGGGATCGCCGCCGGTGCGCGACGAGATCGTCGACAAGCTGGGCATGCGTGAGCCGCGCATCCTGGGCAGTGGGTTCGACCGGCCGAACTTGCGCCTCGAAGTCGTTCGGCACGAAGACGACCAGGAGAAACGCACCGCTGTCGTCGCCGAAATCGCGGGGCTCGCGAAACCCGGCCTGCTGTACGTCTCGACCCGCCACGACGCGGAGCGGTACGCGGATGACCTGACCGGGCACGCGGTGACGGCCGTCGCCTACCACGCAGGGCTGGGTTCCGCGGCCCGCAAGGTCGCTTACGACGATTTCCATCAGGACCTGACCGACGTGGTCGTCGCGACCAGCGCATTCGGGATGGGCATCGACAAACCCGACGTGCGTTTCGTCGTCCACGCCGCCATCACCGATTCCCTCGAGAGCTACTACCAGGAGATCGGCCGCGCGGGCCGCGACGACGAGCCGGCGCGAGCCACCCTCCACTACCGAGTCGAGGACCTGGCCTTGCGCAACTACTTCACGTCGCACTCGTCGGAGCAGCAGGAGCACATCGAGCGATCGAGGCTCGCGATGATGCGCGCGTACGCCGAGACCAGGCGATGCCGCCGCCAGTTCCTGCTCGCCTACTTCGGCGAGGAGCTACCGCAACCGTGCGGCAACTGCGACACGTGCGCGAGCGGAACGGCCTACGAGCTGAACTCCGCCGACGGCGCCGACGATCCGTTCACCCCGGAGACGCGCGTCACGCATCACGTCTGGGGCTCGGGAGTGGTCGTGAGTGCCCTGCCCGACCGCATCACGGTGTTCTTCGCCGCGGAAGGCTACAAGACGATCGCGCGCGAGGCGGTCGACCTGGGCATCCTGACGCTCGCCTGAAGCGCGGTCTGCGAGCGGATGCTCCGCTCGGCCGGAGAGAGTAGCTTGACTCTCATCATCGCGAGTCCGACGAATGAAGGAGCGGCCATGACGAACAAGACTCCCCGCGAGGAAGCCATTCAGAAGGAGCAGGAGCGCAAGGACGAGGAGAAGGAGCGCCTGGAGGAGGCCGAGGAGCGCCGCCTCGAGTAGGCGGCACCGCGTCAACGGGTGGGGACATCCAGGTACCTAGACTGTGACGGTGGATTCCGACCGTCTGATCGCCTGGGACGCGGAGCTTCGTGGAGTTCATTCTCGGCTGCGTGAGGCGCTCGCCGTGACGCAGGAAGCTGTGGCTGCCGGAACCGCTGCCCCGGATGCCGCCTCGGATCTCCTGCTGTACTGCACAGGGTTCTGTGTCGCCCTCGATGGGCACCATCGGAGCGAAGACGCGGCGCTGTTCCCCGCTCTCGCTGCGGAGCATCCCGAACTCGCCCCGGCGATCGAGAAACTCATGCAGGACCATTCGATGCTCAGTCAGCTGCTCGGCGCCCTGCGCACCGCCGCGGAACGGCAGGAGGACACAGCCGCGATCCGGGGACACCTCGACGGCATCAGCGCGATCATGGAGTCGCATTTCCGCTACGAGGAGCGCGAGATCCTCGAGCCGCTGAGCTCCCTGCGCCTGTCCGCTGACCCGGCCGACGTCCTCGGTCCGCTCTAGTCACCGCGTTCAGCTCAGCTGAACGGCGATGACACGGGCGAACCCGCAGAACACGGAGTCGACGAGCAGGGCGACCGGGACGGATGCGATCAGCGGTACGTGGCGAGCAGTTCCCACCGGCCGTCCGCGAGCTCGCGGACGTCGAACATCCGGACATCGCCGTCGCTGACGGATGCCCCTTGGAAGCGCCAACCCTCCACCCGCAACAGGGGATGCGTGATGGCGTCATGGATGGCCGGTTTCGTCAGGGGAGTTGGGTTGTCGGTCACCACGTAGCGGGCCCCGCGCCAAACGATGCGAGTGGGCCGGCCGCGTTCGGTCCAGACCGAGACGATGTCAGATGCGTGGGCGATGCTCATCGGGTGACCTCCTGCGTCCGGGTTGATGTCTTCATTTCACCACAGTTTCGAAGGTTTGTACGAATAACGTTCGTTGTGTCAGTCGTCAGGAGGGCGGCGCAGCCGTTTCACGTCGGTGCGCCGCTTCTTCGCCTCCAAACGCCGTTGCTTGGCACCGCGACTCGGCCTCGTCGGTCTTCGCGACGGTGGCGGCGGCAGGAGGGCGTCGCCCACGATTTCGGCCAGCCGAGCGCGCGCAGCTTCCCTGTTGCGCAATTGGGCGCGGTGCTCGGATGCCGCGATCGTCAGCACTCCGTCGACAATGCGATTGCTCAGACGCTCGAGGAGTCGCTCGCGTTGGGACGCCGAGAGAACGGCGGAACCCGCCACATCCCACACGAGTTCCGCTCGAGAATCGGCAGTGTTCACACCCTGCCCGCCGGGACCGGATGACCGCGAGAACCGCCAAGACAGCTCGGACTCGGGGATGGTGAGTCCGGAGTCGACCCGAAGGCCGGGACGGTGAGCGGCGGGCATGGGTCCATCATCCTCTGACGCTCGAGGCCGCACCTGGTGGGCTAGCATTCGGGAATGAGGAACCAGGCTCCGATCGACGACGTCCCGATCGGTGGTGAGATGATTCGCCTCGGGCAGTTCCTGAAATTCGCCGGACTCCTCGAGTCCGGTGGAAACGTGAAAGAGGCCATCATCGACGGCTTCGTGACCGTGAATGGCGAGGTTGATCGCCGCCGCGGACGGCAGCTGCAGCCTGGCGACATCGTTGCCTTCGAGGGGCGCAGAGTCCGCGTCTGCTCGTGAAAGGCCCTTTGTGAATATCACCCTGCTCGTTCGTTTTGTCGCCGTGGCCGAGGAGCTGCATTTTCCGCGCGCGGCGCGCACGCTCAACATCCCTCTCGCTGCTCTCTACTCGTCGATCTCGAAGCTTGAAGACGAAGTGGGATCTCCACTCTTCGTTCGTGATTCCACCGGAACCCGGCTGACCAAGGCCGGAGACCTCTTTCTTGCCACGGCACGGGACGAGATCGCTGCCGCCCCTGCCCCGGTCGAGAAGCCTGTCGTCCCGGCCGGCGGCAAAGCCAAAGCCTCGAAGGGCAAGGGTCGCGCCCCTGCCGTGAAGGGGCAGCCGAAACCGTTCAAGAAGCGTCAGGGCCGTTAGTCCGCTACCGGCAAAGGACGATTCCCAGCATGGCCATCGACAGCACGACGAAGACGAGAAGAACGCATAGTGCGACCCGATTGGTCCTGGCCCATCGGACAACACGCTGTGAAGAAGCGCGCATGTCATCTCCCTGACAGGAGAAACCGCAAGACGCTGCCTCGCGCCCGACGCCAGCGTGATGGCGCTCGCTGTGGCTCGATCGGATCATCCTTTTCACGGTCGTGCGGCGTCGGCGGGAGGAATTCGACAAAGCCACAGCGTCTGCAACTGGACAGATGTCGGTGGACTGCCAGACCTACGCCGTAATAGGGATTGACGACGATGCGGGCGCGGTAGCCGCACTGCGGGCACCATCTCGGTCTTGTCGGGATGTTCGACTCGTTCACTGGACACGACCCCTGGCTTGGATACGTCGGGTCAAGGAGCTGCCTTCGCCGGGCACACGGTGGCCCTCCCCACCCGAAGGGCAGGGCCACCGTGGATCGTCGAGCCGGGGAGCTCGACGGTGCTTTTCAGGCTATGAGCGGGAGCGTGGTGCCCGATATCCGGCCAGCGCTGAGGAGTGTCCGATCTGCGCGAGGAGCGATTCGTGCACTAACTAACGACGCTTAGAATCGCGGCATGCACTTAGACACTGGCGAGATGTTCGGGAGCCGCCGTGTCGCATCATGCCGCGGCGTCGACGAGGCCCGGCAGGCACTCAGCGAATTCTTCCTACCCGTCGACTTCCCCTCGGCGCGGGCCTCGAGCATCGTCGACATGGAACTCAACGCCTTGAGGGTGGGTCGGCTCACATGCGGCTACATGCGGTTTCGGGATGCTGTGCGCATCGAGACGGCGGAGCCCGAGAACTACCACATCGACATCCCTATGGGCGGCCGCGCGAGGATGCGAGCAGACCTCGGGCCGCTGGTGCACGGAACGCAGCGGACGGCTGCAGTCTTCATGCCCGGGCGACCGGTCGAGCTCGACTGCGGGGAGCGGTTCGCGCAGCTCTCCCTGATGATCCCTCGTGACCAGCTGCAGCTCGAACTGGAGAACCTGCTCGGCGCGAAACTCACCCGCGCGCTCGAATTCAGCGCCGAACTGGATCTGACGACACCCGCAGGGCAGATGATTATGCAGACCATGCGGGTGATCGACGAGGCTTCGGACCAGAAGGGCGGACCGCTCGCGCACCCGCTGGCGATGCAGCGGCTGGAGCAGGTTCTGATGCACAGCCTGTTGTTCGCGCAGCCGCACAACCATTCGGCCGCGCTGGCCGTCCCCTCGCCGGCCGCAGGGGCGCGGCCCGTCTCGCAGGCGGTGGAGCTTCTGCGCGGCAGCCCCGCGCATCCGTGGACCGTGGCCGAATTGGCGGCGGAGGTGTCGCAGAGCGTGCGCAGCCTGCAAGAGGGCTTCCGCCGGTCGCTGGACACCACGCCGATGGCATACCTGCGCCGCCTCAGGCTCGAGAAGGTACGTGAGGAACTGGCGACGGCCGCACCGGGCACGATCAGCGTGACGCAGGTGGCCGCGCGCTGGGGTTTCGTTCATCTCGGGAGGTTCGCGGCGGCCTACCGCAGGGAGTTCGCCGAGCGCCCGTCCGACACATTGCGTGCGGCACGCGTGCCTCCCTCGACGAGGTGACGTCGCGCGCGGCGTTCAGAGTCGGCAGCCTCCGGTCTCGAGGTGATCGTGCACCATTTTGATGACGCTGGCGCCCTCCCCGATCGCCGCCGAGATGCGTTTCACCGACCCGCTGCGGGCGTCGCCGACGGCGAACACCCCGGGCACCGAGGTCTCAAGCGGTTGCCGACGTGAGCCGGGCGTCGAACGGGTTCCGGTGATGAGGTAGCCTCGTTCATCGCGTTCGATACCCGATCCGAGCCACGACGTTGCCGGGGTCGCCCCGACGAACACGAAGAGGAAGGCGGTGGCGACTTCTTCCCGAGCGCCGGACGTCAGGTGCTCGACGATGACCGACTCGAGCTGAGCTGTGCCGTTCGCCTGCACCACCACCGATTGCAGGTGCACACTGATGCGGGGATGACTCTCCACCTGGACGATCAGATACCGTGACATGCTTGCATTCAGGTCCGTCCCCCGCACGATCAAGTGCACGTGCGAGGCGGTCCCCGCCAGGAAGACGGCCGCCTGCCCTGCCGAATTTCCGCCGCCTACCACGACGACCGGTTCGGTGCCGCACTCGCGCGCCTCGTTGATCGTGGCGGCGTAGTACACGCTGGTGTACTCGAAGCGATCGAGATTCTCGGCCGACAGGCGGTTGTACTCCATTCCGGATGCGACCACCACCGCCCGAGGCGAGACACTCGTTCCGTCCGAGAAGCGGACCTCGAGCGCACCCTCCTCGAAGCTGAGGTCCTGCGCAGTAGACGGTGCGAAGAGGGTGGCGCCGAACTTGGCGACCTGGAGGTTGGCGCGTTCGGCGAGTTCCGCACCGGAGATCCCGGAGGGGAATCCGAGATAGTTCTCGATTCGAGCCGAGCGTGCGGCCTGGCCGCCGGTTGCAACCGCGTCGGAGAGAACCACCGATAGTCCATCCGAGGCGGCGTAGACAGTGGCGGCCAGACCCGCCGGCCCGGCGCCGACGACCAACACATCGGTGGTCGCCGGAGGCCGGCTTCTCCGCAGGGCCAGCGCATCCGAGACCTCGACGATGGACGGATTCCGCAGGATGCGCGAGCCGGCGACGATGACCACCGGGACATCTGTGACGTCCAGGCCGATTCGTCGCACGATGGCTTCAGCCGCGGGATCGTGGTCCAAGTCGAGCAGCCTGTGCGGCACGCGGTTGCGAGCGGCGAAGTCGAGTAGCCGACGCGTGTCGGGTGAGAAGCGTGACCCGATGATGCGCAGCCCGCTGCCGTAGCCGATCGCCATCGACCGGCGGATCAGATACGCGCGCAGGATGACGTCGCCGATCAGCGGGTCTCCGGTCACGATCCGTTCCAACTGCGCGAGCGGTACCTCGAGCACCTCGCCCCTTTCCAGCGCGGCGATCGTGGAGAAGGACGGCTGCCCTTCGAGCAGGCCGATGTCGCCGACGAAGCGGCCGGGACCGTGGATCTCGACCTGTGCACCTGCACCGCCTGGCTCATCGCGGCCGGCGTCCTGACCGCCTGGCGGGCTCGGCTCGCCGTCGTGGACCATGACCCGGCCCGCGATCACGACGAAGAACGAGCCGAGGGGCTCGCCCGCGCGCGCGAGCACCTGACCCTCGGAGACGGGTGCGGTCGTCCCCACCCCGCTCAGCGTCTGCAACTGCAGCGGGGTGAGCCGCGGGAACGCACCGAGCGTGTCGGGGGTCTCTGCGGCGAGACTCGTTGACCCGGCACCGCCCATCAGACGTAGTCCTCGTCGAAATAACACCAACGCCAGCTCTCCCCCGGCTCGAGGGAGCGAACGATCGGATGCATGTCGCGCAGCGCATGCGCTCGCGCGTGCCTCATCGGCGAGGAATCGCAACAGCCGACCTTGCCGCACGTCAGACACAACCGCAGGTGTACCCACGGCGTCCCAAGGGCTATGCAATCCTCGCAAACGCCGGGAGTGCGCGGGGCCACCTGCCGAACGTAGCTGACATGCGGGTCGGGACGGTCGGTCATGAAGCGCGTCCTTGCTCGGGGCCCGAGCCGGCCTTCTTCTCGTCGCGCGCATCCTTCGCCATCGCGTCGTCGAACCAGCGGCGCAACACCTCGACGGGGGCAGCGCCGGCCTGCCGCGCGACGACCTTGCCGTGGTGCATGATGAGCAGCGTCGGCACGGCCTGCACTGAGAACCGCGAGGACAGGTGGGGCGCTCGGTCGACATCCACCTTGACGAGCTTCACGTCGCCCGCCCTCTCGGTCGCCAGTCGCTCCAGCACCGGGCTGACCATGCGGCAGGGGCCGCACCAGGTCGCCCACATGTCGACGATCACCGGCGGGTCCGCCTTCTCGGCGATCTCCGCGAAGGTGTCGTCGAGAGCGTCGACGATCCAAGGAAGCGCCTTGTGACAGTTGCCGCAGCGCGGACGTCCGCTGGCCACGACGGGCACGCGGTTCTTGTGGCCGCAATTCGGACAGCGGGTGATCGTGGTGGCCGTGGGCGCGGCCGTGGGCGTCGTCATACCGCCACCTCGGCGTCTGAATCGGCCTCGGAGGGCACGTGCACCACATCGACGACGAGGTCGTCGTCTCTCACGTCGATGCGCACGGTGGCACCCTCGGTCACGGCTCCGGACAGAAGGGCCCTGCCGAGGCGGGTCTCGATGTCGTGTGAGATGTACCGGCGCAGCGGCCGTGCGCCGTAGAGCGGATCGTAGCCACGCTCGGCAATCAGGTGCCGTGCCTCGGGAGTCAGTTCGAGCGTGATCTGCCGTTCCGCGAGGCGGCGGCGGAGGTCGTCCATCAGCAGTTCGACGATCGACTCGATCTGCTCCAGGCCGAGTGGGGCGAAGACGATGATGTCGTCGACGCGGTTGAGGAACTCCGGGCGGAAGCGGCCGCGCAACTCAGCGAGCACCAGGTCACGCACGTCTTCGGGGATGCCTCCGCTGCTGTCACGCGCACTTGTGAGCAGGTGCTCGGCCCCGATGTTGGAGGTCATGATGACGATGGTGTTGCGAAAGTCGACTGTGCGACCCTGGCTGTCGGTGATGCGGCCGTCGTCGAGCACCTGCAGCAGAGTGTTGAAGACGTCCGGATGCGCCTTCTCGATCTCGTCGAAGAGCACGACGCAGTACGGTCGCCGCCGCACGGCCTCCGTGAGCTGGCCGCCCTCGTCGTAGCCGACGTATCCCGGAGGGGCGCCGACGAGCCTGCTGACCGTGTGCCGCTCCTGGTATTCGCTCATGTCGAGGCGGATCATCGCGGACTCGCTGTCGAACAGGGCGCTGGCCAAGGCTTTCGCGAGCTCCGTCTTGCCGACCCCCGTCGGGCCGAGAAAGATGAAGGAGCCGATCGGACGTCGAGGGTCGCGGATGCCCGACCGGGCGCGGATTATCGCGTCGGTGACCAGTCGCACGGCTTCCTCTTGCCCGACGACCCGCTCGTGCAGGATCTCGTCGAGCTTCAGCACCTTCTCGCGTTCGCCCTCCTGAAGGCGTGCAACGGGAATGCCCGTCCAGGCGGCGACGATCTCGGCGATCTCTTCATCGGTCACGACTTCGCGCAGCAGACTCTGCTGGCCCTGCTTCGATTGGAGTCGCTGCTCTTCGGCAGAGAGCTGGCGTTCGAGTTCGGCGAGCTTGCCGTAACGCAGCTCGGCGGCACGGTTGAGGTCGTAGCTCCGCTCGGCGTCCTCGGCCTCACGCCGTACCTTCTCGAGTTCGCTGCGCAGCTCCTGCACTTTCCGGATCGCTTGGCGCTCGGCTTCCCATTGGGCGCGTTTCGCATCGGCGTCGGCTTTCAGATCGGCGAGTTCGCGTCGCAGTTCGTCGAGGCGGATGCGGCTCGGCTTGTCCGTCTCCTTCTCGAGCGCGGCCTCCTCGATCTCGAGGCGGGTCACCCGGCGGGTCAGCTCGTCGAGCTCGGCCGGCATCGAGTCGATCTCGGTGCGCAGCCGGGCACAGGCCTCGTCGACGAGGTCGATGGCCTTGTCGGGCAGGAACCGATCGGTGATGTACCGGTGCGAGAGGGTTGCTGCCGCCACGAGTGCGTTGTCCTGGATGCGCACCCCGTGGAAGACCTCGAGGCGTTCGCGCAGACCGCGGAGGATCGAGATGGCGTCTTCGACACTCGGCTCCTCCACCATCACGGTCTGGAAGCGGCGCTCGAGAGCGGCGTCCTTCTCGATGTGCTGGCGATATTCGTCCAGCGTCGTCGCGCCGATGAGGTGCAGCTCGCCACGCGCGAGCATGGGCTTCAGCATGTTGCCCGCATCCATGGCGCCTTCGGTCGCCCCGGCGCCGACGAGCGTGTGGAGTTCGTCGATGAACAGGAGGATGCGCCCATCGGAGGCGGTGACTTCGGCAAGCACCGCCTTCATCCGCTCCTCGAATTCGCCGCGGTACTTGGCGCCGGCGACAAGGGCTGCGAGGTCGAGCTGGAAGATCGTCTTGTCGCGGAGTCCCTCCGGCACGTCGGTGCGTACGATCCGTTGGGCGAGACCCTCGACGATGGCCGTCTTGCCGACACCGGGCTCGCCGATCAGGACCGGGTTGTTCTTCGTCTTGCGCGACAGGATCTGGATGACACGACGAATCTCGGTGTCACGGCCGATGACCGGGTCGAGCCTGCCCGAGCGCGCGTCGGCCACGAGGTCGCGGCCGTACTTCTCCAATGCCTCGTAAGTCTGCTCGGGTGTCGCCGAGTTGACGTGCTGGTTGCCCCGAACGGCGGTGAGCGCCTTGAGGAATGTCTCCCGTGTCACGCCGTTGCTCTGCAGGAGGCGCGCGGCGGCGCTGCCCGATGGGTCGTCGGCAAGCCCGAGCAGCAGATGCTCGACCGAAACGTAGGAGTCCTTGAGGCGTGTCGCCTCCCGCTCGGCGCGATCGAGAGTCGCTGCCAGGGTCTTCGAGAGGAACACCTGCCCGGGAGTCGCGCCCGGGCCGGTCGTGCTCGGCTTGCGCTCGATCGCGTGCTGTACCTCGTTGAGCAGCACGGTCAGATCGACGCCGGCCGCCTCGAGCAGTCGCGGAATCAGCCCGCCCTCTTGAGTGAGCAAAGCGAGCAGCAGGTGCTCGTTCTCGGTCTCCGTCTGCCCGTTGCGGCTCGCGATGCTCTGCGCTTCCTGCAGGGCTTCCTGGGACTTCTGGGTCAGCTTGTTCATCTCCATGAGGGAGTCTCCTTTCCCGAGCGGATCACCCACCGCCGGCTCTCGAGCACGTCGATCCGCGCGAGCAGATCGATGACGAGGGCGACGGCGGTGTAGTTGAGTGAAAGGTCGGCGTGCAATCGAACGATGCGGCGTACCAGTTCGGGCGCGGCAGGGGTGAACCACAACCGACCCGTACCGTCGACGCTGGCAGGAACGAGCCCGAGTTCGACGAACCGTTGAAGCAACTCGGGGTGGACACCGGATGCGGCAGCGACCATCTCGAGGTCGAGACGGACCGGGACCACGGGGAGCAGAGGAGAACTCATGATGACGACCTCGGGGTGAAGGAGGATTCGCGCTGCAGCTGCTCGAAGAGCTCACGCTCACGATCGGTGAGGTGCGGGGGAACCATGATCTTGACCCTCGCGAACAGGTCGCCGGGCTTTCCGCCCGACTGCGGCATCCCTTGGCCCTTGAGTCGCAGTCTGCGGCCGCTGGACGAACCGGGCGGAACCCGCACCGTGATCGGACCGCCCGGCGCTCGTGTCGAAACGCTCGCACCGAGGGCGGCCTCCCAGGGAGAGACAGGCAGGTCCATCTCGATGTTCTTGCCGTCCAGCCGCAGGCGCCGGTCGGGGCGGACTCTGAAGGTGATGATCAGATCTCCGGCCCCTCCGTTCTGCCTCCCAGCACTTCCGCCACCGGCCACGCGGATGCGCTGACCGTCGAGAACGCCGGGCGGGACCTGTATATCGAACGTCTGCCGGTCACCGTCTGGGCCGGAGAGCACGATCGTTCGCGGACCGCCGCTGAAGGCCTCCTCGACAGTCAGTTCGAGTTCGACCTCGCTGTTCATGCCGCGGCTCGAGCCGAAGACGTCGCCGAAGAGGTCTTCCCAGTCGACGGAAGCGCCGCCCGGACCGGCACCGCTCTGCGCGCTCGACCAGCTGAACCCGGACGGACCCGGGCGTGCTCTGGTGCGGCCGGCGCCGGCACCACCGCCGCGGGTCTGGGAGGCGTACTCGCGCTCGGCCCCGGCGTATTGACGGAAGTCCGGCCCGAAGCGGTCGTACTGGGCTCGCGAGTCCGGGTCGGACAGCACGTGGTACGCCTCGCTGATCTGCTTGAACTTGTCTTCGGCGCCGCGCTCTTTGTTCACATCCGGGTGGTACTTGCGAGCCAGTTTGCGGTAGGCGCGCTGGATCTCCTTGGCGTCGGCCGACCGCGGGACGCCGAGCAGCTGATAGTAGTCGTCGGCCACGGCGTCACTCTCCCGCCGCAGTGACCACGACGCCGGCGGGCCGCAGCAGTCGCTCGGGGGTCCCGAATCCCAGGCGAGCGACTGCAACGACTGTCCGCGGCGGCACGTCACCCCTCTCGACGACCGACAGGACCTCGTGGATGCGCGGATCGAACGGCACACCCACCTCGTCGATGCGAGGGTAGCCGAGGCGCTCGAGCGCACCGACGGCCTGTTCCCGGATCGATTCCATCCCCTCGGCGAGACCTTCGTTCACTTGCTTGGCGTAGCTGACCGCATCCTGGAGTCCGTCCACGACGGGGAGGAAGACGGACGCGGCACGAGCCCGCTCCGCATCCCGGGCCAGCGCGAGTTCGCGGGCAGCCCTCTTCCGGGTGTTGTCCAGATCTGCCGCCGCCCGATGCCAGCGATCCTCGACTTCCGCAAGACGGAGTTCCAGCTCGTTCGGCGGCGCTGGGGACGGCTTCTCCTCCGGGTCGACAGGCTCTCGGGAAGCGAGATCCTCGTCGGGTTCGGTGCTGCGCGCATCCGGGTGTTCCATGTCCCGAGGCTCCTCAGTTGCGATCGAACTCGGCGTCCACGACGTCGTCGGAATCGCCGGAATCGGCGGAGCTCTCTGATGACGACGCCTGGTCGGCGCGAGCGACGGACAGGGCGGCCTCGACTTGCTGAAGTTCGCTTGTCAGTTCGCGGGCCTCGGATGCGGAGACCTCTCGCCCGACGGCCTCTCTCGCCTGCCCGATCAGCATCTCGGCGCGGGCGCGCTCATGTTGTGGCACGGATTCGCCGTGCTCGGACAGGGTGCGCTCGACCCGGTATGCGGCGGCGTCCAGCTCGTTCCGGGCATCGATGTCTTCGCGCAGACGCTGGTCTTCGGTGCGGTGCTGCTCGGCTTCTTGCACCATGCGCTCGATCTCGGCCTGATCGAGATTCGTGGTACCGCTGATCGTGATCCCCTGCTCGGCACCAGTGTCCTTGTCGCGTGCGGTCACATTGAGGATGCCGTTCGCATCGATGTCGAAGGTGACCTCGACCTGCGGCTCGCCGCGCGGCGCCGGCCGGATACCGGTCAGGGTGAATCGGCCCAGGACGCGGTTGTCGGCGGCTCGTTCGCGCTCGCCCTGCAGGACCACGATCTCGACGGAATCCTGGTTGTCCTGAGCGGTGGAGAACACTTCGCTTCGGCGCGCCGGAATGGTGGTGTTGCGTTCGATGATCTTCGTCATCACGCCACCGCGCGTCTCGACACCCAGCGAGAGCGGGGTCACGTCGAGCAAGAGCACGTCGCTGACTTCACCTTTCAAAACGCCCGCCTGGATGGCCGCCCCGATGGCGACCACCTCATCCGGGTTCACGGTCATGTTCGGGTCTTTGCCCCCGGTGAGTCGTTTGACGAGGTTCTGCACGGCCGGGATCCTCGTCGAACCGCCCACCAGGATGACCTCGTCGATGTCGTTCTCGGAGACCTTCGCGTCCTCCATCGCCTGGCGGACAGGGCCGAGGCAACGCTCGACGAGGTCGGCGGTGATGTTCTCGAACGTGGCACGCTTGAGCGTGGTCGTCAGGTGCTTCGGACCGGCGGCATCCGCCGTGATGAACGGCAGGCTGACCTGGGTCTGGCTCACGGTGCTGAGCTCGACTTTGGCCTTCTCGGCCGCCTCGAACAGACGCTGGAGGGCCTGCGGGTCGTTCCGAAGGTCGATGCCGTTCTCTTTCTGGAACTCGTCGGCGAGGTAGTCGACGATGCGACGGTCGAAGTCGTCCCCGCCGAGGTGGGTGTCGCCCGCGGTTGAGCGCACCTCCACGACGCCGTCGCCCACGTCGAGCAGGCTTACATCGAAGGTGCCGCCGCCGAGGTCGAAGACGAGCACGGTCTCGTGCTCCCGCTTGTCCAACCCGTATGCGAGAGCCGCCGCGGTCGGCTCGTTGATGATGCGCAGCACGTCGAGGCCGGCGATGCGGCCGGCATCCTTCGTCGCCGTCCGCTGAGCGTCGTTGAAGTACGCCGGGACGGTGATGACCGCCTCGGTGACCTTCTCACCCAGGAACTTGCCGGCGTCATCGACGAGTTTGCGCAGCACCAGCGCGCTGATCTCCTCGGGCGCATACAGCTTTCCGCGGACCGTGAACCTGGCTTCGCCGTTCGGACCGGGCGCGATGTCGAATCCGACCGCCTTCGCCTCCTCGGCGACCTCGTCGAAGTTGCGCCCGATGAAGCGTTTGGCCGACGAGATGGTGCCCTTGGGGTTCAGGATCGCCTGCCGTCGGGCGAGCTGCCCGACGAGCCGTTCACCGGTGTCGGTGAACGCGACGACGGACGGAGTCGTGCGAGCGCCCTCCGCATTCGGGATGACTTTCGCTTCGCCCCCCTCCCATACGGCGATCACCGAATTCGTGGTGCCGAGGTCGATGCCGACTGCTTTGGCCATGAGACGCTCCCTTTCGTGGTGTCGTCGCGTAGTTCGAGTGTGCGACCACGACCAGCCGGATTCTTCGACCCGACAGGGTGAAAGAATCCTCCGACGTTGCACTGTCGGGGTCAATCGAAAGCGGCTAGCGTGAGGTCAGGAGAGTCCTCCACCATGTGCGCATTGAGCGATCCGGATTTTGTCGCTCAGGCCGACCTCTACGCTGAAGCGCAGTCGAGTCTGTACGGCCTGTTCAGGGTGGGCGCGAAGATGTTCGAGCACCCGACAGTTCGCGAGACTTTGCGTCTCGCGGGCGCCTCTGCCAAGGCGATCGCCGGGTGTGTTGTGCCCGCCGTCTACGTCGCCGACGGGGACGGGCTTGTCCGCTATTCGGGCCGAGCGAACCGTCGCCTCGACCTCTTGGTGGAGGCGTGCGCGGGAAAGAGCGGCGTCTTGGAGGACGGCGCCGTCTGGCGGTATGCCCTCTTCTTCCGTGGGACCGGCAAGGTCAAGGGAGCTTTTGTGCTCGAGGCTGCGACGGAACCCTCGAGCGAGGCGATGCTCCTCCTCCATGCGCTGGCGGAGCCCACCGGTGCGGCGCTGGCCACGGCCGAACTCGTCGACCGCGAGCGCCGACTTGCCGGCGAACTCCGCCGGCTGGGAGAAGCGCAGGCGGGCTCGAACCGCACGATGGCGGCGACGATCGTGCATCTGAACGCGCACCAGAAGATCCGCGATTCCATCGTCGCCGCAGCCGGAACCGGCAACGGTGAGGCGCAGATCGTCGAGACGTTGAGCGCTCTCACTCGACGATCGATCGTGTTGCAGGACTCCTTCGGCAACGAGCGCGCGTTCATCGGAGTCGGCGGCCACCTGGCGCCGTCGAGCATGCTCGTGCCCGACATCGATCTCTCCCCAGCGGGGCTATTGAGCACCGATTGGCGGTCGACGCTGATCCGTTCCCGCGGAGAGACTCTCGGTGTCATCGGTATCTACGATCATGATGACGACAGGAGCGGCGACGATCGATTCGCCGTCGAGTATGCGAGCGCGATGATCGCCGTCGAACTCGCTCACCACCGCGACATCGCGGAGGTCGAGATCCGCTTGGGCCGCGACCTCGCTGACGACCTCGTCTCGGGCACGGAAGTCATCGATGCACTCGCTCGTGCCGAGGCTCTCCACTTCGATCTCAGTGGTTCTCTGCGCGTGGTGCTCGTCGGGTGGGAGCACCCGACGCCGCACGGGGTCGACATCGGCGCTGCGATGCGCCACGAACTCGCGGTCATGCGCGTGCCCACTTTGATCTCGCGGCGACCGGATGCGATGCTCGCGGTGGTCGCCGACGGCCACGATCTCTCAGGTCTGTTCGGCAGGCTGTCCGCCGCCGTCGGCAGCACGCGGGGCGCGATCGGCGTCGGCGGGAGCTGCATCGCCGAAGACCTCGCCCACTCCTTCGCCGAGGCCGGCCGCGCCCTGCAGATCCGGGTCGAGTCGCATCGGCCGTACGGAACCTCGAACCACGACGACCTCGGGCTGCTCCGCATCCTGGACACCTCCGACGACGGGGCCGCCCTCGAACGGTACGTGAACGAGTGGCTCGGTGCCCTGCTCGACCACGACCGGGATCACCGCTCCGATCTCGTGCGCACGCTCGGCGTCTATCTGGATTCCGGCGGCAACTACGATCGCGCCGCGAATGCGCTGATCATCCACCGGAGCACCCTACGGTATCGCCTCGGCCGAATCCGCGAGGTGAGCGGCCGCGACATCGGCGACCCGGAGTCCCGGCTCAACATGCATGTCGCCATCCGGGCTCGGGCTGCCCTGCGAGGCACCCTGCGCTGAGTTCCAAGCACGTTTGTGAGTGCGCTCACTCAATCACCTGTGAATCTCACGGGCGTTCCCAGTTGCCTAAGGGCGCGTTTCAACGGTTTCATAAATAGCCCTCTACCAGCGATTTAACTCGACCAACTCGTCGATCCCAAGCGAGCTCGGGATGAGTTGACCTCCGTGGCGCAGGGAGAAGCGGGCATTTGACAGTCGCTGATAGTGCGCTAACATGGCCAATCACGAACCCCAATCAACGAAGGAGTTGGACGTGACTGAGCCGTACACAGTCGTAGCGCTCTCGCCGCTGCAGATCCCGATCGTCGAGCCGGAAGACGCGCTGAAGAACACCAAGCGCATCATCGGCTTCATGAAGACGGCGGTCGGCGTGGCAGCGACCGAAGGCCACCCGGTCAAGCTGGTCGTCATCCCCGAGATGGCGATCCAGGGTATGCACATGGCCTTCACCGCCGGCAACCGCGAGGCGGAGAAGAAGTTCGCCCGCACCATCCCCGGCCCCGAGACCGACGAGCTCGGCAAGGCCGCTCGTGAACTGAACACCTACATCGCCGGCGAGCTGTACCTCGTCGCCGACGACGACTTCCCCGACCGCTACTTCAACTGCGCGTTCATGATCGACCCGAACGGCGACGTGATCTACCGCCGTGCCAAGGCGACGAGCGACGGCTTCGAGGGAGGAACCCTCGGCACCACCAACCCGCACGACCTGTGGGACGAGTGGGTCGAGAAGAAGGGCGGTGGCAACGCGATGGACGCCATCTACCCCGTCGCCAAGACGCCCGACATCGGCAACATCGGCTACGTGATCTGCCACGAGGGCGCCTACCCCGAGATCGCTCGCGGACTGGCCATGAACGGCGCTGAGATCATCATCCGCGCGACCCTCATCGAGCCGCAGACCTCGCAGGGCATGTGGGAGGTGCAGAACAAGGCGCACGCCCTGTTCAACAACGCGATCGTGGTCGCGCCGAACCTCGGGCCGGAGCTCGGCCCGGACGGCGTCATCAACGACCTCTTCGGCGGCCGCTCGATGATCGTCAACCAGCGCGGCAAGATCATCACCGAGACGCCCGGCGTCACCGCCGGCGACACCTTCGTCAGCACGACGATCGACATCGACGCCCTGCGCCGCGACCGACAGGCGAACGGGGTCTTCAACGGCTTCAAGGACCTGCGCACCGAGCAGTACGCAGCGATCTACGAGAAGCCCATCTACCCGAAGAACCAGTACCTCGACGCCCCTCCCGGGGAAGGTTGGCTGGCTCGCGAGCGTGAGACCCGCGCCCGCAACATCAAGCTGCTCGAGGAGCGCGGGGTCTTCACCCCGCTCGACTGAGCCCCACGGATGTGGCGGCACCCCGGGGCCAAACCGGCCCTTTCCCGGCCCGGGGTGCCGCTGCTCGCAGCAGCTGCTGCACCGGCACGATCCGCACCACCTAGCGCCACCTGCACCAATTAGCTGTACCCAGCACCGATCACCTCACAAGGAAGTGGAAAAATGATCAGTCCCAGCAGCACCACAAAACACACCCGTACCCGGTCCATCGTCAAGGTCGCAGTCATCGCAGCGGCGACAGCGCTCGTCTTCACCGGATGCGCGCGCGGCGGAACCGACGGCCAGGCTGCCGCGAACGACGCAGCCAAGAAGACCGGCGAGGGTCTCGTCATCGGTTGGAGCCAGCGCGGCATCAGCGGCAGTGACTGGTGGAAGACCCTCGTCGAGGGCGGCCAGTCCGAAGCCAAGAAGCTGGGCGCGACGATCCAGCTCCTCGATGCGAACGGCGACACCGTCCGGCAGAACGCCGACGTGCAGACGCTCATCACGAAGAACGTCGACGTCGTGATCATGAACCCGAACGACCCGATCGGCGTCGGTGCGTCGGTCGCCGCCTTGCAGAACGCCAAGGTTCCCCTCGTCACCGTCAACTCGAACCTCGACCCGTCGCTGGTCAAAGACATGTACTGCTATGTCGCCGAAGACCAGGGATACACCGGGTCTCTCGCAGGCGAGGTCGCGGCGAAGAAGGCCGTCGCGAAGTTCGGGGAGACCGGCGAGATCAAGGTCGTCGGCATCGGCGGCTTCCCCGGTGACGTCATCAGCGACCTGCGCTACAACGGCTTCCTCAAGGGCTACGAGAACGTGATGAAGGACTACCCCGGGATCACGACCAAGAAGCTCGAGACGAAGTACGGCGAGTGGAAACCCGACAAGGCTCTCGCCCCGATCCGCGACGTCGCGACGGCGAACCCCGACCTCAAGCTCGTCTACAGCATGAGCGACGTGATGGAGGGCGGCATCGAGCAGGGCCTCCAGCAGGCGGGCGTCTGGGGCGACGGCATCATCGTCGCCGGGTACGACGGAGGAATGAACGCCGTCAAGGAGATGGTCGACAACCCGACCGGTCCCCTCCAGGCCACCGCTTCGAACCAGCCGTGGGACCAGGGTGTCGCCGCAGTCAAGATGGCCGTCGCCGCCTACAACAACGACAAGTCGGCGTGCCCTGACAAGGAGGTCTTCATCAAGACCACCGTCGTCACGCCGGAGAACGCCAAGGAGTACTACAAGCCCGAAGACACGTACGTGCGGGCCAACGACTAGGCACCCGCGGGTACCACCAGGAGTCGCTGCGCCCGATGTCATCGGTTCGGGCGCAGCGGCCACTTTGATACGACACAAGTCACGAGGAAGTGCAGAGGAACTAATGGACGAGCTTCAGCTCGAAGGCATCACCAAGGGCTACCTCGGTGTGCAGGCGCTCAAGGGGGTGAGCTTCTCGGTCAAGCGAGGGAGCATCCACGCCCTCGCCGGACAGAACGGAGCCGGCAAGTCGACGCTGGTCAAGATCCTCTCCGGGGCGGAGACACCCGACGGCGGCACCATCCGCCTGGGCGGCGAGGTCATGAAGTTCCGCGAGCCGACCGATGCGCAGGCCGCAGGCATCCACACCATCTACCAGGAGCTGAGCCTCGTGCCGTCGCTCTCGGTCGCCGAGAACATCTTCCTCGGCACCCTTCCCAACAAGGGAAGCGTCGTCAACTGGGCTGAGATGCAGGCCAAGTCTCGGGAGTCACTCGCCCGCGTCGGCTTCGACCTGGACGTGCGTCAGCCGGTCTCGAGCTTCTCCGTCGCCGAACAGCAGGCCGTCGAGCTTGCCAAGGCGCTGCACAAGGATGCGCGCGTGCTGCTGCTCGACGAGCCCACCTCCACGCTCCCACTGCCCGACGTCGAGCGCCTCTTCACGGTTCTGCGCCGCCTCGCTGCCGAAGGCGTCACCCTCCTCTACATCTCGCACCGAATGGACGAGCTCTACAGCTTGTGCGACGCAGTCACCGTGCTGCGCGACGGCGTCACCGCCGCCGACCTGACCACAGCAGAGACGAAGCCGGCCGACGTCGTGACAGCGATGGTCGGCAAGAGCCTCGAGGGCTCGATCGCGGATGCCGCCCTCCGTGGCGAACGCAGCCCCCGTCTCGGCGCAGGTCGCACCGACACGATCCTGATGTCCGCTCGTGGGCTCGGCGAGAACGACCGGGTGTCCGAGATCGACTTCGATCTGTATCAGGGCGAGGTGCTCGGCATCGCCGGTCTGATCGGCTCGGGACAATCCGAGCTGGCGAGTCTGCTCGCCGGCGCTCGCAAAAGGACGGACGGGCAACTCCTCATCGACGACAAGTCCGTCACCTTCAACTCGCCCCGCGACGCCATCCGGCGCGGGATCGGTCTCCTGCCGCAGGACCGCAAGGCGCAGGGCTTCATCCCCGAGATGGGCGTCGCCGGCAACATCACTCTGGCAAGCATGCCCATGTTCAGCCGGCTGGCCGTGATCGACGGCAAGCGCGAGAAGCGTGCGGCGCAAGACATGGTGACGAAACTCGGGATGAAGGTCTCCAGCGTCAACCAGCCGATGAAGACGCTGAGCGGCGGAACACAGCAGAAAGGCATCCTCGCCCGCTGGCTGGTGCGCTCCTCCCGCCTGCTCATCTGCGATGAGCCGACCCGCGGCGTGGATGTCGGCGCCAAGGAGGACATGTACGAGCTCATCCGTGACTTCGCCCGTTCAGGGGGAACCGTGATCATCGCGAGCTCCGAGATCTCCGAGGCGATGATGTGCGACCGCGTTCTGGTGATGGCCCGCGGCCGAGTGGTCGCCGAATTCGACCACGACGAGATCGACCCGCAGGGTCAGCGGATCCTGCAGCTGCTCGCCTGAGCCGGCCCTTCGAAAACCCCTAGACGAAACCCACTGACTGAAACCCACTGACGGGAAAGACAATGTCGAACAACACTCTCAAAGAGCCGGTGAAGCCCACCGGCGAGTCCGCAGCCTCGCAACCGCGCTCGACCTGGGGCGGTGTGGTCAAGCGCATCCTGCCGAAGACCTACCTGCTGCTGGTGCTCGTCGTCATCATCGTGATCGGCTACTACGTCTCGGCCGACTTCCTCACGTTGAGGAACGCGGAGAACGTGATCGCGGCAGCGTCGATCGTAGCGGTGCTCGCGATCGGCCAGTTCTTCGTGATCCTCACCGGCGGCATCGACCTCTCCGTCGGGTCGATCCTGGCGATGTCCACCGTGATCGTCGCTCTGACCCTTCAGGCAGGCATGGCCACAGGGCTCTCCGTGGCGTTCACGCTGTTCTGCTGCGGGATCGCAGGACTGATCAACGGCCTGCTCGTGGTGTGGCTGCGCATCCCGCCGTTCATCGCCACGCTCGCCATGATGAGCGCGGTGAAGGGCTTCAGCTACATCATCCAGTCGACCAGCCTCATCCAGATCACCGACCAGACCTTCATCGACCTGTTCGCGCGAGGCACGAGCTTCGGCCTGCAGAACCCGGTGATGATCTTCCTCGTCGTCATGATCCTCGCGGCCCTCGTGGCGAAGTTCACGACCTTCGGGCGCTCGCTCTACGCGATCGGCGGCAACCCGGAAGCGGCACGTCTCTCCGGCCTCCCGGTGGCCCGCAACCTGCTCATCACCTACACGATGTCCGGCCTGCTCGCCGGACTCGCCGGCCTCATCGCGGCCGCCCAGCTCCGCCAGGGCAGCTCGCTCATCGGCGTCGGCTACGAACTGGACGCGATCGCAGCGGTCGTCGTCGGTGGCGCCTCCCTCATGGGTGGCAAGGGCGACCCGATCAGCGCCGTGATCGGTGTGTTCGTGCTGGCCACGATCATCAACGTCATGAACCTGGTGGGCATCTCCTCGGAGCCCCAGCTCGTGATCAAGGGTGCCGTCATCGTGATCGCGGTCTTCCTCTCGAGCGCGGGCGGCGTGCAGAGGATCTCCGGATTCTTCAAATCGCACTTCGGCCGGCGCATGGCACGGGCGGCGAGCTAGAAGAATGTCGGCACCTTCGAGCAAAGAGAAGCAGTCGACGACTCGCGGTGCCAGGATGATCGATGTCGCACGGCTCGCGGGGGTATCCCAGCAGACCGTTTCCCGGGTGGTCAACGACAGCCCCAACGTGGCCCCGGACATCCGGGAGCGCGTGGAGCTGGCGATCCGTCAGCTGCGTTACCGCCGCAACCCGGCCGCGCGTGCCCTGGCGAACGGGCAGACGATGAACCTCGGGATCGTGAGCTTCGGCCTCGCCCAATACGGTCCCTCCGTCGCCCTCAGCGGCATCGCCGACGAGGCGCGCAGCGCCGGCTACGCGACCAACCTGGTCACTCTCGGTGACGTCGACCGAGTCGCCATGAAGGCCGCGCTCGACCATCTGGCCGAGGACTCGGTCGACGGGATCGTCGTGCTGGCGCCGGTGCAAGCGGCCCTCGAAGCGATCTCCGGGCTCGAAGCGGGCGTCCCCCTGGTCTTCTTCGAGCCGGGCGCCCCCGAGGGAACCACGAGCGTGGCGACGGATGAGGTCGGCGGCGCCGCGCTCGCCACCCGCCACCTCCTCGACCTCGGCCACGACACGGTTTGGCAGGTGGCCGGCCCCCGCGGCTGGCTGGGCAGCGAGGCTCGCCTGCGTGGCTGGTCGACGACCCTCGCAGCGGCGGGACGGGTGACGAACCGCGTGATCTCGGGCGACTGGACGACCCGCTCCGGTTATGCCGCCGGTCGCGAGATCGCCCGCAATCCGGGCATCACCGCCGTGTTCGTCGCGAACGACCAGATGGCGCTCGGTGTCGTCAAAGCCCTCTCGGAATGCGGGGTGCGCGTGCCGGATGACGTCAGTGTCGTCGGGTTCGACGACGTCCCCGAAGCCCAGTACTACCGGCCTGGGCTCACGACCGTGCACCTCGACTTCGAGGAGGTCGGCCGCTTGGCTGTCGACCGCATCCTGCACCTGATGCGCGGCGGTCAGGCCGACGCGTTGCCGAGGGTTCTCCCGACCCTCGTGGTGCGCCAGAGCACCGCACCCCCCTCAGGCATCCCACGAACCATCGACCCTCACCTCAGATAGAAAGCGAAGCGTATGACCATCAAACAACTCGGGCGCACCGACCTCACCGTCTCCGACGTCTGCGTCGGAACCAGCGCCCTCGGCAGCTTCCCCGCCCAATACGGGTACGAAGTCGACACGGAGACGGCCGTCGCCACCATCCGCCGAGTCTTCGAAGGACCATTCACCTTCATCGACACCTCCAACGAATACGGCGGCGGCGACAGCGAGAAGCGCATCGGACAGGCGATCCGCGACAACGGAGGGGTTCCAGACGGAGTCGTGGTGGCCACTAAAGTCGACCCCATCCCCGGAACGACCGACTTCTCAGGCGACCGCGTGCGGCGTTCGGTGGACGAGAGCCTCGAGCGCCTCGGCCTCGACAAGCTTCCGCTCGTCTACCTGCACGACCCCGAGAAGATCACCTTCGAAGAGGGCGTTGCGCCCGGCGGTCCGCTCGAGGCGCTGATCGCCTTGCGCGATCAGGGAGTGATCGACTATCTCGGCGTCGCCGGCGGCCCGATCGACCTCGAGCTGCAGTACCTCGCGACCGAGGCCTTCGACGCGGTCATCAGCCACAACCGCTTCACCCTCGTCGACCAGTCGGCTGAGCCGCTCCTCGACGATGCGCAGGCCCGCGGTGTGGCGTTCGTGAACGCGGCTCCCTTCGGCGGCGGGATGCTCGTGAAGGGTCCGGATGCGGTCCCCACCTACTGTTACGCCCCCGTCAGCGACGAGGTGCTCGAGCGCGTGCGCCGCATGGAAGCGCTCTGTGCAGAGCACGGGGTCCCGCTCGCCGCCGCAGCCCTGCAGTTCTCGCTGCGCGACCCGCGTGTCACGTCGACGATCGTCGGCATGTCCGAGCCGAAGCGGGTCGCACAGACGGCCGAGCTCGCCGCTCTCGAGATCCCCGGTGCGCTGTGGGGCGAACTGCTGCCGATCGCGCGCCTCGGCCGCGCCGGCGTGCTGGTGTAGCCCGCGCATCCTGAATCCCAGATCTCTCAGTAGGAAAGGACAGAGTATGACCACCCTCAAGAACCCCGAGCCCGTCGACGTCGTGATCGTCGGCGCCGGGGCCGGCGGGGCGACCGCCGCCAAGGTGCTGACCGAGGCCGGACTGCGCGTCGTCGGCCTCGAGCGCGGCCCCTGGCTGAAGCCCGAGCACGCATCCGGAGACGAGCTGAAGTTCCTCAACCGCAACTTCATCTGGCAGGACCCGAAGCTCAAGCCCCGCACATACCGACAGAACGACAGCGAAGAAGCCGTCATCACCAACTTCTCGGCGACCCCGCAGGTCGTCGGAGGCGGGACGACCCACTGGGGCGGCATGGTTCCCCGCATGACAGTCAACGACTTCCGCCTGCGCTCCCTGCACGGAGACGTCGAAGGCGCGAGCCTCGTCGACTGGCCGATCAGCTACGACGACCTCGAGCCGTACTACACCCGGGTCGAATGGGAGTTCGGCACCTCGGGTCTCGGCGGGGCCAACCGCTGGGAGGGCCGCCGCACCCGCGACTACCCGACCAAGCCGGCGCCGCTCAGCCAGATCGGCCGCAAGTTCGCGACCGCGATGGACAAGATGGGGCACAGCACCTTCCCGATGCCACAGGGCATGGTCACCGAACCGTATCGCGGCCGCAAGCCGTTCAGCGAGAACGGGTTCTGGCAGCAGTACCCCGACCCGGGAGACGGCAAGTCCTCGACCCTGATCAGCTTCATCCCGGATGCGATCAACACCGGCCTGTACGACCTGCGTTCCGACTGCTACGTCAGTGAGATCCTCGTCGACAAGACCGGCAAGGCCACGGGGGTGCGCTACCAGGACGAGAACGGCAACGAGTTCGTGCAGAACGCCAAAGCCGTCATCGTCTGCGGTGGCGGCATCGAGACCCCGCGCCTGCTGCTCATGTCCAAGTCGGCGCTGTTCCCCGACGGGCTCGGCAACGGCAGCGGCCAGGTCGGCAAGAACGCCACGTTCCACCAGTACTCGTTCTCGGTCGGCTTGTTCGACAAAGAACTGCACGACCCGCTCTACGGCTGGTCGGGGCACTACATGAACCTGTGCTCGTTCGACTTCTACGAGACGGACGAGTCGCGGGGACACATCCTGGGCTCACTGATCTTCCCATCGATGCTCGGCCACCCTGTCAACTGGAGCTTCCCCGGCCGCCCCACCTGGGGACAGGCGGCGAAGGACGCAGACCGGGACCTGTTCAACTACAGCATGAAGATCGGCATTCTGCTCCACGATCTGCCGGTCGAGTCCAACCGCGTCGACCTCGACCCGACGGTGAAGGATGCGTGGGGCCTGCCGGTCGCTCGTATCACCCACACACCGCACTCCAACGACTTCGCACAGGAGAAGTGGCAGGTCAAGAAGAACGGCGAGATCCTCGAGGCGGCCGGTGCCTCCAAGATCGTGCCGGTCAACATGGAGCGGATCACGGGAAACACCTCGCACGAGCTCGGCACCGCGCGGATGGGCGACGATCCGGCGACGTCGGTGGTCGACAGGTGGTGCCGCTCGCACGAGGTGCCGAACCTCTACGTCTTCGACGCGAGCTTCTTCCCGACCGCGACCGGCATCAACCCGGCGCTGACGATCATGGCGAACGCCTGGCGTTGCGCCGACCGCATCATCGCCGTGGACCGCCACGGCTGGACCGACTGACATCGACGCCGACTTCGGAGGAGAAGACGAAAACTATGGGACAGGCAGAATGGGTCACCGTACCGATCTCGACGCGAGACTCGAATGGGCCGCTGTTCTTCACAGAGCACGAATGGGCGACTGTCGAGGCCGCCACTGCACGCATCATTCCGACGGACCACCATCCGGGAGCGAAGGAGGCAGGCGTCGTCCGCTTCATCGACCGGATGCTGGCGGGGACGCAGTTCGTCTTCCCCGCGGCTGACGGCAACGGATTCCTCCGCATGGAGGGGCTCGAGGAGAAGGCCTGGCAGGAGCGCATCCAGAGCCGCCAGAAGTTCTACCGTGAGGGGATCGTCGAACTCGACGGCATCGCCGACGACAAGTTCGGCGCCCGGTTCATCGACCTCGACGACGAGCAACAGGATGCGGCGCTCGAGACCATCTCGAGGAGGGAGAAGCCGGCGAGGTTCGTCTTCGCCGACTCGGATGGTCAGGGCAGCGGGGGAGCGCCGGCCGGCAACCAGCCGGTCAACGAGGACTTCCTCGAGTTCTTCCCGCTGCTCGTGCTGAACACCCGGCAGGGCTTCTACGGCGACCCGGTCTACGGCGGCAACGACAACCGTCTCGGCTGGCGGGTCATCGGGTTCCCGGGCCCGCCGTCGCTCGCCTCGACGGTGGACGGCAGCTACACGACGCTCGAGTACATGATCCCGGAGGCCGAGTGGCCGTACGAGCAGCACCCCGCCGTGCTGCGTTACGGGAACCGCTGAGTTCGCCACTCATTCCGGTCGCACCGGCCGGGCGCGCTGTCCAGGCGCCCGGCCTGTCGCGGCCATAATTGGGGGATGGTTCTCCATTCCGCGCCGTCGTCGGTCGCTCGAGGGTCCGGTCGATGACGGAGTCGACCGAGGTTCCCCGCGCCGCGCGGATGGTCGATGTCGCTCGTCTCGCCGGGGTCTCGCAGCAGACGGTCTCCCGGGTCGTCAACGGGCACACGAATGTCGCCCCCGAGATCCGCGAGCGGGTCGAGAAGGCGATCTCGCAGTTGCGCTACCGCCGCAACTCGGCCGCGCGCAGCCTGGCGACGAGCCGTTCGATGAATCTCGGCGTGCTCAGCTACGCGCTGTCGGTGCACGGCCCCGCGCTCGCGCTTTTCGGTATCGCAGAAGAGGCGCGACGGAGCGGCTACGCCACGAGCCTGGTGAGCATCGCGGACGTGGACCGCACCAGCATCAAAGCGGGCCTCGACTCTCTCGTCGAAGACGGGGTCGACGCCATCGTGGTCCTGGCTCCGATGACGGCGGCCAGGGAGGTACTGCACCGGCTCGACTCGGATGTGCCGGTCGTGCGGTTCGAACAAGGATCGCCGGCCGGGCCGTCGACCGTGTCCGTCGACGAGACGCTCGGTGCTCAGCTGGCCACCCGGCACCTGCTCGACCTCGGCCACGAGACCGTCCATTTCGTCGGTGGTCCGGTCGGATGGATGGCCTCGGAGGCACGCCGGCGCGGCTGGCAGACCGAACTCGCCCTCGCCGGCCGGGTCACGCCCCTCGAATTCGAGTCCCCGGACTGGTCGGCGGAGTCCGGCTACCGCGCCGGCATCGAGATCGCCGCCGACCGCTCGATCACGGCTGTCCTGGCGATCAACGACGCGATGGCCCTCGGCCTCATGAAGGCGCTCGCCGAGCGCGGCCTCTCTGTTCCCGGAGACGTGAGCATTGTCGGCTTCGACGACCGCGACGAATCCCCGTTCTTCCAGCCCGCCCTGACGACCGTGCGGCTCGACTTCACGGAGGTCGGCCGCCGAGCCGTCGCGAGTGTGCTGCGCACCCTGCGCGGCGAATCCCCGCAGACGATCCCTCTCATCGAGCCCGAGCTGAAGGTACGCGAGAGCACTGCGCCGCCCCGCTGACCCGTTGGGACGCGCGCGCTCGTGGGTTGCTGTCCTCGGCTACGCGAGTCCGTCGAACGGACTCACGTACGAAGCTCGGGTAGGGCCTCGGGCAGGCCGAAGAGTGGGAGCACGCTGCTCTCGAAGCGGGACATCGCGGAGATCTGCTCGCCAATGAGGGTGAGCACGATGAACCCGCTCCCGTGACTCGGGCCTCGCGGGTCGGTGGATGGGCGGGCGTACAGACCGAATGCCGGCTGGCCGTTTGCCCGTGTTGGTACCAGCCGGAAGGTGCGGCCGCCGCCGAAGAGCAGCGCGCAGAATTCGCCAACGAGTACGCGTCCCTCGTACTCGAAGGGCATAGGCGGCATCGACATGAAGACGTCATCGGTGAGGAGTGCAACAAGGCCGTCGAGATCGCCGGACTCGTAGGCCGTGACGAACTTCGCCACAATCGCTTCCTCCGCCGCCGAGCCGGCAGCGGGAGCAAGCTCTCTCGAGTCGGCTGAACGCCGTCGATGAAGGGTGGCTCGCGCCCGTTTCAGGGCGCTGGTGACCGATTCGACGGTGGTGTCGAGGATGTCGGCTGCCTCGCGCGCGGGGAATCCGAGCACGTCGCGCAGGATGAGCACGGCAAGCTGGCGTGGCGGCAACAGCTGCAGGGCGGTGACGAAGGCGATCGAGATCGACTCCGTCTGCTCATAGCGAGCCTCCGGCCCCAGCGGCTGGGGGACCGCGCCGTGGAGAAGAGCATCCGGGTATGGCTCGAGCCAGACCACCTCACCGAGCCGGGTCGGTTCCGGCGGAACCACCCCTGGCACATTCCACTCTTTCGCCATGCGCCGGTTGGTGGAGCGACGCATATTCAGGCATCGATTGGTGGCGATGCGGTAGAGCCACGTCCGCAACGAGGCGCGCCCCTCGAATCCGTCGAGACCCTGCCAGGCCGTGAACAGCGTGTCCTGTAGGGCGTCTTCGGCGTCGTGGATCGATCCGAGCATCCGATAGCAGTGCACCTTGAGCTCGCGCAGGTGCGGCTCGGTCATCTGACGGAACGCGTCGCCGTCGCCGGCCCGTGCTCTCGTGATCAGATCCGTCGTCACGGTTGTCATCATCGCATCCTCTGGTTCGTGTTCGCGCCGGGCGCGCGTCGACTCTGTATGGACACCGCTGGTTGCGTGAATTGGGCGGTCGATCGTCGCCCAGTTCGCGGATGCTGCGGTGTCTATCTCGTCTGTACGCGTCGATCGACGTTCGTACATGTCACCGACAATGAGAGGAAAGTGCAATGGCAAAGATCGTCATCAGTGAGAACGTGTCGCTCGATGGAGTGGTGGAGGACCCGACCGGTGAGGAGGGATTCGTTCACGGGGGCTGGTTCGAACAGTACATGGGCAACGACCGCGGAGCTTGGGCAGGCGTGGAGTATCAGGAGGCGCTCGGCGCCGATGCACTGCTGCTGGGTCGGCGAAGCGACGAGTACTTCGGCACTCGATGGAACGCCGCGAAGGGCGAATGGCCCGACCGGCTCAATAGCCTCCCGAAGTACGTCGTGTCCTCGACGCTCGTCGCCCCAGTGTGGAGGAACGGGGTGGTCCTGCACGGCGACGCCGTCGCCGAGGTCTCCAAGCTGAAAGAGGAGGTGCAGGGCGAGATCGTGGTCTATGCCAGCCGCCAGCTCGTGCGGACGCTTCTGGAGCATGATCTCGTCGATGAGTTGCGGCTCGTCGTTTTCCCAGTGATTCTCGGCAGCGGCGAACGCCTCTTCGGCGAGACCAGCAAAAAGACTTCCCTCCATCTCCGTGACACCCGGGCTGTTGGGGAGGGTCTGAGCATTCTCCGCTACACGGTCATCCGTTAGGGTCCCGCCAGCGAATGCACAGGGGTGCCGGTCGTCGGCGTGTCGGCTCTCCCAATCGCGCTCGTTCGCTCGGGCCTGACTCGCGTCGTCTGCGACGTCGTGGGGTCAGGCAGGTGTCGAGAACCCCCCAAGCTGAGTGGCGAGCCGTCGTGCTTCGGCAAGCGCGTTCTCAAGCGATTGGCGCCCCTCCTCGCGTCTGTTGGCAAGCGCTTCCAGGTCATCCGCGAGAGTGAGATGCGCGACGATCCGGTGAGTATTCATGCCCATTGATTGGGCGAGCACGATCTCCACCGCCGCGGTTCCGTGGTCCCAGTCCGGCGGGTTGTCCGAACCGCCATACGCGGCACCCCTGGTCGATACGAGTACGGCAGGCTTGTTTCTCAATGGCAGTTGGTCCGTTGGCAGGCCGGCGAGCACACCTGGGACGTGAATGTGATCAATCCACGCCTTGAGCGTTGATGGCATCGAGTAGTTGTACATGGGGACCGCGACGAGCAGGACGTCCGCGTCGATGACCTCACGAATGTATTGTTGCTGCCGCGTCTCCCAGGTTGGCTCACGTGATCCGGGAATGACACCGGCTGGCCAATGAAGGGATGATGAAGGCAGATGCGGCGGCTGTTCCACGTGGAGGTCCCGCTTCGCAACAACGTGATCGGGGCTCAGCGTGCGCCACGCGTCCGCGAATTCTGCCGTGATCATGCGGGAACGCGATCGCGTGCCCGAGGCTGAAGAGTCTATTTGCAAGAGCGTGGGCATCGAAGCAAGCCCTTTCAGGTCTGAACGCTGGAGGCCCAACAACAAACTGTGGTGTACAGCGTTGACACTCTTCTTGAGCGAGGCTTGGGTGCCTTGATCCTAGGCCCATGCGTTCGCGTGTCGGTTATCTGGCGTCGTCCTCCGTGAATCATCTGCGCGCGCGAAGGGAATCGGCGTTGGCACTGTTTTCCGTCTTGACGAACACCGCTCCGAGCACGCAGATGGGGCGCTGTTGTCAGGCAGAAATACGGCTTTGCGCTCATCTTCTCCGCCGCAGATCGCGTGGCAAACGTGCTCACCCGGGACTGAATGAAGGGGGATTGCGATCACTCCTGCGCGACGCCTCTCATCCGCGCCGCGCTGAGTCCCCACAGCTGTTGCGCATCGGACTGGATGCGACCATCCTCAGCACTAGGGCTGAGGCACAGCCGAGAAAGCTTTTGGGGCCAGGATGCGACGACTTATTGCGACGGAGTGGGTGACCTTGGATGGAGTGGTTCAGGCGCCGAGCTACCCGGACGAAGACATCAGCGGAGGGTTCGAACACGGCGGATGGCACGCCCGATATCTCGAAGACGCCTCCCTCGGCCGCGTGGTCGAGAGCGTGACGAAAGCCGGGGCGTACCTCTTTGGTCGAGGGACATACGACGTCTTCGCCGCACACTGGCCGAGCGCCTCCGCAGAGGAGAAGGTCTTGGCCGAGCCGCTGAATACCAGACCAAAGTTCGTGGTCTCCCGCACACTGGGCGAGCCGCTGGACTGGGTCAACACAACCCTCATCGCCGGCGACGTTGCAACTGCTGTGGCAGATCTGAAAGATCAAGACGGTCAGGACATCCTCATCATCGGCAGCCCCGGGCTCTTTCAGACGCTCCTCCGTCTGGAACTGATCGACGAGCTACGCCTGATGATCGATCCCGTCGTCGTCGGCGGTGGGAAACGCTTGTTCGCGGACGACGAATTCCTCCACTCGTTCAGGCTGATCGAATGCGAGCCCACATCGACCGGGGCCATCCTCGCGACCTACGGCAGGTAGACCCGGCGTTCCATCGTCCTGTGGTGAGATCAACTGCGGCAGGCGGTAGAGCCGGCCGCCAATGAAGCGGGATTGGTCGCCGCGTGGCGTGCCGGTCAGTGGTCTGGGCGCTGTCGCCGGCCGACGGCCCCGGTCTGGTTGAACATGTAGTAGATGGCGACGGCGCCATAGATCCCCAGCATGAGTGGCGCGTTGAACAGTCCGACGAGTGTGACCACCGGGTATAGCACGATTCCGGCCCCGAATCGCGCGACGCTCGTGATGCGCGCCGCTGACCACTTCTTAGCCTTCGTGCTTTCGGGGCGGCTTACTCGGACGAAGAGAAGGCAGAAGCCGACAGCCATTCCCGTCATCGACGCGCCGTAAAGCAACACCGCAATCCGAACATCCTGTGCGTCCCCGTGCGCAAGGTATCCCGAAAGTGTCGCGGTGGTGAACGGCAAACTGGTCACCCACATCAGCAGCAGTAAGTTGTAGAAGAGGAGCAGCCGATCCACATGGTCTGCGAGCTGAACTACCTCGTGATGGTTCACCCAGATCAAGCCGATGACGAGGAAGCTCACCAGGTAGGCAGCGAAGGACGGCCACTCTGTCACGAGCTGCGCCGCCAAGCTCTGCGGTGAGCCCGGGTTCACGTTGAGATCGAGCACAAGCAGCGTGATGGCCACAGCCAGCACGCTGTCGCTGAACGCTTCTAGTCGTCCTCTCGTCATCGAAGTCTCCTTCGCTTGAGTTCCAAGCGCCCCCTGGGCGCTACTGCAAGTACCCCACGATCAGCGGTGGCGGCACGGCATTGTCTACACGGGGTCTACGCGTGCAGGCGTTGCGACTTCTTGATCGCGTCGTTTTGGCGTGGCGACCACTCTCAAACAGCTCAGTAGGGTTCAGCGGCTGCTTCGACGTTCGACCAACACAGTGTCGCGCCATGAACCTTCGTACGGTCCGTAGGTCATAAGGGCGATGCGCTCACGAATCCCGACCCGTCGGAAGCCGGCTCGGTCGTGCGAAGCAAGAATAGCTTTGCTATCCGGGAAAATGCTCGACTGGGCGGTTTCCAGATTCCGAGTCCCACAGTTTCGGCAAAAGCGCGACATCCGGTGACGTGTTAGTGACAAGAATCGAAGTGGGTCACACCGACCTTTGCAGGTGTACGTGACTGGTCTGTGGTGGAGCGAGTGACGGGAATCGAACCCGCGCTATCAGCTTGGGAAGCTGAAGTTCTGCCATTGAACTACACTCGCGTTTCGCCCCGGAAGGCGTGCGACCATCCTAGCGAAACCTTCTGCGAATTCCAGAACGCCGCCGAGCCCGCCGAGTCCGCCGCACCCGCCGAGTCCGCCAAAACTACCTGCCCAGTCCGCGCAAAGTCGCCCAAAAACCGCCGAGTCCGCGGAGAATTCGTGTACTCGCGGGCCGCGGCACCGGCGCCGCCCGCGCGGCTACGGGTCGTGGCGCGGCTCGTGGCTGACGAGGCCGACCGTGTTGCCTTCGCTGTCCTCGATGAACGCCATCCACTCATCCGTCCCCGCCGGGCCGAGCGTGTCGTCGGTGTGGCTGAAGATCACGTGCGCTTCGTCGACGATTCTGACTCCGGATGCGCGCAGCTCGGCCACCCGCGAGGCCGCGTTCTCGACCTGGAAGTACACCAGCGCCGACGGCGCGCTCTGCTCGAGCAGCAGGCGTGAGATCCCGACGTTGAAGAACACCAGACCCGGCGGGTCGAATCGGGCGGCGGGCGGCCCGCCGAGCAGCAGTTCGTAGAACGCCGCCGCTCTGTCGAGGTCGTCTGCGTGCTGAGCTACCTGAAGGATCTCCATGGGCGCCTCCTCGCGTCAGCGCCCAGTATTCGCCCTCAGGCCGCATCCGGCAACGACGGAACCGGGGCGGCAGGCTGGACCGGCTCCGGCGCAGCAGCCGGAGCGGCCGCCGGCCGGTCGGCTTCGACCCCCTGCGCCGTTCCGCCGGGTTCGGGGACGGCCGGGGTCCCGACCGGCGTCCCCGCGAGGGACGGCGAGTACCCGAGACTCGCCGTGCCCTCTCGAGCCAGGAACGATCCCAGCTCCCCGATCGTGCTCATCAGCGGCGCCGGGAACACGACCACCGTGTTCTTGTCGACGCCGATCTCGACGAGGCTCTGAAGATTGCGCAGCTGGAGGGCGAGCGGATGCGCCATCATCGTGTCCGACGCATCGCCGAGCGCCGCCGCTGCGAGCGACTCGCCCTGCGCCGCGATGATCTTCGCCCGCTTCTCCCTTTCGGCCTCCGCCTGCTTGGCCATGGCGCGTTTCATCTCGTCGGGCAGCAGGATGTCCTTCAGCTCGACGAGTGTGACCTCGACGCCCCAGTCCAGCGTGAGCAGGTCGAGGATCTCGCGGATGTTCACGTTGAGGGCGTCGGTCTCGGCGAGCGTCTCGTCCAGCGTGTGCTGGCCGACGACCTTGCGCAGAGTCGTCTGCGCGATCTGATTGATCGCCCCCTCCACGCTCTCGATCGCGAGCACCGACTTCACCGGGTCGACGACGCGGTAGTAGGCGACCGCCGAGACGCCGACACTGACGTTGTCGCGCGTGATGATGCCCTGCGACTGGATGGGCAGGGTCACGATGCGCAGGGAGACGCGATGCATCACATCCACGATCGGGATGATGAAGCGGAGCCCGGGCTCTCTCGTGCCGTGCAGTCTGCCGTAACGCAGCACCACTCCGCGCTCGTACTGTTTGACGACGCGCACCGACATGAAGAACAGGATGATCGCGATGACCACCACAATCGCGAGCACGACATAGAACACAACCATGAGACTCATCTCCATGGCGTCGGGAGGATCTCGACGTCGCTCCCCCTTATTGTCCGTCCGCGCGCGGCGAAGGCATGCAGAAATGGGCATCCTCACAGCGAATGTGCGCCCAGTAGGCTACGAATGTGCTTCTCTCTGATCGCGATATCAAGTCCGAGCTCTCTGCGGGACGCATCGCCCTCGAGCCTTTCGAGCCCGTGATGATCCAGCCGTCGAGCATCGATGTGCGGCTCGACCGCTACTTCCGGTTGTTCGACAACCACAAGTACCCGTTCATCGACCCCGCCGAGGACCAGCCCGAGCTCACGCACCTCGTCGAGGTCGACCCCGACCAGCCCTTCATCCTGCACCCGGGCGAGTTCGTGCTCGGGTCGACCTTCGAGCTGGTGTCGCTGCCCGACGACGTCGCCGCGCGCCTGGAAGGTAAGAGCAGCCTCGGCCGCCTCGGGCTGCTGACGCACTCCACGGCCGGCTTCATCGACCCCGGATTCTCGGGGCACGTCACCCTGGAGCTCAGCAACGTGGCGACGCTGCCGATCAAGCTGTGGCCGGGCATGAAGATCGGGCAGATGTGCTTCTTCCGGCTGTCGTCGGCGGCCGAGAAGCCATACGGCTCGAGCGAGTACAGCTCGCGCTACCAGGGCCAGCGCGGTCCGACCGCGTCGCGGTCGTACCTCAACTTCCATCGCACGGATGTGGCCACGTCGGATGCGGGACGTCCCGGCGACTGACCCGGCCCGCGCATCCATCACCCCGACCCGGAGGGCAGAGCAATGAGCGACTCATCCACGGAAGCGTTCGCACGGGCGCTCATCGCCTCGGGTCCGACCCCGGTTCGGCCGCAACGGATGCACCTGTTCGGCCAGCTGGTCGGGTCCTGGCGTGCTGAGGGCCGGTTCCTCGACGAGGAGTCCGGCGCCTGGTCCGAGTTCGCCAACGACTGGATCTTCGCCTTTACGCTGGGCGGCCGGGCGGTTCAGGATGTGCTGATCGCGCCGAGCGCATCCGACCCGTCCGTACTCGAGTCGAAGGGCACGACGGTTCGCGTCTACGACCCCGTGCTCGGCGCCTGGCGCGTCAGCTGGTTCGGTGCGGTCGCCAACCACTTCTGCACCCTCGTGGCGAACGGCCACCACCGTGATGGCATCCGGCAGGACGGCACACAGACGGACGGACGCCCGATCCGCTGGAACTTCAGCGGCATCACCGCCGACTCGTTCCACTGGGAGGGCTGGGTCTCCGACGACGAGGGCAAGACCTGGTGGCTGGAACAGGAGATCGACGCCGTTCGCGTCGGCTAGTACTGCGACCGCTCGCCCGCCGGATGCACGCGAAGCCAGCGATAGCCGTAGCCGTCGAGCGGAATCGCTGCTTTTCCGGTCGCTGTCAACGAGAGCACTTCGCCCGTGAAGAGGTCGGAGAGATGCGCGCCCCCGTCGACGTTCTTCGCTGTGATCGGCACCTCGGTGGCATCCGGTGCGAAGTTGTGCAGCAAGACCACCGATCGGTCGCCCCACGTGAGCCGGTGCGCGAGGACGGCGACGTCGGGCTGATCGATCACCTCGAACGCGCCCCAGCCGAGCTCTCGCGCATTGCGGTAGTGACGGATGAGGGTCTGCACGAAGCTCAGCAGCGAGTCGGGATCTCTGCGCTGGTCGGCCACGTTGATGTGCTCGGGTCCGAACCCGCCGGTGGTCATTGCGTTTCGCAGACGTGAGGGACGTGCAGCGGAGAACCCTCCGTTCTTGCCGGAGTTCCACTGCATCGGGGTACGCACGGCCATCCGGCCTTCGAGGTCGAGATTCTCGCCCATCCCGATCTCCTCACCGTAGAACAGCACGGGAGTTCCCGGCAGCGAGAACAGCAGACTGTAGACCATGCGGATTCGGCGGGGGTCGCCGTCGAGCATGGGAGGCAACCGCCGGATCAGTCCGCGCCCGTAGACCTGCATCCGCTCCTCGGGCCCGAATGCGGCGAAGACTTCCTCGCGTTCGTCGTCGGTGAGCTTGTCGAGCGTGAGTTCGTCGTGGTTGCGCACGAAGTTCGCCCACTGGATGTCGGGCGATCCGCCGGGACGCGAGAGCAGCGCCTCGGTCAGCGGACGCGCATCCTTGCGGGCGAGCGAGAGGTAGAGGTTCTGCATCGCGATGAAGTCGAACTGCATGGTGAGTTCGTCCCCCGCATCCCCGCCGAAGAACAGCGCCTGATCCTGGCGCGGCAGGTTCACTTCGCCGAGCAGGATGCCGTCTCCGCTTCGACGTCCCACGAACGACCTCAGCGACCGCAGGTACTCGTGCGGGTCAGGCAGACGACGGGCTCCGTCGACGATGCCGTCGGTCTGCAGAAGGAACGGTACGGCGTCGACGCGGAAGCCGGAGACGCCGAGCTCGAGCCAGAAGCCGATCACCTTCGCGATCTCGTCGCGCACGGTCTCATCGGTGATGTTCAGGTCGGGCTGTTGCCGGTAGAAGACGTGCTGGTAGTACTGGCCCGCCTTCTCATCCCATTGCCATTCGCTGGTCTCCTTGTCGGGAAAGACCGGCGCCCCTTGCTTCTTCGGCGGCTCGTCCCGCCACACGTAGTAGTCGCGAAAAGGCGAGGTGCGCGATGAACGTGCGGCTCTGAACCACGGGTGCTGGTCAGAGGTGTGGTTGACGACCAGGTCGACGATGATCCGCATACCGCGGTCGCGGGCGATCCGCACGACCTCGACGAAGTCCCCGTGATGGCCCAAACGGCCGTCGACCCCGTAGAAGTCGGTGATGTCGTAGCCGTCGTCCCGGTCGGGGGTCGGGTAAAACGGCATGAGCCAGAGGCAGGTGACGCCGAGCTCGGCGAGGTAGTCGAGGCGGTGCGCCAGCCCGTCGAGATCACCGATGCCGTCCCCGTTCCAGTCCATGAACGTTTCCACATCAAGGCAGTAGATGACGGCGCTCTTCCACCACAGGTCGCTGGTGTCGGTGACTTTCATCCACTGCTCCTCGTCTGGTCCGAGCTGCCGAATATCCCCCCGCTATGCCCTCTCCCGCATATGTCGTGACTAGTTATCCACAGTCAATTACACAGGTGGAAATTATGAGGTCTGCTCACAGCTGATCCGAAGCTTCGAGCGCCCGGTCCTCGTAGAGTGCCGGCAGCTGAAGAGTGAGCCACGGGCTGAATGCCCAGGGCGTCGCATCCACTGCGGTGAGGAGGATGCGCGCGTCGACCCACTCCCACTCCAGAACCTCGGACGCCACCGGGTCGAGGCCGCCGGCGATGGTCGCGGTGTACACCGGGCAGACCTCGTGCTCGACGATCCCGGATGCGTCCACCGCGCGATACCGGAAGTCCGGCAGCACCACGGTGAGGTTCTCGATCGTGGCGCCCAGCTCCTCCGCGGCCCGGCGCACGATGGCGTCGTCCATCGCCTCGCCGGGGGCGGGGTGCCCGCAGAACGAGTTCGTCCAGACGCCCGGCCAGGTGCGCTTCTCGAGTGCGCGCCGTGTGACGAGGATGCGCCCATCCCCGTCGAAGAGGTGGCACGAGAACGCGAGGTGCAGGGGAGTGTCGGCGGTGTGGACGGTCGCCTTGTCCGCAACGCCGATCGGCGTGCCGTCGTCGGCGAGCAGCACGACCTCTTCGCGGGATGCGGTCATGAGACTATTCTCACCGATCGCGCCGCCCGTGGCCGCTGCTGACCGCTTCCGGATGCGCGCCGCCCTCCCGAATCGCATCGAGGGGTCGCAACACGCCGCCTCGCGCGCTGGCGAGACGGCGTGTTG